>DASRCX010000033.1:0-27112 GCA_035652895.1 Terriglobia bacterium
CGACGAACCTGCCTGCGCCGGCAGGCTTCGCCGGCGAACTTTCCCGCAGTCGTTTCTTCCACCAGTAAAAATGCGGAATGCACAATCGGCGCTCCCGGCAAAACGCCGCCACACCCTGCCCGCTGCGGGCTTGCTCGGAAACCAGCCCTCGCCACTTCTGGCGCGCTTTTCTGCTTCGTTCTTGCTGCGTCATCGGATCTGCCTCCCCACCAGCAGGCCACAATGCTACACACCACCTCGTCAGAACAAGATGCGCCTCACGTATCGCTCACGCAACTTCAGCTAGTGGCTAAGTTTCAGATCGAGTTCGGTAAGCGCAAAGGGCTGGAAAGTGAAATCGAACGTTTTTCCAAGGCCGGATAACGGCTGACGGTGTGAAGAAACGCGATTCGGATCGTCGCGGCTGTTCATCACCTCGGTTGTCAGGCTGTGTTCTCGATCGTCCAGCATCTCGACGAATCCGCCGGAGACTTCTCCAGAGACGTCTTCGAGGTGGAACCGGATTGACTTAGCCTGCGGCGACGAATTCACTGCGTAGATGCGCAATGTCTTGCTATCCGCCGAGAGTGTGGCGCTCAGGTCCGGAACCTGCAACGGCCATGCCTCCAGTGTGGAGCGCCTGATCATCACGGGATAGCTGCCCGCGGCCTGCGCATACATCTGTTGCGCGTAATAGGCGGGTGTTTTGTAAATCCACCCCGGGCCGGTTTCCAGGAAACCTGAGCCGAAGCTATCCGAGAGGTTTGACCGGTTCGCAATCTCGACAAGGTCGGCATACCTCTGAAGCAGATTAAGATAACGGGAAACGCTGAGTGCATTCCCCAGCGTCTGAAGCATGCCACGGTGAAGGCCGAAGTCGCCGCCGGTTGTATTCCACTCCGTGACTGCGACACGGATGTCCTTGTCCCCTCCCGAATGGGCAATCCAGTCCGCGAGCCTCGCAAGGTCTTGCTGTTCCTTTACAAGGTCGTCGATTTCGTAATGATGGGGTGCAAGGTAATTGAATGAACTTCCTGCGGCGGCAAGAAGTTCTGGTGTCGGAAACGACGAGATCAACTTTATGTTGGGATCGACATTCTTCATCGCTGCCGCAAAGGCAGCAACCGTGTTGTCATAGTCAGGGTTGCCCACTTCGTTGCCGATTTGCCAGTATCTGACGCCGTAAGGCTCGGGATGGCCGTTCTTTGCGCGCAGGGCACCCCAATGGGTTGCCGCACTGCCGTTGCAATACTCTACCTCCGCCGCCGCATCGGCGGGCTTCATCCCTGTCCATCGAACGCAGAGCAGCGGTTCGGCATTGATCAGGCGGCAAAGTTGGATGAACTCGTCAATGCCGACGAAATTCTCTTCGAGGCCTCCCCAGATGGTGGTAAATGGCTGGCGTTGATCCCACGGCCCGATGCTGCTTTGCCAATCGTAATCTTCGATCGTGCTGCCTCCGAAGCGAATCACTGCCGGGTGCATGGCGCTCAGGGCTGCTACCACGTCGGGACGCCAGATGCCGAGTACCGCATCCGAGCCGATCAAATAAATCCGATCGAGCCACAATGTGCCGGGCCCCTCGAAATCGATGGTTAGTGTGGCGTCGTTTAACGTGCACTCGGCCAACAATTGGGCTTCCGCAGCATTCCATTCCGTTCCCGATTGGCCAAGGGAGACGGGTCCTGCGACCAGGCCGCCACCGCCATGTAGACTCGCATTTACACGAAGGGGCCGATCGCTGCGCATATGCAACCGCAGCGTGTAGGCAACTCCTTTTTTCAGATAAAACCCGTCTTGAGAAATGCCTGCACGGGCATGTTCGATGGGAATCTCGATCTTTTGTGAGCGGGCGCCGTTAAAGGGATGATCGGTATCGAGCGAATACTGCGTGACCTGAACTGCGCCATCCGGATACCAAGGGCGAGGAATCTGATCCGCATCACCCTTGTAGGCCACGCGGCAGGGAGGCGCTGCCTCAAAACTGGTGGAAACGACTTGTTGGGCAGTGATGGACGGAATCAGATTGCACAGAATCTCGATGAATTGGCCCTGTTGCATGGGGCTAACCGGTCGTTTGGTGAGATGGTGCGAGGAGATCGCGACTTCTTCGGGGCCGTGAAGCAGTTTTGGCTCCTGAGCGAGGCATATGTTGAGGAAAAGTAGCACGAGCGCGAAGAGTATCGTGACTGTTTTCTTGTGCCTGATTGCCACGCGACCTGCAATCCAAAAGCAATCTGAGCGAAGAAGATCGTTGGCGGATCGCGCTTCACAAATGAACTGAGGCATCCCTTTGACCTTTCTCGTGCCTTGTGTTCTCCCATTACTTGGAGTTGGCAATAACCTGCCTTTGCCTCAGCCAATTCTGGGAATTCTGGGGTCCCAGCAAATAAAGCTGGATGGAGCCGGCGACTTTGTTTTGTGCCGCGCCCTGGCTGGGATCGTCTGCCCGGAGTTCGCGGCCTATGCCGTAGTTTTGAGACCATTCGCCCGATGCGACGGCGGCTACGCCTCCAAACCAGTCATTTACGTTGACCTCAATCTGCTGTGGATCCACTATGGCCCGCAGATGCTGCGAGCCAAGCGCTTCCACTCCAATCCCGTAGCCGTCCTTGTCGGTCAATGTGGCGAAGACAAAATTGCGCTTGGTGCTGCGGAAATCGTTGGTGCCAAGAGGCGTGTCGTCGAGCGCAAAGGGTTGGGTCGGTGGGACATTTTGTGGGCCAGGAGCATGAGCCATGGCTGTCCCCTCATTTCTTCCGATGTGATCTTCCGGATAAACGATCCATTCTCCCCGGCGTTTCCACTCAAGCCGGTCGCACCAGAGCGGGACGCCGAATTGAATGCCAACTTCACGCGCGCGTGTGTCTGTCCCCGTGTAAGTAAAATCGTAGCCAACGTGCAGACTGCCTTCCGGCGTAATGCGGAATCGCAAGTGCCCGGCGAAATCCCGGTATGTTCCGGTTTCAGTGATTTCGTAATCATGGTCTACTTGGCGAATCTCCATGGGTTTGGTGAGCCGCCAGGTGTCAAATAGAGGAAATTCTTCCTTTGTTGCTTCAATGGGCAGGATGTGGAGCTTCGGCGAGTCGTATAAAACGGAGTGTCCGTTTAGGAGGGCCCGCCGGATCCGCCCACTCGCACCATCGAATGCGATTTCAAAATCGTCGCCAAGGAAGCGATCCATCGGGCCGCCGAGCCAGGAAGGCTCATGGATATAACGCACTGGCTTGTGCTTAGGCAAACGTTCATCTGACGGCTCTGGAAGAGCCCCAAGTTGCGCTGCATAGGGGATCACCAACGCTCCGTTCCTATCCAAGAAACGAAGACACAAGGTCTGGCCCGGCTGGGTTTTAGAATCGATCGGAATCGAAATCGTGCCGCTTGCGTGAGCAGGAATGTTTGGGCGAAGGGTGCCGTGCTGGCCTCCGATTGACCATTCGAGTGTGAGTTCGGATAGATTCGTGAATTCGTAGCGGTTGTCGACGGTGATGTTGGCTGGTTTACCAGGCTTCCATTTGGGCAGATCTAGCTCCTGGATGTGAACCGGAGACATGAGCATTTTTACATGCCAGAATTCAGGCTTTTTGCGGCGCCATCCATCGACGATACCCCAAGGGGCATCGCCGACAATCCCGCGTCCCGGCAGATGATAGATGCCATCGAGTGCGTGAAACGGTCCGACGACACTCCCGCGGCCGTATTCCGAATCTCGGCCGGGAACCAGGAAAATGTCATCGACCCAGGCCCAGATCATTCCGCCCTGCACGTTGTTGCTGGACTGAACCTCCTCCCAGATGGGAATGAGAGGCTCAATATAGTAATCGCGATCACCGGGGTCGAGCCACATTTCTCTCGTATCCCCCCAAATATCGCCTTGGAAGATGCAGAGACTTTCGTCCCAGATAATGGGTACCTTAACGTCCTTCTGTTCCTCCATTCGTTTGATGGTTATGGGATTGTGCATCGTCGCCAGTTCGAGGGTACTGCTTTGACCGGCACTGTTTGGCCGGGTAGGGTCATGTAATCTCGCAAAAAGGTGAGCCGCCTCAAAATCGGGTCCCCAGTTGCTTTCATTAGCGATCGACCAATAGACCACGCTAGGGTGAGAGCGGTCGCGGTCCAGCATTTCGGCAATGCGCTGAACGATGGTCGGGAGATACCGGAGGTCGGAGCTTTCATTCACCCAGCAGAACGGGCCCTCTTCTTCGACGTAGAAGCCCATCTTATCGGCCTCATTGTACAGATCTTCGACTGCCGGAAATGCAGAAGTCCGAATCGCGTCCAGATTGGCCTCTTTCATCATTTCCAGGTCGCGATGCGTCAGATCCGCGGAGACAGCGCGGCCTGTCAGGGGATCTGCTTCGAAATGGTTTACTCCACGGAATTTGATGGGCACTCCGTTGATTAGGAATTGAGTGCTGCGGATTTCCACTTGGCGAAAGCCGAAAGTGCGTGAGACAACTTCAGCAATCCGCACCCCGCCGGATAGCTCTCCTCGCAAAATATAAAGATAGGGATGCTCCGCCTCCCAGTGCTGTGGCGACGCAACTTTGATGTGAAGTGTTTTCTCGAGCCGCGACCACGGCGGCAAGTTGATGTCAAGATGCTCGTCGGGAATCGCCACAGGACGATTCTGCTGATCACGGAGAGCAAAAGTCAGTCGACCGCCACGAATTTCCTCGGCAGATTCATTTTCGACAGAGAAGTCTACAGTCAGTTGGGCGTCATGATAGACAGGATCAAATGTGGTTTGTACGTGGAGACGCCGGACGTGAACCTCCGGCACGCTGAAGATTTTGACGTTGCGAAAGATTCCCGCAAGAGGGAAGTTCGCGTAATAACTCATGTTATCCAGATGGGAGGAAAGCGTATTCTCGCGAACCAGCACCGCCAGCAGATTGTCCTGGCCTAGTCGTGCGGCGCCGGTGATATCCAACTCAAATGGGGAAAACCCGCCTTCGTGTGAACCGATACGTTCGCCGTTTAGCCAAACCTCTGCTCCCGAGTAAACACCTGAGAATTCCAACTTGATACGACGGCCACGGAATTCTACCGGTATGTTCAAATGACGGCGATAGCCACCAACACCTGTTTTGCTCTCGAAGCCTTGCATGACCCAGTGCGATGGAATCTGAATTTCTTTCCAGTTCGCATCGAAGAAGCTAGTTTGGTAAAAATCCACGGGGGGATCCGGCTGGAAACGCCAAGTTCCGTCCAAAGTGATCGGCGCAACCGATTCGTCGGGGAGGCTCAAACCAGGCGCGAAATCGCCTGCCGGCAAGGTCTGGCGGGCGACGACGCCATTCGATATGTCAGCCTCAGCATTAACATCGCCTGTCAGACCGACCGGCATATCGGCTGCGAAGATTCCATTGGCATCGGTGCGCGTCGTTACCTGCCAGGGCTTTCCGCCTGCCGTTCCCTGCAAACGAACGGGAATATTCCCAAAAGGTTGCGTTCCAAATGCATCGGTTACGATTCCAAACAGGTGGTTCAGAAGATCGGAGGCCATCTCGACAACAGGAGGATCCGTGCGATTGTAGGCCTCAATTTCCATGAGACTGACAGGACCAGCAAGCCGAGTAATGCGGAGTCCGTTCGTTTTCTGTACGTCAAATTGAATCAGGATCGTCCGAGGTAGAGCATGCGTCGAATCCCCAATTGATCGGAGCGTTTTCCATCCACCATCCGCATCACGAATTTCCAGTTCCAGGTGACAGAGATTGTCAGCTGATTCTTGCCGGATGACCACTTCCTTAACACTTATGGTTTCTGGCCACCCCAATTGGACCCAGGTATCCGACGGGTGCGATCCATGCTTTGCGGACCAATGCGTATTTGTTATGTCGCCGTCCACCAAGAAATCAGCTTTGGTGCCCTCCTCGGTGCTAGAAGCAGTTGCACGAGCCCATAGCGCCAAGTTCTCCGTCGAGTTTTGTTGTCCAGCGATTGCAGCAGAGGATAAGGCTAAAGTGGCAGCAAAAAGGAAAATAGAGTTCCGCGTCCAGAGGTTACAAGCTCGCATTATGAAGGCCTCGAGTTGCTTCAAAGCCTGTTTCGTTGCTTTCTTATCCCGCTTGCTCTCCATTTGAAAGTAGCAAGGTCGTGACGGAATCCGATGAAAGAGAAACGTTGGCTGCTTTCGATCCGAGTCTCAGTTCACAGGATCTTTGGGCGCCTTGATTTGTAAGAACCACGGCAACCGTTCCGCCGGGATTTTCAAAAGCACAGTGAGAGAGTCCCGTCAATTCACCCTGTGATTCGATTCTTGTCGCCCCGCGCCGCACAAATTTGGAGAAGTGTGCCAGAGCCCAGAACATTCCGCTATAGGTGATTTCATGCGTCTTGGAATGGATGAGCATCGCGCCGCCCAGGCCTGTGGGTGAGCCGCCAACGTAGGGCCGGCCATTTTCGTCGCTGGCTAAAGTCCAAACCGTGATCGAGCGGCAACAATTCTTAATGATCGAAGTAAAGGTTTCCCCCCACTTTGCCCACTCACGCGCGTACTCTTCCGAACGGAAGTCCGGCCCGCCCTCAGTCCAATACATCTCCACTTCCGGAAAAGCATTCTGTACCCGGCGGATCCACTGTGGCTGCCCCACGTAGCCATGCCAGGCCACGGCGTTAGTATATTTTCGAACGTCGGGAGTCTCCAATTCTCCCATTGCGCGTCCCCAAAGATTGTAGTTGTGATCGATAATCCAAATCTTTGTTTCGATGCCCGCCCTCTGGAAAAGTGGGCCTAGATGCATGGTGAGAAAGTCTGCTTCGTAATCCTGGGGCCACGCACAGGCAGGCATGGTTCCGTCCTGATCTGCGTCCACTTCGTTTTGAATGGTGACCGCCTGAATGGGGACTCGTTCGGATTCATAGCCGCGCAAGAATTCAAGAAAATAGTTTGCATACGAAGCCATATAGGTGTGGCGCATACAACCACCGAGAAGGCTGCCATTGGATTTCATCCAGCCCGGAGGGCTCCATGGGGAAGCGAACAAAAAAATATCGGGATTGAAGCTGCGCGCTTCCCGGAGAGTCGGTAGGATGTAGCCACGATCGCGCTCTATCGAGAATCGCCGCAAGTCCGGATCAGGCTCGCCATCGTCGTAACTGAACACGGACGTTGAGCAGTCCGAAGAACCGATGCAAATCCGGCAAACATTAAACGCAAGCTCGGTAGGGCTGAAGAGAGAGCAGAACAAGTGTGCTCTAGCGGCGGAAGGAAGCCGCGAAAAGACGTAACAAGAGGCATCGGTCATGGCTCCGCCGAATCCGAGTATTTGCTGAAATTTGAGCTCAGGCTGCAAGACAACGGTGGCTGCGGTTTTCCCGGGTGTCGAATTGCTCCAGTCTATGTCCGGAGCCGGAGCTAGGCGGTGCTTGCCGTCGGTGACCCAAACTCGAATCGGTTTGTTGGAGAACGTCTTGGAAGGTTGATCCACTCTTGGCGTGGAATCAGGAGACTTCTCGTTCCCTGGTGGCAACGCATACGGTCTGGACATTGCCAGGAATTCGCGGCGTCCCAGTTTTATGCTCACGTTCGTTCCTCAAATCACATCTTAGCCGGGCGACTTGCCGTTAAGTAGAAATCAAGGTCATAACGGAATTGGCCGGCAGATGAAACGATGCCGCCTGGTCCAGAAGCTGGAGTTGGCATACGCGTGTCGCGCCAGAGTTCGTAAGGACGACAACGACAGATCCGTCCGGATTCTGGAAGGCACAGTGGTGAAGGTCCGTGGCAGGTCCTTTCGTTTGGATTCGAAATGCACCACGGCGGATGAATCGCGAAAAATGAGCCATGGCCCAGTATTGACCACTGTGGTATATCTCCATGGTTTTCGAGTCGATGGTTATGAGGCCACCTAGCGGGTAGGGCCCGACATTGGGATGGCCGAGCTCATCGGTGGCAAAGCACCAACTGGTTACGCCCCTGCAAGAATTGCGGAGGATCTGGGTGAATTGTCGGGCCCAGGAGGCCCAACATTTCATGTACTCGGGATCATTGTGGTCCGGGCTGCCTTCGGTCCAGTACATCTCGATATCAGGAAAAGCATTTTGTACGCGGCTCATCCATTCCGGTTGGCCCGTGTATCCATGCCAGGCCACGGCAGTTGTGTATTTGCGAACGTCCGGAGTTTCCAATTCAGCGATGGCACGACCCCACAGATTATAGTTGTGGTCGATAATCCAAATTTTCGTGCCCACACCATTTCGCGCAAACTCAGGACCAAGATGCAGGCGGACAAAATCCGCTTCGTAGTCTTGCGGCCAGAAGCAGGCTGGCATCAAGCCTTGCTGGTCGGCATCCACTTCATTTTGTATGGTCACGGCTTGAATCGGCACCTTCTCCGCTTCGTAAGCGCGCAGAAATTTCACAAAGTATTTGGCATAGGAAGGCATGTGCGCGCGGTGCATGCACCCCCCGAGCAGGCTGCCGTTGTCTTTCATCCATCCTGGGGGGCTCCACGGAGAAGAGAACAGGAATAAATCTGGATTGATCGCGCGTGCTTCGCGCAGCGTCGGCAGGATATAAGCACGGTCATGCTCGATAGAGAATCGAGTCAGATCGGGATCGGCATCGCCTTCATCGAAACTGTAAACCGTCACAGAATTATCGGAGGAGCCGATGCAGGTGCGGCACACGTTGAGGTTCATCTCCGACGGATGGAAAAGAGTGTGAAACAATTCAGCGCGCGCTTGGGCATGGAGTTTACTGAATAAGTAGCAAGCGCCATCGGTAAAGGCTGCGCCGAAGCCCAGGATGGGTTGGAACTTTTTGTCGGGAAAAATAGCGATACAATCCTGACCGAGCGGCGCCGTCCACGGAGCCCAGGAGATGGGAGCGGACGGAGCCAAGCGCGCTTCATCGCTGGTAATCAAGGCTTTCCAAGGTTGATTAGGTGAAATTGATGATTGCGCTAGAACCGGCGAAGAGGACTCCGCTGCGATTCCTGCTGCGGCCATCCCTGCCAGCTTCAGGAAGTCCCGCCGGGTTGCATCTATTTGCATTACGTCTCTTTCAGTACGCAACAACCTAGGCTCTCCTCAAGTATCACTCTCAACCGTTACCGGCACATCCGCTCCTCCCAGTCTGAGGAAAACATGTTGAGCTTGGCATCCGGATCTTCGGGATGAGCGGCGATTGCGGCTTCGTTGACTTGCAAACCCCATCCGGCAGCGGATGGGACCTCATAGAAGCCGTCTTTCACTTGGGGCGTTCCAGATGTCAGGTTCTCACGCCAAGGCACGTCGTAATCTTGAAAGGTTTCGAGAATTAGGAAATTTGGAAGATTGGCCGCCAAGTGGATTCCCGCAATGGTTTTCAGAGGGCCATCGCAATTGTGCGGGGCCACGCTGACGTAGTAGGTTTCTGCCAGCGCAGCAATTTTTTTGGTTTCGAGGAAGCCACCGGCGTAAGTGATATCCGGCTGGATGACGTGGGCGGCCTTGTGTTGCAAAAGATCGAGAAAACCGAAGCGGCTGTAGGTGTGTTCACCCGTGGCAACGCGAAGCGGAGAGCCTGCCACGACCTGAGCCATAGACTCCTGATTATGCGCAGGAATTGGTTCTTCGCACCAGCCAGGATTGTAGGGAACCATGGCACGGATGGCTTCCAGGGCCATGATCGGGCTGAAGCGTCCGTGGAACTCCAGCAGAATATCCACATCGTCCCCGACCGCGCCGCGAACTGCCCCCACCGTTTCGCATGCCCGGCGCAAGTCAGCACGCGAAATTTCGCGGCCGCCCGGCCCAAACGGATCAAATTTCAGGGCTCGGTAGCCACGCTGCTTAACCTGCTTTGCTTTATCAGCAAGCTCCTTCAGATCTTTGGTGCTGCTATACCATCCATTCGCATAGGCTTTGACTTTGTTGCGAACTTTACCCCCGACGAGGTTGTAGACGGGTTGGCCGCAAGCTTTTCCGGCAATATCCCAAAGGGCCATTTCGATTCCCGCCATCGCTGAATACATGACCGGCCCGGTGTTGTGTTCGATTTGATAGAGCTTGAACCAGATGGCTTCGATGTCGAAAGGGTCCTGGCCGACAACATAGCGACGCCCGAAATCCACAATCAGCTCGCGCACAGCGGTCTCTTTCCAACCTAAGGTGGCCTCTCCCCAACCGACGAGGCCGGAGTCCGTCTGGATTTTCACGAAAACATAATTGCGCCAGGCAGCACCTACCAGGAAAACGCTGACGTCCGTCACCTTCATTGACAAGAAGCTCCCTTCTGAATTGCGCTAAGGTCACGTTTGCCTTTCGAAAGCAGATGAAAGCAAGGGAACACCTCAACTGGGTTTTAAGGCACGCTACTGTGCCATATAGCCGCCGTCGATCACCCAATTTGCTCCGTTCACATAGCTCGCCGCAGAAGAACATAAGAAAGCGACCAGTTCGGCAATTTCCTCGCAGCTCGCGAAGCGTTTGATCAAATAAGGTTCCAATAGCTTTGGAGGATCAATTACGCCCGAGGCAATCAGTTGCTTGGTGTGAAAGGTCTCAATCGCTGCGGGGCTGATGGTGTTGACCCGTACGCCTAGTTCCTTCATTTCCACGGCGATGGCCCGCGTCATCGCAACCAGGGCGCCCTTTGTTCCCGCGTAAGCGACCAAGTTGGGGTTCCCGGCAAGTGCGTTCACCGAGGCGATGTTCACAATTGCTGAGTCCGGTGGTTTGTTGGCGGCTCGGGAAAGCTGTCGTAGGAATTCCTGAGCCAGAAAGTACGGAGCACGCTGGTTGACGCCCACCACGGTATCAAACTCCTCGAAGGTAACCTCTAGCATCGGTTTGTGAAAACTCCACGCGGCATTGTTTATAAGGATGTCTGCGGTGCCGAGAGCTTCGGGGGCTTTACTGAAAACAAATCGGGCGGCATCAGCTTCTGCAAGGTCCTTTACGAGCGCGAATGCCCGGGACACAGGAAATTCCCTGGTGCCGATGTGCGAAAGAACCATGGGATCTTTATCCACCAGCAGCACATTGGCGCCATCCGCGAGGAGACGGCGAGCGATCGCCAGACCCAGCCCTTTTGCCGCACCGGTCACCACACCCCGGCGACCTGCGAGTCTTTGATTGTAATCGGGCCCTGTCATTCTTTGCCTTCCAGAATCAATTTTTCCGGTCCGCTTTCTTGAGACGGTACTGAAACGGAAAGCCGGATGTTTCAACTTCTATCCGGCCGCTCTGCACACCATAGTCCAGATGACCGGAAAACGCGTTCGCAAGTTCGAAGTGAACTTCCCAAGGCCAATCGCCCAGTTGATCGGAAAGTCGCTCACAAAGTTCGCGGAGGGAAACTCCAGAACCATGCTTGCTTAGATAGTCTCGAATCAAACGATCTGCCTGTGACACGAAGTTCCGGGACTCGGCGCAAAACTGCAGAATGGCCTGGCGGTCCCGCAAAACGGGCCAGTGACACCCGACAATCGTTTCTGCAGGACATGTCTCAATAGTGCGGATGGTCTGTAAGTAGGACTCGACGTAAAGGTAGGTTGGGCATAGCGTCCAGAGCCCCGCAAGTGAGCGGTAGCCAGCTCCTTGAATCGCATCGCCATAAAAGAGCGTGCCGTGTTTTGAGTCGTAAAGCCCCAAGTGACCGTGACTATGCCCGGGCAGATGCCAAAGCTCAAGTACCCGATCCGGTCCAAGGCGGAAAGTTTCGCCGCCGGTGAACGTGAATGCCACGGGTTGGGCGGTCGAGCTACAGTTGCGGATGGCTAGCTCTGTCTCCGGATCAAAAAAAATCCCGTGATCCTTGCGATAAGCGTCATAACGAAACGAATAGAGATAATCCGGTGATTCGATAAGAGCGCGGTCGGCTTCGCCGCAAGCAATGCGGGCATTCGGACAAAGCCTCTGGATCTCGGCACTTCCTCCGCAGTGATCAGCATCGGGATGTGTAATTACCACCCACAGGACATCTTCTGGAGCCACTCCAAGCCGGCTCAGCGCTTTCGGTATGTCGTTCTCGGCGTGCTGCTTCGTGCCGCAATCAAGAAGCAGAGCCTTGCGTCCCTCGCGAAGAAGTGGGAGATAAAGCGGCCTGCCGTTGATCTCGCATTCGATCAGGTCAGCACCAGGATAAAGCTGCATCGTTCTATTTCCTCGCCCGACCATCACCTGAGATGTGGACATGCCGGAACTGGTGAAGGGCCTCTTGCAGTCCTTTTACGAGAAGAAAATGGTCGTCGGCGCAGGTTATCATGCGAGCGCCTCGATTCAGTTCTGTCTGGGCGGACTCCGGTGTAGTGGTGACGGTTCCCCACCATTTTCCAGCCTTGGCTGCTGCGTTGGCCACTTTATCCATTGCTTTCTGGACAAGAGGATGTTCGCGCTGCATTGGCACGCCGTAATCAATGGAGAGATCGGCAGGTCCAACGAATAAAAGATCCACCCCCTCGACTGCTGCGATTTGATCCGAGTTACCAACAGCCTCTCGGTCTTCAATTTGTAGGACAAGGAAGGTCTGCTCGTTGGACTCTTTCAAATACTCCAAGGGTTCTGCCAAAGTGTACTCGCCATCCGCGCCGGCGCCATCAAAGCCGCGTTTGCCTAATGGTGGGAAACGCGTCCATTCAACCCATTGCCTGGCTTCTGCGGCATCGCGGCAGTGGGGAACCATGACCCCGTTTGCACCGAATTCCAGAGCGCGCATGGCGCTGGTGTAACCCGTCTTGCGAATTCGGACCATGAGGTCCATGCCAGTGGCGCGGCAAGCAAGCGATAAAGGATCAATCAATGCGTATTCGTGGGCGCGATGTTCCATATCAAACCAGACCATATCAAAGCCAAGTTTTCCGGCGAATTCGGTGAACCAAGGTTCGGTCACACGGTTGATTCCAACCACTCTGACGAATCCGCCGTTCCTTAGAATCTTGAGTACCCTGCTCTTGGTCACCATGGTCCTCGGTCCTTCAACTCATACGAAACTCCCCAACTGGCTATGCATTAGCCTGAAAAGCTGGGAGCTAGCCGCTATGCGAGAGGCTATTCGCGGCCGAACACCCACTGGTTGAGGCGAGCCGCATGATAGGTTGGGGAGACATGGGAAGTCAATAAAAATGAACATATGTTCCGTAATACGGTATCGCATCGATGCCGTTGTGACGGATGGCCTTCCAAATTCCATCTCAATCGGCTGGCAAGGCTTCTTCATCCGGCAGAAACTAAGCCGGATACGAGGAACAGTGAATGTGCCCAGATTTGTCCCGGGCGGGAGTTTTGTGATATTGCCTGCTCGTTCTGGGGTCCGCTGCAGCGACCCGCTTCGAGGTTTTGCAATTCCGTATTACGGATGAAACGCAGAGAACTGTTGACACCGGGCAGTTCGCGACTATACTGCACCGACTGCCAAATAATCGAGGAATAGGCGAACTGCTTACGGCTCAAAGCCTCGAGGAACAACTTGAGACTGCATTGACAGCACTTGGGGGGACCTTCGTGAATGAATCAGCGGCTTTGGAAAGCACGGATCTCTCCCGGCAGGCGATTGTCCGGCGCAGATTCGTCGTGCTCACATCCATTACCGTTGCTGTTGGGGGATTTCTCTTTGGCTACGACACAGCGGTAATTTCTGGCGCGATTCTATTTGTCCGCGAGCAATTTCATCTGAACTCATTTACCACGGAGATTGCGGTAAGCATTGTTCTTGCTGGTGCACTGGTTGGCGCGGCTGTGGGTGGATATCTGGGTGACCGTTTTGGCAGGAGACTGACACTGCTGGTTACGGCTATTACATTTGGAATCTTCTCGATAACGACAGGACTGGCCAACAGTGCCCTCGTATTTGTCATCTCGCGTTTGTTTGTTGGGGCCGCCGTTGGAGTAAGCTCCATGCTCACTCCGCTATACATTGCGGAACTCGCGCCCGAGAAGCATCGCGGTGCGCTGGTAACTCTCAATCAACTTGCGATTTCTGCCGGCGTTGTCATTGCATACTATGTTGATTACCTGCTGTCCGGAGCTGGGAATTGGCGCTGGATGTTCATGAGCGCGATGTTTCCCTCACTTCTTCTGCTTGCCGGCGTAATCTATCTCCCAGAAACGCCAAGATGGCTGGCGGCGCGGCAAAGATTCGATGATGCCGCACGAGTCCTCTCCCAGATTGAAGGGCCACGGGAAGTGGAGCGCGACTTGGAAGAACTTCATAAGGTGACTGCGGCAGGGAAGTTGCGTGTGCAGGACCTTCTTCAACGACGTTTTACCAAACCGTTGATTGTCGGGATTATTCTGGCCGCATTCCAGCAGATCACCGGCATCAATACCATCGTCTATTACGCGCCGACGATTTTTCAGATGGTCGGATTCAGCAGCGCTTCCGTGGCAATCCTGGCGACGTTTCTGATCGGAGCGGTAGGCCTTGCGACCACGGTTCTTTCGATGTTCCTGCTCGACAAAGTGGGCCGCCGCCCCCTGTTGCTCGTCAGTTTGGCCGGAATGGGCCTCATGTTGCTGCATCTGGTCTATACGCTGGGTAGTCCTTCGCCAACAAAGTGGATCGTGATCATCGACATTCTGCTGTATCTGGCTGCCTTCGATCTCGGATTAGGGCCCATCTTTTGGCTGCTGATTTCTGAGATTTATCCGACGACAGTTCGCGGCCAGGCGATGTCCCTGGCGACCGTAGCGATCTGGGCTTGCGATTTTCTGGTCACGGCGACGTTTTTGACGCTCGTGGACCATCTCGGGATGCGAGGTTGCTTCCTGCTCTTTGCCTTTCTTTGTTTCCTAGCGCTGGTCTTTTCTTTCCGAATGGTGCCGGAGACGCGTGGCCGGACGTTAGAAGAGATCGAGATGTCTTGGAACTGACAAGACAAAGAATAGTATCGGTTCTGGCCGTCATCTAGCGGCCGAACAAATGGAGATGAAGGCTCGAATCGGCTATGCTAAGCGCAAGACATCCCCTGTTTTACGAAAATGTGGTGCAACGCTGCCTGCGCCAGGTCTACAAAATGACACACGAGGGATTGACGTGAGCAAGAAGCACGCGAAACAGCCCAAACGTATCCAAGAGGACAAGAACTACATCGAGGTGATGGGCAAAATCTTCAAGGTCCTTGAGTACTTCATCGAGAACAGCAGCAAGCAAAAGTCTGTGGCTTTCTCCGAAATATCCAAAGAACTGCCGTTTGCGCGCACGACGACACATCGCATTCTCTATTCGTTAGAGAAACTCGGCTACCTCGAAAAGGACGAGGAAAAGTCGCACTATCGCCTGGCTGTGAAATTTTTCGAGCTAACCGGTCCTGCTGTCCACTTCCGGCGTTTGCAAGCGGTCGCAAAAACGGTGATGCAAAACCTGCTTTTGCAATTTGGCGAAACCGTGAATCTAGGGATCTTGGACGACGGCCAAGTTACCTACATCGAAGTGTTGCAAAGTCCGAGCGCACTGCGCATCGCGGCAGTCCCCGGCGAGCGCAATCCCGTGCATTGCACGGCTCTGGGGAAAACCTTTCTCGCCTACTTGCCCGAAAGCGAGGTATTGGCGATTCTTGACCAAAATCCCCTGATCAGAATGACCCCAAAGACGATCACGCAGAGAAAACATCTGATGGAACACCTGGCGCTGGTTCGCGAGAAGGCGATCGCCTTGGACTTAGAAGAGAATTTGACCGGGGTGGTTTGCGTGGCAGCCCCGATTTTTGACCAGAGCGGCCGGGCGATTGCAAGCTTGAGCATATCCGGCCCGGCGACGAGAATGAAACCCAAACTTTCGCAGATCCAGGAAGAGTTACGCAATGCGGCAACCGCAACTTCACGCATGCTCTCGCCTAGCAGTCCACGCAAGGAACCAGCTCCTAGCCAGTCCCGAACACCGGAACGTAGTGCCGCAGTAGGATCATCCGAAGGAAGCTGAACCCAGCCTCCACTCTGCTCCCGCCTCACTTTTCGAAAACGCAGAATCCAAGGGCCGCCGAACGCCGGCGCCTATACTGGAATCCGGTCTAATCATCCCAAAGCAGTGTATTCCGTAATACGGACATAATACCGAAATTTGTGTTGACGCTCTGTATTGATTTCTATAGGATGAGCGCCGCTCGGAGAAAATCCATGCGGCCATTGTTGAAGATGAAGGGGCATCTTCTGGTCGGTGCGGATGCGCTAACCGACTCGCCCTCAGCAGGCGTTGGTTCCGGTCAGACAGGACACGGCGAATGAAGCGAGGAACGATTTCCAGGCGAGACTGCTTGAGCTTGCTCGGCACAGGCGCCGCCACTGTCCTCGGCACAGCCCTCGTCGCGAAAGACGTTTTCGCCGAAGACACGCCCATCGGGCAACAACAAAAGTTCCATTCCAGCAGCGTCGATGCCGTACAAAGTAACCAGGAAATTCTAAAAGAACTCAGCGCTTCGCGTGTGTATGCCGTCAGCCCGGTGCAGTCCCGGCCTGAATTGCACTCTGCCGCCGCCCAGGCGAGTGAAGCAGGGTGGCAGATCACTCTCGGAGAAGGCTGGGAACTGGCGGAAGCTGACGACCGACTCACCCCAGGGCGATACAGCGCCGACATGCAGTGGGTCAAGATTTCACTTCCTTCCTCTGTGCAGTACGCGCTGATGGAAGCCGGAGAGATTCCCAATCTGTGGTACGCGGAAAATTTTCGGGATCTGCAGTGGATTCAACAACGGGACTGGTACCTCCGACGGCGCTTCGTAATCCCAGAGAATTCTCGCGACGACGTCGTGCGTCTGCGCTTTGACGGCATGGACTACTTCGGCATGGTTTGGCTGGACGGCGAGTACTTGGGAGCGCACGAAGGAAACTTAGGCGGCCCAACGTTCGACATCAGCGACACGGTCGTCCCCGGGAAAGAGCATGAAATTCTGGTTCGACTGGTGCACGAACCCCACGACCTGATGATGAACTTCGACAACAATGCCAGCGAAAACCACAAGCCGCGGGTCGTCAAGCCGGACGCGGAGGACGCCGAGAGCTATCAATGGGGCAATCGCTATCGAACGATGGGGCTTTACCAGCCGGTGCGATTATTAATTACCGGGCCTGCCTATCTGGAGACCCCATTTGTTCGCACCGATTCTGTGAGCGAGGAATCAGCCGGGCTGTGGGTCCAAGCGATGCTGACGAACACGGGCGCTGTATTCGAAGGACGAATTGAGGCGGAGATCATCGACCCTGCCAGCCAGAAGTCTGTGTGGAAGACAACGACAACGCAAAGAGTTCCCCAAGGATTTTCGTTTTGGGAGAACGAGATCCGTTTGAAGCAGCCGAAACTCTGGTGGCCAAACGGATTAGGAGACCAGCCGCTCTATCTCCTGCAGCTCAGGCTTCTGAAGGATGGGAGACAACAGGATGTCGTGACGAGCCGCTTCGGAGTTCGAACCTTGGAGCTGAAACGCAACCCCATCAGCGCCGACAGTCCGCGCGCAACGCCGCCGGACAAATCCCTGGAAGACGAAGCGTACATGTATTTGTGGGTGGCCAACGGGCGTCCTTTCTATGCGAAGGGCGCGTGCTGGATGACCAGCGACGATGTGCTTGCGCTGACGCCAGAGCGCGAAGAGTGGATGATTCGCGCGGCGAAATATAACGGGATGAACCTGCTGCGCCTGAATGGAGGCACTTCGCTCATCGAAACCGAGCAGTTTTATAACCTCTGCGACGAGCATGGAATCGTGGTCTGGCAAGATGTCCCGTTGAACTGGGCCGACAATCCCGGCACAACCAACTTGGCTGTATGGCGCGAACAAATCACGCAGAGTGTAATGCGCATTCGACAGCATCCCTCCATTGGGGTTTACGTCGGTGGAAATGAATACGACCCCTACTCCGATGGCATGGAGCCGCTGCTGGGTTTGATCCGAGAAATTCTGGCGGGTTACGACGGCACACGGCCCTTTCGCATGAATTCGCCAAACGGTGGCGATTACCACGCATACGAACCCGAGGCAATGTATACCGGGGACGTAAATTGGTATCACAAACTCTTTGGCCGCGGGCATTACTTCATTTCGGAATGGTCGTTCAGTAGCTTTTCCAATGTCTCCCTGCTCAAGCGCATCATCCCCGCAGAGGAATTGCAGCGAAAGCCGGTCGGCTACGACATCGAAGCGTTCAAGCGTCGCTATCCCACTATCCGCGACCGCAGCGCGGAACTTGGATACACTTTTCTAAAAAGCTGGCAGCGAGCTTCCTGGTACGGGGATTTCGGCAAAGCCGATGTCGAACACCTGGTTGACTACAGCCAGATGGCCTACGATCACACGCTCGGCTACGTGCTGGAACAGTGGAGAGCGCAATTCCCGTACAAGGGAGGCGAGGCGCTTTGGACTTATAACTCGCTGGGACCGGTGGCAGCGAGTTGGCACATCATTGACTGGTGCGGGCAGCCCCAGATTCCTTTCTACTCTGCAAAACGTGCGAATGAACCCGTACACATCATGGCAGACACAGGATTTTTCTCCTGGGGTCCGGGAGACACATTCCGCGCTTCGGTTTTCGCTGTGAATGACAGGCAAGAGCCGATGAAAAAAGCCCAAGTCGCGGCGCGCATTTACGACCAATCCATGCGCCAGGTCCACGAAGAGAAGTGGACCACGGATGTTCCGGCTTTGGGTTATGCGAGCGACGCAAGAGAGGTCCGCTGGCCTGTCCCGCCGGAGACACCAGAAGGATATTTCTTCCTGGAGCTGACACTCACGGATGCAAGCGGAGGCAGGCTGTCTCGCCGTGCTTATTGGCTGCGTGTTCTGAAAATGCTCACTGATCCGGAAAAGCGCAAACAGTGGCAAGCCGGACCGGTGGCGGAGCCACCGACGCAGAGCGGCCCGTGGTTGCGACCCCAAGTGGAAGGACTCCCCACTGCCCTAAGGGGAAATGCGCACATCGGCCGGCGATCGAAGACCGAAGCACAAATCAGCCTGACCGTGGAAAACACGGGAGGCTTGCCTGCTTACCCTGTTTCCGTGCAATTGCAACCAGAGATGTATTCCGCGATGTGGGACGACAACTATTTCTGGCTTGCCCCCGGCGAAACGGTTTCGCTACAGGGCACAGCGCGTCTCGACATGAAGGGACTGGATCCCTTTGGGAAGCTCGACATTCCCAAAGAGGGGGATCTGTCCGTACGAGTTTCGGCGTGGAATGCGCCGCCTCAGATTTTGCGGTTGGCGTGAACGTTCGGCAGAAGACAGAGAAAAGATTTTGTTCGTACGGGTCTGTAAGTGAAGTCGAGAGCGTGGCGCGGCGGTTTTCCGCCGCGCCATGGGTTGATTTTTATTCAATCTCGATACGGGGTAGGAGGGGAATTATGAGTTCGAAGTACGCGCTTGCTAGTAATAAAATCATTCGTCGTCGCCTGCTTTTGGCCCTTTTGATTGTTCTCGTCTGTGTTTGTGTCGTGCCGTATGCGTTCGCCGGTGTGACCGGGACCATCTCAGGCATCGTACGGGATCCGAGCGGCGCCGTGCTTCCCAGTGTGCAGATTGTAGCGACCAACCGCGCTACGGGTGTCACCACGACGGTGATGACCGACAGCGTGGGCTTCTATTCCTTGCAGGCACTGCCCGTTGGGAATTATGACGTGCAGTTCAGCAAGCAAGGATTCAAGACAAACGTTCAATCGGGACTGGAATTAAAGATCAATGATGTCCTGCGAATCGACGTCACCCTTGCGGTGGGGGACGTGACTGAAAAGGTGACCGTTGCGGCCGATGTCGTGCAACCGGAGACCGTCAGCACACAAATGGGACAGGTAATCACCGAGCAGAAAATCCTGACTACCCCGTTGTCCGCGCGCAGCTACACGGATTTGCTGGCACTCCAACCGGGCGTGATCCCAGTGACCTCAGGCCTGTCTGGAGGCATGGGCGGCCAATTTACCTCCACGGGTTTTGCCATTCAGCAGGTCTCTGGCGACTTGAATGCCGGAAACCTTTCGGTAAACGGAATGCGTGAAGCCGACAACGGCTTTCTGTTGAACGGCGCCACGGTGCAGGAAGCGGCGTTCTCCGGGACGGCTGCGATCCCCAATCTGGACTCGATTCAGGAATTCAAGATCATTACGAATAGCTATGACGCGGAGTACGGCAATTACTCCGGCGGTCAGATAAATGTCACGACCAAGTCAGGCACGAATGAGTTTCATGGGAGCGCTTTCGAATTCCTTCGCAACACTGCCCTGGACGCAAAAGGATTCTTCGATAAAACCCGCGGCGTTTTTCAACAAAACCAATTTGGTGGAACTTTTGGAGGGCCGATCAAAAAAGACAAGCTGTTCTTCTTCGCAGATTACCAGGGCACCCGGTTGCGCTACGGACAGAGTTCCGGGCAAATTCTGGTGCCAAGCAACGATGAACGGGGCGGAAATTTCTCGGCCATTGCCTCGCAGATGACCGGCGCGGTACAGGGAACTGCCTGGGCGCAGCAGCTTTCGCAGGAACTCCAATATCCAGTGACTGCTGGAGAGCCTTATTACACGCCAGGTTGCATCAGCTCCAGTGTGTGTGTCTTTCCAAACGCGCAAATCCCTACGTCGGCAATTACAAAGCCCTCCATGAATCTGCTGCAGTACATCCCGAAATCCAACGGGGTTAGCGGGCAGGGCCAACCGATCTTTACGAGTACCGGAGCGGCTCAGCACCTGCGCGACGACAAGGGCAGCGGACGGCTTGATTACAACGCCAGCTTTGGGCTCCTCTCTGGTTACTACTTTTTTGACGATAACAATTTACTTAATCCGAATCCGGTCACGCCCGGCTTCGGGAACGGATCACAGGGCCGCGTCCAGATGATCAACATTGGTGATACCAAATCGTTTGGCAGCACAGCCGTCAACGAAGCGCGAGTTGCTTTCACGCGCTTGTCGGAAGTTGTCAACGAACCGACGGGTGGAATCGGTCCGGATATCCTGAGCGAACTCGGCTTCACTGGGATCGTTCCATCGGTGCCGGATTTTGCCGGGGTTCCGCAAATCAGTTTCAATAACTTTGGCACTGGTTCGGGCAGCTCTCCCCTTCCGATCATCGAAAATACCTATTCCTATATGGATAACTTCAGCAAAGTGCTAGGCACGCACACGATTAAATTTGGCGGCCAGCTTCGCTTCAACCAGCTAACGGAAAAGAACCTTGGTTCCAACGGCTCTTTCTCTTTTAACGGCTCCGAAACAGGGATCGATTTTGCGGATTTCCTGATTGGTGCGCCCAATAACTATTCGCAGGGGCAGGGTTTTCCCTCCTACGGACACAGCCATTACATCGGTCTGTTCGGCCAGGACAGTTGGCGACTCCGGCAGGACCTTACGCTCAACTACGGGCTGCGCTGGGACGTGAGTTCTCCCTGGTCGGAAGAGCACAATGAAATCCAGACAATCGTTCCTGGGCTGCAATCCTTGACGTTCCCAGGATCGCCGGTTGGGTGGGTTTTTCCTGGTGACCCGGGAATCGCCAAAGGCCTTGCGCCAATTCGCTACAACAACTTTGCTCCCCGCATCGGGCTCGCCTATTCTCCCAGCGTCTCCGAGGGCTGGTTGTCCAAGGTAACTGGCGGTCCCGGAAATTTCAGCATTCGCGCAGGTTGGGGGAAGTTCTATACTACGTTTGAAGGCGCCACCAACTTCAACGAAATTGGTGATGCTCCCTTCGGGTTTTTCTATGGAAGTCCAGCCCCTCCCGAGTTTGCCAATCCGTTCATAACCCGCAGCACGGGTTTCGATAATGGACAGCGGTTCCCGGTGGCACCTCCTCCATTCAATTCGTCGCCACAAAATCCAGATACTTCCATCAACTGGTCCTCCTTCTTGCCCATCGGCAGTTCACCCGCGTTCTATTACCGGAACGTACTCCCTTATTCCGAGCAGTACGAATTCGCCATCGACCGGCAAATTGCTCGAGGAACGTTGCTCACGTTGGCCTATGTGGGTTCACAGGGGCACCATCTTTTGTCCGCTCTGGAAGCAAACCCAGGCAATCCAGCCTTGTGCCTCAGCCTGAGCCAACCGAGCGACGTTGCCCCTGGATCGCCCACCTGCGGTCCTTTCGGAGAAAGCAATACCTACACTACTGCCGCGGGGCAAGTGGTGAACGGCACACGCCAGACCCTTGGAAGTGCCTTCACGAGCGACTCTTACTTCGCAACGATCGGTAATTCCGACTACAATTCTTTCCAGTTAACCTTGAAACACGTTAGTGGCCGGTCAGAATTCCTGGCGGGTTACACCTACAGTAAAGCGAAGGACACCGGATCGGGCTACGGCGAGCAGGTCGATGTGCTGAATCCAAGGCTGAAATCTCTCTCGGCGTTCGATATGACGCACAATTTCGTAATCAGCTATGGTTACCAATTGCCATTTGACAAGATCGCATCGAACCGGCTGACGAAAGGTTGGAGGGTAAGCGGGGTCACCCGCTTCTCGACGGGATTGCCGGTTACGCTCTTGGAAACAGATGATCGTTCCCTCTTGGGCACGTCCGGCTCCGGACCAATTCAGCTTCCCATTGACACGCCTAATTTTGCCGGGGGTTCGCTCCACTTTACCGATCCCAGGTCCGGACAGCCGTATTTCAATACCTCGCTCTTCAGTCTGGAGCCCCTGGGGCAACTTGGCAACGCTTCTCGCCGTTTGTTCCACGGCCCGGGCATCAACAACTGGGACATCAGCATCCAGAAAGACACTTCCATCACGGAAAGAACGACTCTGCAATTCCGCACGGAGTTCTTTAATGCCTTCAATCACGCGCAATTCGGACTTCCGGACGGCAACATCAACGATGCCACCTTCGGGTTGGTTCAGTCGGTTGGCCAGGGGCCACGCATCATGCAGTTCGGCCTGAAATTGCTTTTCTAGCGGATCGCAGCTTCCATGATGTGCAGCTCATGTGCGATTTGGGATAGACAAGGAAATCTTCCATGCGGCGAGTCCAGGGTGTCCTTGGAATTCTCGGGCTAATTCTCTGTTTCTGCCGGGTTACGATCGCGCAACCTAACCAGCAGCAGGAAGCCTCGCTTGGCCGCCTGTCGGTCGAATCTCGCGCTGTTCTAGACGAGCTTGAGGCGTTAGGCAGCCTGCCGCCGGGTGAGTGGCGCTATCACGCCGGCGACCTGGCCCATGGAGAGTCTCCGCAACTTGATGACAGCGCTTGGGAGGTGCGCCAACCGGGAAGCACCGCGCCTTCTGATAGCGTCTGGTATCGCTCCGTCATCCAAATCCCTCCGACGCTGCATGGATACGATCTCACCGGTTCTCGCATCTGGTTTCAGTTTCGTGCCGAAGTCAACGGGCCCATGACGCAAATTGTCTACGTCAATGGCAAACGAGTGGCCATGGGCGACGATCTCGAACCGATTCTATTGTTTGAGAATTGCAAGCCTGGTGACAAAGCCTTGGTTGCGGTGAAACTCCTGCAAACGGTCGATCAAAAGAGCTTCACTGGAGTAAACCTTTTTATTGGCCCCCCCGCCACACGGCCCAACCCAAAAGATATCCGGGAGGAACTCCTCTCAGCAGCCCTCCTGACGAACTCCCTTGGTGGAAATCCGGCCGGGGAGCAGAAGCTGGTGGACACTGCCGCGCGAGCCGTGGACTTTGAGGCCTTGCCTCGTGGGGATCAACAAGCCTTCGATACTTCTTTGCGAAAATCCCTCCAAATCCTCGCGCCCCTGCGCCCGGAATTGCAGCGGGCCGAATATCATCTCACCGGCAATTCACATATTGATGCCGCCTGGCTCTGGCCCTGGACCGATTCGATGGAGGCCATTCGGAGGACCTGGGGCACCGCGCTGCAGCTCATGAAGGAGTATCCGAATTACACCTTCACTCAGTCCGCGGCGCAGTACAACGTCTGGATGGCGGAAAAATATCCTCAGTTGAATGATGAGATCAAAACTCGTATCCGCGAGGGGCGCTGGGAAATCGTAGGCGGAATGTGGGTGGAACCCGATCTGAACATGCCCGACGGCGAGTCCCTGGTGCGCCAGCTCTTGATAGGGACTCGTGCGCTGAAGGATCTCTACGGCGTCAATGTTCGCATCGGGTGGAATCCGGATTCTTTTGGCTATAACTGGCAACTGCCCCAGATTTATAAACGTTCTGGAATTGATTTTTTTGTAACTCAAAAAATGGCCTGGAATGACACCAATGTTTTGCCCTTGAAGTTGTTTTGGTGGCAATCTCCAGACGGCAGCAAAGTGCTGACTTATTTCCCGCACAACTACGACAATGACGATTTCGATCCTAGCCGTTTGGCGGCAGATCTGGTCACTGCACGCAATTACGCGCCAGACCTCCTCGATCTAATGGATTTGTTCGGAATTGGCGATCATGGCGGCGGCGCAAGCCGGTTCACTTTGGACCAGGCAGACCATTGGCGTAAAGATGAAGCGGCCCTGCCGAGTATGGAAATGGGAACGGCGCAGGCGTATTTCGACCGGGTGCTGCCCCAAATTGATTCCGCTTCTCCAGTCTGGAATTATCGGAACCTGGCTGCAGGGAAACCCTCCCTGGGGCATCCCGCGGCAGGCAAGGTGCGCATTCCCACGTGGGATGACGAACTGTATTTCGAATACCATCGCGGAACATATACAACTCAGGCTCACCACAAAGAGAACATGAGGAAAGGTGAAGTTTCTGTTCTGGATGCGGAGAAGTTTGCTTCCTTGTCCTGGCTGGATGGTGCTTTGTACCCACAAGATGTCTTGAATGACGCTTGGCAGAAGGTCCTATTCAACGAGTTTCACGATCTTGCGGCGGGTTCTGGCATCGCCACAATTTACAAAGACGCACAAAAAGATTTTGACCAGGTGCGGCTGGAAACTCATGAAGTCAGCGAAAAAGCTCTCCATGAGATTCAGGCACATGTGAACACTCAAGGCAGTGAAGGCGTGCCGGTATTTGTGTTCAATTCCCTGGCCTGGCCTCGTTCCGGAATTGTGACCGTGGATGTGGAGATGCCGGGACCCACACCGGACGGAGTACACGTGATTGACACGGATCATCGGCTCCTACCGTCGCAAATCTTGGCGCAAAATTCGAATACCAACACGCTTCAGCTCCTCGTTCAGACCGCGGAGATCCCTTCTATGGGATACGAAGTGCTGCACGTGGTCCCGGGGCGACAGACGGAAGCAACGAACCTGCAAACGAATGGGTGGCAGATGGAGAACGCGTATCTCCGCGTCAAGATAGACCCGGAAACTGGTTGTCTGATCAGTTTGTACAATAAGAAATCCCAATTTGAGGCCCTGTCCCCAGGGTCCTGCGGTAACGAATTGATCGCGTTTCGCGACGTCCCGAAAGCGTACGACGCCTGGAACATCGATTCAGATTTCGAAACAGTTGCGGCACCGCTGGAAAAAGCGGAATCCGTGACTTTGTTGGAGCGCACACCGCTTCGCGTCGTGTTCCGTGTGGTTCGAAACTGGCGTTCTTCGCGTTTCGTTCAAGACTATGTACTGTGCGCCGACAGCAGGGAGCTTGAAGTGGTCAGTGATTTCGATTGGCATGAGGACCATATCCTGCTGAAAGCTGCCTTCTCGTTATCAGCGTCCCATGAGAATGCGACTTACGAGATTCCCTTCGGTTCGATCGACCGGCCGACCACGCGTAGAAATTCCTGGGAATCCGCCAAGTTTGAAGTCCCAGCCCTGCGATGGGCCGATTCCGGGGATGCGAGCCACGGCTTCACGCTCATTAACGAGTCCAAGTATGGTTATGACGCCAAGGGCAATGTTTTGCGCATTTCGCTGCTGCGTTCGCCGACATGGCCGGACCCGCATGCGGATCGTGGTCATCAGCATTTCCGCTATTGGCTCTACCCGCATGCCGGAACCTGGCAAGATGCACTGAGCATCCGCCGCGGCTATGAAGCAAATTACGGATTGATCGCTGTGCAAGTCGGATCGCATGGGGGAGAGCTTCCGTCGCGGCACTCCTTTATTGGCATTCCTCAGGAAAACGTAGTTTTGACTGCTGTGAAGAAGAGCGAAGATTCAGATGCCCTGATTCTCAGGCTGTATGAGTGGAAAGGAAAAGAATCCGATGTTGAAATCAGCGTCCCGGATGGCGTCCAGTCCGCCGAGGAGATAAATCTTATGGAAAAGCCTGAAGGAGGCAACCACTTAGCTCTGACCGGGGACAAAATTGTGTTACACATGCGGCCTTATGAGATCAAAACGGTTTGCGTGAACTACCCAACGCGAAAGCAATAATTCGAGCGCAAAGGAAGTTGTCCCGCCTTTAGTTGAAACGTGAAGAAGAGAAGCAGCGGTTCTCGACCCGAACTCGGATAGAGTTCGGGTTGGAAAACTCTTTCCTTGCCGAGGCAAGGAGGAAAAGGAGAACCGCTGTGAAGAAAACCTATCAGGGATGGCCAGACAAGTCCAAGGGGAAGTTCGAGGTGCCTGGCAAGCGGGAGTTGCTAGTGGGAGTGCCGCTGCCGATGGTCGAAGTGTGGGAGGAGTTGCAGGCGCAGGTGGAGCAGTTGACTGGCGAAGCCGGGCTGCGCATCATCGGGACGATTCTGGAAAACGAGGTGACACGTCGCGTGGGGCCGCCACACCAGCCGGACCCCACGTCGGGGGCGGTGCGCTGGAGGCGTCAGCCGGGATACGTAATGTTCGGCGGGCGGAAAGTGGCGGTGGAGCGTCCGCGAGTGCGCACGCGGGAAAGACAGGAAGTGGAACTGGACAGTTACGCGCGGCTGCAACACGACGGACGGCGGTAGCGCGCGGTGCGCGAAGGCATCGTTGCGGGACTGACTTCGCGGAACTATCGCCGGGCCGTCGAGAGCGTGGTGGACGGCTACGGGATTGAAAAATCCAGCGTGAGCCGGAAGTTCGTAGCCGCCAGTGCGGCGCAGTTGCAAGAACTGTGTGAGAAGAAACTTGGCGATCTCGATCTGGTGGCGATTCTGATCGACGGGATTCATTTCGGCCAGCAGGTGCTGGTGGTGGCGCTGGGCATCGCCACCAGCGGCCAGAAACACGTGCTGGGAGTGTGGCAAGGCGCGACGGAAAACACTGCGGTCGTAAAAGATCTGCTGGGAAGACCTGGTGGCGCGCGGGCTAAACCCGGAGCGACGCTACTTGTTTGTGATCGATGGGGCCAAGGCCCTGCGCGCCGCCATCGAGCGGGTGTTCGGCAATCGTGCCGAAGTGCAACGCTGCCAGTTGCACAAACGGC
>DASRCX010000034.1:0-7749 GCA_035652895.1 Terriglobia bacterium
CACACAGTACAGGCTAAGTCAAGCCCCTCTTCAGGAATGCGAAAATAGGAAGGGATCAAAAGAAAGGAATGCTCGCGGTCGCCAAAGCTTAATTCCTAGCTTCTTCCCACACCGCCCCATCGCTCATTCCGAAACGGCTGAATAATTTCTGTAACTTGTTAGAGGTAAAATAACTAATGGATGTGACAGGATCAAGGCCCCTGGCTTGGAGGATTGCCTCTCGAGAGCCGCGTTCCGCCGCCTTATCACTAGAGTGTAATCAAAATTCGGGAAGAAAACGCCTGAACGTACGCGCTTCAACCCGCAAGGCACAGGATTTTCCAGTGAATAATGGAAGTTCAGTACGTTCGCCGGCTGGCAAAACGGCACGCCGGATGTCTGCGGAAAACGTTATCGCGATCATCGCGATCGCAGGAATAACGTCCCATCTTTTCTTGCGGTTTCTACTAAAATCGTCCGTTCTTGCCTATAACATCCCGCTATTCGCAGCCCTGGTTCTGGGCGGTGGTCCACTTGTTTACGGTCTGGCACTCAGAGTGGTTCGAAGACAGTTTGGGTCGGACCTGCTGGCCGGCATCTCGATTGTAGCTTCCGTCATTCTGGGTGAATACCTTGCTGGAACGCTGGTTGTGCTGATGCTTTCAGGCGGCAATGCCTTGGAGACTTACGCGGTGCGCAGCGCATCGTCTGTGCTCGAGGCCCTGGCAAAACGCGTGCCCAGCATTGCACACCGCCGGCAAGATTCTGCCATTGCGGACATACCGCTCGACGAAGTCCGTGTCGGCGACATACTGATTGTCTATCCGCATGAAATCTGTCCCGTGGATGGGGTCGTCATTGATGGCGAAGGAATCATGGATGAATCGTACCTGACCGGGGAGCCGTTTGAGATTTCCAAAACACCCGGTGCGCGGGTCCTTTCTGGCGCTGTCAATGGCGAATCAGCACTTACGATCAGAGCGGAAAAGCTGGCGGTTGACTCACGCTATGCTCGAATCATGGCGGTGATGAAAAACGCCCAGCAAAACCGTCCGCGTATCCGGCGTCTTGGGGACCAATTGGGCGCATATTATACGCCGTTTGCTCTTGGCGTGGCGCTGATTGCCTGGGCTGCCAGCGGCAATGCCGTGCGGTTCCTCTCGGTACTGGTGATTGCCACGCCCTGTCCATTGCTGATCGCTATCCCCGTCAGCATCATTGGCTCCATCTCGCTCGCCGCCCGCCGGGGAATTGTGGTGAAGGACCCCTCCGTGCTGGAACAGCTCGACACATGCAGAACCATTATTTTTGACAAGACCGGGACACTTACTTATGGCGTGCCACAGCTTACGCAGCAAATCGTTGCACCCGGGTATGACCAGGCCGATGTCTTACAACTTGTGGCCAGCATTGAACAATATTCGAAGCATCCGCTGGCAAGGGCTATCGTACATGCTGCGCAAGAGTCAGGTCTCCATCTCGATCACGCCAGCCAAATCAGCGAAGCTCCAGGCCGCGGGCTTGAAGGCGTTGTTCGAGGGCACTCCGTTCGGATCACCAACCGTCCGACGCTTCTGAAAGAATTCGGGACTCATGAATCCATTCTTCCCAAAATCAGCGGCGGGTTGACCTGCGAAATCGCCATCGATGGCTCCTACGCGGCAACTTATGTTTTCCAGGATGCACCGCGCAGGGAAAGCAAGTCTTTCGTCCAGCATCTCAGCAAGAAGCATGGATTTGACAAGCTGATGCTGGTTTCGGGTGATAGAGAAAGCGAAGTCAGGTATCTTGCGGACCTTGTCGGTTTGAAGGAAGTCCATGCTTCGCAAAGCCCCGAACAGAAGGTAGAACTTGTCCGCGACGCCACGCAGAAAGCCAAAACCCTCTTCCTTGGTGATGGCATCAACGATGCGCCCGCTCTGATGACCGCTTCGGTGGGTCTCGCCTTTGGACATCACAGCGACATCACCGCAGAGTCAGCAGGCGCCGTGATAATGGACACCTCCCTCGAGAAAGTGGACGAGTTCTTCCACATCGCGAGACGAATGCGAAATATTGCGCTTCAAAGTGCTATTGGGGGGATCGTGTTGAGCGTTGCTGGGATGCTTCTGGCTGCGGCGGGCTATCTCCAGCCCGTAGCCGGGGCAATTACCCAGGAAGTCATCGATCTCTTTGCAATCCTCAATGCTATCCGTGCGGCATTCCCGCCTAAAAACCTGATTGACTTCTGAACTGATGCGTGAAGAATAGGGGGCTTTATAAGGAGAGATCAGCCAGCCCCTTATTTAAAAACAGGACAGCGCGCAGCACACAGAAACACGGGAACCGTGTGAAAACGACTTGCAGCCAATCTTACCGATTTTCCAGGTGTGAAGGGCGTTGACTTTTATTCACTACCGCAGCGGCTCGTCAACTTCCTGCAACCAGTCCGGACGCTTGAGGACCTCGCGCGGTTTTGATCCATCGGGTGCACTGATGATCCCATCGCGCTCCATCAGGTCGAGCAACCGCGCTGCGCGGCCGTATCCCAGGCGCAGGCGGCGCTGGAGCAGTGAAGTGGATGCCTTTCCAGATTCAACCACGATCCGGACGGCATCTTCGTAAACGGCGTCGAGTTCCGCAGCGTCAGCCTCATCGTCCGGGTCCGTATTGCGTTCCTCCTTGTCGCGCACAGGCTTAAGGAACTCCTCATTGTATTGGGGCGCGCACTGCTGTTTACACCAATCCACAACCTTGTCGATCTCTTTTTCCGTGATCAGGGCACCGTGCAAGCGAACCAAGCGTGCTGACCCGGGCGGCAGAAAAAGCATGTCGCCGCGGCCCAGAAGCGCCTCAGCGCCGTTCGAATCCAAAATCGTTCTGGAATCCACTTTTGACGCAACACGGAAAGCAATACGCGACGGGAGGTTCGCCTTGATCAATCCTGTGATTACATCCACGGACGGCCGCTGTGTGGAAAGAATCAGATGGATCCCCACGGCGCGGGCCATCTGTGCAAGCCGCGTGATAGCTTCCTCAACGCCCTGAGGTTCGACCATCATCAGGTCTGCAAGCTCGTCGATGATGATCACAAGATACGGCAGCGGCCGGTTGCGCTCAGGATCGGTGTCGAAAAGGTCGAGCGTTGATGACTCTTCGAACAAGTTGTTGTATTGCTCGATATTCCGCACTCCCTGTTCGGCCAGCAGCTTCAACCGCCTTTCCATTTCCATCGTGGCGCGCCGCAGAACATTGGCAGCCTGCTTGGGCTCCGTCACAATAGGCGTAAAAAGGTGTGGAATGCCGTCATAGAGATTTAATTCCAGACGCTTGGGGTCAATCAGAATCAGCTTGACCTCATCGGGCGTCGCCTTGTAAAGGATTGAGATGATAAATGAATTGATAGCGACGCTTTTGCCCGTGCCTGTTGACCCGGCGATCAGGAGATGCGGCATCTGTGCCAGATCGGCTACTTTGATTTTCCCGGTAATGTCTTTTCCAAGGCAGAGAACCAGTTTGGATTTATGGCCAGTGAATTCGCCCGATTCGAGAGTTTCGCGCAAATGGATAGTTTCACGATGTGTATTCGGCACTTCAATGCCGATCGTCGATTTTCCAGGGATCCGCTCGATCAAAATCGACTCTGCTTTTAAGGCCAGGCATAGATCGTCAGCCAAATTGACGATTCGGCTGTACTTGATCCCGGCTTCCGGTTTGAACTCATAGGTGGTCACAACCGGACCGGGGTGGATCTGCGTAACTGCGCCCGTTACACCAAATTCGGCGAACTTCTCCGTCAGTCTGACGGCCCGCTCCTTCAGCTCATCCTCATCAATCCTTTCTTCAGGGTCAGGAGGACGAAGCAAGGTTGTGCTGGGCAATCGATACCGGCCATGGGCTTTTCCAGACACTTTGGGAGACTTGGGCGCGGCTTCCTTTGTTTTCCCGGATGTGTTCTCAGGATTGTGATCGATAATCTCTGGACTGAGTACTTCGCGGTCTTGCACAATTTGCGGCGCAGAGGGTTGCCGGCTGGCAATCGCAGGCGACTCTTCGGCAATCTCCGCACGAGGCGAGAGTTGCCGGGCGTGCTGAGTGACCACCGGAGGTCTGCCGGCGGCTTTGGTTCGCTCAATTTGGCGACGGAGCCGTTCTGACCGGCGTTTTTGGCGCCAAGACTTCCAACGATCAGTCAATGCCCCGAGAAATTCAAAGCGCTTTTGCAGAACTGACAATGCTGTGGCAAAGGAGAACCTTGTAACGAGGAATAACGAGCTCAAAAACAGCGCCGCGGCAACGATGGATGCCCCAAGCGGATTAAAGATGTAAACGAGACCGGCTGCGACAAGGTAACCGGCCAAGCCGCCTCCTTGAATCACGCTATGGATCCGCGGTGTATAAGGGAACAATTGCAGAATTGCCCCCAGGGACGCAATCAACAACACAACTCCAAACACCTTGGTGCGAGGGGCTTCAAGCGGCTGTACACGAATGAGCCTGACGCCGACGAAAAACAGAGCGACCGGAACCACGTAGGAGGTCCACCCCAGCAACTGTTCCAAAAAATCTGCACCATAAGCGCCAACCAGGCCGATCCAATTGTGAACAGTCCCTGCGGCCCCGCTTGTATCAAAAGAAGGATCACGCGGAAAGTAGGAGACAAGGCTGCACAGAACAAGCAGCCCCAGAATTAACAATAGAAAACCGACAAGTTCTGAGAGCCGTTCTGAGCGGGCGAGCCGATGCTCGGAAGTCCGCCTGGTAGTTGAGGATGAGGTTGGCATGCGCCGTAATCTCTCCGGCTAGCCGCTGGCTGCGGCGCCCTCCCGCCGCAGGTTTTTTGCTTCAAGAAATTATCTCACATTAAACGCTACGTCAGATGCGGTGGCGCAATCCGATCTGATGGGCCTATGCTACCACGCCCGGCACGGGGCCGTAAACAACGAAATGGCGTTTCAGCAGAATTTCAAGGCTGCCCCTCGAATCGGCAACGCATTGGGAACACGGGATTTATACTTCGAGCACGACCGGCAGGACCATGGGGCGTTTGCCGATCTCCTGATCGAAATGCCGGCGCAACTCAGTACGGATTTTTTCCTTAATGACGCCCCAATCCGTAACCTCCTCAGTATTGGAAATCTCGATGGTTTTCAATATCACTTGTCGCGCGCTCTCCACCAGGTCGGCGGCTTCATCCATTGGAACGAAGCCGCGGGATACGATTTCGGGAGGCACCACAAGTTGCCCGGTATGCTCATTGATGGCCAGGATTGGGATAACAATCCCATCCTCCGAGATGTGCCGCCGTTCCTTCAGGATCACGTCCCCAACCTCGTCGAGGGTTCCCACGTCGATGCAGACGCGGCCTACGGGAACGCGATCGACCTTTTGTGTGTTTTCACCGTCAAACTCCAGCACATCTCCACTTTCCAACAGGAAGACGTTCTCAGGCGGGATTCCAACTCTCTTGGCGGCTTCCGCATGGCGGACAAGCTGGCGATACTCACCATGAAGAGGAACGAAAAAGCGCGGCCTGACCAGGTTCAGCATCAGGTTTAACTCCTCCGCGCTGCCATGCCCGGAAACATGCACCGGCGGCTGGCTGCCGTCATCATAATGGATGTGCGCGCCTCTGCGGTAGAGGTGATCAATCATGCGAAAGATTGCCTTCTCATTGCCCGGAATGACGCGGGCCGAAATTACAACATCGTCACCCGGCTCAATAGAGAGCCACCGATGACGGTTGACGGCAACTCGTGGAAGCGCTGCCATTGGCTCACCCTGGCTTCCGGTTAGCACCACGACAACCTTTGACCGCGGTAAATTGCGAATTTCCTGCGGCTCCGCGAGAAGCCCCGGCGGCATGGGGAGCCTTCCCATTTCCTGTGCAATTTCTGAAATCTGGCGCATGCTCCGTCCGAGAAAACACAGGCGGCGTCCGCGTTCGTAAGCAATGTCCGCAATAATCTGCAATCGGTGAACGGAAGTTGCAAAACAAGTAATCAGAACGCGCCCTTCAGCGGCCGTAATGATTTCGGAAAGACGCTCCCGGACAGCGCGCTCAGACGGCGTGATTCCAGGGCGCTCAACGTTGGTGGAATCGGAAAAAAGCGCCAGGACACCTTTGCGCCCGTAGTCGGCCAGCGTATGAAGGTCGCTTTGCCGCTGATCCATCGGGGTTGGGTCAAACTTAAAATCTCCTGTGTGGATAACTATGCCCGCCGGCGTCGTAATGGCCAGTGCTCCTGATTCAATAATGCTGTGCGTAAGATGGATGAACTCCACGTGGAACGGCCCAATATCAAAAGGCAAAGCCGGCCTGATCTCACGCATTTCAACGCTGCGTTCCATCTCGTGCTCGACCAGCTTGGTCCTGGCCAGTGCCAGCGTGAATGGGGTCCCATAAACGGGTGCGTCAACTTCATCGAGGACGTAAGGCAGCGCGCCAATGTGGTCCTCGTGGCCGTGGGTGAGAATGATACCCCTGATCCGGTCACGGATTTGGCGGAGATATGTGATGTCTGGAATGATGATATCAACCCCGGGAAGTTCGGCGTCCGGGAACATCACGCCACAATCGACTACAATCGCATTATCGCCATACTCGAAGACCATCATGTTGATGCCGAACTCGCCGAGGCCTCCGAGGGGAATGGCCCGTAACTTGTTATCAGAATTTGAGATGTCCGTTCCTCCTCATCATATTCTGAATATTAACACAGGTCTGTGACGACCCGGTCGCGGCACGCTGCGGTCCCCGATTTCTGCCTTCACGGATGTCTTCAGTCGCGATGGAGCCCTAAAAAGATCGCGATAAGTTGCTGAAGCGGGAGCTGTTCTGCCCGAACATCCGGAGGCAGGCGAAGGCGCTCAAATTCCTCTTCCACTTTTTGCCTTGAATAAACAGGCGAGAGGCAGTTCAGGAGCTTTTTGCGCTTGTAGGCGAACGATTGCTTTAAGAACTCGATAAAGCTTTCTTCATTTTCGATCCCCACCCTTGCCTTTTCGGAGCGCATGTCAAATCGGACTAAACTGGAATAGACCTGAGGTGGCGGAGAAAACGCCCCCGGTGGAACATGGAGGACCACACGAGGGGACGAATAAAAGTGGGCATAAACCGTGAGGTAGCCGTAGTCTCGTGATCCTGGTTTGGCGGTCAAGCGGTCGGCAACTTCACGCTGAATCATGAATCCCATCGCGCGTACGTTTGAGGCGAATTTAAGCACATGATGAATAACCGGGGATGTGATGTAATAAGGCAGATTGCCAAAAACATAGCATTGTTCCACACCGCGTCGCCGGCAAACTTCCTTTATATCTGTGCGAAGAATATCACCGTGGATGATTTCCACCCTTGGTTCCTGCTGGAATTTCTGTCGAAGCTCTTCCACTAACTCCCGATCAATTTCGATTGCTACTACGTTATGGGCTCTTTCGGCCAGCAGCCCCGTCATAGCCCCCCGCCCCGGCCCGATTTCAATAACGAGGTCATCAGGGTGCAACTCCAGGGCATCAGCAATACGCGAGCAGTAACGGGGATCCGTAAGAAAGTGTTGTCCGAGCTTCGGACGGCGGCGCTTAACCATTCGTGTGCGGTCTAGTACTACTACGTTAAGTTATGGCGATCGATTGCTTCTCCGAATTTTGGCGCCGCAATACGCGCAGTATCCAGTCCAGGTGAACAGCAGGCGTTGGATTTCACGGCGCGTCTGTGGCAGGGTCCACCCAGAAGTTTTTTTTGCTGCGCATTTTTTCCAGGGTCAGGAAAGCGTGCGCCAGCATCACCAGCGT
>DASRCX010000035.1:0-36829 GCA_035652895.1 Terriglobia bacterium
GGAGATTGCGGTACAATGAACGCCATGGATATCGAAAAGACGATGGAGTTCATTCTCAGCACCCAGGCCCGAGTCGAAGCATCGATAGAAAAACTTGAGGCCTCGGCCCGGGGGCATGAAGAACGCATCACAAAGCTCGAAACCTCGATGGCGACCGTTACGGATCTTGTCGGCCGCCTGGCTCAGGCCCAGATTCAGACGGTTGAACGCATGGACTCTGGTTTCCGAGAGTTGAAAGAAGCCCTCATCAGTACTGATTACAAGCTCAACGCTCTGATCGAAACTGTTGACAAGCTGGTTCGCCGCAACGGCCATAAAGATTAACTCCGCAAAATCCGCCTTCCATTAATGCACAATATTCAAGCCCCCCTGGCTGGCTCGCGACCGTTTCATGTAAAGTTTTGCGCCAGCCCACGCGGTCGGGATCGCGAGGACAATGAGCGCAACGGGATACCAGTGAGGCCCGAACGCGGGCCCCTTATTCCATGTGGCCGCTGCGCCCGCAGCGCTTGCAATCAGACCCAGCGTGCCCAGCACCATGGCATGAAGCATAGGTCGGTGCGGGGCAAGACGCGCTGTGATGAAAGCCCCTGCGACGCCATAGATCGTTCGATAAGCGGTCGCCAGCACCAGCGGGCCGTCATCTGCCGGCTGGCCTAACGGCGGGAAGACGCCAACCAGGTGCAGCAGGGCATCAGTACTGATTGAGAGAATAATGCCCACCAGCGCGCCTGCCACGACCGCGCCAACCGACCGCAGGGTCCTGCTCGTCCTGACGTTGCTCGTCATTCCTTCACGTCCGTTAAAGCCTCCCGGGGTCTGCTCTTTTGCAGATGCGGGCTGTGTTACTGCAACGGCTCTCCAATCAGTTCAATTTGAAATTTCGCGGCCAGCGCTGCGAGGTGTCGGATAGCCTCAGGGGACGGCGGACCCATCAGTGGAGGCAATTCAACGCGCTCGGCCCGTCGTCCTGCTGCACGCACAAACCGTTCAAAGTCGCCATGGGCCGTCACCGTGATCCATCGCCCGCCTGTTGATGAATCCACTCGGTAAGTGTGGGGAATTCCCTTCGGGGCCAGCAGAATGCCGCCGGGGCCGCATCGCCTGATCTCACCGGCTATGTTCATGCGGAATTCACCGTCGATGATGTGGAATATTTCGTCCTCCGTGTGATGGACATGCAGCGGAGGCGAATCGCCGAAGGGTGCGCGGTGCTCAAGAACCGAGATGCCGTCCTTGCCGTCGGCCTCGGACACATGAATATCCACGAGCGTGTTCAAGAACCAGATCTGGCACGATGTCATGGTTACTCCCCCGCAAGGGCTGTTGCTGGTGCGCGGCCGGTGTTGGCTTCCCGCTTTTCTTCATGGTGATATGACGCGCAAGTTCGATCAAAATCGACACGATGCAAACTTTTTTCTCACGAAGTTCGTCTCAGTCAGGCTTGTGAAAACCGTCGCGCGTTAATGCTTCTCGCAGTTGACCATCCACGGGACTCCGAATCGGTCGGTGACCATGCCAAATCGCTTTGCCCAGAATGTCTCCTGCATGGGCATAGTCACGGCGAGAGCGCCGTCCGCCAGCCCCCTGTAGATACGCTCAGCTTCCGCCGGGTCATCCACACTCACGGAAACAGAAAATCCCTGCGGCTTTGCCTGGCGTCCGGGAGGCGAGTCCGATCCCATAAGGACGCCGGCGGGTGTTTCCAGACGCACGTGGAGGACCTTGTCGGCCCATTCCGCCGGAACCTGGCTTTCGGCCGGCGAATCTTTGAAGGTCATCATAAACCCAATCTTCCCGCCCAGAAGCTTTTCGTAGAACTTGAACGCCTCTTCGCATTGCCCACTGAAGGTTAGATATGTATTGATTTGCATTCTGCACCCCCTTCGCCAAGGAATAGTTCGGCATACTCCGGTGCGAAGACAGAAAAAGCCGGGCCTGCTGTTTGCGTACTGCCTTATCCGCGGCCGTCTTCAGTGCTTTCAAATCTCGGCAAAAATGGCCTTGGGTCACGTTCCCGCCAGCGCCTGCGGACTTCGGCCAGTACGGCCTCGCGGTTCTTTGCCATTTCTTCAATCACGGAGCAAGGCGCCCCCGTGTCTTCGTGCCTTGCGCCCCAGATGAGCAGTTCCAACAGCACCGGCGCCAGATCGATGCCTTTTTCAGTCAGCCGATAATTCAGCCTTCTGCGGTCCCCGGGATCCGGCTCAGCCGTGATAATTCCCGCCGCCTGGAGTTTCTTCAATCGACTGGCGAGGATGTTTGTGGCAATTCCTTCGCCTGACTTCTGGAACTCCCTGAATGTTCGGTAACCCCGCACCATCAGGTCGCGAATAATCAGCAGCGACCATCGGTCTCCGAAAATTTCGAGTGAAATGCTGACCGGACACCCGGACCGGTGCACTGACTTATCTTTCCGCCCCACCGGGGTTCAGACTAACAGGATAACTTGCATCATGCAAGTAGATATTTTCACCGCGTTTTCGGCGCAGACGGGACCCTGTGTTACCGGGAAACTTGGGAATCGCTTGCTTCGACGGCGAACTGCTTTTGCCGCAGATTCCATCGAGCTGACGGACAAAAAGAAGCCCGGGTCGGCTGGCGGAGGTGACTCGTCCGGCGGAGGAAAGATTGTATAATGGGCCTTTGCGAGTGGGGATCCCGACAGTGAAAAATCCATTGTCGATAGCGGGGCCGGAACGTTTCCTTTAAAGAGCGGGTTTGCGGGCTACAGTACCTGCGACTTCTAAATCCGAGGTGTGAATGCGTAGGAACTCGGTTGCGATGGTTTGCCTGATTGCGTGGTTTCTGTTGTGGAGCCAGGCCGCCCGAAGCGCGCCGCAGGGTCACGAATCTCGCACGTTCGATTTCACCTATGAGGTCAGCCTGAATAGCATCCCGCGTAATGCCCGCCAGGTACGCATCTGGCTGCCGCTGGCATCGAGCGACACTCACCAGACGGTGCAGATACTTAATATTTCCGCTCCCGTTCCCACACGCATTACTCGCGGAACGCGATTCGGAAATCGAATGCTCTACGCAGAGATGCGCCCGCCCTTTATGACAAAAAACGAGTTCAAAATTGTTTACCGCGTCACGCGGAAAGCGTATTCCGAGGGCGATTACCGCAGCCTTGTGAAGTACAACCAGGATCCTCCGCCCGATACGGTCATGCTGGGGGAGTATCTTAAGCCGGATCGCCTTGTTCCAACCAAAGGAATTATCGCGCGCCTCGCAAACGGCGTAACCCGCGGCAAGCAGGGAGAAATTGACAAGGCTTACGCCCTCTATAACTACGTTTTCCGGAACATGCGCTATGACAAGTCGGGAACGGGATGGGGGCGCGGCGATGCTCTCTGGGCCTGCGACGCCAGGCACGGCAACTGCACTGATTTTCACTCGCTTTTTATCGCTCTCGCCCGGGCCGCAAAAATCCCGGCGCGGTTCGATATCGGGTTTCCTCTGCCCGAGAATTCGCACGCCGGGGCCATTCCGGGCTATCACTGCTGGGCTGAATTCTACGTGGACGGACCGGGTTGGGTACCGGTTGACATCTCGGAGGCCTGGCTTAATCCTTCGAAGCACGATTTCTTCTTCGGCAGCCGCGATGCCGACCGCGTCGAGTTTTCCACGGGCCGAGACCTTGTGTTGACTCCGCGTCAGGCGGGGCCGCCGGTGAACTATTTTGTCTATCCTTATGTCGAAGTGGATGGAAAACCCTTTGACGGCGCAATCGAGAAGCACTTCAGCTTTCGTGATGTTCGACCTCACCAGGCGGCCACGGCGGGCGTTCGTTGAAGGGTTTGCATTAAGATGATGTCAGCAGCGGGGCCAATTGCCGCAGAGAGAAGCAGTCCAGGAATTTCTCTGATGTCGGAATTTCCACAAATCCTCCATGCAGGTGCTTGATCCCATGCAAGGCCCACAGACCCGCGACGACAATATTGACCTTGACACCGCTCTTCAGGAAGCCCGCGCGCGGACGCTCGAGCTGATCGACGATTTAAGCGACGAGCAGATGATCGGCCCGCGGTTGGCAATCGTCAATCCGTTGCGATGGGAGATCGGACACGTAGGATGGTTTCAGGAGCGATGGGTTTTGCGTCATTTTCGAAACGAGCCGCCCGTCAACCCGGACGCCGACCAACTCTATGACTCAGCGCGAATCGCGCACGACACACGGTGGGAGCTGCCCCTTCCGTCAAAAAATCAGGTAATCGCCTACATTCAGGAAATCCTCAAGCGCGTAACGGATGTAACGATCGGGCAGGGTACGGACCGGAAGGTTGATGGCTACGACGAGGCTTATTATGTGCGCCTGGCGCTGTACCACGAGTACATGCACGCTGAAGCATTCACTTACACCCGGCAAACTCTGGGATATCCCAGGCCGCATGTGGGAATCAGCGATGGGGCGGAGACCCGCCGCAATTCAATCCAAGGCAGTGCGCTCAGCACAGACGGTCGGAATCAAGTCGGTTTTCAAGCAGCCGCAAATGGCGATGTTGAGATACCAGGTGGAGCGTTCATGCTCGGTAGCCAACCGGATTCTGCCTTTGTATTTGACAATGAACAATGGGCACATCCTGTGAATGTGCCCTCGTTTCGCATATCCCGATTTGCCGTTACTCAGGCTGAATTTGCGGCCTTTGTTGAAGATGGAGGATACCAACGGAGTGATCTTTGGACGGCCGAGGGATGGAAGTGGCGCGAGAGCGTAAGAGCTGAACATCCCGTCTATTGGCGCAGAGAGGGTTCCGGACGGTGGATGAGGCGTCACTTCGCGGAATGGGTCCCGCTTGAGGAACGGCTGCCGGTAATTCACGTTAATTGGTATGAAGCAGACGCCTACTGTCGCTGGGCCGGGCGGCGGCTGCCGACTGAAGCCGAATGGGAAATGGCGGCGAGCGCAGAGCCTGCGCCGGGCGGAGGAATCCGTGAGAACAAGCGAACTTTCCCCTGGGGTGATGAACTGCCGACCCCACAACGTGCCAACCTGGACTGGCGCGCGATGGGCTGCATCGAAGTGGACGCGCTTCCCGCAGGCGACAGCGCCTTTGGATGCCGCCAGATGATCGGGAATGTGTGGGAGTGGACAGCGACGGATTTCCAACCTTACCCGGGTTTTTCGCCGGGACCTTATAAGGAATATTCAGCACCCTGGTTTGGAGACCACAAGGTCCTGCGCGGGGGCTGCTGGGCCACTCGCTCAGGCATGATTCGGAACAACTATCGTAACTTCTATCAGCCGCATCGTCGGGATGTCTGGGCCGGTTTCCGGACCTGTGCGCTGTAGAATGCCATTCAGATACCGGTTGAGCGGGCAAACGAATTTCTCCTGCTGGATGGGGCGAGCGGTCTGGACACACTCAAAATGCGGGTAGAAATTGTTACTCCGGCGCCACCCCGGACGCAGTATGGCAACCGGGTGACGGCGCTTCGCTGGGCGCGGATACTGCGGGGGCTTGGGCATCATGTGAGGATTGCCCAGTCCTACCGAGATGAATCGGTCGATTTGCTGATTGCGCTGCACGCGAAACGAAGCTATTCTGCCGTCCGCAGCTTCCGACGACTTTATCCAGAACGGCCGGTCATTGTGGCATTAACCGGGACAGACCTCTATCGCGACCTCCCGCGAAGTCGCCGCGCTCAAACATCGCTGGAGCTTGCCACCCGCCTTGTAGTGCTTCAACCGAAGGCCCTGGATGAGTTGCCGGCCCGCCTTCGCCGAAAGGCGCGGGTGATCTTTCAATCGATTTCTCCTGCCGCCAGTAAACCCGTAAATCATGGCTCCTCCGGCCGCGGCAGCAGCTTCGACGTGTGTGTAATCGGCCACTTGCGGCCGGTCAAAGATCCATTCAGGGCGGCACTGGCTGCCCGCCGGCTTCCGCAGAAATCGCGCGTACGCATTCTCCACTTCGGCGCCGCCATGAATGCGGAGATGGCCAGCTTCGCGCGGGCTGAAATGAAGCGCAATCCCCGTTACCACTGGCTGGGTGAGCGGCCGCGGTGGCGCGTTCAGCAGGTACTGGCCCGAAGCCCGTTGTGCGTACTCTCATCAAAACTGGAAGGTGGAGCGAACCTGCTTTCCGAGGCCATCGTCAACGGGGTCCCGGTGCTTGCTTCCAAGATCCCGGGTTCCGTCGGCATTCTGGGAGACGACTATCCAGGATATTTCAGCGTGGGGAATACCCCGCAACTGGCTCGGCTTCTTCGTCGAGCGGAAACGGATTCGGCGTTCCTTGCCCGGTTGCGTTCGCACTGTGTCAGACTTTGTCCACTTTTCCGCCCTGAGCGGGAAATGGCTGCCTGGAAACGCCTGTTGAATGAGCTGTCAATGCATCAGGATTGAGGGCATAATCCCTCTGTTTACGGACCTCGGTTGCCGGCAGGAAGGCTTTGCCGCGCAGCGGCCGGAGCAACGCCATGCGGCCCGAACTGATTGACGCAATGGCCCCTTTCTGCTAATGTGAAAAGTGGAATAAAGGTATTTCCTCTTATTATCAACGTGATTGATTCCGACCCAATCTTCGGGTTTTCCTGCTCCTTAATCTAAGTTGGAGGTGCAAAAGGGTTTCCCGACTCTTTTTATGAAGGCGAGTGTAAAAATCGAAAGGGGTGTCGAGGAATTCTTCGGCCCTTACGACGCGAACCTGAAGCTGCTGGAACAATGCCTGCAAGTTTCGACGAATTTGAAGGATGGGACCCTGGAATTCGAGGGCGGGGAACTCAACGTAGCCCGCGCGCAAAGGCTTGTCGAGGAATATGTAGAGCTTGTGGAGAATGGCGTTCACTTTGATAGCGCTGAACTCCAGGCATTTTTCAAAATCCTTGCGCAGGACCCCACGGTTACGTTGAAGGGGTTGGCGGAAGCGGGGCGCCCGCGGACCTTTGGTAAGAAGACCATCACTCCAAAGAGCCTGAACCAGCGGCTCTATGTGGACGCTATCAAACGGCATGACATGGTTTTTGGCATCGGGCCGTCCGGTACCGGCAAGACGTATCTTGCTGTTGCCATGGCTGTGGACGCACTGCTGTCAAGAGAGGTGACACGCATCATTCTGGCCCGGCCGGCGGTTGAGGCGGGCGAACGGCTGGGCTTCCTTCCAGGAACACTGCAGGAGAAGGTTGATCCCTACCTGCGCCCTCTCTATGATGCCCTTTATGACGTGCTTGATCCTGAGCGCACCGAGCGGCTGATTGAAAAAGGGACCATTGAAATTGCGCCGATTGCCTTTATGCGCGGCCGGACGTTGAACGATGCCTTTGTGATCCTCGACGAAGCCCAAAACACCACGAGCGAACAGATGAAGATGTTCCTCACGCGGCTGGGCTTTAACTCGAAGGCCGTGATTACCGGGGATGTAACGCAAATCGACCTGCCGGAAGGCCGGCGGTCGGGCCTGATGGAAGCGGTGGACGTCGTGAGCCATGTGACCGGAATCAGCTTTGTTTACTTCACCGAGCACGACGTGGTCCGGCATCAGCTTGTGCAGCGTATTATCCGAGCGTACGAGCAATACGATCAGGCAAGAGCTGCGGCAGAAGGAGTGCGCCGCTGAACCGTGCCGCACCCTCGTACAGCGTCAAGGTCGTTACGTGGGAGGAGCGGAGGTTGAATTGCTATGATTATTAATCGCCAGAACCAATATAAACTTGATCTGCCATCATTGCGTGCATATGAGCGGCAGTTGAAGACCGTCCTTGATCTGGGGCAGCGCGAATTCAACGTTTGTTTTGTGAGCGACGAAGATATGGCCAGGATGAACTCCGTTTACCGCGGCAAGGCGGAGCCGACAGACGTCCTGTCATTCCCGTGGGAAGGCAACGGAGAAAGCGGCCCCGAGGAAAACATTGCGGACGAATTCCGAAATTTCCTTGGTGACGTTGTGATTTCCGTCGCCACAGCGGAACGCAATGCGCGCGCTGAAGGCCACCCGGTGGAAGAAGAGATCCGCCTGTTGATATTGCATGGGGTCCTGCATTTGCTTGGTTACGATCATGAAGCTGACGACGGCGAAATGAACTCTTTGGAACTCGCCTTGCGCGAGCGGCTGAGTCATCCCGGCACACGTCCGGGCGGACACGAGGGGCGCACTGCAAGCCACGCAGGCTGACGCGAAGATGGCCACCCTTCTCTGGATTATTGTTCTCGGGCTGCTGGTCGCCGCCAGCGCGGTGTTTTCTTACCTGCGCCTTCTGATGCGACGGCTGACGCCGGTGGGCGCCCGCGCATTGTTCAACACAGACGATCTGCGCCGGATTCGCGCGGACCGCGAGCGGGTGGGCGTCTCCATCTCAGCACTGCACGGCGTGGCGATGGCGCTTTACTCCATAGGCGTAACCACGCTCTTCATTTATCATCACGCCAATGCGCTTTGGGAAAATATCGGCGCTTCGTTGCTCGTGGTGATGCTCACCATCATGATCTTTGACCAGTTGATCCCCTTTGTCCTGGTCGTCCGGCATGACGAGCCCGAATCGATCCTCCGGCAGTGGCTGCCGATGCTCCGGATGGCAGTGTACCTGGCATTGCCGGTCACTTTCCCCATTCTGATTTCCACGACGATCGGCCGTCTGCTGGAATCTCCGGAAGAGGAAATGCAGCCGCCCAAACCTCAGACGGGGCTTAAAGAATTGATTGAAAGTGCTGAGGAGGCCGGACTGGTCGAAAAGGGCGAACGGGAACTGCTGCAGTCCGCCGTGCGATTCAGCGGCAAAGTGGTGCGGGAAGTGATGACTCCGCGTCCTGAGATCGCTGCCGTCGAAATCGACATGCCGATTGATGAATTGCGAAGTTTGTTCCGGCAGAAACGCTACACGCGCTACCCGGTTTATTCGAAGGTGCTGGACCATATCGAGGGAGTCGTCAGCGTGCGCGACCTGATGGAATTGTCTCCGGAAGATCAGAGGCACGCGACGCTGCGCACCCTGTTGAAGCCGGTGCGCTTTGTGCCGGAAACCAAGCCTATTCGTGATCTGCTGAAGGAATTGCAGAAGACCACAATGCAGATGGCGATTGTCATCGACGAGTACGGGACCGTCTCCGGTCTCGTAACCATTGAGGACCTTGTGGAAGAACTTGTGGGCGAGATCCGCGATGAAGTCGAGCCGCACGATCGCGATATCATAAAAGAGTCCGCCCGCACTTATCTGGTTGCCGGGCACACAGAGCTTGCCCACCTGGCAGAGCAATTGCACGTCGAGATTGACCCCGGAGATTACTCCACCGTCTCCGGGCTTGTTCTCTCCAGACTGGGCCACATGCCGTCAGTCCACGAAAAGGTTCAAGCCAATGGAGCTACATTCGAAGTTCTTGAAGTCAACCGGCGCACCGTTCTGAAAGTCCGCCTTGTCCTTCCTGAATCAAATTCTGAACCCCAGGCCACTCATGCAGGGATCCAAAGGGCCGTTTAAGTCAGGCTTCGTCGCCGTCGTTGGCAGGCCCAACGCCGGCAAGAGCACACTCGTGAACGCTCTCGTCGGGGTGAAAGTATCTATCGTCACTCCCGTGGCCCAGACCACGCGCAACCGCATTCTGGGAATTGTGCATCGGCCCGAGGCGCAGGTCATCCTGATGGATACGCCCGGCATCCACCGTCCGCATTCACGTCTGAATGAGCAGATGATGGCTTTTGTACGCGAAGCGCTCGAGGAGCGTGATCTGACGCTCATGATTGTGGATGCTTCGAAGCCGTTCGGCAAAGGAGACGAATTCGCCGTCCAGTTTGTAGCGGAGCACGCGCCGCGCGCAATTCTCCTGCTGAACAAAATTGACATCGTCCACAAGCCGAAGCTGCTGCCCCTGATCGACCGCTATTCGAAGCTCCACGACTTTGAAGAGATCTTCCCCATTTCCGCCCTGAAAGGGACGCACTTGAACGAAGTACTCGATGCAGTAATCGCGCGGCTGCCGGAAGGGCCGGCGTATTTTCCGCCGGATGTTTACACCGACCAGCCGGAGCGTTTCCTTGCCGGCGAGATCATCCGGGAATTCGTGATCCGCAACACCCGTCAGGAACTTCCTCACGTGAGTGCCGTGATAGTCGATCGGTTTGAGGAATCTGAAACGCTCACACGCATCCAGGCCACTATTCTTGTGGAAAAGGAATCGCAGAAACCGATCGTGATCGGTGCGGGCGGAAACCGCATTAAGCAGATCGGCACCGAGGCCCGGCAGGAACTGGAGAAGATTTTTCCTCCCAAGGTTTTCCTTCAGCTTTTTGTGCGCGTGGAACCGGATTGGCGGGAATCAAGCTCGCTCGTGGCCTCGCTCGATTACCGCAGCGAAGGCTGAGGTGTGGGGAGAGTTTTCGGCCGGACTAATCTCCGGCGTTGATTCCGAGCGCCTTCATTTTGCGATAGAGGTGGCTGCGCTCAAGACCGAGGACCTCCGCAGTGCGGCTGACGTTGCCCTGGTTCTCGCTGAGCTTGCGGAGGATGTAATCCCGCTCGTAGGCGGCGCGGGCTTCATGAAGGGTTGAAAATCCGCCTGCCGGTCCGCGCGAGTGCGATGAGTTTCCGCGGTGGTTCACAAGAGTTTGCGGCAGATGACGCCGCTCGATGCGGTCGCCGGAAACCATGATGACCATGCGCTCCACGAGATTCTTGAGCTCGCGCACGTTTCCAGGCCAGCGATAGCGGAGAAGCACCTCCAGGGCCGGCTCGGAGAAGTGTTTTCGCCTGCGGCCGTACGCCGCTGCAAACATCTCCAGGAAGTAATCCAGCAGTTCGGGGATATCTTCCGCGTGTTCGCGGAGAGGCGGAACGTAGAAGGGGATGACATTCAACCGGAAGAACAGGTCTTCCCGGAAATTCCCTTTCTGAATTTCCTCATCCAGGTTCTTGTTGGTGGCCGCCACGACGCGGACGTCCACAGCCAGTTCTTTCTTGGATCCGAGCGGTGAAAATCGCTGCTGCTCGATCACGCGGAGCACTTTCGACTGTGTGCGCAGGCTCATGTCGCCAATTTCGTCAAGAAACAGCGTTCCGCCGTCAGCCTGCTCAAACTTTCCTACTTTATCTTCTACGGCCCCGGTAAATGAGCCTTTGACGTGGCCGAACAATTCGCTCTCAATCAATTCTTCAGGAATGGCGGCGCAGTTGACTTCCACAAAAGGATTATCGCGGCGCTGTCCCGTGCGGTGCAGCGCGTGGGCCACTAGTTCTTTCCCCGTCCCGCTTTCTCCGTAAATCAGCACGCGGCCGTTGGTGGGGGCGGCCAGTGCAAGCTGCTGCCGCAGGGCCTTCATGGGTACGCTGTTGCCGATAATGCGGTAGTCGCTTTCAAGCCGGTCGCGCAACTGGCGGTTCTGTTCCGCAAGCGCCAGTTCCTCTGCGGCGTGCTTCAGCGTCAGAAGGGTCTTTTCAATCGAAAGCGGCTTCTCAATAAAGTCGAAGGCACCCTGCTTGGTTGCGCGGACGGCGGTCTCGATGGTCCCGTGTCCGGAAATCATGACGACTACCGGAGGGTTTTCGCGCTCGCGTATTTTGGCAAGCGTCTCAAGCCCGTCGATACCCGGCAGCCAGATGTCGAGCAGGACGACGTCCGCTTTCTCCTTGCTAAGAAAATCCAGACACTCCTCACCGCTGGCGACGGCCGACACGCGATAGCCTTCGTCCTGCAAGACATCCGTCAGCGACTGCCGGATGCCGTCTTCGTCGTCAACCACCAGGACAGTAAAGTTCTTCAAATCCAACTCCCATTAGATTGGCGGAGCCCACTAATCTCCATGTTTCCGTTCACGGAGGAGCAGGGCCGCATGGTGTCAAGACTGTCGAACTGGACGCGCCGCTGTTGTCGGCGCATGCTCGACGGGCAGTTCGATGATGAATTTCGTCCCCGCCGGACAGTTTTCCTCCACGCGGATCGTTCCGCTGTGCTCCGAAATAATGCGATTGACGATGGCCAGGCCGAGCCCGGTGCCGCGATGCTTGGTCGAGAAGAACGGGAGGAACAAGCGCTCCTTGGCCTCTGCGGGGATGCCCGGCCCGCTGTCCGCAACCGTCAGGACTACGGTATCGCGGTCCGGATCAAGTTGTGTGCGCACCCAGATTTCTTTTGCCGGAGATTGTTCCAGCGCTTCCGCGGCGTTATCGATCAGATTCACCAACACGCGCTTCATTTGGTCCGGATCCGCGTGGATGGCGGGCAAGTTGCCGGCGAGCTCGCAGCGAACTGCGATACCATCAAGTCGCCCATCGAAAACCCTCAGCGCCTTGCATACGATGTCATTCAGGTCGGACAGGACTGGCCGCGAAGCGGGGAAGCGGGCGAAGTGTGAGAATTCATCGACCAGAGTTTTGAGCGTCGCCACCTCGCGTCCGATCAGCGCAGCACTTTCTTCCACTGCCGTCACCAGATCGCTTGGAGCGGTGCGACGGTCGGCCCGGCCAATCCAACGGCGGATGCGCTCCGCAGAGAGTTGAATGGGAGTCAGCGGGTTCTTGATTTCATGGGCGATCCGCTGGGCCACTTCCTGCCAGGCCAGGGCCTTCTGCGCACGAAGGAGTTCAGTCAGGTCTTCGATGACCAGCAGAGAGCCAACGGCCCCGTGGCGGGCCCGTATTGAAGAGAGCGTAAGCGCGACAAAGGCTCGCCGGCTGCTCAGGCCGATTTCCATCTGGCGCGTCAGGACGCCCTGCCGCAGGGCGCGGCGAAAAAGACGCATTACTTCGCGGGCTTCTTCCGGGGCAAAAAGATCGCCAAGCCGTTCCGCTTTCCGAATTGTGTCCTGGCCAAACATTCGCTCAGCCGTCGAATTGGCCCTGACGATGCGCCCTTGCGGATCGAAGGAGACGACGCCGGTCGGGATGTTTTCAAGAATGGCTTCCATGACGTTGCCGCGGTCTTCGAGTTCGCGGTTGGCCTTCTGGATTTCCTGTGCGGCGCGCTCGAGGGCCAGCCGGTTTTCCTTCAACTGCTGCGTCATCACATTGAATGACCGGATCAGGCTGCCCAACTCGTCGTCGCCCCGTGCTGCAATTCGATAGTCAAGATTGCCCTTCGAGACTTCATGAGTGGCGTTTGCAAGCGCCTGTATGGGCACTGTTACCTGCTTGGAAAAGAAAATCGCAAACCAGGAGGCGACAAAAAGAATCAGTACGGTCAGGAGTGACAGTGAAAGGAGATAGACCCGGCGCACGGCCTTCCTCTGTCTGCTGAGTTGGTCGTACTTGGCCGCCTCACTCTGGATCTGGGCGGCGATGTGGGCGATGTTCAAGGGCAAGCGAGTCATCGCCACGACGACTCCTGATGTGCCGCCCGCAGGAAAATTCAGCGGACGGACGGAGATATAAAGGTCTTCATCATTCGACCTCTTGCGAATGGAAACCCCATCCGTGGGCAGATTCCTGAAGTTATGCTGTGGCAAATACCCGCGCAGATCAGAACTGCTCAACTTGATCTCACCCGCCGCCGCCAGCAGCGTGCCGTTCGGATCAAAAAACATCGCAGATTCGGAAGTCAAATCCGATACTTCGCGTTGAAGTATGTGCTCGATCCGTGAGCGATTGCCAAGCGCTGCGGCCTCGGCAAGCTGCGAATTCGTTGTGAGATGGATAGCCAGATGCCGTGAACGGTTTTCCGCCTGTATCGCAAGCTGACGGACGACTTCCGTGGCGTCTGAGCGCACGACGTCGAATGGTATTCCAAACCATTTGTCAATGCTCCGGTTCAGCAGCCCGTAGGAAAACGCGAACAGGAAACACGCGGGAACCAGCGTCAAGGCCAGAAACGCCACAACCATCTTGGTCTTGAACCGGGAGCCGAGCTTGTTGCTTCGCCTTTCAACATAGAGTTTTAAGAGATTTCGGGCGAGGATCAAGGCAAAGATGACAAAAGCAAGGAAAATGAGGGTCGAGACCACGACCAGCAGGATCGTCTGGCCGGCGCTTTTCGGATGAATAAAAGAAAGGTTTAGTGAAGCTTCGCTCCAGCCGATAAATAACAGGATAGGGACCACGATGAGCAGAAAGATCAGAAAAGCCCGCCGGGGAGATTGCGGATTGTCATTCGGCGTCATGTGCTTTGATTCCGTTCTCCGTTTCCGCATATGTTTCGAACCTGCGGGCGACCGTCAGGGCTTCGTCGCCCTTTTGCGGATTTCTGTTGCTCTGCGATGGCAAAAATGGCAGAAGCGGGCAACCGAGGCATTCAGGCTGCTTTCGCTTGCAATACCGTTTGCCGACCTCGACCAGCAGCGCATGAAACTCATTGAAAAGCTTTTCATCCGCAGGCAGGTGCTGATGCAGAAAGCGCTGGGTGGCGGCATAGCCGTCCTTTCCGGATATCATGCCATGCCGCACGAGAATGCGCCGCGTATAAGCATCGGCCACAAAAAACGGCATCTTTCCCGCGTAGAGCAGAATGGCGTCCACGGTTTCAGGGCCAAGGCCGCGAACCGCAAGCAGTTGCGCCCTCGCCGTTTCAGGCGGTTGGGCGAAAAGAGAATCGAGCGAACCCCCATGCATGGCGTCGAGCCATTCAACAAATGTCCGGATGGTGCGGGCTTTCTGCCGGAAATATCCCGCCGGCCGAACACAGTTTTCAATCACCTGGAGGTGGGCCTGCCGGAGTCGGGGCCATTTCAACAAGCCTTCTTCCCGCAGGCGCGCGACGGCCCGGGCAGCATTCTGCCACGTCGTGTTCTGGGTGAGGATCGCGCCGAGGATGACCTCCAGGCGAGTGCGTGCCGGCCACCAACCCTGGGGGCCGAATTGCCGAAGGAGCACTTCGTAGTACGTTACCAGCACTTCACCCGGCTCAACTCCGAGCGGCTGAGCCGTGCGTTGCATAGCCTTGAAGTTAATACGGCCATAACGGGAAAGTCAAGTTCGGCTGCAGATTTCCGATGAAGATTAGCGTCCTCCCAGAATCGGAGGCAAAGCCATTTTCCAGGCAATCAGGCGGAGGCTCTGCATGGGTGGTGAGGCCGCATGTCAATACCGTTTCGGCCACCCCGGCAGGCCGCGCCGCCGAAGCCAAAGGCCCTTATAAATCAATGTGGTCAGAAAGTTTATGGTAATGGAAGCGCAACACACGGCGGATACCGCCGAGGGCGTTCGTGGCTACGCGATGTCGGGGAAACTGGGCGAACTTTTAATTAGAGAAAACTTAATTACTCCGGCCCAACTGCAGCAAGCCCTTGAATATCAGCGGAAACATGGCGGCCGCCTGGGCAGCAGCGTTGTAAAGCTCGGCTTGCTGACCGGCGACCAGATCACGGCGGTCCTTTCCCGCCAGTATGGCATTCCATCGATCAATCTCGAATACTTTGAGGCTGACCCCAACGTTATCCGGCTGATTCCGATGGAGACGGCGCTGAAATACCAGGTGCTGCCGCTCAGCCGCGTAGGTTCGTCGCTGACGCTGGCCATGGTGGACCCGGCCAACGTGTACGCCATGGACGATATCAAGTTCATGACGGGTTTCAACATTGAACCGGTCGTGGCGTCCGAGGCTTCCATCCTGGAAGCGATCAAGAAACATTACGGCTCGATTGAGGAGCAGGAGCGTAAGAAAGAGATCGAAGACCTGGTCAGCTTCATCGATGACGGACAGACCGAAAGCGTTGAGGTGGAAGCCGAAGACGAATCGACCCTGAACCTGGCTGCCCTTGAAAAGGCCGCCGAAGAAGCTCCGGTCGTCAAGCTGGTCAACTACATCCTGACGGATGCTGTGGAGCGCGGCGCAAGCGACATCCACTTGGAGCCTTACGAGAAGGAATACCGGGTCCGCTACCGCATCGACGGCGTACTTCAGAACATCATGCAACCGCCTGTCAAGCTGCGTGACGCCATCATCAGCCGCATCAAGATCATGGCCAAGCTCGACATCTCTGAAAAGCGCCTTCCGCAGGACGGCCGCATCATGGTCCGCATGATGCACAACAACCGGAAGAAGCAATTGGACTTCCGTGTCTCTGTGCTGCCCACCCTGCACGGAGAAAAGATCGTCATGCGTTTGCTCGACAAGGAGAGCCTCCGGCTGGACATGACGAACCTGGGGTTTGAGCCGGAGTCGCTCGAAAAGTTCCAGCGGGCCATTTTCAAGCCATATGGAATGGTTTTGGTGACCGGCCCGACGGGCAGCGGGAAGACCAACACTCTCTATTCTTCCATCGCACAACTCAACAAGCCCGATATCAACATCATGACTGCTGAAGATCCGGTCGAATTTCAGTTGCCCGGAATCAATCAGGTGCAGATGAAGGAGCAGATCGGGTTGAATTTTGCCGCGGCGCTCCGTTCATTTCTGCGGCAGGACCCGAACATCATCATGGTAGGTGAAATTCGGGACTTCGAAACTGCCGAGATCGCAATCAAGGCGGCGCTGACAGGCCACCTCGTGCTTTCGACACTGCACACCAACGACGCACCCTCCACCATCTCGCGACTGATGAATATGGGCATCGAGCCGTTTCTCGTTGCTACTTCAGTCCACCTGATCTGTGCGCAACGGCTTGTCCGGCGGGTTTGCCAGAGCTGCAAAGTTGAGGACAAGGTCCGGCCGCAGACGCTGGTGGACGCGGGGTTCACTCCGGAAGAGGCGAAATCGCTCAAAGTTTATCGGGGCGAGGGCTGCGCTGCCTGCAACAACCGTGGTTATAAGGGCCGTGTGGGCCTTTACGAAGTCCTTGAGGTGACCGACGAACTGCGCGAGCTGATCCTTGTGGGCGCTTCGGCTCTGGAATTGCGAAAGAAGGCCATCGAGCAGGGAATGATCACCCTGCGCCGAAGCGGCCTGCTGAAAGTCGCGCAGGGAATTACGACCCTTGAAGAAGTCATTCGTGAAACTGTGCTCTGAATTTGGACTCATCCTCGCGCCGCTCAAAGGACGGCGCCACCCAGGGAGGTTGAATCAAAATGGCGATACCACCTCTCAGCGACCTGCTCCGGCTGATGGTGAATTCGGGAGGGTCAGACCTCCACATCACGACGAACTCCCCGCCGCGCATCCGCATCCACGGCGAGCTGAAGCCCTGTGAAGACCTTCCGGCACTAGGGCCTGCTGATACCAAGCAGCTTTGTTACAGCATTCTGACGGATTCGCAGAAACACCGTTTTGAGGAAAACCTGGAACTCGACTTTTCTTTTGGCATCAAGAACCTTGCCCGCTTTCGCGGCAATTTGTTCCACCAGCGCGGAGCAGTGGCAGGCGTGTTCCGTGTGATTCCGTTTGAAATTAAGACCTTCGAACAGTTGGGACTGCCGCCTGTGCTGCGCACGCTGTGCGAAAAGCCGCGGGGCCTGATCCTGGTGACCGGCCCGACCGGCAGCGGAAAGTCCACCACGCTCGCCACAATGCTCGACCTGATCAATTCCACCCGGCACGAACACATGATTACGATCGAGGACCCGATCGAGTTCATCCATCCGCATAAGAAATGCCTGGTGAACCAGCGGGAGGTGAATTCGGACACGCATTCCTTCGCCAGTTCACTTCGTGCGGCTCTGCGGGAGGACCCGGACATCGTGCTGATCGGAGAAATGCGCGACCTGGAGACTATCGAGTCGGCCCTGCGCATTGCTGAAACCGGCCACCTGACGTTCGGGACGCTCCACACCAATTCAGCCGCTTCCACGATCAATCGCATCATCGACGTTTTCCCCGCGCACCAGCAGGCGCAGATCCGCGCACAGCTTTCGATGGTGCTCGAGGGTGTTCTCTGCCAGTCCCTGCTGCCGCGTAAGGACGGTAAAGGGCGTGTGATGGCGATGGAAATTTTGATCCCGAATTCGGCCATCCGCAACCTCATTCGTGAGGACAAAATCCACCAGATTTATTCGGCGATGCAGACCGGACAGGAACGTTACGGTATGCAGACTTTTAACCAGTCACTCTGCTCGCTATACCAGCGAGGACTGATTGACCTTGAAACCGCGCTCGGCAGGTCCAGCAACAGGGAGGAATTGCAGGACATGATCAACCGCGGAGCACCGGCCGGGCCGCCCCGCACTGCGGGGCCAGTCGTTTCGGTGCGGCGCTGATCGCAGGCCGAATCGATGATGCCGATTTGCCGCCGGACGGTGGAGAACAACCGCGCGGTCAGGATGGAGGTTGGAAAACGATGTCCCAATTCGAATTTCGAGGAACGTCACGAACCGGCCAGACGATCACTGGCGTGCGCACTGCACCGAGCCGCGCAGCGCTCGATTCCACGCTGCGTCGCGAAGCGATCACGCCGCTCAAGATCGTAGAAAAGGGCCGGGAAATTGCCATCCCCAGGTTCAAATGGAAGGACAAGGTTAAATCCAAGGAACTGGCTGTTTTCACCCGTCAGTTTTCCGTGATGATCGACGCTGGCCTTCCTCTCGTTCAGTGTCTTGAAATCCTCTCTTCACAGCAGGAAAACAAGGCGTTCGCGCGGATACTGTCAGGCGTCCGCTCGGGGGTCGAGGAAGGTTCCTCTCTGGCCGACGCCTTGCGACAGCATCCGGCTGCCTTCGACGATCTTTATACGAACATGGTGGAAGCAGGAGAAAGCGGCGGAATTCTGGACACGATCCTTCAGCGCCTTTCGACTTACATCGAGAAAGCCGTCAAACTGAAGCGCTCGGTGCAATCCGCCATGATTTATCCTGTGGCCGTCATTGTGATCGCGGCGGGCGTCGTGACCCTGTTACTGTGGAAAGTCGTTCCAATCTTCACGACGCTTTTTGCAGGTCTTGGCGTTTCACTGCCGCTTCCTACGCGGATCGTCATTGCCCTCAGCCACTTTGTGGCGAGTTTTGGTCCCGTCATCATCGTGCTGCTGATACTTCTGGGCGTGGGGATCCGGTGGTACTACCGTACTCCGCCCGGGAGGATGATGATCGACTCGCTTATCCTGAAAGTCCCCATTCTCGGGTCGGTGATGCGTAAGATCGCCGTAGCCCGCTTTTCGCGGACGCTCGGCACGCTGATCACGAGCGGCGTTCCCATGCTTGAAGCGATGGATATTACCTCCCGCACGTCAGGAAATGCCGTCGTCGAAAAGGCGATCTCTCAGGTGCGCAAGGCCATCGAGTCCGGAAGGACGATCGTGGATCCACTGCGCGAAACCGGCGTCTTCCCGAACATGGTTGTTCAAATGATCGGCGTTGGAGAACACACCGGGGCGCTCGATTCCATGCTCCAAAAAGTGGCCGACTTTTATGAAGACGAAGTGGACGCCGCAGTGGCCGACCTGCTGACCGCGCTTGAGCCTCTGATCATTCTCTTCCTGGGTGTTGTCGTGGGCGGCGTCGTGATCTCGATGTACATGCCATTGTTCTCGCTGATCGGCAAACTGGCAGGATGACCGGACATAAGAAGCATGGGCTATTCATGGACCATCTCGCTTCAGTGCCTTTGGCCGGGAACAACGAACAGGCGGAGGTTGAGCTTCAGTGGTGCAAGAATTGTTGTCCAGGAGGAGCGCAGTCTCTATAATGCTCTTTAGTTCCCCTATGAGATTCACCGGCGAACTCCAAAGCTGGCTTCCCTGGGTTATCAAGATCCGGTTTGCCATCATTACCTTTGTTTTTGCCATCGACTACGCCATCGAACAGATTTCGCCCAGCCCCGGCGGCACGCACGCCATCGAATACCTGGGGGCCTTTGTCATCCTTTGGTACGTCCTCAATCTCTTTTTCCTGATCTACAACCAGATCAGCCTGGATTATTCGTTACAGGCCCATCTTCAGTTGTTCGCAGACATTTTTATTATCACGGCCATCGTCCACGTGACGGGAGATCTGGAGAGCAACTATTTCTCTCTTTACCTGGTTGCCATCATTCTTGCCAGCATTCTGCTTCCAAGGTCGCGGGTCTTTGCACTGGCGGGCGTCAGTTTTATCCTGATGGGAGGATTGCTTGAACTGGCGCATTTGCCTGCCCTTTTTCCGGGTTTTGTTGCGCGGCATCCCTGGACGGCCGCTCTCGCAAGCTCGTCGAGCACCCCTGTTGATCTGGGAAGCCTGCAAGTCAAGATACTGGCCAGCTTATTCGGGTTCTTTGCCGTAGCGTATCTTGCCGGATTTCTTGCAGAAACGCTTCGTAAAACGGGCGCAGAGCTTCGCGACAAGCGCGGGCAGGTGGCCAGCCTTCAGGCAATCAACGAAAACGTCATCCGCAGCATGCGCGACGGATTGATCACGACGGACCTCGATGGTATTGTAATGGAAGTCAATCCTGCAGGAGAGCAGATTTTCGGCCGCAGCAAGGAATCCCTGATCGGTGAACGCATTGACAAGGTGCTGGAGGACCTCGGGCCGGCTTCGAGGAAATTCCGTGATGTTGTCTCCGCGCACGGCCGCCGGGAGATTGAATACCAGCATCCCGCCGGTGGTCGGCGCATTCTGGGAATAGCGGTTTCTCCCCTGGTTGTTCCTGAAAGTGGCACAGCGGGTTACATTTACAGCGTTGAAGACCTCACGCTGCAGAAGCGGCTCGAGGCGCAATTTCGACTGCGCGATCGCATGGCAACGCTGGGCCGGCTCGCAGCCGGCATCGCGCACGAAATCCGCAATCCGCTGGCGTCGATATCAGGCTCGGCCAAAATGCTTCAGACCATGGGAGAAATCGATGAAGACCAGCGGAAGCTGATCGCTATTGTCAGCCGCGAATCGGAGCGGCTGAACAAACTGGTTTCGGATTTTCTGCTCTACTCGCGTGAGCAACGATTTGAATTCAGGGAAATAGATGTGCGGGTGCTGATCGAAGAAACACTTCTGCTTCTCCAGCACCGTCCGGATTTCCCACCCGGCGTACGGATTGAACGAAAGCTGCCGAGGCATCCTGTCACAATCATGGCGGACGCGGACAAGCTGCGCCAGGTCTTCTGGAACATCTGCGACAACGCTCTGAAGGCCATGGAGGATTCCGGCCAACTCACGGTGGAAGTCCGCGACGGGCGCAGCGGCTCAACGCAGATTATTTTTCGCGATACCGGCATTGGCATCGAGCCAACACAACTGGACAAGCTCTTCGAGCCGTTCCAGCCCGCCTTCGCGCATGGGACGGGGCTCGGCCTCGCCATCGTTTACCAGATCGTGCAGGGCCACGGCGGGCATATCCATGTGGAATCTGCTCCCGGGCATGGCGCGGAATTTACCATCGAACTACCCCGAATGCAGCGCGCGGAGAAAACCGAAGATATGGAAATCCATGTGGGCCGCCTCAGTTAAATCGCAATTCGATCCATCCGCGGCATCAATCATGTTGCTTTTCGAGAGTTCAGGGCAGGGAGCTCCGGTGTCCCGGTCTGGAGAACCGGGTCCCGCGACAGGAATAAGGGTATGGCAAGACTCCTGATCGTTGACGACGAGAGATCCATCTGTCAGCTTCTGGAGATTACTTTCCGGAAGGCGGGCCACATTGTCGAGACGGCCACCAGCGGCCAACTCGCAAAAAAGAAGATCGAGTCGCAGGTGTATGACGTCATCATCGCAGACATCCGTATGCCCGACCTCACCGGAATCGACCTGCTGCATCACGCGCGCGAGACGCACAGTCCCGCTGCTTTCATCTTGATCACCGCAGTGCCTACGATGCCTACAGCCATTCAGGCACTGAACCTGGGCGCTTATCGTTACGTCATCAAGACCGACAAGCTGGTGGAAGAGATCATGCTGGTGGTTGATCGCGCGCTCGAAGATGTGGCCATGCGCGAAGAGAATGCGAGATTGAGGCGCGAGATGCTGCGCCTCTTCGCCAAGGAGAACATCATCGGGCAGAGCAGTAAAATTGCCGGGATCCTCGAGATGGTCCGCAGCGTTGCTCCCACAAACAGCACGGTGCTGATCACGGGTGAAAGCGGTACGGGCAAGGAACTGGTTGCGCGTGCCATCCATGAAGCCAGCCAGCGTCGCGACAAGGCGTTTGTCTCGATCAACTGCGGAGCCTTTCCAGAGACGCTGCTCGAAAGCGAATTGTTCGGTTATCTCAAGGGCGCCTTCACGGGAGCCGATAGCAACCGGAAGGGAATTATCGAATCGGCGAGCGGCGGCACACTGTTTCTTGATGAAATTGGTGAGACAAGCCTTAGCATGCAGGTGAAGCTGCTTCGCGTGCTCCAGGAAAGGAGGGTGCGGCCGCTCGGCGGAACGCAGGATGTTCCCGTGGACGTGCGAGTGATCGCTTCGACGAACCGCGACCTGAAGGCGATGGTGGCCGAGGGCCGGTTCCGCGAGGACTTTTATTACCGGGTGAGTGTGATCCCTATTCACGTGCCGCCATTGCGCGAGCGCAAAGAGGACATCGAACCGCTGGCCCGTCATTTCCTGAAGAAGTATTCGTTGGAAATGGGGAAGCCGACCAGAGACTTCCATCCCGCGGCGCTTTCAACTCTGCTTAGTTATCACTGGCCGGGAAATGTTCGCGAACTCGAAAACGCCATCGAGCACGCCGTAGCGGTCAGCGACGGGCGGGCCGGGGAGATCGTCCCGGAATATCTTCCTGCTGCGCTGCAAGGGAACAGGCGGTCCGAAGAAAAGACGGTCGAAATACCCAGGGAAGGCGTGGATTTTGAAACGCAGATCGCCGAGGTCGAAAAGAGCTATCTCCAGGAAGCGCTCCGCATGGCCGGAGGAGTGCGGAGCCGCGCGGCGGAATTGCTTCACATGTCCTACCGTTCGTTTCGCCACTATGCCAAGAAGCACGGCATCTGACCGCCGCTGGAAAATGTGAAATGCCTGGTCCCGTCTTTGAGAACCCGCCGGAAAGGCCCCGCGAAAACGGCCGCCGCACCTCGCTGTTCGCAGCATCTGGATGGGTCCCAATCAGCCTTGTCCTGCTGGCCACTTTCCTTGCTTACGCGGGAACGCTTTGGTTCAAATTCGTTTACGACGACCGAGGTCAGATCCTGGCGAATGTTGAGGTCCACGCCTGGCGTTATCTTCCGCACTACTTCGTTGAGCGGGTGTGGAGCTTCGCATATCCCACTATACCTGGCAATTATTACCGACCGATCTTTCTGTTTTTCCTCCTGATCAATTACAAAATCTTTGGTCCTTATGCCGCCGGATGGCACCTCGTGACCGTTGCCGCGCACTTGGGCGTGACGTACCTCGTGTATCTCATGACGCGGCGGCTCACGGGCGATCCCGCAACTGCCCTCATCGCTGCGGCGGTTTTTGGGGTTGATCCTGTCCACATCGAGTCCGTGGCGTGGATTTCGGGCGTCACGGATCCGCTTTTCGCACTCTTCTTGCTGCCGTCGTTTTTCTGCTATCTGAACTGGCGCGAGGGGAAGGCGCATCGTAACGGCTGGCTGGCAGGATCGCTTGCACTCTATGCGTTCGCGATGCTTTCCAAGGAAACAGCGCTGGTCCTGCCCATCATCATTTTTCTCTATGAGTGGATCTGGAGTGACGCACGTGAGAATTCTCCCTGGTTCCATCGGGCACTCGCACATCTGCGCGAGGGAGTTGTTGCTGTTGGACCATTCGTCGTGATTTCGTTTGCTTACCTGGCAGTACGCTGGCAGGTGCTCAAAGGGCTTGGGCACGTGATGACCCCGCTCTCATTATTGACGATCATTTTCACCTGGCCGGGCCTTCTGCTTTTTTATTTCTGGCACCTTGTCTGGCCGTTCAATCTCAGTGTCTTTTATGACCAGCCGTACGTTCGGACACCGGGGTTGATTGCATTTTTCCTTCCGCTTGCGGGGCTCCTTGCAGTGGCCTTTCTTGGCTGGCTCCTCGTCCGCTGGCTTGGAAAAGATTCGGTTTTGGACAAGCGCGTGGCGGTGTTTGCCTGCGCATGGGTATTGGTTCCGTTCCTGCCTCTGCTCGATCTTTCAGTCCTGCCTGTCGGAGAGATTGCTCACGATCGCTACCTCTATCTGCCCTCGATCGGATTTTCAATTCTGCTGGCCATGGCCCTGCGCCGGATTCGGTTTGGCAGGAAGAGGCTCTTCAGCGCACCCGCTTTCCAGGCGGTGGTTGCAACTGCGCTTGCAGTGACGCTCGGCGTTGCCACAGCGATTGAGGACCGCTACTGGGCGAACGACGTGGCGCTTTACACGCGCGGCGTCGAGCGTACGCCCCACAACAAGTTGGCACGGACCAATCTTGGCAACGCGCTGGGCGAGCAGGGCCGGTATGAGGAAGCGATCCGCCTCTACCGCCAGGTGCTCGACCTGGACCCGCATTTCTGGCTGGCCGTTTATAACATGGGCTACACGTTCTACCGCATGGGAAATCTGCCCGAGGCTGAGAAATACCTTGAGCGCGCCATCGCCATCAGTGGCGTGGACAGCGACGAATATTTCTATCTTGGACTGACGTGGATGAAGATGGGACGCCTGAATGACGCCGAAGCCGCGGTGCGTCATGCGCTCAAAATACAGCCGGGTGGACTGGCCTATCACTTCGCACTGGGAATGATCCTGAAGCTAAAGGGAGAGGTTCCCGGCGCACTGGCCGAATTCGAAGAGGAGCTGAAGAATTTTCCGGGAGAGACAGGTGCCGAACAGCAAATCGAAGCCATCCGAACACAGTTGGCAAGAGGCAGCGCTAAGTGACAGCCCAGGTGGAGGCTGATTGCCCCGTACCTGGCCCATGATACGCGGTAAAATAGATGTTTGTCTCAGATGCGATTGCATGAAAATTCCTCTGGTCCGGGCTTTTTCCTTCGGAGGGACGTTGCACGGACAAAATTTGTCAAGCTATTTCGACAAAAACCGGCATTGGAGATCGCTGAACGCTGTCAACCCTGAATAGCTGAGTCCGGAGAATTCGGAATCTTCAGTGTTTTCATGGCGTAAGGCCATAATAAAGAATTTCTGAGCCAAGCTGAAGTGGAACCTGAGATGCTTAGCCAATGTCGTCCTTGTCAGTTTGGAAGTTTCAGGAAGACTGGAAGGCAATAAGGAGGATTGAATGCGAAGAGACTCAAAAGGGTTCTCGCTGATCGAACTGCTGATCGTTGTGGCGATCATCCTGATTATCGCTGCGATCGCAATTCCGAACCTGCTGCGGTCAAGGATAGCGGCCAACCAGGCATCAGCGGTTGGTTCCCTGAGGACCTATAACACGGCCGAGGTCACCTACGCTTCAACGTACAACACCGGATACAGCGCAACTTTGGGTTACCTTGGCCCACCGGCCGCCGGTGCTATGCCGACAGCCACGGCCGCCGGTCTCGTGGACGATGTGCTCTCCGGTGGTTCTCCAACGGCCATGGGCGCAGTGAAAAGCGGCTACAGCTTCACCTACTCACCAGGGCCGGTCGTGGGCGGCCGCATCGATACGTACCAGTTCTGGGCCGATCCGGTGACCCGCGGAACCACAGGAACAAACTCCTACTACACGGACCAGTCCGGTGTCATTCGCCAGAACTCGAACAACACGCAGGCCAGTTCGGCGGACTCCCCGCTCGCTGGCTGACCTGGTCGCCTGCATTTGCACCGTCGAACGCCGGCGACTCCCCGGGGGAACCGAAAGGTTCCCCCGTTTTTTGCGACGGCCCTAATAACTGCGGATGCTCTGGAGTCGTATTGCTCTGAACCTGTCCCGGGTCCGATCGAAAGGGAAATGAAGTTATCTCGCACGCGCACGCAACCGGCCCTTCCTTCAGCGGACGCGTGGGGCGGCGGTTCCCATGTGGCAGGCCAATATGACGCCTGCCTTGTCGCCGTACTCATTCTGTGCGCTGCGCTCCCTTACATCAACACCCTTCTGAACGGATTTGTCTATGACGACAACCGCCAGGTCCTCGACAATCCGTATCTGAAGAATTTCCACTTCCTGCCGCAGATTTTCGGCACAACAGTATGGTCGTTTGTTGGGATGCAGGGCGTTTCGAACTATTACCGCCCCATGATGACCCTCGGTTATGCCGTGTGCTACCACCTGTTTGGCCCGCTCGCCTATGGATTTCATCTCGTGAACGTCTGCCTGCACGTGGGCGTCGTCCTGCTGGTGTTTGTTGTGGCGCAGCGGCTCTTACAGGATCGCCCATTAGCCTTTATCGCGGCGTGCCTCTTCGCCATTCATCCGATCCACACTGAGGCGGTGGCATGGGTGGCGGCGGTGACGGACCTTGAGGTCACTTTCTTCTATCTGCTCACCTTTTGGCTGTTTCTCAAGATGGCTCGTCCGCGTGGAGGAGTGTCGCCCTGGTTGAAGCTGGCGGCGGTCGTGAGTTTTGCCCTGACGATCTTTTCCAAGGAGCAGTCGCTGACGTTTCCTCTGCTCGCCACAGTTTACGAACATTTCTACCGGAGTGACCGGGCGGAAACAAAGTTCGGGCAAAAGGCTCGGCGATATTACGAGTTCTGGCTGATGGACTTTGCGTACGTACTCTTCCGGATTGCCCATCTCGGAGCGTTTGCTCCACAGGTGCAATTATCGAACATCGGATGGGATGCAACAGTATTTTCGGCGCTTGCGCTTGTGGGACAGTATATTGAAAAAATCCTCTGGCCCGTCCAGCTTTGCGCTTATTACGTCTTCCACAAGGAAACATCGCTCATGGGCCTGCACGTGCTTGCTGGTCTTGCTGTTCTGGCCGCTTGCGCGGTGCTATTCGTCCATGTCGCGCGACGTAACCGGATGGCGTCCTTTGGATTCATCTGGTTTTTTGTGACCCTCGCGCCCGTACTGAACATCCGGTATCTTGCCGGAAACGTTTTTGCGGAGCGCTATCTTTATCTGCCTTCCGTGGGTTTTTGCTGGGTGGTGGGCTGGGGGGGCGCAAGACTTTGGAGGTCGGTTGCAGGACGTCGGCCTGTTTGGCGACACAGCGTTTCGGCAGCCTCGCTCGTGGTCGCCTTGGTGCTTGTGGCGCGGACGGTCACGCGTAACCGCGACTGGCGCAGCGATGAGACGCTTTACACCCAGACTCTGAAGGTCTCGCCGCGGGCCACGAGCATCCGTGAGAACCTGGGCGTAGTGGCGTGGAACCACGGCAGGATTGACGAGGCCGAAAAGCAGTGGCGAATCGCGCTCGAGCTGAACCCTGACTCGCCGATTGCCCTCACCAATCTTGGGCTGGTCTATGCCAAGAGGAAGCAGTACCAGCAGGCGGAGCGATATTTCAGGGATGCCATGCTGCGCAAGCCGGATTACACCGATCCACACCTCAATCTTGGAAGCATGGAACTCGATCTCGGGCGATACGATCAGGCGGAATGGCAGTTGCGCGCGGCCGTGGAGTTGTCGCCGCTTGTGCCGGCGTGCCACAACAAGCTCGGCAAATTATATCTTATGGAAGGGCGCATTTCTGAAGCGGCGGAACAGTTTTCCCTCTCTGTCCGCGCGTCGCCCAACTTTAAGGGTTATGATGGATTAGGTGACGTTCGCATGCAGCAGCACAACGTGCGTGGGGCGGAGCGGGCATACATGCAAGCGGTAGAAATCAATCCTTTTGACAGCCACGCTCACTTCGGCCTGGCCCGCATCGCAGAAGAAACCGGCCGCAGGGAAGTGGCACTCGAAGAATACTCACGGGGTCTCGAAACGGATCCGAACAACCAGGAAGCGAAAAACGCCGTCGAAACCTTAAAGGGGCGAGACGCACAGGCAAGCAATGTCGCGAAGCAATAAAACTCGGATCGGCCCTGGTTGGACAGGCGCTGGGTGTGCGGTCTGGTTCGCACTGATGATAGCGGTGCCGGTCGTTGGGGCCGGGCCTGCCTCCACGGCCGGCATCCCACTTGACCAATTCATTACGAAGGTCCAGCAGAGCTATCGGGGAGTGCAGGCAATTCGCGCGGACTTCAAACAGACGTATGACTCTGCCGGCGGCAACCGGGTCGAGTCCGGCACGGTTGTCTTTGCGCGCGGGGGCAGGATGCGTTGGGACTACCGCGAACCGGAGAAAAAAGTTTTCCTTTCGAACAGCAAGGAAGTTCTGCTCTATCTGCCGGAGCAGAACCAACTCAATCGTTCCACGGTGAAGGAAAGCGAAGATTATCGCGTACCGTTCCGGCTGCTGCTCTCGCGCCTGGACCTGCGGAAGATTTTCTACAAATTTGAGGACGCGAACAACGAGTTCGCACATCCGCCCGATGACCGCGTGATCATCGCTTATCCGAAAAACGGCGACAAGGTGGGATATAAACACGTTGTGATGGAATTCGATCCCCAGATGGATATCCGCCAGCTTATCATTGTATATAGTGATGACAGCGTGATGAAGTTCAGCTTCAGCAACATTGCGCGTAATCCCGCACTGGCAGCCTCGATGTTTCAACTGACGCCCCCGCCGGGGACTCAAATCATCAATCAGCAGCAGTAATTTTCTGTAAGTCGTTTATTTCAGGATGAAGGCTTTAATCGCTGCGGCGACGCCGTCCTCGTCGTTCGAAAGGGTGATGTGCCATCCGTCGTCGGCGAGGCCCGGGCTGCAATTGCCCATTAGCACGGGCAGGCCGGCCATTCGAAGCATCTCGATGTCGTTGTAGTTGTCCCCAATGGCCATCACTTCGCTCCCGTCGTATCCCATTTGTCCCAGCAACCATCGGAGCCCGCTGGCCTTTGAGCATCCCACGTTCATCACGTCAAGCAGCGAAACGTCCCGCTCGAAGTACTTGGTCCACGTCAGATGAACGCGTCGGCCGGCGTCAGAAGCGCGCAGCAGGTGCTCAATCGGTTCGAGAAAACCGGGCGACCCTCCGAACATCAGCTGAATGGGGTCGCATGGCAGGGCTGCGGGGAGATCGCTGACCTGAAGCAGATATTCGCGGGCAGTCTTCAGGTACCACTTCAGCGGGCCTTCGAACGAAGCGTCGTGTTGCATCATCACCTGGCCGCGTCCGTCCTTATCAAAGATCGCTACAGCATAAGGCCTGTAATCGACTGCGGCTTCGAGGATTTCAATGGCTGTTTTTTTGGGCAGAAAATTGCGGTGCAGGACTTCACCGGAAAGTGTGCGAATCATCGCGCCGTTCGAGGTGATCATCGTGACGGGGAAGGGAAGAGAGTTGACCAGCGGGTACGCGGAATGAAACCTTCGGCCTGTAGTGATCGCGATGCGGATGCCACGCTCTGCTGCGTCGCTGAGGGCCTCGCGGTTGGCCTGAGAAATTTCCTGTTTGCTGTTCAGCAGGGTCCCGTCAAGATCAACTGCAATCACGCGAATCGACATTCTCTCTGAATTGTAGCATGGGGCTGGAATGCCCGAATGGACCCGATCTCCTCTGCGTGGCCCCGTGAAATTGTCATGCCGGAAGCGCCCGTGCTATATTGATGAAGATGCCATCACTCATCGGGCGCGTAGCTCAGTTGGGAGAGCGCGGCGTTCGCAACGCTGAGGTCGAGGGTTCGAATCCCTTCGCGTCCACCAATCAGAGGACCGGCCCGAATTCTTCATGTTTCAGGAACGCTTAGTCCGCCCCTCCAGTCCCGAAGATATTCCGCCGATAGAGAGATTAAAGGCCGCGGATGGGCTTCCGCCATGCGATGCGCTAAGTGCGGACACGAAAATCCGGAGTCGAATGATTTCTGCGGGCGGTGCCATGCTCCGGCGCGCTTCACCTGCCCGGCCTGCCGTCACACCCAAAACCACGGTGGGCATTGCGACAACTGCGGCTTGGATTTCGTGAAGTATGCCATGATGCTCGTGTTCCAGAACCAGACCAGCGCGCAACAGGAGCGGGAGCGTCAAAAAAGGCGGAGCGACGCCATTATGCAGATCCTCCTGCTGCCGGTTACAGGAGGATGGTCACTCCTTAAATTTCTAAGAAATTCATTGAACAGAAGCTGAGCGCGGACTCTCTGCGCGCGCATACGCTGCCAGCCGGGCAAGCCACAAGGAAATGGCCGGTGCCGCCCGGAGGCAGGAGCCAGCCTTGTACCCCTATTTGTTTTCCTGTGCCGCCATATACTTCTGCGCTTTCACCAGAAGTTGCTGTGCTTCGGCCATGTGATCGACGGCGTCGGTAACGAGCGGATCATTTTCCACGCGGATCCGGTCCGCCACATTCGTGCCGTACAGGTCCTCGATCACGTATGTGCGAATGTGGAGCTTGATATAATCCAGGTTCTGCTGGACCTGTTCGGGCGTGACGGGAATTTTCTGATTGGTCAGGAACTGTTCGAATTCTGCGATGTCAGAGTCGCTGGGCTGAAAATCTTCCGGAACTGTCGGATGTTTGGCCAGGTAGCTTTGCGCGAAGCTGAAGAAAGCCCCATTTTGTTCCAGCGTTTGCTCGACATCGTTCAGCTTTTCCGGCGGTACTACGACGTCCGGGGTAATCCCGCCGCCACCATAGACCTTCCTCCCGCCGTCGGTGAGCCGGACGTCGGTGTGAGGCGACTGCATATCTTCCGGACGGTAGTAATAATCGTAGAGGGACACCGTGTCATAATTTCTCTGGATCAGGCGGCCGCTCGGGGTGTAGTAACGTGCTGTGGTCAATGCCAGTCCGGTCTGGTCGCTCAACGGATAGACCGTCTGCACGAGGCCCTTTCCGAAACTGGTTTCGCCCATTACAAGAGCCCGGTCATGGTCCTGAAGCGCGCCGGTCACGATCTCGGCAGCACTGGCCGTCATTCGGTTGATCAGGATGACGATCGGATATCGGTTCCCCTTGTCGCCGTGCGTCGCGTAGTAGCGCTTTTCGGGCGAAGAGCGTCCGTAATGGTAAACAATCAGTTGCCCCTTCTTCAGGAAGTGGTCTGATACTTCGACGGCCTCCTGGAGCAGGCCGCCGGGATTGTTGCGCAGGTCGAGAATGAGGCCGTCCATGTGCTCGGAATCGAGCTGTCTTAGAGCCTGGCTCAGTTCCTGGTTGGTGGTTTCATTAAAGCGGCTGATATGAATGTATCCGATGTGCGGCTTGACCATGAAGACGTCATCCACGCTGGGATTGGTAATCTCGCCGCGCGTGATTGTGAAACTGAGTGGTTTCGCCGCCCCTTCGCGCTTGACCGTTACCTGCACGATGGTGCCCCGGGGACCTTTCAGCATCTTGGCGACTTTGTCGGTCTGCTCGTTTGGCGAAGAATCAAGCCCTACAGCAGACTTCCCGTTGACCGATTCAATCACATCTCCTGGACGAAGGCCGGCCTTGAATGCCGGCGAGCCGGGAATCGGCGCCACCACAAACGTAACCAGCTTGCCCATCTTGCCCGGGCGTGACTGGATGCTCATTCCCACGCCGAAGTAGCGTCCTTCCTGGTCTTCCCGCAAAGCCGCAAAAGCGCGCGGATCAAAAAAGTTCGAATGCGGATCGAGCGTACGCAGCATTCCCGGAATGGCCCCGACAAAATTGCTGTTTGTAGGACCGTAGATGGCGCGGTTGGGATCAACCGGGCTCGCGTAGTTCTCCTGCACCTTATCGTAGACGTTCGTAAACTCACGCAAACTGGCTTGGAAGGATGAATCGTTATCGTTCGCCGTCGTAGCCTCAACCTGCGGGCCGTATAAGCCTCCGAGCACCGCGCAGACCACGAGAGTTGCGAAGATAAACCATCCCGCACGTCGGCTTTGCTTCATCTTCATGCAGCTCCTTTGCACTGCTCAAAAAATTATAACACGTTTAGTTACTCAGACGTGCCGACCGCATCGGGCTCCCTCGAGGAATCCCGGCCCTTCTCTGCCGTCAGGTCCAGCTCACACCCCGATCTTCTTTGCCCCTTTGCCGCGGCACTTTCTCGTGCCGCCGCGGTGTCATTCCACCCTCCCTCTTGGATTCGATGCCATAAAAGGGCCCAAGGCTTTCCGGATCAGGGGTCCGTGCGCCATCACGACCGGACTGAATCGCCGACACGCGTTGCCGCGTGTGCTTTCTCGAAATGCCGGTGCCTTCGAGGACGGGTACGTTGACAGATCCTGAGCGTCAGTGCAAAATGACAATGTGCATGGCCGCAGCACCAACGCCGTGCGAGGCATATCCGTCTGCGCCCGTAGCTCAGCTGGATAGAGCACTTGCCTACGAAGCAAGGGGTCGGGAGTTCGAATCTCTCCGGGCGTACCATCTATCCCATTGATTTATCATTGGATTAGCTTGCTCCCCGTTTTGTTTCCCTTCCCAAAAGTGGGAACAATTGGGAACAAAACCCCCGCCAATCGCTCCACCGCCTCCCGCTTAGCCTCGCGCAAGGGGTGGGTGTACATCATGGTTGTGTTCGCATGCGCGTGGCCGAGCAAAGATTGCAGGACCGGTGTCGGCACACCCTCGTTGCCTTGGTAGGTGGAGAATGTGTGCCGAAGAGCGTGCCAGCGGAAACGGGCAATACCTAGTCGGTCACAGACCGGCCAGATATGGCGATAGAGAACGTTTCGATTGTTCAAAGGCGTCCCCACCTGGCTTGGAAAAAGCCATTCCGATTTGGCAGGCCTTACGCGAAGCCACCCCCCGATCGCTTCCGCGAAAACCTTGGAAATAGGAATCTGTCGCTCGCTTCCCCTCGTTTTTGGGGTGCTGATGTGGTTGTTGTAGATACTCTGCCGAACTGAGATAGTAGCCGCTTCCAAATCTACGTCTTCCACGCGGAGGGCAAGCAATTCACAGACGCGCAACCCACAAAGGGCCGCGACCAGAAAAATAGTTCGTCCAGGATCGGTTAGGTTGTCGCGAAGGCGCTGAATCTCGTCAAGCGTGATCACACGAGGTTTGCGCCGCCTTTCCATAGGTGGCAGCTCAACTCCGTGGGCAGGATTGGTGTCGATCCAGCCCCATCGGATTGCAATCCTGAAAAATTTGCTCAGGAGGTTGCGGAGATGGGCGAGAGTTTGGTGTGAGTAACCTTGAACGTGCTTTTGTTGGATGAATTGTTGAACTTGAAACGGGCTGACTTCGTTGATCGGTAAATTTCCGAAGGTGGGCAAAAGGTGCCGGGTGGTCAGAATGCGGTAGAGGTGTTGCGTTGAATGTTTATGCATCGGCAGGATCGTGGGTTCCACGTAGCGCTCCCAATACTCCTGGAGCGTAATGCTGACTTTCGGCCGATACGAAGTGCTGTTGATCCGCTGAAGGTAACGAGATGCCTCTCGCTGAGCGTCACGCCTTGTCCTGAAATCACCAAGAACGACGGAGCGGAGGACACGTGCCGTCCCTGAATCGGGATTCACCACGTCTTTGCGAAATCTCATCACCCAGTTCTTTCCACGTTTGAAGATACAGCCTTGTTGATACCTGCGACGAGCCATACGAGCAATCTCCTTTCTTTCGTTGGCTCGCCTTGTCTTCGGTCGGCGATTAGTTTAACTGCTCGCTCAGCCATGACGCAACGTCTCCAAATAGGCTTGGACATCGCTCAGGCGGAAGCGGACGTACTTTCCCATCTTGAGGTGTGGGAGGCGATTGACGCCTCGCTGTCGGGTTCGCTCGTAAACCCAGGTCCGAGGGACGCTTAACAGTTCGGCAACCTCCCGAACCGTCAAAAGCCTTTCGGGCTCAGTCCGGAACTCGCCGAGTCTTTTATCCGAAGCGAGACTGTTCTCAGTCATGAAAGATGTTGGCATGTTCTTACCCTCAGCAAGGAGATTCGGTGATTTGCTCGAACTTAGTTGGCCTGCTCAGACCTTGATTCTTGCCTGGGCTGCGTTTAGAGGAAAATCTCTCTGCAATGTTGGCACATGAAGGACCGATTCCAGACTTCGCGTCGGCGCGGCAAGGCCACGTGATTGTGCGCCCAAAGGATGGTCAGGATAAAGGTGACCAGGCCGGAAAAGATGTATGCGAACATCTCGAAATCATGCCGCAGCAATGCGTCAGGATTCTTTGAGGAGGCAACGAACACGTCAATCAACGGTCCGGCCATCAACAGGCCAATGAACCAAGCCAGGATCAGGTGACGGCACCTCTTCTTTCGAGGCGGAGCCGCGAGTTTCGAGAGGTAAGTTTGGGAAGTGCCACTGGCCTTTGAGCTCGCGAACCCCAACAGTAACCCGCCGTCTTGAAGGCCCCAGCCGTGGCCCCGAGAGCGGGTCTCGACATCGGACAGTCCTGCGGCGTGAACTAACGAAAGCCTGACGGCATCCCCTGAGTGGCATTTGGGACATGGCATGGTCAAATCCTCCCTTCATCAAAGACCCCGGGAATAATCTGTACCGAACGCGGCCCGCATAGCTAACGTAGCCGGGTAATTTGCTCTTGAGAAAATGATCCTCTTCCATGGTCCGGCGAATGATCAGCGCTGAGTAAAGAAGCGCCGGGGCTAAGGCAAGCCTTGAGCCCAAGGCGATGGCCGTAACGGGCATGACAAAGATCATGGCGCCGTAGCCCGGATGGCGAAGGATGCGGTAGGTCCGGGACGGGCGCGGGTAGCGGTTGCGGGTCTCGACGAGATGCGCGGTCTGAACATACGTGGACAGATAATATCGCTGTAAGGCCGTCCAAGAAGTTTTGTATTGAAACGCAAATTCCCCGGCTCCTGTAACCAGGGCGAGCGAGAGGGCCAGAACCGTGAATACGGGCTTTGAGCGCGGCCATTGCCGGTCTTGGCCCGAATATCGAAGGGGGACTCGAAGGTCGTCATTCATGATGCTCTTCCTTTCGGGTTTGCTCGCCTGAAGCGGCAGCGTCGAGGCGTAACCTGGCGGCCCTTGAGTAGGCGTACTGCAGGAGTTGCGTTGCTTCTTTGAACTTGGCGTTCTGCGCCCGATCCACGATCTCTTGAGCTTTTTGCGTCGTGATTCTCCCATCGCGCCCCAGCACACAAAGCAGGTCAATCACGATGGCCTGGGTTGCGGTGAGTTCGGCCATGAGGGCCAACTGGAAAGGTGATGGGCCGGGTGCTGTCGTCACGGCCAGGAGCGCGTCCCGGCACCATACCGCCAGGGGTTTAGCATCGCGCGCAGCCAATTCCTTCAGGGTTTGGAATTGCTCCCTGGTGACCTTCAGCCCAATTGGATCGGTGAATGTTTGGTCTCTTTTCGACATTTCTGTGACTCGCTAAGTCGTTGAAATTGTGAAGGTACCAGCCAGTATCGGAAGGATACTGGCCAGTACCGAAGAGTCGTAAGTCGTAGCAATTGAATGAGTACCAGCGAGTACTGCGGGTACTCGGCAGCACCCTTCCCAGGGGTGGCGTGTCCCGCGCGGTTCGGTCGCGCGGCCCCTCTGCCGCTGCGCAGCAGCGCTCTCACGACCCCTCATCGCTCACCTCCAGCCGAGTTGCGGGGACCAACAGTGTGCTCAGCGGGAAGCAAAGGGCCCGATGCCACCGGGATTGAACGAGGCGTGCTCTGTGCCGATGCCGGCGCGCCATTGCGCTGAGGCTTGGATTCAGTCCTCAAATCAGGATGCGCCGTGAGCCAGGCTTTGTAGCTAGCGTCGGCTTTGAAAATCCTCTCAAGGCTGCACGCAATGATGTGCGAGAAATTCTTGGTGCCAACGTAAGCAGCATACCGGCGCAGCTCGTCCATGACACGGACCTCAAGCCGGATGGCTATCGTTTCTTTCATGGGAGTCGTGGGCGGTGGTTCGATAATTGGCACGAATGCAGCTCCTTACTGTGCTGATTGCACGGGCGTGAAAGCTTCGTCGGCGCGGAAGTCGGTGATTGTGAGGCCCAGGGGGTTAATGGGAATCAACCGGTTCGGGACTCGGTTCCTGAAGACAAACACGAAGCTTGCTGTGTAAAGGGTCTTTTTCAAAACCGAGTGGTCCACGGGCGAATATTCAGTTTTGTAGAAGTCAACGCTCGCTTTGTAGGGCGGCTTGTCCATGGGCTCGAGAGCCACTTGCTCGACCTCGATGCCAATCTCGGGCGCTGAAGGGTTATTGAGGAAGGTTTCGAGGGTGTTGTCCTTCTTGTAGTTTGCGATGATGTCGTTCGCCAGGTTGCCATCGAGGAAGTACAGGGCCTTTGTGAAATCGTCGTTGATGGTGTAGCGGTTGCGGCGATAGAAAAGCTCACAGAATTGCCTGAAGGCCATCTGTTTCGGGAGAACCTCGACCGTGGTGAAACTCGCCCCCGGCATGTGCGGGAGTCTTATTGGGGGCGGAGGCCGCCGTCGTGTCGACCGCCTTCAATCCATCGGTTGCCCCCAATTAGGAGAAGCCCAAAAGAAGGAGAAATGTGACGGACTTTATTTTTCACGGAGGCTGTAACACGGCGAATCGGCACGAACTGGGTCGAGACTTTTGAAAACGAATTGGCGCTCAAAGAACTTTCAGCCCACATGACTGCCGAGACAAGCTTCATACGGGACCTTCGAGTCGAGGGCTGGTCCTGGCGGGAGATTGCCAAGGTGCTCGGCGTGAAGCGCAACACGGCGCAGGTCAGGTTTCTGCGGGGGATCGCGAAAGCGCGAAAAGATCGGATGACAAGGTTGCGTTTGAAGCGCAAGCAGGGAGGGCTCGAGTGATGGCAAAGTCGTGGCCCACCAATCCGGTGACGATACGCGATGCGGAACGGCTTGTAAAAGCAGCCAGACGCGTGTTGTTGACGGGAGGCTATCCGAACCTAGAGTGTTGCTGATATGTCCAGGGTCAGAAGTCTTGAAGTGAAGTACCCGACGCAGGGTCTGGAAAAGAGGGAAAGAAACAAGGACGGAATAAACTGGATTAGGTCATTCGGTGGCAAGCTAAAGGCCGAAGGCTCACGGGTGTTTTGACGAGCCCGTCCCTGCAGTGTGCTCCCAAGCCCCGTGGCCAAATCAGTGATGACATCGGGTTTTGGAGGTCCCAAGCATGCGACGCTCTCGTTTAGCAGGTTGCTGAAAAATGGGCGTAATCAAAAGATTTGGTCCGTTGCCAGCGCGGTTTCGCGCCTGTGCTGGGCTTGGCCGACGCGCTCCCACCACCCTTGCGGGTGGCTTGGGTTACTCTTTCCCCGCTTCGAGGCACCCTTCGCCCTGGACTTCATGCCGTCGCTCCGATCAAGTTACGGATTCTCACCAGATTGTAGGCTGCCACTGTCCAGGTAAACATCCAGGCCCCACGCTTTCTGCCTCGATGCCTCGCCT
>DASRCX010000036.1:0-8347 GCA_035652895.1 Terriglobia bacterium
TCGCTCGGCCGGAAATACTGTGCGTTCAATAAATCACAAGGAGTATGCGGAGTCAACCGCATTTTGTCATAAACGGCTGTAACCATCTCATTTTGTATGCATTAGCAGGTCACAAACGCGTCGGCATCTCGTCCTTTGACGTTTTGCCACATTCACTTTATTTGGGGACGCATGCAGGAACGAGAGTCAGGCGGAGGTGGCGAGATGAACCAATCGACCGGCTTGCAAGCTAACGTGCAGCGCTGGACATCATGCGTATTGGCAGTCGTGCTCGCTTCGATTTGTTGCGCATCAGCCGGCCATGGGCAGTCGGTCGCGGGATCAGGGGCTCAGGCAAACAAGCTCAAAGGAAGGTCTGCAATCCCGCGCGGGAAGTTCAAAGTGGGACCGCCCCAGAGCGGACCGAAAGTGGCCAACCCATTCGCCGCACAAAAGAGCGCCGCAATTCTTATGCGGTTAGATCAGCAACGCAAGGCAGCGGACAAGGAAGCATCCGAGATGAAACTAGGTCTGAAGACCGCGCAGACTGGTACGCTGCTCGCTTCGCCATCGCCGAACCCGAACAGCACCAGCACCCATGGAACTCAGACAACCGCTCCTGCGCGGATACCCGCAGTGCAGGCGCCGCCATCACCCCCGGCGCAGCGCACAAACGCTGGGACCGTTGCACAATCTCCCGCACGGTCCACGCTCTTAAAGCCGGCGGGCCCAGGCGCAATCGGGCCCGAGAAAACGACGGGCAGCGGAACAGGTTCGCGCGCGATTCTGACAGCTCCCGATCCGGTCAATACTCTGGCGCTCACCTGTGCACACGATCCCACAATGAGGATTCTGAACGTCAGCGGCAGCTACGATCCGGCAACGTTTACGACGATCCGCGAGTACGACGCGTACACAATCACGGGGTGTTCGTTTGGCGATCCTGGGCCGAACGCCAAGGTCTACCTCTACAAGGACCTTTATAAAGGCACAGGTTTCCCTTTGCAGTTCCAGATATTGGAATGGCACGACAACTGGATTCATCTGCAGCTCGACTGGAACCTCACGGGTTTATTTGACCAAGACAACCTGACGCTCGTGGTGCAGCGCGCCGACGGCAAGCAAGCGAGCAAAGGCGGATACAAGTTCTACGCGGCCCGAGAAGAAGTGATGTTGCGAAGCATTCCGCGGCAATATTTCTCGCTCTGGGGCCTTACCACAACCAACACCTCGGAATGGACGGTCACCTACAACTCGCCGGCATCGACAACGGATGAAATGGGCTTTCAGGGAATGACGGCAGAGGCGCAGTGGGATGAAGCGATTCCATTTATGAAGAGTAATTTCGATACAGCGCACGCACCGAGTGGCGGACGTGATGTTTATGACTTCAGCCGCTTGCAGCCGGGGTTTGTCCCCACAAACGCATACCTGCAGTGGCAGGACGCAGATTGCTCGTACGCCTCCGGAACTCTAGTCACGGTCGGGAATTTCAATCTGGAGTGGCAGAGCGCCTCACTGTGGGTCGATTGGCAAGGCCAAAGCTGCCAAAACATGCGGTGCGGCGGTATCGCGCAAGGTGACTGCTTTGCGGTTCCGAACACGAACTATGGCCTCGATGTTTGGGTGGAAGGGCCGCGTGGCATAGATCCGTGGACCGGCCTGCCGACGAAGAAGTAGGAATCAAAGGAATTGGAGTATCCCGATTTGCACGAGGAGGCAAAACAATGAAGGGGGATGTGACCAGCACTACCGGACAATCCTTCCGGCTGGCCATCTTTATCGGAGTTTCCATTCTAGTCTTGGCCAGCTCCTTATACGGGCAGAGCGGGTCGGGGACCAGGGCAGTTCCTTGCATGGTGAATTACCTGAGGCTGAGGATCACCACAGGCCAGGACGATTTGCGCGGTTGGGACGGCTTCTCGACCTCGAAAGACAACCTGGACGTGACAGTTTATTTCGGCGAAAACGGCTCTCAGCTGGCAGCCGACGTCAACAATAATCAGGAGTGGAAGAACAACAGCGTGCATCTGGTGGAGATCAAGCTCAACCAGGCCGTGCCTCTCAACCAAATCAAGGGCATCGAGCTGAAACACACAGGATCGGACGTGAGTTTCGATGCCGCGAAGGCTTCGACTCCTCTCGGACCTCTAGCCGGACTTCAGTCGCCGGACACCTGGGATATGCAACGGCTTGAGGTCACGGCGGTTGGTGGAGGTGTGGGAGCCACAATTCTTCGCTACGGGCCAAAGAGTTTCACCAACGGCGACCGGGTTCTAAGCACGCGAGCACAGATACCTGCGAATTCATGCAATGTGGACGAACAATTCTGGCGGCTGAATCCCGGAAAGAAGGACGTGCAACCGCTCAACGGTGCTGGCTCAAGGTACGGTAAAGAACAACCGGCGCCCTCCGCACTCCAGCTACCAAGCAAGAACGGCAATCAACAATTGCAGAACAATGAAATCGTTCGGCAAGCACTGGCGCACGTGGTTCAGATCGGACCGAGAGCGAGCGTGCAGGGCGGAGACCGAGACTATTCGGCGATTATCGCGATCATAAAGCGGCAAAGCGCGGCTTCTCGCTCGCTGGTCACGTCAAGCGTGAGACCGCCAAACGAAAGTCGCATGTCGATAGGAGGTTCTGGCGGTACCAGCCAGAGTGGCACGCTGATCAATCCCGGGACGAACAACAGCCTGAGCTCACAACCACTTCCACCGAAGGGATCAAGTGAGACCTTGCTGAACCCGGGGACAACGGCCAGCCTAAGTCCACAGCCACTTCCACCAAAGGGATCCACGCCGATGCTGGGAGCTGGCCAAACCATGTCGGCTTCGGGAACACAGAGTTCGGGAGCGTCTGCTAGCCGCACAGCAACGAAGGTGAGCAGTCCGGGACAGCAACAGCCGCTCACGCAGATTTGCCGGGCGGGAATCGCCACGATAGACGGCGCGCCAAATGGCGTGTGGTTCAGCCCGGTTGCCGGCGAAGATGGCAAGTTTGTGATTCAGGGTTGTAGTTTCGGTAACGCGCCTGGCGAAGTGTACTTGAGCGGCGTGCAATTCGACCCTGCACACGCGCGGTCGATGGTGCAACGCCTCGGCGCGACCAACTCTCCAGACCGCGTGTATTTCAACACGTTGGCGAATAACTGGAGCGACCGACAAATCGTCGCGCAGATTGATCCGAATGCCGGGGGGTTCTACGACACAAACAACGTCACGCTAAACGTCAAGACGGCGAGCGGCCAGGTTTATCAGGCGACGGGGATGAATTTTCTCGCAGCGCGCGAGGATCTGCCGCTGAACAGACTCCTGAAAACGCCGGCCAACTCCGGTCAGGACACATGCTACGGCCTTAGCCTGAGTGAGTGCCTCATGCCGGGAATTAACCTGGCGGTCGTGACGTCAAGCCTGGGGCCTCTCCAGCCTGAGGTTGAGTCGCCTACTCAGTACTGGTTAACGCCGGGTGACAGTATTGCGGTAGTGCGCGGCGTGATTTACCTCAATCCAACCGATAGCTACTCCGTGAATTTTCCGAGCAGCACTGATACTTATCAGTTCAATTTTGCGCCCGGGTTCCAACTTGTTCCGATCACAGGAGTTCAACTGAGCCACGCGAGCATGGATGCGAGCCATTGCCAGTCTCTCGGTGGTGTGTACGCGAACTCCGGGAATTGGAGCGTGAGCTACATGTCCACATCGTCGTTCCAGGTTCATTGGGAAGAAGAATCCTGCTCGCCCGGGTCCGAGGCGGCAAAACAGAAGCCGGGAACGATCGGCACCACATCTGGATTCGCAGGCTTCTCCGCATACGAACTGAAGATCATCGTGCGCGGCCCGCGCGGCGTGAATCCATTCGCGAGCGGAAATATCAACGGAATGGCAATCAAGCAACTGCAGCCCGTGCAGATGCTGCAGAAGAACTAAACAGTAGGAAGGTGAGAAGAAATGAATGCAAAGGTATGGATGTCAAACCTTGCGGTCGGGAGCGCAACAGCACTGACCTTGTTTGCGGGAGCGCCCGCGCTCAGGTCACCCAGCAGCAGAGGCAGCAACGAACTGAAATCCCAACCTGGCATAGCGTGTCAATCACTCGAGACGCGCGACCAAATCATAGGAGGAGCAAATTAATGAAAGCGACGACGCTAACGCTAGCTGCCCTCAGCACCCTACTGGCCGTTTGCAGCAGTGCAAACACGCTGGAGCAGCAGGCGGCAAAGCCGCGATGGCAGATGCCGACGGTAACGCTGTTGCACGATGCGGGCTCGCAGGAATTGCCGCGAGAAAAGGCGCAACTGGCGGAGACGAAGAACAAGCCCCAATCGCTGACAAGCCTCGCCGGGGATTCGGCCGTGACGCAAGCGATACAGGCAGGGGTGAACGACGCGACTTGGAGCGCGGCATCGCACCTGGGCAGCGCGATCGGTGGAACGGTGGTGCAACAGGCCGGAGGCATCTTCGGAGGAATGCTCGGCTCACGGAAGCCAATGGTGACATACGTGTGGGGCGTACCAGGGCCGGCTTCGACGAATGTGCTGCAAACCTCCACCCCCAAATTCTCGGTGAATTTTGCCGGCGCGCCGGGAGTGAATCCGAAAGACTTCGCGCCGGAAATCGTCAGGCTGACGCCGGCGCAGAACACCTGCCGGTTGATTGGCGCGACGCGCGGCAAAGAGGATGCGCGTTCGCAAGAGGCCGCGGACTGGGAAATCTATTCCTCGTTCGTGGAGGACCGAGTCGAGGTGAATTTGCAGAAGACCGCGGACGGCCGGTATGAAGTGTTTCCAAAGTCGCCGCTCTACCCGGGCGAATACGCCGTGGTGCTGCGGCCGGTATCGAAGAACCAGAAGTTTTCCGGCGGAGACGTAGCGCGCGGGCAAGGCGCGGGAATGATGTTCGATACAGTGTGGACTTTCCAAGTTGCAGAGAACGCGCAGTAAGAGCGGCGCGATGCATTGTTGAGAAGCATTTCGGCGGCCGGGCCGGAATGGGGGAAGGGAATGTGAACACAGTTTCTGCAGTGAAGGTACTGGCCGCAGTCGTAATGGCCTCGTTGACCAGCACGGGCGCGTTTGCCACGAACGTGAATTTGCGCTCCGGCAGGTACGCTTTCACCGTGATGTATGAAGTCCAGGGAGAGCGGCAAAACGAGTCGCGAACGATGATGCGATGCATTCGGCAGAGTGATTTAAGCGACCCGGAACATGTTTTCACTGACCGCGTCGCGGCGGACGCCAGGCAAGCGGAGGCGTGTTCCGTGCGAAACCTAAAAAGCGGTGACGCAAGAATTTCCTATGACGCGGACTGCTCGAACCGCACCGTGCACGTGGAAGGAGAGCTAAGCCAGGCTGGATTTAGCGTGGTGAGGACAGTCAGGCCCAAGACGAGCGCGAGCGTGTCCCTGAGATTCACGGTGCGCGGCAAATGGCTGGGACGTTGCGGCGCGTTAGAAACCGATCAGTAGCACGGACGCTTCGCCATAAATGATCGCGAAAGGTCGGAGATGAAGCCAAGCCAGGGATTATTCATGCGCGGGGCGATACGTGGAGCGATGGGGGCGGCCCTGATGCTGAGCTTTGGATGCACGCAAAACAGGTTGGCGGAAACAGATCGCAGGGAGGCGGCCGGCGCGCACCGTGCGGATCACGGGAAATTCAGTCCGACGGACGCAAGCGTCTGCCTGCATCAGATGATCAAGAATCCGCCCGGGCGGCTGCATCTGTCGTTTGCGGAAAGCTCGTCGGACAGCAAGTCCACAAGCATCGAGGCCGATGTGACGCCCGCGAGGATTACTTATACCAGGCGCGAAACGAGCGCGAGACAAACGTCAGCGAGCACAAAAAAATTGGAGATGGCGCAATTGTCCGAGATGGAGCTCGACTTCGACATTATGGGCCCGGTGCCCTGGCACGGAGAGCTGGTAGCTGCGCAAGATGCGGCGCGCGCGGAAGGCAAGGAAAGCGTAAACGGTTATGACACGCTGAAGTACGCGATGGACACGGCGAACGAGCCAGCGTCGCAGAAGGCGACGTTCGCTTCTTTGATGGCCGTCAAGGATTATGACATCGCGGGGCAGGCGTGGATAACGGCCGACACGGGATGCCTGGTGAAGTACTCCATCGACTTCACAAAGGATGCCAGGGACGGAAATGTGACAAAGGTGCATTTCGAGGGAGACGTGACGAGAAAGTAAGTTCAAGGAGCGGAAAGGAGACAACGAGATGGCGAATTGCGCGAAGTGCGGTGCGCCAATCGCAGCGGGTTCCGCGTTTTGCGGGTCCTGCGGCCAGCGGGTGTCGGTACCCGCGGAGACCGGCTCCATGGCGGGCTCGCCGCCAGCCAGCGGCGCAACATCGGGCAGCGTGGCGCTGACGATGAACCTCGCGGCAGCGCTCTCATATGCGCTGGGACTGATTACCGGGATTCTTTTCCTGGTGCTCGATCCATACAAGAACAACAGGCTGGTGCGGTTTCACGCCATGCAATCGATCCTCTTCAGCACAACCTGCATCGCTTTTGCGATTGCCTGGAGCATTTTGGTCGGAATCCTCGTGAGCATCGCGGGATTTTGGGTGCTGACGATTGACGTTCCTCTGCGCTTGCTCATCGGACTAGCGATCTTCCTGTTCTGGCTCTACCTGATGTTTCAAGCCTACAGCCAGCGCGAATATCGCATTCCCTGGCTTGGAGACCTTGCTGCGAAGCAACTCAAGTAGCGAGGCGGACGCAGCGCACGCACAAGATGGAGGTTAACGATGAGAGAGCCGGCCAACTACAAGCTCCGCGACATAGTTCGGGCGATACCGGCGTGCGCCGTATTAATCGTGATTTCTTTCGCGGTTTTGGGCTGCTCGAAGAAGAGCGCCGGCACAAACGCGTCAGGAGGCGAAACCACTCCCACCGGCCAGGGGACTGTCCCGGGAATGCGGAAAACCTGGGGGCTTCACGCGATGCCGGGCTCAGTGTTTCACGTGGAATACTCGCCGGAAACCTCGATTGTCGATCTGGCAACGGTAGGGCGCACGCTGCGCGGAGTGAGCGCGGATCACAGAATTTTTCTTTTCGAGGATTCACCGGAGCTCCGCGCCAAGCTGGTTCCCGGCAAATTCGTGCTTTTCGAAGGCTTGGACCTGAGAAAAGTGGATGCTTTGGCGCTTTACAAAGGCCAACTGGTCGTCGGCACGGAGACTGCGCCGCTGAATGAGGCGTTAAAGAGCGCTCAGGTACAACTCAAAACTTCTGTAAATTTCGGGGATCTATTCAAGCAGGTTGCTGCCGAGCATCCGGTGCAGCTTCCTCTCTTATATCGCGATCCCTCGCATTACTGGTGGAACACTCTGAATCCGGTAGTGCATGCCGATATATCACCGAACAACATGGAAGGCGAATTTGAGTATGCAGATCAGGATTTTGCCGTTTGGAAGATTCATTACCACTTCTACGTTCCCGGGCAGGGCGAAAAGATCCATGTGGACCTGCAAATAAAGCGTGAGGCTAACGGCCTGGATGTCGACCTCAGCCCGAAGGTCGAAATGAGCAACTTTATCCAGCAGTGGGCGATGAATCTCAACAGCGGCAACCTGACTTTCGATTTTCGCCAATTAAATATGGACACGGACGTGGACTATGAGTGGACCATCAAGACATCCGAAAACAAGACGCCCATGAATGAGGTTCGCTTCAAGATTCCATGGCCGGCGCAAATCAAGATCCCGCTGATGGAAGAAACGATGCTCCCTATGTCGGTGCAAATTAGCGCGGCCCTCCTCTTCCATCCCGCTTTTACAACAAAGGAGGAAGTAGCCAAGGGTGGGTTCCATCTGAAATATACCGGCGACGAAGGATTCAAATTCGACGGAAAACAAACACAAATCGAAGGGCAAGGCGAAGGCGATGGCGGCATTGACCAAAGCTTCGCCTTTTCGCCATTTGCGTCCTTCGGACTCGTGGTCGCCATGGCCGTGCCGCGCGTCGAGCTGCGCATGGGCACGGACGAGCTCTGGGATATGGCCGAGATCCCGCTTCCCAGCGCCTTGACCGAGTCGCTTTCCGACGTGCTGCTCAACAACACGATCGCCGGGAAATGGATCAAGAACCAATTTGGCGGGAATCCGCTGGAAATTGAAGGCGCAGCGTATCTTCAGACGGTCATCTCGACAACCGCCGCGCATTCCGGCATGCAAAGCCTGGTGCCCTGCCAGCAGTTCACGATGAATCTCGTGGGCCAGGCTGGCGTCGATACGACCTGGTTGGGCAAAAACTCGAATATCAAGCCCGTCGAGCTGTTCAAGAAAGACCTCGTTCAGCGCAATCCCGATAGCAAGATTTGCGGCGGTGACAAATGAGACGTGCGCCCCAGTGGGACT
>DASRCX010000037.1:0-46301 GCA_035652895.1 Terriglobia bacterium
CAGCCGCACGTAGGCCTCGTTCACAAGGGCCGTGGCCTGCAGGGTATGGTTCAGGCGCTGGCCGGCCATTAATCGCTTGGCAATGCGATGAAGTTCGTTATAGACCAGAGGCGCCAGGCGGTCGAGAGCTTCCTTGTCGCCACCGCTCCAGGCCCGGAGCAGCATCGTGACCTCGTGGGGTGAAGGAGGCCCCCCCATAGCTTCCCACCGCCTTTAAGTTAACCCGATGGGATAACCATAACACAGGGCAGGGAACAAATCCACGGCCTTGGGCCGAACGCGAAGAATTTCGGTGCGAGGCATGTCCACAATGTCAACCAATTCTCGTTCTTTAGATTGAAGGCGGTTAAACATTCAACGCCGCTTGCGGGCGGGGAAAAGGGCTGGGGGGACAGCAACGCAGGACGCCTTCGACAAATCAAAATTCGGAGGTGTGCGATGAATACAATTCGAAGACTGACAATCTTGGCGGGGCTTAGTGTAGTGGTTTTAGCCATGAGTGCCTCAGGCGTGAGGGCTCAGGGGCGGGCGCTTTCAGTAACCAATTTTTCCGGCACATTCAATCTGCCGTTCGACGCTCAGTGGGGACGCGTGGCTCTGCCGGCCGGTGAATATAACCTCTACTATGGGAGCTTCGTCGGCGGCACAAAATATGTGGAAGTTGAAGGAAAAGAAAAGGGAAGTCTGCACATCCTGATTCTGGCAGGGGCTCCCATCGATGTTTCAACCAATGCAAGGAACTCGCTCGTCTGCGTCCGGGTGGGCAATATCGGTATCGTGCGGGCGCTCGAGATGCCTCAAATCAGCGAGGCGGTTCAATTTACGATGCCACGGGGTGCAATGCTGACAGCACACAACGGCAGACACCATGGTTCCACGCAGATTGCCGAAGCACCCATGCTGATACAACGGATCCCTATAGTGCGAAACTCAAATTGACCTCCTGACGGATTGCCACAACTTGCGAGGGGCGGGTCTCCCAACCCGCCCCCAGCACGTCTTCATGCAAGAACCTCGCTCAAGCCATTAGCGGCATGCGTAGGACAACAGTCTCCCACCTGGCGGGCGACGTCTCAGCTCAAAGATGATCAAGCGCATTAAAGAGTAGCAAAGCCGGTATGCGGCGGATGTTGCATTATGCACAAATCCTGGTGGAAGCGGAAGAAGTAGTTTAAAGCTGCAGCACGAACTACCGATATCAAATAAGGAGAAATTCAAAATGAGCCGGATACGAAAAGGCATTCGCGGAGGGATAAGAATACCAGTCGAACTGCCCGTGCAGATCCGTTGGAAAACCCCGGCCGGCGCTGAACGGTCGGCTCATGGGAAGACGGAAACCATGAGCGGCAACGGTCTATTCATCCTGGCGCCCGTCCGGCTGAAGCACGGGACGCCGATCAAGTTCACGGTTTCGCTCCCGGCGGATGTGACCAAAGTTCCAATGCAATTGCAGTGCGAAGGGCGGGTCGTTCGACAGCAGAAGAGCGGAGGGGCGGCCGGGCTCGGGGTTGTGATCGACAACTATCGCCTCGCTGCCGCGAAGGTCCGGGCGTGATCCGCGGTCCGGTGGGGTTCAGCCCTTAATACCCTCGGTAAACGCGTGCTTCCAGTTATAGCGGCCTTTGTGGCACGGATTTCTCAGGAATCGGCGGGTCCGGCACCTTCTTATCGAACGTCAGGAAAGCCGGTATCGGCCCAGTACGTTTAATAACAGCCATGCAGCGTAGGAAAATTGCCAACAGTAAGCACAAGACGAAAATCCTGATTGCGGATTCTGAAGCTGTCTTCCGCGTGGGGCTGAAAAAGGTCTTCGGGCTTGAAGATGATCTTCGCGTGGTTGCTCAGGCTGAGAACTCTCTGCAACTGGTCGCGATGGCAAGATCCTTTCGGCCCGATCTGGCCGTCGTCCAGCAGGAAATTGTGCTGAACGGACACAATGACCTGGTGGAGCGGATCCAGCATGAATCTCCCGCATGCAGGGTTGTCTTGACGGCTGCACACTTGAGCGCGGGAGAGATTGATAATCTTCTCCGGAGCGGTGTCTCCGGCGTGGTTCCAAGATCGGCCCAACCCGAAGAATTCGTCGAAAGTGTGCGCCGGGTGGTGCGTGGCGAAACCGTGCGACCATTGCGGTTGGAAAACACCGAAAAGGCCACCGTGGCCGATTACGCTGATCAGAAATCTCGTCCGGTTGACACTCTCACGCCAAGGGAAAAGACAATCATCAGTTGCCTGACCCAGGGCTGGCGCAATCGCGACATTGCACAACACCTTACGATCACCGAACAAACAGTCAAAAACCATCTCCGGTCTATTTACGATAAGGTCGGCGTTTCAGATCGCCTTGAACTTGCCCTGTACGCCATCCACCAGCGGCTCGATTTACCTCCCGTTGTCTCTTGTAGTTAGCGTAGTGCCGGGAACTGCTCCCGTGGCACATTCTCCGAATAAAACCCAAAGCCTGCTTATAGCTCCTCCGCAAAGACGGTTTTAAGTTACGTTTCACGGCCACGGGCTGGATTCACCCTCACATTGCCCCGAAAAACCAACTTGGCCTGATCGAATGGCCTGTGTTAAGATGCGGTTCGTTTTGGTCCTTTAGACCCGACCGGGTTCAAGCGGGTAATCATCGCAGAACAAGGCTAATGCGCTGAAACGGTATGACTTATTACTGAAAAACATGCTTCAGAAGGCTGTGGTTCTTGATTTATGATATTTGTCCGCATGGTGGGAGAGGAAACGCCCTAAGTGGTGGAAATTTCTTCGAGCTTGAGATAAAAGATATTTCTATTCATCATCTTAGTCTTTATTAGATCAAGTATTGCATGAAGATGCTGAATTTTTCATCTCTTAGAAAGGCTCGCTGAGGCTAACGAATGGCGGTGCGAACAGGCAACATTTCCGCTGAAATATCGAGCTTTCTTGACTATGCCCAGGTGGAAAAAGGTCTGGCACCTAACAGTATCGCCAGCTATGAGCGCGACTTGCGGAAATTTGTTGAGTTTCTGCACACTTCAGGCTTGCTTCTGGAAAATATCCAGCACGAGCATATCCGGAAGTTTCTAGAATCTCTCTACAGAAACGGCTTGAGCGCTCGTTCTGCGGCAAGGGTCCTTGCGGCACTGCGCCATTTCTTCAAGTTCCTAGTGAAGGAAGGCAAGCTTGCCCACGACCCCGCACATGAGGTCGAGACGCCTCACCTTTCCCACTCGCTGCCGAAGTATCTGAGCTTTTCGGAAGTCGAGGTCTTGCTGGCACAACCTGATCCGACAACCCCTGCCGGCCTTCGTGATCGCGCGATGCTGGAACTGCTTTACGCCACAGGCATGCGGGTTTCTGAATTGTTGAATGTAAAGTGGGGGGATTTTGAACCCGAACTTGGCATTGTCCGATGCATCGGGAAGGGTAGCAAGGAAAGGCTGATTCCAGTTGGAAAGTCAGCATTGCGCGCGGTAGAGGCATACATCCGCCAGGGACGCAGCGCCCTGGCCAAGCGCCCGAATGTCCCGTTTCTGTTCCTGAACCAGAAGGGTGGCCGGCTTTCGCGAGTGGGATTCTGGAAGATTCTGTCAGAATACGGCCGACGTGCCGGCATACAAGTATCGTTAACGCCGCACATGGTGCGGCACTCCTTTGCGACTCACTTGCTTGAGCGCGGTGCCGATTTGAGGTCAATCCAGACGATGTTGGGTCACAGCGACATATCCACGACCCAGATTTACACGCATGTCCTGAAGGAACGGCTGAGGCAGGTTTATCAAACGCATCATCCACGAGCCTGATGAAAACATCCTGTAACTGTTCGCGAGTAGGAAAATGACTGATTACAACTTCCTGATGGAGAGCCGGCTTTCACCGGCGCAGTTTCAACTTGTGAATGAGCTCAGCCGCATAGCATATAGCGAAGGGATCAATCTCTACCTGGTTGGAGGCGCGGTCCGCGATATGACCTTTGGCCATACAGTCATCCGAGACCTTGATTTTGCGGCTGAAGGCAACGTCCAAAAGATCATGCGCCATCTGCCCTTCGCAGGAACTTCAAAAAAGGCTGGTGGCGTTTCGCCCTCCTCGTTGGCGCTGGGCCCGGCGGAGATTACCACTTCCTGGACCGACAAATTGCGAGGGTCAGTCGAATTCTGCATGAGCAATGGGGTCCGGGCCGAAATCGCACAATGCCATCAGGAGATTCCCTCCAAGCCCGGACGCCCACCGGAGATCGTGCCTGCAATGATCTTCGACGATCTTAAGGGCCGGGATTTTGCCTGCAATGCGATGGCGATATCACTGCATCCTAATTCGCGCGGATTGCTTCTCGATCCCAAAAATGGCGCAGGCGACATTGAAAGGCAGGAGCTTCGAGCGCTGCATCCACGAAGCTTTTGGGAAGACCCTGTTCGCATTTACAGATTGTTTCGACTGGGGCTCCGGCTTGGCTTCAAGCCTGAGGAAAAGACCCAACGATGGCTGGACGCCGCATTGGCTGAGAGAGTCTGGATGGATATTCCGGCGGACAAACAGGGGCGCGAGATCGAGGCAGTGCTGAGGGAAGAAAACCCGGAAAAAGTGTTCAAGCTCTACGAGGAGCGCGGCATTCTGAGCGGCCTTGACCGCAGTCTTACACGGATTCCCTATGACCGGTTCCGCAAAGTCGGCGCGCTCGCCCGGAAGTTTCCAAACGATGATATGTTCCTGCTTAATTTCGATTGCCTCGTGTCCAAATTAAGCGGACCTCATAAGAAACGACTGGCTCAGAAAGTTCTGCGGGATGCCCAGACGGTGAAACTTGTTCTCAACATGGACCGTGAAGCGAAAAAGATTTCAAGGACTCTTGCGACCGCAAAATGCGCGGCGCCCAGTCAGGCCTACAGGTTGCTTTCAGAGCAACCCAAACCGCTTCTGTACTATATGCTGGCGTATTATCCCCAGGCCAAAATTCAGAGCCGGATCAAGAATTACCTGGACAAAGTACCGCAAATCCGCGCGCGGCTCCCAGAAAGCGAACTTCTCGTGCTGGGAATCAAGCCCGGACCGAAGTTTGACAAGATTCTTGAGCGCATCTTTTTCGATCAGTTGGATGGAAAAATCAAAACACATCAGCAGATGATGAGTGAATTGCGCTCGCTCGCCGGTATCAAGGAACCTGCGCCCACGCCGGCGGCACTGGCAAAGCCCAGCAAACCCGCCGCAGCCAGGGCCAAGGGAAGAATTGCCAAAATTGCCAGCGCGGCCGCGAGGCATAGCAGGAAGAACAAGGGCGGACGTTGAAGTCCGATGCCCTCGCGGATGCAAAACAACGCATCCATGTAGCCATCGACGAGTGAAAATTCCAAAGGGGGTCATGAAACGCCATGGGGAAATTCATTATCGGCATTATTTTCGGGATTCTCTTGGTGCCGGCGGCTTTCTATCTTTACTGTGTGTCGGGCTATGCGCCGGTTGCAACCGCCGCTTCACCGATGCCGTTTGAGCGGTTCTTTGCTAAAACGGCTTTGCATGCTGCGATAAACCGCGAAGCTCCCAAGACACATTCCACTCGGGCCAGCGATGGAGAATTGCTGGCCGGTGTCGATGTTTACCGACATAACTGCGCAGGATGTCACGGGCTGCCCGACACTCCACCTTCGAATGTTGCCAAAGGCATGTTTCCACCGCCGCCACAGCTTTTTGAGCCTGGTCACATGGTCACCGACGATCCTGTTGGCGTAACCTACTGGAAAGCGAAGCACGGCATTCGGCTGACAGGCATGCCGGGCTTCACCGGATTACTGACCGATGAGCAGTTGTGGAACGTCAGCCTCCTGCTGGCAAATGCCGACAGGTTGCCTCCTGATATTAAGCAGGCACTTGAAGCCCAACCGCAGGCGGCCCCACCGCCATCGACCAAAAAGTGACCTGGTGTATTTCTACTTTTTCGGCGACCTGCCAGGGCACGGCGTACATCAACAGCATCTCGTGGCGGGCAGCACTGCGCGACGTCACGCAAGTGTAGATTCAAGGCCGCTGCTTCGGCGACCCGCAGGGGAGCGGCAGCGTCACCCTTAACGGTGAGCCGATAACATCGCCTTCTGAACCACATCAACCGAGCCCCGCCCCAACGCCTGGGGGAAATGCGAATGACGGCCAGGATCTCCGTCTTTAGTCGGGCGATCGTCGCTGCGGCATGCGTTTTCGCTTTATCCTCTCCGGTGGTTAAGGCACTCAAAGCCTTCCAAACCGCCAACGGGCTGCAGCAGAGCAACGCGCTGGATTGTGAGACCGCCGGGAAGCTTTCACCCTGCATGGGTCAGTTGAAGTGAGGAGGTAATGCAAGAATCCTTTCGGCTTCGCGTTCAGGCCAATGACTGGTGACCTGACCCGGCCAATCTGCTTTTCTGGTAAAATGGCTGCGAATGACTTCCGAAAACTTTGTCCATTTGCATCTACACACGGATTACAGTCTGCTCGACGGTGCCTGCGGGATTGACCGGCTCATGGACCTTGCGGCCCAACGCCATATGCCGGCCGTAGCCATCACAGACCATGGGAACCTTTTTGGGGCCGTGAAATTTTATGAGGCGGCCAGGAAACATAACATAAAGCCCATCATCGGCTGTGAAGTGTACGTCGCGGCAACAAATCGCTTTGATCGATCACCTGATGCTGACCGGCCGTTTCACTTTGTCCTGCTCTGTGAAAACGAGCGCGGTTATCGCAATCTCGTGAAGCTGGTTTCATCGGCCTACACCGAGGGGTACTATTACAAGCCGCGAATTGATAAAGATCTGTTGTCCCGGCACTCGGAAGGACTAATTGCTCTTTCGGCCTGTTTGCGCGGCGAAGTCGCCGTTGCACTCTCAGCCGGCCGTTACGATGCTGCGCGGCGATCCGCGAATGAATTGCAGGAAATCTTCGGGAAAGGGAACTTCTTCCTGGAAATTCAGGACCAGGGGATGCCGGAGGAGCACAAAATCAATCCTGACCTGGTGCGCCTCTCGCGGGAGACGGGCATCCCGCTGGTGGCAACCAACGATTGCCATTACCTCACGCGCGACGACTCCCGCGCGCAGGAAGTCCTGGTCTGCATCCAGACAGGGAAAACCCTGAGCGATCCCAACCGGATGAAGTTTCCCACGGACCAGTTTTACTTCAAGACTTTTGAAGAAATGGCTGCGGTGTTCAATGAAATTCCTGAAGCCGTAACCCGCACGCTCGAAATCGCTGAGCGCTGCAACCTGGAACTCGAAAAGAAAGAGCACGTCTTTCCGCATTTTGAGGTTCCGCCCGGTGAGTCGCTCGACAGCTATTTCGAAAAGGTCACACGCGAAGGCTTTGCAAAGCGCCGCGAGCGCCTGGAACGCCTGAGAGCTGAAGGAAAGCTTCGGTATCCGCTCGAAGCCTATGAAGAGAGGCTGGAGCTTGAGCTGGATTTGATCAAGCGGATGCGTTTCTCCGGATATTTCCTGATCGTTTGGGATTTTATCCGCTTCGCGCGCGAGCGGTGTATTCCCGTCGGCCCGGGCCGCGGTTCTGCAGCGGGCAGCCTTGTCTCCTACGCGCTGCACATTACCGATATTGATCCGCTCCAGCACGACCTGCTGTTTGAACGCTTCCTGAACCCGGAAAGAATAACTTTTCCGGACATCGACATCGACTTCTGCATGCGCCGGCGCGGCGAAGTAATCAATTACGTCACGGAGAAATACGGCAGGGAAAACGTCAGCCAGATCATCACGTTCGGAACAATGGGCGCCAAGGCCGTGATTCGCGACGCGGGCCGCGTACTCGATATGCCCTTCGCAGAAGTGGATAAGATCGCCAAGCTCGTGCCCACGGTCCTGAACATCACGCTCGAAGAGGCTTTAAAACAGTCTCCCGAGCTGGCGCAGCTGAAGGCGCAGGACCCGCGCGTTGCCGACCTCCTGGAAATCGCCGGCCGCCTTGAAGGGTTTGCTCGCCACGCTTCCACTCACGCTGCGGGCGTTGTGATCTCGCCGCAGCCGCTCCAGGAAATTGTTCCGCTTTACAAGAGCAGCAAAGACGAAATCACCACACAGTATGCGATGGACGATCTGGAGAAGATCGGCCTTCTCAAGATGGATTTTCTCGGGTTGACCACCCTGACTGTTCTGGACGATTGCCTGAAGTTGATCGAGGCAACGCGCGGCGAAAAACTCGATCTCGATTCGTTGCCCAAGGACGACCCCGAAACTTACGAACTCCTGGGCAAGGGGCTGACGGCGGGCATCTTCCAGTTTGAAAGCCGTGGCATGACGGAGATTTTGCGCCGCGTTAAACCCAGTCGCCTTGCGGACCTCACAGCGTTGAACGCGCTTTACCGTCCCGGCCCCATTCAGGGCGGCATGATCGACGATTTCATTGCGCGCAAAACCGGAAAGAAGCGCGTGACCTATGATCTGCCGCAATTGAAAGACATCCTGGACGAAACCTACGGCGTGATCGTTTATCAGGAACAGGTGATGCAGATCGCGGCGGCCGTTGCGGGCTTCAGCCTGGGGGAGGCCGACGTCCTGCGGCGGGCCATGGGCAAGAAGAAGCCTGAAGTAATGGTGGCGATGCGGGAGAAATTTCTGGCGGGGGCGAAAGCAAATGGCGTGCCTGCGGCAAAGGCCGAAAAACTGTTTGACCTGATGGAGCAATTCGCTGGTTACGGTTTCAACAAGTCTCACTCGGCTGCCTACGCGCTGGTGGCCTATCATACGGCATATTTGAAAACGCACTATTCTGTGGAGTTCATGGCCGCTTTGCTGACTTCCGAAATCGGCAACCCGGACAAGCTTGCGGATTATCTGAACGAGTGCCGCGACATGGGCATCGAGATCCTGCCTCCGGACATTAACTCCAGCGACCGCACGTTTACTCCCAGCAACGGCCGCATCCGGTTCGGCCTCACAGCCATCAAGAACGTTGGTGACGCGGCAATTGTCTCCGTGCTGGAGGCCCGAAACAAGCTGGGCCGTTTCGACAACCTCTTTCAATTCTGCGAGCACGTTGATTTGCGATTGCTCAACAAGCGGGTGATTGAAAGCCTGATCAAGGCGGGAGCAGCGGATTCTCTGGGGGTCAGGCGGTCGCAGCTTCTGGCCGTGCTCGACCGCGCCATGGAATGGGGTCAGCGCCGCCAACGGGTTGCAGAGAGCGGACAGCACGGGCTGTTCGGAGGAGGCAGTGAAACATCGACCGCGCCTCCCATCGAACTGCCGGATGTTCCAGAGCTTCCGGAATCTGAGCGCCTGGCCGGCGAGAAGGAGCTTCTCGGTTTTTACGTGACCGGCCATCCACTGGAGAAATATCTGCCCAACCTCCGGGAACTGACGCAATCCAACACTTCGACGGTGGATGAGCTTGCGAATGACGCCCCCATCACGCTGGGTGGGATCCTCACCAGCCTGCGAGTGAGGCCCAGCAAGAAGGGCGCACTGTGGGGATCCGGCGTGCTCGAAGACCTGCGTGGCACCGTCGAACTGCTGATCTTTCCGCAGGCGCTCGAGCAGCTTAAGGGAGTGCTGAAACCGGACACGGCCCTTCTGATCAAAGGCCGGGTACGCCACGATGAGAATGCCAGGCCGAAAATCGTCGTAAATGAGGCCAAACCACTCGAGGCTGCACTTAACGGGAAAAAACCCGCACTGCATATTCGAATCAATCCTGCGGCGGTTTCTGAAAGCCTGCTCGATGAACTGGATTCCATGCTGCGCGCCCATCCGGGCGACAATCCGATTCTTTTCGAACTGGAGCGGCCAGGCGACTTCCGCGTTCTGATGAAGCCGCAGGACCCCAGAGTGACCGACGCCTCCGAAGACCTTCTGGAGGGTTTGCGCGCGCTGCTGGGAGAACAAGCCGTTACCGTTGAAATACAGACCAACCCGGAAGCCGGTAAGTGAATTATAATGGCAATTCTAATTCCTTGAATGATTAACTGGCCGGTTACAGCCCATGACCAATCCGAGCGGACAGAAAGCCATCGTCGAGGACCTGGAAAAGCAGATTGCGGAGCTTAAGCTGCAGCCCGGCCATGTAGCCCGCGAGGAGATCGCGCGCCTTCAGGAGCAGGTGGATTCTCTAAAGGCCGGAACGGCGGCGGGAGCCAAGGACGCTTGGACGCGCGTGCTTCTGGCCCGGCATCCACAGCGGCCTTACACACTCGATTACATTCAGATGCTCTTCACGGAATTCACAGAGCTTCACGGCGACCGCCGGTTCGGCGACGACGGTGCCATGGTAGGCGGCTTTGCGCGCTTTAATGGCCGCCCGGTGATGGTTGTGGGGCACCAGAAGGGCCGCGACACCAAGCAGAAGCTTCTGCGCAATTTCGGCATGACTAATCCGGAAGGTTATCGCAAGGCGCTCCGCCTGATGCAGCTTGCTGCCAAATTCAGCCTCCCCATCATCACTTTTGTCGATACGCCCGGTGCGTACCCGGGAATTGGTGCGGAAGAGCGCGGCCAGGCCGAGGCCATCGCTTTCAACCTGAAGGAAATCCCTAAACTCCGTGTTCCGATCATTTCAATCATTCATGGTGAAGGCGGCAGTGGCGGAGCGCTGGCCATCGCCGTCGGTGACCGTGTGCTGATGCTCGAAAATGCCGTCTATTCGGTGATTGCGCCCGAAAGCTGTTCTTCCATTCTGTGGCGCGACTGGGAACACAAGCGCGACGCCGCGCGAATCCTGAAACTCACAGCGGAAGACCTTCATCAGTTCAAAATCATCGATGAAATTATCCCGGAACCGCCCGAGGGTGCTCACGCTGATCCGCAGGCGTCGGCAGCCGCCGTCCGGCTGGCTATCGAGCGACACCTGCACGAACTTGACGCCCTTTCCATCGATGAACTGATGCGCCAGCGTAATGAGCGGCTGCGCGCGCTGGCAACGTTTATCAACGAAGACTGAAAGTCTTTCCTCCAGCATCTCTGGGCTTTCATCATCAACAACAACACGCATGGTCAGCATTATTATTCCGACCTACAACGAAGAAGGCTGCCTTCCCACCACGCTGGCGCGCCTGGGTCAGGTCCGGGGCGAATTTGAAGTCATCATCGCCGACGGCAACAGTACAGACCGCACATGCGAACTTGTGCGCTGCGCCGCTTCCGGGTTTCCGCGTCCGTTGCGGTTGGTCAAAGCGGTTCGCAACCGCGCCATCCAGTTGAACTCCGCCGCACAAACTGCACACGGAGATTTTTTCCTGTTTCTTCATGCGGATATCGTTGCACCGCCGGAGGCTGTGGAATCCATCGAGCACTGCCTCCGTGATCCTTCGGTGATCGGCGGCAATTTTCAGATCGTATTTGAAGGCGACTCCGCTGTCGAGAAATTCTTCACCTGGTGTTACCGGGTGCGCCGGCCGTTTGGGATTTATTACGGCGATTCAGGGCTTTTTGTGCGTCGTGAAATCTTCGAGAAGTTGGGTGGCTTCAAGCCGATTCCTATCATGGATGATTATGAGTTCGTCCGCCGCCTGGAGCACATGGGCCGCACAGCCTGCCTGAATCCGCCGCTGCTGGTTTCGGACCGCCGCTGGCGCATGCAGGGCCTCTTTCCTACGCTGGCAAGTTGGGTCTGGATTCAGACGCTCTATTCGCTCGGCGTCCCCGCCGAACGCCTCGCACGCTGGTACGCGCCTGTGCGGAACGGGAGCAAGCCGAATGCAAGGCAGCGTCCAGCGCTTTGATGCACGAGATAGCGTCCGCTCACCTTGACCGTGCTGAGCGCCGTCAATTAGATTTGTATCTTGTCGAAAAGCCGCCAGCGAAGTACAACCGATTCTTTGCGGGCCCCGCGAATGCAGGGGCATTCTCACGATCTCCCTATTAAAATGGATTCTGTTAAAGGAAGGACTGACGTACGGTTGACCATTGGCGTGTTGGTTGCCGGATTTATTTTCCTTTACCTCAATCTGTTCTACCTTCCCAACACTCCCATTTATCTGCTTGTTGATCAGGTCACGCAGCTTTTCGATGCCCGGAGAATGCTCGCGGGAGAAGTGATCTATAGAGATTTCTTCCAGGTGACCCCGCCGGGAACGCAGTTGGTCTATCTCCTTTTGTACAAGTTCTTCGGTGTCCGCGCGTGGATCCCAAATGCCATGCTGATAGTGCTGGGTCTGGCTGTCATGTGGCTGATGATCGTCATTTCCAGAAAAGTCCTGCCCGGCAAGGCTGCGCTACTTCCAGCCGTGCTGTTTCTGATCGTCCCATTCCGCAGCCAGGTTGACGCCACGCACCACTGGTACAGCACGCTTATTGCGTTGGCGGGAATTGCACTGTTGATGGAGTCGAGGACTCCGCTGCGTCTCGCAGGAGCCGGGGCCTTGTTTGGATTATCAACCTGCTTCACCCAGACTCGCGGGCTTTCAGCGACCGTTGGCGTGTCGCTGTTTCTTGTCTGGCAAGCACGCAGGAAGCGGCTCGCATGGCGCGCGTTCTGGAAGCAGCAATTTCACCTGTGGTGGGCCTTTATTCTTGTGGTGATTGGCTTCAATGCCTGGTTCGCCTGGAAAACCGGCCTCGCAACATTCCTGAATGATACGATAGTCTTCGGCCTTCGTTATTACCCCGCGGAGGCGTGGAATACGTACCGCGTTTACATGATTGACATTCCGCGCCTGCGTCCCTGGTATCGCCTGCCTGCGCTGGCGATATTCCTTTCAATACATCTTCTGATTCCTTTGATTTACATCCTCTTTTTCGTTCGGTACTGGACGACTGCGCGCCAGAATCCTGATGCGCCATGGGACCGCCTGATGCTGCTGAGCTTGACAGGCTTCCTTATGTTCCTCGGGATTGTGTCCGCGCCATCCTGGCTCCGCATCTGCGCCGTATCACCGCCGGCTGTAATCCTGTTTGGATGGTTCTGGAATTCTCCCGGGAAATTCCGCGTGCTTCGCGTCAACGCGGTTTGGGTGCTCGCGATGCTGATGGCGATCAGCGAGTGCGCCGAGCGGGAAATCCGCTGGCACAAAGAACTGCAAGTTCCCATCGGCCGAATCGCCATCATGGACCCCGACGCATATCAACGAATATGTTATTTCCTCCTTCGAACCAAGCCCGGCGAATATTTCTTCGGCGATGAGATGTATAACTTCCTGCTGGACCTCCACGACCCCGCTCGAGTGCCCTACGTCACCGGGTCCGACTATACTCGCCCTTCGCAAGTTGATGACCTGGTCTACGGGCTCAAAGCTCACACGACGAAATATGTTCTGTTTGAGGCCGCGGCTGACATGCCGCCTCCAAGCTTCGGCGGAAGCAACCATTTGGGCCCGTTCAAAGATTATCTGAAAAGATACTACCACTTCGTTACAGCTTTTTCAGACGGCGAAATGGTCTGGGAGAGAAACGAGGAACCGCCAGATGCGGCAGGTGGGCGCGCACCAGCGCGAGCGAACGAAGCCCAGAGTGCCCAATGAAGCCTGGAGTCTGGATTTCGTGGCCGATCAACTGGCCGACCGGCACCGCTTCCGGACTTTGACGGTGGTGGACGTGTTCACACGAGAGTGCTTGGCCATTGATGTGGGACAGAGTTTGAAGGGCAATGATGGGGTGGAAGTTTTGAATCGGTTTCGGCAAGATCGAGGAGTACCAAAGATGCTGTTCTGCGATCAGGGGGCCGAGTTCACGAGCCAGATTATGGACCTTTGGGCGTACCAGAGTGGTGTGCGGATGGACTTCTCGCGGCCCGGCAAACCGACTGACAACGCGCCCGTGGAATTCTTCAACGGGACCTTTCAGGCGGAGTGCCTCAACGCGCATTGGTTCACCAGCCTTAACGAGGCAAGGAAGATCATCGAGGCTTGGCGACGGGAATATAATGAAAGCCGTCTTCACGAGGAACCGGGAGAGAGAGGATGCCGAACGAATTTGTAGGCCAAGTGAGGGCTATCCCCACCAGGCCACACCTCAAGCACCCGGAAGCTCACCTCAAGGTTGGTACAGAAAAAAGGGGCAGGTCACTTCAATACCACCCAATCCCATCAAGGAAAGTTCCGGCGGCTGAGGCGCAATGAACGGGCGGGATGTTCCAACGCAGTGCGAGATGAACACTATTCGAGCGCATCCACCACGGCAGAAGTAAATTCATCAGTGGTGGCTTTACCGCCGACGTCGTGGGTCAAGTGTTTTCCCTCGCGATAGACTCTATGGATGGCGCGCTCAGCGCGGTCGGCAACCTCATTCTGGCCGAGGTGGCGCAGCATGAGAATTGCGGAGAGCATCATAGCCGTGGGATTGGCAAGGTGTTTGCCGGCGATGTCCGGCGCGCTGCCGTGAACGGCCTCAAACACCGAGCAATCCTCGCCGATGTTCGCCCCCGGAACCAGCCCCAACCCGCCCACGAGGCCCGCGCACAGGTCTGAGACGATATCGCCATAAAGATTCTCAAGCAGCAGCACGTCAAACCTTTCGGGACGCATGACGAGTTGCATGCAGCAGTTATCAATGATGAATTCCTCGAGCGCAATTTCCGGGTATTCGAGCGCGACTTCACGAATCGATTGAAGGAAAAGGCCATCGGAGAGCTTCATGATGTTGGCCTTGTGAATGGCCGCAACCTTTTTCCGTCCCATGCGGCGGGCGTAATCAAAGGCAAAGTGCGCGATGCGCTTTGAAGCCCGCTCGGTGATTACTTTCAGGCTTTCAACCACGCCGGGGATGATTTCGTGTTCGAGGCCGGAATAGAGGTCTTCCGTGTTTTCGCGAACGATGATCAAGTCAACTTTCTCGAAAGGCGTCTTTACGCCGGGGAGGTGCTTCACCGGCCGGAGGTTGGCATAGAGATCGAGCGATTTCCGCAGCGCCACGTTGATGCTGCGGTGGCCGACGCCGACGGGCGTTGTGATGGGACCTTTCAGCGCCACGCGCGTCTTGCGGATGGCCTCGACCAGTGGATTCATCTCCGTTTCACCCTTGCGGCGGCCAACAACAGGGGTGGCGGGCATTTCAATCCACTCGATTTTCGCGCCGGCAGCTTCAAGCAAGCGCACTGTCGCGCTCGAAACCTCCGGCCCGATGCCGTCGCCGGGAATCAAAGTCACTTTGACAGTCATGGAGTTTCCTCTGGCAAGCGTTGCATTCATTGAATTGCGGAAAAATTACTTTTGGCCCTGACTGGGTGGCGGAGCATTCAGCAGTTGCGACAGGTCGCTGATTGACGCCGAGGCGTCCAGGTTAAGTTTGGAACCGTCCACCTGGACGTTCAGGCTCTGGAGAATCTGAGAAAGCGCCGGCGATATGTTCTGGGCAACTGCCGGCTGAGCGCCGCGCAGCAGGGTGAAAAGCTGATTGAAGCCGTTCGCAGCTTCCGGATTTGTGCAAATGATTGAAAGATGGGCCATGATATTGCTGCCCCAGTCCATCCGGTACAACACGGCTTTGACGGAGCCGAAAAGCGCGCTGGGGTCAACCTGGATTTTTCCTCCCTGGGTCAGCCAGGGTATCGCCTGATTCGCGGCCGCCTGCCCCGTGGAAATTCCCCATTGCGGCGCCAGCCCGTCCAAATCGCCTTCCCATCGACGGAAGTCGGCATTGGAGTTCAGGGCCGGGCGCGAGGACGTGCGCACGTCGATTAAAGCCTTCAAGTCACCGAGCCGGCCGAATTCCGCTGTCGAGCTGTCTAGAAACGTGAAAAACATTTCCGTTCGTGCCAGGCCCGAGCCAAAACCGTACAGATCGTACCCTGAATACCGCTGGACCAGCATTTTGTTGTTGACGAAGAAATCGTGGACGCGGTTGGGGTCAAAACTGCCCTCTGCCAGCCCGAAAAAGCGCGTGGCATCCTGAAGGTCTCCCCGCCAACCGAGAACAAGTTCATTCACATCTCTTTCGGGATTAACGCCAGCGCTTCTCAGAAGTGTTTCAAGGTTGCGAAGTTGCGGACTCAACAGGTGCGCTTCAATCAGTGGATATTGTGGGAGAGTGCGAAGCGTCGCCAGGTTTGTATAAGCCATCTGCTGGGTGTCGGCGGGAAAGCTGGCCAAAGCGTCCTGGCCGGCGTATTGAGCGAAGAGCGGGGAGGAGAAAACAAGCGCGGCGGAAAGTAGAATTCCGCTCATCGCTATCCTGATGAAGTTTCGATATTTAGCTTTCAAAAGCCACCCCCGAAGTCGGACAATAAGGACGAGCTTGGGAAACAGGCAAAACGTGCTCCACTTTTCAACTGCATGACAGCCAGTCGCTCGCAAGACTCTATTATCGCTGGTATCCGGCGAAGCGTCCACCATCAGCACTTTCTGATCTGCGCGAACTTGCATTTTACCGTGCGGTTTGCTAGTTTAATTTGAAGTGAGCTGTTAGTCGGGGATTAACCATCTAACAAGCCTAAGGAGTAGAGAATGGCCATTGAAATGACGCCGCATGCAGTCGATAAAGTAAAGGAGATCCTGGCACAACAGACGCCAACGCCTGCGGGGCTGCGCGTTTCTGTTGTAGGCGGAGGCTGCTCCGGCTTTTCATACCAAATGAATTTTGAGAACCAGACCACGCCGATTGACAAGGTCTATGAGTTTGACGGGTTGAAGGTATTTATCGACCAGGCTTCGCTGATGTACCTGAACGGAACTAAGATCGACTTTGTCGAAAGCCTGGAAGGATCGGGCTTTAAGTTCGACAACCCCAACGTCAAGACGACTTGTGGTTGCGGCAGTTCCTTTAGCGTTTAAGCAGAGTTCTCAGCAGGCGCCTGTCGCGATTGCCGGAGCGGCAGGCGCTTTGCTCCCCATGTTTCCCACCTCCAAAACGTCAGTCGTACCCTCAAAAAAGCGAGGAGGCCCATGCAACTCTACGCATCCGAATATGCTTCTTATGCGCTTTTCGGGCATGCTGCCGCGCGCCGGGATGGCGCTCGATTTGGCATGTGGCAATGGGCAGGACACGGTCTTTCTCTCAAGCCGGGGCTTGACTGCGATTGGAATCGACCGTTCGGGACAAGCCCTTGCCGCGGCAAGGCGCGTCGCCCTCACATCAGACCTGAAAGCTTGCTTTGTGCAGGCGGACCTCGCCAGCTTCCACATTCCAAACGGTAAATTTGTCGTTGTCGTCTGTTTTCGATACCGCGACCCGAACTTGTATCCTTCTATCCGTTCGGCGCTCAAACCGGGAGGGCTGCTGATATATGAAACCTATACGAGGGAGCATCTCCACTTCGGCTTCAAGCCACAGAATCCGGACCATTTACTTGAACGGAATGAACTGCTGAGGGCCTTCGGCGACTGGGAGATTGTCTTTTATCAAGAAACATGGACAGGCCGAGGAATGGCGTCGCTTGTGGCGCGGAAGCCTCTACCACAGCGTGGGGCTGAATCCGCGCGCAGGCTTCAGTAGTATAATCAAGTTTTTATCCAGGAGAAGTCCTTTCGGATGTTGGCGAAAGATTCGTGTTGCTCATCATTCCGGGGCCCGATGTTACAGACCGGCTCGAAAAATCCGGTTTGATATTTCGTGGATTAAAACGAGCAGGTTCCTCGCTTCGCCCTGTCCGGAACAGCGCTTCGTACGGTCCAGCGTCGTTCTGAAATGTTTTTCAACAACCTGTTAAGGTAAACACATTTCCCAGATGAAAATCGCACTCGCCCAGATCAATACTACTGTCGGAGACTTCGAAGGAAACGTTGCTAAGATCCTCCAGTACGCCAGGATGGCTGCTGACCGCAAAGCAGACCTGGTAGTCTTTCCCGAGATGGTTGTTTGCGGATACCCGCCGCGCGACCTTGTGGAGAGGCGGGACTTCATTGAACGCTCGGAATCGGAACTTTCTCGTCTGAGCCACCTGCTGCCAGGAATTCCTGCTCTGATCGGCTATGTCCGCGCTTCGCACGTCCAGTTGGGGAAGCCTGTTTCGAACGCTGCAGCACTGGTCTATCGTGGGAAAGTTTTGCTGGATTACGTCAAGATCCTGTTGCCTTTCTACGATGTGTTCGACGAATCGCGATACTTCGAGCCGGGGAACTCTGTGGGCATCTTTGACCTGGAAGGCATGAGAATTGGCGTCACGATCTGCGAGGACATCTGGAATGACAAGAACTTCTGGCGCAAGCGGCTCTACCCGCGCGACCCGGTTGAAGAAATCACGCGCGCCGGCGCCAAGCTCCTGCTGAACATCGCCTCTTCGCCCTATAGTACGGAGAAAATCCAGCTTCGCTACGACATGCTGAGGACGATTGCAGCGGAGCATCGAATTCCTGTTGCCTACGTCAATCACGTCGGGGGCAACGACCAGCTTGTGCTGGATGGGTCAAGCCTCGCATTCGGCGCCGGCGGCACGCTCCTCGCGCGTGCCAAGTCATTCGAGGAGGACCTGGTTGTATTCGACACAACCGGTGCCACGGCAGAAATCCATCCGACGCCCGAGTCGGAGATCGAAGCGGTTTATAAGGCGCTGCTGCTTGGCACGCACGATTACATGCAGAAATGCGGTTTCAGGGAGGCCATTGTCGGTCTCAGCGGCGGCATCGATTCCTCCGTGGTTGTGACGCTCGCGGCTGACGCACTGGGGCCGGAAAATGTCCACGCCATCGCCATGCCGGGCCCGTATTCTTCTGACAACAGCCTTCGCGATGCCAGGGACCTTGCCACAAGGCTTGGCGTCGATTTCCGTGTTATTCCGATCACGTCAATTTATGATAGCTACATCCAGGCCCTGAAGCCTTCCTTTCAAGGGCTCCCCGCCGACGTAACGGAGGAGAACATTCAGGCGCGCATTCGCGGAAACATTCTGATGGCCCTTTCAAACAAACTCGGCGCAATGGTCCTGAGCACGGGAAACAAATCGGAACTTGCGGTCGGCTACTGCACGCTCTACGGCGACATGGCGGGGGGGCTCTCCGTCATTGCCGATGTTCCCAAGACGATGGTTTACGCCCTGGCCAGATACATCAACCGAGAGCGTGAACGCATCCCGCGCGCTTGCCTTGAAAAAGCGCCTTCGGCTGAACTGAAGCCCAACCAAACCGATCAGGACACGCTGCCGCCGTACGAAGTGTTGGACGTGATTCTCAAGGGCATCATTGAGGACCGGCTTTGCGCGAAGGAGATTGCCGACAAATACAAGTTTGACCTGAAGCTGGTAGAAGACATTGCGCGGCGGGTGGCTCGCGCCGAATACAAGCGCCAGCAGGCCGCGCCCGCGCTCAAGGTTACGGCCAAGGCGTTCGGAATGGGGCGACGATATCCCATCGCGCAGAAATTCATCTGCTAGCCGGCATTGCGCCTGACGCCCATCGAGGCAGAGTGAAAAGCTGCTCCCTAAAACTTTGTGCATGCATTCTCGGGTTCCTTTCTCTTTTGCCCCTGCTGACAACACGCCCATTGGCTGCGGTCTTACATCTTCCTGAAATCAATATTCACACTGTTACGCTGCCTAACGGTTTGCATGTGGTCATGGCCAATTGCGGCGAAGCTCCCGTCGTCACCGTTGAAGTCTGGTATCACGTGGGCTCGCGCGACGAACAGCCCGGCCAGGCAGGCTTCGCGCACCTTCTCGAACACATGATGTTCGACGGCACGAAGACCCTGGGCAGGCATTTTTCAGACTACATTGTCCGCGTCGGGGGAATCGACAATGCCTATACAACAACAGATGCAACAGTTTATTGGGAGACGATGCCGAGTTCGAACCTTCCCGTGGCGCTGTGGCTTGAGGCGGACCGTATGCGCAATCTGGACATCAGCCAACAAACGCTGGACAACGAAAGGCGGGTTGTGGAAGAAGAACGTCGCCGCCGTTACGGCAATCCTCCATATGGCTCAGTAATACCAACCCTTTACGATCACGCATTCACGGTAAACCCTTACCGGCATCTTCCCATCGGCACCATGGATGACCTCGATCGCGCCTCAATTAACAACGTCAGGAATTTTTACGACAGGTATTACGTGCCGAACAACGCCACCATCGTTATCACCGGAAAATTCTCCGAGGAGGATGCCAAGGAATATATCGGGAGATATTTCGGCCAGATCCCTGCCGGCACCCGCTCCGTTTCGCCCAGTATACCGGTTGAGCCCCCGCAGACGGAAGAACGTGTCGTTCATATGACCCGTGATGTCGCGCTTCCTGCGTTTGTCGAGGCTTACCACATTCCTGCAGATGGCACGCCGGATTCATACCCGCTGCGGATCGCTGCGCGAGTGCTTTCCGCCGGCGACAGCGGCCTGATTTATCACCAGCTTGTGTACGAAAAGCAGTTTGCTCTCGAGGCGCAGAGTTCCGCGGAATTCAGCGAAGACCCGAACCTCTTTTTCGTTTTCGCTGTCATGAATTCCGGCAACACGCCGGCCCAAGGCGAGGCGGCTGTAAATTCAATTCTCGGAAGGCTGAAAGCAGAACTGCTTTCCCCGAAGGAACTGGAAAAGGCAAAAAACCAGATTCTTTTCGAGCTTGCCCAGGCGCGGGAAGACTCCAGGGACCTTGCTGGTCAATTGGGCTACGATGCGGTCATCCTCAAGGACGCAAACCTGATCAATACGGAGGCCGAGCGCCTGCTGGCGGTGACCGCCGAACAGGTGCAAGCCGCAGCAAGGAGATATTTCGTCCACGAGAATATGACGCTGCTTGAAGTCCATCCCGCCCGGACGGCGGCGAACTTGAATGACGGCGGCCAATGATGAAACAACTTTGGAAGTGCGCAGTGGCGTTCCCGGTTATCTTGCTGGCCCTCTGCCGGTCCACCTCGACGCTTTCTGCCAATGAATTGCCGCCCGTTGTTGCGCCGCCCGATGGCTTTTCCTTCCGCATGCCTGCAGTCCACCGGCTCCCCAATGGATTGCGCGTCGTGCTTATCGAACGACACGACGTGCCCATTGTCCGGCTCTACGCCGTTGTTCAGGTTGGGTCCGAAGCTGATCCGCCTCAACTTCCTGGACTTGCCAGCATGGTAGCCGGCCTGCTTCCCGAAGGTACAAAACACCGGAGCGCATACCAGATCGCTGAGGAGATTGATCAGGCTGGAGGATCGATTGACACCGGTGCAGGCTGGGACCAGTCCTACGCCAACGTGAGCGTCCTTTCAAACCATGCGCGAGTCGCGTTTGATCTGCTGGCGGATCTTCTTATCCATCCGTCCTTTGCACGCGACGAAGTTGAGCGTCTTCGAAAGCAGACCCTTTCAGCCCTCGACGTGATCGACCAGGACCCGAGCTATGTGGCCGACGTCGTCATGCGGCGACTGCTGTTTCAAGGGACGCCATACGCTCACTCCGAAGACGGTACACCCGAATCCATCGAGCGCGTGACGCGAGAAGACCTGTTGGATTTTCACCGCCGATATTACGTCCCGTCGCGGACGATTCTCGCCGTTGCCGGAGATCTTACTGAGCCGGAGTGCCTCCGTCTTGCAACACAATATCTCGGCGAATGGAACGGTAGTGATACGCAACCTGTTCAGTCTTTTACGGGACCACGGCCTTTGCACTCGCGACAGATCGTTGTGATCGATAAGCCGGATGCTGTACAAACAGAAATCAGAGTGGCAAACCTCGGCATTCCGCGCTCCAATCCGGATTATTTTCCACTGGCGATCGCCAACCAGGTGCTTGGCGGGCCCGCATCAAACAGGTTGTTTGATGTCTTGCGCACGCAGCACGGCCTGGCTTACGGAGCGTCGAGCAACCTCGATTGCTACTCGAGGCTCGGGGCGTGGGTAGCGAAAACTTCGACACGGTCTGATGAAACCATCAAAGCCACCCAAATCGTGCTGGATGAAATATCGCGTCTCCGCAACGGCCCTATCAAATCATGGGAACTCCAGAACGCGCGCGACTACCTCATCGGGCACGAAGCACTCGAATTCGAGTCCGCCAGCCAGGTCGCCAATCAGGTCCTGGAAACGATGATCTACCATCTTCCGCAGGATTATTGGAACAGGTTTCCGCAGGAGATCAGGTCATTGACCGCGAACGACGTTCTGGCCGCAACAAGAAAATACCTCAGTACCAATGACGATATCATCGTCCTGGTCGGAAACGCCGCAGCGTTTCAGAACGGTCTGAAAAAGCTCGGAGAGGCGCGTGTGATCCCAATCGCCGATGTCGGACGATCATTCCCTGACCCTCCACGGGGAACAGCGGATCCTTCTGCTCTGAGAAGGTAACCGGATGAAAAAGCCTATCTTTGCCCTCGCAGGCCTCCTTGTGATCGGGGTGCTGGCGGAGGCGGCCCTCCTGCAGCGCACGCGGTTTGACCCCTTGCGGCTGGCCGCGTTGTTCGAATCCCTTGCACTGCTGCTGGGGGCGTATGTTGCATTCACACAAACGGATTTCATCCACGGGTTGCGCAAGTGGGCCTTGTCCTCGCCGTGGCTAGCATTTCTGATACCTTTCAGTCTGCTGATTCCTTACTTGACGCTGGCTCTCTGCACCGACACGTTTTCATTTCGGGCGCTGGCTAAGCTTGCCGCTTATATTACCGTCCCCACACTTCTGCTGCTTCCTGACCGGATCCGGCAGGCCGAGCGTGCTTCATGGCGAGATTTTGCAGCCATGCTCAGCCTGGGACTTCCCGTCAGCGCAGGGTGGCTGAGCAACATCTGGGTGTGGCCGGAAGATATCTATGTCTTCCGTCCCATCTTTTGCGTCTGCGTTGGTGCGTATGCGTTCCTCGTTATTCGCAATCTGAAAAACGCAGGTTACAAATTGATATGGAAGAAAGGAGACCTGGTTGAAGGCGGCTTGAATTTCATCGCGTTCATCATTCTCGCAATTCCGCTGGGATTAGCGTTGCGATTCATTCATCCGCACGCCCATCGTGTCGGCGTATTCGCATTCGTCGCAACCTTCCTGGGAACTTATCTGAGCGTGGCAATTCCTGAGGAATTTCTCTTCCGCGGGATACTTCAAAACCTTCTGGTAAAGACTTTCGAGGGGCCGCGGCGCGGCAGATACGGATTGCTGCTGGCATCGGTGATCTTTGGGCTTTCACATCTGCACCATCCGCCCGTGCCCAATTGGCGTTATGCCATCATGGCCACCGTGGCTGGGATTTTTTATGGGAATGTCTGGCGTGTCCGCGGGAGGACGTCCGCCTCAGCCTTTACGCACGCCCTCGTGGATACTTCCTGGCATTTCTGGTTCTGACACGAATACATGCACTTCGGCAAGTTACCTCTTTACGCTGTGTTCATGCACACTCGCGCCATTAAACCACTCTGATTCGGCCCCGGGGCCGCAACGTGCTGTTGCTACTTCAATCAAGTAAGGTTGGCCGCCGTCCGTCACAGATTTTCCCCTGCGCAACGCCGCCACAAGCTCCCGCGCGTTAGCGGCTTTTTCCCCCTGTACACCCTGGCTCGCTGCGAGTGCAACAAAATCGATGTCCGGCCCTCCAAGATATGTTCCAGCATAGTGCCCGGTCTCAGCCATGCGGCCTTTGTAGCCGTGATAAACCAGGCGCACCGTCTGGTAATTCCGGTTGTTGGCAACTACCGTCAGCACAGGAATGCTGTATCGCGCCTGTGTCCAAAATCCCGAGGCGCTGTACATCACTGCGCCATCTCCGATGAAGCACACGACCTGACGGTCCGGGGCCGCAACCTTTACGCCCGTCGCCGCGCCGACTCCCCAACCCAGACTCGCACCCGCTGTGCCAATAAACATCTGCTCGTTCTCGCGGAAGCCGAACGGGAAAGGCCGAAGCGGGGCGGTAGGATTCTCGCAGACAATCACTGCATTACGGTCGAGTGATTCCGCCAGAACGTGTGACAATTCGTCCGGATGAATCGGCGACTGGCCACAGTTCTTCTGCGTCGCCTGCCGCTCTTTTTCTCTGGCCTTGGCCGTGACGGCGGAAATTTCTTTGCTTCGCTGTGCTGCGATTGCTTTCAGGCGCCCGACTGTCAGTTGTCCCGGAATCGCCTCGATCAAGTCCGCAAGGGACTCTTTGATGTCGCCGATCAGCGCCAGGTCCGTGGGATAATTGCGGCCCATTGCGGCTGTATTCGTCCCGATCCTAACTACACGCGCGCTGTGCGGAACATCGTCTATCGGCACCGCAGAGCGGTCCCCGAAATCCCGGCAACCAATGCAGAAGATCAGATCCACGCCGCGTGTCATCCATTCCGAATTCGCCCTGTAGTTGCCAAGGTAATGAGGATGCCGCGCGGGGAAACTGTGAAACGCACGAAACGGCGAATCAATCACCAGACCTTTTGCGACCATCTCAGCCTGCGCCGTGACCTGGTCAGCAACCGGCAAGCCGAGTTGCTCCGAGAGCGCGAGCAATTCCGCCTGCGCCCCGCCTTTCCATACATCGTCGCCAATCACGAGCATCGGCCGTTTCGCTTCCACCAGCAATTTTGCGGCTCGTTCGACTGCGGACTTCGCTGGCCGGGTACGCGCGTGCAGCAGAAAACGTTCAGCGGGCAAGACCTGGGCACGTACGGCCTTGCTCTCAAGCGCTGAATCGCGCATGGCAACGTACACAGGGCCGGTCGGTTCAGTCATCGCCGTTTTCATCGCGCGTCTCAGCACGAGGGGCAGGGAAGCAGGCTCACGAACTTCCCAAGACATTTTTGTGAACGGTCGTGGGACTTCTTTCTGACTGAATCCGGGCGGTGGGGCGAGACAGATTTCATCGCTGCCAATCTCGTTGTCCAGCATCCCTGCGGTTACAATCAGTGCGGAACCGTCCCAGTTGGCGTTATAGAGTTGCCCCATTGCTTGTGCTGTTCCCACAAGCGCATGAACGTTCACAAACGCAGGCTTCCTCGTCATCCGGTGATAACCGTCCGCCATGGAGAGTACAATCCCTTCGTGAAGTCCAAGGATAATGTGCATGCCCGGAATGTCTGTTAGCGCGTCGAACAGCCCGGACTCAAACGATCCCGGATTGGCGAAAACATATTCCACACCCGCGACCCTGGCCTGGGCTACTACGAGTTCGCCGCCGGAACCTTCAACCATCCATGTTGATTCCTCCGGGCTCGGCGTCAAGGGTTCAACTAACGCCGCCCGATTTCTATGGATCGCACGTGCTTCAATACGCGGATTGGGGCCGGAAGATGCCCGTCGGGACTTGCGGCCGGGTGCCTTGAAAGCGGAACTGCGAACGGCCGGCTTTTTCATGGCAACCTCCTTTTAAGCACGTTTGCAAAAATGGCCGATTGAAAAACGTATTACCCGGATGCAATAGATTTCAAATCCGGCGCTGCACACGAGGGCCATAGCAAGGAGACGATTCAAAGTCATTCTACCATCGCCAAGACGGACGAAGTTTACTGCATAATCAGAGCTTCACGCTTCAGATGCGGCAGAAAGCATTGGACATTAAAATCTTTGTTGGAGTAGTCAGAGAAAGACGCGAAACTGATCAGCAGCCTCTCACCCGCGGGCGAACGTTCATGTGGCGATTCAACGTGCAGCTTTTCACGCTATGAAGCAGCCACAGGACAAGAGGAGATTTTCGTTAACCAATTTCATATGATTTCGTTTACAGTTTCATTCGGCATTTGTCATTGAGAGTGAGTTGGTCACGGGCGCGGCTGCCTTTATGCGGACAAAAAAAGATCTGCCGCTCTCATGCACATTTCACGGGAAGCAATTCAGGAGGATTGAATGGAATTCCGCACCTTACCCAACACAGACCTGCGCGTTTCACGCATCTCATTCGGGACGATGACCTTCGGCTCGCAGACCGATGAAGATGCCGCGCGACGCATGATCGATCTCTGCTTTGATCACGAAATCAACTTTTTCGATACTGCTAATATTTATAACAAGGGGATGGCGGAAACCATCGTTGGCAAGCTGTTGAAAGGCCGACGGGACAAAGTCGTCCTTGCGACCAAAGTCCGAGGCAAGATGGGAGACGGACCGGATGATTCCGGACTTTCCCGCACTGCAATTCACAAGGCCATTGACGCAAGCCTTCGGCGACTCCAGACCGATTACGTTGATATCTATTACATGCACCAGCCGGACTATGAGGTTCCGATCGAAGAAACGCTGGCAGCCATGGATGAACTGGTCAGGGCAGGGAAGGTTCGATATCCCGCGGTCTCAAATTACGCTGCGTGGCAGGTTGCTGAGATCCACTGCATTTCGCAGAAGAACGGATACAAACCGCCGTTTATTTCACAGCCTATGTACAATCTGCTCGCCCGCGCCATCGAGGACGAGTATTTGCCGTTTTGCCGGCGGTTTGGTGTTGCCGTGGTACCGTATAATCCGCTTGCGGGAGGTCTGTTGACGGGAAAACAGACGCGCGAAAAGCCCATCGCAGGCACTCGCTTCGACGGAAACAAGATGTATCTGGACCGCTATTGGCACGCGGATTACTTCGATGCTGTCGAAGACCTCAAAAAAATCGCCAACGATTCCCAAATGACGCTGATCGAGTTGGCCTTGCGGTGGCTCCTAAGCCAGGAGCAGGTTGATTCGGTGATCCTTGGTGCATCACGCCCGGAGCATCTTGAGCAGAACCTGAAGGCGTGCGAAGGACCGCGCTTGGGCCACGATGTGCTCGAACGATGCGATGCGGTCTGGAAACGGCTGCGCGGGGTGACGCCGAAATACAATCGCTGACGACACCAGCGCGAGGTTTTCACTCCTGCCGGGGAGGCCGTTTTTTCTTGTGGCAGGGCACCGTGTGCACTCAGGCCGCGACCCATTTTGCCGGGCGCGAACTGCGATCCAGTTTCACCCGCCCGTGCTGTTCCAGCCGGTCCATATGCCCTTTGATAGGAAACATCGCAAGGAAGACACCTTCGTCCGGCCAGTCACCAACGGCGGCGGCGACAACATCGATCAGTTGCTTCATGGACAGGCCCGAGCGCTGCTTCTCAAGGTTCTGCAATATCACGCGGTCGACAAAATCAACCGTGCGGCGTGATTCCGCGAAGAATTCCTTCACTTCTTCACCGCGCATCACGGGCCAATGGCCGGAATAGAGGGCCTCCACGGGGAGATGCTCGAAGTAGCGGATCGTTGAAAGATAGGTGTCCACGTGATAATACGTGACCGGGATTGCCATCCCGCCCGTTGCCTTTGGACAACCACGACCCTGAACCGCATCACCCGAAAAGAGCGCACGGTTCTTAGGGTCATAGAGTGCCAGGTGGCCGTGCGAGTGTCCAGGAACGTGCAGCACATCCAACGACCAATCGTCGCCCACGCGGATTCTTTCCCCGCCGGAAAATGTAAGGTCCATGCGACGCGGTTTGCCCGCATCAGGAGATGGTTCGCCTTCGAACACAACCTCGTGATCGTCCTTTAGAAAGTTGTAACGCCGGCCGTAGAGGGTCGCAGGGCTCTCTACCAACTCTCGGTCCGCTTCACCGCAGCTCAGCATCGTTCCAGGCGAAATACGCTTAATGGCGTCGTTGCCCCCCTGATGATCGAGGTCGGCATGTGTTGTGACGGCAAGAGTTAACTTTTGCGGCTTCAACTTCAATCTGTCCATGAAGGGAAAGATGGTGGCCTCCGGCGTCGAGGCAATGCCTGTATCGACTAGCACGATGTTGTCGCCTGCAAAGAGGTACTGGAACAGATTTCTCTCCCCATATAGAGAATGAATCTGATAAACCCTCGGATAGATTTCCATCTCTCACTCCACGGGCTGGATTCGAAGGACCAAAAAAACGTGCTTGCCGTCTCAGGATAATTCGGTCCGAAGTCCTCGACACACAAATTCGCTTCGCGTCGGTCTGAGCGTAAATTCTATTCGGCACCGACGCTGCGGTCAATCGAGCGGTGGCCGAAGGTACCAGTCCGTTTCGATCACTCCATCAGCATGTCCATCTCGGGTGGTTGAATGGGCGGCGGCAGAAAGTCGTGAGTCCGGATCATCCACCGGCTGAGGAGCACCTGATGGTGAAGCAATTCGTCTTTATATTTGGGATCTCCCGCCAGATTGGTCAATTCGTTCGGGTCGCTTTGCAGATCATAGAACTCTTCCTGAGGGCGGGGCGCTTTGAAATAGCGTTGATAAAGGGTCGGAGCAAGCTGCCCGCGGCGAGCGAGTTCCTCAATGGAACGCCATGTGGGTGAGCGGGCGATGTCACTCAACGGCCGGTACGGGGCCTCCGGCAGATAGTTATGGATCAGCTTGAAACGGGAAGTCCTGACGCAGCGGATCAGGTCCAGATGAGTATGGTAGTTTCGTTCGGCAAAAATGGCTTCCCGAGGCTGGAAGGCCTTTCCCAGAAGCAGCGGGAGAAAGCTTTTCCCGTCCATGAATGTGGGCGGCCGTAAGCCGGCGGCCTCGATCCACGTTGGTGCCAGGTCCTCGAGTGAAATCAGATCAGATGAGACATGGCCTGGCTGGATTTTCCCGGGCCAGCGCGCAATTAACGGGACGTGGAGCCCCGGATCGTACAACGTCCCCTTGGCCCCGGGAAATGACATTCCCTGGTCACTCGTGAAGACGAGCAGAGTATTCTCAACAAGCTCGTGATCTTCAAGCAGCTTGAGGAGCCTGCCTACGTGCATGTCCAGGCGCTCGATGGCCTCGTAATAGTGCGAGATATCTTTTCGCACGGCCGGCGTGTCCGGAAGGAAGGGTGGCACGCTGATGGAAGCGCGCGGATTCTTTTCCGGATATCTTTCTCCGGGTAAATAAGGTCGATGCGGATCGTGATAACCAATATGGAGATAAAAGGGCCGGTCTTTCGGACGCGATTCAAAAAACAGGTTGATGGGCTTATGCAGGCCCTTGAAGTCCCACCGCGTCCAGAATTCGGTCCCCTGGTGGACTTTCTTGAATGCTCCGGTGTAATAGCCTGCACTTTTCAAGTACTCGAGGATCGTTTTCTGCCCTGCGGGCATAGGCGAACGAAAACGCGACGTCCCGGTTTCGTGCGGCGGGTCGCCTGTCAGGATTGCTGAGCGACTGGGGCTGCATGAGGGCGAGGGGGCAAAGGCACGCGTCATACGAATTCCTTCGCTCGCCAATCGATCAATATTCGGGGTGTGCACAGCAGGATTCCCGTCGCAACTAAGGCCTGAATAACTCTGGTCGTCAGAAATGAGGAAGACAAAATTAGGCAGAGACCGGCGTGCTGTCGCATCCGGGTCGAGAATGGGATCGGCAAATCCTGGTCTGCCAGCCAGCCCAGCCGTGCCCAAGGCTGCACTCAGGTTCCTGACAAATGTTCGGCGGTTCATCCTGTTTCCCTTTTATTATTCAGCCGAGTTTTTCTGGCATACGTTTTAAGCCACTACTGAAGGGAACTGACATCCATTCCATAACTCCCCAGAATGGCCGGAGGTGCTGGTCCCGCGACAGGCGGTTAGTCTATCAACTTTATGATGCCAGCAGAGAAGATTAAAGGCTCCTTGCATAAGGGCACGTTCAGTTCCTCTTCAATTGATCCCAAAGTTATACCTCCCTTTTGAAGGACGAAATCTCTGTGAGCCTAATGTGCGAACGGCCGGGCATTCAATTTCTGATTTTGGTCTTGACAAATGTCAAACAATTGTTATATATGTATGTTTAATACAATTGTTTTACCCTCTGGACGGTTTGAAGTGGCAACGACAACTACGACAAACGACTTGGAGACGCGAGAAAGGCTGTTGGAAGCAGCAGCAGAGCTTTTCGCTGAGCGCGGCTATAACCACGTAACGGTCCGCGATATTTGTCGGGCCGCTGGTGCCAACGTGGCCGCGGTGAACTATTACTTTCGGGACAAACTGGGGCTTTATCGTGAAGTGCTGACGAGCACCATCAGCTCGTTGCACGAGGTGTTCGTATCAGCCCATGAGGGGAAACCCGGCGGAACGGCAGAGGAGAGATTCAGCCACTACGTTCGAACTTTTATGGGGCATGCCATGAGTAACGGACAGGCATCCCGCGCGGGCAAGCTGATGGCGCGTGAAATGGCCGACCCCAGCCCTGCGTTCGATATCATCATTGAGAAGATGATCCGACCGAATGCCGCCCGCGTAGCGGCGCTGGTTAGCGAGTTGACGGGTCTGCCACCGGATGACCCGCGAGTGATGATATGTGTCGGGTGCATTCAAACCCAGATCGGAGGATTCTCCAGCCCAGTAGCGGCGCGCATGACTCCAGGCGGATGCTTTACGCCGGAAATCATTGATTTCGTTGCGCAGCAGGTCGTTGATTTTTCCCTGGCTGGGATGCGGGCCATCGCCCAAAAGGCCATTGGACCGGATGCGAAGGAGCGTCCGGAGAGAGCATAATTCTCATGCCGAACACTGACCTGTCATCGCTCAAAATCCGAGACTCTGCCCGCTCGAAGGGAGTGAGCGGCAAGATACTTCGCATTTTTTCTGCCTCTCTAGGTGTTGTAGTTCTCCTTGTTGGCGGAGTTCTTGCTTTCCGCTCTCAGACGCCTGGCGTGGAGGTTACTGCTGCGCTTCCGGCAAATGATCCAGGGGCGGAAACTTTATTGAACGCCAGCGGCTATGTAACACCTCGGCGACGATCGACTGTTGCAGCCAAGATTACAGGGCGCGTCACCGGAGTGTTTTTTGACGAAGGCATGAGCGTGAAGGCGGGCCAGGTTCTTGCGACACTGGACGATGCTGACGCCAGGCGCGCGCTGAATGCCGCAATTGCCGATCGGGATGCTTCGCGCGCCGCTATCGCCGATCTCGAGGTCCAACTCAAGTATGCGGAAATTCAATTGCACCGTACGCAGGAACTCTATTCGGAGAGAGTCCAGAGCCAGGAGGCGCTGGACACGGCCCGCACAAACGTGGACAGCCTGAAGGCGAAGATACTTCTGGCTAAAAACCAGGTGGCTGCCTCAGAAGCCCGTGTCCTGGAAGCTCAGCAGGGGGTAGATAACTGCATCATCCACGCACCTTTCGGCGGAATCGTAGTTTCCAAGGACGCACAAGTGGGCGAGATGGTTTCTCCCATCAGCGCAGGCGGAGGTTTTACTCGCACCGGCATCGCCACCATTGTCGACATGAACTCGAATGAAATCGAAGTGGATGTTAATGAGGCGTATATAGCCCGAGTCCATCCCGGGCAGAAAGTTCTGGCCACGCTCGACGCCTATCCTGATTGGCACATTCCTTGCCACGTTCGCACAATTATTCCGACTGCCGACCGGGATAAAGGCACGGTTAAAGTGCGCATTTCATTCGACAAACTTGACCCCAAAATCCTTCCGGATATGGGCGTGAAAGTGGCGTTTTTGAGCGAAGCTGATTCGGCCAGGAAAGCCAGATCTCAGGCACCGGGAGTGCGAGCTGTTATTCCGCAGGCCGCCATACGAGGTGCCGGGGCAGAGTCGTATGTCTTCGCCGTGCGCGACGGAAGGGTCGAACGCCGGGCCGTTACACTGGGGCGGACGACATCGCAGGGAATTCAGGTCATGGCCGGCGTCAACCCAGGAGATGAGATTGTGGTGAACGGTCCTCAGAATTTGAAAGACGGAATGAAGGTTGAAATCCGGCAGAAGGAGCAATAGATGGCCAGCGTCAATGTTAACGGCAGTTCCAGCGCCCTGATCCAGGTCCGGGGCCTCAACAAAACATACCGACGCGGCGAGGAGGAGATCCAGGTACTCCAGGGCCTCAACCTCGACGTGGATCAGGGCGACTTTGTTGCCTTCATGGGGCCCAGCGGGTCCGGCAAGACCACCCTGCTCAATCTGCTTGGCGGTTTGGATGTCCCAACCGCGGGGACAGTCTCCGTGGCCGGCGATGAGATTACTCATATGTCTTCGAGCAAGCTAACGGATTGGCGCGCTCGCCACGTTGGCTTTATCTTCCAGATGTTCAACCTTATTCCTGTTCTCACAGCGTATCAAAACGTTGAGTTGCCGTTGCTCCTGACTCGGCTTTCAAAGGCTGAGCGGCGCGAGCACGTTGAGGCGGCACTCTCCATCGTGGGAATTTCCGATCGCATGCACCATTTTCCCGGGCAACTCTCCGGCGGACAGGAGCAGCGGGTGGCTATCGCCCGTGCCATTGTTTCTGATCCCACGTTTTTGCTGTGCGACGAGCCGACCGGTGACCTCGACCGCCGCAGCGCGGACGAAATCATGACGCTCATCGAAGAACTCGTCAGCAAGCATGGCAAGACTGTCCTGATGGTAACGCACGACCCAATCGTTGCCGCCCGAGCGCACACTTTGCTTCATTTGGAAAAGGGAGTCCTGGTGGAGGGTGCGAAGGCAGGCAAGAACTTGATCAGCGTAGGTGGGTCATGAAATTCCGCCGCCTTATTCAAGCGAATTTGTTCCGCAAAAAGGCCCGGCTGCTTCTCACACTCGGATCTTTTGCGGTGGCGCTCTTTCTTTTTGCCTTCCTGGCGGTCGTGAGAGAGGCGTTCACGCGGGGAGGGAGTGTTGCCAGCGCCAGCCGCCTGGTCATCATCAATCGCGTCTCCATCATTCAGCCTTTGCCTCTTTCCTATCAGGACAAGATCGCCGCCATCCGGGGAGTCCAGGCCGTCACGCACTACAACTGGTTTGGCGGCGTTTATCAGGATCCGAAAAACTTCTTTCCGCAGTTCGTGATCGATCCTGAAAATCAGCGCAAGGCCATCCCTGAACTTGTGGTTCCCGACGACCAATGGAACACTTTTTTAAAGGACCAGCAGGGCGCGATTGTGGGCGCCCGCACAGCCGAACGCTTTGGATGGAAGGTCGGCGACCGCATTTCCATCAAGTCCCCTCCGTACCTTGGCGGCCAGGCATGGCAATTCAATATTGACGGCATCTATCATGGCCAGCGCCAGACGGATGACGAATCCCAGTTCTGGCTTCAGTGGAAGTATTTCGAACAGAACGTGCCGCCCTCATTCAAAGACATGGCCGGATGGTATGAAGTGAAGCTTGATTCGCCCGCTGATGCTGAACGAGTGGCGAAGTCAATTGACGCGGAGTTTGCCAATTCCCCATATGAAACCAAGACAGATACCGAATCACAGTTTGCGGCGAATTGGGTCAACCAGATGGGCAACATCAAGCTCCTCATTCTCAGCATTGGAAGCGTCGTTTTCTTCACCCTGCTTCTGGTGACCGGCAACACCATGGCAATCTCGGTGCGCGAGCGCACGGGAGAACTTGCCATCCTCAAAGCCATTGGGTTCAAAGACGGCACCGTGCTACTCCTGGTGCTCGCCGAGGCGCTGGCAATCGCCTTTTCGGGGGCGGTCCTCGGGTTATTTTTGGCCACGCTAGCCATCCCTGTTCTTGGTGTTGCACTGAATGGCCTGCTGCCCAACCTCATTCTTTCCAGGTCCATGATGGCCGCCGGCATCGGGTTGGCGCTGGCGACTGGAGTCCTAAGCGGGCTTCTGCCCGGTATTGGCGCAATGAGGCTGCGCGTAGTTGACGCGCTTCGGAGAATCTGATGATAGCGATCCCCGTCATCTACAACTTTCGCAGCGCAAGGGCCCGGTGGACATCCGCCATCGTTGCCGTGCTGGGCATTGCAGGAACTGTTGGGGTGTTTGTGGCAATGCTGGCGTTGGCGCAGGGATTCCGTGCCACGCTGGTCTCCTCCGGTTCTGCAGACAACGCTATCATTCTCCGCGCCGGCGCCAATTCCGAAATGGAAAGCGGCGTTTCGCTCGACAACGTCAATATTCTTCAGGACGAGCCGGGCGTGGCACGCCAGAACGGCCAGCCGCTCATTACGGCTGAGGTTGTTGTTATCGCTCCGTTCCCGCTTCGCTCGACGGACACCGACGCCAACGTGCAGGTGCGCGGTGTTTCACCCAACGTTCTCGCAGTGCGGCCAAACGTCCGGATCGTTGACGGCCGCATGTTCCGTCCCGGCCTTGCCGAACTGGTAGTCGGGCGCAATGCCATGAAGAGCTATGCTGGCCTGAGCGTGGGGAATAAGGTCCGCTTTGGCGGCGGCGAGTGGACTATCACAGGGGTGTTCGACGCGGGAGGATCCGCCTTCGATTCTGAAGTGTGGTGCGACGCGCGCGTGCTCGATGGCGTTTATAAGCGTCCCGCCAACGTCTTCCAATCCGTTACCGTCCGTCTTACCTCGCCGCAGGCGTTCCAGACGTTCAAGGACGCTGTCAGTAAAGACCCACGCCTCAATGTGGACGTCAGCCGGGAAATCGACTACTACGCCAAGCAGTCGCAAACCTTCACCCGCCTGATCACCATCCTCGGCGGTCTCGTTGCGGGGGTGATGGCCATCGGTGCGATATTCGGCGCTCTCAACACAATGTATTCCGCCGTCGCCGAGCGCTCACGCGAAATTGCCGTGATGCGTGCTCTGGGCTTCGGCGCTTCTGCAGTCGTGTTTTCATTTTTGATTGAGGCCCTTCTCATTGCTTTCGTCGGCGGGGCGATTGGCTGCATCGCTGTGCTGCCCCTTAACGGCTTCACGACGGGTGCCATGAATTGGCAGACTTTTTCCCATTTGGCCTTTGACTTCAAAATCACACCGGCGCTATTAGGTGGAGGGCTGATCTTCGCAGCAATTATGGGAGCTTTCGGCGGCTTGCCGCCGGCCATCCGCGCGGCCCGGCGGCCGGTTGCCCATGCCCTTCGGGAGTTGTAGCACCCCGTAATTAGAATCGCGTCCAGCCACGCCGAATTTCTTCATTGCGGTCCTCGACTTCACAGTGCGAAGTTCGAATCGTAACCTGCCAAAGTTAGATTGATATTGTTTTCCTGCGGCGTCGGTGATATACATGCGTGGATTTATGAGGGTGTAGTTGTGCTGCGTGAACCCGTGTAAACACGTCGCTTTTTGTGGTGCTTGCTTTCGTGATTAAAATCATCAGGTACATATTCAATTGTCAATAGGTTGCACGAAAGCCGTGCCCTCATAACGACATCTGCTGGACTATATTCAGCAACCTTGACAGGAGGAGTTGACATGTCGCAAGAGTCTCACAAGCCGGAGGTCAACCGGCGGGAGTTTCTCAAAACCGGCGCTGCCGCAGGTGCCGCCGGCCTTACAGCCTTCAGCGGCATCACCTTCATCACCAGACCCGAACGCGTATTTGGCGCCAACGACCGCGTCAATGTGGCCGTATGCGGGCTCAGGGGGCGGGGATGGGATCATATTCGCTCATTCGCTCGTCTGCCGAACGCCAATGTCGCAGCACTTTGCGACGTGGACGAAAATGTGCTCGACAAAAGATTGGCGGACACTGAAAAGCTGGGACATCCGCAGCCGGCGCGATTTATCGACTGCCGCAAGCTGATGGAGGATAAATCGATTGATGCAGTTTCCGTCGCTACGCCTGATCATTGGCATTCATTGATTGGCATTCTTGCGTGCCAGGCCGGGAAGGACGCCTACGTGGAAAAACCTGTCTCGCACGCCTGGTTTGACGGGCACCAACTGGTGAAGGCGGCGGAGAAATATGATCGCATTGTCCAGATGGGCGCCCAGAGCCGCTCGAACAGTGCCATTCAGGAAGCCGTCAAACACATGAGGGACGGGCTGATCGGCGAGGTATATCTGGCACGCGGCCTCTGCTACAAATGGCGCGACACAATCGGACATACGCCGGTTTCATCTGTGCCTCCCGGCGTGCATTACGATCTGTGGCTTGGGCCGGCGCCCGAGCACGCCTTCACTAAAAACCGGTTCCATTACAATTGGCACTGGTTCTGGGATTACGGAAGTGGCGACCTCGGCAACCAGGGTATCCATGAAGTGGACATCTGCCGCTGGGGCCTCGGAGTGGACTATCCCTCCAAAATCACCGCCATCGGCGGAAAATTCATGTTCAACGATGATCAGCAAACGCCCAATGTCCTGAACTGTGCTTACGAATTCAAGCTCCCGGATGGGTCAACTCGCATGATGGAATTCGAGGTCCGCGGATGGATAACGAATCACGAAGCAGGCATCGGAGGGGGCGGATTCAGGAGCGGCGGCGTTCCGGCCGCCGGGCTTGGCGGTGGACGACGGCAAAGGCGTGAGCCCGATACGATTGGAAACATCTTCTACGGGTCCAAGGGTTATCTCGCCATCCAGGGCTACGATTCCTATAAGACCTGGCTCGGTCCAAACCATGAGCCCGGACCCGAAGCTCACGGGGAGGGTGACCACTTCGCGAACTTCATCAACGCAGTGATCGCCCGAAAGAAACAGGACCTGAACGCTCCCGTTGAGGAAGGGCACAAATCCACTCTGCTTGTGAATTTGGCGAATGTTTCCTATCGGCTTGGCCGTACTATCAATTTCGACGGAGCGACCGAGAGTATCATCGGAGACGAGGAAGCCAGCCGCATGCTTTACGGGACCTTCCGGGCTCCCTTTAATATCCCGGAGAACGTCTAATAGAAACGGAAGCCGAGGGTCTGTTTGTTTATCCAGGACCGCGCAATCGTGTCGATCAAGGAACCGCGAGGGCCATTACGCCGTCGCAGGTGTCGGTATAAGCGGCTGAAGGAGGGGCATCATGTCGACCCGTGTGAACCGCAGGGACTTTCTTAAAGGTTCTGCCGCAGGGGCTTCAGCGCTCGCTGCCGGGTTTGCAGGCTCTGCTGGCACGGCGGCAGACCAACAGCAGGCTGAAAGCGCTGAGCCGACATTCTCCGCCAATTCGACTGGCCGTCCGGTGCGCGTAGTCAGCATCGGTTTCCACGCAGGGCGTCCGCTGGAAGAAATTGTGGAACTCGTGGATGAGCAAGGGGCGCACGGTGCCGACATCATCGCCATCCCGGAAACCTGTCGGGGCCTTAATGGAAAGACGCGCGAGCCGCTCGACGGCCCGACCGTCAGCGCCATGGCGCGCCTGGCTCGGAAGCACCGAACCTACATTGTTTGTCCCATTGACCGCCAGGATGGCGAGAGGCACTTTAACTCCGCGGTCCTGCTTGACCGCTCAGGGAACGCGGTTTGCATTTACGACAAGATTTACCCCGTCTGGCAGCAGGAATGTGTGCCCCTGGAAGTAGTTCCCGGCAAAGAGGTCAAGGTTTATGAAGCAGACTTCGGGCGGGTCGGCTTCGCCATATGCTTTGATGTGAACTGGGCGCCGATTTGGAAGCGGCTGTCCGATCTCGGCGCTGAACTGGTGATCTGGCCAAGCGCGTACTCGGCAGGCAGGTCTCTCCAGGCACAGGCGATTCTCTACAACTACTATATCGTCAGTGCAACTTGGTGGCCTGATTGCCATGTCTTTGATATCGACGGGCAGTTAATCGTGCACGAAGAACATAACCGCGACCCGAAGACCAATGTCACTCGTATCACGCTGGACCTCGATCGCTGCGTCTTCCATCAGGACCTCAATTATCCGGACAAGGTCAAAAAACTTCTTGCAGAGCGCGGCGACGAGATCGAGCAGGAAAAATGGCTTCCGCTCGAGGGATGGTTCGTGCTTCGGGCCAAACGCCCAGGAGTGAGCGCACGGAGGCTTGCCAGGGAGTACGGCCTCGAAGAACTGCGTCATTACATCAATCGCAGCCAATGTGAAATCGATAAGTGCCGCGGCTGGGAATTTTCCTGAATGTCGGCGGGGAAAATGTCGGCGAGAAACCCTTCAGGCGCTTTTGGGAACGGGCATCGCCGGAGCGGCTCTCGGACGGGGCGCGCCGACGAATGGCCCGATGACTGACGAATGCATCACTGACCCCGATGGAACGGAGCACGTGACGCGCGTCGTTCCTGTACCTGGAACAATCAGCCCTGCCGCCCGGGAGTTCCTTTCGCATCCCATCCCTTCGAACCCGCCGCCTCCGCTCGCCGAACAGCGGAAGCGTACAGACGAGTTTCGCATCGGCCGCGCCGCCGAAGCCCGCAAGCTGTTCCCCGTGCGCGTTGAATCGCGGACGATCGCCGACGTGCGCTGCGACGTCATCACTCCGCTTTCAATTCCTCAGGACAAGCACGATCGGGTGCTGATCAACGTTCACGGCGGAGGGTTTACGACCGACTCCGGCTCACTGGTCGAGGGGATTCCTATTGCGAACCTGGCACAGACTACAGTGGTTTCGGTCTACTACCGCCTTGCGCCCGAGCATCCGTTTCCCGCAGCTGTCGATGACACGGTGGCTGTTTACAAGGAACTTCTGAAAACACATAAGCCGGAAAACATGGGGTTGTTTGGAACATCTGCCGGGGCAATTCTTACGGCGGAGGCAGCGTCGGCACTCAAACAGCGCGGCCTGCCGCTGCCCGGCGCCCTTGGTGTCTTTTCCGGCACAGGCGACATGAGCCAGCCCGGCGATTCCCAGGCGCTTTATACCATTTGGGGATTTCGCGGTTATCTAAGACCGCCCAGGCGCGCTCCACTTCTGCCGGAGTACGTAGGAAAGACCAATCCGCGCGACCCAGTCCTTTCGCCGCTTTATTCAGACCTGCGCGGAATGCCGCCCACGCTCTTTGTCACCAGCACCCGCGACCTGCTGTTGAGTGGAACTTCAATCCTTCACCGGGCATTTTTGCGTGCAGGCAGCCGCGCTGAAATTATCGTCTTTGAAGCGCTGCCTCATGCATTCTGGTATGACTACCATTTGCCTGAAACGCGCGAGGCTCTTCACCTGATGGCCGCCTTCCTCAACAAGCACGTCGGCACGTAACCGGCGGTCATGCCGATGGCCGCTGAATCGCCAGGTTTGTCATCCATAAAAAACCGGCGTTGACGGGCCGAAAGTGAAAGCCAATGGACTGGCCGGCGTTCCTGCGCGAGACGAACTGAAGTTGATGAGGAGTCCCTGCGGAAGATTACGTGTATCCATCACGCTGCCGTCCGGTATTGTCACGCGGAAATACAGGGCCGGTTTGTCCTCCGGCACGTCTGATTCAGAAACTTCGGTACGGTGTCCCGAATCTGCACGGATATGTTCGTGTCGCTTTTTGGCAGCGGGCTCGTAAGTTTTGAAGGGGCGCTTGCCCTCTGTGTGGCAAACGGTTAAAACCGTTCCCTGACACCCACATGCAACAGGCCTTGTAGCGGCTTCCAGCACAATGTTTCAACGAGCTTACACAACCCGATCGCAGGGAATGGGGAACAGCGGTCTTTGACACGTACGGCTTCTTCAGTCCCAAACATAAACAGTGCCCTCCAGTACTAAAAATCCACAAGAGTTGCAAGGCAAATCGGGATACTATATGTTGTAATTTAAGCGTATGCTGTGGACGACACTCTTGTCTGGGAAGCGCAGCGCCCAAAAGGAAATTGAAAATCCTGCTGAACCCTCTTTTTCTACTCTCGACCAAATCAGGCCCGGCCGGGAGGTCATTGTGATGCGGATCATCGCGGGTCAGTCAGCTACCCGGCAACTTGCCCAACTCGGTATCCGTCCGGGAGTCACCCTTACCGTTCAGCGCACCGCGCCATTAGGAGGTCCCGTTCTGGTAGATTGCGCAGGAATCATGGTGGCTATCGGGCGCGGTATGGCACGCAGGGTGGGCGTACAAATCATCGAATGAAAATCGCCCTGGTCGGCCAGCCTAACTGCGGCAAAAGCACCATCTTTAATTCAGTCGCAGGTTACAGGGCAGCAACAGGAAATTTCCCCGGGACTACCGTGCGCCTTGCATGGAGCAGGGTACGCCTCAACGGCATGCTCGCCGACCTTGTGGACCTGCCAGGCATTTATTCTCTCACGCCGACCAATCCTGCCGAGACCGCTGGACGGAAGTTCCTGCTCCATGAAGACGTCAGCCTGATCATCAATGTGGTCGACGCGTCATTACTCAGCCGCAGCCTTGAATTGACGCTCGACTTGCGTGAGCTCGGCATTCCGATGGTCGTTTGCCTGAACATGATGGACGAGGCCGAGCGCAGGGGCATCAAGATTTCTTCGCAGAAGCTGTCCGAATTCCTGGCCCTCCCGGTAGTCGAAACCATCGGCTCGCGCGGCGTCGGCGTCAAACAGTTGTTCCGCGAGGCGCAGCGTCAGGTCCACCAACCGCCCAGGCCGGCGTCGCTTGTCGCGTGGAATCACGACATCGAGAGGTCCATCCGTAGAATGCAGGACTTTCTCGACGCCGATTCGTCTGCGCAACGGCTTCCCAGCCGATTCCTGGCGATCAAGCTGCTGGAGAACGACGAGGAGATAACCCGTGAAGCGGGGATTGCCGCGAGGAACGAAGCCAGCCGCTTACGCGAGCAAATCGAACAGACGCACGGGCGCCCTGCCGAATCTGTCATCATGTCAGAGCGCCACGATTGCGCCATGCGGCTTTTCAATAATTCTGCCACCCTCACCCGGCCCCGCCCGGACCCACGCGCTGCCCTGGACAATCTGCTCACTCATCGCAAATGGGGATACATTTTTCTGGCCGCGATTCTGGTGGGATTTTTCTGGGCGGTGTTTGGCATTGGGTCGCTGATCGAGCGCGCCATTGCAGGGAAGCTGGGCCTGCTGACCGCTCTGCTTCTTTTTCACATTCCCAAAGGCAGCCTGGAGTACTCCGTCGTGGCGAGCCTGATGGACGGCGTCCGGGGCGGGGCAGGGATCATTCTGCCTTATCTCGTCCCGTTCCTATTCGGCCTGGCCTTTCTCGAAGACGTTGGTTATCTGCCCCGGGTCGCCTACTTGTTGGATGGGCTACTCCACCGAATCGGACTGCACGGCACGTCGATGCTGCCCATCATCCTGGGTTATGGTTGCAGCGTTCCGGCGTGCCTGGCCACGCGCATCCTTCCATCCCGGCGCGATCGCTTTCTTGCCTCTGTGCTGGCTACACTTGTGCCGTGCTCGGCCCGCTCGACAGTCATCTTTGCGCTTGTTGCCTACTATCTTGGGCCGATGTGGGCGCTGGGGATCTTTTGCTTCAATGCTCTGGTGGTGATTCTTTCCGGCCTGCTGCTGGCGCGGATCTGGCCGGAAATAAGCGCCGGCATGATCCTCGAAGTGCCGCGCTACCAGTGGCCGGCTCTTCGGGTGCTGGCTGGCAAGGTATGGCTGCGTCTTCGCGAATTCGTTGTGTTGAGTTGGCCGTTACTAATCGCCGGGAGCCTGGCTCTGGGTCTGGGTGCCCGCTGGAATTTCGACCACTATGCCAATGCAGCCCTCAGGCCGCTGACCCTGGTGCTGGGTCTCCCGTCATCGCTTGGTACAACCCTTGTATTTGGCGTACTGCGCAAAGAGCTGGCGCTTGTCATGCTTGCACTGGCGCTCGGCACAACTTCCGTCGCAAACGTCCTTTCGGCCACTCAAATCGTCGTCTTTACCGTTTTCATCACCTTCTACATCCCTTGCGTCGCGACGCTTGTGGCATTGGTCAGAGAGATCGGTAGAAAGATGACAGCCCTGGCGGCAGCCTATACGTTCGTCCTGGCGACCCTAATGGGCGTTGCCGCCCGCCTGATTCTTCCGATCTTTCTCGGCAGTTGAACTGCCGTGGCACTGCGGGATCAGGCAAAACAGCCCCTGTTGGTGGCAAACGCAATTTCACCGCTTTTGTAGTATCCTATGTTCCTCGGAAAAACATAGGCACTTCACCTCTCGCATAAGGAGGTCCAATGAGACGATTCGCGGTTGCGTCTGTTGTATGCGTGCTGGCATTCGTTGTTGCTCTCCAGGCCAAGGATAAGGCCGGCAGCAACCCGATTGTAGGCACGTGGAATTGCATTGCGCATGGCGGCGAAAATGGGGATGTATCGTTCACGCTCTACCTTCAGGAATCGGCAGGCGGATTGACGGGCACTGTGTCCGCCCCCCAGGGGGACGCCGATCTCAGTTCCGTTACATTCAAAGATAACAAACTTAAAATCGACATTGATGCGGGCGATAGCAACTACTCTTTGACAGCGACCTACGCCGCGGGAAAGCTTACCGGCGAGTGGTCTCGTGACGGGCAGAAGCAAGGGACCTGGGAAGGGAAAAAGTAGCGGACCTGCCCGCTTGCTGAAGTGTGTTGCCCCGGGCACCCGAAACAGCCTGGTGGGGGAAGCAGTGTCCTCAACGTCCGCCACAGTCGCTGGGCGCACTGCAAACCGGGCAACCGACGACCCAATGCCGAATACATCCCCAGGCGGCCGTTTGATGCGGTCGTAGTCGGCCCCGGAACCTCAGGCGAGTGGGCATGCAAGCGCCTGACGAAGCTGGCTTGAAGGCTTCTGTCCTCGACGCCAGACCGCCGCCCCAGAGTGGCAAAATTGGACGGAGCACCTGGCCCCGAGGAACCTGATGCTTTGGCCTATGTGTTAACATAACATACCTTATCAGACTCATTAAATCCGGTGAGAAACTGGCGTCAATGTCAATCGCTTGCCTCTTCCAATTGAACCGAGGCTCATTGTCCGGACGCACATGCTTGTGCAGTCGCACTGTTCACTCGACTCAGTACCCATCGCGAAATGCCGAGGCTCAGATGTTCGCGACAAGTCCAAATTCTTCAATAGGTTGATCTTATTTTATTGTGCCGTAACTTGAGGAATTACTCAGTCTGGGAGGCAATATTGCGCCCGGCTGCCGGCTCTTCGTACGCGATGCAAGTAAACTTGAGGCTGCGAAGTGCGCTGCAGGCTTGGACGGCATGATCTCTGCCGACGTCCGTAAATCTGGCGCAATAGCGGCCGTGACGCAACTTTACCACGATGGGTGTGGCATCTTTCAGCGCGGCCGGAGCGGAGTTCATTGCGCTCCTGAGGACGCGCTTTACCCGGTAGGCACTTCTGAATGTTCCTCCGACCTGGATGACCCACTGAGATTCTGAGGGTATATCTTCAGTTCGAGCAGTTGCCGAATTGGCGATGGGTTCGCGGACCGCTTCCGCGCCGGTGGGGGTTTTGGCTGCCGCAAATGTCAGCCTTTCCGCCTGCTCTAGCGCGAATCCGCGATTGAGGAGCGAAATCATCTGCCTGTCGCGTGAAGCCGCCGTCTTACCGCCCATGACAACCCCAACCAGGCGACGACCGTACCGGACCGCCGAGGTCACGATGTTGAACCCGGAGGCATCTGTGAAACCTGTCTTCATTCCATCCACCCCAGGGTACCGAGCCAGCAGGCGGTCGTGCCCGTAAATTGTCCTCCCCCGAAACCTGAAGCTTGTGGCGCTAAAGAACCGATAATAGTTGGGATAGTCGTCAAGGATAGCCAAGGCAAGTTTTGACATGTCACGGGCTGTTGTTTTCTGGTAAGGGTTTGGCAGGCCGGATGCGTTGCGGAAGGTCGTATGGGTCATACCCAGTTCGCGGGCCTTCTCATTCATGAGTTCCGCAAATTTCGTTTCGGAGCCGCTTATGGCTTCGGCTAATACGACGGCGGCATCGTTTGCGGACCGGGTTGTTATGCCCAGTATTGCAGACCTGACGGAAATGGTATCACCCGGATGCAGATAAAGTTTCGTGGGTAGCTGTTCAGCAGCGTGCGGGGAAACAGGCAGTTCCTGTTCCAGAGTCAGTTTCCCCTCACGGAGATGCTGAAAGGTGAGATACAGCGTCATGAGCTTCGTCAATGACGCTGGATAGCATAAACTGTCGGGGTTACTTGCCTCGAGGATCCTTCCCGTCTGAGCGTCAACGAGGATCGAAGCGCGAACCCGGGCGCTCACTGGCTTTGCCCCTGCGACAAACAGCACCAATGCGGCAGTCAGCCAAAATGTCGCTGTACAAATGTTGGTTCCACTTCGAAAACCTGTACTACTGCAACCGCAACCAAAGTCGCTCCCTGACCTCATCAACCCCCCAGGCTCTCAACAGTCACTTCAAAACCAACCCAGACTCTACAGACGCTTACAGTAATCACCAACAGCTCAAAGCTATAACTCATCGAGGACCGTCTGGTGCGCTGGGACGCGCAGCAGACAGCCCCTCTACTCAAAAGTGCTTTGTTTTTGACGAGGAAACGTCAGGCAAACAGCCGCTTCGTATCGGCTCCCTCCCCGTTCAGTGGCAGGCCTTGTATAGCGCCGTGCCTTCGGAATTTTCGAGGCGGCTTCGAAAATGCAACCGCCTTCGGCTGCGATTATAACAAACTGCCTGCCTAAACACCACTGTGTTTGCAGTCTCAGAGCTTATGGTGTCTAAGGCGAAGCCGGAGGTCAGTTCCTAGTCTGGCATCCTCGACCATTTCCTGCAAGACTCGACCAACTCCCGCAACGACCCTGTATAAACCAGCAATTAACCATTCAGATCTCTTGGAGGCTGTACCGGCAATTTTCCGGAAACTTCGAACCAGGAATTTCAGCCCTTCCGCGATCAGAATGTAGGCTGCACCGATCGTGAACAAGAAAGCCACGAAGACCAGCCCAATGGCTATCCAGGCAAAATCATCAATCAAGACGCGCATAAAATCCTCCCAACGGCTTTTGCTTTTTGGATGCGCGTAGGCCGTTACCGGATACGCTGTGACAAACCAATATTTCCCGCGGGATGCGATCCTCGGATGAACTGCCCTGCCTCTCAAATAGCAGAAATGGTTCATCAGAGTGAGTTTTCAGGTACAATTCCTGCATGAAAACACGAATAGAACACGATTCACTTGGAGATGTTGCAGTCCCAGCGAATGCTTTTTATGGTGCTCAAACGGCCCGTGCCGTTGCCAATTACCCGATCAGCGGTCTTCGGGCGCATCCTGTCCTTATCAAAGCCTACGGCTTGCTGAAACAGGCCTGTGCCGAAACCAATCTGCGGCTGAAGATGATTCCACAGCGCGCGGGACGCGCGGTGGTGCGCGCCGCTGAAGATGTTGCGGACGGCCGGCTTAATGACCAGTTTGTTGTGGACGTTTACCAGGCCGGCGCCGGCGTCAGCTTCCATATGAACGTCAATGAAGTGATCGCCAACCGCGCTATCTGGTACCTCACGGGAAAGCGATTCGACAAGCTGGGCGATTATTCCATCGTTCACCCCAATGACCATGTCAACTTTGGCCAATCGACCAACGACACCTTCCCTACAGCCATGCGCCTTGCTTCCCTTCTTCTCCTTGAGGAGTTTTACCCGGCCCTTGAGGAACTCGAAGCGGCCTTCCGCAAAAAGGGGCGCGAATTTGACAAAATCCTGAAAAGCGGGAGAACACACTTGCAGGACGCCGTGCCCATCCGGCTCGGCCAGGAATTCACGGCTTACGCTGTTACGCTGAACCAACTTCGCGAGCACATTCGCCGCAACGCCGAGCCGCTGGCGGAGTTGGGAATCGGCGGCAGCGCCGTCGGTACGGGGCTGAATGCTCATCCCCGATTTCCGCGCATGGTGGTCCAGCGCCTTTCCTCGCTGACGAGGATGCGGCTTTATCCCGCATCGGACCTGCGTGCCGCCATGCAGTCGCAATTTCCGCTGGCATCGATCTCGGGTTCCCTGCGCAACCTTGCGCTCGAACTGATCCGGATCGCGAATGATTTGCGGTTACTCACGAGTGGCCCGCTGACCGGCTTCAATGAAATCGTCCTCCCTGCCCTCCAGCCCGGCTCCAGCATCATGCCCGGAAAGGTGAATCCCGTGATGGCTGAGCTTCTTGACATGGTTGCCTTCCAGGTGGTTGGATGCGACACGGTCGTCGCCCTGGCGGTTCAAGCCGGCCAGCTCGAACTCAACGTCATGATGCCCGCGATGATCTGGAATGTCCTCCATGCTCTTGAGATCCTCAAGAACACTTGCAGAACAGTCGCACGGAGATGTGTTCAGGGTATTCGCGCCAACCGCGAGGTCTGCGAGCGGTACGCCTACTTGTCCCCCTCGATTGCCACGGCCCTGAACCCGGTCATCGGCTACTCGCGAGCGGCTGAGGTAGTGAAAAAGTCGCTTGCCACTGGCAAGACAATTCCTGAAGTATGTATTGAAGATAAATTGCTTACCGAGAAGGAACTAAAGGAGATTCTCGACCCGCACCGGATGACGGAGCCCGGAATTCCCCCGACGCGGCAGAAAAAATGATTGGTAGGTTTTAAAGCCAGCGTTACGCAGTCGACCCTATGGCTTGCGGCTGAACCCTAACCCTCGCAATGCGTTGAATAAGGTCCATCTGCTCAGAGATGTTCTCGGCGCCGATGGTCATGGCATCAAGAATGCCCAGCGAGAGTGCGTAGGCAAGCGCTTCATCCTGGCGGCTGCGCATGTCGCCCTGGCCCAGTATTTTCATACCCACGACGCCTTTGCCTGCCTTCTTCATCTGGCGAAGCACGCTTGCGACAGTGGGGGGATCAGCGTCCATGTGCGATCCGATGGGGTTAATTCGGGCAAGGTCCACGTCAACCCACGGTGAAGCCGCGGCGGCGCGCAGAGCGCCAATCGTATGGCAGGAGCAACCATGCGCACGGATAATCCCCTTCTCCTTGGCTTCTGAAAGCACATCCATGGTCCGGCGATAGCGCGTGGTCCAGTCAGGCGAGTTCATATCGTGCATCAAAACGATGTCGATGTAATCGGTCTGACTGATCTTCCTTTTTTATTTAGGCGCGATTTTGCGTCGAACTGCTTGGCGTCAAAAGAGTTCGACGTTTGGCCTGAGGCCAGGGTCCTGACTACATGGCCGGAAGGCAGACGCCGAGCGCCTGGAGGATTTCTTGCTGGCG
>DASRCX010000038.1:0-92291 GCA_035652895.1 Terriglobia bacterium
GGTTTTGTGAAACCCTGCGGGAATCTATCATGGCACCGAGCCGCAGGCCAAAAAGTTAGGAGAGCGAAGTGCCGGTGGGCAGAAGACTTCAGTCGTGCTGCCAAGAGGTTTTCAGAAAAGTCGAGCTTACTAACCAGCCCACTTCGGGCAGGCAAAAAAGACCCTTGGGCACAGGCTGGCACGGACTAAAGCGGTGCAAGTCATTGTGTTTCAATATGTTGCAATGGTTAGGATTTAAGCCTTTCGAAGGATTGTAACTTATTGACTTTAAGACGTTTAGAGTTTTGTGAAACCCTCCGGGTAAATGCAGGTTAGTACCCGCAGGGGCGGGTCCCATCGAAGGGAAAGTTTATGGAATACACATATCAAGACATCGCGAAAATGATCGACCATTCGCTCTTGAATCCCACGATGACCGAGAGCGATCTCGAAGCAGGCTGCCGACAGGCAATCGAATACGATTGTGCCAGTGTCTGCGTTATGCCCTACTTTCTGCCTCGCTGCGCGGAAATCCTGAAAGGCAGCACTGTGAAGCCGGGCACGACGGTCGGCTTTCCGCACGGCGGCCACTCCACCGCTGTCAAAGTGGCGGAAGCCGAGCGCGCCCTGGACGACGGCTGCGAAGAAATTGACATGGTTGCCAATATCAGCAAAGTGGTCAGTGAAGACTGGCACTATGTGCAGCGGGACATTGGGGCGGTGATCGAGGTCGCACACGGCCGGGGTCGGAAAGTGAAGGTCATCTTTGAGGACTGCTACCTGAAAGACCATCACAAAATTCGGCTTTGCGAAATCTGTGGCGAACTGAATGCCGACTGGGTCAAGACTTCCACCGGCTATGGCACCGGAGGCGCAACCATCGAAGACCTGAAGCTGATGCGGCAGCACTCACCGGCTCACGTGCAGTTGAAGGCGGCTGGAGGAATTCGCACGCTCGATGCCCTGCTCGAAGTTCGTGCCATCGGCGTGACGCGCGTCGGTGCCAGTCGCACGGCGGATATTCTCAATGAATGCAGACGAAGGCTGGGAAGATCAGCCCACAAGCCATTTCAAAACCCCTGATTCATTTGGATAACCCATTGACTCCAAATGGGCCGGGACGGGTTTTGAAACTGCTTGCAGGCAGATCGATCGCCGCCCCGAGATAATTTGATATCTCAGATTTGAAATTTGGCATTCGCCACTGTTGGCTGCCGGTCGCGATCTGCGGAGGAGACCGAAATGAGCACATGCAGGAATTGGAGATTTAAATTGCAAATTGGCATCACTGTGCTCGTGCCCCTTTTCTGTTTTGCGGCGCAGGTCAAGGCGCAAACTCATCCAGTCCGTACGGAAAGCGGACTTGTTTCCGGAATTGTGCTGGGTGACGGTCTGGAGTTCTTCAAGGGCATTCCATTTGCCGCACCGCCCGTGGGCAATCTGCGCTGGCGACCGCCCGAGCCTCCCGCGGCCTGGCAAGGAATTCGCAACGCTGACAGTTTTGGCCCTCCGTGCATGCAGCCGGAGTCACCTGAACGCCTGGGGCCGTGGACGCGCGTCTTTCTTTCCAAACTCAAGCCGAGCGAAAATTGCCTTTACGTAAACATCTGGACCACTGCACAGCAGCCGAAGAGGCCTCGTCCGGTGATGGTCTGGGTTTACGGCGGAGGCTTTACCAGCGGCGCAGGCAGTGTTGAGATCTACGATGGAACGGCGCTCGCGCGACAAGGCGTCGTTGTCGTGAACTTCAATTACCGCCTTGGGCCGTTTGGTTTTCTTGCTTATCCGGCCCTCGCCGGGGAGTCGGCGCATCATTCCGCCGGGAACTACGCGCTGCTCGATCAGATTGCTGCTCTTCGCTGGGTTCAACGGAACATTTCCGCATTCGGCGGCGATCCGCACCGCGTAACGATTTTCGGTCAGTCGGCAGGAGCAGCGAGCGTCTGGCTGCTGATGCAATCGCCCCTCGCACAGGGACTGTTCGAGCGCGCCATCGTGATGAGCGGTCCGGCGGTAATTCCCTCGCCAGCTATTTCCGGCAGCACCAGCCTGGCGGTTGCCGAGGACCAGGGCCAACAATTCGCGGCCGATCTCGGCGCAAAATCGCTTGACGAACTGCGAGGGCTCCCGGCAGAAAAGATCACACAGAATACAGAGCACATGCGCTGGGCGCCGATCGAGGATGGATGGGTGATTCGTGCGGGTTGGCATCCTGAACGCGAGGTGGAAGTGATCAACGGCATGGTTGCGGACGACATCGGAATCGGTTACTACGGCAATGGCCCCGCGCCCGCTCTAACACTCAGCGATTATCACAAGCGGTTGCAGGATATCTGCGGAGCCGATGCGCGAAAGTGCGAGAAACTCTATCCGGCAACTGACGCTCAGCAGGCCGGAGAAGCCCTCCGCATGGCGCTCGAAGACCGCGCGCGAGTTTCGCTCTATGAGTGGGCCGCGCAGCAGGTCCACTTAAGTCCGAAAGTGTACCTCTATTATTTCAATCGCGAGCTTCCCTGGCCGCAGCACCCCGAATATCGCGTGTTCCATTCTTCCGAGTTGCCTTACGTTTTCGATAACCTCAAACTCCTCCGCCGCCCGTGGCAACCCGTGGATTGGCAGGTGGCCAGCGTTATGTCGTCGTACTGGACTGACTTCGCAAAAACCGGCAGCCCTAACAGCAAGGGTCTCCCGAACTGGCCGGCTTTCCGCGGCGGGAACTTCACCATCATGCAGATCGGCGCGCCCATGGGGCCGGTCCCAGTGGCTGCACCCGCCCGGCGACGATTCTGGATCGAAAAGCTCCATAAACCGCTGGGCTTTTAGCAGCAGGCGGAATATGCGGAGAACTCATGAAAGGACGAAGGGGCCGGCAACCCTCAGCAGGTCCAAAACCTGCTCCTTCGGTCTGGTGAAGGTATCGCAATGATATTTCATCCGTGCAGTCCGTGCTATCCAAGTCAGTCACGGCGCATCGCCTGGTGCGCGCCGGCGTTTTTGTTCGTTGCCGCCGTTATCCTAGCTCAGGACCCGGCGGAACCTCCGGGCGGGGTGCCCGAGGTGAATTTGCTGCCCGCACCTGCGGGCGCGATTTCGCTGGCCCAGGTGCATCCAGACAATTTGCGCAAAACGATTGCGGGCCTCGTTTCCTGCGGCACACGACACTCGCTGTCCTCCTGGACCGATTCCAAGCGCGGCATCGGCTGCGGGCGCGACCACATCGTGGCGGAGTTCAAAAAGATTGCGGCAAGCTCCGACGGGCGGCTGCGCGTCATCGTGGACCGATTTCAAGTGAAAGCCCCGCGCACCGGCAACAAACTCGTTCCTATGGAAAACGTGTACGCCATTCTTCCCGGGGATGATCCGGCCCTTGCAAAGACCGCATTCGTTGTTTCGGGGCATTTTGATACGATGCCGACAAACATCATGGATTCGGCTTCCGACGCGCCCGGTGCTGATGACGATGGTTCTGGAACGGCGGTTTCGATTGAGTGTGCGCGTCTGCTGGCACGAGGCCATTACCGGGCGACGCTGGTGTTCGCCGCTGTTTCCGGCGAAGAGCAGGGACTGCTGGGCGGTACCCGGCTGCTGCATTATCTGGAACAGCAAGGCTATACCGTGGGCGCTATGCTTGATGACGACATCGTCGGAGCGGATTTCACTCCGGGCGCGCCGCACCGCGTTCGACTGTTTTCGGGCGGCGGCACCGCGGATGATTGCGACTCGCCCTCACGCGAACTGGCGCGGCTTATAGAAGAGATCGACGGTCGGCGAAACATCCGTCTGGTCTTTCGCCTGGACCGCCTGGGCCGCGGCGGCGATCACTACCCGTTTTACAAGGCGGGCCTGCCGGCTGTGCGGTTCACCGAGCCGCTTGAGGACTACCATCACGAGCATCAGACCCCACGCGTCGTGGGCGGCGTCGAATACGGCGATCTGATGAAGTTTCTTAATTTCGATTTCATGGCCCGCGTGGCTCGTGATAACGCCGAAGCCCTTCGTGAACTGGCCATGGCCCCCGCTCCTCCCGCGGACTTGCAGATTGGCGGCGCGGTGACGCCAAGCGCCAAAATCAGCTGGACTGCACCGGATGATCCCAAGCGCGCAGGTTTTGAAGTGCTTTGGCGCGAAACTACCAATCCGCGATGGTCGGTGTTCGCGTTTGCGAAATCGCCAGGGGAATTCGTTTTCAAGAATGTTTCCACGGACAATCATTTTTTTGCCGTGCGCTCGGTGGGCAGCAACGGCGCTCGATCTATCGCAGTGCCGGCCGTTGCTCTAATGCCCCGCAAGAGGTAGATGGCAGGTTTCGCACAAGCCAAATTCTCAAGAAAATCAGGACAGCCGATGAGTTTGCTCCAACGAAAGTGTTCGCCGGGGCGTGCAAGCTTGAGTTTAATTTTCCGGTGGCGGCGCATGAATCTCTGGCGGGGCGGGTGCTATTGCAGGCGTTGAAGGCGCCCTCGCTATGCCGCCAGCAACTCCACCAGGAACTCCGCCGGGGACGCCCCCGGAAACGCCGCTCGATTCTGGCGGTGGCGGTACGGGTTGTGGCTCATTGGCCGGAGGAGCGGCAGGAGCAGCTTGCGGCGGCTGCGGAGTTGACGGCGCCAACGCGCCGGCTCCTTGTTGCTGTTTCTGCATTTGCTGCCGCTGCTCGTTCAGCTTTTGGCGCGCTTGCTCCAATTGCTCGCGGACAACTCGAAGTTGCTCCCGGGTTTGTTGGAGCTGGCGTTCGAGTTCTTCTCTGCTGGCCTTTTTGTTCGCCAGTTGGGCTTCTTTTGCCTGCTCCAATGCCTCGTTGAGTTTTTTCTGGATATCCGCTCGATTGATTTTTTCGGCAGCGAGTTGCGCAGCCTTTTCCTGAATCATCGCCTGCTTCAATTGCTCCTGAATCTTAGCCTGGTTGAACTTTGCAGCTTTTTCCTCGGCGATCTGCGCCTGCTTCATGGCGTCCGCAATCTTCTTCCGCATTTCCGGACTGTTGATCTTTTCGGCTTGCCTGATGGCTTCCTGCATCTTCCGCTGCATCTCAGGTGAATTCATTTTCGCAAGTTGTTTTGTAAGTTCCGCCATCTTGCGCTGCATCTCCGGCGACTTCAGCTTCTGGAGTTGTTCCATCTGCTTCTGCATCTGAAGCTGCATTTCCGGCGTATTCATCTTTTGAAGTTGCTTCATGGCTTGTTCAACCTGCTGTTGAATCTTAGCCTGGTCGATCTTTGCAAAGTTTTCATGCGCGATCTGCACCTGCTTCATCGCCTGTTCAACCTGCCGCTGGATTTCTGCCGGATCAACCTTTACGGGTAAGCTGTTATTCGCTTCAACCTCCGGAGTGCTGACCTTTGCCTGCGCGTCCGAATGACTCGGGGTGGCGGAGGAAATAGCGGCAGCGCTCTCTTTCTTGTTCGGCTGGAAGTTGATTTCGATCGTCACTCTCACAGGAACGGGGATCCCGTTGCGGGTCCCCGGCTTGAATTTCCATGTGCGAACGGTATTCATGGCGTTCTGATCCAGGCCCTGCCCCAGCGGCTTGGAGATCTCTCTTACTGAAGCGACCTTGCCCGTCGCATCAACTACCGACGATAGCGTCACCCAACCGCTCAGGCGGTTCTTAAGCGCCTGTTCGCTGTAAGGGGGCTCGGGCTTGTAGGTGGGTTCGGGCGCCTGAACATCACCGCCAACGTCGTACACTTTGCCGCCGCTCGGGATGGAGCCTTCTTGTTGCGCCGCGGCGACTGTGGGCGAGGATGGACTGTCGTCGGCTTCCTCTCCTGTGACTGCGGCAGAAGTAACCTGCGGCGTATCTGCCTGCGGGGCAGGGGATTTCAGCGGAAAGGCCCGGACTATCGAGGCTCCGGCAATCAGCAGTGTCACGGCGGCCGTAAGGATCGAAACCGTCAATCGTGTGCGGGACATTCGGACCTCCTTCATCATCAATGCCACCCGCTCGGCGAGTTGGCTTTCGCGCAGGAACAACGGAGCAGGCAGGCTCTCAGCCAGCGCTGGATGCCCCGCCATTTCGAGCAAGGCCTTCAGGTACGGCCGGCGCTCGCGACTCCGGCGAACGGCCTCTGCGTCCACTACCTGCTCGCGGCTGAGGCGGGCGCTGCGCACAACCCACCAGAGGGCAAGATGAAACCACAGCAGAGTGAGCACGAGTTCTTCAAACATGTTCCAAAGCCAGTCGCGGCGCTCGACGTGCAGAAGTTCGTGCAATACGACCGCTTTCTGCATCGCCGGCTCGATTTCGAGAAAGCGTGAAGGAAAAAGAATTGCAGGCCGGAAAAAACCGAACGTCGCGGGGGTTTGAATTTGCCTGGAAATAAAGAATGCCGCGGAAATTGGTGCAAGGCGCTGCGCTTCCTTGATGGCCGAGGGCGGCTGCTCAATACGCTGCGCCTGGCGACGATAGACCCACAATCGGCCCAGCCCAAGCGCCATCCACAGCGCGCGCAACGCGATTCCCCCCAGGATCACATAAAGAACAATCTCTGCCAGCGAGGGTCCTGACGGCGCCGCTTCCGGCGCGAACGTGATGTTGCTGAGCACGACTCCGGTTGCCGCCACGATTTCGGGCCGCCACGGCTGAAGCAGCGGCAGAAAGACGCACAACGCCAGCATCGTCTGCCAGTAAGCGAGGCGCACCCTCGGCATGCGAAGCCGCAACAGAGCAGCCATGACCGTCCCTGCGCCGACAAGCACGGCGGCCTGGATGCTGTAAGCCACAAGGTTCTGGAGCCATAAGGGCTGGTAGCTCATTCGCCCTCCTCGATCATCCGTGCAATTTCGCGAAGTTCCTTTTCAGAGAGCCTGCGGTCCTCGACCAGATGAACCACGAGCGGTTCCGCGGCGCCGTTGAAGACGCGGTCCACAAAGTCGCGGACCATGGCGCGGACCACCTGCTTGCGAGGGCGTGCCGACTGGTAAACGTAGGCGCGGCCCTCCGCCGATCGCTTTTTCAGAAAGCCTTTCTGTTCGAGGATGTTCATCATGGTCATGACGGTGGTGTAGGCGACGGGGCGGCGCTCGCGCAGTCTCTCATAAACTTCTCGGACTGTCGCCGGGCCAAGGTCCCATACGACTTTCATGATCTCAAGTTCCTGTCCGGTCAGGGTGCGGCTTGGAGTTCTCATACGCAATGTATAGTACTAATTCATTAGTATTGTCAAGAACATTTTTGCTGCATCCAACAGGCGCGAGTACGGGTCCCTCACAATCAGGACCTGCAACGCGCCAGCCCGGCGCAAATGCGCGGATTCCGGCCCTGTCCGGAACCCCCGCAAAGATCCACGAATCTCCGTCCCCGCATTTCCTCTTGTTTTCATTCGCGTGCCGGTGTATAAGGGCGTCTTTTCCAGAAGGCGATTGCAGGCGGCCGCCTTTTGGGGCCTTCGAGATTGAAGCCGGCCGCCGATATAAAGGAGCGTATGATGAGTTTCCGAATCGGGTCGAAATGGGCAGCCATCTTTGCGCTGCTTGTCTTCATTCCTGCAGGTATTTCCATGCAGGCACAATTGGGGACGCCGCAGAAGCCGAAGGTCACAGGACCCTGGATGGACCGGAATCTTCCGCCGGATCAGCGCGCCGACCTGGTGATCGCGCAGATGACTCTGGATGAAAAGATACAGTTGCTTCATGGCATGGGCTGGACCGCTTTGTTCAGACCCGCCGAATCCGGCCCCGCCGTGCGCTCGCTGGGCGGCGCGGGTTTTATTCCCGGAATTCCACGTCTGGGAATCCCGGATTTGCAGATGTCGGACGCCGCGGTGGGCGTGGCCCGCGGAGCGCAGCACAGCCGTTATGCGACTGCGCTGCCTTCTACGGAGGCCGAGGCTGCAAGCTGGGACCCCCAAACTGCCTATGAATTCGGGGCGCTGATCGGCAGCGAGCTTCGCGACCAGGGCTTCAACATGTCGCTGGGCGGAGGCGTTGACCTTGTGCGCGAGCCGCGCGGCGGACGCACGTTCGAATACCAGGGTGAGGACCCGATTCTGGCCGGGACCATGGTCGGCCAACTCATCCGCGGCGAGCAGGCGCAGCACGTTATCGGCGACATCAAGCATTACGCCCTCAACGATCAGGATAACGCGCGCAATTATGCGAACGTCATCCTCGACAAGCGCTCCATGCGTGAAACCGATCTGCTGGCTTTCGAAATTGGCATTCGAGACTCCGGCGTTGGCGCCGTCATGTGCTCTTACAACCTGATCAACGGCGTTTATGCCTGTGAAAACAGCTATACGCTGCATGACGTTCTCAACCGCGATTTCGGTTTCAAAGGATTTGTTGTTTCTGACTGGGGCGGGACACACAGCACGGTCAAGGCGGCGTCGGCGGGGCTCGACATGGAGATGCCCGGCAACGATTACTTTGGCGAAGCCCTGAAGAAGGCTGTCCAGAGCGGCGAAGTTCCCATGTCGAAGATCGATGAGATGGTGCACCGCATCCTGCGAACGGAATTTGCCTGCGGCATCATCGATGACCCGCCGCAGCCGAAAGTTGTGGACGTCATGCACGGCTTCAAAGTGGCGCAGCATGTCGAGGAGCAGGGAGCAGTCCTGCTGAAGAATGCGAACAACCAGCTTCCGCTCAATCCGTCGATGGCGGGAACGATCGCCGTGATCGGGGGCCACGCGGATGCCGGCGTGCTTTCGGGCGGCGGCTCGGCGCAGGTTGATCCTGCGGGCGGAAACCCCGTTCAGCCGCCAGGCGGGCCGCCGCGCACGATCGAGGAGTTCCTGGGCCAGTGGGTTTATCACCGTTCGGTTCCGCTCGATGCCATCCGGAACGCGGCCCCCCATGCCAAAGTCGTGTACGATCCCGGAACCGATCCGGCTGCGGCCGCAGCGCTGGCGAAGAGGTCGGATGTAGCCATTGTCTTCGCCATCCAGCACGAATCGGAAGGCAGCGATCTGCCTAGCCTCGCGCTTCCTTTCAATCAGGATGCGGTGATTCGAGCCGTAGCGGCGGCCAATCCGCATACCATTGTGGTGCTGGAATCGGGCGGTGCCGTCACCATGCCCTGGCTCGACCGGGTGAATTCCGTGCTCGAAGCCTGGTATCCGGGCATCCGCGGGGCGCAGGCCATTGCAGCGATCCTCTTCGGCCGGGTCAATCCTTCCGGCAAGCTGCCCATCACGTTCCCCAGGAGCGAAGCCGACCTTCCGCATCCTGTCGAGGCCAAGCAGCCGCCCGGCCCGCTTACTCCCATGCCGGGGCTGCCATTCTTCAAGGTGAACACGAAAATCTTTGACGTTCACTACGATGAGGGGTTGAAGGTCGGCTACAAGTGGTACGACGCCGAACACAAAACGCCGCTGTTTCCTTTCGGCTTCGGCCTGTCTTACACCACCTTTGCCTACTCCGGACTCAAAGTGACGCGCGGAAACGGCATCAATGTGAGCTTTACTGTCCGCAACACGGGGCATCGGGCCGGCCAGGAGATCGCTGAAATCTATGCTGCGCTTCCGGACAGCACGCAGGAGCCTCCGCTGCGGCTGGTCGGCTGGAAGAAGGTGGCCTTGCAGCCGGGAGAATCCAAGACGGTGTCCGTCAGTGTGCAGCCACTTTATCTTTCGGTCTTTGATGTCGAGCGTGACAACTGGCAACTTGTTTCCGGCGAATACAAAATCCGGGTGGGCGGTTCCGAACGTGATCTTCCCCTCAGTGCCACGGTCTCGCTCACGGAGAATTAGCCTTTCCAGCACTCCGGTGTGTTCGGCCGTGAGGCGAGACCCATGAATCGTCTCCGTGTGCTTCTCGGGATGGCATACAATAGCGGGGCACGAGAAATCGGTTAAATCAAGAGATCGGGGAGGCATTGCAAAATGAAGAGGCGGGAATTTCTGGCATCGTCGCTGGCGGCTTCGGCATCGGCTGGATTCGCTTACGGCGAAGCGGACGGCGGGCAGGAACCGACCGCAGCGGGGACGCCATCGCGCGAATTCTACGAACTCCGGTATTATCGGCTGCACCGCGGGCCGGGCGTAGAGCTGACCAACAACTATCTTCGCGACGCAGCGATTCCGGCGTTGAATCGCGCGGGCATCAAACCAGTGGGCGTCTTCAACGTGCTGGTAGGGCCGGAAAGCCCTTCGCTTTACCTGCTGGTTCCGCACCCGACGATCGAGTCCTTCGTAACCACCTGGGACCGCGTGCGCGCAGACCAGGAATACCAGGAGCGGGGCGCGCCGTTCCTGAACGCTCCGGCATCGAACCCGGCGTTTGTGCGGGTCGAAATTGAATTGATGAGGGCATTTGACGGCCAGCCGCACATCATGCCTCCGCCGCAAGGGCCGCGCGTGTTCGAACTGCGCACCTATGAGAATGCCACGAAAAATGCCAACCTGAAAAAGATTGAAATGTTCAACCGCGGAGAAATCGATATCTTCAGGAAGGTCGGCTTTCACACCGTGTTCTTCGGGGAAAAGCTGGCGGGGGCGCGATGGCCGAACCTCACCTACATGCTGGCTGCGCCGAGCGTCGAGGACCGTGATAAGTACTGGGCCGCGTTCGGTGCAGACCCGGACTGGAAGAAATTGAGTTCTATCCCGGAATACTCGGACGAGCGAATCGTCTCGAACATCACGAATGTTCTGCTGCGGCCCGCAGCGTATTCGCAGATTTGAAGCACGGCAGGCGGACATCCGCGAGCGATACTGACGCAGGCGGCCCGCAGCGCATCGGTCGGGTTGTTCCTTGTTTTGATCGTCCATGTTCAATAGAACGGTCCACAACAAGTCGTCAAAACTTTACGGAGGTTTTTCATGAAGCGACGTGATTTTCTGGCCTCATCACTTGCAGCATCAGCCAGCCTCGCATCGGCTGGTTCAGGCAACGCTCAACAAGACACGACGACGGCGCGCGACTATTACGAACTCAGGCGCTACGACTTCACCAATGGCTCCAGGATGAAGACGGTTCACCAGTTTTTCCGTGAGGCTGCGATACCGGCGCTCAACCGGCTCGGCATCAATCCCGTCGGCGTTTTCGGCGTGATCGTGGGACCGCTCAGCCCGTCGATTTATGTCCTGCTGCCGCACCGTTCGCTCGAGTCGGTTGCAACACTCGAGGAGCGCCTGTGGGCCGATGCGGAATACACGAAGCTCGGCGCAGACTTTCTGAACGCTCCGGCGGATAACCCGATCTACGTGCGTTATGAAAGCTCGCTGATGAAGGCGTTTGACTGCCATCCACGCATCACGCCGCCGCCCAAAGAAAAGCGCATTTTCGAGCTTCGGACTTACGAGAGTTCGAGCAGGAAATACAACTTCAACAAAGTGGAAATGTTCAACAGCGGCGAAGTGGAGATTTTTATCCGCAGCGGTTTTCACCCGGTCTTTTTCGGTGAAAAGCTGATCGGTGAACGAATGCCCAACCTGACCTACATGCTCTCGATCGGCAGCATCGAGGCGCGCGACAAAGCCTGGCAGGCGTTCGAATCTGACCCGCAGTGGAAAGCGCTGACCTCGTCGCCGAAATTCTCGGGCGGCCCGAATGTTGTGAACGTCACAAATTACTTCCTGTCTCCCACGCCGTATTCGCAGATTTAGACACCTGCCCTTCGGGCGATGCCGGGTTCGCGCCGGGCATCGCCGCGACAAGACAAGCCGCGCGGAAATTGCTGCGGGGCCCGAGAATTCCGGAGGTGTGGAATTCCTGGTGGACGAATTCCGCCTTTGTGGCAAAATGGAGGCATCGAGGGGGAGCCATTTTGCCGGCAAGGCGTCGGTTTTTGTTTCGACGGGAAAGGAATGGATCATGAAATACCTTCTGACGGCGTTGTTGATGGTTTCATTCAGCGCGCCAATGTTTGCACAGGGTCGTGAAGACCAGCGGCTCAAGCGGTCAGCGGAAATCCTCCAGGAAATCATGAAGACGCCTGAAAAGGGGATCCCTCAGGACCTTTTGAATAAGGCGGTTTGTGTGGCTATCGTGCCCTCTTATAAGAAGGTTGCGTTTGGGTTCGGTGCCAGCGGCGGCAAAGGTTCGCTTGTCTGCCGGCGTCACGGCGACGGCGCCTGGAGCGGGCCGTCCATGTTCACGATTGGCGGCGGAAGCTTCGGACTTCAGATTGGAGGTTCGGCAACGGACATCGTCATGCTGGTGATGAATGCCAGGGGCGCAGAGAAGCTGATGGCCAGCAAGACCGAGCTTGGCGCGGACGCTTCCGCGGCTGCCGGCCCGGTCGGCCGCACGTCTGTGGCGGCAACGGACGCGCAAATGCATGCCGAAATTCTCACCTATTCGCGCGCGCGCGGACTGTTTGCAGGAATATCGCTCCAGGGCGCCTTCATGAAAACCGACGGCGACGCCAATGAACGGCTTTACGGCCGAAAGCTTGAGCCCCGGGACATTTGCCTGAATGGCGCGGGTGGAGTCCCTGCTCCCGCCCGCGAGCTTGTTGCTGTCCTCACCAAATTCTCGCCGCATGGTGGGCAAAGGCTCAACAACTGAGACCATTTGAAACTCGGGCGGTTGCTGCAAGCCTTCTTTGTTTTGCATCGGGGGCTCTCAAAAGACCCGAACCTCAGCAATCAACAAAAAGGGCGGGAAAGTTCTCCCGCCCTTCTAATTTCGCGTTTCCAAACGGCCTATCGTTAACTTTACAACGGGACTACTTGATGTCTCCCGCGTAAATGCCCATGACGGTCTGAAGGAACTTCACGGCTTCATCCCATGGGCGCTGGAAAGAGTTGCGGCCGATAATCGAGCCGAAGCCGCCGCCGTCACGAATGGCGCGGGCTTCGTTGAACACGTTTTCGTCCGAAGCTTTTGCGCCGCCTGAAAAGATCACAATGCGCCGCCCGTTGAAGGCACTCTGTATCACGTGTCGCACGCGGTCCGTCAGTGTGCTGATCGGAACACCAACGCTCTCATAGACTTTTCTGGCTGCCTCCTGCTCGATGTGTGCGCTGGGGAGCTTGACCTTGATGAGGTGAGCGCCAAGTTGCGCGGCAATCTGCGCAGCATAGGCGACGACGTCGATGGCGGTTTCGCCTTCCTTGCTCATACCCGAACCGCGCGGGTAAGACCAGACGACCACAGCAAGGCCGTGGCTCTTGGCCTCGAGAGCAAGCTCACGCAATTCTTCATACATGATGCGCGAGTTGGCCGAGCCCGGATAGATCGTAAAGCCGATCGCCACGCAGCCCAGGCGCAGCGCGTCTTTGACGCTGCCTGTTACGGAAGAAAGAGGGTCCTTTTCGTCGTGCAGCGTGTCGTGATTGTTGAGCTTCAGGATCAGCGGAATTTCTCCCGCGTGCCGGCCCGCGGCGGCTTCAAGGAAGCCCAGCGGCGCCGCGTATGCGTTGCAGCCGGCCTCGAGCGCCAGCTCGAAATGATAATCAGGATCATAAGCCGGTGGATTCACGGCAAAGCTGCGCGCCGGTCCGTGTTCAAATCCCTGATCGACGGGCAGAATCACCAGCTTGCCCGTTCCGGCCAGGCGGCCGCTGTTCAACAGGCGCGCGATGTTTGTTTTGGTCCCCGGGGAATCGCTTTCATACCAACTCAGGATTTCCCGAACGCGTTCCGTCATGCGGCCGCTTTGACTCGTTCGCCCCGTTCGTGGGACGGTTTCCGTAGTTGCCATTCCATTCCTCCAGATTGCTTTTCTTGTTACATTCCAGATTACAGGGCGCCGCATCCGCAGGCAAGGAAAAACTCAAAGTGAGGTCCCTCACAGGGGTGCCCCTGGTGTTCATGCGGGGCCTGGATTTCGAGCTACCGAATTCGTGACGGTACAGGCAGGGCGGCGACCGTGCTCGTTAGGCTACATTGGCGAGGGAATTCTCCGTTTCGTTTTTTTGACGCCCCATTTGTTTTCAACAAGATCGGTAGCTTTGTTTTGCGGCTGGTTTTGGTTCGTTTTCCCACAGGTGCTGATTCTAAAGCACTTCTCCGGTTCGCTTTCCGGTTCGTTTTGTCCCATTTTGGAGGCCCGACCCTTTGTTTTCAACAACTTCTCCGGTTCGTTTTTGCAAAATCAACGTATTTTGTCCCACAATTTTGATGCCAAAAAGCTCCTGAGCTTTATTTTCAACAATTTGCATGACTCTCGCAACCCTGGGTAGACTGTTTATCGGCATTCCTTGCACTCTGCCCGGCGACCCAAGCACACGGCTCAACACGACAACAAGACTAGCATGATAGCCATCGTTTGTCAAGGCAAATCCTTACGCGCCTGACGCACCTGCCGGAGGTCGGGAAACGGGATTCCGACGCCGGCGCGTTTGGAATTTCGCGCAGACACACCCCGCAGTTGCATTAATATGCGCCACTGGAGATTTAGTCCGCGCGGCGACGAAATTGTGATAAAGTATTTCCATGTTCAGTTCACGTGGCAGGGCGAACCGCTGTTGTTGTCGCAGCCCCCGTCGTGTGAGCTGACTCTGCCTGTTTTGATCATTCCTTAAAACAACGCACCTCAGCTCCACGAGCGGAGGCCCGCTTACGCCGGACGTGTCCATGCCGGCAAGAATCCAAACCAAAATTCAGGAGAAGGAAATTCAGGAGGAAACCCCATGCAGGAAGAAAGTGAAACAGGAAGCAGCCATCACCGCATTCTGATTATCGGCGGCGGGACGGCAGGGATTATCACGGCGAACCTGCTTCGGCGCGCCGGCCAGCAGGACATCGCGATCGTAGAGCCCTCGGCGCAGCATTTCTATCAGCCGCTGTGGACGCTGGTTGGCGGCGGCGTAGTGAAGAAGGAGGCGTCGGTCCGCAGCGAAGGCGATTACATTCCGCAGGGAGTCAGGTGGGTGCGCGACCGCGTGGCGGAAGTTGATCCTGAGCGGCAAACCGTCCGCACCGAATCCGGCGCCGCAGTCACCTATGATTTTCTCGTTGTCGCTGCGGGCATTCAGCTCAACTGGGACGCGGTCCCCGGCCTGAAGGAAGCCATCGAGCGCGGTGATGCATCGAGCAATTACCGCTACGATCTCGCGCCGAAAACCTGGGAATTGATCAGGAATTTCAGAGGTGGCACGGCGCTGTTCCACATGCCCGGCGGTCCCATCAAGTGCCCGGGGGCTCCGCAGAAAATCATGTACCTTGCCGCGGACCATTTCCGCCGCACGGGGATACTTCGCCACGCCAACGTTGTTTACGGTTCGGCCACGCCGACGATCTATGGAGCGAAGGATTATGCGGCAGTGCTCAACCGCGTGATCGAGCGCTATGGAATCGACGCACGCTTCAATCACGAACTGGTTGAAATCCTGCCCGAAAAGAAAGAGGCCGTTTTCCGCGTGAAGAATGGCGCGGAGGGCGGGAAGACGACGATTCCTTACGACATTCTGCACGCCGTGCCGCCGCAAAGCGCTCCGGATTTCATCCGCCAGAGCGCTCTGGCCGACCCGGAGAAGCCGAAAGAAGGCTGGGTGAAGGTAAACAAGATCACCTTGCAGCACGTGAATTATCCCAACGTCTTCGCACTCGGCGACGTCGCGGGCACGCCCAATTCCAAGACGGGCGCCGCCGTGGTGCATCAGGCGCCCGTGGTGGCGGCGAATTTGCTGGCCGTGCTGCGCGGCAAGGAACCGCAGGCGCAATATGACGGCTATATCGCCTGCCCTATCGTCACCGGCTACGGGCGCATGCTGCTGTGCGAACTCGATTATTCCGGCAAGCCCGCGCCGCGGCTTCCGGTGATCAATACGTTCAAGGAAAGGTATGACATGTGGCTGCTCAAGCGCTATGGCCTGCCATGGCTCTATTGGAACGTACTGCTGCGCGGCAGGAAAACCCCGTTCCTCGATGAGCGCCAGGCCGCCGAAGCGCTCCAGCAGGAAAGCCTGGCGCTCCCGTAGCACCAGGCTTCAAATTCACCTAAGGTTCGTGATCTCCCGGCGGAACTGTCCTGCGAAAGCGCAGAACAGGAAATACTCAGTCAGGTATTGCCGGAAGCATAAACAATGTCCCCTGAAAAAAAACCTGACAGCCGTTCCATTTGAAGCCAGGGGCCCGCTTTTTCGGTCCGCGAAAGATGGATCGGGTGACCCGGCTAACGGACGGCGTCGGCCTTGGGAATGGCAGCGGCGCGCGAATTATCCCACAACAAGCGATTGATTCAGGAAAGCGCTGTGTAGAACGCTCAGCTCCGGCATCGGATGAAGCAACGGCCATTCATGAATTTCTGGGCACGCGGATGGCCCTTTCCGTGGGCACGTGAATGCGGTAAGATGCACAATCTGTTTCAACTTCTAAACTGAAAGAGCACGACGATGACTTCACCCAAGGACCAGCTTCTGGCGTTTAAGCCCCGGCACGGATTTTTCGTCGGCATTGACTCCGACGGCTGCGTGTTTGATTCGATGGAGATCAAACACAAGGAATGCTTCATTCCCAACATCATCAAGTATTGGAAGCTCCAGGCGATCTCGAAGTACGCGCGCGCGGCGGCGGAGTTTGTGAACCTTTATTCAAAATGGCGCGGCATCAATCGCTTTCCGGCGCTGACCAAGACGTTTGAACTGCTTCGCGACTGGCCGGAGCCGATGCGGCGCGGCGTCAAAATTCCCGAAGTGCCCACGCTCCAGGCGTGGATTGATTCCGGGCAACCGCTCGGCAATCCTGCGCTCGAGGCGGAAGTTGAACGTACGAAGGACCCGGTGCTGGCACAGACGCTCGAATGGAGCAAGGCGGTCAATCGCACCATCGCCGACATGGTGGAAGGCGTTCCTCCATTTCCGTATTTCCGCGAGTGCGCGGAAAAGTTGCAGCGCAAGGCCGACATCATTTGCGTTTCCGCGACGCCGGGCGAGGCGCTCGAGCGGGAATGGCAGGAGCACGACATTGCGAAATACGCAGCCGTAATCGCCGGGCAGGAAATGGGGAGCAAAAAGGAACACCTGAAGCTGACCGCGCACGGCAAGTACGAGAAGGATTGCGTCCTGATGGTCGGCGACGCTCCGGGTGACCTGGCCGCCGCGCGAGCCAACGACGCGCTCTTCTATCCCATAAATCCCGGCCATGAGGAAGAATCGTGGCAGCGCTTCCACGATGAAGCGATCGACCGCTTTTTCAGCCGCACCTACGCCGGCGATTACGAGGCTTCACTGATTGCAGAATTCCAGAAGCTCCTGCCGGAAGTTCCACCCTGGAAAAAGTAGCCGCTCGACGCGCTTAGCCGGTGCTCGAATCCAAACCGCAGAACCTGCTCCTCCTGAATGGAAAATTGTCTTACTCTTTCTGTGCGGCCTGGCGGGCGGCGGCGCGGGCCTGTTTCATGATTTCGCCGTAGCCTTCCTTATCGAACGGGGGGCATCCGGTGGGGAATTGTCCGAGTTCGTTGTTTTTTGAGCGCATGAGGTAAGTGCAATAGGAGAGCGTTTTGCACGTGTGCAGCGGATCAAGCACACCTTTCTCAAACGTCACGCGCGGGATGTCAGGATAAGCGAGGGCCGCGCGGCCGAGGCCGGCAAACGTCGTACGACGCTGCTGGATGTTGGCGGCCGCGGCGTGCACCATGAAGTGCCGCAGCCAGCTATAGCCGGTGCCGACCACGGCCAGATCGGGATGTGCGTTCTGGATGGCCGCCGTGGCGGAGAAATGTCGCGCGACGCCAAGCAGCGGATGCTCGGGCGTTTCATAGTAGCCTTCGTTGGGCTTGTCAAACGGGCGGCCGATGTGCGGATTGGCATAAGGGATTCCGAGCGAAACATTCACAAGCCGCACGCCCGCGCGTTTCAGCCAGCCGACGAATTCGATCGGCTCAGAAAGGTCCATGCGATAAGGATTGTTCGGGTCCGTGCCGAAAGCGAAATCGTAAGGCGTGGGAAAATTGCGCGGAACACCCATCGAATCGCTCGCACGAACAGCATAAGGAACGCCATCATAAACGCCCAGCCGCACGGCCAGCAGGAAGTCATCACCCAGGCGCCTCCGGATTTTTTCAACGACGTTCAACGGGAAACGGGCCCGGTTTTCAAGCGGGCCGCCGTAAATCCCTGCGCGCGAGCGCGCGCCAATCAACTCCGAGAGCAGATAGCCGTGCGTCATTTTCAGATCGACGCCGTCAAACCCGATTTCGCGCGCGAGCGCGGCGGCCTCGACGAATTTGTCCTCGAGCGCGGCAAGATACTCGTCGCTTGCAAGCTCGGGAAGCATCTCACGCGGTGGGAGATCGACGCGGCCCACCAGCGGGTAGCGATCAAGTACGGGATGCCGTGACGCTACTTTCTGCTTCTCGAACGAATAGCGCCCGGAATGCGTCAACTGCAAAACCGCAACCAGGTCTTCCGCGGAGCCAAATTCCCTTCGATGCGTCTCGCGGCACGCCTGAAGCAGTTCTCGCAGGCGCTTTGCCGAACCCGGATGGATCCAAAGCTGCCGCGGGTTGGCCCGGCCCTCGGGCACCACTGCGCAGGCCTCAAACCAGATCAGCTTGGCCCCGCCGGCGCCGAACCGCCGGTAGCGGCGGAAGGTGAGTTCGCCGGGATTGCCGTTGGAATCGCCGTCGCAGCCTTCCATGGGGTGAATCGCAAATGAATTTCCAGCGCGCCACGTCCTGCCGCCGGCGCTCGTGATTTCCACCGGGCGGGCCAGAATGCTGCGGACCTCTTCAATGTCATCGACAAGAGGCACCTCAACCCCAAGCTCCGCGGCATGAGTGCGAAGGTCATCGAGAGTTTTGTAATGGAAGTATTGAACGGGCATCAGACAGCGGTATCAGCCGAGGAGTGTCCGGCATCCTTTCCTCTCTTCTCGCGCGACTTGCGGTCCGCCTGGCGCAGCGCCGAGTGGATGGAAAGAAACTCGCCGACAGTGTCGAGCGTCAGCAGGCCGACCAGCTTGCCATCCTGCGTTACCGGGAGTGAACGGCAATTGCACTGGCGGATCATGACCAGCGCGTGCTCCAGCCGCAGACGCGGATCAATGGTTGCAATGTCGCGCCTCATGGCGTCGCGAATGCGCGTTGCAGGGCCGCTCTCCGACAGGTATCGGGTCATGTCCTCGCGGGTGAGCATGCCGAGTACGTGTTCGCCGAAGACAACAGGGAAATCCTCCCGCCAGCCCGCGAGCACGCGATCGGCGGCGTCGCCCAGCGTGTCGTCCGGGCGCAGCGTTTGGACGTCGCGCAGCATGATGTGTTGCACGGAAATGTTCCCCACCGGCAGATGCATGCCGGCCAGCGACGATTCTTCACCGGCACCCGTCCAGACAAACAGGCCGATGAAAATCAGGAACGGGTCCGTGAAGAGCCCTGCTATGGCGAACAACCAGGCGATCCCGCGGCCGATGCGCGCCGCGATTCGCGTTGCGCGGGCATAGTCGAGGCGCGTCGCCAGCAGGGCACGCAGCACGCGGCCTCCGTCCATGGGAAAGGCGGGCACCAGGTTGAACACCACGAGCCACACGTTGACGATCATCAGCCGGGTCAGAAAGTCTCCCTCGAAGGTGATCAGTTGATCGGCGCTGACGCTGCCGCCGGAGGATGTAATCGCTCCGAAAAGCAGTCCGGCGATGAGGAGATTGACGGCGGGACCGGCAAGCGCTACCCAGAGCTCTTGGATCGGGTCGTCCGGCATGCGCTCCAGGCGTGCCAGCCCGCCAATCGGAAGCAGCGTGATGTCGCGCGTTCGAACGCCGAAGCGATGTGCGACCAGCGCATGGCCCAGTTCATGCAGCGTGATGCAGCCGAAAATGATCAGGATAAAAACCGCACCGTAGATTGCGGCCGCCACGCTGTGTCTGTGAGACCAGTTCAGAAATAAAATAAAGAGAATGAGCGCCCAGAACGTGGCATGGATGTAGATTCCGATGCCTGCAATCTCTCCGATTTTCCACGACCAGCGCATGTTTTCGATCAGCGGGCGAAGGTGACTGTAGCGCCTGTTTGCGATCGCGTCAGACTACGATTTTGTACAAGCGATTTCTGATCGCCGGAAGCGACGTCGAGTTTCCAGATGCAACAGCGTAAAGATCTAAACGTATTGCCATCCGGCGGCGAGCAACCTGCCGTACAATCCCTGTCACCTCCGTAAACTTAGCATTGCTGCGCGTGTTGCGGCAAGCAGAGGTTAACGCCTCGGCCGTCTTCCGTTCGCGGTGCAAACAGTTTACACTTGGCCGGACAGGAGTTTTTGACGCTCATGGAAACTCGAAAATTGCGGCTTGCCGGTTGCATGTCCCGGCTCGGGACCGAAGGTGCCTTTGATGTCTTGGTTCGCGCGCGGGCACTCGAAGCGCAGGGCAGGGAGATCATTCATCTCGAAATCGGAGAGCCGGATTTCCCCACCGCCCGCAACATAGTTGACGCCGCCAAGCGCGCGCTCGACGAGGGCTGGACGCATTACGGACCGCCCGCGGGGTTTCCGGAATTGCGGCAGGCCGTCGCGGAGGATGCCGGCCGCCGCCGTGGAATTTCTATTGATCCTGACGAAGTCGTCATCACGCCCGGCGCGAAGCCGATCATGTTTTACGCCATCCTCGCCCTGGTCGAGCCGGGCGATGAAGTGCTCTATCCCGACCCCGGCTTCCCCATTTACGCTTCGATGATCAACTTCGTTGGCGCAACGCCTGTGCCTTATTCAATGCCCGAGGAGCGCGGCTTCGATATCGATGTCCAGGAAATCGCAGGCAAGCTCAGTGAGCGTACGCGCCTGCTGATCCTCAATTCGCCGAATAATCCCACGGGGGGAATGATCAGCCGCGCGGAAACGGAGACGCTGGCGGAAGTACTAAAGGGCCGCGACGTCATGGTTCTGTCGGATGAAATCTACAACCGCCTGATTTACGACGGCGAACACGTGAGCCTGGCGCAATTTCCGGAATTGCGCGACCGCGTCATCATCCTGGACGGATTTTCCAAGACGTACGCCATGACGGGGTGGCGGCTCGGTTACGGCGTGATGCGACAAGATCTTGCGCAGCAGATCGCGCTGCTGATGACGAATTCGAATTCCTGCACCGCCAGCTTCACGCAGATGGCCGGCGTCGAAGCGCTGCGCGGTAATCAGAGTTCCGTGGCGGCGATGCTCGAGGAATTCCGGCGGCGGCGCGAAGTGTTTGTGGATGGGCTGAACCGCATCCCGGGTTTCCGTTGCCGCAAGCCGCAGGGGGCGTTTTATGCTTTCCCCAACATCACGGCAACGGGAAAGAGTTCGCGCGAACTTGCCGACGCTCTCTTGAACGAAGCCGGCGTGGCCTCCCTTTCAGGGACGGCCTTTGGTGCACAGGGAGAAGGCTATCTGCGATTTTCGTTTGCCAACTCCATTGCAAACATTCTGAAGGCGCTTGAACGCATTGACGCCTGGGTCAGGAAGAACCTGTGACGATGAATGAAAAGAAGAAGAGATTTCGCGTTTTTGCCACCTGCGATATCGGCCGCGAGGCGCTCGACCGGCTGCGCGCGCGAGGCTACGAAGTGGAAGTGTATGACCAACTCGAACCGCCGCCAAAAAGCCTGATCATCGAAAAAGTGCGATCCGGGATCGACGGGTTGATTACTACGCTGCGCGATCCCATCGACCGTGAAGTTTTTGAGGCGGGTAAGGGAACGCTGAAAGTGGTGGCGCAGGACGCCGTCGGATTTGACAATATCAACCGCGCGGACGCAAACGAATACAAAATCCCCTTTACAAACACGCCCGACGTTCTGACTGACGCCACTGCGGAGTTTGCACTGTTCATGCTGGGTGACCTGGCGCGCAAGCTTTACCCGAGCGAGCGCCTGGTGCGCGAAAACCGCTGGGGCGCGTGGCACCCTTATCTGCCGTTTCTCGGCGACGAAGTGTGCGGGAAAACCATCGGCGTGATTGGCGTGGGTCGCATCGGACAGGCGTTCATCCGGATGGCTATCGGCTTCGACGTGGATTTTCTCTGCACGACTTCAGGCGACGCGCCTCAGGATTTTATCGACAAGGTGCAGGCTGAAATGGACCTGCGCTATCGCAATGGCTTTTCGCGCGAGCGGCGCACGATCCGCATGGCAACGCTGCAAGAACTGCTTGCGGGATCGGATTTTGTGTCGCTGCACGTGCCGCTGATTCGCGAGGGTGAAGATTCCACACTTCATCTGATCAGCGAGAAAACCCTCCGGCTGATGAAACCGACGGCTTACCTCATTAACACTTCGCGCGGGCCGGTTGTGGATGAAGCCGCTCTGGCCCGGGCGCTCAAGGAGCGAGTGATTGCGGGTGCTGCGCTCGATGTCTTTGAGCGCGAGCCGCTGCCGCCGGATTCGCCCCTGCGCGATCCGGAACTCGAAGACCGCGTGCGCTTGTTCCACCACTTCGCGAGTGGCGGCCGCACTACGCGACTCTCGCCTGATCCGAACCGTGGGATGGCCGGCCGCACTGTGCAGTCGCTCATCGACGTGCTCGAAGCCGGGGGCAGCCCGGCGGACATTCCGTGCGTCGTCAATAAGGAAGCCTTTCAATAGGCGCCTTTAGTGCACCGCGCGCTGGCCGAAAGGCGCGACGGCTTATAGAAACGGAAGTCGATCTCATGAGCGAGATTCTGCTCGAGGTACGAAACTTTCAGGTGACTTTGGACGGCTCGCCGATTGTGTCTGACCTGACGTTCAAGGTCGAGGAGGGTGAATTCCTCACGATTCTTGGGCCGAACGGCTCAGGGAAGACTGTGCTCGTCAAGGCGCTTCTGGGCCTGCTTCCCCACAGTGGCGACGTCATTTGGCACAGGAAACCTCGAATCGGATACCTCCCCCAGGGGCTCAATCAGATGTTAGTGCGAGACCTGCCCCTGACAGTGAAGGATTTCTATGCTCTTAAAAAGCTGAAGCGCGCGGAGGCGTTGAGCTTCCTTGCGTCCGTCGGCCTCAAGGACGACGTCCTGAACATGAGGGCCGGTTACCTGTCCGGAGGAGAATTTCAAAGGATGCTCGTTGCCTGGGTGCTGGCCTCTCGCCCAAACGTGCTGTTTCTGGATGAACCCACAACCGCCGTGGACATCGCCGGCGGCGAGACGATCTATTCGCTTTTGAGGGAGGCGTGGCGCGCACAGAAGCTGACTGTCTTTAATGTCACGCATGACCTGAGCATTGTGTTTGCGCATTCCACACACGTTCTTTGCCTTTCGAGATTTGGGCGCCGCTGTTACGGGGCGCCGAGGGAAGTGCTGACTCCCGCCGTGTTGAGCGAAATTTACGGAGCAGAAATCAAGTTTTACACGCATTGAAGCGTAATAACGCATGACTATCCAACTGCTGTTCAGTCTCATCACAGGGATCTTCATTGCAGGGTCAGCCGCATATCTGGGGACCCTGATGCTGTCGAAGAAAATGGCCGTAGTCGCTGGACCGTTGGGGCACCTTGCGCTCCCTGGTGCTGCGCTGGCCCTCATCTATGGGTTCAGTATTTCTCTGGGTGCCTTCCCCTTCGTCGTGGCTGGAATCCTGCTGATCTGGCTCCTTGAAATCCGGACGAAGCTCCCGATGGAAGCGTTGACGGCCATAGTTTTTGCAGCAGGTGTGGCGACCGCATTTCTATTCCTTCCGCTCGACAGGGCAGAAGCAGCCCTTGTCGGCGACATTTCCAAAGTTGGGGTCGATGCGACTGTTGCCTCTGTTATTCTTTGCGGGCTCGTCTTGATCGTTGTGCACCGTTGTTATCCGGCAATCATGTTGATGAGTATTCACGAGGACCTGGCGAAAACGGAAGGAATCAATGTAAAACTCTACAATCTGATTTATCTCTCGGCAATCGCGATTATTGTAGCGCTGGGAGTTGATCTGGTCGGGGGCCTTATGACCGCGGCCCTGGTGGCCATTCCGGCCGCGGCAGCCCGGAACATCAGCAGAACGATTGTGCAGTACGGGTTCGCATCCGGGGCAATCGGCGTAATTTCCGCGATTATCGGGATACTCATTTCGAATTATTCCAGCCTTCCGGCGGGCCCGCTGGTAATTCTCACGAGTTCGACGATTTTCCTGGTTACCGTCCCGCTGGCAAAACCATGAGGGCGTCGTTTCAGCCCGCCTGGCCGGGAGGTCCGCCCGGCAACCGCGTCACGTTCCGCAATGCTCCGGCGGCCGCTGGCAACACGCGTGACGGGAATCTCAGGATTGTGTGCCAGCCCGTCAGCTACGCTTAATTCAACGCTTCTACCGACGGTTGCACGGGCGGCTGGGTCAGGGCGCGGTGCTGGTCGATCCAGTAAGCCCAAGCAATAAAGACCCAGGCGAGGACGCCGGTCCATTCGATTGCGCTCACGCTTGGGGGAGGCGGGCTGATCATGGACCCGAGATAGATCAGAACGAAGAGGATGACGAAGGTCTTAAAGCTGTATTCGCCGGTTTTATCGAGCGGACGTGTAAACCGGTTGTAAAGCGCTACCCCGGCAACGAACAGCCCGCCCTCGACGAGCAGTGTCGCGGAGATTGAGTTCCAAAGTCCAAGACCGTATAGCTGGCTGCCGGGATATATGGGCAGATCAGGCCGGTGCGTAAGGAAATCGAGCACCCAGTGGCTCATTACGCAAACGCAGATCACAAGAGCGCTGCGCTTTTCTTTTTTCAGGATGAGATAGAGGCCGGCGAGCAGCAGTCCCCATCCGATGACTGCCAGCAGGCTGTGCGTTAGAGGATAGCTGATGAAATCCAGAGGACTGACGGCCGTGATGTCTGGAACAATCCGCACGCGCTCCCAGCCGAAAATCAGAAACACCGGCCAGACGAGGTCCGGCCATTGGGCCGCCAGCAACAGCGTGCCGAACGAGGTTTTGGGCGCCGCCTTCTTCGCCCCGAGCGCAACTGCAACGTGGCCAATCAGCATCAGGCATTCTCAAACGGCTGCTGAAAACAATTTAAGATACCATAACGTGAGAATGCCCACATAGACCAGAGAAATGATCAGGCACGCCCAGAAGGTTTTTCCCCAGAAGCGTTCATTTACTTCGCGCCGCCAGGCCGCCAGGCTGACGACGAATAGGAAAACCGCCGCCAGCCGCGCAAAGCCGTCGAGCGGCGTGTTCGCCCCGCTGGTTCCATGCCCGGTGAGGTAGCGGAAGAGGACTTCGAAATCCGTCCTCAAACTGCCGGCCAAGATGTCCACGAGGAACCAGAGCGGAGGGAAAATTGTTCCCAGCATGTAGGAGTAACGGTCCTCTCCAAAGAACACGAGCACCGCGATGGCGATGAAGATCGACGACTTGGCCATCTCAAAGTAGAAGTAGGGTGGAAGCGCAAACGCCCCTGCCACCATCAGAGTGGCCGTCAGGAAGGCCGCAAGAAACACCCATCGGTCGGACATGGCAAAGCTCCTTTCGGTGGCGCCGCTGGCAGATGTGAATTCCCGCCTTGCCTCTTCCCCATAGCGCGCCCCCCATCTTGCCTGTTCAAGTTTTTTCTTGCCGGGTCCGCAGATTACATTTTTAAATTACCAAATCAGGCATCGCCAATCTGTGATATGCATCACTCGATAGTGAGCGGAGATGTAAATCGCTCGCAATCACTTTCCGGCAATTTCCATGTGCCCGGGGATCGTCATCCACGGTAATTACAACGAACTTTTGTGTTCGGGCGTTTTGAGCAATACTCTATGTCCGGCGGATTTTGGGGTGAAGACTGAGGATTCATGCAGAGGCGGGTTTTCTTAAAAAGGTCGGTGGCGGGCTTGGGGGCCGCGCTTGCAGGTGCTGTGCGGGCCCCGGCCCAACACCAGACTTATGACGTTGTCGTTTACGGCGCGACGGCTTCCGGAGTGGTTGCGGCTGTTGCGGCAGCCCGGGAGGGAGCGCGAGTGGCCCTGATTGAGCCGGGTGCGCACCTGGGCGGGATGGTTTCAAGCGGCCTGGGTCATTCCGACACAGGCAGGAAGGAAACCATCGGCGGCCTGTCGCTCGAATTCTTTAAGCGCGTGGGGCGGCATTACAATCAAGACGTCGCGTGGGATTTTGAGCCGCACGTCGCCGAAGATGTTTTCAAGGCAATGGTGCGTGGGGCGAAGGTCGATGTGATTTACAACAGGCGCCTGCGCGAGCGCGCGGCCGCCGCCCGGAAAGGGCATCGCATCACCAGCATCACAATGGAGAGCGGCGAAGAATTTCCTGCGCAGGTTTTTATCGACGCCAGCTACGAAGGCGATCTGATGGCGCAGGCCGGGGTGGAGTTTACCTGGGGGCGCGAAGGCCGCGACCGCTATGATGAATCCTTTGCGGGCGTGCGTGCCGGCCACGATTATGCCGGCCACTGGTTCAGGGTGCCGGTGTCGGCATACGATTCGCACCACAGGCTGCTGCCGAACATCAATCGCGGCCCTCGCGGCAAGGCGGGTGCAGGGGACAAGAAAGTCCAGGCCTATAACTTCCGTTTGTGTCTTACCAGGGACAAGGGTAATCAGGCCCCAATTCCTGAGCCCGCCAGTTACAACCCGCACGATTACGAATTGCTGGCGCGCCTGATTGAAGCGACCGGAAAAGCGCAGGGCAGCGTGCCGCGACTGGCACAGTTCATCTCTATCTCGCCTTTGCCGAATGGCAAGACCGACATCAACAACAACGGCGCATTTTCCACGGACTATATCGGAAAAAACTGGGATTATCCCACTGCGGGCTACCGCCGTCGGGGCCACTTGTGGCGCGAGCATGCGGATTACACGGCGGGATTCTTCTACTTTCTTGCCAATGATCATCGCGTGCCGCGGGAGTTGCGCGAGGAAACACGCGAGTGGGGCCTGGCGCGCGACGAATTCACCGATTCGGAAAACTGGCCGTTCCAGCTTTACGTGCGGGAAGCGCGCCGCATGATTGGCGAGTATGTGATGACGCAGCACGACCTCGAGACGGAAGTGACCAAGCCCGACCCGATCGGCATGGGTTCCTACAACACAGACTCGCACAACGTGCAGCGGTATGTGGAAGCTGACGGCAACGTCCAGAACGAAGGCGATGTCGAGGTCCCGACGGTGCCTTTCCACATTCCGTATCGCGTGTTGTTGCCGAAACGCCGGCAGTGCAGTAATCTGCTGGTGCCGGTTTGCGCGTCGGCTTCGCATATCGGCTACGGGGCGCTGCGGCTTGAGCCGGTTTATATGATCATGGGAAACGCGGCGGGCGTTGCAGCCGTGATGGCGATCGACCGCCACTGTGCGGTGCAGGACGTTGATCCGGGACTGCTGGCCGCAAAGCTGAAGGAGCAGGGCGCCGTGATGGAATGGAGCAACCCTGAACACCTGAAGCTGACGCCCATTCGTTAGCGGTATTATTTCACACCCGAACAAGGAGGCAAATTGCCGGGAATTTTCCAACCGGAAGCTGAAGAATACATCAACTCACTGCTGCCGCCGCGCGATCCTGTCCTGCGCAAGATGGAGCGATATGCCGGCGAGCATAAAGTACCGATTGTCGGGCCGGCATGCGGCCGCATGCTCTATCAACTGGCGATTCTGGCCGGCGCGCGGCGGGTGTTTGAAATGGGATCTGCTATCGGATATTCCACGCTTTGGCTGGCGCGTGCGGTGGGGCCAGAGGGGAAGGTTTTTTATACAGACAGCGATCCGGCGAACATCGAGCGCGCGCAACGGTATTTGCGAGAGGCGGGAGTGAGCGAGCGCGTGGAATTTCTTCTCGGCGACGCACTTGAGTCGCTTAAGAAGACGCCTGGCCAATTCGACCTCATTTTTAACGACGTCTCCAAGCGGCAATATCCCGAGGCGTTTAAGCTGGCGCTGCCGCGACTGCGCGCGGGAGGATTGTTCATCACGGACAACGTACTCTGGTCGGGCAGAGTGACGCTGCCGGCAAAGGAAGGCGATCGCGACACAGTCGCGATCCAGAAATTCAACCGGATGATTTACAAGTCCCGCGAACTGGTAACGACGATCATTCCTTTGCGCGACGGCCTTGCCGTGTGCCTTAAACAGGGGTGACTCAACGTCAGTGCACGATTGAATCAACCGCCACGCTTCAGTGTCCGTGCGAGCTTTCGGCTAGGAACCTTTCGGCGTCGATGGCTGCCATGCAGCCGGTGCCTGCTGCGGTGACGGCCTGGCGGTAAACCTGATCGCGACAATCGCCCGCAGCAAAGACCCCCGGCACATTCGTTTGCGAACCGTTTTTAACGATCAGGTAGCCGACATCATTCATCTCAAGCTGGCCTTTGAAGAGTTCGGTGTTGGGAGTGTGGCCGATGGCGACGAAGACGCCGTCGCACTCTTTCAGGGATTCCTCGCCCGTTTTGACGTTCCTCAGACGTACCCCGGTTACTTCTCCCCTGGCCGGATCAAGCACGTCGGTCACGACCGTGTCCCAGATGATGTTGATGGCTTTGTTGTCAAACATCCGCTTTTGCATGATCTTGGAAGCACGCAGTTGGTCGCGCCGATGCACGACGTTGACGCGCCTGGCGTAGCGAGTGAGAAACAGCGCATCCTCGGCGGCCGTGTCCCCGCCACCCACTACCACCACTTCCTTGCCGCGATAAAAGTAACCGTCGCAGGTGGCACAGGTTGATACGCCGTGGCCGAGCAGCTTCCGCTCCGATTCGAGACCCAGCAATTTGGCTGACGCGCCGGTTGCGATGATCAGCGCCTGCGTCTCAATCTTTTCAGTGCCGATCTCGATGGTGAACGGCCGGCGGGAGAGGTTAACGCCGGTCACGTCTCCCTCGTGGAATTCCGCACCAAACACTTCCGCCTGCTGCTGCATCAGTTCGATGAGTTCAGGGCCCTGGACTCCTTTAGGGAAGCCGGGATAATTCTCCACCAAGGTTGTCAGGGTAAGCTGTCCACCGGCTTCGTGTCCGCGGATTACGAGCGGGCGGAGGTTGGCTCGTGCGGCGTAAATTGCGGCGGTCAGGCCGGCGCAGCCCGAACCGATTATCACAATGTCTCGCATTTTGTATCAGGCCCCTTTTTGATATCGTAATTTCAGCAAATGCGTTATCTTATCCTATGCATGAAGCTTCGTACAGCCGCTTACAAGTGCAGGCTTCTGCAGTCAGCTTCCGCATGGCGGGCGGCGTGTGAGTCTTGCGCACCATTTGCATTTGATGCTACAAATCCCCTTCGGTTTCTTCCCCTGCCCATCAACTCCAGGGTCCGGCATGAGGGCAAGACGGAACAACGATGGATGCTGTAACCCTAGAGCAAGTTACAAAGCGTTACGATTCCTTCGATGCGGTCAGCGGTCTTTCCTTTGGGATTAAGGAGGGCTCGGTCTTTGGATTGCTCGGGCCAAACGGTGCAGGAAAGACAACAACACTGCGCATGATTGTGCGCATCCTGCTGCCGGACGAGGGCTCGGTCCGCGTTTTCGGCCAACCCTTGAGTGACCGGACGCAGGACCTGATCGGATACCTGCCGGAAGAGCGTGGCCTCTACCGCCGGATGCGCGCGCTTGAGGTTCTGCGCTTCCTGGGCGCGCTGAAAGGCCTGCCGGAAGCCGAAGCAGAACGCCGTGCGCTCGAGTGGCTTGAGCGGCTGGGTCTGGCGACGCGGATGAACGATGAGGTCAATGATCTCTCGCGCGGAATGCAGCAGAAGATCCAGTTCATCGCCGCAATCATCCATAAGCCGCCCCTTGTGATTCTGGATGAGCCGTTCACCGGACTCGATCCTGTCAATGCCCAGGTGGTGAAAGACGTGATGCTGGAGCTCCGCAAGGATGGCGCCACCATCATTCTTTCGACCCACCGCATGGACCAGGTGGAGCAGATGTGCGACTCGATTTGCCTGATGAACAAAGGGCACAAGATTCTTGACGGGGACCTGAAGGCCATCAAGAAATCCTATGGAACTAACACCGTCCGGGTTGAATTCGTGGGGAACCCCGCTTTCATGCAGCTTCCGGACGTCATCGAGAGGGTCAATTCCTTCGGCGAGATGGTGGAACTCCGCCTGCGCCCCGGGGCCGACGCCCAACAGATCCTGAGGAGCGCCATTGATCATCGCGTCGAAATTCGTCGCTTTGAGCTGATCGAGCCTCCATTGAATGACATCTTTATCGAAAAGGTTTCCGGACGGGATGCGTAAGATCTGGCTTATCTTCAAACGCGAGTACGTCACGCGGGTACGCACCAAGGCGTTTATTCTTGGGACGCTGGCGTTGCCGGTGCTTTCGATGACGATTCTCGTAGTGTCGATTTTCCTTTCAGGCGGGCGCTACGGGTCCACGGTCAAAATTGCAATCCTGGATCAGACAGGGGAACTCGGCGGCGCGGTAGAGACATCACTGATCAGGAACCGCGAAAAGTCGCAGCCGGATGTTGAGATTGTCCAGATTGTGGAACGGCCAACGGCGAGCGTCGAAGCTTATTTTAAGTCCCGGGTCGCTGGCGGAGAGATCGACGGCGTCCTGCTGCTTCCCGTGGGGCTGATCGAGGGCACGGCCGACGCAGAATTCCAGGCTAAAAAGCTGAGCGCCATGGCGATGCTGGGGCCAATCGAGAGGGCCGTGAGCAACGCCGTCATTTCCCGCCGTTTAAGCGAGGAAGGAAAACATTCCGGCGCCATGAAGGATGTTTTCAGGCTGGCGAAAATCCAATTAGTGAACCCTACTTCGCAGAATTCGGACGATTCGGACGAAAACAATTTTGCGATTGCTATCATCGCTGGCATGGTTCTCTACATGACGCTGATCGTCTATGGGATGTCGACCATGCGTTCGGTGATGGAGGAGAAATCGACGCGGATGATTGAAATTCTGGTTTCATCAATCAGACCTTTTGATCTGCTGGCGGGGAAAATCCTGAGCGTAGGGGCCGTGGCCCTCACGCAGTATTTGGTCTGGGCCGTGACCATAGGAGTGCTTTTTGCTTCAGCCGCCGGGCTTGCGGATGTTCTACGCCCTGGCGCCGCGACTCCGAACATCAGCATTTCTCCGACTCTGCTGATCTACCTCGTGGTGTTTTTCCTGGCGGGATATTTCCTCTACGCCGCACTGTATGCGGCGGCGGGGGCCATCGTCTCAACCGATGAGGAAGCTCATCAGGTACAGATGCCACTGACGCTGCTGATCGTTTGCAGCTTTCTGCTCTTCAATGTCATCCTCAATAATCCCAACTCGACGCTGTCCGTCGTGCTTTCGATCACACCTTTTCTTTCGCCGATCCTGATGACGCTCCGGTTGGCCATGCAGACCCCGCCGGCCTGGCAGATTGTGCTGGCACTGATCCTTTCCATCGTGACGACCATCTATGTAATCCGCGTCTCCGCCAGGATTTACCGGGTTGGCATTCTGATGTATGGCAAAAAGCCTTCCATCAAGGAATTACGCCGCTGGCTGCGGTATTCCTGAACGTGGTCGTCAGCGTGGAGGACAGCAAACTCCGGGCGGGATCGGCGAGCCGTGCGGACAAGTGCGAGGGTGCTTGAGAAAGATGCAGAGCTTCTCGGTGACTTCCGGGCTCAGACTGTGTTCGATCTTGCAGGCGTTTTCATCCAGCAGGTCTTCATGGATGGCGAACATTTCATAGAACAACCGCTCGGAAAGGCGGTGTCGCCGGATTACTTCGACGGCGCGTCGTTCGCCCTGCGGCGTGAATGAAATCATATCGTCATGGTCGAGGCGGACGAGTTCTTCCTGCGCCATCAGCAGAAACGTTGCACGGTTCTGGGCAAACTCCGGCAAGTCGGATGTTGGAAAGACAGCCTTGCCGGTGTCTTCCTGGAAATGCCACACGGCCTTCAGCAGATTTTCGATCAGTTCCTCCTCGTAGTGCGGGAAAACCGAGACCTCGGAAAGCCTTCCGTGATGCAACTCGATGCGGCGCTCCGCCATGCGGCCGATTTCGGGGTCGTGCGTCACCATGACAATGGTGTGGCCTTCGCGGTGCAGGTCAGTGAAGAGGCCCATCACCAGCGCCTCGTTGACTTCATCGAGATTGCCCGTGGGCTCGTCGGCGAGGATCAGGTTGGGCTGGTTGATCAATGCGCGTGCGACACAGACCCGCTGCTGCTCGCCGCCTGATAACTGTGAAGGCAGATGATGGGTCCGATCGCCCAGACCTACTCGCACGAGCGCCTCGCGAGCTTCGGATTCATCCGCCAGACTGTGGAAGTACTGCGCCAGCATCACATTTTCGATGGCCGTGAGATACGGCACCAGGTGGAATTGCTGAAACACGAAGCCGATCTTTTCAGCCCGGAAACGAGCGAGGTCGGCAGATGAAAGCCGCCCGAGGTCCTCGCCGTCGATCCTTACCGATCCGGCGCTCGGCAAATCCAGCCCGCCGAGAATATTCATCAGTGTGCTCTTGCCTGAACCGGAGGGTCCCATCACCGCAATCCATTCACCCTTATCAACGGAGAAGGTAACGTCCTTCAGAGCAGCAACGGAATTGCCGTACTGGCGGGTCAATTTTTCGACTTCAATGAAAGCCAAGTGCTTACTCTCCTTTAAGCGCGGTGGCGGGCTGGATTCTGCGCATAATGCCCACAGGGAAGAAAGTGGCGAGCGCCGCAAGAGCGATCGTGCCACACCATACCAGTGGCAGCGTCCACCAGACGATGTTCAGGCCCACGCCGAACAGCCGTTCACCAACCTGTGCGGCAAGAAAGCCGCCCAGAACAAATCCCGCGAGACCTGCAACGATTCCCAGGCTCGCACCTTCCATGACAAGCAGCCGCGTCACGTCATGATTGCCCGCCCCAAGCGCCTTCATCACCGCGATGTCTTTCCGGCGCTCGAGCACAATGGCCGTCATCGTGGCCATCACACACAGGGCAATGATCGCCAGAATCAGGCCCATCAGCGAAACCAATAGCCCACGGGTCGTGTGGAGGACTTTTCCTTGAGAATACACGATCTGGCGGATCGGGCGGACATCAAGCTCGGGAAACGCCGCCCTCAACTGCTGCACGCCGCGTTCGATGGCCGCGGTCTGGCCCGGAATGTTGACAGCGATGACGCTGATCCTGCCCTCGATGCCGGCCAGTTGCTGGAGGTTCCGCAGCGGAACAAAAATCTGGTCGTCCTCGGAGGAACCCGTCGAAATCACACGCGCAACTCTAAAAGTACGCGATGGAATTTCGCCAGCGATGGAGCCCGACTCGCCTGCGAAAGAAAGTTTCACCGTATCTCCGGGCTTCAATCGGAAGCGATGGGCAAGGTGCGAACCGACAGCGCACTCGCCCGTATCGAGCAGGCTATTATCTGGGCCTGCTGAGACTCGCCAACCCGGCACAAGCGCCCTTAATGCCATGAAGTCGGACCCTACGGCGACGACGTTTTCGAAATCGGGTATACGCGGCTCCTTGGGAACTCGCGAAATTTCCGTTACGAGATACAGAATCGGCGCGGCCGTCAGACCCGGCGGCTTGGCGCGCACCGATTCCAAATGCGCGAAGTCTGCTTCGTCCATCAACCCACTGATTGAGCCACGACCGGGCGAAGTTACTCCCCGGCTGCTGATGATGATGTTGGCACCGTATGAGCGGAATTCTTGGGTCATCTTCCGGTGCACATCGCTGTAAAGATTCAGAAGCATCGATGCGAGTGCAGCGCCAACAAACAAGGCGATCACTGCAAGCGCAGCCTGGGGTCGCCTCACTACCAGCGACCGGAACCACAGCCGCCAGAAAAGAGAATGCCGCTTGCCGGGTTGTTCGGTCCTCTCACTCATTTCTCAACACTGCCGCCGGAGACACTTTCAGACCTTTGGCCAGCGGCACGGCACTTCCGGCCAGCGCCACAAGAAGCGCAAGGGTCAGCACGGTCGGCAAAATCACCCAATGGATGCCGCTTGGCACGCCGAACACTGCAAGAGACAGCCGGCTTGCCATCCAACTCCCTACTCCGTAACCCACCACGCCGCCGACGAGCCCGACGCCGAAAGCTTCCAGCAAGAAGATCGAGGCCACGCGGCCGTTCGTCGCGCCAAGAGACTTGAACAATCCGATTTCCGCCCGACGCTCGAGGACAATCGCAAACATCATGGAAGCCATCGCCAGAGCGGCAGTCACAAGCGCTGCAATGGCCAACAGCGTCATCAGAAGGCTGATGCTGCTGACGATTTTGCCTTCCGTGGCCGCCACGCGGTAAACCGGTTTGGCCTCGGAGCCCGGAATCGCCTGCTGAATCTGGTAGGCAATCGAACTGACGTATGGCGTGCAGTACCAGCGCTCGTAGTCTGTGGGACTCAGCTTCGAGACGTCGGAGCGTGCAAAGGCATCCTCGGGTTTGGTCAGTGCGCTCACCTCGACGCGCCGCATTTTTCCTGCCAGGCCGGTAAATTCCTGCACGACATCAAGCGGTGCGAGTACTTCATCATCCTCCTCGCCGCCCGTGGAGAGTACTCCGCTTACAGCGAGCGTGATTTCAGACCTCGGGTCCTCGTTATTTTGGAAAGTCAGCCTGTCGCCGGGCTTGACGTTAAGATTGTCCGCGAGCGCCGCCCCAACAAGGCACTGCTTTGAGCCATCGGCCGGCCAGTCGCCCCGGACCTTCCAGGCCGGATGCAGCTTTTCAAGCCCTGTCTGGAACACCTCGCCGCGCCCGACCTGCAATGTGTGGTTGAACCAACTCCCGATTAACACTACGCGCCGGCTTTCGACCGTGGCGGGCGCATAGAGAAACGGAGCAAAGGCCATGATGTTATTCCGCCAGAAAATCTTTCGCAGGTTGACCAGGCTGGATTCCGGGAGAAATGCACCTGCACCCGCGGGACGGTAATCCACACCACCGACGGCAACCGTCAGGCTGTCAGCCGCGGGAGTCACGGAGATGTTGGCGCCGAACGACCGCAGTTCGCGCGCCACGCGGTCGCCAACGCTGATGGAAAGTGTGGCTACCGCCGTCGTTACGGCGATTCCGAGCGCAACGGCCGCTACTCCCAGGAGTTTGCGTTTCCGGCGTCGAGTGAGTGACCTGCCGACAATTCTGCTCAACATAATCTCAGCGGAAGAAACGGGCGGCGTCCGCAAGTGCCGTCCTGGATATAACCAGCATGTTATTCTGCACCAGATAGTCGATGTGGATGGGATTGCACCCGCCGGCCGAACCGATGGTTGGAATATAGACTGCAGAGCCACAGTTTCGGCAAATGACGTTCTGGCCCTGCTGATAGTAACCCTGAGTGCCGCAAATCTGGCAGGCATCCAGGGCCGCATGGACCGTGTCCGACGAATCGATAATGGCGATGAACCGGACTTCCGTTCCGTCCACTGCAACCTGGAAATGGTGGAGCTTGTGATCCTTCAGTTCCGCCACGGGAATGCTGACGATCCCATTAGCGAAACCCACTTCGACGGGAGGCCTGGCGGCCTGGGCCACCCGCGAATAAACAAAATCCGCGCTGATTAGTACGATGATCACCAGCCCTACCGCGCTTGCCGCCATCTTCCAGAAGCGCTCGCGCCGCTGGCTCGCCAGCACTTTGCGGCGCTCAGGGGCCGTCATTTGTGCGAGAACAGCTTCAGAAGCTGAACGCGAGCGGATCCTCTCCGCCAACACCAGGAATAGGCAGAGCGCAATAATGGCGACAAAGAAAAACGCGTCACTGTTGGCAATGGGGCCAATGATGGCCATTGCCCGCGGACCGGAAGGAAGAATCCGGGCTTCCGAGAGTTCGTGGTACCCCGAAATCAGCAATTGGACAGCCACTACCAGAAGCACCAGGCTGGTGACGCTGAAGAACCTGCGAAGATTGACCCTCACGCTGCCTTTGAAGAAAGCGACGCCCAGTCCGACGGCCAGCGCGAGACCCAGCACCGCGCCCATCAGGTTCATGAGTTCTGTAGTGCGCAGGGAAACGGCGCCCAGGAAGATGGCGGTCTCAGCCCCTTCGCGCGCAACCATCAGTAAAACGAAGGCAAAAATCCCCCAGGCGCCGGAGCGGCTTGTTTTGCCTGATAGAACTGAAAGTCTGCTTTCGATTTCCTTCTTGATCCCCCTGGACGCCCGCATCATCCAGACCACCACCGACGTGACGAAGACTGCTCCCACCAGCATCATCCAGCCTTCGTAGGCGTCTTCACTGATGGCCCATTTCTCAAGGAAATACGCCGCCTCCACGCTCAATGCGACCGCCGCGCCGACCCCCCACCAGACGTACCGGACCCATTCATCGCGGCCCGCCTTCTTCAGGTAGCCGAGAACGATCCCCACAATCAGGGCGGCTTCAACTCCTTCACGCAGTGCGATGACTAAAGAATCAAACATGGCCTGTTCCTAACGACCCTCGATGCGGCTTGCCCTCGCCTCAACGCACGGGGCAAGACAAGAAGTTCTTCCGAACTGAATCCGGTAGCCAAGAGCAGGGGCAGACGGCACAATATCAAAACGCCGAACCTCGCTGGTCTTTAGCTTTGCGTGAGCAGGAACCGCAAAGCCCGCCCAGTTCGAGCCTGGCCACACGAATATTCAACCCGTGGCGACCTTCGATCTGGCCCTTCAGCTTCTCGAACAACGGAGATTGAATTTCAAACACGCTCCCGCATCCCTGGCAGGTAAAATGCATGTGGTCCTTGTTCGTACGCGCCTCATAATAGTGGCCGTGCCCATTGACATGCATCAGGTCAAGTTCATCGATGATGCCCAGTTTTTTAAGTGATTCAAGCGCCCGGTAGACCGTCGCCAGATGGAGGCCTGGAATATGCTTGCGGGCTCGGCGCAGCACTTCCGGAGCATCCAGATGTTCGCCGGCCTGCTGGAGGACGTCCGCGATAACTCTGCGCTGACGGGTCAAACGAAGACCGTGCTCGCGGAGTTGAGTCGTTACAGAGCGGCGTTCCTTCAGATGTCTTGCGAGGACCATTTCCAGTTGCGAACGCTTCGCAAATAGAAATTATCGCAAATCTATACTTTTCTGTCAAGAATTATCTTACCGCATTAACCCAATCGTTCGCACGAACAACAAGTTTGCGCTGACGAATGGTTCACCAAAGGGAATACGTCCACCAGCCGCTGGCAAGCCAAATTTACCATTTCAACTGAGCCAACATCCTTAGATTCAGGGGGTTAAGGCATTGCTCACACGGCTTGAAGAGTTACTGGTAAGGGATATCGTGCTCGCTCTCAAGTTGGACGCCTTGTGGAGTAATCTTGTACAACTTCTCGTGCCTTGGCGGGAGATGGCCCTGCTGTGTGGCGCGGATAAACTCATCTTCATTGAGGTAGCGGATCACGATCGTGTCACCATTGACGGTAATCTTTCCGTCAAAGAGGCCCCCGGCTTTCCATTGTTGTTCCAACTTTGTTCCGTCAAAGGAGTAAAGGACTGCGGTCAGGGACGGATGGCTTTTCCCGAGTTCAAATCCGTAAACCAGCAAGCGAAAGTCTCCTGCTGCTGAAGGCTGAATCACAGCGTAGTGCTGGTCTGCCCGCGGAACAAAATTCGTTGTTGCAACCTCGCGGGATTGACCATTCTGGTTCTCATAGATCACCAGCGTATTGACGCGCCAGATGTCGCTCCAGGCGAGAGTATAGCCGGCACCAATCAGTTCTGCATTTTTCCATGAAGCCCTGAAAGACGAAGATATCGCAACCGCCGGGTACTGCAGCTTCGCGAAGACCCGGTCCAGTTCATGACGCACTTCAACAATATTGGGTGAGCGATTAACCATCCAGGCGTTCATGTGGCTGATAACGAGTTTCTGAATCTGGTCTGTGATGGGTTTGGCGTCTTCAATGTCGAGCCCGTACAGTTGCCTTGCCAGGTAGGCAACGTGGCCTGGCAGATCGGGCGGCGGCCCGGCGGGCTTTTTCTTGCGCGCATGCGCGCTTCCGACGCCGAACGCCGTCACAGCGGCGAGCAGCCCGGACACAATTCGAGCCGCGCGCAATTTTCGTGTTGCGACTTTTCTGCGCTTCACTTTCCTCTTTGCCCTCCCTGGCAATGTTCAATGGGAACCATCACAACTGGCTTAGATGCATAAGCAGCGTTTCTATGCGAGCCGCGCGAACGCGCGTGTGATTTCGGCATCCTGATCTTCGAAAACTGTGCGAAGGTCCAGCATCAGTCGGTCACTTTCGACACGGGCGATAACAGGCGGTTCGTTCTTTCGGAGCCGGGCTTCTAGGTCCACCGGGCCCAGTCGGGCGTGGCGCACAGCCACCAGCTTCGATGGGAGCGATTGCCCGGGCGTGGAACCGCCCCCAATCACCGATTTGCCATCCTCGACGCTGACGGCCAACGAGGGAATCTCCGCCAGCTTCAGAGCCAGTGTTTGCACGCGCTTTGCCAATTCTTCAACGGGCAATCTAATCATCCGAAGCGCTGGAATTGCATCCAGGTTTCCGTCAAGATAAAGCCGAACGGTTGCCTCGAGCGCCGAGATGGTCAGTTTGTCCACCCGCAGCGCCCGAAACAGCGGGTTTTTGCGGATACGGTCCAGAAATTCACGCTTGCCGGCAATCAGCCCGGCTTGCGGTCCCCCCAGGAGCTTGTCGCCACTGAAGGTTACGAGATCAACTCCACGTTTCAGGCTTTCCCCTGCAGGAGGCTCATCGCGAATGCCGAGCGGAGTCAGGTCAACGAGGCAACCGCTGCCCAGGTCTTCGATCAAAGGCAAGTGATGCTCGTGGGCAAGAGCAGCAAGGTCCTCGAGATCCGGGCGTTCGGTGAATCCCACGATACGGAAATTGCTTGGATGGACGCGCATCAACGCCCGGGTCTTTTCATTGATCGCGCCGGCGTAATCGGCCAGGCGCGTCCGATTGGTGGTCCCAACTTCCTTCAGGATGGCCCCACTTCTGACGCAGATGTCGGGAATCCGGAACGACCCGCCAATTTCAATCAATTCCCCGCGCGAGACGATGACTTCGCCGCCTTCGGCCAGCGTGTTCAGAGTGAGGAACACGGCGGCAGCGTTGTTGTTCACCACCAGCGTCCGTTCTGCACCAATCAGTTCGGCGAACAGGCGGTCGGTGTGCGTGTCGCGCTTGCCGCGGCTTCCGGCCTCAAGGTCGTACTCCAGGTTCGAATAGCGGCCGGCGATTTCCGCAATATGTTCAATGGCCTTTGGTGCAATGGGCGCCCGGCCCAGATTGGTATGGAGAACCACGCCCGTTGCGTTGATGACGGGCTTGAGCGAGTATCGCGCGGACGCTCTGGTGGCAACGGCAATTTCCTCTTCGATCTCGGCGACCGACAAAGTTGAGATGCTCCCTTTGGCGATTCCTTCTCGTAATCTTTGAAGGACTGTCCGCGCGGCTTCAACGACAAGCCGGCGGCCGACTTCCGCCTCAAGCTGCTGCAAGACCTTGCTGCCCAACAGTTCATCCACGGACGGAATGCGGCGGAGCAATTCGTTCATGGTACCTGCATCACTTTTAATGGCCATGAACAGCGCTCCCGGTCCTTTCGGAAAACATGAAAGGACTTTTTAATACGCAATACGGCCATTTCAACATAAGATTCGCCGGAGGGTCAACTTTGGCCGCTGTCGGGCAGGATTGCGCCTCAGACGCACACTTTCGCGGATTTTGAGGCTCAAGCCCGGCTCAATAAAGCCGAAATGTCTGATTACCTGCTGTGTGACCGATCGGGCTCCCGGCAGACGGTCCTTCTTATTTTAGTGCGTGCCGCCGTGAGCAGGTTATAATGGCCTGTTCGGCGGTCAGGCGAAAGGCTTTCTGGTGACGGTTGAGGAAGAACTGACCAGGCTCGATGAGAATATCCGCCGGCTTCAGATCGAGTACGAGGCCTACTTCAACGGAGGGACCGCGCAACCTCCCAATGACACCCTTTACCGGGTTGAGCAGGCCATCAAGAAATATTCGGGCGACGCAAGTAAGCTGAACGTCAGCCAACGCTTCCGTTTCACACAACTATCGCAACGATACGCGGTTCACAGCGACCTGTGGCGGAAGCGGATGCGGATCAGGGAAGAGGGCCGGGACTTTGCGGTGCGAAGGCGCGCGCCCGAGTCCGCACTTCCGCTCGAGACCCAGGTCGTCTGTCGCGATCCTGACCGCGAGCAGGAGAAGGTGGACCAGCTGCTTCAGGCGTTGCTCGAAGCCAAGCAGCGCGCGGGCGAGCGGACGGACGATATCGACCCGACAACATTTAAGCAGTTCGTCCGTGAAAAGACCATGCAGCTCAAGAGGGAACTGGGCTGTGGCAGCGTTCGGTTTGTGGTAACTGTAAAAGAAGGCAGGGTCCGGTTCACAGCTGTAAAGGCGGACGATTGAACTTTCGTTACGCGGAATTTTCCTGTCGGGCGGCTAAGGTTTGAGAGTGCTTCTGTGAGTTGGCACGATCGCTCAAAGCACTTGCGAACGCGGGTCCGGCATTCGAAAAGCAACTTTTGAAGGCGTGTCATTTCCGGGTTGCCCATGGCGCGCGTTTATGTTGGCATGAAAACCTAAGCCTTGCAGGCACGCATTCGAAGTCCACGGCCTTGCGCGCGATTTTCCAGAGTTTAAACCAAGCCAGAAATCTCAGGAGTCTTCATGAAACCCATCACTCGTGCGTTGCTCAGCGTCAGTGACAAAACTGGAATTGTGGAGTTCGCTTCCGGCCTCGCAAAGCTGGGCATTGAAATTGTCTCAACGGGAGGTACTGCAAAACTGCTTCGCGAGAAAGGCGTTCAGGTTCGCGACGTTTCCGAACTGACTGGCTTTCCGGAGATGCTCGATGGCCGCGTCAAGACGCTGCACCCTAAGGTCCACGGCGGCATTCTGGCCATCCGCTCAAACCCGGCGCACATGGCGGCGCTAAAAGAGCACGAGATCAGTGTGATCGACCTTGTTGCAGTCAACCTTTATCCTTTTGAGAAAACCGCCGCAAAGCCCGGTGTGGAATTCGAAGAACTGATTGAAAACATCGATATCGGCGGGCCGACAATGATCCGCTCGGCGGCCAAGAATTTCGAAGACGTTGCTGTGGTTGTCGATCCGGCGGACTATCCAAGCATCCTTGAGGAACTCGGCAAGAACGGCGGGCTCGAGCGCGAAACGCGGTTGCGCCTGGCACGCAAGGCGTTTGCCACCACTGCGGCTTACGATGGTTTTATCTCCACAACCCTCCAGGAGCGCGCGAAGCCGGGCCTGCCGGAAAATCTTCACCTGAATTTGCAGAAGGTTATGGACCTGCGCTACGGCGAGAATCCGCATCAGAGCGCTGCGCTCTATCGCAACAGCGCTGCAGCGGGACGCGGGCTTGCAAACGCGCCGCAACTCCATGGCAAGGAACTCTCTTACAACAACCTGGTGGACTTGGAAGCGGCGTGGAGGCTGGCACAGGAATTCACAGAGCCGGTGACGGCCATTATCAAGCATACCAATCCCTGCGGCATTGCATCCGGCAAGACGCTGGCAGAAAGCTACCGACGCGCACTTTCCGTGGACCCCGTGTCCGCGTTTGGGTCAGTCATCGCGGTGAACCGCAAGCTCGACCACGAGACGGCTGAAGAAATGTCCAAGCTCTTTATCGAAGCGATCGTTGCTCCGGGGTTTGAACCGGACGCTCTGGAGAGGCTGAAGAATAAGAAAAATCTCCGCCTGATTGATATGTCCGCGACGGTGGGCGATGATTACGGCTTGCAACTAAAGAGCATAGGCGGAGGATTGCTGGTCCAGACCCCCGATACCCTGGGAGCGCACCCCGAAGACTGGAAATGCGTAACAAGACGCAGACCCACAGAAGAAGAGATGCGAGCGCTGGTGTTTGCCTGGCGCGTGGTGAAGCACGTAAAGTCCAATGCGATTGTTTTTGGGCACGACGGAATGATCGTGGGTATCGGCGCAGGACAGATGAGCCGGGTGGATTCCGTTAAGCTTGCTGCGATGAAAGCCCGCGAACTGAAGCATGACTTGCAACGGACTGTCGTGGCTTCCGATGCCTTTTTCCCGTTTCCAGATGGCGTGGAAGAAGCGGCGAAATACGGCGCTACGGCGGTAGTACAGCCGGGCGGCTCTGTGCGCGACAACGAGGTGATCGAAGCCGCCGACCGCCTGGGCATGGCCATGATGATGACCGGCATCCGACACTTCCGCCACTGAAGATGTTGCGCGGGAGTGGTGGGGTTGGCGTAGGCCGCCGCGGTGTTTTCGCCGGACGGCCGCTGCGTTTCAAATCTCTGCTCTTTAAGCTTTCGGCGAGTAATATCCTTCGCGGGCGACAATGCGGTACTTGATCTTCTTGCCCTTCTTATCAGTGATAATCAGCGGGTTGCCTTGGGCATCCACCAGTTGAACGTCCAGCTTGTGATATTTCCCGTCCTTGGCATTATCCGTGGGAATGAATCCCAGGCTGTACTGATGCCGGAGCTGGCCGGCGATCTGCTGGTAGATGTCTGGCACTGCGCCTTCAAATCGCGGAAAATAGGCCTGGCCTCCGGAATATCTGGCGATGGACGTCAAAGCGTTCTTGGCCTGAAGCGTATCTATATTTTCTCCGTATCGTATCGAGAGCCATTCCTCAATACTGATCGCATAGATTGGTGTGTTTGAGCCTTTGGCGATCTTGAGCATTTCGCCGTAGGTCAGTTTGCTGAACGTATCGAACCCGCTCACGATCGCCAGTATGGCTTTGCGTCCGCCCACGTTCTTCATGCGATCAATCGTAAATGCCAGCGCATCGTACAGATTGATTTCGCTGAAGCCGGGTATCCGCAGCGTGTCAAGCGCTGACCGGACCTGGTAGCGGTCATGCGTGAAGTCCTGGAGGATGTGCGGTTGCATGTCGAAATAGACTACGGCCACCCAGTCTTTGGGCTCCATGAAGTTGAGGAACTCATATGCATCCTCGAGCGCGAGGTAGAGATATGGCCAGTAATTATTGCTGAATTCCACCAGCATCGCCACCGTAATGGGTGCCTCGGCCGTTGAGAAATTCGTGATCGTCTGCGGAACACCGTCATCCAGAACTTTAAAATTATTCTTGGACAACCCCGTGATCGGGTTGCCGTTATTGTCGGTGACCAGCACATCGACATTCACCAGGTTCGATTCGGTAGAGAGAGTGTAAACCTCGTTGGGGTTGATCTTTTCCGGCTTTTTTTCCTGAAGTACCGGCTCCGAAGGCTGCTTTGGTGCTGTCTCAGGTTGTTCCGAAGGCTGATTTTGCGGTTCCTGTTGGACGTTCGGCTTTGCGGACTTCTTGGGCGCATAAACCGTTTCACCGGCATTTGGGCTTGGCCCTGGACCGGGTTCCTGCTGCGCTCGCGCTGCCGTGTGCGAACCGAGTATCCACAGGCTAATCGCCGCAATTCCAACGGCCGTCGCGCAGATCGCTCTGCTCTTCGCACTTTTCATATAAGTCCTTCCCCCTAGTGCATATCATGGCACCCTGCTCCGCAGGGGTCAACTGAAGGCGACTTTTGATACAAATCAGTAGCCCCGCATTCCATCTGCCAATGGTATCGTAAGATTGGATTGCGCAGTTAGCGGAGTTTCAATGCATTTGCACATCATCCAGCACGTTCCGTTTGAAGGGCCGGGAGCAATTGCCGAGTGGGCTCAGGTCCGAGGGCACTCGATCTCACGCACGGAACAATGGAGGGATGAACGCCTGCCCTCGATGGAGGAATTTGATCTATTGGTGATGATGGGCGGGCCGATGAGCGCAAACGACGACCGGGAGTTTCCATGGCTTGCCGCAGAAAAACGATTCATTACAGAAGCGGTGGAAGGGCGTAAAGCAGTTTTGGGCGTGTGCCTGGGCGCTCAGCTTGTGGCCAATGTTCTTGGCGCGCGGGTTTACCGGAACCCAGAGAAAGAGGTCGGATGGTTTCCCGTTCGACTGACTCATGAAGCGGCAAAGAGCCAAATGTTTTCGGGATTTCCACCCACGATGACCGTCCTTCACTGGCATGGTGAGACATTTGATCTGCCCGTGGGTGCAGTGCGTCTTGCCGAGAGCGAATTCTGTCACAATCAGGCCTTTGAAATCGGAGGAAGGGTCCTGGGCCTGCAATTCCACATGGAGGTGCTCCCTGAAGGTCTGGAAAGTCTGATCGAAAATTGCTCAGCGGACCTCATGCCGGGTCCTGCGGTACAGACCGCGGAAGAGATTCTCAGGTTCGCACACCTCACGCAAACGCTACAGCCTCGGCTTTACTCAATCCTTGATCGCATGGCGGAGGCCGCGAGAACGGATTCCGCCGGTGGGGCTGCATAACAAAGTTAAAGACACAGGACTGTTTCACGATGAGGCGCTAAAACGCAAGAAGCTCAGTCATCACGTTGTGGATTCTCAACCGCCGCATGCCTTCATGGAACGGCATTCGAGCCTTGCAATGCTACGGCATTTCCTCTTAAAGTTGAGCTTTGCGACAGTGGCACCGCGTATATGTGCAAATATGCTACGTGGAATAAGTGTGCTAAATCTGCACAATTGAAAGGACAGCCAGAAAATGACGGCAGAATGGAGCGGACCGCTGAAAATTCGGCCGGCCCGCGTCGATGACGCAAAGGAGATCGCCAGAATTTACAATCAGGGTGTGCAGGACCGGACGGCAACGTTTGAAAATGCCTATGTCACCCCCGAGGAGCGCTACCTATGGCTGGCCGCCCGGCCGGACCGCTATCCTGTCCTCGTTGCGGAAGTCAAGCACACGCTGATGGGCTGGGCGGCGCTCAACCCTTACAGCCCGCGAAAGTGTTTTGACGGCGTGGCGGAACTGTCCATTTTTATAGAGCGCAGCTTGCGCGGCCATGGCGTTGCGCAGGAGCTGATCAAGGCCATGCAGGAGGCGGCGCGCGAGAAGGGTTTTTACAAGCTTGTTGGGCGCATTATTGCCGACAACCAGCCTGCGCGCAAACTCTGCGAACTTGCCGGCTGGCGCGAGGTCGGCATTTATACAAAGCATGGCCGACTCGGAAACGAGTGGCATGACCTGGTCCTTGTCGAATATCTGATTCCGGAAAACATGAAATAGTGGAGATCAGTTCACAAGGTGGAAGAAAACGACAGCGCCAAATCACCTCTCGAAACGTTCGAGGAGCTTGCCGCCAAGGCTCCCGACAACGTGATGGTCCGCTACAGCCTTGGGCGCGAATATCTGAAGGTGAAACGCTATGCCGAAGCCGAACGCGAATTCCGTGAGGCGCTGCGGCTGAAACCCGACTATTCTGCTGCCTACCGCGAGTTGGGGAAGTCGCTGGTTGGACTCGAGCGTTTGGATGAGGCGCGCGAGGTGTATACAAGAGGCGCCGAAGTGGCTTGCGAAAAGGGCGACTTGCAGACGAAACGCGAGATCGAAGTCTTCCTGAAGCGCTTGGCCAAATCAGAACGACCGAAGACCGTCGAGTAATTTCCTGTCTGCAAAAATAACTTTGCTGGGCCAGGACGGGTTCTTCTCCGCGCTCAGAAGAGGAATTACGGCCGCTTTCTGGCACTCGGGCTTCTCCCGCGCGGGTGCGGGGAGTCAGGATTTGCAACGAGCGACTAATCGAACGGATAGCGAGGCGTTGGTTGCAGCCGAAGTTGCCGCGTCAGACTGGCTTTTACGATCTCAAAAGCTTCCTGTGGCGTATCCGCAAAACGGATCAGCTTCGATTCTTCTGCGCTGACCGTTCCCGCCTCTCGGAGCCAGTCGAAATTTACGGCTTTTTTCCAGAATTTTGAACTGTACAGCAGAATTGTGCAGCGATGTCCCATTTTGTGGGTCTGCAAGAGCGTGAGAAACTCCCACATTTCATCCATCGTGCCAAATCCGCCGGGGAAAACGATGACCGCGCGCGAAGGCTGCGCGAACCATAATTTGCGCATAAAAAAATAGCGGAAGAGGAAGCTCAATTCCGGTGTGATGTAGGGGTTCGAGGTCTGCTCTTCCGGCAGCCTGATGTTGAAGCCGATGGTGACTCCTCCGGCCTCCGTCGCGCCACGATTCGCGGCTTCCATTATGCCCGGCCCGCCGCCTGAACAGACGACCAGGAAGTGCTTGCCATTCTTCAGGCTCAGCGACCAGGACGTGATGAGATGGGCGAGTTCGCGCGCCTGCTCATAGTATTTCGACATCTTCAATGCCATGCGCGCCGCCCGCAACTCCTCATGCGTGGGCGGAGACCCGCCGGACCTGCATCGCATCAGGACTTTCCGGAGCTTTTCACGGGCCTCGTTGTGTGACAGAATCCGAGATGATCCGAAAAAGACGACGGTATTCTGAACGCCGGCGCGACGAAGGCGGACTTGCGGCTCCAGATATTCAGCAATAATGCGGAGCGTACGCGCGTCGGCGCTGTCCATAAACCGTTCGTTTTTGTATGCAAGGCTCGGCAGACGTGGCGGAACGTGCCTGTTAGATTCGCTCATAACACCTCTCAGCGGAAGGTCCGCTTGCACTGAATTCTACAGCATAACAAACCCAACAACCTCCTGCAGGCGGAGTGATGGGGATCACAGCACTACCGGACAAAATGAGGTCTCATGCAAACATGCGCAGTGGCAAGCTTCCGGACCGCGAGTGCGGTCACCCCAGGCAATCCGCAATGGCAAGTGTCAATAACAGATTGAATCCAAGGAGGTTGGTTCATGTCTGCGTTTAATCGTCGAGAGTTTATCCGTCGTGGCGCGAGTGGTGCCGCAGGTCTTGGCTTGATCCTGAACGGTAAACATATTTTTGCCGAACCCGCCGCGCCACTACCGAAACCCGCCGCACCCAGCGACCGGGTGAACGTGGGATTTATCGGCTTTGGCATACGCGGCAACATCCTTTTTGAATCCGCCAGAAAGACCGGTCAGGCCAACCTGGTAGAGGTGTGCGACTGCTACCAGGGACACCTCGAGCGGGCCAAAGAGCGGACCGGCGGAAAAATCGACGTGAATTTCGCCCAGTACAAGAAATTGCTGGACCGTAAGGACATCGATGCCGTCGTAATCGCCACGCCAGACCATTGGCACGCTCCAATCTTTCTGGATGCAATTGCGGCCGGGAAGGACGTCTATATCGAAAAGCCCATGACCCATCGAATCGCGGATGGCCAGAAGATGATCGATGCGGCCAGAGAAGCAAAGCGAGTTGTGCAAGTGGGTAGCCAATGGATTTCATCCAGCCAGAACCGGCTCGCAAGGGAAATGATCGCCGCAGGCAAGTTGGGAAAAGTCACGAAAATCATGGCGGCGTATAACAGAAACAGTTCGACAGGAGCATGGAACTATCCGATTCCGCCGGACTTGAAGAACGGTGTGAATTTTAACTGGGAAGAATGGCTTGGCCCGGCTCCCCAACGGCCCTTTGAAGCCGAGCGGGTGTTCCGATACCGCAAATACTGGGATTATTCAGGCGGCATCACCACTGACCTGTTCGTCCACTTGATCACTTCAATCCACTACATCATGGGAGCTACGATGCCTCGAAGTGTTGTAGCAACCGGCGGTATTTTGTTCAGGCATGACGGCCGAGAGGTCCCGGATACGATTGATGCACTGTTCGAATACCCGGAAGGTTTCCACGTGAACATGGCTTCTACATTTAACTCGGAAAGCGGTACAGGTAATGGAATCCACTTTCTTGGCACAGACGGCGCACTGATGTTGCCGCTCGGTGGAACCTCGATGAATTACAGCGTGGATTCGCACCGTGAAGGATACAAATATTCAATCGATAGCTGGCCTGAAGCCTTGCAGGAACAATTCATGAACGTGGGCAACCGCCGCGAAGAGGCGGCCAGAAAAGCTCCTCCACCTCAGGAGATTCCGGCGAAGGACAGCGCCGACCCGACCACGCTGCACATGGCCGAGTTCTTTGAATGCGTCCGCTCGCGGAAACAGTGCGGAGAGAATGCTGAGGTCGGCCACAGAGCCGCCGCAGCCGGCCATATGGTGAACCTTTCCTACATCGCCGGAGAAAAAGTCACCTGGGATGAAACTTCGGGCACTGCAGTAACATAACGGTGTCCGGTTCCCCTGGCGGATCAAATTTGCGGGGCCTGCCATCCGCCGAGAGCTTCTTCGATGCGGCGGGCGACCGCAAGCGCAAGATGTTCTTGCCAGGGCCGCGCAGCGACCTGAACGCCGATGGGCAACCCTTCCATGGAATTTCCGGAGCGAACCACGGCCGCGGGCCAGCCGGTCAGGTTATATGTCATCGTGTAGCTGAATGATGGCAGCCGATCGTAGGTCGAGCCGTGCATCATCCCGGCGAAACTGCAAACAGGGGAGAGGACCGCATCATAGGTCTTCATGAAGGTCAGCATTGCGCTTCGGAATTTGTCCCACCGCGCCATGAGCGAGCCGAAATCAGAAATCGACATCGCGTGGCTCTGCTGAAGATCAAGCGCCTGTTGCAGCAGGGGATGGACCTGCTCAGTGCCCGCAGATTTCAATATCTCCTTTAATCCTGCGCCGCCATCAGCACAAAAAAGCCCGCGATAGATTTCATAGGTCTCGCTGATCGGCGGCGGCAGAGTCTCTTCGACAAATGCCCCGGCTTCCGAGAGGGCCGCAGCGGCCTTGCGCACCGCCTCGGTGATCTCCTGTTCCGGCGCAACAATCCCGTTGTCGGTGTGAAACGCCACGCGGAGCTTCTTGAGGTCCACATGGTCTGATTTGCCCAGCGGCATGGGGACTATCGCCGCATCGCGCCAATCGACTCCGGAGATAATGTCGAGAGCGAGTTCCAAATCTTCCACGTTCCTTGCGAGCGGGCCGATTTGCCAGAGCGCATCCAGCATTCCTCCGGGGCCGGGGAAATGGCCGGTGCGCGGGACCCGACCGGAAGTCGGCTTGATGCTTGCAATCCCGCAGCAGTGTGCGGGGAAGCGCACACTGCCCCCCGCATCGCTTCCGAAGCCCAGCGGTGATCCTCCTGCTGCGATGATCGCCGACTCGCCGCCGCTTGATCCGCCCGGCGACAGCGCATGGTTGTAAGGGTTGCTGGTGCGCCCGTAAATCAGATTATCGCTTTCCCATGCCCAGCCGAGTTCCGGACAATTGGTTTTCCCCAGCACAATTGCGCCCGCGGCGCGGAGGCGCTTGACGATCTCCGCATCCGCGCGTGGCACAAACTGACGCCGCCCGAGCGTTCCGCCCGTGCTGATGATCCCCTCGGTTTCAATGGCGTCTTTAAACGTCACGGGAACGCCGTGAAGCGGACCCTTAATTTCACCTCGAACAAGTTGGGCGTCAGCCGTGCGCGCCTCAGCAAGCGCGCGTTCTGCCGATAACTGGACGACAGCGTTCAACTTCGGGTTGACAGCCTCGATGCGTTCAATGTGCGCGTGAATCAGTTCAAGCGATGAGAATTTCTTTTCACGGATGGCCCGCGCCATGCCGCGGGCTGAGAGGTGAAGGAGTTCATTCATGACGGTTTTCCGAGAGAGGGCTTTGCGAGGAATGCTGCCGTGCGAAAGGAATCAAACGGACCCCAATGAGTGAGATCGAAGACTGATTTTCTGGTGAGCCGGCTGGGACTCGAACCCAGAACCCTTGCCTTAAAAGGGCAATGCTCTACCGCTTGAGCTACCGGCCCGACGATTGTGCTTCCTTTTTTAAACAGCCTTCTTAGCTCCGTGAAGCTCGCCTCGGCGGTGCTCATGCGGAGCGAGCACAGCAACGGAACGCCGCGCTCCATTCCGGCTTGGAAACCCGCAGCGAATCGTCACAGTGATATTAGAATGCCCCACGAGTTCCTTCACTGTCAACGAACAGCATCGGTCCGGAAACTGCGATCAACCCGCTTGTTGCAAAAAGGCATTTTTAGGGTAACATGGCACATTCGTCTGATGTTCATCTGTTGAATTCATGGAGGAAACATCCATGCGAAATACGCTGACTCGCCGAAGCTTTTTAGGTGCTACACTTGCGGCCTGGCCAGGCGCGGCATACTTGAAGGCCGCGGCGGCATCGAGAGCTATGGGCTGGAAACTGGGAATCATCACGGACGAAATTAGCGAAGATTTCGAGCAGGCGCTTGATTTCATATCCCACTATGGTCTGGGCTATGCCGAATTGCGCGAGATGTGGAAGAAGAACATCATGAACCTGTCGCAGGCCGAACTCGATCGTGCCAAAGACATGATCGAGAAGCACCACCTGAAAGTGACGGATATCGGTTCTCCGGTATTCAAATATAATCTGCCACAAATGCCTGCGCGCGCGGAGAAGCGGGACACCTTCCGGGCGGATTTTACCGATCAGGACACAGACCATCTGTTGGAGGAATCCTTCAAGCTGGCGAAGTTTTTTGGAACGCGAAAGGTGCGGATTTTCAGCTACTGGCGCGTTGCAGAACCCGAAAAGGCCTACCCCTATGTTCGAGACCGGCTGGCGAAGGCGGCCGAAGTTGCTGGCAAGAGCGACATTCTGCTGATCCTGGAAAATGAGCATGAGTGCAACATCGGGACAGGTGAAGAACTTGGTCGCATTCTTCGCGACATCAACTCACCGCACCTGCGAGGCAACTGGGACCCCGGCAATGCCGCCATGCTCCATGAAGTTCCTTATCCAAACGGGTATAATCATGTGAAGGGTTTGTTTGCCCATATGCACATCAAAGATGTCAGGAAGGGGCCGAACGGCAGATTGCAGTGGGCGCCCGTGGGGGGCGGCTTTATCGACTGGAAAGGGCAATTCGAAGCCCTGCGCCGGGACGGCTATCAGGGCGATATGGCACTTGAAACACACTACCGGCGCCCGGATGGTAATAAGGTTGAAAGCACCCGAGAATCTCTGTTGGGCCTGTTCAAAGTGATCCAGGAAGCGGCCTGACCGGAACTGTTTTACGGTTTGGCAGAGTTTCATCCGAGAGACATTACAGAAACGGGGCGGCCCCGTCGATCGCGGTTCCCGGGAGGGGAACGCCCATCATCGACGGCGAAAGACGGGAAGTTCGGGGTTGCTTCAGTCTGCGTGAAACCGCGGCAATAAAGGTATGTTCTCATCGCGCACGGACTGGTCGCTCACGCCCAACCGTCTTTCCCTGCACCTCGCAGAGCGTCGCCGTCAGGGACTCCCAATTCTTGATCTCACTGAATCGAATCCCACGCGCTGCGGGTTTGCGGCTGACGGTTTGCTCCTTCAATCGCTGCTCGATCCTCGTTCGCTGATTTATGAGCCTGATCCGCGCGGGCCCCTGCTCGCGCGCCAGGCCGTCTGCGAATACTACTCCGAACGCGGCATGGCTGTCCGCCCGGAGCAGGTTTTCCTTACTGCCAGTACCAGCGAAGCTTACACCTACGTTTTCCGTCTGCTGGCTGACCCTGGGGAGAAAGTCCTTGTCCCGCAGCCGAGCTACCCGCTCTTTGATTTTCTGGCCGGCATCAATGACCTTCAGGTCAATTCCTACCCGCTTTGCTACGGCCGGGAATGGCGGATCGACTTGAACGCTGTCGAGGACCAATGGGAACCTCGCGTGAAGGCGGTGATTGTGGTGCATCCCAACAATCCCACGGGATCCTATGTACGATCGAGCGAACTCGATTTTCTGAATGAGTGTTGCCGCGAGCGCCGGGGTGCGCTGATTGCGGATGAGGTCTTTGCCGACTTTGCTCTGGAGGAAGATGAAAATCGGGTGATTTCGCATTGTTGTAATACAGGGGCCCTGACGTTCACGCTGAGTGGCCTTTCGAAGATCTCGGCCCTGCCGCAGATGAAGGTTGGCTGGGTGGTCGTAAGCGGTCCGGACAGGGAGTCGCGAACGGCCATGGACCGTCTTGAGGTCATCGCTGACACGTATCTCTCCGTAAGCGCTCCCGTGGCGAATGCACTGCCGGCTCTTCTTGACCGCCGAAAGATAGTCCAACCGAAAATCAAGGACCGCTTGTGCTCGAACATGTGCTGCCTGGACCGGATGCTGGCTTCCAGTAATGAGATAACACGTTTAAGAATCGAAGGAGGCTGGTATTGCATTCTGAGAGTCCCCGACAGCGTGAGCGATGAAGATTGGGCCGTCGAGCTTTTAACCAGGGACGGTGTGCTGGTTCACCCCGGCCACTTTTATAATTTTGCGAGTGACGGTTACCTGGTCATTAGCCTGATAACCGAAGAAGAGACCTTCCGCGAAGGGATGGACAGGATTCTGGCGCGCGTTGCAAAAAGCAGCTAGACTTGTAACGAATCAAACTTCAGCGAGCGCGACAACCAGAAGTGTTTTATGAGTGATAAAGCCAAAAGGCCAAACTTTGGCGGACTCGAAGTAGCCGCCTTCGAGAGCCGCAGAGCAGATGAGATCGCAAAGCTCATCTCCAACTGCGGTGGCATTCCCCGTGTAGGTCCCAGCATGCGGGAAGTCCCGTTAAGTGACAATCCGGCGGCCTTCGAGTTCGCAGAAAAACTGCTGGCCGGCAAGATTCAGGGCATGATTTTTATGACCGGCGTCGGAGCTCGGACACTCTTCGAAGTTCTCCAATCACGGTATCCGCTTGAAGAAATCATTCGTGGGCTTTCAAGAACAACGGTGGTTGCGCGGGGCTCCAAGTCAACTCAGGTCCTGCGCGAGTACGGAGTGCCCGTCAGTATCGTCGTTCCAGAGCCGAACACCTGGCGCGAAGTCCTTCAGGAACTGGATGAGAACCCGCGCGGCTTCACCCTGCAGGGTTCCACAGTGGCGATTCAGGAATACGGCGTGTCAAACGAGGCCTTCCTGAAGGAACTTGAGTCCCGCGGCGCAACAGTTCTGCGCGTTCCGGTTTATCGTTGGGCGCTGCCTGAGGACCTCGGCCCGCTGAAAGAGACTGTTAGGGCCGTCGTTGAACGCCGTGTGCGTGTGGTGCTTTTCACCAACGGCGTGCAAGTCGAACATGTGCTGAAGGTAGCAGGCCGGGAGCAATGGGAAAAGGCGCTACTGGAAGCTCTGAGTTGCGCCGTCGTGTGTTCGATCGGTCCGACCTGCAGTGAATCGCTTGTCGCGCACGGAATACAGGTGGACATCGAGGCCTCGCCGCCAAAAATGGGCGTATTGGTGCTTGAAGCGGCGCGACGGGCACCAGAGTTGCTGCGACAAAAAGACCACGGCGCATCGGCCTCGGGGGTATCTGCAAAACCAAACGGCGTGGCGACTGCTCGTGCAAACGCCGCAACCTTGATTGAGCCGCTGCCGGTCGCCATTCCGGAGGTTGCCGGAGACCCCTGGAGAGATTCGCGCTTTATGCGGGCCTGCCGTCGTGAGCCCGTCGATGCGACGCCGGTGTGGCTGATGCGCCAGGCGGGCCGTTACATGAGGGAATATCGCGAGCTTCGCGCGCGCGTGCCTTTCCTGCAACTTTGCAAGGACCCGGACCTTGTGGCGGAGGTGACTGTCGGGGCTGCCCGCAAGCTCGGAGTGGATGCGGCCATTGTCTTCGCTGACCTCCTTCTCATCATTGAACCTCTTGGGCTTCAGCTTGAATACGACAAAGGCGAGGGGCCGGTCGTCAGGCCGGTCCTTCGTGAGCCGGGCGACATTGACAGCTTGCGGCGCGTCGTTCCGGAAGAATCTCTCGGCTATCTGTATGAAGCCATCCGCCGCACGCGCGCCGCTCTCCCTGCAGATTTGCCGCTGATCGGCTTTGCGGGCGCCCCGTTCACCGTAGCATCCTACATGATTGAAGGTGGAGCCTCCAAAACTTTCCGGCACACCAAGACCCTGATGTACCGCGACGAGGGCGCGTGGCGCGCATTGATGGAGCATCTGGCCCGCGAAATTGCCAATTACGTTAACGCTCAGATTGTGGCAGGCGTTCAGGCGGTGCAAATCTTTGATACCTGGGTCGGCTGCCTAGGGCCTGGGGACTATCGAAGATTCGTTTTGCCCTACACGCGCCTTCTGATGGAGGCAATTACCCCGGGCACGCCCATTATCCATTTCGGCACAGGCACCGGCATGTTTCTTGAAGAGATGCGAGACGCCGGCGGCGATATCATCGGGCTGGATTTTCACGTCGAATTGGGCAAGGCGTGGGATCAACTGGGAGAACGTGTGGGCGTGCAGGGAAATCTGGATCCTGTAGCGCTTTACGCGGACTTGCCGTTTATTCGCAGCCGCGTCGAGGAGATCCTGACGCAGGCGGCAGGCCGTCCCGGACATATTTTCAACCTTGGGCATGGGATCCTGCCGGACACGCCTGAGGAAAACGTCATCGCGCTGGTAAAGATGGTCCACGAGTTGAGCGCCCGATCGCACTGATTTGGACACATGAAAAATCACGGGAATCTGAGGCCGCGTTGCTGACCGAAATTTCAATGCCGAGGGGCAGTACTCGATGGGCGGTCCTGTTGATGGCCCATGGCGCTCCGGACAGGCTGGGCGACATTCCGCAGTTTCTGCTGAACGTGCGCGGCGGACGCGGGCTCTCGGAAGGCGCTCTGCAGGAGATCATCGAGCGTTACATCAGGATCGGAGGAAGTTCGCCGCTGCTGAAAATCACGATGGCGCAGGCCGAGGCCCTTTCAAGGCTGATTGGCTTGCCTGTGTATGTTGGCATGCGCAACTGGCAGCCTTATATCGAAGACGCGGTGCGAAGGCTGGCGGAAGAAGGAGCCGCCGGGATTGTGGCGATCTGCCTTGCGCCGCAAAAATCGCGGACGAGCATCGAACTTTACCGCAATCATCTCACGATCGCGGTGGGCAAAACGGCCCCGGGGCTTCGCGTGGAGTTCGTTGAAAGCTGGCATGACAACGCGGGCCTGATTGCCGCGTTCCGCGAGAATGTTATGTCTGCACTTATTGAGGCCGAGGTCGAAGCCGGTTCCGGCGTGCCGGTGATCTTCACGGCGCACAGCGTTCCTCAAAAAACCGTTGCGGAAGGGGACGTATACGAAAGCCAGGTGAGGGAAACAGCGCAATTGGTTGCCCGTGCAATGGGCTTGCAGGATTACCGCGTGGCTTTTCAAAGCCAGGGGATGACGCCCGAAGCCTGGTTAGGTCCAACGATAGAATCCCAAATCGATGAGCTTGCGGATCGAGGGCATAAGCGTGTCCTTTTGGCGCCCATTGGTTTTGTATCTGATCACGTGGAAATCCTTTACGATATCGACATTGTCTTCCGCGAGTACGGGCAGAAGCGGGGCGTGTCCGTCGTGCGGTCGAAATCGCTCAATACAGATCCGCTTTTCATTGGGGCCCTGGCTTCCATAGTTTCAGATCGCATTGGTGCGGCTTCTGGAAGGTCAATGTGAACACTGACGAAGGATCCTATCGTCGAGTTGCTGTTATTGGCGGGGGAATCTCCGGCCTGACGGCGGCCTATACACTCGCCAAGGCCCGGAAGTTTGGCTCTCCGGTTTCGGAATTCCTGCTCGAGGCTGGCAACAGGCTTGGAGGAGTCATTCGAACAGACCTGGTTGAGGGATTTGTTCTCGAAGGGGGGCCGGACAGCTTCATTTCCGAGAAGCCAGAAGCCGCGCAGCTTTGCGCCGAATTGGGCCTGAGTGAGTCGCTGATTGGTTCCAATGATGATGAGCGGCAAACTTACATTCTTCACAACGGGACTTTGGTTCCGCTTCCGGAAGGTTTGATGTTGCTGGTGCCGACTCGCATTTGGCCTTTTCTCAGTTCGCCGCTTCTTCCTCTGAGCGGAAAACTGATGGTGGCGACGGAGTGGTTCGTTACGCCCACGAAGCCTCGGGAAACTGATGAATCGGTCGCCGCCTTCGTCCGCAGGCATTTTGGAAAGGCCATGCTTGACAATATCGTCGAACCGCTACTGGCCGGTGTTTATGGCGGCGACGCTAATTCATTGAGTGTCGAGTCTGTCCTGCCGCGTTTTCGCCAGTTGGAGCACGAATACGGCAGCCTGATACGGGGTGCGGCGGCGGCGCGACGGCAGTGGAAAAAGGCAATGAAGGGAAGAGTGCGCGACGGCCAAAGCGCCACATCGCTTTTTATGACCCTGGAGGGAGGGCTCGGCGAACTGGTCAAGGCCCTTCAGTCGAAACTTGAACCCTCCCGCATTCACCTTGGGCAGCGTGTGATATCCATTGAGAGGATCGAGCCCCACTGGCAAAGTCCGTACAGAATTCGATGCGAGAGCGGCCGGACCTATGAAGCAGATTCCATCATTCTGGCGCTGCCCGTTTATGAATGTGCATCGTTCTTCTCATTTATCAGGGAAGACCTGGCGGAAGCTTTTCGCGCCATCCCTTACAGTTCGGCGATTACCGTGAACCTGGGTTTTGACGAAGCGGTTTCAGCCGCCCTGCCTCCCGGATTTGGATTTCTCGTTCCCCGCAAGGAAAAAAGCCGCCTTCTTGCCTGCACTTTTGTTCATAAAAAGTTTCCGCATCGTGCGCCTCCGGGCAAAGCACTTCTGCGATGTTTTTTGGGCGGGACGCGCGATCCGCAGGTGTTCGAACTTTCCAATAACGAGATCATTCTGATTGTGAGGAGGGAACTGAGGACAATTCTGGGGGTGGATGCTCAACCGATGTTCACTCATGTCTCGCGTTGGAAGTCCTCTATGGCGCAGTACACCGTGGGACACGAGGCACGGATCATGCGGATCAACAGCCTGATTGAGAAATTCCCGCGCTTGTATCTCGCAGGGAACGCAATTTCCGGGGTGGGATTGTCTGACTGCATTCGTACAGCGCAGGCGGCTGCGAAGAAAGCCATTGAAACATGAACGGATTTCCGGTCAACGGTATATTGCCGGAGTCAGTGTATTAATCAAACGCGCTTGGGCCCTTGAGGTTTTTTCTCTCTGCTGAAAAGTTGCGTGTTTCAGTTTTAATCACACAAACAAGTTTTGTATGTGGTATAATCGCGGGTTCGACTAAACCGGTAGCAGAGATCAGGCCATCATAGAAATTCTTTAGTGTGCCTGGGCCGTTTATGAGGCAGGACCGAGCGGCGACAGGCAGGCAAATCTACCGGACAACGGAAAAGATTGCAGCGATCAAGGTCCCGGCCGTCTTTCCCTTCTCGCAGCCGCACGTGGTGGCGTCAGCGACGAAAGCGAGAGTAGCCGAATTCCCGATGAGTTACCTTCGGGAGCGCGACTAAAAGAATTCAAGCGAGGAGACCTTAGCCAGCATGGTACTCTGGCCTTTAGCCGTCTTCTTTATCATTACGCTTCTCGTGCCTGCGGGCATGATTGCCCTCTCGCATGTGCTGGGTCAGAGGCACAGTGAACACGCAACGGGAACTCCTTATGAAGCTGGCATTGTTTCGGAGGGGTCGGCACAAGCCCGCTTTTCCATCAAATTTTATCTGACCGCGATGTTTTTTGTGGTTTTCGATCTGGAAGCGGTTTTCATTATTTCCTGGGCGATTGCCGCGCGTGAAGTTGGATGGGCCGGCTATCTTGAGATTCTGTTTTTCATAGTTATTCTGGTTGCTGCGCTTGTTTACCTCTGGCGGCTGGGCGCGCTCGATTGGGGACCTAAAACCGGCCGGAGGGGGCGCTAAAAGGCAGTTGGAACCAGTCCTATGAAGTGGTCAATCACCAAGCCGCAATTGACGATGCCGCTGACGGATACGGCCCCTGACCCCTATGAAGAGCACGTCAGGAAGAGCGTGGTCCTGGCAAGGCTCCAGGACCTTGTCGCCTGGGGACGGAAAAATTCCATCTGGCCGTTTGCTTTCGGACTTTCCTGCTGCTTTGTCGAGATGGCTACCAGCATCACGAGCCGCTACGATATTTCGCGTTTCGGTGCCGAAGTCATTCGCGGCACGCCGAGAGAGGCCGACCTGATGGTAATAGCGGGAACACCGTTTATCAAGATGGCCCCCGTCATTCAACGCCTCTACGAGCAGATGATGGAGCCGCGATGGGTGATCTCCATGGGTTCCTGTGCAAATTCGGGCGGCATGTACGACATTTACAGCGTCGTTCAGGGAGTGGACAAGTTCCTGCCAGTGGACGTTTATGTTCCCGGATGCCCTCCCCGCCCGGACGCCTTTCTGGAGGGCGTGACTCTATTGAGCAAACTTGTCGGCACCGAACGACGGCCGTTGAGTTGGGTGGTGGGACCGCAGGGTGTTGAACGTGCTCCGTTGCCCTCCCAGCGCGACCTGAAGCTGAGTGAAAGGCAGAAAGCGACTCTATTGCGTCCGCCCAGTGAAATCTGAACTGCGTACCCTATGATCGCTAACGCAACCATCCTGGATGAACTTCAGCAGAAGTTTGGCGAGGCGTCGATTGCTCCGCAGGCGTCGCGCGATGGGGTGCCAACGTTCTGGACGACGAAAGAGAAAATCTATGAAGTCGTCCGATATTTAAAGAATGAAGTAGCCAGACCCTACCGGATGCTCTACGACATCACGGCCACCGATGACCGTGTGCGTCAGCACCGCGAGGGGCTTCCTGCCTGCGACTTCACGGTTATTTATCATCTTTTGTCGCTCGATCGGAACGAGTACATCCGCATCAAGGTTCCCCTGAAGGAGGAATCGCTCAGCGTTCCTTCCATCACTGGCATATGGCCTTCAGCGAACTGGTATGAGCGGGAAGTGTGGGACATGTTCGGCATCAAGTTCGACGGCCATCCTTTCCTGGCGCGAATCCTGATGCCGAAAACCTGGGTGGGGCATCCCCTGCGCAAAGACCATCCGGCGCGCGGCACGGAGATCGGGCCTTTCAGTCAGACGCACGAAAAGGAAGAAGCTGAGCAGGAAGCCCTGCGGTTCAGGCCCGAAGACTGGGGCATGAAGCGTGGCGAGGACGGTACGGACTTTATCTTTCTGAACGTCGGCCCGCAGCACCCCGGCACACACGGTGTTCTCCGTGTTGTTGTCCAGCTTGATGGAGAAGAGATTGTCGATTGTGTCCCGGAGATTGGCTTCCATCACCGCGGCGCGGAGAAGATGGGCGAACGCCAGACCTGGCACAAATTCATACCCTACACCGACCGCATTGACTACCTGGGCGGGGTGATGAACGAACTCGCCTATCTTGTGGCTTTCGAGAAGCTCGCAGGCATCGAGGTCCCGCCACGCGGGCAAGTGATCCGCGTGATGATGGCGGAACTGTTCCGGATTATCAGCCACCTCGTGTGGTACGGAACATTCGCGCAGGACGTCGGCCAGATGTCGCCGGTATTCTATTGCTTCAATGACCGTGAGCGCGCCTTTGACATCGTAGAAGCTGTGTGCGGCGCTCGCATGCATCCCGTCTGGTTCCGCATCGGGGGAACCTCCCAGGACCTGCCAAACGGCTGGGAAGGCATGTTCCGTGATTTCCTGAAGTATATGCCTCCGCGCCTTGCCGAATATGACAAGACAGTAATGAAAAACCGCATTTTCAAGGCGCGAACCCAGGGCGTCGGCGTTATGACCGTCGAACAGGCCATTGAATGGGGCGTGACGGGACCCATGCTCCGGGCGGCGGGACTCGAATGGGACTTCCGAAAAAAGCAACCTTACTCCGGCTATGAGAATTTCGAGTTTGATATTCCTACCGGAACGCATGGTGATTGCTACGACCGCGCGGTAGTCCATGTTGAGGAGATGCGGCAGAGCCTGCGGATCATCGAGCAGTGCGTGAACAATATGCCGGAAGGGCCGTTCATCGCGGACCATCCTTTGGTGGCCCCGCCACGCAAAGAGCGTACGATGCACGATATCGAAACCCTGATAACGCACTTCCTCGGCGTAAGCTGGGGGCCAGTCGTGCCGCCGGGCGAGGCCCTCGGAGCCATCGAGGCCACGAAGGGAAACAATGGATATTACCTGGTGAGCGACGGCAGCACATATTCGTACCGGACCCGCATCCGCACGCCCTCGTTTGCGCATATGCAGACGCTTCCACTGCAATGCCGCGGATTGCTGGTTCCGGATTTGCTCGCCATTCTGGGGAGCATTGATTTTGTCCTTGCGGACATCGACCGATAAGGAGCTTGAAACACCGTGTTAAGTCCTGAGGAGCGGCGGGAAATCGAAGCGGAGTTCGCGCACTATCCGGACAAGCGCGCCCTGACGATTGACGCCATGAAGGTGGTGCAGAAGCACCGGGGATGGGTTTCCGATGAGGCGCTGAAGGACATCGCGGAGTTGCTGGAAGTCTCGGTTGACGAACTGGACAGCGTGGCCACGTTCTACAATCTGATCTTCCGCAAGCCCGTCGGCCGACACGTCATCATGGTGTGCGACAGCATCAGTTGCTGGATCATGGGCTATGACCGGCTGCGCGATCAACTGACGAAGCGGCTGGGAGTGAAGATGGGCGAGACCACGCCGGACGGCCGGTTTACGCTGCTCCCGATTGTTTGCCTTGGAACGTGCGACCATGCGCCGGCCATGATGATTGACAACGATCTGCACCGCGATATCGATATGGACAGGCTCGACAGCATACTCGAGCAGTACAAGTAGAACCGATATGGAGAAAGTCCTCACAAAGGATGTTCCGCCTGACGGCTCAGCGCTTGACATCAAAGCGTACGAGCGGACGGGCGGATACCAGGGCGTGCGCAAAGCGCTGAAAATGACGCCGGACGAGGTTATCGAGGTCGTCAAGCAGTCGAACCTCCGGGGGCGCGGCGGGGCAGGCTTTCCAACCGGCCTGAAGTGGAGCTTTGTGCCGCGCGGCAAGGACGCGCCGCATCCGAAGTATCTGTGCGCTAACGCCGATGAGATGGAGCCGGGCACTTTTAAGGATCGCCTGCTCATGGAATCGACTCCGCACCAGTTGATTGAGGGAATGATCTGCGCAGCCTATGCGATCGAGGCGGACGTTGCCTACATCTTCCTTCGAGGAGAATACATTCTTTCGGCCGAGCGCCTGCGCAAGGCGCTGGCTGAGGCCTACGCGAGCAATTATCTGGGCAAAAACATCTTGGGCTCCGGCTACAGCCTGGAGATGCATCTGCATCTGAGCGGCGGACGTTATATGTGCGGCGAAGAAACCGGGCTGCTGAACGCGCTCGAAGGCAAGCGCGCCAACCCGCGCACGAAACCGCCGTTTCCCCAGGTCTCCGGGCTTTTCGGCAAGCCCACGATCGTCCAGAACGTTGAAACCCTCTGCAACGTCCACCACATTATCAACAACGGGCCGGATTGGTTTAAGAGTTTAAGCAAGTCGGCGGACGGCGGAACAAAGCTTTACGGAGCAAGCGGGAAAGTCAAGCGACCCGGTTTGTGGGAGCTTCCCATGGGAACCACCATCCGCGAAATCCTCGAAGAACACGCCGGTGGCATGCGGGAAGGCCTGAGGTTCCGCGGTCTGCTGCCCGGCGGCGCATCGACGGATTTTCTGGTGGAAGAACATCTCGACGTAAAGATGGACTTCACCGAAGTCCAGAAGGCCGGCAGCCGCATGGGCACAGGGACCATGATCGTCATGGACGACCGCACGTGCCCTGTAGGATTTGTGAGGAACCTCGAGCACTTTTTCGCGCAGGAATCGTGCGGCTGGTGCACGCCGTGCTGGAGCGGGCTCTCGTGGGCGGAGAAAATGCTGACCGCCATCGAGGACGGAGAGGGCCAGGAAGAAGACCTCGAACGACTGGCATATATCTGCCGGTTCTGCGCGCCCGGAAATACGTTTTGCGCTCTTGCGCCGGGCGCCGTCGAGCCTTTGCAGAGCGCCTTGAAGTATTTTCGTGAAGATTTTGAACGGCACATCCGTGAGAAGCGGTGCCCTTGGAGATAGCAGTGGCCAAGATCTGGGTCGATGACAAATGGTACGAGGTAAACCCGGACCAGAGCCTTCTTCAGGCTTGCCTGGGACTAGGGTTTGATCTGCCGTATTTCTGCTGGCACCCTGCGCTCGGATCGGTCGGGGCGTGCCGACAATGCGCCGTCAAACAGTTCAGGGATGAGAACGATACCCAGGGGCGGCTGGTGATGGCCTGCATGACCCCTGCAGCCGAAGGCACCCGGATTTCGATCAGGGACGCCGATGCCGTGGCATTTCGGGCGGGCGTGATTGAAGGGCTGATGGCGAACCACCCGCACGATTGCCCTGTTTGCGATGAAGGCGGCCAGTGTCACCTGCAGGACATGACGGTGATGACCGGCCACAATTACCGCCGCTACCGCTTCAAGAAGCGCACGTTCCGCAATCAGTATCTGGGGCCGTTTCTGAACCACGAAATGAACCGCTGCATTCAGTGCTACCGGTGCGTGCGGTATTACCAGGATTACGCGGGCGGCGATGACTTGCAGGCGTTCGTGCTGCGCAACACGGTATTTTTCGGGCGGCATGAGGACGGCGTTCTGCAAAATGAATTTGCCGGGAACCTGGATGAGATCTGTCCGACGGGAGTGTTTACAGACAAGACCGTCAAGGCGCACTATGCACGCAAGTGGGACCTGCAAATGGCCCCGTCCGTGTGCGTGCACTGCGGCGTCGGATGCAGCATCTCCGCCGGCGAACGCTACGGGACACTCCGCCGCATCGTAAACCGGTACAACGGCGAAGTGAACGGCTATTTCCTTTGCGACCGCGGCCGCTTCGGGTACGAATTCGTCAACAGCGAGCAAAGAGTGCGGCAAACGCTTTCCCGACAGGACGGCAGGTTGAAGCCTCTCCCGAAAGCAAAAGGCATTGAGCAATTGCGCGACATACTGAAGGGTAATGACAAGGTGATCGGGATCGGATCGCCGCGCGCGTCGCTTGAATCCAATTTCGCGCTGCGCAGTCTGGTTGGGCCGGACCGGTTTTTCAATGGCATGTCTGACGAGACCTCCCGTCTGGTTTCCCTGATGGCAGAAATCCTGCTTCAGGGCCCGGCGCGGTCGCCATCGCTCCGCGAAATCGAGCAATCGGATGCAGTGCTGGTCCTCGGCGAAGATGTCAACAACGTTGCTCCGCGGGTCGCTTTGGCCCTCCGGCAATCGGTGCGCCAGCAGCCCATGGAAATGACGGACAAGCTGAAGATACCACGGTGGCTCGACTATGCGGTCCGCGAGACGATTCAGGACCAGACGGGCCCGCTCTTCATCGCCACGCCGGCGGCCACGCGCCTCGATGACATCGCCACCGCAGCTTACCGCGCCGCCCCGGATGATATTGCCCGCCTGGGATTTGCCGTCGCCCATGCGCTCGATTATGAAGCGCCCGCCGTGCCGGACCTGCCTGAAGAAGTGCGCGTACTGGCGGAAAAAATCGCGCAGGCCCTGAAGAATGCCAGGCGTCCGCTGGTGGTTGCCGGGCCGAGCCTGAACAGCGAGCCAGTGATCCAGGCGGCCGCCAATGTAGCCCGGGCGCTTTCAAAGAACGGCAAGGCGGTCAGCCTGAGCTTCACCATGCCGGAAGTGAACAGCCTGGGGCTTGCGCTGCTGGGCGGCGGAAGCCTGAGTGCTGCATTCAAAGCGATTGAAGACGGCAAGGCCGATACCGTCTTCATCCTTGAAAACGATCTGTACCGCCGGGCGCCGGCAAGTGCCGTGGACAGGCTCATGCAGGCGGTCAGGCACATGATCGTGCTGGACCATCTGATGACGCCTACTGCCTCCAAAGCCGAGTACGTATTCCCTTCAGGCACATTCGCCGAATCCGACGGCACGTTCGTCAATAACGAAGGGCGTGCGCAGCGCTTCTTCCAGGTGTACGTTCCAAAAGACGATATCCAGGAAAGCTGGCGCTGGCTGATGGAGATCATGAAGGCTGCCGGACATCCCACGGCCGCTTCCTGGAACGTCCTGGATGATCTTGTTTCTGCGACGGCCGCCGCCGCCCCCGCTCTTGCCAGAATTACTGAAGCGGCGCCGTCGGCAAAATTCCGCATCGCGGGCGAAAAGGTCCCGCGGGCCCCCGTTCGTTATACCGGGCGTACGGCGATGCTGGCCAACGTGAATGTCAGTGAGCCGAAGCCGCCGGAAGATCCGGATTCCCCGCTGGCGTTTTCCATGGAAGGCTATCCCGGCCAGCCACCTTCTTCGCTGATACCGTTTTTCTGGTCGCCTGGCTGGAATTCCATCCAATCCGTCAACAAGTTTCAGAGCGAGATCAACGGGCCGCTTCGCGGCGGAGACCCGGGCGTGCGGCTGATCGAGCCGCCGCAGGTCAGCAACTGGCTTTATTTTTCCGCGCCGCAGAAGGCCTTCGAGGCCCGGCCTGACGAATGGCTGCTGGTACCGCTCTATCACGTTTTCGGTTCTGAAGAACTAAGCGCGCAAGCGCCGGCCATCGCCCAGCTCGCGCCCGAACCCTATATCGCCTTGAGCGCCGCCGACGCCGCGGGCATGCAGTTGGAAGAAGGCGCGCATGTTGAAGTGAAGTTGAATGGAACGATGCAGCGGCTCCCGGTGATGGTCCGACAGGGTTTGCCGAAAGGAGTTGTGGGAGTGCCCGCAGGCCTGCTTTCTCTGGAAGGCGCAGGGCTGCCGCTCTGGACCGGGCTTTCACGATCATGAGCACAACGATCTACTACATCATCGTTATTGCCGTTGTCGTCCTCGTGCCGTTGAACCTGGCCGCGGTGCTGATCTGGCTCGAGCGACGCCTGCTCGCCCTGTGGCAGGACCGCTACGGCCCGAACCGCGTGGGGCCTTTCGGGCTGCTGCAATCCGTGGCGGACATGGTCAAGATTTTCTTCAAGGAGGATTGGATTCCCCCCTTCGCCGACAAGCCGGTGTTTGTGATTGCGCCGGCGATTGTCATGGTGACCGTGCTTCTCACATTCGCCGTGGTTCCCTTCGCGCCGTCATTTGTCGTTGCGAACCTGAATATCGGGATTCTGTTTTTCCTTGCACTCTCATCGCTTGGCGTTTACAGCGTGGTGCTTGCGGGCTGGTCTTCGGCCAGCAAATACTCCCTGCTCGGCGGTCTGCGCGCCGCGGCGCAGATGCTCAGTTATGAAGTCTTCATGGGTTTGGCGATGATGGGCACGGTGATTATGGCCGGCTCGTTCAACCTGCAGGACATTGTTGAGGCCCAGCGCTCCGTGTGGTTTGTCATCCCGCAATTTCTTGGCTTCGTCCTTTTTATGATTGCCGGAATTGCAGAGACCCGGCGCCTCCCCTTTGACTTGCCGGAGGCGGAAAGCGAACTGGTGGCGGGTTTCCATTCGGAATACTCCGGGATGAAGTTCGGCATGTTCTTCGTTGGCGAGTATATGGGAATCATCCTGATTTCCTGCATGATTACTCTGCTCTACTTCGGCGGATGGCAGGGGCCGGTGCTTCCGCCGGGCGTCTGGTTCGCCATCAAGGTGCTGTTCTTTATTATGTTTTTCATATTGCTTCGCGCCGCTTTGCCGCGGCCGCGTTTTGATCAGTTGATGTCCTGGGGATGGAAGATCATGCTTCCGCTCGCGCTGGCGAACCTGCTCGTGACGGGCGCGCTTGTGCTTGTCTTCAAGAAGTAAGGCCCGGCTGGTTTGGGAGTTTTTGAATGATCAGCATCATCAGATCGCTTTGGAACGTTTTCCTGCACATGTTCCAGCCGCGGGTAACGGTCCAGTATCCGGAGCAGAAGCCGTATCTTCCTCCCCGCCACAAGGGACGCATTGTTCTCACCCGCGACCCTGACGGCGGCGAGCGCTGCGTCGCCTGCCATCTTTGCGCCGTGGCGTGCCCGGTGGATTGCATCTCTTTGCAGGCGACCGAGGATGAATCCGGACGCCGCTATCCGGAATTCTTCCGAATCAATTTTTCACGGTGCATCTTCTGCGGTTACTGTGAGGAGGCTTGCCCAACCTACGCCATCCAGCTGACGCCGGATTTTGAGATGGGCGAGTATAACCGGCAGAACCTGGTTTATGAGAAAGAACATCTGCTGATCAGCGGGGAAGGCAAATATCACGGTTATAATTTCTGGCGGGTTGCGGGCGTCCAGATCGGCGGGAAAGACAAGGGAGAATCCGAAAACGAAGCGCCTCCCGTGGACATCCACAGCCTGCTGCCCTGACACCGAACTTATGGAAGTCGTTTTCTACATTGCGGCCATTGTTGCGATCATCTCGACGGTTCTGGCAATCACGCGTATGAACGCCGTTCACGCGCTCCTCTATCTGATTGTTTCTCTGCTGTCCGTGGCGGTCGTCTTCTTTGTGATGGGTGCGCCGTTCATTGCGGCGCTCGAGGTCATCATTTATGCCGGCGCCATCATGGTGTTGTTCGTTTTTGTCGTCATGATGCTGAACTTGGGCAAAGCGGCAATAGAGATGGAGAGGCGATGGCAGCGGGGAAGCATGTGGGTCGGCCCGTCGATACTGGCGGCGATTCTGATTGCCGAGGTGGCTTATCTGGTCACAGGGCCCGGAGCCGCCGTGTACGGGGCCGCGGCCATTGAACCGAAGCAGGTCGGAATTGTGCTGTTCGGTCCCTATCTGATCGGAGTGGAACTGGCGTCCATGCTGCTGCTCGGCGCGCTCGTGGGGGCTTATCACCTGGGGCGGCGCGCGCCGGAGAAGGAAAAGAGGGAGAGTCGAAATGACATCGGTACCCATGCATCAGGGGCTGCTCCTGGCGGGGATCTTGTTCGCGCTGGGGCTGACCGGCCTTCTGGTTCGGCGTAATGTGATCTTCATGCTGATGTCGCTGGAGATCATGCTGAACGCCGCAGGACTGGCGTTCGTCGTGGCCGGCTCGAGATGGGGCCAGGCTGACGGGCAGATCGTCTTCCTGTTTATTCTTTCAATGGCGGCGGCAGAAGTCTGCGTAGGACTTGCGCTGGTCCTCCAGATCTATCGCCGGTTTAAGACGCTGGATGCTGACGCTGTAAGTGAAATGAGAGGATAACGTGCTCCAACTGTTGTGGCTGATTCCTGCATTTCCGATCGCGAGCTTTATTGTGCTGGCGACCCTTGGCCGGCGCATGCCCCGGAAACTCGTTCCGGTTTTCGGCGCCGGCTCGGTTGGACTGTCAGCAATCGTCGCGCTGCTTGTGGCCGGCAGTTTTCTTTCCTCTCCTCCGCCGGGCAATCACTTCACACAGGTATTGTGGACCTGGATAGACGTGGGAGGGTTCCGCCCGGAGATTGCATTCTACCTCGATTCGCTCTCGCTTGTGATGGTCCTGGTGGTGACTTTCGTCGGCTTCCTGATTCATTTCTATTCAGCCGAGTTCATGATCGAGGACGAAGGTTACAGCCGCTTCTTCGCTTACATGAACCTTTTCGTCGCCTCGATGTGCACCCTCCTGCTGGGATCGAACCTGCTGCTCCTGTTCCTTGGCTGGGAGGGAGTCGGGTTGTGCAGTTATCTTTTGATCGGCTTCTGGTACCGCGACCCGGTGAATGGCCTTGCGGCGCGGAAAGCCTTCATCGTGACGCGCGTCGGCGACACGGCAATGATGCTTGGCCTATTCCTGCTGTTTGACAAGCTCGGGACGCTCGACATTCAGGAACTTATGCACCGCGCACTCGCTCAGTGGCCGATGGGTTCGGCGCTGCCGGTGGCTGCGGGCCTGCTGCTCCTGGGCGGCGCAGTAGGAAAGTCTGCCCAGCTTCCGCTGCAAACGTGGTTGCCGGACGCCATGGCCGGTCCCACGCCCACCAGCGCCCTCATCCACGCAGCAACAATGGTGACGGCCGGCGTTTACCTGGTTGCGCGGACACATGTGATTTACTCTCTGGCGCCTGCGGCCCAGCTTGCTGTGGCGATTGTGGGTGCCGCAACGCTGATCCTTGCGGGATTCAGCGCGCTGACGCAGTCGGACATCAAGCGCGTCCTTGCTTATTCGACGATCAGCCAGATCGGCTATATGTTCCTTGCACTCGGCGTGGGCGCCTGGTCGGCGGCGATTTTCCACTTCATGACCCATGCGTTCTTCAAAGCGCTGCTCTTCCTCGGGGCCGGGGTCATCATCGAGTCACTCCATCATGAGCACAACATTTTCAAGATGGGCGGTCTGCGCAAGGAAATGCCGGTGGCTTTCTGGACATTTCTGGCGGCAGGGTGTTCGCTTGCGGGCCTGCCGCTGATTACTGCAGGCTTTTACAGCAAGGGATTGATCATCTGGAGTACCTGGGCGTCAACAAGAGGAAGCGGTGCCTTGTGGCTGGCTGCGGTGATCGGCGTGCTGCTGACGTCACTCTATACGTTCCGTCTCATCTTCCTGGTGTTCTTTGGTGAAATGAAGACGCACGTCAGCAAGCGTCCGGGGTTTGCCATGATGATGCCCTGCGTCGTGCTCGGCATTTTGTCGGTGGTTGGAGGATTTGTTGAAACGCCGGAATTCCTGGGCAACATCCATTCTTTCGGCGATTTCATGCATCTCGCGCTGCCGCCGCTTACGGAAGGCCCGATGAGAGGAATGACGGAGCTTGGGTCTGAGGCGATTGTGACGCTTGCTTTCCTCGTCGGCCTTTATTTTGCTTACCTGTTTTTTATTCAGAAGCGCGAATTGGCGGAGTCGATTACGCGTCCGGCGATCGCCAGGGCGCTCCACCGTTTCTGGTACACCGATTGGGGAATGGACTGGCTTTATGAGCGCCTTTTTGTTCGCCCCGTTCTTTGGATTGCCCGGGTCGATAAAAACGATTTCGTGGATTACATCTACGCGGGAATTGCGCTGATCACGGAACTCTTTTACCACGGCGTACGAAGGACGGAAACGGGTCGCATGAGATGGTACGCGGCCGGGATTGCGGCGGGCTCAATTATCTTTCTGGCGATAGTGTTGTACTTATGATTCTCATCTGGCTCATTGTCATTTTGCTGGTGGCCGGCGTGCTCGCCGGATTAACGGGACGCATCAGTTCGGTCTTGCCACGCGTCATCTCGCTGATTGCGGTCAGCATTGACTTTGTTATTTCCCTGGCGCTGTGGGCCGGGAATTCAGCCCATGTGAAGCTCTTTCCACAGAGCGAGTGGTTCAAGGAAATTGACTGGACCTGGGTCCCTCAATATGGGATCCACTTCCATCTGGCAATGGATGGACTGAGCCTGCTCCTGATTGTCCTGACTTTCCTGCTGGGCATCATGTCAGTGCTCATTTCCTGGAGAGAGATTCGGGATGGGGTCGGCTTCTTCCACTTCAACCTGATGTGGATCCTGGCCGGCATTGTGGGCGTCTTCCTCGCCGTCGATCTATTTCTGTTCTACTTCATGTGGGAATTGATGCTGGTGCCGATGTACTTCCTGATTGCGATCTGGGGGCACGAGCGCCGCATCTACGCCGCCATCAAGTTCTTCATCTTCACGCAACTCAGCGGGCTGATGATGCTGATCGCCATCCTGACGCTCTACTTCATTCACCACAGCATCACAGGCGTTTATTCGTTTGAGTATCAGGACCTGCTGGGAACGGCGCTGACGCCGCACACGGCGACGCTCCTGATGCTGGGGTTCTTCGTGGCGTTCGCCGTCAAGCTGCCCATGTTCCCGTTCCACACGTGGCTGCCGGATGCGCACACTGAAGCGCCGACGGCAGGGAGCGTGATTCTGGCCGGCCTGCTGCTCAAGACGGGCGCGTACGGAATTCTGAGATTTGTGGTGCCTCTGTTCCCGGGCGCGGCGCATGAATTCGCCCCGGTTGCCATGACACTGGGCGTGATTGGGATCATCTACGGCGCGGTCCTGGCGTTCGGGCAGACAGACCTGAAACGGCTTGTCGCCTATACCAGCGTCAGCCACCTGGGATTTGTCCTGCTCGGAATTTTCGCCTGGAACGAACTGGCGTTGCAGGGAGCGCTGATCGGGATGATCGCCCACGGCATCAGCACAGGCTCCCTCTTCATGCTCGTCGGCGCTTTGCAGGAGCGCACCCACACGCGCGAAATGGACCGCCTGCAGGGCCTGTGGGCAACGGTCCCGGTTATGAGCGGGACCGTGATGTTCTTTGCGCTGGCTTCCATTGGCCTGCCCGGCATGGGAGATTTTGTCGGCGAATTTCTGACCCTGTTGGGCACTTACCGCGTGAGCATCGGCTTGACGGTGGCGGCTGCGATCGGGATCCTGATTTCAACTCTGTACGCGCTCAAGGTCATCCAGCGTGCTTTCCACGGACCCAATGTGAATGAATGGTCGCTGCCTGATCTTGGCGTGCGCGAACTGGCGATCATGGTCCCGATGATGCTTATCCTGCTCTGGATCGGGCTTTATCCGCAGCCGCTGTTCCGCACCTTTGAACCGACCATGCGGAAGCTGGAACAGTATGCGGCGCCGCAGCCGGTCGTGACCATGATTCCAGGTGCGAACCCAATCACGCTTGATGGCGGCCGGCCGCCTGGAATCGATCGGAGATGACACTTGAACGGTACTGATCTTATCGCCATACTTCCTCTCCTTGTTCTGACCGTGGCGGCGGTCGTGGTGATGTTGGCGGTGTGCATTCACCGCAACCATCTGCTCGCTGTGTGGCTGACGCTCGCGGGTCTGGCGGGAGCTTTCGCGTCGCTCTGGCCGGCGGCTTCCCTCGCGCCGATACAGGTGACGCCGCTGCTTGTTATCGACGGCTATGCTCTCTTCTATATGGGCCTGATCATTGCCGCCACGTTTGTGACGGTGGTGTTCGCGTACGGCTACCTGGAAAGACAGGCGGGTTACGCAGAGGAACTTTACGTCCTGGTTCTGACTGCGGCGCTGGGTTCATGCGTGCTTGCCGCGAGCAACCACTTCGTATCTTTCTTTCTCGGGCTTGAGATTCTGAGCGTCGCGCTTTACGCCATGGGCGCGTACCTGTGCGCCCGCAGGATTTCGCTCGAAGCCGGGATCAAGTACCTTGTGCTTGCGGCTGCTTCGGCTGCGTTCCTTCTTTTTGGAATGGCGCTGATCTACGCTCAACTTGGCACCATGCAGTTCGGCCAGATTGCCGCTATGCTGATCGGCGGAGTATCTTACGAGAAGACGCTGATCTATCCGGGTCTCGCGTTAATGGTCACAGGGATTGGATTCAAGCTTGCGGTCGTGCCGTTCCACATGTGGACTCCCGACGTCTATGAAGGCGCGCCGGCGCCGGTGACGGCGTTCGTCGCGACTGTATCGAAGGGAGCGATGGTTGCTCTGCTCTTGCGCTATTTCTATCAGACGAGCGCATACCGCCTGCATCAGGTCTTCGTTGTGTTCAGCATCATTGCCATCGCATCGATGATCGTGGGGAACCTGCTGGCGTTGCTGCAGAACAACGTGAAGCGGATCCTTGCTTATTCCTCGATCGCGCATCTCGGATACGTGCTCGTCGCATTTCTTGCGGGTGGGGCGATGGCCGCGGAAGCCGTCACGTTTTATCTGGTCGCATACTTCGTAACGACGCTCGGCGCGTTCGGCGTGGTCAGCGTGCTTTCGACCGGCGAGCGCGATGCCGACTCGCTCGAAGACTACGAAGCGCTGTTCTGGCGGCGTCCGGTGCTCGCGGGAATTTTCACGCTGATGCTGCTGTCGCTTGCAGGCATCCCGCTGACCGCGGGCTTCGTCGGAAAGTTCTTCCTGGTCGCGGCCGGAGCTTCATCGGAACTCTGGACGCTCATCTTCATCCTCGTTGTGACAAGCGTTATCGGACTCTTCTACTATCTCCGCATTCTCGTTGCAATGTACAAGTCTCCCGCGGAGGCCGGCGAAGCTGCGGCCGCGGTCCCATCACTTTCGCACAGCGGGAGTTACGCTCTTGCAGCGCTTACGGTCCTGCTGCTGTGGATCGGAGTTTATCCTGCCCCTTTGCTTGACGCCATCCACCATGCCGTACTAAGCCTGCGGCTTTTCTGATTTCGCTGAACCACAATTTTTACACGATGTGTACAAATGCGACAACGGCGAACCTGAAGCACGAATTTTAAAACTCGATATTTCATATAACAATCTTATTTTCATTCACTTATAAGATTGCACTATATTGCTTTCTCAAAATCCCACGCGTCTCATTTCGAGGGCGAGGTTCCGCGATGTAGCCTATAACAGGAGGCTCTTATCCCGGGCGACGACTGTGCAAGGCAATACGCACCCCTGAAAATCTTCCGAAACCCACGCGTCCGCAGCATCGGACGTGCCTCCCTCCGTGTGCGGACGACTCCGTCCTTGTCACGGTTTGCTGCATGGAGAGGCGGGATACCCCCGGTCCATTTGCCACCGCAGCACCGGGTTCGTGCCGTGGTTACGTGCTATTGATCGGCGAGGGCGAGGGCGATTTGGAGGAAATGCTGGCGAGCATCGGGGGGCAGAGAAGGCGGGCCTCCGGCGGCTGATTTCGCAGAAGCTGCGGAGATGGATTGTTCGATCCGCTCCACGTTCAACCCGCCCGGGCGGCCGTTCCGCATAAACTCTTTCAAAGTTTCGCGTACCTTCTCGATCTGGCCGGTTTCGTAATACAGCACACCAAGCGCTGAATAACTCGCCGGCCACTCGGGAAGCAGGTCCACGGACTTTCGCAGATAGTTTTCAGCCTGCTCAAGCTGTCCTTCCACTGCTTCCACAACGCCCATGCCCCAGAAGAGCACGCCTGAATCGGGAATGCGCGCAAGCCCCTGCTGGAGCGTCTGCTGCGCCTGTTGCATATCGCCGGAGCGGAGATAAGCCATGGCGAGTGAAAGATAGGCCTGATCTTTGTCCGGGTTCTCCGCTATCAACTGGCGAAAGAGCCTGATGGCTTCTTGGTAATGTCCGAGTCTGGCATTCACGTCGGCAAGCAGATTGCGGTAACTCGCGTCCTTTTGCCCTTGACCTGATACGTGCTGAAGAGCATCGAGGGCATTGGGATAATCATGCTTGCCGAGATAGGCGTCCGCAAGGTCGTACCATGCGTCGTCAGAGTTGGGGTTGGCCTTGAGGGCTGTCTGGAAGTGGCTGATGGCTTCGGAGTAAAGATGATATCGCGCCAGGAGCACGCCGACGCCAACGGCCGTGCGAAAGTCGCCCTGGCTCAGATGGTCGAGTTGAGCGACCGCCTGCCTGGCGTCATTGGGCCGCCCGAGTTTCAAATAGGCTTCGGCCAACAGATAGAGATTGCGGGGCTGGTCAGGATGGAGCTTGACTTCCTGGAGCAACTGGGCCAGATCGAGTTCCGACCTCTCCTGCGATGGCATGCCCGCGCGCTGGTCGAGATAATCGAAAAGGTGCTGGAAAGGATAAGGTCCCGAATCCTGGTTTTTCGACAGGGTCTCAAAAACTTTCAGGTCTCTCTCCGCCGCTTCCATCTGGTGCAGGCTGCGTTCTGCGGTAGCCAGTTTGTAATAAACGGGCGCCGGTCGGTTGCTCAGTTGCGCGCATTTCCGCAGCAGCGGAATCGCTTCCTCAAATTTCTTCTCGCTCATTTTGACCCCGGCGAGTTCCAGGAGCGCATCGGTGTTGTTCGGGTCGGCCGCAACGGCCTTCTCGAGCCACTTTTCAGCTTCCTGGTAATTTCCCTGGCGGCTCAGGATATAGCCCATGTTGTAGAGGCATGAAGAGTCATTCGGGTCGGCCTTCAGTCCAAGAAGGATATATTTCTTCGCCTCGTCGTAGCGGCCCAGGTGCCTGTAATAGAGGGCCATAAAGGCATAGGACCGGGCCGAGGGATCGAGCTTGATCAGCGTCTGGAACTCCTGAAGCGCCTGGGGGATTTTGCCGGTTGTGAAGTAGCATTCTCCGAGCGCAGCGTGCAGGTCCGGCCGGCGAGGATCAATCTTCACACCCTGCTCGAGCAGCGGAATAGCATCTTCAAAGAATGACTGCCTCATGCTCAAGCGGGCCATCAGAAAAATCACATCAGTGTTGCTCGGAGCCGCCTTGTGCGCGCGGGCGAGAAGGTCAAGGGCCTTGTCATCCTGCCGCTGGCTTGTATAAGCCTGGGCCAGGAAGTAGAGCGTTTCCGCCGAGTCGGGGCGCAGCTTCAGCGCCCGGTTCAAAACCTCCTCAGACTTTTCGACGGCGCCGCTTCGCAGGTAAGCCTGGCCGAGGTTGTAGAGAATTTCAAACGTGCCTGGCCTGAGAGCGTCGGCGATTTCGAGTTCGTGCGCTCCGGCCTCATACTGCTTGTTCGCCGCCAGCAGGACCCCAAGAGTGAAATGGAGCCGCACGTCGCTCTTGTCCAGTGCCGACAGTCGGTTCGCCAGATCGAGCCCTTCCTGCTTTTCGCCTGCGGCCAGATATGCCTGGACCAGGTTGAACATCGTGTTGATGTCCGGCGGCTGGACCAACCGGAAATAACGAATGGCCTCCCTGGGACGGTGCTCCGCGAGCAACGCGATTCCCAGGTTGTAAGTTGCATCGTGGTTCGACGGGCTGAATTCGAGCGACGCTCGGAACTCCTTTTCTGCGAGGTCGAACCTGCGCTCCAACAGATAAATGTTGCCGAGATTGTTGTGAATTTCGCTTGAGCGCGGCGCGATATTTAACGCTTTTTGAAACGAACCGGCGGCGAACTGGAAATTCTTTTCCTGCTCGTAGATCAGTCCGAGGAGATTAAGGCCCGCAGCGCTTTGCGGCTCAAGCTTAAGACCTTCGAGCGCCTTTTCCCGCGCTGCTTCAACGGATCCCGACTGGAGCAACTGCCCCGCCTGCTGAAACAGATTTTCTGCCTGGGTCTTGCGGTCTGCCGGATGTGTCGTCTGGGCGGTCGTGGCCAGGTGCGGATAGACAAGGCAGGCTATCGCCAGCGCGAAAGCTGCGATTCGAAGTTGCAAACGAGCCATGAGAGACAGTTTACCCTAAAACTTTGTTTCCAAAACCCTTCGGCTGAACTCCGGTCGAAAGCGACCAGAAGCCCATCGTCGCTGGTCATTTTTCCGCGCTCGTGGCAGTTATTTCACCGCCAAAGGCCCTCCAAAGACCCAATAATATTTTCGAATCAGGCCTCATAATAGAAAGAAAGAGCAAGAATAAAAAAATCTTGACAAGGCATTTAGCCCGTGATATGCATGGATTCGCAATTGCGTTAGCATTTGGTGGGGCTTTACCTCGTCACAGGGGCGAGCAAGAAAACAGGTCGGAAAACCGAGCGCCATTTGTGCCTTGGAGCGGTTGGCCTGCCCGTTAATTGTTGCTGAACTTACCGCGCAACTTTGCGGGCGTCATTCGTTAATAGCGGTCAAGGTGTTGGGTGTGTACACCAGACCGAATGGCGGCAAAGCCGAGGGTGTTGGAGGATAGCTTAGGCGCAACAATGCCCTTCTGCCGAGGCGGGAGTTTTGCAGACCCAGAGTCATACTGGAGAATAAAGCAGCCTGAATCCCACTGCAGACCAAACCACAGCCTGTGCTTCAAATGGATTGTCACTCGACCTTGCCGTCATGTTTTCATTCGGGTTGAAAAAGTGAGGTGGGAGGAATAAGCAATGACAGGACGTAATGCCTTGTTACGGTTTCTCGCGGCGGCGATTATCATTTTCGGCGTTTTTGCGGGACCTTCGCTTTTCGGGCAGGTGGACATGGGAACCATCCAGGGGACGGTCCTGGACTCGTCCGGCGCGGTCATTCCCAACGCCAAGGTCAGCCTGACGAACGAGGGGACCAATCTCACTATCACAACCACGGCAAACAGCTCCGGCGCTTATATCTTCACGCCGATCAGAATCGGTACTTATACCGTCGCGGCAGAAGCCCCGGGCTTTGCAAAGACCGTCCGAAGTCACCTGACACTTAACGTTCAGCAGCAACTCGTTGTCAATCTGACGCTCAAGCCGGGCGCGGTGACGCAAACTGTTCAGGTAACGGGCGCGCCCCCGGCACTGCAAACACAGGACGCTTCCGTCGGCCAGGTCGTCAACAGCCGCAGCGTGAACAACCTGCCGCTGAATGGGCGCAATTTTACCTTCCTCGCCCAGATCGTTGCCGGCGTGAACACACCGCAGGCGGACACTCGCGGCAATGCTGCTACAGGCGCCTTCTCGGCCAACGGCGAGCGCCCCGCGCAAAACGATTACCTTCTCGATGGAATTGACAACAACTCGAACACCATTGATTTCCTGAACGGCACGAATTTTGTGGTCCTTCCGCCTGTGGACGCAGTGCAGGAATTCAAGGTCCAGACCAGCAATTACAGCGCCCAGATTGGCCGCGCGGGCGGCGCAGTGCTCAACGCCACGATTAAATCCGGGACGAACCAACTCCACGGTGACGTCTGGGAATTTCTCCGCAACGATAAGCTCGATGCCGCGGATTTCTTTGAGGATGCGGGGGGTATCAAGAAAGGTGAGTATCGGCAGAACCAGTTTGGATTCACCATCGGCGGACCGGTCGTTATTCCACATATTTACAACGGCCGGAACAAGCTCTTCTTCTTTGGCGATTATGAGGGCCTGAGAAGGGTGCAGGGAAGCGTCTTCACCAATTCGGTTCCGACTGCCCTTGAACGGGGGAGCGGATACACGGACCTTGCCGAATTGATTGTGGATCAGGCGGGTAATTCAGCCTCCACGGATTCATTGGGCCGCACAGTCCCTTTTGGAACGGTTCTTGATCCCGCCACGACCCGGCCTGTAACCTGCGGCTCGGTGGACCCGGTCAGCGGCCTGACGCCGCCAGGCGCGTCGCCCGGTGACCCCTGTTACCAAACGGCGCCGGGAACGCAGATCGGCTATGTCGCCGATCCGTTCTACACCGGCGGCAGCGTTGCGGGAATTACCGATTTCACCGGCCTCTGCCCCAACGTTCAGAACTGCCAGCTTAATCAGATTCCCGCCGGCCGCATCGATCCCAACGCGGTAAAGATTCTTAATCTCTTCCCGGCCGCACAATTGCCGGGCATTATTGCCAATCAAACAACCAACCCTCCCCTGACTGAAACGCGCAACGGCTTCGATACGCGCGTGGACATTGTTGCAGGCAACTCGGACCAGATCTTTTCGCGCGTGAGTTTCGTTGATGACCCGCAATTCATCCCCGGGCCGTTCCGGGGCATTGCGGACGGCGGTGCTTTCCAGAACGGCGATCAGAGCGCCCTCTCCTTCCAGGGAGCCATGGGCTGGACCCACACGCTCTCGCCGACTTCAGTGAATGAGGCGCGGTTCGGTTACACGCGGCTCCATACGTCGCGAACCGGCCCGGTCGCCAATCAGATGGGAATTCCTGAACAGTTTGGGATCCAGGACGTGCCGCAGGTTCCTGAAAACGGCGGTTTGCCGGCTATTGTCATTTCCGGTCTGAGTTCTCTGGGAAGTAATGCTTTCCTTCCTTCGGATGAGATCAGTGAGACGACGCAGGTGGCCGACAACTACACGAAGGTTTATGGGAAGCACACTTACAAGATGGGCTTCGAATTCCAGCACATCAAGTTCTCGACCCTTCAGCCTTCCTGGTCTCATGGAGAATTTGATTACAACGGCGACTTTGTCGGCGGCGGCAATAACGGAATCGCCCAGTTTCTCCTGACTCCGACAGCGAGCACGGTGCCTAACGGCGTTGATAATCTCGGAGGCGCGAGTTCGGTTTTTACCTCCAACATTGCTCTTGTTGATGATCTCCACAATTATTACGCTGCGTATTTCCAGGACGATTGGAAACTGACGAAGAAGCTGACATTGAATCTTGGCCTGCGGTGGGAACATTTCGGCCTGCCTGTTGAAAACCATGGAAGGCAAGCGAACTTTGTTCCGGGAACCCCGTTCAATGGAGCGGAGTATTTGTTTCCCGACAGCCAGATCAACAGGAATATGCAGCTTGCTCCAAGCTTCTATGACCTGCTCGCCATGGATGGCATCGCCATCAAATACGACAAGAATTGGGCGCTCGGCGAGGCGCAGGACAAGAACTTCGCTCCGCGCTTCGGTTTCGCCTACCAAATCACAAACAAGCTCGTGATGCGGGGCGGGTTCGGTGTGTTCTTCGGCGGATTCGAGAACCAGAACGGTAACAACCAGGGGAACAGTTATCCCTTCCAGTTCAACTTCGCATACTTCATACCTGACTCGCACACCCCGATCACCGTTCCCAGCGCAAGCGCGCCGGGCTGTAACACCGCATATACTTTTGAACTGGGCTTTAGCTGTACTCCGCTCGACCCGGCCCTTGTGGACGCGAGCGGCATCGGCTGGACAGGGCTCCAGTACAACTTCCAGACACCTTACACCGAAGGCTGGAATTTTACGTTCGAATATGCATTCACTCCGACCCTCACGCTGACTGCCGGATACGTGGGGAATTCGACGCACCACCTGGAGATTTTTAAGGGCGCGAATAACGTCACGCAAATCCTTCCTCCGGACGCCACGACGTGTGGTCCCGGCGCGCCGATTGCTTTCCCGGACCTCGGCTGCAGCATCACCTATCAGACAACCGACGGCAACAGCCACTACAACGGCCTGCAGACTTCACTCGAGAAGCGGTTTGCCGGCGGCTTGAGCTTCCTTTCGACTTACACCTTCTCACGCTGCCGGAGTGATGCGGGTGATCTCCTTAACAGCACAGCCATCGGGGCTTATCGCGCTGTCGATATCCCTGGCGTTGGCATTCAGGCCGATTACGGTGACTGCGACTTCGATATCCGTCACGTATTTCACTTCAGCGGAGGATACCAACTGCCGTTTGGCAAAGGCAGGCATTTCCTGAACAGTGCGGGCCGAGGGCTTGATTTGCTGGTGGGCAATTGGAGTATGAATTGGATCGCCACTGTCGAGGGTGGCCAGCCGATCACTCTCCCATGCGATACCAGTCCTGCCGCCGGCGTCGGTTGCAATGACTTTATTATTCCAGGCGTCAATCGGCATGGTTCCGGCGCCCCGGACCATTTCCTGAATCCTGCTGCTTTCACCCAGCCCTGCCCGCCACCGGGATTCCAGCAACCGGCAACCTGCGTCGCCGGCTTAAGTGGCCTGGCGCTGCTGGGCGGGCCGCCAACCCAGGTTTCAGGACCGGGAATCGGCCGCTGGGATTTTTCACTGTTCAAGGATATTCCGTTGAATGAACGATTCCGTTTGCAGTTCCGCAGCGAGTTCTTCAACATTCTGAACCACCCGACCTTTAACGCTCCGGGATTCGGCGGCAACGGGGTCCGAGCGCTGCCCGGCTCCACGGACTTCCTCTCTGCAAACTTTGGCAGAATTGGTTCGACGCGCTTTCCGTTCAACGACCCGCGCCAGATCCAATTTGCCTTGAAACTCTATTTCTGACATGCGCGCGGAGCCCCGATAAACCGGGACTCCGCTCCGCTGACGGCCCGCGACAACCGTGTTCAAGTCACTTGCTGAGGAAGTGTTGTTTTGCCGCGGGAGGGGACAAACAATCACTCGGCCTGCATTCTGCGGCGGTTCAACCTTGCTCTCGTAAAAACTGCGGGCTGAGCAGGTCCTTAAGATTCCAATGTTCAATATTTTCACCCTCCACCTTGAAGCGGCGCGGCGTGCTCTCATCGTCAGCTCAGGTTCCGCTCTTCGTTCCCTGCAGTGTTAAGATGGTTCAATGATTAGGAAGCTGCAATCGGTCAGCGCTTTTGCCCTGAGCGCCTGGGTCGCATTGCCGCTGCTGTCGTGGCAGTCGGAACCCGTACGGATTGATTCGCCGCAGCACCAGCTTGAGCTTGCCGTTTCCTATTACAACTCTGGAAATTATCAAGACGCGGCCCGAGTGCTTGAGGATTTGGCCCGGCGCGCACCCGGCAACTTCCAGGTCGAGGAACTAACGGGGCTTGTCTATTCAGCCCAGGGAAAGGACCAGGAAGCGTGCCTGCACTTTGAGAAAGCAGTCCGGCTGAATCCCAGGTCAGCGCCGCTGAGGACCAATCTTGCCGTCAGCCTGGCGCGCCTAGGGAAGAACGAACTTGCCGAAGCCGAATTCAAGAAGGCTGTAGAGGCCGAGCCCGGAGACTTCAGCGTCAACCATAACTTCGGAGAATTCTACGCGCGAAACGGCAACGCTAAAGCGGCCATTCCCTATCTGCAAAGGGCCCAGAAGGCCAGGCCGTCCTCTTACGGAAATGGCTACGATCTGGCGCTGGCATACGTCCAGGCCGGCATGTGGGAAGATGCCCGACAGCAGATTCAGGCCATGATAAAGATAAAAGACACCGCTGAGCTGCATGATCTGATGGGCGAGGTCGAGGAAAAGAAAGGAAACTACGTTGCGGCGGCAAACGAATACCAGCGCGCCGCGCAGATGGACCCCAGCGAATCGAATATTTTCTACTGGGGCGGCGAACTTCTGCTGCATCAGACATGGAACCCGGCCGTCGAAGTCTTTTCAAAAGGCGTCGAACGATATCCAAAGTCCCAGCGGCTTGTCGTCGGCCTTGGGCTCTCGCTTTTTTGGAGCGGCCGGTATGACGAGGCCGTAAGAGTGCTTGTCAAAGCCACCGATCTCGCTCCAGCCGATCCCCGTCCTTATTATTTTCTCAGCAAGGCCTATCAGCACTCGCACAGCCTGGCCGACGAAGTGATCGATCGCTTTCGCCGCTATGCAGAGTTGCGGCCTCAGGATGGCCAGGCAGCCTACTATTACGCGATGAGCCTTTGGAAAGGTAAAGAGTCTGACAATAATGACCCTGCCCTTAAGCAGGCTGAATCGCTGCTGAAGCGGGCAATCCAGCTCAGCCCCTCCTTCGCGGAGGCCCACCTTGCGCTGGCCAACCTCTACTCCCAGGAACGGAAATATGCAGAGGCGGTCCCGGAATATCAGCGGGCGATCGAGTTGGATGCGAAAGTCGCGGACGCCTACTACCGTTTGGGCCAGGCTTACGTCCACTTGAATCGGCCCGACCTGGCGAAGAAGGAATTCGAAGTCCACGATCAGTTGTACCAGCAGCATCTGGCTGAATGGGACAACCGTCAACGGGAAGTCCTTCGCTTCGTCGTCTCCCAAAGATCAGGCACCAGCACCCGGCCATAAGCGCCCGGTCCATGCCCATTGTCCGCATGAACCCGAAACGGATGCAGGAAATAGTCCGGGCTGTCAGGGAATCCGCGGGCCTCATCGGTGAGAGTCTCCGGGAAGCGACATTCTCAGAGCTGAAAAATCGCCACGAAGACGGTGAAGAGATCAAGGCAGCAGCGGCAAAGGAAAACGAAGTTTCGGCTGATGTTTTGTAGCCAGCGGCCCCTCCACGTGGTCTGGCGAGGGTTCGAAAACGCTCGCCCAATGGCGTCGTTTCCAGTATCAACGTCGTTCGCTCTGTATCCTGCCGTGTGGCGTAAATTTGAGGACAGAAGATAACTATGGAACGTGTGCTCGTGCTGGCAGACGACCTGACCGGAGCACTGGAGGTTGGAGCGAAATTCGCCGCAACGGGCATGTCCGTTCGGGCCGTCGCCGGGTCAGGGTTTCCTGTTAACAATCTTCAAGAGGAATTTGTTCTGGTAATAGATTCGGAAACCCGACACATGGTCCCTGAACAGGCGCGAAGGCGGGTCTTTGAATTGGCGCGTGCAGGACGCGACGCCGGCTTTCAGTGGGTTTACAAGAAGACGGACTCGACGCTGCGCGGAAATATCGCCTCCGAAATCTGCGCGCTGTCTGACGTATTCCCGGATTGTCCCCTGCTCTATGTTCCCGCATATCCGAAAAAGGGCAGGACGGTCCGCGCGGGCATTCTTTACGTCGAAGGAGTTCCCGTGGCTGAGACGAGCTTTGGCGCCGACGAGCTGAATCCCGTGAGGGTAAGCCATATTCCCACGCTGCTCTTTGCGGGGTGCAGAAAGCGCGTGTTTTCTATCTCAGCAGGAGGGCTTGGCGCATCTCTCGAAGCAGGCGTTTACGTTTGCGATGGCGAAACCGACTCGGACCTGGAAGCTGCGGCTGCAAAATTCGTCCAATTATCCATTCCCTTTCGAATTGCTGCCGGCCCCGCAGGGTTCGTGGATGCGCTGACACGCTTTATTGATTTGCCGCGAACGGCTCCTCCTCGTCTTCCGCGGCTCAGCCGCGTGCTGGTCGTGAACGGCAGCCGTCACGACGTTTCAATCCGGCAGATTCGTTATGCGCGCGAGCATATTTTGACGGCGCGAGACAGCGCTGAGGCAGCCATCGCTGCGGACACTTCAGGTTGGGTGATCCTTGACACAGCCGAAAGCGAGCCCGAACCTGTGAATTTCGGGCGGCGGCTTGCGCAAATCGTGCGAGACATATTAGAACAGGTAAGGTTAGACGCCATTGCAGTCTTTGGCGGAGACACCGCTTACGCCATCCTTGAGTTAATGGGAAGACCCGATCTCCAACCCGTCGGCGAAGTGCTTGAAGGCGTGCCGGTTTCGGCGGTCCGGCGGAAAGCTGCGGGCCTCAAGGGAGACGGATTTCTTTACCTGATCAGCAAGGCGGGTGGTTTTGGCCCGGTTGACGTTGTTTGCCGGATGCAAATTGAATTGACCAGAGGGTGATTGGAGATGTCGGGCATCTTTGCCGTGACAATGGGGGATTCGAGCGGTGTCGGACCGGAGATTCTTCTGAAGGCTTTTCATCAGAAGGAAATCCGATATCCGTTCGTGGTCTATGGAGACCTGGAAGTGCTGGAGTTTTATGACGACCTCCTGAAGTACGATGTCCGATTCCGGAAGGTGAGTGTTGCAAAGGATTATCAGCCGGGATATGTGAACGTCATCGATGCCGGAATCATGCGGCGAGACGACGTTACGGTGGGCCAGTTGAACAAGAAGTCAGGCCTGGCGGCCCGGGAATACGTTGTGGCCGCCACCCACGCCGCACTGGCTGGTGAAACCGCTGCCATCGTTACCTTGCCGATAAACAAGGAAGCGACCCAGCTTTCCGATCCCGGATTCACCGGACATACCGAACTGATCGGCGAACTTTGCGAGGCGAAGGACGTGACGATCATGCTGGCATCTGATGAACTGATTGTCACGCACGTCAGCACACACGTTTCTTTATCCGCGGCCATCGCCCGCGTAAAAAAAGAGCGCATCGAAACGATTATTCGTCTGACCCATGAAGCCGTTCGAAAGCTGAAAGGCAGTCCGCGCATTGCCGTGGCCGGCCTGAATCCTCACGCAGGCGAGAACGGATTGTTCGGCGAAGAAGAGATTCGCGAGATCAGGCCCGCCGTTGAGTGGGCGCGCAGCCAGGGCTGGCGTGTGGAGGGGCCGCTCCCTCCCGACACGGTTTTCTATTTCGCCGTCCGCAAGAAGGCATACGACGCGGTTGTCTGCATGTACCATGACCAGGGTCATATCCCGAGCAAGCTGCTGGATTTCGAGGGTGGAGTCAACATCACGCTCGGCCTGCCGATTATCCGCACGTCGGTCGATCATGGGACGGCTTTCGATATCGCCGGCCAGGGAAAAGCTTCAACGGTCAGTTTTATTCGCGCCTTCGATTTCGCCGCTCGCCTGAGTTCGGGCGGCGCGCGATGATACAGACATGCGGCCCCATTTTCGGCTGGAGCGCCTTTTTGGCAAAAATGCGACTTTAAGCAAAGGCCGGCTTGCGCGCGATCCATCGCCTTTTTCGTTCAGCGAAACGGCCAGGACGATTGCGGCAATCATGGTTTCTACTCCGTGGGTCCGGCGGGCGCGCGCGGCTCGTTCTTTTTCAGGAAGAAAGAGAGCAGGAACAGAATTGCGGCGGCGATGGCAAAGACGTGGTAAGCATCGATATAGGCCAGGGAGACTGACTGGATGATCAGCGCGTGGTATATGCGGCCGTAAGCCTGGTTAAGCGCATCGGAAGCGCTGAGCCCGGCGTGGAAGAGCGTCTGCGTTAACTTGTGGAGGGCCTCGGAGGCATACACGTTGCCCGGCGTGAGATGCGAGACAAGCACCTGCTGGTGGAACTGAGCGCGGCGTGCGAGGATCGTGGTAACGATTGAAGTCCCGAAGCTCATTCCAATGTTGCGTATGAAGTTGATGAGGGCGGAGATTGCGTTGTTCTTCTCAGAGGGGAGACCGACGTAAACCACTGTTGTAAGCGGAACAAATAGCAGAGGCAGGCCTATGACCTGAAGCACGCGCACCCAGGAAGCCACGTGGAAGCTGATCAAGGTGTCCATGCTCCGCGTTGAATACCACATGCCCAGGGCCATTAACGCCCAGCCAACATGCACAAGCCGCCGCGCCTGAACTTTTGCCAGCAGCCGTCCCACCAGGGGAAGTTCCATGAGAAGAAAGAGTCCGCCAAAGGAAAGAACCAGGCCGGCGGTTTCGGCCGTGTAACCCATCAGGGTTTGCAGGTAAAGCGGCATCATGACCAGCGTGCCGAACATCATCACGCCAAAGCCGAACATCATCAGGTTGGTGGTCAGGAAATTGAAATGCTTGAAAAGGCGGACATCGATGACCGGATGATCGTGGTGCCACTCCCAGAAGAAGAGCGCGACGAGAGTGACAGCAGCAATGATGGCCAGGGTAAGAATGAAATGAGAGCCGAACCAGTCGTCTTCCTGACCTTTATCGAGCATCACCTGAAGACAGGCGATGCCGACGGTCAGGAGGCCGATGCCGATGTAATCGATCTTCACCAGCGCGCGCGCTATGCGGCGCAGGTAGGGCGGATCTTGAACCAGTTGCTGCACCAGCATCAACGCCAGGATGCCGACTGGAATGTTAATGAAAAAAATCCAGCGCCAGGAATAATTGTCGGTGATCCAGCCGCCGAGAGTCGGCCCGATAATCGGCGCAAGCACGGTGGTGATGCCATACAGCGCAAAGGCCTGGCCGCGCTTGCTTTCAGGAAAAGTATCGGCCAGGATGGCCTGCGCAACGGGCTGCAACCCGCCGCCCCCCGCCCCCTGCATGACCCGGAAGACGATAATCGCCGAAAGGCTGGGAGCAATGCCACACAGGACCGAACTGATTGTGAAGAGAAGGAGCGAAAGCATGAAATATTTCTTGCGGCCGATGGTGTTCGAGATCCAGCCGCTGAGGGGCAGGATGATGGCATTTGCGACCAGGTAGGATGTGAGGATCCAGGTGGCTTCATCGTTGCTGGATGACAAGCTGCCCGCCATGTGCGGCAGGGCTACGTTGGCGATGCTGGCGTCGAGCAGTTCCATGAAAGCGGACATCGCCACGACGGAGGCGATCAGCCACGGGTTGTGCGCGCGTGACCACGGTAGAGCCAAAGCGGTGGCCCCGCCTCGCGGAGGCCCTGTCAGTATGTTTTCGCTGGAGTCAGCCAAGGCGTTCTCCTTCTGTGCGTCGAGCTTTAGTGGACGCGAACGGTCGGCTCAACCGAAAGCCCCACCTGGAGCAGATGGTCAGGGTCTTGGCCGGGATCAATCGTGATTCGGACAGGCACGCGCTGCACAACCTTGACGTAGTTGCCGGTCGCGTTCTCGGGCGGCAGGAGGCTGAATTGGACACCCGTGGCGCCGGCAATCCCTTCCACTTTGCCCCGGTAATCGCGATCGTAAGCATCCACGTGGATCGTAACCGGCTGGCCAACCCGCATGTTTTTGAGCTGGGTCTCTTTGAAATTCGCCGTCACCCAGATGTCGCGCGTCGGAACGATCACCAGCAGTGTCTGCCCGGGCGACACGTTCTGGCCCACGACGGCGGTGCGCTTGCCCACAATCCCGTCAGCCGGAGCCACTATGGTGGTGTATTCGAGGTTCAATTCCGCCTGGTGCAGTTTCGCTTCGGCTTCTTCAACCGCGGCAGTGGCGGCTTGCGCTTTTGCCCGAGTCACCTGTAATTGCTCCGGACGGGTGTGGGCACTGCGAAGTTCGGCCTGGGCCTGCTGCAGGCGGCTTCGTTCTTGCGTAACACGCTGTTCGGCGGCGGCAACGCCGGCCTGGGCCTCGGTGACAGCCGCTGCGCTGGCCTTGGCTGCCGCGACCGCCTGGTCATACTGCTGCTGAGAGATTTCTCTCTTGCCAATCAGTTGGCCGTAGCGTCTGAGGTCATCCTGCACCTTGATGTTATTGGCCTCGACTTGTGCGAGGCGCGCTTCGGCTTCCTGGAACTGCTTTTCAGCCGCAAGAATCCCGGCTTGTGCTGCTTCTACATCGGCTTCGGCCGAATGAACCTGACTCAAAGTATTTACGGAAGTGATCGGGACGCCGCCCATCGCTGCCGCTGCTTCGGCCTGAGCATTCGCAAGCTGCGCCTTGGCAAGTTCCACTTGAACCTGGTAATCCGTGGGATCGAGCTGAACCAGCACTGTCCCCTTGTTCACAAACTGCGTATCATCCACGGTGACCCTGGTCACGTAGCCGGGGACGCGGGCGCTGATAGGATGAAGATAGCCCTCGATTTGGGCGTCATCGGTCGAGACAAATTGGGCGTAGTACCGCCAGACCAGAAAAGCCCCCATGGCCACGATGATGAGCGCCGCAAGAATAATCCGCTTTTTGCGTTTGCCAAGCTTTCCCCGGCCCACACCGGAATTTTCTGCTTCGGTGCGTTGAGCTGCAGTGGGAGCTGCTTCCGGTCCCACCGCGGGGTCCGCATTCCTTGAAATGACCTCTTGCTTCATGGCTGTTTTCCTCCCAGATACCGGAGCACGGCCTGCTCTGCAATGCCGACGGCGCGCGCCAGCGCGACTTTCGCCAGGTTGTATTGATAGAGGCTGGTGATATAGGCTTCATCGGCGCTGGCCACGGCTTCCTGCGCCTGAATCACTTCGATGTTGTCTGTCACGCCGGACTGAAATCGGTCTCTGGCCTGCGTAAGAGTTTGCTGCGCCAGTCCCACATTGCTCTTCGTGGCGGCGACCTGCTGCGCGGCTGTTTCGAGGTTCATGAGCGCCGTGCGAACGTCGTAGCTGATCTGCCCTTTCAAGTTCTCCAGTTGCTGCTGTTTTTGTTTCAGTTGGGCGTCCGCCTGGATAAGTTCGCCGTGGACGCGGCGGCCCTGGAAGACCGGCACCTTAAGGGACACCTGGGCCAGGAATGTGCCATGTGATTCGGACGGATTCAGACCGATATCCCCATAGTTGCCTTCGAAAGAAAGCGAGGGCCATCGCTCGGCCTCGATGGCACGCCGTCGCTCCTCTGCGGCGCGGACCGCTGCCTGAGCAGCCTTGTAATCGGGCCGGTTGGCAAGGGCGTCCGCCAGCGCCTTCTCGAGGGTTATTCCTTCGAGCGGTTCAAAAGGCATCGCAGTGGTCAAGGTGAATGGCTGACCGTCCGGCAAGCCGATGACGCGAGCAAGGTTGAGCCTTGCCGTCGAATCATCATTTTTTGCGGCGATCAACTGCTCCTTCCGGAACGTCAGCTCGACCTGAGCCCGCAGCATGTCAATCTCCGGACTCAGGCCGGCATTGAGGCGGTCAACCGCCAATTGATAGAGCGCCTGCGCCGTGTTCACCTGAGCTTCGGCCTCATGGACACGAGAATCGGCCGCGATGGATTGCAGGTAGGCGTTGCCCACAACGAGCACTACCAGATTGCGGGCATCCTGATAGGTGTACTGCGCGGCGTGGACCTGTTCCGATGCAGCGCGCTCGTTGCGCAAGGCGGAAAAATCCAAAATGGCGGAGCTCAAATACGCCCGGGTGTCAAAAACATTGAAAGGTCCGCTGATGGGATTCACGTTGCGAATGGTGGACGGAAAGCCGATCGCCTTCAGATTTACCATCTCCTTCGCTTCCCTGGTCTCCGTTGTCGCATGAGGCAGCAAATGGCTCAAGGCCACATAACGCTGGCCCCGGGATTCCCGCGTGGACTGTTCATCCAGCAGGATCGCCAGGTTATAGCGCAGTCCGCGTTCAATCGCTTCGCGCAATGATAAAGAGAGGACTTGAGAAGACGGTTTGCCGGAAGGCACGCTGCCCAGAAAGGGATTCTGTTGCGAATTCAAATTTGAAATCGCAGAAGAACTCTGCGGCGTTGCACCTGCTGCCGTCATCGATGTGGAAGCCACTCCCGAGTACTGGGCGTGCGCAACCTCGGCAATGCTCAGGGCCAGAAGGAGCAATAAGGAGATGGTCAGTGTTACAAGACCGTCCCATCCAGGTGCTTTCAATAGATTTCGTAGGTCTCTACGCATTATTCCCTCCAGCCGAAAACACGGAAACAAAGGATTCTGGCGGTTGTCCCCGTACCGGACTTCTGCCGGCTGTCTTTTGCAAAAAACGGTCTTCATATTCTTGAATGAGAGTCGCAGCGAAATATGTGCCTTCGGTCACATTAACCGTGAGGCTTCGGCGCCCTTTATTGGCTTCGCTTGACCTCACAAGAGGGTGCTCCTTTCGTCACTCAGACTCCAGTGCTTTAAAAAGCGGCTCGGCGTCGCCGACAGCTCGTGTTGCCAGAGCAAATCGCACGATGTGGAGGGTTTCCAGGAGTTTTTCTGCCGGAATTCCCTGAACCTTTGCCTTGTTCGCCATCGCTTCGATACAGGCATGGCTTGATCCTGCCAATGCAGCGGCCAGGTAAATAAGGGTTCGCGTCTCCTCATCGAGTGCCGGCTTTTCCTGAGGCATGGCGAAGGACCGCGACCGGAGGTGCTCGTAGATCAGGCTCTCATCAACCTTTGCCGCTTTCTGAATTGCAGCAGGTATCGTCCCCATCGTCTTGCGCATCATTTCGAAGATTTCTGTAACGGTTGGCTTTTTGTCGTGGGTCATTAAATCCTCCTGATGTTCACTTTTCGCTGAAAAATGTTTCACATTCAGATGCTGAAACCGTCCGCATGAAAAACCCGGCGAGTTGGCTGAGTTGAACATCTCTAACGGGGAACTCGCTTTGCTCTCCCTTTCTGCGCCTCGATGCACGCCCAGTAATCCCTGAAAGTTGTGCGCAGCACGGTGGCCAGTTTTGGCTGGGGGCGAATCCCCCAGAGCACAACCGCACCAAACAGAGCTTGTTGAAAGGCAAGGCTCATGGCCTGGACAGATCGGTCGCTCCTGACCTGCCCTCTCTCCTGGCCCAGGCGAAGGATCTGCTCGAGCAGACGGCGTCCTTCGGCCATGCCCACTGCAACCGTCTGACGGGCTGCCTCATTACCGAGAACCGAAGTGACGAGCGCTCTCGCGAAGTTTGGGCTGCTGCCTGCTTCATTCCCAAGGCGTTCGAACGCCCGGCGCAGTACATCGTGAATGGAGCGCTTCCCTTTGCGGGCCTCGTGAAGCGCATCGGCCACTTTGCTGAGCTGAATTTCAATAAAAAACGCAAAGACATCTTCTTTGCTGTGGAAATAGTTAAAGAAAGTCCCCTTGGCAACGTCCGCTGCCGCGACGATCTCATCGACGCTGGTCGCCGCAAACCCGCGCTGTGCAAAAAGGCCTAACGCTGCACGGTAGATGCGCTCCCGTGTCTGCGCCTTCTTGCGTTCGTAGCGAGGGAGCCCGCCGGCCTCCGAGACCCTTCGTGAATCCCGGGTGTCGGCATCGTGACCATAAGACATAAATGACTGACTGTCAGTCATAAAGAGCCTCCTTAAACAATCAGATGCAATTCCCAGCCAAAGGTTGCAGCCGTTTGACAACCTGGAAACGCCTCAATGGGGGTGCCGCCCCTGATTCACGCATCTGATTGACAGCGCCGGACATTTCGCGGACTTCCGTGGACGTTGTCCTTCCTGCCGCGGGCATTTTCGGAGCACAAGGCTGCCGGCGTGTGGCGCTACGGGGGAACCCAAGGCTCCTCTGAGAGTTCCACGTTGACGACTCTTCCTTCAGAAATTCTCTCCACATGTTCCCGGACGTTTGAGAGCAGATATGCAGCCAGAGGGCACCCAGGGATTGTGAGCACAAGTGTGATCCGGATGTCATCCTCGCTGATCGATACCGCTTTCACAAAACCGAGGTCCACAATGTTGGCGCCCAGTTCTGGATCGACTACTTCCGCCAGAGTGTCGAGGACCTGTTGTTCGGTCACCATTCTTTATCCCCTTGTCGCGTCGTCCATGCGCCGCGAGCGGCAGATGGAATGCCTTTCCGCGTTCAGTCGTGCGGCACCTGTTTTCCCGGCCGCAACACAGCCAGGCCGGCGGTCATCAGGGCAAATTGGGTTCCCAAGGTCGCGGGGGCGCGCGTGTTTATGCAACTCCGGGATCAGATTCGCGAGTGCTGGATAAGGAAAAGACCCTGCGGCTAAAGCTAAAAGTGCAGCCGGCAACGGCGCGACGGCCAATGAAAAGCAGCAGCCGACGATGCCGCCGTCGGTCCCTGGTATCCGTCACCGCAGCATTCCTTTTACAACCACGTCGATGGCCTCGTCTTCGCTCAAGCCACGGGCCATCAGCGTTTCAATCTGCTTCTTATCCACGCTTCCGATGGCGGCTTCATGCGTCAATTTGGCCCGGTCGTCGATGACCTGAAGTTTGGGGACTGCACTGGCGCGGGCCTGCTTGCCCTTGATGATCTCAACGCAGTCCACGTGTCCCCTTGCATCGGGCGCGTTGCCCACCGCTTCTCCGACCACTTCGCTGATGCATTGGTCCGATGCCACGATCCGGCTCTTTGCAAGGCCGCGCGCCCTCTCGCCATTGAGAAACAACGATTCCTTCACCAGGATCCTGTCCTGCTTCTTTCCGTAGATTCTGGCGTCGAGTTCTCCCACCGCGTCTTTTTTCAGCTCCACTTCATAATCGAGGCGGACGTCGCCTGCCGCGCCCTGAATCAGCTTAAATTGGTTTTTAAAAATTCCTCCGTCTTCTACAACGACGCGCGCGACAGGCAGAACTTCGACGCCGCCCTCTTCGCCGTGATAGTGCGTTTCAGAATAAGCCATCTCCGCGTGCGCCCCGACGTGGACCCTTGCGTCCATGATGTGTTTCACCTTCGTCGCGTTTGGAAATGAACAGTGCGCGAAAAAGTTGACCTTTGCACCTTCGCCGATCTCAAACTCCGAGACGATTTCTTGCAGCCCTTCTTTCGGCAGAACGCCGAAGCAGAGGTGAACGGGGTTGGCTGCAACTGTGCCGGGTGAAACGGTAATTCTGGCCCTGGCCCCGGTAGGAGTTTCTTGGCCCTCGATGAGCACACCGGGGATGCTGTTCCGGTAAAGGATGCGGTGATGACTCACAACAAGCCCCGCAAACCTTTTGTTGAACAATAAGGCGGCGTCGCCTCCGCTGGCCTCATAAGCCCGGGCGATGGCAGCGAATTCTTCCGAGTAATCAGCCATGGTTTGCCTCCTGTTCCAGCGGAACGTTCACGTGGGTGCATTCCCGGCAATGGTTCCGGAAGAATCGAGCGATTGAAGCGGGGTCGCCCGTCTTAAGAACCGTACCGCCGCAAAGGGTGGATGCCCGGTCAGCGACTGCGGCCACATCTTCATGGTGGGTAATCAGCAGGACCGCTGTCCCGGTTCGGGAAAACGTACGAATCACATCCACGATATTCTGAATCGAAAGAGCATCGATCCCGGAATCGGGCTCGTCGAGTATGGCGAGCCTCGGACCCATGGCAAGGACCGACGCCAGTTCAATGCGTTTTCGCTCTCCGCCGCTGAGACTCACGTCCACCGCCCGCCGCAAGTATTTGCCGGGGTCGAGGCCGACCTTTTCCAGACACTCATCAGGGCGGAGCGAGGTTTGGCTGGCGTGCCGCCTCCCCACCTCCAGGTATTCCGAAACTGTCAGGCCTTCAAACCGTGCAGGCTCCTGCCAGGCCAGCGTGATTCCCCGCTTGGCGCGTTCCGATATCGGCAGCGTCGTAATATCTTCGCCCTGAAACTCAATCCGGCCCGTGGTCGGCTCATATCCACTCAGGCCCATAATGACGTAGGCGAGGGTTGACTTCCCGGTACCATTCACCCCAAGGATGCTGCGAATTTCCGCCTTCTCAACCTCCAAGTTGATATCGTGGAGGATTTTTCTGCCCTCTTTCACAAGACTGATATCAGTAAGCCGCAACATTTTGCACCCAACACGTTAGGGCTACCGGACCTGCTCTAATCTCGATGTCGGAAGGTCTCGCGAGCCCACTCGCCGGACCCCTGATGTACCTCGCTACCGGGCTGAGCTTGATGAACCCTCAGCTGATGGGCGGAGAATTTGGACTTGAAGCAGGCCCATTCTTCGCTATCCCCTGATGCGCCTTCTTTCGGTCGGGCACATCTGAACTGGAAAAGCTCGTCTTGCTCTCGAGACTGCTATGAATTTGCTGCTCGACTGCCAGCCGTAGCGGCAGATCCAGTGACTTCCGCCTTGTTTGACTCTTTCTCCATGCTTGGCGTCGTTTTTTGTTCCTGTGCCTCCCTCCGCAGCCGGCGTAGTGTTGCTCGCAACTCTTCTTTGTCCGGAAACGTAATGGCTCCCTGGGGGCAGATCTTTGCGCATGCATCGCAGCCCACCACGCAGTTGTACGGATTGACGACAACCACTTTGAAGGTATCCTCGTCGAACGCGAGCACATTGTTCTTGCAAAAGTTAACGCAGTCCTGGTCCCCGATGCAGAGGTCAGGGTCGATGGTCGGAAACCAAGGTATCTTTTTCCGCGGTATGTTTATGCTTGCCATAGAAGCCTCCTGGAGATTGGCTTCGGGGATTCCGACCTAAGATTCATGTATCCCCACCGGCCTGGTTTCTTCCTGCTTGAGAATCGCCTTCACCTTCTCCTTGAGCCGTGCAAGGATCCCGTCGTTGTCGGTGCCGCGAATGTCGAGAGGAACGAAGCGCTTGTTGCCGAAGCCGGTGCTGCGAAGGACCTTCTTGAACAGCTTTGCCTGCGCATCTGGCGCACAAGCGCCAACAATCACGTAAGTTTCAGCATCAGCCGCCGACTCTCGCAACACTTCCGTCAGGATTTCATTTCCGCCCTGGCCGCACAGTTGCGGATGGACAACGGTGTATGTGACGTCCAGATCAGACTCAATCTGAAACGGCAGTGTGTTCATGTCGGTATTTTTGAACGAGTCGCAAAGCCCCTTGCAGTTGCAGAGCAGAACCTTGATGTTCATGATTGGCCTCCTATGATGTTTGTCTACTCCGACTGAGCAGAAGTCGTTGTTAAGTTTTGGCTTCGGCCAAAACAAAGTTGGGAAAATCCTCGAACACCCAGTTGTTCTTGAGCGTGTGGTAAATGATGCCGAGGAACTTGCGGGCCA
>DASRCX010000039.1:0-68871 GCA_035652895.1 Terriglobia bacterium
TGGCCCGCAAGTTCCTCGGCATCATTTACCACACGCTCAAGAACAACTGGGTGTTCGAGGATTTTCCCAACTTTGTTTTGGCCGAAGCCAAAACTTAACAACGACTTCTGCTCAGTCGGAGTAGACAAACATCATAGGAGACAAACATCATAGGAGGATGCCATGTCAATGTCTCAACGATTGCAGGAATACCTGGAATCAAACAACGTGCGGTTTGAACTGCTTCCTCACTATGCTGCATTTCCTGCTCAGAAGACGGCACAATCACTTCATGTTTCCGGGAAACATTTTGCCAAGGCAGTTGTTCTTCGTGCAGACGACCGCCTTGTGATGGCGGTCCTTCCCGCATCGCACCGGTTGAACCTTCATGACCTTAAGCAGGAACTTGAAGTGAGGCGGCTTGAGATGGTGCCGGAAACGGAACTGGAGAATATCTGCTCGGATTGCGAACTTGGCGCTTTTCCGCCTTTCGGACACTTCTACGGGATGGAAACCTGCGTTGATCGCTCCCTGGCCAAGTCGGAGGAGATCGTCTTCAACGCCGGGACTCACACGGAAGCCATCCGGATGAAATACGCCGATTACGTCAAGCTCGTGAACCCGAAGATGGCGAGCTTCGCCGACCCTGAAGCGCTGGCAGCATAATATCAAGGGGCAAGAGGATAAGAAACTAAAGACGGCTGCAAAGCTGTCTCTTTTTTGCCCGCTCGCTAACGGCCTCACTCCTTCCTTGCCCTACACGCGGCGGGCGTGAATCCTCGCCAAAACGACAAGAGGCGGCTCACGCCGCCTCTCATAGCAATCAACTTTTCATCGGAGACCCGTGATCGAGCTTTCGGAGAGTTCCCCAGTGTTAGGGAGCCGCTCGCCCAAAATCCTTCGGGCCAGTCCGCTTTTCTCTCCTTCTTGCCCGCTACGGCCGGATCCAAGCCGTCCCTCATCGGGTTCAACGGGTCTCCGGAGCCCAGATCAATTCCCGCACTACCCTCCATTTCTTTAGATGCCGGGCCCGTTGCCCAGGTTAACTTTTTTGTGAGGTCTCGCTGGCAGCTCGGCCAAAAGACTTGGAGGCGTGGCCTCCTGGTCAGTTCCCCTTGTCCGGCAAGTTTCTGCCCTGGCGCTGCCTCTGTCACTTAATCCAACTTCAAGCCCAGTGCCAACTGCTCGTAGTGGTGGGCGAGGGGGCGATCTTCGCGATTGTCAGCAAACCCGTATCGCTCCCGTAACTCGCCGGCGAGCCTCTCAATACCGCTCCTGTACTGGCTCGAGAGGTAAGCCGAATTTCGGTATAACCTGCGATAGCGTCGCGCAAGGTGCGGATATTCCTTCTCCAGAAACGGCATGAATTGCGCCATCGCGCTGGGCATCAGAAACAACACGTTAACAAAGAAGAACCGGGCCTGATGTTCCGCCGCCGCTCGAGCCAGCCCTTCAAGCTGCGACGGCGAATCTGTAAGGCCGGGCAGAATGGGGGCGGCGTTGACACCCGCGCGGATACCCGCGTCCACAAGCGTCTTGACAGCCTCGAGGCGCTTCAACGGCGGCGGAGCCTTCGGTTCGATCCGGCGGGCAAGCCGGGCATCGAGCGTTGTCACCGTGACATGAACACTGAAACGGTGCTGTTGTGCGAGCAGCCTGAGCAGATCCAGATCGCGCAGCACCAATGTGCTCTTCGTAGTGATTGAGAGATGGATGCCCTCGAATTCCTGAAAAACCTGGAGCATGCGCCGCGTGATTTGGAACTGCTTCTCTGCGGGCTGATAAGGATCTGTGGCGGTGCCGAGGGCAATCGGGAGGCCGCGGTCGCGCGCCTGTCTAAGCTCCGCCCGAAGGATATCCGGCGAACCAAGCTTCGCAAAAATCTTTTGCTCGAAATCACGACCGTCGTGCAGTTCCATATATTCGTGTGTGTACCGGGCATAGCAATACTTGCACCCAAATTCGCACCCACGGTAGGGATTGAGGGTCCATGCAAACGGCATCCGGCCGCTGGATTCACGGTTAAGGGCCGAGCGCGCGGAAAGTCCGAAGTATTGAACTCCTGTCCGCTCGCGCAGCTTCGGGCTTTCCTCGGCCATCCGTGCAATGCCGACGAGTTTCGTACTCCGCCGCACGGCAACACTCGATGAGTTGTCGTGACCATTGACACCCGCATGAACAACATCTGTCGCTCGTTGTGTAGATTCTGAACATAGCATCGGTTGCTGGCAACCGAGCACGTGTGAACGAGAGTTGACGTTCGGCGTGGAGGGAAGATTTTCCATAATCTGCCCCTTCCAGGGAAATCCATCTAATATTCGCTTTTTATTCGCCTTATTGTCAAGCTTCTAATTCCGGTCGCCGGACATGATTTGCTGTTCTTCTATCATCTGTATTATCAATCGATTACGTTATTGGTGGGAAAGAGTTATTCGGATCCGACCATTCGGCGATAAACGTATCGAATTTCCTGCTGGACTTCCTTGAGCCTTTCGGCGAGCGTGGAGGCAGCTGGAACAAGGCCCCAATTTCGTGTCAAAGTTTCCACCTCTTCCCGGTGGCCAACGTGAACGGGCAATCCTTCTCCCGGTCTGCCGGTCACCAGCCTGACGGCGTGATCGACACTACGCAAGAATGCCGCCCCCTCGCGGAGCAGGCGCGCGTCCTCGTCGCTCATTATTGATGCCGAGCGGAGTGTTTCAATTTGCGCGGCCACATTCGTACCAGGTGGCAATAACACCCGATGGCGCAGCCGGAGGTACGATACTGCGAAATCCACGTCGTAATATCCGCCAGGGACAAATTTAGTATTAGTTGGAGGGACGTGCTTCTCTTTTTCAAGACGTCGGCGCATCAGCTGGAGTTCGCCCTCAAGGTCGGGAAAATTCTGGAACCGGTCCATAACAGCCGCAACCAGGTCTTCCACGACTTTGCGCCCCAGTTCTTCATTTCCAGCGAGAGGGCGGGCCTTCAAATAGGTCAAGGCCTCCCACACCTGCGCGTTTTCCTTTACGTATCCAAGCAGCGAGGCATGAGTTGGAACAAGTTCACCCTCCTGCCCTCGAGGTCGCAAGCGCGTGTCAACGACAAACACTGTCCCATCCCGCGTGTAGCTGGAAAGTACTTCGATCACTTTTTCCGCCAGGTGCATCCAGTGCGCTACTTCTTCGCGAGTTGTACCTGCGGCAGCCACGAACATCAGATCAGCATCCGAACCCAGATCAAACTCGCTCAGTCCCAGGCGGCCGAGTCCAAGGACTGCGAATGGGGCCTTATTCACATCGGTGAATTCCGCAAGCGCCGAGTCGAAGGCTTCGCGCGCAATCGGGATAGCACTGGCGATCGACCGGCCCGCAAGTTCGGTCCAGTGTTCGAGGCGGTGAAAAATGTCTTTCGCTTCCGCCACGTCCGCTGCGCCGAGTTCCAGCACCTTGGTGCGAAAATTCCTCCGGAGCAGGGCCATTTTTTCCCGGACGTCGAACGCTTCTTCCCACACCCAGGGATAAGCTTCCATGACGACCGCTCTTTCGACGCCGATGTTCATTTCGGGTTGGCTTTCAGGCGCTTCATGACTGCCTTCGCGGCTATCGAGCACTGCTATATCTTCCGGGTGATGGACCAGCAGGCCAGTGAGATAATCGCTCGACGCCCCCAGTTCGAGTGCGCGCTTTACACATGCCGGCTGCGCACATGCGTAGCTGAATCCTTCCGCGTGGGCCAGTAAAGCGCCGAACAGCCGTGTCACGTTTTTTCGAGTGCGGTCGGGAAGCTCCGCATTCCTCACCAGTTCGGCAATCTCCGGGGCCTGAGCGTCAAGATACTCCAGCAATGATTTATAAGAATGCGGAGCATGATCACCGACCGGGGCGATCAGGGGTTTCAAGGCATAAGCTGTGCCCGGCACGGGAGACGCATCCGGCCGCACGATGCGCTGATGGATTTGTGTTACTGTCGCAAACGCCTCCTGGACCTTTCGAAGCAGCCGCTGACCTGGCGATTTTCCGCTGTCGATCCCTGTGCGACGGGCCAGCCGGTCCAGAGCATCGGGTTCGGAGGGGAGGCGGTGGGTTTGCAATCCAAGCTCAAACTGGATCCGGTGCTCCACCTTTCTCAGAAATTCATAGGCCCCAACCAGCGCTGCATAGTCGCGGTCGCTGATCCACCCTTTGTCATTCAGCTTGCGCAGCGCCAGCAGTGTTCCGCCGGACCGCACCCAGCGGTCTTCGCCGCCGTGCAGACGCTGGAGGCACTGGGTGAGGAATTCGATATCGCGAATTCCACCGGCGTGTAGCTTGACGTCAATGGTGTTGCTGCGGCTGTTTTCGAGCTTGCGGGAGATTCTCTCGCGCGAGCGAAGCACGGCTTCGACTGCGGCAAAATCCGCCGGAGTCCCGTAAATGTGCGATTCCACGGCACGCAGAAACTCGCGCGTCACTCTCGCCTGCCCAGCGGAATGCCGCGCTTTGATCAGCATTTGCAGTTCCCACTCGCGCGCCCGCCGCGCGTAATACTCCAGTGCGGACTTCAGGCTGATCGCGAGGTCCCCCATTTCGCCTTCGGGGCGCAGGCGCAAATCCACCCGGAAGACCTGCCCGTGTGGAGTAGATTGGGTAATCGTGCGCGTGATGGCGTGGGCCAGGCGAACGAAATATTCCTTGTTGCTGATAATGGAATCCGGTTCGCTGCCGCCTGCAGTTTCGCCGTCCTTTTCGTAGAGGAAGAGCAGATCAATGTCCGAACTGTAATTGAGCTCGTTGCCCCCCAGCTTTCCCAGGGAGACGATGCTGAATCCACTGCGGACAATGCGTCCTTGCGCGTCGCGGTACTGCGGCTGGCCGTAGCGTTTCTCCAGTTCCTGATCGCAGAAGATCAGGGCATTCCACAGCATCACATCCGCCAGCATGGAAAGCTCGAGCGTAGTTTCACCCAGGGTGGAAAGTCCCAGCACGTCCTTCAGCACAATCCGCAGATAGTTTCGTCGCTTGAAGCGCGCCAACTGCGCGGAGAGCCACGGGTCCGGGTGCGTCGTGGAGAACCGCGCGAAATCCTGCATCAGTTCTTCACGTGATTTCAGTTTGGTGAACTTGCGGTCGCGCGCAAACTGCACGGGAAGCGAGGGATCGGCAAAGAAGCTTTCCGCCAGGAAAGTGCTGTAGCCGAAAATCGCCACCAGGTAAGTGAGTGCGGTGGGATACCGGGCGAGATCGTCCAGGACATCCGCAGGGGCTCCCTCAATGTACCGTTCGAGCAGATTCAGCGCACCGTCCGGATCAGGCGAATGCGCCAGCAGCGAGGCCACAGGCCACACCAGGTCCGGCGCCAGTCGTGCCGCCACTCGTTCGACGTTTCTTTCAGCCTTTGATGGATCCTGAAAAGCAATCCCAGTGAATTCCGGCCGCATTAATGTTGATTATACCAGCCCGCGACGTTCATGGCCGGAGCGCGACGAAACACGGCCCCCAGGACTTTGCATTATGTTACGATAACTGCGAATATCTGATGTCTGCTGATAATGAACCTCTCCCAATTCCGATCACGGACGTTTTCGACCTGCACGCGGTCCATCCGAAAGAAGTGGAGGCCGAGGTCGAGGCCTATCTGGAAGAAGCCAGGCGACTCGGATTTAAACATCTGCGCATCATTCATGGCCGCGGCATCGGTGTTCAGCGCCAAATTGTACGGTCTGTTCTTGCCCGCACTCCGTTCGTCGTATCTTTCAGTGACGCTCCTCCTGAAGCGGGTGGCTGGGGTGCTACCGTTGTAAATCTGCGATAATCAGACCGCGCAAGTCTGAGCTCCGCCCAAGATCTGCCCTCCCGATACCCGGCAATTCGTAGACAGGACGGCCGGAAAGAAAAATCCTACAAAAGGGTTGTTAGGGTGTCGATTTTCCCCACGTCACACGTCGATTTAGCAGAGGGAGAAGGCTGGGGCAGGGTCTCGCGGGCAAAGCAAACGTCCGGCGGGGCCGCGAAATCTGCAGGAGCGACCTGAATCCAGAACTACGAAACCGCGCGGTCCTCCACAGCCTTTCAACAACGGAGGCAAGGAAAGGAGTAAATCCTCATGTGCCCGGCATGTCTTACAACACTGGTGCTCATTGCCGCAGGCGGCGTTACAACAGGCGGCCTGACGACACTGGTGATCAGCAAGCGAAGTGCGGCGGCCCGCCCCGAGGCTGACCGGCCAGAAAATCCAAAAGAAAACGAACTAGGAGGAAAATAAGATGTCGAACGAGGCCCACATTCCCGCAGTTGTTTCACGAGAAGAATGGCTCCGTGCCCGCAAGGAATTGCTTTCCAAGGAGAAAGAGTTCACCCGGCAGCGCGACGCACTGAGCGCGGAGCGGCGCAAGCTCCCCATGGTGAAAATCGAAAGAGAGTACATCTTCGAAGGACCGGCAGGCCGTGTGAATCTGCGCGACCTTTTCGGTAACCATCGCCAGCTCATTGTCTATCACTTCATGTTTGACCCGGCCTGGGAGGAAGGCTGCCGAGGCTGCTCCTATGTGATGGACAATTCCGAGGGCAGCATCGTTCATCTCGCAGCACGCAATACGGCCTTCGTCGCAGTTTCACGCGCGCCGCTTGCAAAGCTCGAGGCGTTCAAAAAGCGCATGGGATGGAGCTTCCCGTGGGTGTCGTCATTCAGCAGCGATTTCAACTATGATTTCAACGTCACGCTGGATCCCGAGAAGGGCGGCTATGAACATAATTTCGAGAGCGTCCCGGCCCTTCTTGCGGCAGGCAAGGTATGCACACAGAAAGGCGAGATGCCCGGGCTCAGCGTCTTCCTTCGCGAAGGGAACAGCGTCTATCATACATACTCGACGTACCAGCGGGGGCTTGATCTGTTCCTGAACACCTATAATTTTCTCGACCTCACGCCGCTCGGCCGGCAAGAGGAGCCGGGACAAAAAATGGCCTGGCTTCGCCACCACGACAAGTACCCGGCGATTGTTGGATTAAACGTGTCGGCGTGAGAGCCTATACTTAATTGGAGTCAAGCGACGGAGAAACCGGCAAAAGACCGCGCATCGTTCACTGCCGTGAAGTTTGAACAGATTGCGGGGGCTTTCGCCGGCGACCCGCTTGTAAGCAGGAGCGGCGCCAAGGGCTTCGGGTCAGGCGCGCTCAGAGTGAATGGAAAAATCTTCGCAAGGATGTCATCAAAGCGTGAGCTTGTCGTCAACATTCGCAAGGAGCGCGTGGACGAACTTGTAAGCAGAGGCCAGGGCGAGCACTTCGATCCCGGCCACGGCCGAGTGATGGAAGAATGGCCCGTCATCAGATCCAACAACGCGGCCAGGGCCTCGCTTGCAGGTGAGGCCTGCGACTTTGTCAAAAAAGCGGGGAATAATGGCGTCCAGATACCAGCCCTGGGCATCCAACAGGGCGGACTTGGAATCAATGGAGGGATAAATGCGTTACATGCTCCTCATTTACCATAACGAACACATCAAAGAAACCCTGCCGCCTGAAGAAATAGCAAAATCGGAATCTTCTGCCCTTAGTTACATTGATGAGGCCACGCGACAAGGGGTCTTTGAAGCTGCCGATCCACTAGAGCCGACCAGCACCGCAACCACCGTTCGGATGCAAGACGGCAAGGTCATGATTATGGACGGTCCCTTTGCCGAAACCAAAGAGCAACTTGCCGGATACTTCATCCTGGATTGCAAAGACCTCGATGAGGCTCTCGAGTGGGCGTCAAAGATCCCGATGGTTTGCGGAGGCGGCTCCGGTTGCGTGGAAGTCAGGCCCATCCGCGAATTAATGCGTCCGCCCTGACAACCGCCATTGCAAAGGCGGGAGTGGTCTAATGGATGACTTTCGCGGCATCATCGAATCGGTCTTCCGGCAGGAGTCGGGGCGGATTATCGCCGGCCTGATCCGCGTTTCAGGATCGTTCGATCTTGCCGAGGAGGCGATACAGGACGCGTTCGCTTCCGCTCTCGTCAGTTGGCCGGAAAAAGGCATTCCGAACAATCCCGCCGCCTGGATCACGACGGCCGCGCACCGCAAGCTGATTGATTACGCCCGCCGAGCACAAACCCGGCGCGATAAGGAAGAAGAAGTCGTGCGGGAGTCTGAACGCGCTGCCGCGACCGATCCTGAAACGGAAGATATGACTTATCCCGACGACCGGCTGCGCCTGATTTTTACCTGTTGCCATCCCGCGCTCAGTCCTGACGCACAGGTGGCCCTGACGCTTCGCACGCTCGGCGGCCTCACAACCCCTGAAATCGCCCGCGCTTTCCTGGTTCCAGAGCCAACGCTGGCGCAGCGTCTGGCCCGCGCCAAACGCAAAATACAGGACGCGAAAATCCCCTATGAAGTGCCGCCCGAGCATCGGCTGCCGGAGCGGCTTGCCTCCGTCCAGGCAGTCATCTACCTGATTTTCAATGAAGGCTATGCGGCCACTTCCGGCGACAGTCTGATTCGTCGCGAGCTTTGCGCGGAAGCGATCCGCCTGGCGCGAACGCTCTGCCAGTTGATGCCGCACGATGCAGAAAGCCTGGGACTGCTGGCGTTGATGCTTCTCCACGATTCGCGGCGGGAAGCGCGAATCAACCCGCAGGGGGAACTGGTCCCTCTTGAAGAACAGGATAGAACGCTGTGGGACAGCGAGCGAATTCGCGAGGGTTTGGAGAAAATTGAAATGGCATTGCGGATGGGCAGAATCGGGGCATACCAATTGCAGGCCGCCATCGCTGCCATCCATGCCGAAGCGAGAACGCCTCAGCAGACCGACTGGCGGCAAATTGCAACGCTCTATCGTAATCTCGAGCGCCTCAACCCATCGCCGGTGGTGGCGCTGAACCGCGCCGTGGCCGTTGCAATGAGCGAAGGACTCCAAATCGGTTTGCAGCAGGTTGATGAACTGGGAGCTTCTGGCAAATTGGATACCTATTACCTATTCCATGCCGCGCGTGCAGACCTGATGCGCCGTATGGGCCGCTCGCAGGAAGCCGTCGAAGCTTACCACCGCGCGCTTGCGCTCACCGCAAACGCCGTCGAGCGACGGTATCTTCGTCGGCGGCTCGCAGAACTTGGAGCAGCTTCGTAAGTACTCACGCGCCTTCGCGCTAAGCAGCAGGCTGCGCAGACGATTTTTGACCGCAGCGGATCAGTTCACAGCTTTTTTCACGAGTGCGGCGATCTTCGCCTCTTCGGCGGGAGTCAGTTCCTTCACCGCGAAGGCGACCGGCCACATGGCGCCTTCGTCCAGTTTCGCCTCGTGCATGAAGCCGAACGTCGCGTACCGCGTCTTGAACCTCTCCGCGCTTTGGAAGAAGCAGACGATCTTGCCATCCCTAGTGTAGGCAGGCATTCCGTACCAGAGTTTCGGCGAAAGCTGCGGCGCGGCGGCTCTGATGATGGCATGGAGCCGCTCGCCAATGGCGCGGTCCGACGGCGGCATCGCGGCGATCTTCTCGTGCACGGCGCTTTCCCCGGATGCTCTGTCCTTCCTGACGCGCGCTTCCGCCTTCAGCTCCTTGGCGCGCTCCTTCATCGCGGCTTTTTCTTCCGCCGTGAATCCCCTGGATGCCTTGCCGACAGTGCTTCCGGCGGACTTCTTCATGTCTTTCTTTGAGCTCATAGAAACCTCCGACACTATGCGCTGCCACTACCGGCCCGCCTTCACCGACGCGATAACTTCCTCCATCCGTCGCGTGAGGTGCGGCGTGATGCCGATCATTCGCACGACTACCATCAATTGCCCGCGATGATGCATTCCGTGTTACCTGCTTGCGATCAGCATTTCGAAGCCCGATTTTACTCCCGGCTCCATGCCCTCGGGGTATACCACTTGCCCACTTAGGAACTCTCCCGAGACGGCTTCCAGCGCCTTTTAGAATTTCTCGCCCTCGGTGCGCAGTAAGTCGAGGATCTGCGCTTTCGTGCGGGGCGTTTGCGTCTCTGCTCGCAGCTTGCCCATGAGACCGAAGAAGTCGAAACCGACCACCGAATTGCGGCGGTCGATAAAGTGGATTTGTTCCGGGGCGCGCGACATGACTGCGATGTGCACCGGCGTTTCCACGAAATCCATTTGCTCCAGTTCAATGGGGCCTCCAGGAAAGTCGAACTCGAAGCGAACCAACTCCCCTGCAACCCCTAGGTATGCCTCTTCGGCGGCCAGCATGGAGCTTCAACGCCGAACTGCTTTGCGTACTCCGCGTTCAATCGTTGCCAGCCGTCGAACTTCATCGCATCGGCACCAACGATGCGGCCGATGGGGTTTTTACTGAGAAGCCGGTCGAGAACATCCAGACAGATGTGCCAACCTGCGGCGCCCCAGGAGACGAAGCGGCGGTCGATTCTGTGCCACAGCGTCAGGAGCGTTCCGCCGTCAGCGGCTTCGAGCTCCCACCGGATATCGCCGTACTCAAGCGCCCGGGGAGGGTCTGCTCGGGTCACCGTTGTTTCCTGCGGCCTGCCCGTCCCTACCCAGGTGAGGTTCACCGTGGTTCCAACCGCTCCCAAGTTCCCATCAACGTCAAACGGGGCCCACTCGCGCAGATGTGCGGGGTCGGTAAGCGCCTGCCAGACTTTTTCCGGCGGATGGTCCAGTTTTCGCGTCAGAATCAGCGTCCACTTCGTTCCGTCCTTGTGCACGTGAGTGCCGCTTGCCGGGCCCGGCGTGTACTGTTCGCGATCGGTCATCTAACTTCTCCGTGTGTCCGCTTACCAGTGTTTTAACTGCGTGAGCTGAATGAGATTCCCACAAGTGTCCTTCAGCATCGCAATGGTTGATGCGGTCACGTCCGTGGGCGGCATCGTGAACTCGCCGCCGCGGGCCTTGATGCGCTCGTAGTCGCCTTTGATGTCGTCGGTGAAAAACATGACCGCGGGCTGCCCCTGTTGAAACAGCGCCTGCTGATACGTTTGGGCCGCGGGGTTGGTATTCAGCGCCAGTTGCAGTTCAGTTCCGTCCGGATCATCGGGCGAGGCCACGGTCAGCCAGCGAAATGGTCCCTGACTGAAATCCGACTTCTTGGCAAAACCCAGCACCTCCGTATAAAAGCGCAGGGCCTTGTCCTGGTCATCCACATAAATGCTGGTCACTTTGATTTTCATTTCGTTCCTCCTTAGTCACGTTCGCGGTCTGCCTCTGCGTTCTCTCTTTGACTTCTTTTTTGCTTGTGACCGCCGGTCCATGCGGTCGAGGTGGCGTTCCAGGGCATCTACGTGAGTGGACCAGAACCGGCGGAACGGCGCCAGCCAGGCGTCAATCTCCTGAAGCGGTTCAGGCTTCAGCCGGTAGAGGCGGCGCTGTGCGTCCGCCGTGGATTCCACGAAGCCGCCCTCGCGCAGCACCTTGAGGTGTTTTGATACGGTCGGCTGCGGCATGCCGAGTTGACGCTCGATCTCTCCAACCGACTTCTGAGACGAGGCCAGAAGACGAAGTATCGCGCGGCGGTTCGGCTCCGCAATGATTTCAAATACAGATTCCATACCGGGAATATACTGTCCATAGTATATGCCTGTCAAGGAATATAAAAGGAGCAGGTGCGGAAAACAATTTCCGAGGTCGGTCTCGGGATGCTGTTTGGCGGCTGCGCGCTTCAGACAATCGGCCGGAAACTCTGCGATGGCACTGGGTCTGGCGACGGACGCGGCCAATTGATCTACCCGTCGATATACGGTACAACGCCGGGCGCGGTCGTAAAATTATTGCTCAGTTGACTTCGGCTGGCCCTTTGTGCATGACTGGTCCATCCCGGTCCGGGACGTCTCGTTCGCGCTGCTTCCAAGCGAAGGTCAGAAATGGCTGAAACGGCTCGAGGTCTTATGGCCCGAATCCCCTGCCTGTATCTCCGAAGACGTTTGCTTCCTTGAAATCCGATCCTCCCGTGCAAACCATCCCATAACAGAGTCACCATGAGCCAAAATCCTCTGGTCGTTTCTACATTAATCGGGTCACGGGAGCAGAGTGTTTGTCGTCTGCTCAAGGTGGGCTTCATTTGTAGAGGCCACGGCTAATTACGAGGACGGGGATACAACTTTGCAATCATCATTCCCAATTCTTGAATAAATGATGTATCCGCGATGAACAGAGCAGCTCTGCGGCAACACAAGATGTTGGGTGACCTTCATCACATCGGCCTGCCTCAAAATACGATAGCCTGAGTTATGAACAAGAGGAATCGGCAATTTTCGGCCACTGCTCCGGTCCTGCTTAATTTTAAACGCTGGCTCGCGTCTGCGAAGGAATAATCCCACGCTCAGGAGCGCAGCTATGAACGCTCGGCGGTGGTTGGGCTATGAATCGAGGGAGCGTTGGAACGAGCACGCCCGTGCGGACGGGGACACAGTTTTTCATGTCAGAAACATCACCAAGGTTTACCGAATGGGTGAGGTGGAGGTCCACGCGCTTCGAGGGATAAACGTTGACTTCTTCCCGGGAGAATTTGTCGTTCTGCTTGGCCCTTCGGGGAGCGGGAAGACGACACTTCTGAATATTCTGGGCGGACTGGACGTCCCGACCTCAGGCAACGTTTTGTATCTGGATCATGACCTTACTTCAGCAAGCGAGGCTGAGCTTACACGCTACCGGCGGGAGCACGTCGGTTTCGTTTTCCAATTCTTTAATCTGATTCCGAGCCTCACGGCGCTCGAAAACACCGCGCTGGTCACGGAAATTGCGGAGAACCCGCTGAGTCCCGAAGAGTGCCTGCGAATCGTTGGTCTGGAGGAACGATTAAACCACTTCCCCGCTCAGTTGTCCGGTGGGGAGCAGCAGCGTGTTGCCATCGCCCGTGCGATAGCCAAGCGGCCTGAGGTCCTGTTGTGCGACGAGCCAACCGGTGCACTCGATTATCCGACTGGCAAAGTTGTGCTGGAAGCATTAGAGAGGGTGAACCGCCAACTCGGGACTTTCACGATTGTCATCACTCATAACGCCGCCATTGCCGCCATGGCGGACCGTGTGGTGCGAATCAGCAGCGGTCAAATCATCGATATTTATAAAAATGAAAAGAGGTTGGCGCCTTCCGAGCTTTCCTGGTGACGTGCGATGAGCGTGCTTGATAGAAAACTCTTGCGGGACATCTGGCTGATGCGAGGGCAACTGATCACTGTTGCGCTGGTCGTTGCCTGCGGGGTCGCTACCTATGTGACCATGCGCGGAGCCTATGAGTCGGTCGCTGCCGCTCAGCGGGACTACTACGTCCGTTACCGCTTCGCAGAGATTTTCGCGCATCTCAAGCGAGCTCCGGACTCGCTGGCAGCTAATATCGCCGGCATTCCGGGGGTTTCTTTGGTCCAGACCCGGGTCGTCGTAGATGTTACGCTTGACGTTCCCGGCCTGCCCGAGCCCGCGCTTGGACGCCTCATCTCCATTCCAGAACGGCGGGCTCCCATGCTGAACGATCTTTGCATCCGCCGCGGCCGCTATATCGAGCCTGGCCGTCGTGATGAAGTTCTGGTCAGCGAGGCCTTTGCCACGGCCAACCATCTTCAGATTGGGCAAGCTATCGGTGCCGTGATCAATGGCCGATGGGAACGGCTCAGAATCGTAGGCGTCGCGCTCTCTCCCGAGTACGTCTATGAAATCCGCGGCGCAGAAGTTTTTCCCGATAACCGGCGGTTCGGAGTTTTTTGGATGAGTCGCGAATCGCTCGGCCCTGCGTTCAACATGCAGGGAGCCTTTAACGATGTGGCGCTGACTCTTGCTCCGGGCTCGAGCGAGCCGGAGGTCCTCACACGTCTGGACGTGCTCCTCGCCCCTTATGGCGGGCTGGGTGCCTATGGCCGTTATGACCAGATTTCGAACCGCTTCCTTTCAGATGAAATCAAGCAGGACCGGATTACAGGAATCGTTGTTCCAACAATTTTCCTCGGCATTGCCGCTCTTCTAATTCACATTGTTCTTTCGAGACTTGTGGGCACGCAACGGACCGCCATTGGCTTGTTGAAGGCCTTCGGGTATAGCAACTTTTCAATTGCGCTCCACTATCTGAAGTTTGCTCTTGTCGCGGTGCTGCTGGGGACCCTGATCGGCGGGCCTCTCGGTGTGTGGCTCGGCCGCGCCCTGGCGAAGCTCTACGAGGAGTTTTTCCGATTTCCAGAACTGCATTTTGTCCAGAGCGAACGGCTGGTCATCTCAGCGTTTCTCATCAGCGCAGGAGCAGCTTGCCTCGGGGCGCTCGCCTCCCTTCGTTCCGTCATGGCCCTGCCTCCCGCGGAAGCGATGCGGCCGCCGTCTCCTGCCCGGTTCAGGCCCGGCTTTGTCGAACGTCTTGGCTTTCAAGGTTTCGTCCCCCTCCCCGCGAGAATGATTTTGCGAAATCTCGAACGTCGTCCGTGGAAAGCAGGCCTCACGATATTTGCCCTTGCCATGGCGAGCATGATTCTCATCGTCGGATTCTATTTTTATGACGCGATTGATTATCTGGTTCGAGTAGAATTCGAAACAGCGTCCCGCCAGGATATCACCGTCACTTTGAACGAACCTCACGGCTCCTCCGCGCGCTACGCCATAGCCGGGATGCCTGGCGTTTGGCGCGACGAACCTTTTCGCGTGGTCGATGCAAAGCTGAGGTACGAACATCGATCTCGCCGCGTTGCCATCCTCGGTCTGCAGGAAGACCAGCAGTTGCGCAGGATCGTTGACCTTGGCCTTCACCCCGTAAGACTCCCGCCGGAGGGAATCATTCTGTCCACCACGCTTGCGCACATTCTTGGCGTTGCGCCTGGCGGCCGTATCACGATCGAAGTCCTGGAGGGAAAGCGGCCGGTGCGGCAAGTGGCCGTGCAAGGGACAGTTGACGATTTGATCGGGACCTCCGCTTACATGAATATCGACGCGCTGAACCGGTTAATGCGTGAGGGGCACACGATTTCAGGTTCTTTCCTTGCTGTCGATTCCGCCTTCATACCACGCCTGTATTCTTTCCTGAAGCGCACGCCCGCGGTCAGCGGGGTTGCAGTCCGCGAGGCAACCCTCGAGAGTTTTCGGGAGACCATTGCCCGGAGCCTGGGCATCTCGGTCGGAACTCTGGTGATTTTCGCCTGTGTGATCGCCTTGGGAGTCGTTTACAACAGCGGGAGAATCGCACTTTCTGAGCGTGCCAACGAACTCGCCTCGCTCCGCGTTCTGGGCTTTACGCGGAGGGAAGTAGGGCTGATGTTATTGGGCGAACAGGCCCTGCTGACGGCGATTTCTGTTCCGCTAGGATTTCTGCTGGGGTATGGCACCTGCGCATTGCTTGTTTACACCATGCGGTCGGAGCTATACCGGATGCCGCTCGTTATCAGCAGCAGGACGTACGTCCTCGCTGCGATGATTGTCATTCTGGCGTCAGCGCTTTCAAGCCTGCTCATATACCGTCGACTTTGCCGGCTGGACCTTGTGGCCGTGCTGAAAGCGAGAGAATGAAATGCAAGGTAGAAAGGCTGGCCGACTGGCTGCAGCTTCTGTAGTGGCTGTCACGGCAATCGCCTTGATCGTTTTGGCTTTCAGACCCTCGCCGCTTGAGGTTGAGACGGCTCACGTTGTGCGCGGACCATTGCGAGTCACTATCGACCAGGAAGGAGAAACCCGGGCCCGCGACCGGTTCACAATCTCATCCCCTGTGATGGGTCGCTTGTTGCGCGTCGAATTGGATGACGGTGACGCTGTTCGGTTGAATCAAGTCGTCGCCAGAATCGATCCACTTCCCCTAAGCCAGCGCGAACGCGAGGAAGTTTATGCAAGAGTAGAAGCCTCGAGAGCTGCCCTCCGACAGGCGACGGCTCGGGCGGCGCGTGCCCGCGAAGACTGGGAGCAGGCCCGGCGGGACCGCATCCGCGCCGAGCATCTGGCCAAGGAAGGTGTGATCTCAATCCAGGCGCTGGATCTGGCCAGAAACACCGACATTACATCTGCACGGGAATTTGAGGCGGCGCAGTATAGTGTTCAAGTGGCGACTTCCGAGTTGCGAATCGCCCGTGCCGGCCTGATCAGCATCGAGACAGAACCCGGAAAACCCAGGCCTCTGATTGAATTGCGTTCGCCGGTGTCGGGAAATGTGCTTCGCGTGCTTGAGAAGAGCGAACGCGTGGTTCAGGCCGGCACGCCTATTCTTACTCTCGGCGATCCCGACAAGATTGAGATTGTTGCGGATGTGCTCTCCACCGATGCTGTCAAGATTCATCCCGGCGATCCTGTTTTGTTAGTGGGTTGGGGCGGTGACCGCCCCATCCGGGCACGCGTCCGCCTGGTTGAACTTTACGGTTTCACCAAAGTTTCTGCATTGGGCGTTGAGGAGCAGCGAGTCAATGTGATTTCGGACTTCGTTGATCCGCCGGGCCGACTGGGCGACGGCTACCGCGTTGAGTGCGAAATAACAATCTGGTCAGGCGAAGACGTTCTGAAAGCCCCTATGAGTTCGGTGTTCCGGCGGGGACAGGGATGGGGCACATTTGTCATCGAAAACGGCCGCGCCAGCTTGAGAGACGTCAAGATCGGCCATAGGAACGAAGCGGACGTAGAGATTTTGGATGGTCTTCGGGAGGGGGAGGAGGTCATTTTGCATCCTTCGAACCAGGTCAGGAACGGTCTTCGTGTTCCCCGCCAGTCTAAAACTCAGGAGTGAGTACGCCTCAATGGGGGCTCGGCCTATTACTCAGGCAGACGGGGGTAGAAGATGTCCTCTCCGCCGCGCGTGCGCAACCGTATTGCGACAAAGTGACAATGATCCCAAGGTTGTGGAGGCAATTCTCCGGCATAGAGCTATTAAGATCACCTTGGACGACTACAAGGAGGCAGCGTCAAAAGAAGGACAGAAGAGTCACGACAAGGTGGTCCACGCTGTTACGCAGAAGCAATCCGTACTACAACTCATAACGAAACAGAATTGGGCATCGCAGTAACTTAATGAGAGGATTGGCGTCCCCGGCGGGATTTGAACCCGCGTTACCGCCGTGAAAGGGCGATGTCCTAGGCCGGGCTAGACGACGGGGACAGGAGACCTGCAAATCTGACGGGCATGCAGAAACTCCCCTCTGGAAGGCTGCTAAAACCTGACTCCCGGATGACTTGCAGAATCTGTTATGCTAGCAACTGCGCATGACGACTGTCAATTGTTCCTTCCGCCCGTTTCAAAAAGGAAGCTGGCCTGCTCAGGGGCCGATTGTTCCGCAATAGGGGCGGCAATCGATTCGAGCACAGGATACTCACTCAGCAAGGTTGGCGGGACCTGCACCGGCCGGCCACGGATAATGCTGATCAGCTGCAAGGCATTGGCCACGGCCTTTCCGCGGAAGTGGTTATTGGTGATAACGTATGTCTCCTGAGTGGCTTCGGCAACGTGGCGGATGCGTTCGGCCCAACCCTCAAGCTCGCTCATGCTGTAAAGATAGTCATAACGCTCATCAGGTCGCTCGCTGGAAGTAAACCAGTGTTCGTAATTCCGGCCGTGCAGGCGGACGTATCCTACGGGCGAAGTGGAGCGTTCGCTGGGGCGAATCGAGCGGCCAATCACGGGCTGGTCAATGTTGCAGAAACCGACGCCCAGTTCGCGAAGCATTTCGTAGATTTCTGGCCTGTTCCACGATTCATGGCGGACCTCCAACACCAGCGGGTACTCCATGAACTGCATCGCCAAACTGCCGATATATTCCCGGTTTTCCTTGTTGTTTTTGAATGACCACGGAAATTGCATCAGCAGTGTCCCCAGCAGCCCCGCCTGGTGAAGCGGTTCGATGCCCTGCTTGAAGACTCTCTCATCCTCCTGGCTGGCAATGCGTTCGTGTGTGAACCGCTGCCAGAGCTTGGCCGTAAAGCGGAAGTTCGGATTTTGGCGGACCCGCCGAGCCCAACTCCGTGCCACTTCTGCGCGGGCAGGGTGGTAGAAGGTCGTGTTGATTTCAATAGTGTCGAAAAATCTGGAGAGGTACTCGGCTTCGTGGAAGCCGTGCGGGCGATGCATGGGATACACAATCCCGTTCCAGTCCTCGTACGACCAGCCGGCCGGGCCGAACCGGATTGTTGGGGCATCAGCGCCCATGTTCGATTTTTGTTTGGCTTCATAAACATTATACCGCTGAGGGTGCGCACTGCAGGGGAAATAGTCGGGAGAAGCTCTCCGGCAGAAAGCGGAATCGTGATGGGTTAAAGCTCAGCGTCGCAATGGCAGGCTGCGCGATTGCGCTTGCGTTGAAGAATGGCTAGCTGGCGCGTGCGAGGTATGAGCCGTTCGACGTATCAATTCGGATTACTTCACCCTCACTGATAAATGGAGGGACTTGGACTACGAGCCCGGTTTCCATCTTTGCGGCTTTCATGACATTGGTGGCCGAGGCGCCTTTGATGCCCGGTTCGGTCTCGACAACCTTCAGGTCGACGGTTGGCGGCAACTGGATGTCGATGGGCCGGCCTTCGTAGAATTCCATTTTCAGAACAACGTCGGGAACCATGTATTGCGCCCGTTCGCCCACGACGTCCTTGGGCAGATGAAACTGTTCGTAAGTGCTGGTGTTCATGAAATAGTATGAGTCTCCGTCTGAGTAAAGGTATTGCATCTCGACTTCATCAATCACGGCGCGCTCGACCGTGTCTTCAGAGCGGAAGCGGTGGTCGATCATGGCTCCAGTACGGAGATTGCGCATCCGCGCCTGCACAAAAGCGCGCAGGTTTCCCGGAGTTCGGTGCTCAGCCTTGTGAATCGAGAAGAGTTCACCGTTGTGCTTAATGACCATACCTGGACGGAGATCGTTTGCGTTCATTCTTAATGTCTCATTTGAAATTCAGGATAGGTTTCGAGCCGGGGGCCCCTGGGGACACATCGTACGGCGCGAACAGATCCACTCATTATTTTAATTGTCAGGCTCCCGGTCGTCAACTTTGTGGCGTCAAATTGTCGAAGCTTTTTAGAAATATCGCCCCAATATACTGATTGGAAGCGCCCCCGGTTAAGGATGGATCTTCCATCGGAGCCATCAACTGCCTTGCATGGGTTGGTTTCGCTCGTCTTTTCCTGGCGCCTCGCTTACTATGGCTGAAGGAGGAACCGGCCATGAACTTCCAGGCAAAACCCCGGCATCTGAAGACGACGTCCGCACGAGGAGCACCAGCGAGTTCGCATCCAGCCCGGGCCGATAGCCGTCCCAGGAATCGCGCGCAATCGAGGCATCTGAATTGAGGTTCAAGCGGAAATTCAAGCTGATCTCTCTTGCGGTCTGCGCAGGGTTGTTTGCACTCCTGATTTTAAAGACCGGCCCGGCTGTGATCCTAAGCCGCGTGTATCAATTCGGCTGGGGCTTCCTTTTTGTGATTTTTATTTCGGGCGCCCGACATCTGCTGCGCACCGCTGCGTGGTTCAAAGCCATCGACCGCCACGAGCGGCGTGTCCGATTCCGAGACCTCTTCGGGATCCGCATTGCGGGCGAAGCCATCACAGATCTGACCTTCCTGGGGCCGCTGCTGGGAGAAACGGTTAAAGGCGTCACGCTTTCAAAGCACGTCAGCGCCGAACACAGTGCTTCATCGCTGGTAATCGAGAACCTGGCGTACAGTTTTTCCGCCAGCCTTCTTGTCATCACAGGACTTGTGCTGTTCATTACGGAGTATCCCCTGGCCCCGACCGTGCGAACGGGCAGCCTGATCACGCTTGCGGCATTGTTTCTTGCAGGCGGGTTGATCGGGTTGATCGTCAAGAAACACTACCGTGTGGCCGGCAGGATTGTGGACGGGCTTAGAAAGCTTGATCTTCGCTGGCTCGATAGGCTGCATGATCAGAGAGAGAAGGTGGCGGCGTTTGAAGAAAACGTTCACGGCTTCTGGCAAGCGCATAAAATATCGTCAGCTATTATCCTTGCGCTGGAGCTGTTGTCGGTTGTTGCCGGTGTGGTCGAAGCCTGGGTCATTCTGGCGATGACGGTCCACCGAATGTCCTTGTTTGCAGCCTTCATGGTTGAAACCGTCAACCGTGTCGTGAACCTTTTCTTCGCGTTCGTTCCAATGCGAGTGGGCGTGGACGAAGGCGGAGCGGCGCTGGTGCTCAAGACGGTGGGGTACGGCGCCGCTGAAGGCGTGTCATTAGCGGTTATCCGGAAAATCCGCATGCTGTTCTGGGTGGCTGTGGGGCTGGTGATGGTAAGCCGGTACTCGCTCTCGCTGAAGGGAAATGACGAGAAGAGCGGCCCCATGGTCGCAACCCTAAAATGAAGAAACTGATTGTCAATGCGGACGATTTCGGTCTGAGCAGTGGCGTAAACCGGGCCATTCTCGAGGGCCACAGGAACGGCATTATCACGAGCACGACTCTCATGGCGAACGGGCCGGCGTTTGATTCCGCTGTCGCGGGCGCTTTGACGGCGCCGGGACTCGGCGTGGGCGTGCACCTGAATCTGACGCAGGGCAGGCCGGTCTGCGAAGCTTTCCGTGTTCCTTCGCTCATTCAGCCGGATGGGGCATTCCATCCAACGCCTGGAATTCTGGCGTGGCGGATCATGACCGGCAAAATCCAATCGGGGGACATTGAAAACGAGTTGCGAACCCAGATTGCGAAAGTTGCTTCCTCCGGCGTCCGAATCACTCACCTGGACAGTCACAAGCACATCCATTTACTGCCGCCGGTCTTTCGCCTGGTTTTGAAGCTGGCATGCGAATTCGGGATCAGGTGCGTACGTTGCCCCGTGGAACCGGCATCCAGCGCGCTCGGCCCCTTGCGTTCCCGGCGCAAAGGACTTGCCGGCATGGCCAGGCAATTTCTTCTTGCCCGGGCGCTTTCAACCCTGGCCTCATGTCAGGTGAACAAAGTCCAGCAGGCAGGCCTTTGGCACACAAAGCATTTTGTCGGGCTCAGCCAGACCGGGTTTCTGGATGCCGGCATTCTGGAGCAAATGCTTCGTTCTCTGCCCGAGGGAACCACTGAACTGATGTGCCATCCCGGCTACGTTGACGATGTGCTGCTCGGGACGCGCACGCGGTTGCGCGCCGAGCGCGAAACGGAGCTTCGAGCGCTTACGAGGGCCGGCATCCGCCAGTTCGTGGACGCGCTTGGAATCGAACTGATTTCATATGCCGGCCTGCCGCAGGCCAAGCGGAAGGAACCCCAAAAATCCCACGAACCTGTGCAGGAATTCATCCAAGAGGGTTAACATATGGAGTTGGCCTGGCATCAAATTTCCAGGGAAGGCCTTAATGGAAAAAGAAAGAGTTGCGCGGTATTCCATCGTTGTCCCTCTTTATAACGAAGAAGATAACCTGCGTCCGCTCTACTTGAAGATTGTCGAGGTCATGAACGGCACCGGGCTTCCCTATCAGGTCGTCTTTGTTGATGACGGCAGTGCCGACGGTACGTACTCTTTGCTACAAGATATCTGCTCGAACGACAGCCGCGTCGTCGCCATCCGCCTGCGGCGCAATTTCGGCCAGACCACGGCCTTGCAGGCAGGATTCGACTATGCCGAAGGCGATGTGATCATCTCGCTCGACGGCGACCTTCAGCATGATCCTGCGGAAATCCCGCTGTTCATTGCCAAGATCAATGAAGGCTATGATGTCGTCAGCGGGTGGCGCGTGAAACGGCAGGACACCTGGCTGACGCGTCGCCTGCCCAGCCGCATCGCCAACTGGATTATGGCCAGACTCTCAGGCGTGGATATCCACGACTTCGGCACTACCTTCAAGGCCTACCGCCGGGAAATTCTGCAACGCATGCGGCTTTATGGCGACCATCACCGTTTCATCCCGGCGCTTGCCAGCTCATTCGGCGCGCGGATCGCCGAGATACCGATCAGGAACATCCCGCGGGCAAGCGGCAAATCAAATTACGGATTGTCGCGGACTATCCGCGTGATGCTGGACCTGATCAGCATCAAGTTCCTGCTGGAATATTCCACGCGCCCGCTGCAATTCTTCGGATTGTTCGGCTTTGCTGGTGTGGGGCTGGGGGCGTTAATCGGTTTCTTCCTTGTTTTCAAAAAAGTCTTTCTGCACCAATCCATCATGCTCCAGCACGGGCCGCTTCTTTTTCTTGCAGCGCTGCTGATTCTGAGCGGCATCCAGCTCCTGTCAGTGGGGCTTGTGGGCGAGATGGTGACCCGCACTTACTTTGAGTCGCAGCAGAAGGCCACATACACAGTTCAGGAAATCATTTCGCACGGTGGACGCGAACGAAAGGCGGAAGGCGCGGGAATCGGAGTGGGACCATACTGGCAGGAGATCAGCAATCATTAAGGAGAGTAGCCGCTTCTCCCGCAAAAGACGGAAAGCGCGATCCAGAATTTGAGCGGCCTCGACAACTGCACCCGCTCGTCAAAGACATCGTAATTTCGCTCCCTGATGCGCGTGAGAATTCGCCAGTAAACGGCTCCCATGATTTCGGCAATGACCATTGAACGGCGGTCTTCGCGTGGGAGCGTCCGGCGCGCAAGAGAGAAGTAGCTGCGCGCGCGCTCAAATTCAAACTCCATCAGTTCGACAAACCTGCCCGCGGGCTTGCCGGTCAGGAAGCCCTCAGGCGAAACGCCGAAGCGCTCCAGGTCGTCTTCTGGAATATAAACGCGGCCGCGGCGGGCGTCGCTTTGAAGATCGCGGAGGATATTGGTAAGCTGGAGGGCCATGCCCAGAGTGGCGGCGTATTTGCGCGTCAAAAGGTTTTTGTAGCCGAAAATCTCGATCGAGATCAGGCCAATGGTCGAGGCCACGCGGTAGCAGTAAAGCGAAAGGTCCTCAAATGTCCGATAGCGCTGCGGGCTGAGGTCCATTTCAATGCCGCGCAGCAGTTCTTCGAAATGCTCCCGCGGAATCCGGAAGCGATGGACCGCACGCGCCAAAGCCGCAAGCTCTGGCGTGAAATCGGCGCCGGGACTGCCGCCCGATAGATAACAGCGCTCCAGATCATGCCGGCAAAGGTCGAGTTGCCGCCGGGCTTCATCTTCGGGAAGGTAGCTGTCTGATACGTCGTCGCTCCGCCGGGCAAAAGCATAGACGGCCTCGATAGCCTCCCGCTTTTCCGGAGGCAGAAAGACGAAGGAATAGTAGAAGTTTGTAGTGCGGGCGTTAGTGAAGCGTCGCGGGTAGTAACGCAGATTCATGGATGAACGCAGACAAAAACAACGGGGGACATGTGCCGCCGACTCGCGCCCCCGGGCCTGGGATCTGCCGGAACGCGAGCATCTATTGTATGTGTTTTCGGTCGAGAAAAGTATTCCCGGTGCAATCCCGGGGATATGTGATGAAGCAGCGGCATCAGGCCTTTAATGTTCGGACGCAACCATTTCGCTGAGAATAGAGGTTATTAAGAATGCCTACATACCTCGTAACAGGAGCAGCAGGCTTTATTGGCTCCAACATTGTTGAAGAACTTGTCCGACGCGGCGAGACGGTCCGCACGCTGGACAATCTGGCCACGGGACACATGGAAAACCTGACGCCCGTCAGGCAGAAGATCCAGTGGCACGAAGCCGACATCCGAGAGCTTGAAAGCATCCGGCCGGATTTTGAAGGCGTGGACTACGTAATCCACCTGGCTGCAATTCCTTCCGTACCGCGCTCTGTTGCGGACCCACTGACGTCAAACGCCGTCAACATTGATGGCACACTGAACGTCCTGCTGGCCGCGCGGGACGCCGGTGTCAAGAGGCTCGTCTTCGCGGCGTCATCCGCGGCTTACGGCGACCATCCGGCGCTGCCGCGCGTTGAAACCCAGGAGCTGCGCCCACTTTCCCCCTACGCGCTCACCAAGCTGGCCGGCGAATATTATTGCCGCATTTTCACGCAGGTTTACGGCCTTGAAACTGTGGCGCTGCGTTACTTCAATATCTTCGGGCCGCGCCAGAGCCCTGATTCGCCTTACTCGGGAGTGCTCTCACTTTTCATTTCGGCCTATATGCAGGGAAAGACCCCTGTCATTTATGGAGACGGTGAGCAATCGCGCGACTTCACTTATATTGAGAATACCGTTGACGCCACGCTGCGGGCCTGCACCGCACCCAATGCTCCAGGCCACGTGATCAACGTCGGGACCGGCGAGCGCCACACGCTGAATGAAACCATCCGGATACTGAACGGTATTTTCGGCGCGCAGATAACTCCACGCTACGACGCGCCGCGCGCGGGAGACGTTCAGCATTCGCACGCGGACATTTCGCTTGCTCGCAGATTGCTCGGATACGAACCCAAAGTACGGTTTGAAGAGGGCCTCAGGAAAACGGTCGATTGGTTTCGCTCGTTGGGATCGTGATGATTGTTCCTGCAAGTGCCAGCGAACCTTCAGGAGCCATTGAATTTCTCAGTTATCTCTCGCTCGGTTTTCGTTCGAGTTGTGGGTTTGTCTCGATGGCAGTTCATGAAGGCGTTCAAGTTGGCGGCAGTTCAGCGGCTGGATATCGGAGCACCGGGGGCCAAGGTGGAATGGCCCTTTGAAATCAACCTGAGCATGCTGCACCCTTTTCAGTCGTAGTTCCGCTTGGGGGCCTGGCAAGGCCTCTCATGGTCTGGGCAAGCGGCGCCGGGAAGACGGCACAACTGGAGCGCAAAATCGGCCAACAGACTTCGGAGACCGATTTTCTGAAAGGGGGACCCGAACGCATCGACGAGCATCGGAAACTGCAGGCATTGACTGGAAAGCAGCTGTCTGCCGGCAGTTCCAAGCCCATAGGAACGAGGAGAAAGCCTTGACGTTGAGACGCCTGTGCCGTCTGGCAGGGTGAGCCGTTATCGCTATCACTCCGGTCCACCGCAACCGGATCCGGACTTGGCGTTGTGGGATGCGATTCGCCGAATCGCGCTGGAATTTCCGAGCGGAGGCTGGCATAAGCCAAAGTGGCTTTTCTCTTCTCACATCGGCATGATCGAAACAGACCCCCGCCACTCTCAAAAAGCGCATGAAGAGGCTTTACTGAAAGCAGACATTAGGCCCCGTTTTGGATATACAGTCTTCGCCACACGTTCGGGTCTTGCGTAGCGGTGGCAGGCGTTGACTTCGCAACGCTGAAGGAACTCATGGGGCACTCGCAAACCTCGATGACCATACGCTAGGTTCATCCCGCATCCGAACACAGAAAGCAACCAGTCAAAAAGCTCGAAGAGTTTAACCTTGAACAAGTGTTGGCACCGTACGAAAACGGGGAAAGTCCGCCCGGAAAAGTCCCCAGGATGGCGGATTAGCACCAAAACAGCTCTGCTGATTTATTGAAAACGTGGTAGGCCTGGAGGGATTCGAACCCCCGACCCACGGTTTAGGAAACCGTTGCTCTATCCTTCTGAGCTACAGGCCCGTTGGCGTGCTGAATTAGCTTAGCACATACGCAGTGCCTTTGTGCGCAGACCGCGCCATCGATGCAGGCCCACTACAGTTGCCCGCGGCGCCGTTCGTGGCGCACGGAATCCGAAAGATTCAAGATCACGGCAATTCTGTTTATACTGGGACGGAGTATTAGTATTCATCGGCAATGGCTTGTAGCCTTCTCATACAGCTTACTGATGCCGAAGCAACGCTCGGCTGGGCTGGAGGAAGCAAAATTCCATAATGCGGACAATTCACAATGGCGATTCTTGATCGATTCAAGTTGGATGGGAAGACAGCGCTGGTCACCGGCTGCCGGCGCGGCATTGGCAAGGCGATCGCACTTGCACTCGCTGAAGCTGGAGCAGACATCATCGGCGTCAGCCGCTCGATGGAAATTTCCGGCAGCGAGATCGAACGCGAAGTCCTGGCGCGCAATCGCAAATTCAAAGGTTACGCCTGCGATTTTTCTGACCGGAAGGCTGTCTATGCGCTGATTAAGCATCTGGCCGCAGACTTGCCGGTTGTCGACATTCTTGTCAACAACGCCGGCACGATCCTTCGCAAGCCCGCCGTGGAGTATCCCGATGAATACTGGGACACGCTGATGGAAGTGAACCTCAACTCCCAATTCATTCTGACGCGTGAAATCGGCAAAGGCATGGTGGCGAGACGAAGCGGCAAGATCATCTTCATTGCGTCGCTGTTGACATTCCAGGGGGGAATTCTCGTTCCAGGCTATGCCGCGGCCAAGGGTGGCATCGGCCAGTTGACCAAAGCCCTTGCCAACGAATGGGCCGGCAGCGGAGTTCAGGTGAACGCCATTGCACCGGGCTACATCAGCACGGACAATACTGCCGCATTGAAGGGTGACCCGGTCCGTAACAAGGCCATCCTGGAGCGCATTCCTGCCGGGCGGTGGGGCGACCCTGAAGATTTGCAGGGCGCTGCCGTCTTTCTTGCTTCCGCTGCTTCCAACTATGTTAATGGCTCCATCCTCACAGTGGACGGCGGATGGATGGCAAGATGATCCTTCAAGCGCGGGGAAATCTTTAAACAAAAAGGCCGGCCCTTCATGTGACCGGCCTTCTGGTGTTTGGTGACGTTGCGTATCAGCGTTTTGCCTGGACGCTGCTGTTTGCAGCGACCCTGAATTGCATCCGGGTCCCGGATTCCAGCCGCAGATCGCCATTACGCGTGCTGAGCGTTGAATTCGTACCGGCGGACGATTCAGCCGATGCGGACGATCCAATATGGATATCGCGCACAGGGGTCGCCAGGCCGAGGCTTGAGTTGGCCCCAAGCGTGTTCTGCGTCGTGGCGCCAACTTCGCCGCCGGCTTGCCCAAGAGTTGATCCTGCCGCGCCGACGGTCGAGCCGACCGTTGAACCTACCGCGGAACCCACTCCGCCAAGCAGTCCGCCGCGTGCTCCACCACCACCGCCCGCGGGGACTGCTACAGGCGCGGGCATCGGGGCCATGCCCATGGAGTCCGAACCCTCCGCCGCAGCGCTGCCGCCCGCCGCAAACACCGAAGTCAGGACGGCGTTCAAGTGTGTCGTCGTGTTGCCGTGCACCAACTGGTCAAATTGCACGCCAAGACTTGATCCGCCTTTGCCGTTCAGGCTTTTCCTGACACTGGTCACATGGCCGACAAGTTTGTCACCCTTGTGAACCACAATCTTTCCGTGCTGCTTGACGTTTTGAGTGACGCGCGCCACGACTTTGTCTCCCTGCTTCGCCGTGCGGGCGTCAACGTTTGACATCAGTTCCGCGGATATTTTTGTTCCGTTTTTTATTTCCGCTGACTGGTCCTTGGCCGATGCCATGGCCGCAGACGAACTGGCTGCCTGGGCGGTCGAATTTGCCGCCGCTTCCGCTTGTGCCGTGGCAGCTGTCGCGCCCACGCCGATCTGGACTGCAGCCGCTATCATTGCGATGCATGAAATGAAGTGGAACCATTTGAAGTTTCTCATCGTCAAACCCTCCCATTAGATGTTGTGCTGAGCCCGCGTCTTGCCGGGGTCACAATTCCCCTTGCCCCACGCGGAGAGAATGCAGGCCGTTTACCAATCTCGCGACCCGTGTAATGTGATGATCGTCAAGGAGTTGTTCGCTGCGGTCTGGCCCTGCTGGCGTGAAACATTGACAAACCCCCGTGTAGATTCTTCCAGTTCTCCAAGTGGTTAACAACAAATCAATTCATCGTCATCCGTCCCTGAATTCACTGCCGAACGAGCCGAAGCGCGACGTCTTCGGAGTACGCGGGCGATACGAGAGGCAGTTCCCCTCCGGCATGCACGACGGTTTCTGACTTGTCAACCCGACCGGTGCGCGTGTTGATCCACACAGCATGATAGCCTCCAGCGGGCGCCTTCACTACCAGCCTGGTTTGCGGACCGCCGCCATCAACATAAACCGCATAGGCCTTTGTCGGCTGTGCAAGCGCGTATATTTTTGCCGTCGCGCTCACGGCTTTGACGTCCGCGTTGTCCGGACGCATGTGGACAAAGTCAAAGCTCTCGATGAACTTTTTCAGGATTGCAAGCTGCGCTTGCAACGAATGCCCGCCCCCGCCCGGCTGTGTGGATGGAAACATGAAAGTCCCGTCTTCGTGCCCCACAGTGAATGAGTAATCAAGATTGTCGTAAACGCTGCCTCCCGCCAGAATGAAGTCCCAGCCCTCGCGACGGTACGAACTGTCGCTTGTGCCGCGAAAGCCGGTTTCGTCGTCGGCGATCGCGCGGCCCAGCGCATAATTCCAGTCAACACTCATCGGAGGCCGCGAGTAGTGGAAATTGAAAATCGAAACGGCCGGATTGGGTTCCACGATCTTTTTGGAGCCGTTCGAAATGTTTTGCGCGATCAGGTGCTTTTGCGGGAATGCTGCTTCCGCGCTCTTGATCGTCTCAATGATGTGGTTCTGCCAGTCGAGCGTGACGCCTCCAAAATACGGCTCATTACAAACCTCATAATAGACGTTATCGAAGTTATGCAGTTCGGCAACAATTTTCCTGACCATTGCGTCCTGAATGGCAAGCAGCGGGCCGTTCTGGAGCGTCAGAGCTTTCGTTCTCGGGATATCGCCGATGCCCTGGATGTTGTTGCTCGCCTTGACGGGGCTCAGGGCCCACTGTTCGTTGCCGTAATAAGGGCAAAAAAGCACCATCTCCACAACGATGCCCCGCCGGCCCGCCTGCTCCACAAAATCCTTCAGGCGATGGAAATACGCGTCGTCCCAGGTGTGAAGGTCAAACTTGTTGCCGCCTCCGGCATATCCCGGCGGTGCGCTGCGCGCCCACGGACAGATGAACCGCAGCGGCTGCGGGGCGAGCGTGTTCATCGCGATGTGAAAGGCGGCCGGATCTTCAACGTAGATGCCTGAAAACACGCGCGTGAGATTAAATCCCCGCGAGTGAAGCTCGTTCAGGTAGATCGTGTAATTGAAGTCCAGATTCATCACCGCACCGTAGTGCTCGGTGGAAGTAATCAGCACCGTCGGCCGCCCTCGAAACAGGAAGTAGTGCGGATTGTACGGATCAAGCGAAATAGGCCTTTCCGAACTTAGCTGCGCGGCTTTGGCCGCTCGAATCCCTGCCCACAGGAACAATCCGCACAGCACGACGGCAAGACACAGAATTTTCCGCATGCCGCCCGGCGCCCGCCGAAAAGTACTTAAGTTTGCTCCGCTGTTTTCCATATCAGTCTCTCGTGCCGTTCCTGAATCCTCTTGAAAGTCTGAACACAACTGCCTTGTCGGGTTCGCTCGCAGGATCCTAATGGCGGCATATCGGTTTTTCAATCACCCAGGCATTAGATTTTTTCCAAATCCGGTGTTTTCATCCGTTATATTCATAGGTCATGTTTCCGGAATTTCCAATAGCTCTGGTAACGGGCGGATCGCGCGGCATCGGCCGCGGAATCTGTCTCAGCCTGGCCCGCGCGGGCTTCGGGGTCGCAATCAACTACGCCACAAATGCCGGGGCGGCGGAAGAGTGCAAAAGGCTGTGCATCGAGGCGTCGCCGGATGCGAAGAAAGTCCGATTTGAAACCGTCCAGGCGGACGTGGGCAAAGCGCAGGGCCGCTTCCGGCTGCTCGAATTCATCGAGCACCAACTGGGCTGGGTTGATCTTCTTGTGAACAATGCGGGCGTGGCGCCGAAAGTGCGCGCCGATCTGCTCGAGGCCACGGAAGAGAGCTTTGACCGCCTCATCGCGATCAACCTGAAAGGCCCGTATTTCCTTACACAGACCGTGGCGAACTACTGGATCCCGCTGCTGCCGCAGCTTCCCGCGAACCGCGCAAGGCCGAGGATCATCAATATTTCTTCCGTTTCGGCGTACGCGGCGAGCGTGAATCGCGGTGACTACTGCGTCAGCAAGGCGGGATTGGCGATGGCCACGCAGCTTTTTGCCGTGCGCCTGGCGGAATATGGAATCCATGTTTATGAATTGCGCCCTGGCATCATCGAGACGGACATGACGGCAACAGTTCGGGAAAAATACGACCGCATGATCGCCGATGGGCTCACGCCGATTGCGCGCTGGGGAACGCCGGAAGACGTGGGCCGCGCCGTCGTGGCCATCGCACAGGGCACTTTCCCCTATTCGACCGGCGAAGTGATCAACGTGGACGGCGGATTTCATCTGCGCCGCCTGTAGCGCTTCCGACCTGCCATGCTCAAGATTGATTTTGAACTCACGCCCGAAGAACTTCGACCCGCGCTCGAGCGGGTGTTCGATCTTTCGGCGGCGAAAATCCATTCGATTGAAAAAACGTGGGACCCAACTTCCGGCCCCCCGGTAGTCACCGTGCGAGGCGACTATCAGCCGCGCGAGTGGACCGACTGGACGCGAGGCTTCCAGTATGGGTCGGCGCTCCTTCAATTTGATGCCACGGGCGATCCGTGGTTTCTTGAATGCGGCCGCAACGGCGTGCGCCGCTGGATGGAAAACTACGTCACCCACACCGGAGTTCACGACCACGGCTTCAACATCATCAGCACTTACGGAAACCTTGCGCGGATGGCACGCGAAGGCAAGTTCCAGGCGTCGCGGCCGGAGCAGGACTACTACTCGCTGGCGCTCAGGACGAGCGGGGCAGTGCAGGCGGCGCGCTGGTCCCGCACATCGGACGGCGGCGGTTATATCTATTCCTTCAACGGCCCGCATTCGCTTTTTGTGGATACCCTCCGTTCGCTGCGGTCGCTCGCCGTCGCCCACAAGCTCGGTCACGTGCTTTATGAAGAATCCGACCGGCGCGTTTCGCTGCTCGAACGGCTTGTCCAGCACGCCGAGGCGACGGCGCGCTACGCGGTCTATTACGGCGAAGGCCGCGACGCCTTTGATGTCCGCGGGCGCGTTGCGCACGAAACGATTTTCAACCCGAAAGACGGGAGTTACCGCTGCCCTGCAACGCAGCAGGGATATTCGCCGTTCTCCACGTGGACGCGCGGCCTGGCGTGGGCGATCCTTGGCTTTGCGGAAGAACTGGAATTTACCCATACGCTGCCGGCGGAGGCGTTCACTGTGGTGGACGGGGCGGACAGGATCGAAGCCATGATGCTCCGAGCCGCGGAGGCAACCGCCGACTTCTATATCGAGCAGACGCCGACGGACGGCGTTCCTTACTGGGACACGGGCGCGCCGGGCCTTGCAAGGCTGGGCGATTACCTTTTGCGGCCAAGTGATCCTTTCAACGATTTCGAGCCGGTGGACAGTTCCGCCGCCGCGATTGCCGCGCAGGGACTTTGGCGGCTGGGAAATTACCTCGTGCGGACCCAGCACCGGGCTGAGGACGGCAGGCGCTACCGCCAGGCGGCGCTCACTGTGGCGCGAACGCTGTTCGCAGAGCCTTATCTTTCGACAGACCCCGCCCACCAGGGTTTGATTCTTCATTCTGTTTATCACCGTCCGCGCGGATGGGACTATATTCCCGAAGGCCGCAGGGTTCCCTGTGGCGAATCCTCAATGTGGGGCGATTACCACGCGCGCGAAATGGCGCTGATACTGTTGCGCGAAGCGCGGCATGAAACGGATCTCTGTTTCTTCAATATGTAGCAGGTTGCTGAAGAGCGGATTTAACGCGTGTCATCGTGAGCGCCTCAACGATCCCAGTAATTATCTTCTGAGGAATACAGAGATGCTTCGCTCCGCGCGGCAATTCGGCCTTTTTCAGCAAACTGCCAGGCATTGTTGCAGATGAAATTCACAAATCACTCTTAGGAAGCGCAATGGGTCCATACATCTCCGGGCGGCGGGCCGCCATGCGGTCATATTCCCACGCGCCCGGTATCCGCACCACGCGGTTTTCGTCTGCACGCGCCGGCTCCAGATCGGCGTAGAGAATGGTCTCTTCGGTTTCGCCCGCCTCGGCCAACACATCGCCCGTCACGTCGATAATCTGCGAGTGGCCGGCAAAGCGGAAGCCGCGCTCTTCGCCCACACGGTCCGCGGCGATCACATACATATGATTTTCAATCGCGCGTACTCTGGGGATGTGCGCCCAGGTGTCGGAGCCCACGGGCCAGTTCGTGGGAATCGCGAGAATCTGCGCGCCCTTCAATTTGAGCACCCGGCCGGATTCAGGGAAGCTGCAATCGAAGCATATGTTGACGCCAATCTTAGCCTGCGCGGCCTCGAACACGGGAAACGGAACGTCGCCCGCAACATCATAGCGGTCAATGCCAAGATGAAGCAGGTGTATCTTGCGATGCGTCCCTTGGATGCCTTCCGGCGTAATCACAACTGCCGCGTTGTAGAGACTATCTCCGGCGCGCTCGAGCATGCCCACCACGGCTGATATGTTGAGACGCTTTGCGGCTTCCGCAATCTTTTCGGTGGGTGGGCCGGGGACGGTTTCAGCGGCGGGCATCGCTTCTTCGCGGGTTGAAAAGCAGTAGCCGGAAAGGGCGCATTCCGGAAAGACGGCGAGCTTCGCCCCCGCGCGCGCCGCCTGCTCCAGGTTATCAAGGATGTGTTCGAGGTTGTGCTCGTTTTCCAGAATTTTGACATCCATTTGGACGGCGGCAACTTTCATGGGCCTCCTTCCGGTTTTGCCTGCGCGGAAACAAGGACTGATTTATACTTGGCTAGCCTTTTTGAAGATGATTTCTGATTCGCCTCAGAGTTTAGCGGTCATTCGTTTTCAGCACCCTAACCTGCATCGTCTTCAGGTTTGTCCGGTTTGTTTTTTCAACACCTACTGATTCTAAATAACTTGTCCGGTTCGTTTTTCGGTTCGTTTTGTCCCATTTTGAGGAGCCGATCCTTTGTTTTCAATAACTTCTCCGATTCGTTTTTGCAAAACTGATGTTTTTTGTCCCACAAATTTGGCTCCACAGTAGACAGGTTTATTGTTTTCAGCAACTTGCGAGAATTTTATCAGTCTATCTGGACTGTTTATATCCCTCTTCTGCATCCCCCAACTTGCGGTCCGACGGGCCGCGCCGTCTTCAAAAGACTAGCATAGTAGCCATGCCTATGTCAAGAAAAATCCGCACGCGGGCGCGGTCAGTCCTTCTGGTCGAAGAAGCGCCTGATCCGCGGCCAGTATTTCCGGACCGTCCGGGTGGTGCTCAGATGGCCGCCGCGTGCGAGCAGGTGCAGCCGGATTCCTGCGCTCTTCGCAAAGCGCTCGACGAGTCGCCAGGGAATGTACGGGTCATCCTTCGCATGGAACATCATGATCTTCTCCGGCTGAAGCTCGCCGATGTGCCGCGCCGGGTTGTAGAAGTCGCCGCGGAGGAGCTTGTTCCAGTTCCGCTCCGGAAGGCGGTAGCCGTTGCCAAAAGCTTCGCGGATGAAGGCCGGATAGCTTTTGTTCGATGTCTCTTTTTTCTGCTCGTTTCGCAAAACGCTCCAATCAACCACGGGGCAGTTGGCAACCACCTTCTTCACGCGCGGATCAAGCGACGCGAGGATGGCTGCCGCGCCACCGAAGCTGCCGCCGATCACAAAGAACCCATCGGGCTCGAGGCAAAATTGCCTGCCGAAGGCGCTTTCCCGGATGCGTCCCTTTTCAATTCCGCTGATGACATCGGCGATGTCTTCCGCCGGCGACTTCTCAAGGAAGGTTCCATCGCTTTCCCACGCTCCGCGCCAGCGCGGGTAGAAGACCCAGTAGCCGTGTCGCACCAGGAATTCCGCCAGCGGCTGCTTCGAGGGAACCGACGGCATGCCGTCGCAGAGGATGATGACCTTGTGCTTCCTGCTGCGCCGTATAGGAGGCAAGAACTCCGCGACGATTTCTTTTTTGAACCTGGTGCGAAACATGTGTCCAGTTTATCAAAGTGACGGGGGCTCCATCCCAATGGATGCCCGGCTGGCGGGCAGGCCGGCTGGTACGTCATAAGTTACGAATTACTCAACATGAAGCGGCCGCGCAGATGGCAGGTCTCGACTCGCTGGATAGTGGAATCCACGTCAGGGAATTCATTCCCTGCGTGGACCGTCACAGGAGAAGCCGGTGGGCATCAGTCGCCGCTTTCCCTGGAAATGCCTCCAGTGTTCCGCGCGAACCTGCACGCGCTCGACGGGTTCGCCGTCCTCTGCTGAAAGGACCGTGCCGGAAATCGTGCATTTTTGCTGCGGCGGAACGGGAGTTTGCGGGTTTGCAGGATTGATTTGTGGCGCGAGAAGGAAACCCATGCCGAGCAGCAAGGAGATCATGGCAACCCCCTGAATCAGACCGATCATAATGCTGTAGAAGCTGGGAAGTAATCCTTTTATTCCAGCGCTGCTATTCTCCCCACGGAATTGACGGGTTGGAGCCAACCGAAATATTGTTAGCGGGTCTTTTGTAACCTGGGGCGGATTGGCTATCGCCAGTCCTTCTTCAAATCAGCCGGATAAAGGATTGTTGAAGCTCATCTGTAGCGCGTGCATTCGGCGTCCTCAAGTGGCATCGAAGCCGGCAAATCCGCCCTGCGCAGGATTCGGCATTGTTCGCGGAGCAAACAATCAGGATAACCGGGGTGAAGGAAGCATGTTGAAAAAGGGACGGAGCTTTTTCTTATTATTGCCGACCAGCCACGAGCGTTGGCAAAACAGGAAGCCCACCGGCTTCAAGTTGATACTTCGGTGGTGCATCTGGTGCACCGTGCTTCTTTCATGGCCTGCGAGCGGCGCGCTGGCACAGGCGAATTTTGCGTCATTAAGCGGCGAGGTGATGGATGCCCAGAGAGGAGTAATACCGCAGGTTAAACTGACCCTGATATCGCCCAGCACGAACTTCCGGCGGAACACGGTCTCGAACAGTCAGGGTTTTTATGCATTTACAGATGTGAACCCGGGCAGCTATATGTTGCAGGTGGAAGCACCCGGCTTCCAGCCCCAGGTACGCAACCTTGTGCTGGCGGTGAACCAGGCATTGCGCCTCGACATCACGCTCCAGGTTGGGAGTGAAACACAGCGGGTGGTTGTGAAAGGGGTGCCTCCTCCTGTTCGCACCACCGACGCCACGCTGGGAGAAGTCATTGATCCTACACTGACCCGGCAACTCCCGCTGGACGGGCGGCATGTTCTCGACCTGGCGATCCTGGCCCCCGCTACTGCTCCGAACATGAATATGGGAGTCCAAGACGGGAACCAGAACCAGCTCTACTGGCGTCCTGGACAGGGAACAGAGTTCACAGCCGCTGGGGCGCGGGCAAACGCGAACTATTACCTGCTGGATGGTACGACAGATTCAGACCCCACCTTCTGGACATTGTCATTGAGTCCGTCGCCGGACGCTATCCAGGAATTTAAAGTGCAGACCGGCAGCTATTCGGCGGAGTTCGGCGGAGCCGGAGGGGCGCAGGTCAACATGATCACGCGGTCCGGCAGCAATCAACTGCATGGCACAACCTACGAGTATCTCCGCAACACGGCTCTTGATGCCCGCGTATGGAACGCGACGAACGTTCCGCACCTGGTCCAGAACCAGTTCGGGGCTTCGGTCGGCGGGCCAATCCGGAAGAACAGAACCTTCTTCTTCGTGAACTATGAGGGTTTCCGGTTCAGCAATCAGGTTTATCAGATTGAAACGGTGCCAACGATGGCGGAGCGCAACGGAGACTTCAGCCAGAGCGGTCAGATGATCTATGACCCGTTCAGTTCATCGCCGAATCCCAACTATGACCCGACAAAGCCGGTCAGCGCGAGCAACCCAAAGATTATCCGCAGCCAATTCCCTGACAACATTATTCCATCCTCGATGATCAGCCCGGTGGCTTCACAGGTTCTGAGTGTCATCCCGATGCCCAATCTCTCCTCCGGAATGTCAGGGATGGGCGGGATGGCGATGGGCCCGATGTCCAGCGGGGCCGACTCGAATAATTACCTGGACGTTCGGACCGCCACGCAGCCCTGGGACCAGGGCACCGTGAGAATCGATCAGAATATTGGGAAGGGCGACAGCTTCTTTGCCCGCTATTCGCTCCAACACGAGCATGGATTCACGCCAGTCAACTTGCCAGGATTCGGGCTGTTTGATGACAACCTTGCTCAAAACCTGACAGCCTCCTATACGCATATCTTCTCCCCCACTATGATCAATAATCTCTCAGTCGGCATGTCGCGCCTCTCGATGCATGAGTACTCCGAAAACAATTTCACTCACGACTACGTTTCTGAACTCGGAATCCAGGGCGTCTCATGGGGAGGCAGGGGCGCCTGGGGCATGCCATATTTCAATGTTCAGGGCTACAGCCCCATGGGGGATTCGTTTAATGCGACCCCAGTGCACGATTGGGACACGTTCGTGCAGGTGCAAGACACCTGGAGTTGGCAGGCCGGTCACCACTCCGTGAAGGTCGGTGGCGGCTATCTACCCTTTTTCTGGCCGATGTGGGGCTTTTTTGAAACGCGAGGTTACTACCAGTTCACCAACGGTTTCACCACGCGCACAGCCACCAATGACGGAACGGGATCAGGCCTGGCGAGTTTCCTTTTAGGATTGCCAGTGGTGAAGCAGCGCCAGGCCGGGGTCCCCTCCATGAATCTGAGGCAGTGGTACGGAAACGCATATATCCAGGATAACTGGCGTGTGACGGACCAGACGACACTAGACCTGGGATTGCGCTACGAATATATGAGCGCCTTATCCGATCTTGACGAGCCCGGCGCTAACTTGGTGTTCCAGGATGGCCATCTCGACGCCTTCGTGGGTGGGCAGGCCGGAATGCCGAGAGGCCTATGGTATCCGAACGGCCTCAACTTTGCCCCGCGCATTGGCTTTGCTCACCAGGTTCGCAGCCTGGGGATCGTCCTGCGCGGCGGATTCGGCATTTACTATACGCCGGTTGACATGAACACGTGGTGCAATCAGCGTCACAATCCTCCCTATGTTTTTGCCGAAACCCTGCAAAGCGACAATTATACTCCCAGCCTGTTCGGGTTTGACTTCGCTCCGCCCGTGCTCGGCCGCACGGTGGTTGCATTCAATGCTCTCGATCCTCACTCTCACGCGCAATACATCAATCAGTGGAGCTTCACGGTGCAGAAGGCCCTTCCCGGTAATTTCGTGCTGGAAGCGGGATATCAGGGCTCCCGGGGTTATCATCTCCAGCGTTCGCATCTGATCAACAACGCGCCTCCGGGCCCGGGCCCCATTCAACCGCGGCGACCCTATCCGACCGTCACTTTCCTGCCCGGCACTTCATTCACGGGAGACAATCCCGAAAACTTTGGCATCGCAAGCACTACCACGCCGGTTTCAGCCATCAACTATCTGGAGAACACGGCGAACAGTTGGTACGACGCAGGCTGGATTGACATTCGCAGGGAGTTCCAGAATGGGTTTACATTCCTCGCAAATTACACTTGGTCGAAGAGCCTGACGGATGCGCCCGATTTTCGCTCTGCGATGATGCAGCCGGCTATTCCACAGAATAACTCTGACCTGGCGGCGGAAAAGGGTCTGAATGGCATGAACGTTCCTCACCGCTTTGTGGCCAGCGTTGTTTACGCCATACCTGGCTGGAAGGCACACGGCTTCCTGTACCACCTGACCTCGGGCTGGACGCTGGGAAGCATCTTCACGGCTGAGGATGGCATGCCCTTCACGGTTTCTGTTTTCGGTGACACGGCGAATGCGGGAACACTGCTGGGCCAGAACCCCATCCGGGCCAATGTGACTGGACAACCTTTGTTTCCGGCCGGGACACATACCACGGCGCAATGGTTCAACCCGCTCGCCTTTGTTGCCCCTCCGCCTTACACCTTCGGCAACGCCGGCGTAAACACGGTTCCGGGCCCTGGTTTCGTCGATCTCGATCAGGCTTTACAGCGACGGTTTGCGATCACTGAGCGAGTCGACTTCACTTTCCGCGTGGAAGCGTTCAATGCCTTGAACCACAGCAACTGGGGTTATCCAAACAATTATGTAAATACCCCCCAGTTCGGTTCGATCACGATGGCCGAAGGCTCCGGGCGTGAATTTCAGCTCAGCGGCCGAATTTCATTTTGAGCTCTGTGCAGCAGGGAAAAGACGCCGGGTTGCAGCAGCCGCTCTGCGGTGTTGAAACACTCGTGCTGCGTATCGTACAAGAGGCCGATACTCCTGATCGGCCCTGGAAACTGGCCTTGTTCCGGCGGACCGAAGATAAGAATGGTTCTCCACTTTGCCCGGAATAACGGCTTTTCGCAACGACTTCCAACAGCCTCCGGCAAAACATGCTCTTCCCCTTGACTTTCCATCCGAAACCTTTATCTTTGTGTTCCGGCTTACGCTCGTATGACAAATGTCACAGTGTCCGGCTGTGGGAACCGGTATGGTATTTATTCACCCGCTATCAGGCGCCCAAACGGACACAAGGAGGCACTCAATGGAACAGGACAGGAAGCGCGGCCTGATGGTTTCGAGCCGATGGGGCCAGGCCATCGTAATCGTCTTCATATTCGGGTTCTTTGTGATGGGCCTTCTGGCGTACCGGACGTACACCAGCGAGCCGCCGATCCCGGGAAAGGTTGTTGATTCTTCCGGCCAACTGCTCTTTACTCGTGCCGACATCACCCGCGGGCAGGAGACTTTTCTTCGCAACGGCCTGATGGAGTACGGATCCATCTTCGGCCACGGAGCCTATCTTGGTCCTGACTTTACGGCCGATTATCTGCATCGCGCGGCGCTGATCGTCCGCGAGCAGTACGGCGGCGAAGCTTCAGACCGCGCACGGGCGCAAACTATCCTCGACTTCAAGACCAACCGCTATGATCCGGCGGCGGACACGCTGGTATATACCGCCGCGCAGGCCGCAGCCTTCCGGGCGCTCGAGAAACACTACGCGGACTTCTTCTCGCAACCGACAACAAAATTCGGCCTGCGTCCGAAGGCCATCACGGATCCCCAGCAGATCTTTGACCTCACGGCGTTTTTCAGTTGGTCGGCATGGGCCTCGGCCGCCAACAGACCGGGACTGGATTATTCCTACACGAACAACTGGCCGCCTGAGTCGCTGGTGGATAATCACCTCACCGCCGATGCCATTGTGTGGAGCGTGCTTTCATTGATTGCGCTGCTCGGCGGGATCGGTCTGCTGCTTGCGGCTTTCGGCCGGTGGAATTTTCTCGGCTGGCATGGCCGCGAGCGGACCGTGGTTTCCTTTCGCCCGCCGGATTCGATCAGCCTGACGCCTGCCCAGCGTGCCACGGCTTACTTCTTTCTGATCATGGCTGTGCTCTTCCTGATGCAGACACTCCTGGGCGGCGCCACACAGCATTATCGCGCCGATATCGCAAGCTTCTTCGGCGTTGACCTCGCGCGCCTGCTTCCGTTTAACGTGGCGCGGACGTGGCATGTTCAGCTCGCCATTTTCTGGGTGGCCACTTCGTATCTTGCCGCCGGAATTTTCCTGGTTCCCATGATTACGCGGCGTGAGCCCAAAGGTCAGCAATGGCTGGCCTATGGATTGCTTGGCGCACTGGCTGTTGTGGTGTTTGGGAGCCTGATCGGCGAATACGCGGGCATCGAAGGGTGGATCCGGCATCTTTGGAAATGGTTCGGCGACCAGGGATTTGAATATCTCGACCTGGGCCGCTTCTGGCAAATTCTGCTGATCATCGGTCTCCTCTTCTGGGTGATCATTCTTTTGCGTGGATTGCGGGGGCGGCTGGCCGAAGAGCACATCGGCAACCTGCCCTGGCTCTTCTTCTTTTCCGCATTGTCGATTCCCGCCTTCTACGCGGTGGGGCTGCTGGCAAGGCCGAATGAGACTTTCACGACGACCGACTTCTGGCGGTTCTGGGTTGTGCACCTGTGGGTGGAAGACTTTCTTGAACTTTTCACCACGATCATCGTCGCTTACATCTTCGTGCTGCTGGGCGTCGTTCATGAGCGCGTAGCGCTGACGATGGTTTATCTCGACATTCTGCTTTATTCGGCCGGCGGCGTGATCGGCACCATGCATCATCTCTATTTCTCCGGCGAGCCCGCCGTGCACATGGCGCTTGGAGCTTTCTTCTCCGCCGCGGAAGTTATACCGCTGACGTTCCTGACGCTTGAAGCATGGAGCTTCCTGCAGTTGGGCGCGGAGCAGAGTGCAAGGTCGAAATCGCCGTTCCCGCACTTCTGGGCCGTAATGTTCCTTGCGGCGGTCGGTTTCTGGAACTTTCTCGGCGCTGGAATCTTCGGTTTCCTCATCAATCTTCCCGTTGTTTCCTATTTCGAAATAGGGACGGCACTGACGGCCAATCACGCTCACGCTGCGATGATGGGCGTTTACGGCATGCTGGCCGTGGGGCTGTCGCTCTTCTGCCTGCGCTACATGGTTCCACAGGCCCGCTGGTCTGACCGCGCGGCGAAGGTCAGCTTCTGGTCGCTGAATCTGGGGCTCGCGTGGATGGTCTTTGCATCGCTGTTCCCCCTCGGCATCATCCAGTTGTACCACTCGGTTCGCTTCGGCTATTACGACGCGCGGACGCTCGAATACCTCACCGGCCATCTGAACGCCTTGATTGAATGGATGCGCCTGCCGGGCGACGCGCTGTTTATCGTGGGAGGTGTTCTGCCGCTCCTCTATCTTGCATGGCTGGGAGCACGGCATGTGGCCCCGAAAGCTGCGGCCGAGCAGCCGGCGGAAAGCCTCTTTACTGAAATCATCGAATCCGCCGGGGTAAAGTGATGATCGATGGTTTCCATGCGGAGTTGCTGATGGCGGCGGGATACGCAGTGTTCCTGATGGCTGCGGCGGCCATCCTTGAATGGATGGCAAAGCAATCCCATCGCCGGTCCGAGCAGATGCGCGTAACCGGGTTCAGGTTCCACAGAGAATTCGACCGCTGGGAATGCCCAACGGGACAGTTGCTCCGGCGGCATTCGGTTGACCATGAGCGCCGCATTGTGCGTTACCGTGCGCCCGCGCACGTCTGCAACTGCTGCCACAAAAAGCCTGACTGCACAGATTCCGACGAAGGCCGGGAGATCGAGCACCGCGTCGATTCCTGGGTGCAGTCGGAAATCCGCCGCTTTCATCGCGGCATCTCCCTGGCGCTGCTGTTCCTGGCTGGGCTGCTTCTGGCCGCGCAAATCGCGTGGTACAAGGCGCCGCGCGAACTGGCGTTGACAGGCGGACTCCTGCTCGCCATCGGGGCGGCCGGCGCACGACTGCTGGCCGGGTTCAGCTCGATACGATCGGCTGACACGAGCTTCCGCGACGCGCGCCCGCAATAGGTACATCGTCTCCTCATTGGACGGAGTGGCAAGGATCAGGCCGGTGCGGGACGAGGCGATGACAGAGTTGCTGAATGATCGGCGAGGGGGTGGCGCCGACATAGCCTGACATGGCTACGCCAGCCCGGCGACTGCCTTGCCTCCCCCTGGCAGCGCTGTCATCTCCTCCCTCCCTTTCCCTCTTAGACGTTTCAGCCCCACGCGGGAAACGATGCACTCTTCCAAGACGACAAATGTAATGGGCCATTGACAGTGGGCGGAGACTGTCACATAATTGTCGAATGCAACAATTGCGTCGTGCAATGATTGCAGCCACCCCGCGTGGTTGTGCGGCGGAAATTCTGGAAGTTGTGCCGGCCGTGATGCGGTTCATTCGCACCCAGATGCGGCAGTACCGAGGTCCTGACCTTTCCGTGCCGCAGTTTCGCACTTTGGTATTCCTCTGCAGCAGCCCGGGAGCGTCTCTTTCCGTACTGGCGGACTTCCTCGGGCTTTCCCTGCCTGCGACTTCCCGTCTGGTTGAAGGATTGGTACGGAGAAACTTAGTGGACCGCCGCATTCCATCGGGAAACCGGAGGCTCGTTTCTCTGACAGTGAGCGCACACGGGCGGAAGATCATATGCGCGGCACGAAAAGCCACGGAAAGGCGGCTTGCAGACGTGATGTCCGCGTTGCCGATCAAAGACTGCGTGGCAATCCAGCGCGCTCTCCAGGCGCTGCGAAAGAGATTCTGCCCTTAGCGATCATGAGGGTTTTAGAAAGTGTCGGCGAAACGTTATCAGGGTGCTGCCGTTGCTGCGGCGACGCAACAGTTGCCATCGAGGACTTGTGCGGAATGGACGGCAGAGTGTTCGGTCAGTCGGGGCGACTGGCGTGAACAAAAACAGAACGTGCGGCCCGGCGAGGCCTGAGTTCGAATGGAAATTCAGGGCTTGCTGGCGCTGGCATTTATCGCGGGCACACTGAGGAGTAATAGCCATTGGGATTGCAAGGAACGAAACTGAACAGATGGGTGTTAAGCGCGTTGGCCGTGCTCGCGCCGGTTTTCTATGTCGGCTGCCAAAACAAGGCGGATCCATTGCCATCGCAGACCGCTCCGATTGTTGAAGTCGCAACAGTCATCCAGAAAGATGTGCCGGTTTACGGCGAGTGGGTGGGCACGGTTCAAGGCTACCTTGATGCCAGGATCTCACCGCAGGTGAGCGGATACCTCGTCCGACAGGATTACCGCGAAGGTGGGATCGTTCAGAAGGGCCAGGTGCTCTTCGAGATCGATCCCCGGCCTTATCAGGCTGCGCTCGATCAGGCAAAAGCGCAGTTGGCGGAAGCTGAAGCGCAACTGGCAAAAGCCACACTCGACGTCCATCGCGATGTTCCTGAGGCACAGGCTCACGCGATCCCCCTCAGTCAGCTTGACAACGACCGGCAGGCGCAACTGGCAGCGAAAGCGTCCGTCGAGGCGGGCAAGGCTGCTGTTGAGCAGGCAGAACTCAATCTTGGGTATACAAGAGTCCGGTCTCTGATTCCTGGAATCGCGGGAATTGCGACCGTGCAGGTTGGAAATCTGGTCGGCCCTTCCACCGTGCTTACGACGGTTTCCCAGGTGGATCCGATCAAAGTCTATTTCCCGATCAACGAGCAGCAATACCTCCAGATCGCCGGCGGAGGCAAGTCTGGGAGCGTGGACTTCGTGTCGCATGCCTCAGCGATCCCGCTGCAACTGATCTTGCCAGACGGCAGCACGTATCCATATCACGGCAGAATCCTGTTCGCCGATCGGCAGGTTGACCCGGCGACGGGAACAATCCAGGTGGTGGGTTCATTCCCGAACCCGCACCATTTGCTGCGTCCGGGACTTTACGCCCGGGTTCGCGCCCAGACCGCAGTTCTCAAGGGGGCCTTGCTTGTCCCGCAGCAGGCAGTGTCTGAATTGCAGGGGAGTTATCAGGTGGTTGTCGTTGGCGCCGACAATCGTGTCACGCTTCGATCAGTGCAGGTCGGCCAGACAGTCGGCTCGATGTGGGTGATTACTTCTGGACTGAAACCGGGCGAGCGCGTGGTCGCCGAGGGAACGCAGAAAGCACGACCCGGGGCGCTGGTCATACCAAAACCATTTGTACCTGCAGGAAACCAGTAAGTCATGTCACGATTTTTCATTCGTCGGCCTATTGTGGCCATCGTCATTGCGATTCTGACAGTTGTTGTCGGCGCGGTTACAATCCTGCGCCTGCCGATTTCCCAATTTCCCAGCATAGTTCCTCCTGAGACCAAAATCCAGGCGACGTTCGTCGGTGCGGACGCCGAGACGATTGCGCAATCCGTGGCGACGCCCATCGAAGAGCAGATGAGCGGCGTGGACAACATGAACTACATGTATTCGCTGAGCGCGACGGCCAACAATCAGATGACGATGATCGTGGATTTTGCCGTTAAGACCGATCCGAACACCGATTTGATTCTCAGTCAGATGCGCGAAAACCAGGCTGCCTCTCAACTCCCGGCCGACGTGGTCCGCTATGGCGTCATCGTTCAGAAGTCAACTACCGCCCCGCTGATGCTTGTGGCGCTCAATTCGCCCCGTGGTACTTACGATGCCAAATTTCTGGCCAATTACGCATACATCAACCTCTATGATCCGATCAGCCGGCTGCCCGGCATCGGTAATGTTCAGATTTTCGGATCGGGGCAGTATGCAATGCGAATCTGGCTGGATCCTGACCGAATGGCGAAGCTCGGAATCACTGTTCCGGACATCGTCAACGCAATCAATGCGCAGAACACGGTGAACCCCGGCGGCCAAATCGGCGGCCCGCCGTCTCCCCCGGGCCAGGAGTTTACTTATTCGGTACGGACGCAGGGCCGACTGGTTACCCCGCAGCAATTTGGCGACATCGTAATTCGCGAGAACTCGAGCGGCGGAGTCGTGCGGCTTCACGACATTGCCCAGGTCGAACTCGGAACCCAGTTCTACACGCTCCAGGGTCGGCTCAATGGGAGACCCAGCGCTGTTATCGCCGTTTATCAACTTCCCGGCTCGAACGCGGTAAACGATGCCCGGGAGGTCCGGGCCCTGATGGCCCGGATGAGCCAACGCTTCCCTCAGGACATGACCTATGCCATTTCACTGGATCAGACGCTTGCCGTGACCGCGGGAATGAAAGAGATCCTGATCACGCTTGGGATCGCTCTGCTGCTCGTGATTCTGGTGGTCTATGTTTTTCTGCAAAACTGGCGCGCCACACTGATTCCGCTTCTCGCCGTGCCTGTCTCGCTGGTCGGAACTTTTGCGGTCTTCCCGCTTTTCGGGTTCTCCATCAATACGCTCTCGATGTTCGGACTGGTCCTGGCCATCGGGCTGGTTGTGGACGACGCCATCGTCGTTGTCGAAGCGGTCGAGCGCCACATCGAGGAAGGACTCGCACCAAAAGATGCAGCAGCGCGCGCCATGGAGGAGATTTCGGGTCCCGTGGTTGGCATCGCCCTGGTCCTTTCTTCTGTCTTTGTCCCGACAGCCTTTGTTCCCGGCATCACGGGACGGCTCTATCAGCAGTTCGCAGTGACCATCGCAATTTCGGTGGTAATTTCGGCGTTCAACGCTTTAAGTCTCAGTCCGGCGCTGGCCGCACTTCTGCTGCGTCCGGGAAAGTCACGGGGCGGTCCGCTCCGGTGGTTTTTCGGCTGGTTCAACCGCCTCTTCGCCCGATCGACGGACCGCTACATCCGCATCGCGGAGCAATTAATCCGCAAGAGCGTCTTTGCAATGCTGCTGCTTGCGTTGTTTGCGGTGGGAGCCGCCGTTTTCGGCGAAAAGCTGCCGACCGGCTTCCTGCCGGAAGAAGACATGGGCTATGCATATGTAAACCTGCAACTTCCAAACGCGGCATCGCTTAATCGCACTGATGCCGCAGCAAGGCAGATCGAGCATATCCTGATGAACACGCCGGGTGTGCGCTACGTGACAAGCGTGGTGGGCTTCAGTCTGCTCAGTTACGTTCAATCGACCAATAACGCCTTCTTTTTCGTCACGCTTCAACCGTGGGATGACCGAAGAAAAATGAGCGAGGAGGTTTGGGCCATCGAGCACCGCTTAAACCAGGAGCTTGGGCGACTGCCGGCAGGAACCGCCTTCAGCTTTTCTCCACCTGCGATTCCCGGCGTGGGAACCTCAGGCGGGTTTACCTTTGTCCTCGAGGACCGTGGCGGGCACGGGATCCCTTACCTGGCGGAGAATCTCTCAAAGTTCCTGGCGGCGGCGCGAAAGCGACCGGAAATCGCGAACATCTCGACAACATTTCTCCCGGACGTACCGGAGGAGTTCGCCAGGGTTGACCGCGCTTCCGCGCTCAAGATGGGTGTAGCCCTGCCCGACATCTATACCACGCTCCAGGGCTTTCTGGGAGGGTTGTTCGTTAACTATTTCAACCGCTTTGGGCGGCAATGGCAGGTGTATATCGAGGGTCAGCCGGCCTTTCGTGGAAACACCGATGACATCAAGCGCTTCTACGTGCGGAATTACCAGGGGCAAATGGTGCCGCTCTCGGCGCTTGTTCAATTTCATCCGGAACTGGGGCCGGAATTTGTCATGCATTACAACGGTTTTAATGCTGCACAGATTAACGGTGGCGCTGCTCCCGGCTACAGCTCCGCGCAGGCGATGGACGCGCTTGAGCAGGTGTTCCACCAGACGATGCCGGCCAGCATGGGCTTCGACTATATGGGAATGTCATTCCAGGAGAAGCAGGCGGAGAAGGGTGTGTCCGCAACCACGATTTTCGGGTTGTCGCTGCTCTTTGTTTTCCTGATCCTCGCAGCGCTGTATGAAAGCTGGACACTGCCCTTCAGCGTGCTGCTGAGCACGCCTGTTGCGGTTTGCGGCGCCTTCGGCGTGTTGCTGTTGCGGCGGCTCTTCGTACAGAAATTCTACCCGGTCTACATGGTGCACATCGATAATGATGTCTTTTCCCAGATTGGTATGGTCATGCTGATCGGGCTGGCGGCGAAAAATGCAATTCTGATTGTCGAATTTGCAAAGAAGCAGTATGAGCAGGGTAAATCGCTGGCTGAAGCGGCGCTCGGCGGAGCGCGATTACGGCTACGGCCGATCCTGATGACTTCATTCGCTTTCATCCTGGGCTGCATGCCGCTTTGGTTCGCTTCGGGAACGGGTTCGGTGGCGCGCCAGATCATGGGAACGACCGTGATCGGCGGAATGCTCGCGGCAAGCGCCTTCGGCGTCTTCTTTATTCCTGCGATCTTCTATGTGGTAGAGCGGCTGTCGGGCGCCAGGAAGGACGAGGCGGCAGGCCAACTGGCAACTGAGGAAGCATCGGACGGCATTGAATAAATGAAAAAGCTTTTACTCCTCGGACCGCTCATCTTCCTGACTGCCTGCATGGTCGGGCCGAAGTACCAGCGACCGCCTGTCAGTGTCCCGCAGGTCTATCGTGCGCAAATGACAGCGGCAACAGCCGCATCGCTGGGAAATGAAAAATGGTGGGAGGTATATCAGGATCCAATCCTGGTGCAACTGATCCACACCGCGCTCACCCGCAATTACGACCTGCGCATTGCCGCCACGCGCGTGATCGAGTCCCAGTCAGCGCTCGGCATCACGCGTGCTAACCAGTTTCCGTTCGTGAACGTCGGCGCGGGGATCTTCAGCCAGCGGAATGCGAAGATCACAAAGATATTTCCAGCCTATAAGATTAACGCGGGGCGCGTGGACCTTTCCGTGATCTGGGACCTGGATTTCTGGGGTAAATACCGGCGGGAAACTCAGGCGGCGCGTGCCGAGCTTCTGGCCACCGAGTGGGGACAGCGCGCCGTGGTTTCGTCGCTGGTCTCGAGTGTCGCGACAGCCTACTTTCAGCTTCGCGCCCTTGATGACGAACTGGAAATAGCAAGACGCACGCTTTCCGCGCGCCAGGAATCACTTCGGCTTATTCTTGTGCTCGAGAAAAACGGTTCAGCTTCGCAACTCGATGTGAGCCAGGCTCAAGAGCTTGTCGATGCAGCCGCCGAAGCGATCCCCGAGCTGGAACGCCAAATCCAGCAGCAGGAAAACCTGATCCGCAATCTGCTCGGCGAGGACCCGGGCCCTGTTCCGCGCGGCCGACCGCTTACTGAACAACCGGCTCCCGCAAGAGTCCCCGCGGGGTTGCCTTCGGAATTGCTTGAGCGCCGCCCGGACATTCGCATGGCGGAAGCGAATCTGGTAGCGGCAAACGCCCGGATCGGCGTTGTAAAAGCAGCACTTTTCCCTGACATTTCACTCACGGGAACAGGAGGATTTGAGAGCTTCGCGCTTAACAAGCTTATCAGCACATCAGGAGAAATGTGGAATGGCGCTGTGAACCTGACTCAGCCGGTTTTCGAAGCTGGAGCACTCCGCGCCGGCGTGCGACTGGCCCGGGCCCAGTGGCAAGAGATGGTGCTGACGTACCAGCAAACAATCCAGCAGGCGTTTGTGCAGGTCTCGAATGCGCTCATCGCCTGCCAGAAGGACCGCGAATACCGCCGCCAGCAGCAAAAACTCGCCCAGGCAGCGGAGGAGGCTGATCGTCTCTCGACGGTGCTTTATCGGAATGGCGGGGCCAGCTATCTCCAGGTCCTGACGAGTGAAACGAACTACTTTGCGGCGGAATTGAACCTCGTTCAGGCGCAACTCAATGAACGGCTCGCACTGGTTGAACTTTATCAGGCGCTCGGCGGCGGCTGGCAGCAGTAAGCGCCGACTCGCAACGTTGAAAAACCTTCGGTTTCCGCATGAGCGGCGGTTGAAACACCAGCCACAATCACTAACGGATCGCGTCCGCAGCGCTGCTGACGTGTCATAGGTTGCCGAAGGCGGTTGGGGCCCGCTTGACTGATTCGATCAAATAAGAACAGCCAGCAGATCACTCAAGACTGTCCAGGTAACTCCGCAGAGCCTCGACTTCGTGAGGGGTAAACTTGAAATGCGGCATCCCGCCGGCGTTCATTTGAGGCAGGGGGTGTCCGAACAAGTCTTCCAATTGCGAAGTTGAGAACTTTTGACCGATTCCTGTTAATCTCGGCGCGATAGCTGTTCCTGTTGCTCCTTCTCCATGGCAGGCGAAACACTGGTGAGACTGAAAGATTTTTTTGCCTTCCGCTACGAGCGGGCTGGCCGGTGCGGCCTGGGCCTGCTGACTAGCCGATGAACCGTCTGCCATTTGCGGTTTGAATGGCTGTTTCATATACTGCACTTCCATCCGATGCTGCTGGGCGAGTTGCGCGGCTACAAACGCATTGTGGGAATCCTGGTAATAGCTATAGGCGCCCAAAGTGATCAATGCAATGAAAATGAACGAAAATGTTCCCACCGCCACCGGCCGCCGCCACGGCCGGCGCTCCAGCCGACGGTCAATGAAGGGCAAACCCACAAAAAGAACAGCGACGATGCCGGGGACGATCACGATCCGGACAAACTCTGCCTGCCCATGCCAGATCTTGAGCCACTCGAATAGAGGGCGATAGTACCATTCCGGCCGCGGCAGGAATTGAGTGTCCGCGGGGTTTGCCAGGGGCCCGAGGGCAACCGGAGCGAAATAGGCTGCAAACCCCAGCGCCACAACCAGCAGCAACGCAAATCCCAAATCCATGAGCAACTGGCGTGGATAAAAACTTTCAGTTCTCTGTTTTGGTTTAACCGGACTCTCGCTGATCGGCCCGGCTGCTCCGGCTTTGCGAAACAGGTAGATATGAATAGCCACAAAAAGGAAAATCAGCGCGGGGATATAGAAAACGTGCATGACATAAAAACGCGACAGAGTCAGGGTAGCGATCTGAGTTCCGCCCCGCATCAGCCGCTCCACAAAGCCGCCCAAGAGGGGAACCTCGCTCACGACGCTCGTGCCCACGGCGGTTGCGAAATAGGCTTTCTGGTCCCACGGAAGAAGGTAGCCCGTAAAGGCCATGCCCATGACCAGCGTGAACAGGATCGTTCCGGAAACCCACAGAAGCTCGCGCCTTCCCTTGTAGGAGCCATAAAGAAAGGTCTGGCTGAGGTGCATTACAACAATGATCACCATGGCGCTGGCCCCATAAACGTGAAGACTGCGCAGGAACGATCCAGCAGCAACGACCTTGGTGATATAGGCTACGGTGACGTGAGCATGATCGACGGAAGGGACATAATAGAGCGCCAGGAAGATCCCCGTAATAAATTGCGACAGGAAGATAAAAAGCAAACCGGAGCCGAAGATATAGGCATACCGCGCTCCGCCCGGGATCGGTTCATCCAGCGCCTCATGCAGCAGCTTGTTCAGGCCCGTGCGGCGGTCGATCCAGCGGAACAAGCGCCTGGCTGGCGCTCTGGCTGCGGTTTTTCCACCCGGAATAGTTTCTATGCTCATGATCCTTAGCCCTTCTTATTCCACTTTCTTCTTGTACGATAGGAGCGCCTGGAAGTACTCGTAACGCGTCATTAAATCCTGCCTTTCAACCTTAATGGGAAGCGTATCCATCCCGCGCAACGCCGGCCCCTGGAGGAGGGAACCGTCTGGAGCGAACTGGCTGCCATGACAAGGGCACACAAATCTTCCCTCAGCCGCATTCCAGGGAACTTCGCAGCCCAGGTGCGGACAAACTGCTGAAAGTACCTCGATGCCGTTCAGCGATCCTTCTCTATTGCCTTTTGTGACATACACCGGTTTCCTCGAAACTGCTTCCCGCCACCCATCCACCTGCTTGATGTTAACGACCTTTCTCTCCGGCGCTGTGATGGACGCATAGTCACTCTCCGGACCGAGGTCGGACCACGAAAGGGACGTTGTGACGGCAAACACTGGATAGAGGACGTAGCGGACAAGCGGAACCGCCAGCAATGTGCCCATTGCAGCCGTGCCAACAGCGATGAGCCACAGGAAAAAAGACCTTCGGCCCTCCAGAATGCGCTTGTCTTCGCCCGTGTCAAGAATGGGCTGTGTTGAATCCATATTCGTTTGACCTGAGTTTGTCTCCATATGCCGGCTCCAGAATTTTACTCATTGTGCGCAATCACCCTACCGCCTCCGAGGGGTTGACTGGATCTTGTTATTCAGACGCAATATTATTGGATGCTCATTCTTTGCGAATTGGTCGAGTGCAACCGAGCGATGGTTGACTTTTTGGCGAGGGCTTATTCAAATTCGAATGGCGAGGTTGCAGGCGGAAGTTCCCCAGAGCCCATTCACGATGTGAACCATCCCATTTGTCTTTTCCTGAGTTGTGTCCAGAATATTCTGATATAACATCTGCCGGTTTCCCAAAGGTAGAGCAACAGCCCCAGAATAAATATTCCAATGAAGCCAACACTGACGCGCGCTTCGTAAGTTCCCCAAACCAACTCATGAGGATAAACAGCATAGCGTCGTGGAATCGAGTGCGCGCCGGACCAGAAGAACATAAGAACGAAGCCATAACCGCCGATGACAAAAAGGGTCACGACAAGGCGCCGCACCAGACGGCTTTCCTCGAGGCCGCTGGCCTCCAGCCCAAGGTGGCTTGCGAATCCCAGCAGCATGATTACTACGCCCATCAGATAGTAGGTGTGGAAATGCGCCGGCACCCAGAGTGTGTTGTGGAAGACGGAATTGATGGAAATCGTGGAATCGATCACTGCCCCCACGCCACCCACCGCCCAACCCATCAATCCCAGGAACATAAAAGTTGATGCGATGGTCCAGCGCATTCGCGATCCATAAACCAACCACAGCCCGTCGAAGATCGACACCGCTGCTGCCGGCACCGCGCTGAAGTACGACATCATCTGCCCCATGATCTGGAGCATGCGTGGCTGTACAAAATCCATATAAAGATGGTGGAAATAAGCGCACAAGACCATGGCCAGAACAACATTCCAAGCCAACACAATCCGCTTGCTCATCTTCCAGGAGCGGCCGTTGAAAGTGGGGAGCAGTTCATAGACAACTGCCACGCCGAGGTACATTGTGGCGTGCACCGTCATATGGCCAAAGAAAAATGTCAGGTTCTTCATCAGCAAAGCATTCGCGACGAACCCTTTTACCTGCCACTGCATCAGGTAGAGCAGGAAAAGGGCGAAGGCATCGAGGAAGCCCGCCACGGCGGGAATAAGGGCCACGATCGTAATCAGCACGATCGGGGGAACTTCCGGATCCTGCTCTGCTGCTCGACTGGACAGGTAATGCCAGCCCAGCGCGTAGCGCAGCGGATATCGCTTCAGGATTGCGGCAATCATGGCCACCGACCAGATGAGCCAGGCACCGCAGAATGCCACTAGAGCGGCAAAAAAACAGCCGGTGGCCCAGGAAGGCCAGGTGCCTTGTGAATACAACGGTAACGGATATAGAAAATACCAGCCGGTTCCAAACAATCCTTTAGTTGTTGCAACGATCAACAGCGTGAAACCGACCAGCGTTCCCCCGAGAGCCAGCCAGGACACCCGCTGCGGCGGACGAATATAATTGGCCAGGAGATAACTCACAGCGGCCATACCGGCCACAAACCACAGACCCACCATGCCCACACCGTGCAGCGTCAGCACGGCATAAAACCATTCAGGGCGCATGGTTGGGAAAAACCTCGACTGGAACATCCGCAGGAAGTAGCCGTCGAGACTGAAGGCAAGGAAGAGCAAGCCCGCGATGATCATCCAGAGGAATGTAACTCCCTGGAATTTCTGAACGCTCGCCGCATTTTGCAAATGGACCGCAGGGATTGGGAAAGTGTTGTCTGGTGGGCGACCGCCCTCGCGCTTCGACGAGCGTGGATCAGAATCCCTCATGGGCCTTGCCTCAAAGCCAGGTAATGCTCATCTTTAACGTCGTCGGCACGGTCAGACTTTGCCGTCCTGGGAACCACCTCAAACTCGGCGCGCATGCGGTGATGGCCCATTCCACACATCTCGAGGCAGAAGACCCAGTATGTTCCCTGCTGGGTGAAGCGCATGAGCAAATGATTCACGTAGCCTGGCATTGCCTGCACCTGGCCCAGCAGTTGGCCCGAAGGAGAATAGATGCCGAAGCCGTGGTTCACATCGAAGCTGGTTACCCGGAATTCGACAAGGGAACCTGCGGAAATCTTCAGGGGAGGCGCATAAGTCGCTTCCTGCCATTCATCCGGGTTCCTGATGGGGTGGTCTGAAAGGCCCCAGGAGAACTGCATTCCGACGGCATACACAACACGATCAGGTTTCTGCTCCCGCCTGGGATAGGGCATGCGCGGGAACATCTTTACAAACGCAAAAACCAGACCACCCGTCAGGATTCCAATGAACCAGATGCGAAGGCGATTGACCGACTTGGGCTTGGGCTCGCGCGCGTGTCGGGTGCTCAGTGCAACCCACACAAACACCCCAACAACAATTGCACTTATGGCGACGAACAGATAAAAGGCCCCGGCTTGCACTGCGATTTGCTCCTGTTGCCGGGCAAGAAGAGAGACGTCCTGCCCGCTGGCCCGCCGCGTTCCTGGAAGCCGATTCCAACCCAAGTTTTGCTTTACAGCGTTTTCAGGTACTCAATCAGGTCGTTGAGTTGGGTTTTGGAGAGCTTTCCGCTGAAGGCCGGCATGGGCATGGGTTTGCCCTGCGGGTTGCCTTTTTCAATCTGCTCCTGGACGTTGGCGACCGTGGCGGGGCGGTGAGAGTAGGGAAGTTCCTTGTTTTTCAAGACACCCTTCAGGCCCGGTCCGATTTTGTTGTTCGTCTGGTTCGGGTAATGGCACAGGGCGCAGTTCTGATCGAAGACCTTCTTGCCCGCTTCCGCGGCGGGAGAGAGGGTGGTTTTACTTTTGGCCCAGCCGGTAGCGGCGGGCAACAGAACCAGAGCCAGCACTGGAATCAACAGCTCTTTGACCGTATTGAATGAACGTCTTTGCATAGTGCCTCCTGAAATTTAACTGACAAAATCCTTCACAACTTCCGCGCCCGCAGCGCGAAGCCGCTTTTCCAGTTCACCGCGCGCCTTTTCGGGCGGGTTGACGACTCCGATCAGGATTCTGCCGTTGCTGATGGCCGGGTCGTAGAGCTTCCGCCCGCGCCAGTCGGGAATGCGTGCGGTGATCAGCAGCGTGACCAGGGTCGTCAGAATCGCGCCCAGCATGGTCAGCTCGTAGGTGATGATGCCGTCCGACCATTTCGTCACCAGGGGCATGCCGCCGGAGATCATCGGATAGCTCTTCTGCGTGAAGGATACAAACCACCAGCCGCTGAGCCCTCCGATCAGGCCGCCGAGAGCGGCAAGCCACGGCATGCGCGTCACGCGGTCGCGCTGCCCGAAACCGTACTCCTCGTAAGGCTCGCCCGACAGCACCACGATGCCCTTTTGGCTGAACCCCAGTTCGCTCTGCGCCCGCTCGAGCACGTTCAGCGCCCGCTGCGCTGAGTCAGGATCGGGATAAAGTCCGTAGATCGCGTTCATCAGGTTCCTCGGAATGATTTCCGGCCACGGCCTTCACGGCTGCTCCGCGGCGGCCTCCTGAGAAGCCAGTTCCGCAGCCGCTTCCGCCTTCCTCTGCATCCCCAGCTTCAACTCCCAGATCGAAATGATCGGGAACACCCGCGAAAAGATCAGATACAGCAGGCCCATGCCCGCAAAGGTCCCGACCGTGATCGTGATCTCCACCCAGGTCGGACGGTACGTCCCGTATGCGTAGGGCAGATACTTGTGCGAAAGCGCCGGAACGATAATCAGAAAGCGCTCGAGCCACATGCCGATAATAATCGGGACGGCGGCCGTCACCGTCCAGCCGATCTTCGACCGCAGGTTCTTGATGGCCAGAATGGGCGCCGGAATAATGAAATTGCAGAACACCATGGCCCAGAAAAGCGGGCTGAACCTTCCCGATTGCGTGGACCAGAAGACCGACATCTCGCTCGGAAAGTTGCCGTACCACGTCGTCAGGCGCTCGGCAAAAACAAAATAGAACCACAGCAGGCTCATCACCAGCAGCAGCTTGCCCAGATTATCGAAGTGCAGCGGCTTGAGGTACTCCTCGAGGTGCAGCAGCTTCCGCAGCAGGGCCATGGCGATGATGAGCGCCGCGATGCCGCTGAAGATCGCTCCGGCCACAAAGTACGGCCCGAAGATCGTCGAGTGCCAGCCCGGCACCGGCGCCATGGCAAAGTCCCAGGAGACAATCGTATGCACCGAAACCGCCACCGGTATGATCGCCACCGCCATGATGCGCATCGCCATTTCCAGCCGGTGCCACTGTTTCGGTTCCCCGCGCCAGCCGAGCGACACAATGCGGTAGATCTTCTTCCGCCAGCCGTTCGAGCGGTCGCGGATCAGGGCGAAATCCGGAAAGCTCGGAAGCAGAAGGAAGATGACGCTGCCGGTCAGGTAGGTGTTGATCGCAAAAAAGTCCCACAGCAGAGGCGACCGGAACTGCGGCCAGATGCCCCGCTCACTCGGATAGGGAATCAGCCAGAAAAACAGCCACGGCCGCCCCAAATGGATCAGCGGAAACATGGCCGCAATCGACAGCGAAAAGACCGTGATCGCTTCCGCACAGCGCGTTACCGGCCTGCGCCAGGTCGCATTGGAAACCCGCAGGATCGCGGAGATCAGCGTCCCGGCGTGGCTGATGCCGATCCAGAATACGAAGTTCGTAATGTAGAACGCCCAGTAAACCGGCCGGTTCAGCCCGGAAACGCCCAGACCGTAATACATCTGATATCCCCAGGCGTAAAACGCCGCCAGCACCAGCGACGCCAGCACTGCCACCGACGCATAGAAGCGCCACGAGGCGTGGTAAATCGGTCGGAGTAAATCCTGATTAATCTGTTCAGGCGTTTTGTCCATTGTGCCAGGCACCGCGTTTGAGATAAGTCACCTTGGGAGCCGTTCCCAGTTCCGCCAGCAGCTTCGTGCCCCGATCGGAGCGCGAAAGCCTCGAGACCCGGCTCTCCGGATCATTCAGGTCACCAAACACCATTGCCTCGGTCGGGCATGACTGCACGCACGCCGGGTTGAACTCCCCGTCTTTCAGCGCACGCTTCTCCGCCGCCGCCCTGATCTCCGCCGCCTTGATGCGCTCGATGCAGAACGTGCATTTCTCCATGATCCCCACCGAGCGCTCCGATACGTCCGGATTGAGCTGAAGATTCAGCGGCTTGTCCCAGACCGGATTGAAGAAGTTGAAGAACCGCACCGTGTAAGGGCAGGCGTTGCCGCAGTACCGCGTGCCGATGCAGCGGTTGTAAATCTGCGCGTTCAGCCCTTCGGGGTTGTGGTAGCTGGCGTAGGTGGGGCACACCGGTTCGCAGGGCGCCGCGTCGCACTGCTGGCAGAGCACGGGACGGAACCGGACCTTAATTTCGGGAAAGTCGCCCTCATAATACCGCTCGATGCGCATCCAGTGCTTCGCGCGGCCCCGTGCCGCCTCCTTGTCTCCCACCGTCGCAATGTTGTTCTCGGCGTGACAAGCCACTACGCACGCTTCGCAGCCTGTGCAGCGGTCCTCGTCAATCACCATCCCCCATCGATGACCCATGGATTGTTTCACCTTCCCGACTTCCGTCGCCGCCTCCGCTTAGCGATGCCGGTACTCGCGCGGAATTTCGCGCAGCCCTCCGGCAAATAAAATCAGTTCTCCCTTCTTTCCCAGACGCCTGACCTTCACCCGCGTGGACGCCCAGGCCAGCGCTCCCGTTTCCGCCTCGGCCCGCGGCGCAAGAATCTTGATCGGGTTCGCTCCACGCCCGCTGGCATAGCGGCCGTAATGCTCGTGCCCCTGGCCCACCGGCATGGCGATAACGTCCGGAGCAGTCCCCGGCACAATCAGCGCCGGCGCTTCCAGCCTGCCGTGCGCGGAGGTCACTTCCAGCAGATCGCCCTGCTGGATGCCCATCTTCGCCGCCGTCTGCGGATTGATCTCCACCCACACGCTCCACATCGCCGTCGCCAGGGCGTCCGGCATCTCCTGCATCCACGGCAGATTGGCGTGCCGGCCATCCCCAAACTGCATGGAGGCGTACGGAAGGAAGTGGAAGGGATATTCCTCGGCGGGCCCGTCGAACTGCGGCCCCGTAACGCGGACCGGGGCAGCCGGCGGGTTTGCCAAGTTCTCCCTCACGGGAGGAGTTGAAATCTCAGCGCCCCACCAGCCGCCCCTGTCCTGTATTGTGCTCCAAAAATCGTCCGCTGTCTTGGCGGAAATGGAACCCGGATGCGTGCGCAGCGGTTCGAAAGCTGCCTGCAGCATCTCTGCATAATCTTTCCATGGCAGCGCCCGGGCAGCCTCGCCCCCCAGTTGATGGGCCACCTCCAGCAGAACGTCCGGCATGGCGCGCGTGTGGTGCAGCGGCTGCATCGCCGGCGGCGCAAGACTCGCCACGGCCTGCCTCGTTCCCGATTCGGGAATATGGTCCACCCACGACTCGAGATACGAATGGTCCGGCAGAATCAGGTCGGCCAGGATGCTCGTCTCATCCACAAAGCTCCCGAAGCTCGCAATGAACGGAACTTTTTCGAGCGCCTCCTGCACCCGCCACGCCGGCGGGCTGGCAAAAACAGGATTGGCGTTGTAGATCAGCAGCGTTTCCACCGCCGTCGAGCCCTTCAGAATCCCGTCGCACAATGCCTGCACCGAAATTCCCGCTTGCAACCCCGGCAGATCAGCCATCGGCGGCTGCGGCGTAAAGAATATCCCTCCGGGTTTTTCGACGCTTCCCAGCAAATCGTTCAGCGCATTAACGGCCAGCGCGTTGGCCAGCCCGTTCGTCTGCGCCAGAGGCGCTCCGCCGATCAACACCACCGCCGGCGGATGCCCCGCCATCTCGCGCGCCAGCCGCTCGATCCTTGCTGCTTCAACCCCCGTCAGCTTTGCCACCGCTTCCGGCGCATAATCCGGCAGACCCTTCGACCAGCCGTCGATCCGCGCTCCCGCGCCCCCGGCGCCTGTCACAGGCCGCAGTTTTTCGTTCAGGATCACGTGCGCCAATCCCAGGGCCAGAATACCTTCCGTCCCCGGCCTGGCGTAAACCCACTCGTCCGCGTTCGCCCCCGTCTGCGACATCCGCGCTTCCACCTGGACAAACTTCCCCCGCTGCCCCGGCCTCCCCTGCCGCATCGTCCCGTAACCACGGTTCTGCGCCACCGGAGAATTCCACGTCCCCAGAAAATCTGCGCCCAGCGAAACCACATAGTTCGCGTTCGCAAGATCGAAAGTCGGCAACTGGTAACGGCCGAAGCTCAACTCATTAGCGCGCCGCAGCACCGTCTGCTCAAAAAACTCAAACCTGACCGCCGCCGGCGCCCCCAGCGCCGCCAGCCACCGCTCGATCAGCACACCGCGATGGTCATGCAGCGGTTCGGTAAGAAAAATCAGCGGTGACGGCTTGCCCGCCGGCTTCGCCTTCGGCAAATGCGCGACCAGTTCCTTGATCGCCTCCTCCCAACTCACTTCCTCGTATTCACCCGAGCCGCGCCGCCCCGTGCGCCGAATGGGAAAACGGATGCGGTCCGGATTGTAAGTCACCTGCAATCCCGCCTGGCCCCACGCGCACAGCTTCCCGCGGTTCACCGGATGCTCCGGGTCGCCTTCGAGCTTTTTCGCCAGCCCCATGCTGAGCAGGCCCACCTGCCCGTGCCGCGTCACTTCCGCCTCGCCTTCCATCACCCGCACACGCAAGCCGCAGCCCGCCGGGCATTGCGTGCATACCCCCGGCTTCCACGTCGCTATCCCGGGAACCAGTTCTTCCTCCGGAATAAAGCGCACAAGCTGCCGTTCCGGCTTGCCGCAGGCATCCAGGGCCGCCGTGGCGCCGCCTACCGCTGAGATTTTTAGAAAGTTGCGACGGTCCATAACCCTTCCCGCGTTCTTCTTCCTGCCTCCCCTAAAAATGGCACGTTGTACAATCCGTCGGCGCGTTGTGCATCCGGTGGCACCCGACGCAGAACCCCATGTCCAGACCCGCTTTCCGCACCGCCACCGTCTGCTGCCTCATGTCGCCGTGGCAGGTCGCGCAATCCACGCCGGCCCGAATGTGCGGCCCGTGCATGAACCTGAGGTGGGCCGAAGGATAGAACCAGTAAACCCGATGCCAGGGAATCAGTTCGCCCTTCTTCTGGTACGCGGCAATCTTCCGGATCTCCGGCTTGTCGGTGGCGATCACCTGATGGCACGTCATGCAGAGTTGTACATTGGGAATCGTCGCATCCGGCCCTTCGCCTACTCCCTTGTGGCAGTCCGTGCACTGCATCCCGTTCTTCAAGTGCACCTCGTGCGTAAAGGCAATCGGCTGCCGCACATGCCGTGGATAGATGTCAAAGTAGTCCTTGGCCGCATCCAGCATGTCCGGGTGCGCCGTCGTCACCCGCCCCCACGTCACGTACGAAGGATGTTGGGTCTGCTCCTGATGGCCAGACGAGCATGAAACAAGAGCCGCGATCGCACCAGCGACAATGAAAATCAAACCGAGTTCGGTCCAATCCCGAGAGTGTCCCATAGCGGCAGGTCAGATTATCTTTGGTGATGACCGCACTTTTTCCTTTTCCTTATTTGTGGACGAAAGTAAAGTCGATGGTTGTGGATTCATGCGCATGGACGCGCACACTCTTTTCCTGGGTTCCGAAGGTTGCGGTCCAGGCCTCAATGGTGTATTCACCCGGCGGAACGCCCTTGATCGTAAAGGTCCCATTAGTACCGGTGACGGCATAAAGCGGGTTGGATACGACGCCGATGTATGCCTTCATCCAAGGATGCTCGTTGCATCCCACCGGTATCATGATCTCGGGATGCGTAAACTTCTTATAGAACGGGGCCCCGCCGGGCGGCTGCGACTGGTTCCATTGCGGGTTGTTCTTAGGCATCACATGCACATTGTGCGTGGTGAAATCACTATTGAGAACCTTCAGGGTCTGGCCGACCATAATGCCGAGCACGTGGGGCACGAAGATGCATCCCTGCTGGTCCAGGACAACGGGAGTTTTGGGAGTGGCAAAGTGCGCCTTTTCCAGGCCGGACTTGATATAAACAAACACATTGGGAAGAGTTCCGTTGGAATTGACCGCACCATCCTGTACGTACACTGTTCTCCCCTGGTTTTCCCGAACGCACTCAGGGTCTTTATTCATGTAGATTTGCTGAAGTTCCGGCCGGGTTCCTTCGAAGAGGACCTTGCCGGTGATCTCGCCCACGGCTCCTTTGGCCGCTTGGCCCTGTGAACGTGGCGGGCTTCCTGCTAACAAGACATTATCTGAGTTGCCCCACATCGTTAAGAAAACGGCAGTCAGGGTAACGATCCAAGTCAATTGCTTTATCTTCATTCTCGTATTAACCCCCGCAAAAGTTTCGAACTGCTCATTATGGATCAAACTAAATCAGCATCCGCAGGACCAATGGCACATGGAAGATGCTTGGCCTGCGCCTTAAGAGATTTGAACTCTTCCGGCCGTACTTGTTTGTGCGGTCCGTCGCCCCTGATCACTTAATAGCCGCAGAGAGGCTTTTCGCGCAGACTTTACCATGGACTCCAATATCCGTCATCCTCAAGGCTGAACGCATCTGTGCCTGCCATTGCTCGACGGCAACTTAGAAAATAAACCATGCCGTGAAATATGCCGCGTTATTGTCTGAGGCGTTCCTCCCCGCGCCGTCGTAATTTGTGCTGCCACCGTTAAATTTCAAGTATCCGGTGTACTGGGCAGTAAAGTCGATATTCTGCCACGGCCAGTAGGCAACTTGAAGAATATATCCGTCACTCTTGGGATCTCCATTGTTGCTGCCGTTAATCGGAGCCTGGGCGTACAGCACCGGGTCTGCCGTTCCCCACGTGTTGAAGTAACCTGCGGTGAGGCCGTACTTGTTTCGAAAGTGATATGTGCCGTCCAGTTTGAAAGTGTTTAGATTGTGATGCGAAAAGCCGGCCCCGCCCGCAGCGAACGTAGCATCAAGGTCGGACGTTTCGTGGATGAACGTCGTATGGATCGAAATCGTGTTGTTGTTTATTGAGGGCAGAATGCGCTCATACTGGGAATCCACGGCCACGTCGGTGAAAAAGTCTTCCGGGCCTACCACCGCATTTGGCGTCGAGGCCACGTGCATCCCGTAGGTTCCAACTTCCAGATAATTGTTCCCCATCGTTTGCTGCCATGCGAACCGCCAGTAAGGCGCTGCGCCACGTATATTGATGCCGTAATTGACTCCAGTGTTGGGTTGCGGATTGCCGATATGTTCGGAGCGATAAAGCGCAGCCGCACCATAAAGATGATCATTCCACATCGCATAAGCACCAAGGCCCGCTACGTCCTGCGCGAGCCCGCCGTCGATGAGCGTCCCGGCCATGGGCGTAGGAGTCTGGTTGGGAGCGACCCACGGGAAGCCCCAAGCCGGCGTGTCATTCCAAAGGTCTTCCACCGTCGGATTGTTATTGAACGTAAAGCCATACACGAGGTCTTTGCCCGCAAACGTCCTCCGATTGGCATAGCGGACATCGGTATTATCCCAACTGAAGTGGTCGGCCTGAGCGTCATAAGTGACCTGAATAAAGCTGCCAACATGGTCGGACATGGCTCCGGCCAGGAACAGGCTTGCGGCCTGCGGGAATTCAAAGTTCCAGTTCTCTGTTCCCGGCTGGGGGCGATTGGTTCCTGCTTCCGCGAATTGAATAAAAGCTGCAATTGGCATATAGCGGCTGAGGCTCAGACCCGCTTCCTGGCGGGCTGGCTTGGCCGTGATCTGGGGCAAACCCGTCAAAGTGTAACCATTCAACTTAAATGCTCTCCCGAAAGGAGTCAATTCCGGCGGAATCGTGTGGCAGGAACTGCAGGGTAATCCAGTTTGCCTTGCAAAACTCGTAATTGCCAGGACCCTGGAGTCTCCTGCCAGGGCCAGTACGGCGACCCCGAAACTTATTCCTATGAACTTAGTGAAACGCTTTATGAAAACCATGCAACATTCCTCCAACTTGAGTATCTTCATTTCCTTCACGTATTGGCGCATCCGCCCGATGCCGGCCGCAACAGCATATCAATCGGGTTTTCCGCACGCTGATTCTGCAAACCGTCGTTGGTGGTCTCATGGAAAAAACCGACACCCGAGCCGAGGACGGCGGAACCCGACCTTTACTCGATGACCTCCCTTATTTTCGCCGTCAGCTTGGCAAGGTTCTGGATAGGACCTCGCGGCAGGCGTCGAAGCTCGTCGTATAAAGGAATCATGACCTCAAAAAACTCCAGGACGGCGCGAAGGCGCTCCTGGGTGTACAAGTCCGTCGGCGTGGTTGCTTTGACTTCTTCAAGGCACGCGCGCAACGTCGCCACCGTGGGGTCGATCTCGCGGCGCTTGCGCTCATCGAGAATCACGCGGAACATCTCCCAGGGGTCCTTGATCGCCTCGTAGTATTGCTTGCGGTCCCCGCGGAAATGAACGGGATTGATCAATCCCCAGTTCTCCAGTTCGCGCAGGCTTGCACTCACATTGGAGCGGGAAAAGGACAACGCCGCGGCGACGTCTTCCGCGTTCAGTGGCTGGCTGGACAGGTAAAAGAGCGCATGGATCTCTGCCACCGTCCGGTTCACTCCCCACCTCGTGCCCATTTCTCCCCACAGAGCCACAAACTTCTCGGTCGCCTTCGTCAGCTCCATAGCGAACGCTTCGAATCTTCTGAATATTTCGTTCTTACTGTTATTCCTGTACGTCCAAACTTAAATGGATACTTTCCGTCAATCGTTCGCTCTGCACAGTGATCCGCGTCACAAACCAAAGTGACCAGTATCACACATTCTGCCTCGAAGCTGAAAGTTAGGCCTGTGCACCGGCCCCATTTGGAGACCATCTGCCCACGACGAAAAGTTGCCAGCCTTGGAGTGCGGTAGCGCCAGCTACCGCCTTGGAACTGAAAATCGGCTCGGCCTGGGAATTATAAACAGGTCGTCGCGCCGCCGTTCCCTTGAGCCGAAATCGTTCGCCCGCGCAGTCGCCGCCTGGACAAAGGCGGCGGCTTCGCGGCCGCACTCCAAACTTTTGCGGCGCCGGGTCTCACCCCGGCATTTCTTGTTTGGTGCACGCACAAAGGCAGGTTTTGCGACCCATGCCGCCGCCATATGTTCTATGCAAAGTCTCAATCACACGCTGTTGACTGTTCTGTTATAATGCGCTGACTCAGGGGGAAGGATGCCTTCGGAGATTTCAAAGACCCTGACTGCATACCAAAACTCTCTCAGCAAATCTCGCGATAGGTATAAGAACCTATATCTTTCCAGAGGACAGAACGCTCTGGAATTCTACCGCCAGTACGCTTCGACGCTCGTTAAAAATTACAGCGCATTGTTTGAGGACGCTTCGTTCCGCCGCCGTATCCATCGGCAAATCGAGAGGCTATTGGGCAGTGGGATTGTCGATTTCGTAGCGGTCGACGGTAGTTGCAACAAAGACCCCTTCAACGATTTCATCGTCTTCTCCGCGTGCGCTTACGGGGCGAAGGGACAATTGGAACTGGGAGATGCGGACGGGCGGCCAATGCTGAGATATCGCCGCTGGCAACTCGACCGCGATGTTTCCATGGTTGCCTATGTGCCGGTTCCCTTTGCGCAGCTTGCTGAAGCTACAGGAGAGAAAGAAGACTTCTTGCTGAGCGACCAGGACAGGATAAACCTTTCTTCAGTCCATACGAAGCTCATGCAACTTGCCGAAGTTTACCTCGCCTACAGCGTGGCTACTTCTTCTTCAATCGAGCGCCCTCGCCTCATCCTGATGGACTTATTGCCGTCCAGCGTGATCGCTTCTCTGGCGGCAAAACCGGCGGATATCAATCTCGGCGGATACGAATATGACCGCCGCCGATTAGACTTCAAAGACATTGTTACGGCTCTTGCGCATCCGGTGTCCGACAACCTGGAACTCCCAAACCATAACGAGTTTCGCCTTCATCAACTCATCATGGGCGAACTTCACAGAGCAGGGAGCAGAACAATCGATCTTGAAGACGTGGCCAGGCGGCACGGCCTGAGCCCCGACTCCTTGCTCCGTGCCGCTAAGGATCGGTTATTCGGAGACATGAAAAAGTATAAGGAGGTCCCCGACGGGTTGCTTGACCTCAGCGTACCTGGTGGCAGATTGCTCCCCCGGGTGCGTCGCGTCGGGGTCCTTCAAGGGAGCAGGTTTGAGACCCGGTACTCGTCGGGCCCTGGTCAAGACGTTGTTTTCGACGTTCGCCAATCGTGGGAATTCAGCAAATCGTTGTTTAGCTCCATCTGTGACAGGCTCTTCAGGAGAAAAGAACCCAACGCAATGATCTATGAGGTTGTCGGCACCGATGGAAAAGCCCGCGAGCATTGGCTTGACCCGGACGATATCGACTTCCTCACCTCCGTTGGTATTCGGGCGCTGATAGAAGCTTGTTGGGAACAGAAAATCATCCTCGTCGGAATCGCCAAGGATTCGGCCTCCCGTTACTTTACGCGTAACTACATGGGAGTCCTTCGGTATGGGCTGAAGCTGCCGGAGCTTGCTGATCTGGATGTGGGCCGGTTGCCCTGGACGGACCGCATGGTTTTTGAGTTCATAGCGAACATGGAGGATAACCTCCAGGCCCCCTGGTCAACAGTCGAATTTGATTCCGCGTTCATGACGCTGTGGATAGCCGAATTGGTCGATAACCTCGGCAACTCAAGGATGAAACTCAGTGCTGTGATGGACCACATCATCGCGCATATGGGGCTCTTTGCACGAAGCCTCGCACAGTTTTTCCTTAGTCGCAGAAAAGCAACGACTCTGATGGGCCACGTTGTTTTCGTTGATCGCCTGCTGAGCGAACAACTTGACCGAAGTTGTCCGCGACTTGACCTTACATCCAAGGTTCTTGAAGCAAACGGTCTTCTTTCGCACGACTTCGGCCACGTGAGACCCCTGGGCTATACGGCCGCAAGTCAGGAAAACATTGGCCAGGATATTACCATGTACCTGCTCAGTTGTCTCACGCGAAATCACTATCCAGAAGTAATCGGTTACCCTGACCCCTTGCACAAGGCCGACTGGGGGGCCAAGACGCTTGGAGACCAACTCCGGGCCATGATTCGGTCAAGCGAGGCAGCATTCCGCGCACAGCCCCTCTCGAAGACGCTGCGCTCCATCCGCGATGCCTACAGGAGGTAAATGGGATGTACGCGAAGGGTTCCAATGGCAAAGAAATCGTCGGAACACTGATGACCATAGAGGAAGATCCTAATTCGCGGTATCGGTTCGAAATCTGGTTTGATTACACACGCGAAACCATGAATACGGTCAGCGAAGGCGCGATGGTCGCAATCCCGAACTTTTATCTGGACCCGGAAGACAGGAACCAGGAGTGGTCAAGTGTGGTGGAAATTTCCACGCTCCTCCCAGTCCATTACGCGATAGCGCAAAATCATTCCGGATTTCCGGGCTTTCTCGAAGAAGCGGCCCGAAGCGCGGCCCAGGACTGGATTGACCAGGAAACCCAATCCACCGACGACACCACGAAGATCCGCTGCATTGCCATACCAACGAACCTGATGATGAACGAAAAAGGTGACATCCGTGAAGAACAGGGACTGCCGATGGTAGGGCATAAGGCGCGCCTTCTGGACACCGAGACCACGGAGCGATTTGCGAATCTGGGGATCGAACGCGAGCGCGACGACGTTGCCAGGATAGGGCCGCTCATCCGGGACGAAAGCGTGTCTATCTTTCTCCGCGTCGAAGAAGCCTTGCGAACTCACTTTGCTGTGTTCGGATATACGGGAGCCGGCAAGTCAAATCTGTTGTCCACCATCATCGCGAAGTTTTTGAGTGAGAGAGATGGAAAACCGCCGGTCAAGTTGATCGTGCTTGATCTTATGGGTGAATTCTCAGTTTTACTAATGGACCTTCTGGTCGATTTGCCCAACGCGCGGTTCCTGGCGGTGGGTCCGGAAACTCTGCCCGATTCTGTTCTCGAATATTACAAGGCGACTGGTCAAGCCAGGGAACACCGGGCTTCGAAAGCAGCGGAAGACCTCGCTCGCACTTCTCTGTACCCTAAGGCAATTAAAGCTAGACAAGACGACTTCATATCCGCTTATGCCTGTCTCCTGAGCAGGAACAAGATTCGAATTTGGCAAGAAGCAGAGCAGACAATAGGCACTTTCGTGCGGGAGAAAAGAGAGGAAATCTGTCGTGGAAACATGGGAAGCGAGGCTCAAGCTGTTAACCTATTGCTGGATCGAGTGGCCCAAGATTTCATCAATACGCACTTCTCCCGAGACGCGCTCCAACAGGTTTTGGAAGTAATCCAATCTGCCCGTCAAAATCTCGGAGTGCGGACGGCAATAAATAACGTAACGAAGCTGGAACGGATGTTGAGTGAAGAAGCAGGCGCCGATCGCCCAGTGGCACCGCAAGCTTGCAGGGTCACGATTCCCAGTATCGTATCCAGCCTTAATGACGCTAACGGGGCAGCCCTGACGGTGATTCAGGCGGCTGACCCTGACAAGCTTAGAATATTTGCCCAAAACCTCGGAACGGCGATTTACAATGAAAGGCGGAAATCCGGCCAGATCACTCCGCTTGTTACCTTCATTTTCGATGAGGCTGATGAATTCATCCCTCTGAATTTTGACAAAGATTCGAGCTACGCGTACTCCACTGCAATTGCGATGACACTAGCTCGCCGTGGCAGGAAATTTGGGCTTGGAATCGGGATTGCCACGCAACGGGTGACTTATCTCAATACGAGCATTATGGCCCAGCCGCATACATACTTTATTTCAAAGCTCCCACGAAAATCCGACCGCGAGCGCGTCTGCGAGGCCTTCGGAATATCGGAGGATATGTTCCGCCAGACCTTCAAATTCAAGAAAGGAAATTGGCTGCTGGTAAGCCATGACGCAACGGGGCTGGAATCCGTGCCTTTGCCAATACGGACCGACAACGCGGATGAACGCATCCTCAAATGGTTGGATTCAAAGAGGGATGAACTGAGGCTTCAGAAACCTGTCGCGGCAAGTTAGTGCAACCGTCAATGACAGTCGGGGGTTGCCGCCTTGTTCGTTTCACGAAAGTAGCCATTAATTTCTCTTTCGCAACGACGGTAAATGCATCCAGTGAAACAAGCACCAATAATGAACACGATTAGCGGGCCCAACGAGTCGCACAGCGGGTTCGACTATGCCTTAAGCGCTCTCGTCCAGTAGGTCACGATTATCACAGCGAGTAATCCAAAGAAAGTGTAAAAATTGATTTTGTAGAATTGTATCCAACGCTTCGGCGGTTCCTTGAAGCTGCTGGGAATTACGGTTCCGTAATCGCTCTCACGAAGAAACTGCCTTTCTACTCTCGTCAGAAAAATCAAATTTCTTCTGTGCCAAGAGTTCATATCCATAGTGTTGTTAAGGGCCCAGAACAGAACGACGAGTTGGAGGCTTGTAGTAAGTTGCAATCCAAGTTTGTCTGTAAAGAGGAATGCCCCACCGACCAGAGCCATGGGGCCGACAATTTCCCATATGCTTCTCATCGAACGGTCTATATTCGACCATAAAACCGTGTACCATTTCAGCAGGAACTCATCGCGTGAATCCATGCCCCGCCCCCATTATTCTATGTCTCACCACCCGTCCGGACGGCTGCATCATTTATCCGCCTGTAAAGTTGGAGGGTGTTATGGGCTCCCCGACGCTTGTTCCGATTGAGTCCACGAAACAAAATAACATCGATGCCTATCTCTTGGCAAACGTTACAACCGCACGTTTTCCAGGGTTTGCGTTCGAGGGTACGCCGGTAAGCATCGAGCAAGTTTTTTCCCATCGCTTCGTTGCGAACAAGCAGCGAGTCATAGGCACTGACTGCCCTCAGACACTCGGCCAACGTAGCTGCCCCGCGATCATAACGGTGTAGAACATCCATCGCCGCCTGCTCCAGTCTTCGAATGCGGCCCTCGCTGACGCCGGAGTCTTTTAGCCGTGCCAGCGTTCGGGGATCCCGCGTCAGCGGTACGCGGATGGCGGCGTACCATTCTCCGTCTGCTCCAAGATAGTTCTGGTCTGACCTCAGCCACGCCTTCCGAAAATAGGTAGCACTATCGAAGCTGTTCACGCCCAGTCTGCGAAAGTGCTCCTGGAGCAGCGGACGAAAGACCCCAAGAAGATGAAGCCAGGGCCTCTCACGCAGTCGTGAAAGCCCTCGGCTTACTTCGTTCACGATCTCCAGGATTTCGGGATCAGAACGTGGCACGAGGCCCCCCAGTGCCAGATATCGATAACCCATATCAAAATAATCTCCCACCTGGCTTGCATAGTCCCGGGCGGTTATCCCCTGGATAACACCCACGGGTATAAACCTAGCTGAATGAGCGTTGCGCAGTGAAATAAAGCGCTCTGCATTATCCCGCGTTAACCTGATGCGCTTTCGTCGCTCCGCTTCAGTTAAAGCTATTTTCTTTCCATCGCAAACTATTACCGGAAGCGGAATGTGATCCACGCTCGCGCCGAGATCGAATTCATAAAGATTGTAAACATGGACAGCTTGCTCAACACCTATGCTCGGAACGTCTTCGGACGCGTACGAAAAGGCTCCGCAGTCGCCGAACGCCCACTGGTCCGCCTTCAGCTTGAAACGTGAGCGGACGGATCGTGGGGCCAAGGCGTCCGGGCTGTCCAGTCCGATGCGCCTCAGCATTCCCTTGCTTCCGAGGTGTTGAGCAAGACTGACAAGCACGCCGTCACAGATCCGCTCCGGTCCCATCAAAGAAACCGTGTGCTCTTCATGACGGTTTTGCCTGTAAAGTGAAGAGAAACTATCGGAGGAGAAATCAAATTCCGCGTCGACGAAGTCGTCCCAGTCGGGAAGAAAATACAGGGGGCGCCCGCTCCGGCTTGGGTGGCGCGGTCGATGGGCTTCCCGACGGGGCATGCGGTGAAGGATGTTGTGGAGGTAGTTCAGCTTCATTCCGATTGGGCCAACGGCGAAGCGGTGCTTAGGGAAACCGGCAAGTTTATGGGAAGCCAAAGAAAGACTCGCACGATAGTCTTCCCCTAAAATTAGGTCAACTTGGCGATGGTCAACCGCCAGCCTTTGGAGTGAGGACCTGACGATCGGACTTAGTTCCAAGGCACGATCCGGCGTCATTCTGCGGTTGTACGTAGATATGTGCGCCAAGCCGCCAATAAGCCCGTATTGGGCAGACAACACGGCAACGGAAAGCGGGGCTGGCCAGCGGTATTCACGCAGGAATGCACGGAGTACACGAAACGACGGACCGTCATAGAGGTTGATGGCTGGTACCACGCCCTCCGTGGCTGTCTTTGATGCGGAACAGCCAAGCACTACTAATCGTTTACTTACAGTACCCATCGGAAACTCTACGCGCTATGTGACGCAGAATTCTGTCAGAGCCTTTCGATTATATTAGGAATAGGCACTACAGCACGCACGAAAATGAAGAAGCATCTGCTGAGTGAAGGACATCGTCGGGGCAGGGGGCAATGTAAATATTCGCTCGTCCGATCAGTCCATCGGGCAATTGCGATAGGACCTTATTTGTTTCGAGGCCGGGTGCTGAAGCCGACCGGAAACTCGTCAATGAAGCGGACCCAGAGTTCAAGTTCCGACAGAAATCTCCCAGGCGGGAGGACATTTCGGAGAGGCAACAACTCGCGAGGCCGCTGGTGCGTCCACCGTCCCACGAGTGGGAAGATTGGGGGTCCTGGATGCGGCGGTAATGGGTGCGGGGGTGAAAGGGCGTAATTCGTTCGGCGGGATGCTCGGCAACGCTCCTGTGGAGGCCACCGGTGAAGGAGTTGGAGACAGGGCGACCGCCGCCTTTCGAGAGGTCGGACCGGCCAGAATTTCACCAGCGCGGGCGCTCTCAGAAGCCGTCGGGGAGCATTGGGCGAGGGAGGCGGGACTGCCCGTCGGTAGCCCCTTGCTGTAGGCTAGTCAGCGGCTTCCGGAGTGCCTGACGGATCTTCCCCCATGACAATCTGGTGAAGTGCTTCTATCCGTAGCAGTTGGCGAAGTTTTCCGGGCTTTGGTGTAGGCATGTAACATAAATATTCATCTTGACATGGTTTGGTAATAGCGGTATACATGAGTTATG
>DASRCX010000040.1:0-29414 GCA_035652895.1 Terriglobia bacterium
AAAGTTCGGCAGCGTCACCACCACCCCCTCGATCTCCTCCCGGTGCCGCTTGAATAACTCCGCACACTTCCGCGCTTCCTCCAGCGTCTCCACCGCCCCGTGCTTCGTCTCCTCCGGCCCCAGACAGACCACCCCATACCCCTCCGCCTCCAGCACCCGCAGCACTTCCTCCCGCCCCTCCCGCACCAACGCGTCCGGGAAAAATCCCCGGTTCCCCACGATCACTCCCAACGTCGTCTTTCCCATCCCTCGTCCTCCTCAATTCCCAGCCGCTGTCAACCAGCAGACAAATTCGGATTGCATTGAAGGCCATCTCCAGTGCGGGCGATTCATTCCGGCTGCGCCTCGTTGTCAGGCTGGCCATAAGTCGTGTGATAACGGTCGTACCACTTGCGAACTTCCTTCTCAGGCAACGGTTTGGGCTTCCCCAGCAGCAATGCAAGGTGGCACGTCTTGGCCACGTCCTCGAGCATCACGGCGGCTTTCAGCGCGGCGCGCGGCGTCGGCCCAAAAGTAAAAGCTCCATGCTGCGCCAGCAGCACTGCCGGCGCTTTGCCCATATATTTCAGAATTCCTTCCCCGATGTGGTCCCCCTGGTTGTCGGTGTACGGAACACAGGGTATTTCGGCGCCGAACTCATCCGCGATGGCCGTCAGATAAACGGGAATCGGCTTGCCGAGCAATGCAAAGCTCGTCGCGTAGTTCGAGTGCGTATGAATGACGCCGCCAATCTCCGGACGGTGCTTGTAAAGGTACAAATGATGCGGCAGGTCCACCGAAGGATTCCATCGGCCGCTGATTTTTCTTCCTTCGATATCAGTAACGACCATGTCCTCGGGGCGCAGTTTGTCGTAGTCCATGCCACTTGGTTTGATGACCACCAGCCCGCGTTTGCGGTCAATACCGCTCGCGTTGCCGCTGTGCATTGTCACCAGGCCCGCACGGAAAATTCCAAGATTCGCTTCCCAGACTTCCCGGCGGAGCCGCTCCGAAACCTTCATCCCTGATGCCTCCAAAGCTTTCGTTTAGCCTCTGCCGACCATTACGTAACAGGTTGCTGAAAAAAGTTGCGGCGGCAACTTTGCACTGCCAACCGGGGTTGCAACCTTTGAGCTTATGGCGGGATAGACCCGCCGCTGCGCTCCCTCTAAAATATCTTTCAGCAACCTGCTACTGCCCGCGCTGCTCGGCCTGCAGCGCCTTGAGCCTCTTCATCACATCATTCCCACCACGGCCGAAATAATCGTGAAGCGTCTGATATTCTCTGAAAATTCTGTTATACACCTCATGGTTTTTCCTGTCGGGCTTGTAATAGTGGCGCTGCACCTGGGCCATCTTCCGCGCGGCGTCAAAAATGGTATTGTACCCTCCGGCTTCACAACCTGCGGCCACAGCAGCGTGCATGGCTGAACCGAGCGCCGGGCAGGTCAATAGCTGTTTTGCAAGCTTGATTTCACGCCCCGTAACATCAGAGTAAATCTGCATCAGCAGTTTGTTTCTTTCAGGCAGGCCTCCGCATGCCACCAGGTCGCGGACTTCGACACCTTGCGATTCGAATGCTTCAATGATCTGGCGTGTCCCGAAGGCGGTTGCTTCAATGAGGGCGCGGTATATCTCTTCGGGCTTAGTGGCAAGCCGCAGTCCCAAGATGACACCCGTCAGGTCGGCATCCACCAGAACCGAGCGGTTGCCGTTCCACCAGTCGAGCGCCAGCAATCCGGATTCCCCCGGGCGCAGCGCCGATGCCTGCTTCTCCAGAATTGCCGTGAAGGGAAGTTTGTTTTTCCTGGCCTCGCGATGCACCGATTCGTGGACGGCGTTCTCGAAAAACCAGGCGAAGATGTCTCCGACTGCGGACTGCCCTGCTTCAAAGCCCCACAACCCCGGGACCACTCCGTCTTCCACCACGCCGCACATCCCTTCCACCATGCGGCGCTCAGTCCCCAGCAGGATATGGCAGATCGACGTGCCCATGATCATCACCATTGATCCCGGGCCGGTGACGGTGCAGGCAGGCGCGGAAACATGCGCATCCACATTCCCAATGGCAACTGCGGTACCCTCTTTGAGGCCGGTTTTTTTTGCCCACTCCGCAGTCAGCCCGCCGGCCCGCGCCCCAAGTGGATAATAGGTCTCAGGAACTTTTGTCCCGATCACGTTTTCAAGGGAGGGATGCAGCGCCCGGAAGAATTCACGCGACGGGAAGCCCTTCCCCTTGATCCACATGGCCTTGTAGCCCGCCGTGCAGGTATTCCGCTTCTCTTCGCCTGTAAGCTGCCACACAATCCAATCCGCTGCCTCGATGAAGCGTTCCGTCGCGTCGTAGATTTCGGGCGCTTCATCGGCGATCTGCAACAGTTTGGAAAAGAACCATTCGGAAGAATACTTCCCGCCGTAGATTTGAATAAACTCCTCGTTCCGTTCGCGTCCGATTTCATTAATGCGGCCTGCTTCCGGCTGTGCTGCATGATGCTTCCAGAGCTTGACCCATGCGTGGGGATGCTTGCGAAACTTCGGAAGGAAGCAGAGCGGAGTTCCGTCGCTCTTCGTTGGCAGCGGGCTTGAAGCCGTAAAGTCGGTTCCCAATCCGATTACCTGTTCGGCTTTTATGCCTGCGGCCTTCAACGCTTTCGGGACTCCCTTTTCGACCACCAGCAGATAGTCGCGCGGGTTCTGCAAGGCCCAATCGTGATCGAGCTTCGGGCCTCCGGGAAGTTTCACGTCAATCACACCGTCAGGATAGGGCACGATTTCGCTTGACAAGACTTCGCCGTTTGCAACCTTCACCACGACTGCGCGCCCTGATTCCGTCCCGTAATCAATCCCTACGACAAATTTGTCTCTGCTTTTGGAAGAAGAGGTCTGCTGTGCCATCTTTGAACCTGCCTCCCGCGTGCATTCTCGATATAGCCCTGATTGCGCATTCCTGCGCCCTTGCTCCGTTCATTCACGTTTTGGATAAATTCCGCAAGTTTTGTACACTGAGGTTACGCCGTCTCGAACACGAACACACTGTACGACTTCGCCGGAACCTCGACCGTCATCCGCGAGCCAAGATTCTTCGGTGCTTCAAGTTGCTGTGGCACCACCTTCTTCGGCTCCGCAAACGTATTTGCGGCCTTCAGGTCGGGACCGGTAACCACCTGAGATACTTTCACGCGTTTTGGAGTAACTGCGCGCCAGGTCAACTCCATTTGGCGGCTTCTGTCGAGATCGCGGTTCAGCACCAGGAGAGTTGCCTCTTTGCTTGCCGTATCCCATGTCGCAACCGCGTCGAGATACGGTACCTGGCCCATCTCCTGAACTTCATACGTGGGCGATTCGACATACAAGTCCACAACTTCGCCCCTGCAATGCTGCAACGCCCAGGCGTAGGGGTAATAGATCGTCTGCCGCAGGACGCTCGTCTTATTGGTCATCAGGGGCGCGATCACGTTCACCAATTGCGCCAGGCAGGCGATGCGGACCCGGTCCGCGTGGCGGAGAAGGGAGTTCAGGCAGCCGCCCACGAGCAAAGCGTCTTCCAGGTTGTAAACCTCCTCCAGCAGATGAGGAGCCACCTGCTTGTTCCCGTTGCCATCGCGCGCGCGGTACCACACATTCCATTCATCGAACGACAGGTGAAGCTGTTTATTCGTCCTCATTCGTCCGCGCACCATGTCACAAACGGCTGCGACTTCCTCGATTTGGCGGTCCATGGTGAGGTTCAGCGCCAGATAGTGCCTGGAATCGCCGTTGGTTTCCGTTGTGTTGTTGAAGTAGCGGTGCAGCGAGATAGCGTCCACTACCGGGTAACACTGCTCCAGCACCTCGCGGTCCCACTGAAGATAGGTTGGCATAGAGGGATTGCTCGATCCGCAAACGATCAGGAAGAGCGACGGATCGACGGCCCGCATCTGCCGCGCCGCATCCGCAGCCTTTAAGCCGTATTCAACCGCGGTGGAATGCCCGATCTGCCAGGGCCCGTCCATCTCATTCCCCAGGCACCAGTACTTGACGCCGTAGGGTTCTTCGTGGCCGTATTTCCGCCGCAGATCGCTCCACTTCGTCCCTTTCTCAAGATTGCAGTATTCCACCAGGTTCCCTGCCTGCTGTGCGGTCCCAGCGCCCAGGTTGACCGCCATCAGCGGCGTTGTCTGCGCTTTCTTGCACCAGGACATGTATTCGTCCGTACCGAACTGATTTGTCTCGATCGTGTCCCATGCACGGTCCAGCACGGTTGGACGGTCCTTCTTCGGCCCAACGCCGTCAAGCCAATTGTAACCGGAAACAAAATTCCCTCCCGGATACCGGATGATCGGCACGCCCAACCCCCGAATCTCAGCCAGCACGTCCTTCCGGAACCCGTCAGCATCAGCCTCCGGCGACCCGGGATCATAAATCCCTTCGTAAATCGCCCGCCCCAGATGCTCGAGAAATGATCCAAAGATGTTTCGATCCAGCTTCGCAAGAGGGTGCGATGGATCAATCAATGCACGTGCCTCTGTCGGCCCTGCTGCTCCCATGGCCGAATTGCCGCTCAACGCATTTCCCGCCAGCGATGCCAGCCCAACCGCCGATGCCTGAGATAAGAAGTTCCGCCTGCTCACACCCGGCATACTTTCATCCTCCTTTGTACACGATGTCCGAAGAATTCTCCGCCTCGGTTGCCCCTGTTTTCAACAACGACTGCCAGAATGGAAAGCGCTTTCCATAATACAACTTCCTGCCGCAAAAAACAGCCTGCCTTCGAACAAAATAATGAGTCGGCGCGCTCATGGTCCCGTCCAGACCTTCAGATCTCCACGCGGGTGTCATTTCCAGAACGGTGAGCGATCACGAATGCGCTGAGGGTCGGTAAAACAAGCGAAGCGGCGCCAATCATACTAAAGTCTGGAAATTACCCTGAGGCTTCCAGTTGTTGAATTTTCTCAGGAAAGCGTTTGCCCGTTTTGCAGTTTGCAATCCAGTTCTTCCGGTCAGTTGGGGCCGGCGATTTCACAACGGAATGGCTGGCCCTGGATGATAAGATTGAGGCCGGGACGGCCTTGCACGGGAGTGCGGCCTTAACGGGGAAAGCGCAAGGGGTTTTCAATTCATCTTTTGTCTCTGCAAGCACCCAGACAAGGGAGAGGGCTTTAAATGGGCTACCAACCGATTGAAAGCTACGGCATCATCGGCGACCTGCACACCGTCGCGCTCGTGGGCATCAACGGGTCTATCGATTGGCTTTGCCTGCCGCGGTTTGATTCCCCCAGTGTTTTTGCTGCAATCCTGGACGATCGAAAGGGCGGACGTTTCCAGATCGCGCCGGCAGTCGAGGGCGTCACGTCAAAGCAGCTTTACTGGCCTGATACGAATGTGCTCGTCACCCGCTTCCTTTCGCCAGGCGGCGTCTGTGAAATCACGGACTACATGCCGATTGGGGTCGAAGGCCTGGAAGGCGGAGGTCATCAGCTTGTCCGCCGTGTGCGCGTTGTCCGTGGATCAATGCCTTTTCGGATGATTTGTCAGCCGGCGTTCAATTATGCGCGCGATGAACATAAGGTCCGGGTCACCACGGAAGGCGCGTTTTTTGATTCCAGGGAAATGCGGCTGGCACTCGCCACGGATGCGCCTCTCAAGGCTGACGGGACCGGAGCAGTGACGACCCAATTCACCCTTGGTGAGGAAGAAAGCAGGATTTTCCTGCTCCATGCCATGCCGCCGGGCCCGGGCGGCAGTTCCCCCATTGCAGAGGCCCGCGAAGAAGAATTATTCCAGCACACTGTAAATTTCTGGCGCCGCTGGCTGTCCCGATGCCGGTACAAAGGACGCTGGAGGGAGATGGTTTATCGCTCGGCGCTGGTGTTGAAGCTGCTCACCTACCAGCCGACCGGAGCAATCATCGCAGCGCCCACGTGCAGCCTGCCAGAGCACATCGGGGGCGAGCGCAACCGGGACTATCGATATACATGGATTCGCGATGCGGCATTCGCCCTCTACGCTCTGATGCGTCTCGGCTTCACGGAAGAGGCGGCGAAATTCATGCAATGGATCGAAGCGCGTTGCCACGAGCGGAGGAAAGACGGCTCGCTTCAGATCATGTACGGCATTGACGGCCGGCATGAGTTGGACGAAATCACGCTCGACCATCTGGAAGGCTACAAGGCCTCGAAACCTGTGCGGGTTGGCAATGCTGCGTCACACCAGTTGCAACTCGATATCTACGGCGAACTGATGGATTCGGTTTATCTGTATAACAAATACGGCAGTCCGATCTCCTTCGAGCTGTGGGCTGAATTGCGTGAGCTTCTGAACTGGGTCTGTGATAACTGGCACCAGCCTGACGACGGCCTTTGGGAAGTTCGGGGCGGCCGCAAGCAGTTTGTCTATTCCAAAGTCATGTGCTGGGTGGCGCTCGACCGCGGCTTGCGACTGGCGGACAAGCGCTCATTTCCAGCGGACAGGGAACGCTGGATTAGAACGCGAGACACTATCTACGAGGAGGTGCTGGAAAAAGGCTGGAGCCCGTCGCGGCAGTCTTTCGTCCAGTACTACGGCTGCAATTGTCTCGATTCTTCCAGCCTGATCATGCCGCTGGTCTTTTTCATGTCACCCAATGATCCAAAGATGCTGAAGACTATCGACGCCATTAACCGGCCTGCTGACAAGGGCGGGCTGGTCTCCAACAGCCTTGCTTATCGTTATAGCCCTGAGGCCGGCATTGATGGGCTCAAGGGCGACGAAGGCACTTTCAACATGTGCACATTCTGGCTGGTCGAGGCGCTGACGCGGGCGGCGAGGATTGACAAGCGACGGCTGGACCAGGCGGTGCTGATCTTCGAAAAGATGCTGAGTTACGCCAATCACCTGGGCCTGTTTGCCGAGGAAACGGCGCGTGCGGCGAGGCCTTAGGAAACTTTCCTCAAGTCTTCACGCACGTGGCCCTGATCAGCGCGGCATTTAATCTGGACCGTGCTCTAAGTTCAGATGACAAAGTTTGGCCAGGTTTGGCCCCCGCCCCGTGATGATTTCCGCTTGGAGAGAACGACGCCGCGGCGGAGACGTATGGAACTAGGCTACGGGAAAAAGCCGGCTGCAAGACCTGAAGCCGAAAGGCTTGGCGGTATGAATTGGAAAAGTCCAATTCTGCAGCCGTGCGCAAATCGCAACCGGCAGTGCACCCTTAATCCATGCGCCTGTTAATTGGCGACGCCAAGACAAAGGGGCTTACGCGCAGACCTGCACGGAGCACAGTATTAATGCGCCAATGCAAGAGTGGAATTCCCCAGGATTCCAGGTCAACCGTCCTGGGGATTCCTGCAATCTTTGAAGCGGGCAACCTTCCAGTTGCCACGCATCATTCGCCCGCCTAAGACCCGGGAAAACTTCTGCTGACTTACCGAGGGATTATTTCTTCTTGGGTGGGACAACGGCGTCCTTAAAAGCCTTCGCCAGGCGAAACTTGACAACTGTCTTCGCCGGAATCTTGATGGGTTCGCCGGTTTGCGGGTTGCGTCCCGTTCGCTCCTTGCGGTGCGCCTTGACGGCCTTGCCGATGCCCGGCACCACGAATTGCCCGCCGCTCTTGCATTCCTTGGTGGCCAGGTTCACAAGTTCTTCAAGTACCGCAGCCGCGGCTTTCTTCGCCAACCCAACTTTCTCTGCCAAGTGAGCTACCACCTGGGATTTCGTCATAACTTTTGCCATTTGCCGCTCCTCTCCTGAGATTTAGACGTTGGAAATCCCCTTCTTTTGACTGAAACCCGAAACTCTAAGCAATAACTATCCAACTGTCAAGGCGTTTGACAATGTGCCCCACGCAAGGGAATAGACACGATTGCATTGTGATGTCAAGTGGCATTCAAGACCTCTGTCCAAAGGCTGGGTTAATTAGTTTGACCCTGTGAATGCCTTTTGAGTTTTTTGGCCAGGCGCATTTTCCACGATCGGAAAACACAGCCGATTCGGCTTCCCAATCTTCAGCGCGGCCTTGTGAAAATTCCGCTGCTGGATACCCGTTGGCCGTGTACGCGTTTCATCCGAGGGTTTCGTCCAGCGCAAATGGCTGAGACGCGATTGCAGAAAAGAGTATTTTCAGCGCGCGCAAGCAACGATGCGAGGGAAAACAAGCATCTGGCCTACTCGCCGGCGGCACCAGGACTGACGTTACTCTGTTCTTTCTCGTTCCCTGCCCGAGCTCCTTTGGCAGAAGCAGGAACGATCGCCAACGGTACGCGGGCAAAGGCAACTTCGTCAGCCGCCGGATCGAGCACATTCACCTGCATCCAGTATCGTCCGGGAGGGAATTTCGACAGAGGAATCTCTGTGAAATAAGATGCCGACTGGTCAGCCGCTTTGACCGACTTGGCCGCGTAGGGTCCCGCTTCCGAAACCTGAGTGCCGTTCCGGAAAAAGATGAGCGCGATCGATGGCGGGACGGAACCTTCCGAGCGCTTCGAATGCTTTGCAGACGGGTTCGGCTTATGCCCGTAGGACTGGAGGTAAACGTAGAGGTTCTGATTGCTGTAAAAGACGCGTGTGACGCTTGGCAGGATTGACTGGGCGCCTGAATCGAGCGGATTGCTCACAGCGCCGCTTGCCCACGGTCCCCGCTGCTGCGGGTGAGTGGGCGGCTTCCTGGAGAGTTCATTCGACACTACCACCGAACTCAGCAGCAGGCCGTTTTTGCTGAGCGCAGGAAGCACGAGCTTCTTTTCAAATGTACCCATTTTTCCCGTTTCATTTTCGCGCGCCACAACTTTCAGCTTGTAAGTGCCGGGCGGAAGCACCAATCCGCCCTCGTACAGTATATTTCCCTTCAACACGCTCTGATAGGTGGCGGCATTAAGCTTCACCGGCAGCGTATCACGTAACCCGCCCGCAACTTTCCCATTCGCATCCGTCGCGCGCCAGGCAAAATCGAACTGCGTCTGGTGGACAGTCGAGTGCTGATGAAATGGAATCGCCGAACCGGGTATTTTGGCCGCCAGCACAACGTAATAGTGGCCATCCGGCTGAAGGAAGTAGTCGGTTTCAACTGCAAGCGGGAGGTCCAGGAACGGCGATTCGGAATTGAGCGCCTCTTCCAACTGGACTTCTTTCTGCTGACCCGAGGATTGCCGGAAGCTGACCGGAGCATAATAGCCCGGGCGGGCTTCCACCTTAAGACCGCGGCCTTCCACCACCTCTACGCGGATGTGGCGGAACTTTCCATCGGCCTTTGTGTTCGACGGCGAATAACCAATCAGGTAGTAGGAAGAGTTTTCGTTCTGCACATACTTGAAGACCGGAGCGAAGTTGTTCAGGTCAGTGAACATGCGCCCGCCGGTATCCGTGGCAAGAGTGGAGAGCGTTTCCCGGCTGTTGTGCAGCGAACTCATCTGCGATGACACGGCGCTTGCCGTGTAGATAGCAGTGCCGGATGGGCTCGCGGAAGAGGCTCCGCCGCCGGGCGGCATCGCCATCAGCCCGCGAGCATCGAGCGTATAGAAGGAAACGTCTGCGCGGTTTGCCGCGTCGATTGTCGCCTGAAGTTGCGCCTCATTATCGACGCCGGTCTGCTCGATTCCACTCGAAAAATGGATGACGGATTTGCGTCCCGGCACCGCTTGAAGCAAATCGGCCAACGATTGCAGGGCCGAAAGTTTTTCATCCGTATTGAAAATATTGAATTCGGTCTCGTCGGGCGTGAAGGCGTCGCCCGTGTCCTGCGTCACGACCTCATTGCCAAACGCGTCTGTGCCCCCGGCCTCCCCGACCGTTCCATTGGACGCCAGCGTGGACGACTGGCCGATCTGGATGCTCTTGATGGCCTTTGTAAGCACATCGCGGTCATTCGTGAAGTCCTGGACCACTTGCAATTCGCTCGAATAAGTGACTACAGCGACAAGGTCTGCGGGACTCATTTCGGACCTCAGAAAATTCTGCGCGGCTTCTAAAGCGCGCAGCAGGTCCGGAATTTGCATCGAAGTCAGGTCAAAGAAAAGGACAATCAGGCGATGGTTCTGCACCAGGCGTTTGTAAGTATCCTGAGGCGTTGTCTTTGGCAGTGCACCCAGATTGATTTCCGCCGGCTTGCCATTCTCTCCGGTCTCCTGCGCGAGCTTCTGGATGTTCTCAAGCTCGAACGAATTGATCTTCTGCAACACCCCGTCTTCGTAAACCCTGAAGTCGCTTTGTTTCAGATCTGTCACCGGCTCACCCTTGCGGTCCGTCACCCGGACGTCAACCAGCACTTCATTCGATGTAACTTTCAGTGTGTAACCCTGCGCCAGGTTCTGGTAACCAATCTGGCCGGACGCCGGCGGGCTATTCTGCGCCGACACTTGAGCAGCCATCGCCAGCCGCACAACCATACCTGCCACCAGCGCCAGTATTGCGATGGCGCCAAGAATCCCTTTGCGACGGCGTCCGACTTGCGCGCCTGTTTTGCGTAATACCCGACTTCTCATACGCAACCTCAAACCAATTCAGGATCGCCAATCCGCCGGCATTCTGCTCGCGCCGATCGAGGGCCCGGATTCAGAACATGAGCCTCAGAGAGAGTGTCATCGTTCGCATGGAATCCACTCCCGTGACCCTTCCAAAAGTGTTGCTGTTAACGATGGTTGAGAGCCCGGAATAATTGACGATGTTGAACGTGTTATTTGTCGCCACGCTGAAGTCCGCGCGAATATTCTTCTCGCGCGAGATGGTAATGATCCGGTTGAGAGCCATGTTGAAGTTGAGCGAGGGCGGGCCCGGAATAGTATTCCGGCCGGCATTGCCGAATTCTCCCGGAGGCGGTACGACGAAAGCCGCCGTATTGAAGTAGTGCAAAGTCGATTGTTCAGAGGAGGGAAGGCCCACGGGAAGCCCCGTTGCATCAGCGCGCAGGCCGCCAAACGGCGCCAGACCGTTCACGTTGTTGCTGGCGTTGCCGGCGACATAGGCGGTATAGGGAAGCCCCGAACTGAAGGTCGTGATGTCGCTGATCGACCAGTTGCCTAAAACCTTCGAGAGCGTTCCGCTCTTGAAGAAGCGTCCGCGCTCGCCAAAGGGCAATTGGTAACGGGTAAATGCCCGCACGCTGTGCGTCGGATTAAATCCCGAAAGGGCCCATTCGGCGCTCAAGTCCAAGGGGTTCTGGACCGGCGCCAGCGGACTGGCCCCGCCTGAGATTGCCGACCCGGCCCCCAACCCTCCCGGGCCGCCTATCATGAAGAACCGGGTTGTCGCCGCGCCACCTACGCTCGACGCATTATCTTCAGCCTTCGAGTACGTGTAATTCAGGAAGAAGGAGAAATTGCGCCGTGAGAAATGGCGCAGGCCCACTCGCAGTCCGTTGTAAAGTGATGCGGCGCCCGACGTGTCATATTCAAAAGGCAATGTTGTTGCGGCCAGCGGCGTCACGACGCCAGGAACCAGCAGCAGGTTCAGATGTGTCCCGCGCGTCCCGATATACGCAACCGAAAGGATGTAGGACGGCGTGAGGTCCTGTTCCAGCATCACGTTCCACGTCTGGGCATAGGGCGTAAGAAAATTTGGATCGACCGCAAAAGTGTTGCGGACAGTGTTCGCGCTGATCGTGGGAAATCCATTCTGTAACGTCAGGACCTGCGAGGGGCCGGTCACCAGCGTGCTCGTCGTAGCAAACGGCGACTGGTTGACGAGATTGTGCACGAGGTTTTGATAAATCGATTCGTCGTAGAAGATGCCATAACCCGCGCGCACTACCAGCGTGTGCCGGGTCCATGGACGATAGGCAATTCCGATGCGGGGCGCCACATTCCCTGGATGGCCACGTAGCAGTGAATCCGGCAGCCCATTTGGATTCTGCCCTGTCACCACGCCCACAGTCGAAAAACCCGGCCCAAAGGCCAAATCCGAGAGGTGGCCATATTTCTCAGTGAAAGGCGCCGCATATTCCCAGCGCAGACCGAGATTAAACGTCAGATGGTCCGATGCTCTCCAGTCGTCACTTCCGTACACATCATATCGGGAAGAGCGCAGGTAGTTGGCGGGAATCCCATACCGCTCCGAAGTTGTTTGCGGCAGGCCCAAAAGAAAATCAGCCAGGTCGTAGCCAGTCCCGGGCACCGGCGTCCCTTGCATTGTGAAATCGCTGGTGCTGTACCCTGTGAAGGAGAACGTGCCAGCGGCATTGGGGTTCGAGAGCGAGTTCAATTGGATCTTCGAAATTTCGCCGCCAAATTCCAGATTGTGCTTTCCAACGTCGTGAAGCACGGAATCCGAAAAACGCAGGGTCTGATTACGGTCAAGCGACGGCGTCGCGTCACTCAGCCCGCTGAAGTTGGTGAAGCTGATCGTCGGCAGACCCCAATCCATCGGGTCCTGCGAGACGCCCGTAATCCCCAGTTCACCGGCAATGTTCTGGTTGAAAGAGAACGGATTCGTAACGTATGTTCGCGCCCGATTGAAATTGACGGCAAAGTTGTTCACCGTTTTGGGGCCGAAGTTGTGTGTTTCCGTCAGGCTGACGTTTTGCATCCGGGTGGTCGTTGTGGATGTGATATTGGGAAAGCCCGTGATTCCATCGGTGTGCGAGGAATTGTAAAAGTACACAACAGCCAGGTTGTCTTTGTTCGAAATCTGACGTCCGACGCGGCCCATTATCATCTGGCTTGATGTCGGAAGCGACAACTGCACGTGGTAGTTCTGAACCTGCCCGGGCAGGTTGGGAAGAGGAATGTACTTCAGCAGCCCCAGCGCCGCAGGATCCAGCATCGAAGAAGGAATCACGTTGCCCGGGAACGGCGATCGAGGTCCCAGTGTGGCCGACGGCTGGTAGATCACCGGCATCGTTCCAGCACCCTGGCCGGAAGTAATCGTCGTCCCGGAAAAATCACCCTGGCGCTCCGCTTCGGTGGGAACTGAGGCCAGAATATTTTGAGGGCTGGTGCCTCTGTTGATGTCGAAATGGAGGAAGAAGCTGGTCTTGTCGCCGCCATTATAAATCTTCGGGATATTTAGCGGCCCGCCCAACGAAAATCCAAGCAATTCGCGGTAGAACGGCGCCTGCGGCTGCGAAGGAGTATTCAGAGGATATGGCCGGGCATCGAAAGCCGAGTTTGTATAGGAATCAAAGAAGTTTCCGCGAATGCGATTGGAACCGGGCCTGCGAAATCCCCCGAAAAAGAAGACCCTGTCCCCACCCCCACCGAACGGCGCTCCTGCCGGCCCGCCAGGGCCTCCCGGCCCTCCCGGTCCCTCAGCGAACCTGAAAAACCGGCCTCCGCGCCCTCTCTGCATCGGTGGGGCCGCAGCGTTTACAACATTGCCGGCCAGCAGGAAAGAATTGCTTGCCCCTGCGGCGCTGGTGAGATCTCCCGCAATGCCGCTTACGTCCTGACCTCCCTGTTCTGTGCCGCTCGGCCCTTCGGAGAACCGCAGGCCGCCGCTGTTCTCATCGCCTCCCAGGCCGGCCAACATGCTGTTCAGGTCACCCGACTCCGCAGGGTTCATCTGACCTTGGAGAGCAGCCTGTCTGTTGACGCCGCCGCTGCCCTGCTGCGCCTTCACTCCAAAATTCCCTCCCTGCCCTCGGCCGAGACCCGTAGTTCGCTGGCCCGACTGGAATGGCCCTCCGCCCTGACCGCTCGTACCTGGGCGCCGGAACCCGGCGAATCCGGACGGCTCTCCCGGCCTCGCGAGGGCCAGCGTCACGTTCACCGCCGCGGGCTTGCCTTGAGTGACCTCCACGGGTCCCAGAAGCGATGGCCTGAAGCCGACGATCGTCACGATCACGCGATACTCACCAGGCGGAACATTAGTGAAAACAAAGTGGCCCGACTCATCTGACCACGTCATCTTCCGCGTGCGCGTCTGCATATTAAAAAGAATGACCCTCGCCCCCGGAACCGCCACATTTCCCGGCCCAGAGACCTGCCCCTCGACGACTCCACCCGCCGGTGCCTGCGCCTTCAGCGCCGGGTATATCAGGAGGGTCAGCGCCATCGCTAAGACTGGAATCCTCGATATGTCGCGGAGCTTTTGCACCATCTTCGTTTATCGTCGGCACACTCGGACCCGTAAAGCATTCACGATGTTGACCACTATGCCCGACGAATTTCGTCTCAAAAAGGTTTCACGCCGAAGGTAAAATTGCAGTCCCACGGACGCTGCACCATGCATCAGCGCAACGAGGCCACGCGGTGCAATGAGGCAGGAGCCGAGGAACCATAGACCGAGTATGCAGCAGTTGAAGCTGCCGCAATGCAAATTGTCTGTAAAAGAAGGGGCTGGACAATCACACGCTGTATTCCGCGATGTCATTTCCTTGCGCGCCCTACGTTCATCCAAACGACCGGGAGCGCGTATTCGGTAACGATGCCTGCCATCACGATTCACACTCCCTGTTTACCTTGACTTTAGGAGTTTTCGAGACTATACGTAGCTAAAGAAGGGGATTTTCAGCCGGCGTTCAGGCAAAGGCGGTGGCCTATGAGAAAGAAGCTAGCCGCTGTGTTAGTTTCCACAATCGTGGGGTCGGTGGTCTTCACCTTTCCCTGTCACGCCCAAAGAGGCTTCTTGACCGGGCCGGCCGGGGGGATGCGCGCCCAGCCGCACGCCCCATTCAGGGGTTTTCCGCGAGGTGGTTTTCTGACCGGGCCAAGACTTCATCGTCCTTTCCGTAACTTCGGTTCGGCTGTGTACCCATACTTTTACCCGCCGTACTTTTATTCTGACTATTATTATTCGCAACCTGCTCCCCAGCAGACGCAGCCTGCATCTGTAGTCGTGGTTGAGCCCGCACAACTGCAGGCTGCTGTTCCCTCGCCTCCACCTCCCGAATCCCTGGTTTTGGAGCGCCAGGGTGACCGATGGGTCCGAATTACAAGCTCCGGCCAGAGCGAAACCAGCGCCCAGCCTGAGCAGCAGGCCACCGGGAAAACTGAAGGCTTGCGCACCATTCAACCGCGACAATTCCCGGAGACCGCCCCCGCCCGCGAAGTCCCTCCTGCGGTGCTCGTGTTCCGGGACGGGCATCAGGAACAGATCAGCCGATACACGATCGTCGGCGGAACGATTTACGCAAGCTCCAACTATTGGAGCAATGGCTCGTGGACAAAGAAGGTCCCGATTGCGGAGCTGAATGTTCCGGCAACGCTCGAGCTGAACGAGCAGCGCGGTTCGAATTTCACCCTTCCTTCAAGCCCAGGCGTCGTCGTCGTTCGACCCTGAGCCTCAACCACGCCGCATCTGCGGAAATGCGGACCGACCGGGCGCGCAAACAACATAACGCTTTTGTGCGACCCCCACGATAAAACCGCTTGCGAGGAAGCGGCTCCCGCGCATAAACTCTGCCATCGTGCCATCAGATTGCACGAAAGGAGAAGACCGTGGGAGAAAACTCTCCTGACCGTCGGACGTTCCTCCAGAAAGCAGCGGCGATTATTGGAGCAGCACCACTGCTCGCCGCAGAATCCAAAGCTCTGCCGCAGCACGGCCTTGCGAACGACTCTGCAAAGGCAGAACGAATCGTCATCTCGCTTTCCGGCCCGTGGAACTACCGCCCAATCGCCCGCACGACCTTGCACGCCGATGGCTCGATTAGCGAGGACAAGTCGAACCTGCCCCCAGCCGGCAAGATGGCCGTGCCCTCAAACTGGCACCTCAGCGGCCTGCCGAATTTCAACGGTCGGGTGCTGTTTGAATGCGACTTTAATTTCGCACACAAGCTTTCTCCGGATGACCGTGTTTTTCTCGTGTTTTATGGTGTCGATTATTTTGCAAAGGTCGCGCTGAATGGCGTAATGATTGGACGTCATGAAGGGTACTTCCAGCGATTTGAATTTGACATCACCCGCCAAGTCAGGCAGGGGCGGAACCATCTTGCCGTCACTGTGGATGCTCCTCTTGAGGAGCCCGGCACCGTCTGGCCAAACCACAAGCGCATGATCAAGGGCGTCTTCTCGCACTGGGATTGCAAGCCCGGAAGCACCTCCATGGAACACGGACAGGATGGGACCACAGCCGGCATCTGGAACCGCGTCGAGCTTGAGGTCCGAAATAGCGCGTGGCTGGGCGAAATCAAAATCCAGCCGTTCCTCTGCCACGACAGCAGCGCAGAAGGAAAATCTACTTCGAAACCGACGCGCGCCAAGGTCTTTATCACCGCCGAAATCACTGCCGTTCGCCCGGGCGAATATCTCGTCACGGCTGAAGCAGGCGGTTCAAGCGCTTCCTCGCAGGTACAAATCCCCGAAGGGACTGCATCCGCCATTCTCGTCCTTCCAATCGACCACCCGCAACTGTGGTGGACCTGGGACCTGGGCGAACCTTATCTTTACAATTGCCGGATCATACTTGCCTCCGCGGGATCGACCGTTGACCAACGTGAAATTCCGTTTGGAATTCGCACCATTGAGCTTGATGAGATGACAGGCGAATGGCGGTTGAACGGTGTGCGCTTCTTTATTCGGGGAAGCAGCATCGTTCCCGACCTCTGGCTCTCGCACTACACGCCGGAGCGCATCGATCAAGACATTCAATGGCTCAAACAGGCTAACATGAACGGCGTTCGCGTGTGTGTCCACATGAACCGGCAGGAACTCTACGACGCGCTTGACCGCGCCGGTATCGTGGCCTGGCAGGACTTCCCCTTGCAGTGGGACTACACGCAAACAGACGCCTTCCTGCAGGAAGCCGCCCGCCAACTGCGCGATATGATTCGCCAGTTTTATAACCATCCTTCCATCATCACGTGGGTTTGCCAGAACGAATCAAGCGCCTATAACGTCGAGGTTATGGACCCGTTCCTCGCACAGGTTGGAAAACAGGAAGATTCATCCCGGCCCGTGCGGCCGGTTTCGGCATTCAGCGAGCACCTCTACCTTGGTTGGTACAGCGGCGATTATCATGGCTATCTCGCGCTGCCGGGCGGACCGATGATCTCCGAACTTGGCGCGCAGGCGCTGCCTTCGGTCGAGGAAGTGCGGGAGATGGTCGGCGACACCTGGCCGCCGGACTGGGAAAAGCTCGCGTACCACGATTTCCAATACGATCAAACTTTTCATGTCGCCCGGATCGTGATGGGCGACAACTGGCAGGAGTTTGTCCGGAACTCACAGCAATACCAGGGCCGCCTGCTGAAGTTCGCCATCGAACATTACCGCCGCGCAAAATACAAAAAAGTCGGATGCTTCTTCCAATTCATGTTTATGGATTGCTGGCCTGCCATTACTTGGTCCGTGCTGAGTTATTCCCGGAAACCCAAAGCGGGATATCACGCCGTCGCCCGCGCCTTTCAGCCGGTTCTGGTTGGCACCGACCTCAGCCGGGTCGTGTGGAGCAAGGGCACGCTCGGCCGTACTCATACTGGCACTCCCAGCCGGCAAACCGTCCGGCCGTGGGTAGTCAATGACAGAATCGAAGACGTCGAGGGAGTTATCTGCGAAGCCAGGCTCCGCGGCCAGGGGCGTGACGAGATCGTCGGAAAGAGCGATACGCCCGTGAAACTTTCCGCTGATTCCGTCTCCGACTTGCCGCCGCTTCAGTGCACGGTCCCGGAGGACATGGCGAACGGCCAGTATGAATTGATTCTGACGCTCAGGCAGGCGGGGAAGACCCTCAGCGAAAACAGCTATGAAGTGACCGTGGTGGATTAAACATCATCGAGTGCAAAGGGCGCTTCATTTACGCTGCACTTCCGGGGCCGAACGTTGGAAATATTCGCCGCCGCGTAGTGACGCAGAGCAGTTCTGATTGTATTGCCGGGGCTTTTTAGCCGAAAATCGATTCCATGAAAACTATTGACCAGAAATCAGGAATTCCTTTACGCGGCCCAAAGGCCCGACGCGAAAACAGGAGTAACGTAGTCTCCATGCGTCCCTCCAATAACCGAAGCGAAACCCAGGACCAACCCCCAAATGCACGATCGCATTTGAAAATCACCGAGGTTCGAGTGATCGTGACGTGCCCCGACCGCAATTATGTGCTGGTTAAAATTCTGACCAGCGAACCGGGGCTTTATGGCGTGGGCGATGCCACGCTAAACGGCCGGGAACTTGCGGTCGCAACAACTCTCGAGAAGCACATCGGGCCGATGCTGATCGGCCGTGACCCGCAGCAGATAGAAGACATCTGGCAGTGCCTATATCGCGCTCCCTATTGGCGATCGGGGCCTGTGCAGATGACGGCGCTCGCCGGTATCGATCTTGCGCTGTGGGACATCAAGGGCAAGCTGGCCGGAATGCCGGTTTACCAGCTTCTTGGCGGACGCACACGACGAGGCGCGCTCGCCTATACGCATGCCACTGGAAAAGACTTCAACGAAACCGAAGATGCCGTCCGGCGCGCCATGGGCCGTGGCTTCAAATGCGTACGCGCGCAGGTGGCAATCCCGGGCCTCGAAGGTACTTACGGAACGTCGCTCACCAAGACTTCCGAAGAGACCGCCGGGCGCGTGGACCAGCAGGCCGACCTTCCCCAGACGGAAATCTTCGAGCCGGGACCTTATCTCCGCCGCATTCCGAAGCTGTTTGAGCACCTGCGGCTGAAGCTCGGCGATGAAGTCGAATTGCTCCACGATGTCCACCAGAAACTCCAGCCGCTTGAAGCCGCGCGTCTGGCGCATGAATTGGAACCATTCCATCTTTTTTTCCTCGAAGACCCCGTGCCGCCGGAAGCAAGAGAGGGACTTCGACTGGTCCGGCAACGCTCCGCCACGCCAATCGCCATCGGGGAAATCATGCATTCTCCGCTGGACTTTCTCCCCCTGATCACAGGACGTCTGATCGATTACGTTCGTTCGGCCGTGACACACATCGGCGGCATTACGGCCGCGCGCAAGCTGGCTTCGCTCGCAGAGTATTATCAGGTCAAGACCGCCTGGCACGGGCCTGCGGATGTGGGTCCGCCTGCGCATGCAGCGAGCGTGCATCTGGATCTCGCACTTCAAAACTTCGGCATACAGGAAATGGTTTTCTTCCCCGACGTTGCGCGCGAGGTAATTCCTGGTGGACCAACGTTCCACGATGGTTACATGAATGTCGAAGAACGGCCGGGATTGGGCACTGACGTAAATGAAGATTTAGCTAAGAAATATCCCTACCGCCGCTCGTACCTGCCGCTCGCCCGGCGAAAGGATGGAAGCGTCCACGACTGGTAGGTTTGCACGCTTGTGCGCAGAGTCAGAACGGAGAAAGGCGTGTCAATTCCAGTGCCATCCTTGGGCGGTTTTCGGAATGAACGCCGGAGGATAAAAGCGCTGCGGCCGGGCAAGCTGCCCGTCGTACCTGGCCAATTGCAGGGATGTCCCGATTTAACGGCGGCGCTCCGACGTCCGATCAGTCCGCCGCTGTGAGTTTCAAAACCCAGATCGCGCCGCTGTTCAGGTCCTTATCGAACACAACAACTCCCTGACGCGAGCTGAATTTCACCGGGCGATTGGTGACGATGTCTCGCGCCTCGCGGACGGCCCAGGGAACGCTGATAGAAATCGACGCCTGCGCGGGCTTGTCGGCATGATTGAAGACGAAGATGAGCTGGCCCTTCGCGCTCACCAGTCGCCGCACCTCGACCTCGTTGCTCCCTTCGCCCGAGACTCTCACCTCAGACCTCACGCCCGCGGCCTCCGCCAGCGACCGCAGCAGCCGCCCTGTTGAAGGGTCGTGCTCCCGCTCATACGATAGCGCCAAAAACGTTCCCGCCAATATGGCCTTGCCTTTGCCGTAAGCCTTCTCAACCATGGCCGGCTGGCCGTCCTCGAAGCGCGCCAGCACCTGCGCCCCCGCGAGCGGCTCTAGCTCTTCCTCAAAGGCATCGCCTCGCACCGCCTCGCCCGCTTTCATTCCCGGAAGGCCCGCTGACGACTCTACAACCAGCCGCGCGGCTTCGACAGGTCGGATCAGCTTTTCCCGCGCACCGAACACATCTGCAAGCCCGAAGCCCGGAATCACGTCGCTGGCGAATCCCCGCGCATCGTTCCATGCCAGACGCGCATCGGCCACTGCCGTCCCGCCCTGTGCGACGTACCGCTCGATGCCTTCTGCCACCTCCCGCGACAGCATCACCGCGTAAGGCGCAAATAGAATTTTGTATTGCTTCACCCGACCGTCAATCACGTCCCGGCTGCTCACAAAGTCCACCGGAATCTGCTTCTCCATGAAGGCGCGGTGCAGCCCTTCGAGCGAATCACGCTCGGCGTTGCCCAGCTTCGACAGCGATGGCTCCGTCCCGCCCACCATGTAGGAAAGCGGATTATAAAGGATCGCCACCTGCGCCGGCGCCGGCTGCGCCCGGTCAATCACGGCGGCATTGCGCTCGATGGCTTGCGCCGTTTCGCCCGCAGCCCGCGCGCGCGGCGTCAGCGTGCCATCCAGGTTCACCAGCCCGTAGCCGTTCGATTCATAGCTGGCGTTCATGGGATACCACGCGTAGACGGCAATCTCCCGCGCCCCGTGGGAAATCACCTGCCACATCCAGTAGGCTTCATCGTGCGCGGTCACCGGCTCGGCAATCCGCATGCCCGTGACGCCCTGCCCCGCCTGGAGTTCACCGATCCAGAACCCCTTGCCCAGGCTGTGCCCCGCCGAACGCTCAAAGTCCAGCCCCGCCGCCAGGTGCTCGTAGCTCCACGGCCGCACCGACGCCGCGTGCTTGGGATAGAGCGATGTGCCGAAAAAGTCGGCATTCGCCGCCATCAGAAAATCGTTCGGCTCTCCGTAGCCGTCCCGCGGATCCGTGAAGAGACCCGGCACCGCCGCATGGCTCGTGATGGGATGAACGCGGTCTGCGCTCCGCACCGCCTCCACCCGCGTCTTCAGATCGCCGGCCAGCTTGTCCGCGATGAACGTCCTCCAGTCAAGATAATCGGTGAAAGAGAGGATCGTGGAAAACCGCGGCGGCGTCACGTCGTCCCAGCTTGTGAAGCCGCGGTACCACGCCTTGTTCAGCGCCCCCAGCGTCTTGTATTTCTCCTCGAGCCACTGGCGGAAGCGCGCCTGCGTGTACCGGCAGTAGCAGAATTCCGGCGACTTGAGATAATCGAACCCCGCCCAGTTCACCACATGCGGCTCACTCCACACGTCCCAGCCGTAGAGCGCAGAAGAGCGGTTGGCCTCGGCGGAAAGCGCCTCGATGAATTTAACGACCTCGTTGCGCACCGCCTCGTCGTCCATGCAGTAGCCGGGCGCCGCCTGCGATTCAATCACCGCACCCGACCGGTCCACAAAGCGCGCCTCCGGATAGCGCCGGCCCACCCAGTCCGGCGCCGAATCCGTGTAAATCTGCACGATGACGCGCAGGCCGCGCTCCTGCGCCAGCTTCAGCAGCAGATCGAGGTCCCTGAAATCGAACACGCCTGGCTTCGGCTCGGCTGTGGCCCAGTCCACCCAGCACTTCACCGTGTTGAACCCCACCGCCTTGATCTGGTCGAGGTCCTTGCCCCAGCGCGCGGCGCTGGTTGCGTCAACCGGCTCGAGCATCGGCGCGCGTGCCTTGCCGCCCCCGTACCATACCGCAACCGGAAAGAATGGGGTTGATGCGGATTCCCCCTGCGGCGAGCCCGGAGCAGTTGCCGCCAACGACATGAAAAGCGTCGCCACTGCGCCGAGAATGAAGTACCAACCGAGGCTGGAGTTCCTGAGATTCATGTCGAGAGACCTTCTTCCAGGCTGGGTTTCGCTATGGCGCGCCGGCCTGGTTCACGGAACTCGCCGGGAAACGCGCCGCGCAAATTCCCCAAAAACCCGCTGATTGTGGTCCGGCTCGAGCCCCACGTTGGGCGAGACAAACGTCGGCGGCCGGTGCCCGCTCTTCACCAGTTGCGTTCCAACCTCCGCCACCAGCGCCATGGCAATCGATACGGCCGCCACCGTCGAGCCCGCGGCAAATTTCTCCGGGATGCCTTCCACTTCCACCAGCGCATCTTCCGGCGGCACACAGTTGTCAATGGCGATGTCAGCCAAATCCGGCAGCTTCTTGCCGCTCGAATGCGTCGCTCGGGCCTGCCGGTAATTCTGATGCGAGGAAACCGTGATCACCGTCAGCCCCCGCGACTTCGCCTCCATTGCCATCTCCACCGGCGCGGCGTTCAGCCCGCCATGCGAGAAGACCACCATCGAATCTCGCGGCTCAAGTACGTAGCTGGCCAGCACGTTTTTCGCGTAACCTTCCTCGCGTTCCAGCCAAAGCAACTCCCGAGCGCCCCCCGGCCCCACCACGTTGAACCACATCAGCCGCGGATCGTAAATCGGACAGAAACCCACAAAGCTGCCGTAGCGCGGAAAAATATCCAGCACCGGTATCACCGAGTGTCCGCTGCCGAACAGATAGACCAGCCCGTCCCGCCGGATCGATTCGGCCATCGCCGCCCCAGCCTTCTCGATGCCTTCCTGTTGCGTCCGCTCGATCTGATTGAGGATTTCACCAATCCGTGAAAAGTACGCTTTCGATGACATTAAAACCCAATCCTTTCGTCTCCCCTGATGCACTCCGTCAACCGCGACTGAACAAACAGCCCAAGACGGTCCAAGTGAACAACTCTACCGCGCCGCAGGTCAAGCTTCAAGACAGATCAGTAAACCCAGGGACCGCGTTTGAGCACGTTAGAGGCTCGTAGGCGGCAGGCAATGAGCACTTTGCACGTCTGACCGAAGGCCAGCACCCAACTGCGGAAGGGCAGCTTGTTCGTCATCAGTCTTCCAGGACCTGTGAGGGAAAATTCGGTAAGGAAGTGACAAGCGTTCCATCGCATTGTTATCCACAGCATCCGGCTGCCGGGGCAACCATCCGGGCGATGTCGATACCCAGGATTTCTGCGATCGCTTGGTTGACGTTTTTGAAGACATCATGGATGTCTTGCCTTCTTTTTGAGAACTCCTGAACAATCGCGTGTCCGCGGAGACTCCTCTGGGCACTTCGGACATCCTGGATGAGGTCTTGGGTAAGAGCACCGTTTCTCTCGGCTTCGATATAACTGGCAACGGCCACCTTAACCGTGTTTCGGATATGCACGACGCTCGCGTCATTCTGGAAGTTCCTTCTTGCCACCTCGAATCGCTGGAAGGCTTCAGCCTCCTGGATCGAACGCCCCAGGGCCTCGACAGCCGCGGAGATCTCCGGTGACTCACGAAGCCCAGCGGCAAATTCCTCCGGTGGAGGTGCCGGACCACAACCCGAAAGTTTTCGTCCGGTACACGCCTCGGCATAATCGATGCCGGTCATATCAGTGAGTCTTAGAACAACGCCGAATAGCAGGGCGGCAAGTCTGTCCTCGGCCTGCTGCAAAGCCTGAATCGCGGGATTCATGAGCAGGCGTTGGCGCAGAGATGCGAGCACCTCAGACCGGTCGTCACCTGAGTCTCCCCAAAGCATCACCTGCGTCGAGGTCTCCGCCTCCAGACGATGAGCTTCCTCAAGCAAGTCGGCAGCAGCGAGATCCTGCCGGTAATGCTCCAGAGCGCGCTCGTAATCACGGAACCCCTGCGACTCACCTAAGGCGCGAGCTAAATCGCGCGCCTTGCCGATCACTATCTGTTCACCGACGATCGACTGGCTCATAGTCCTTCCCCTTTAATGTGCTTTCTGGAGTTGGTCACGGACATGCCGTGTGATCAGCCCTTCATTGAGCCTGCTTCCGCTCAGGACGATCTCGCCATCGACAAGTACAATCGGAAGCTGATGCGTTCCCTGCTGAATCGCCTCCATCACATCCGGAAAGGCAAAGCTCTCGGGGCTGAAAAGCTCGACATATTGGAATCTGACTTGGGAGCCGAAGCGCCTGTCAAGCCGTTCCTGCAGCCAGTTGGCAGCCATTTCCCATGTCATCTTTCCGCTGCAGGGCGCCGATGTTACCGCTACGACAGTTACCGTTACGGGTTTTGCTGGTGAAGTCATTGGATTCAGCAGGATTGTCCCGGACCGCAGCAACCACCGCCGGAGAAGGTTGGCGGGGTGCTTCCGCGCCGGCTGAAAGCCAGTCCCACACGGGTGAAAACCTGCTCGGCTTTCTGGGCCGGGCAGTGTGGGCACACAGGGTCGACCCCTGCCTCTTTCTCAGCAAGGCTTGCCCGCACTTCAAAGAATTCACCACAATTCTGACATCGGTACTCGTAAATCATCTATTCACCTCTCACTTCAACAGGACAGCAGTCGCCGAGAACGGCCTGCCCCGCCTGCCGCAGCCGCGCCATCCCAATAACCTCGTGCTCAAAAAGGGGCATCTGCAGGATCGGAACTGCGAACTTCTCTTTAATTTCGTTCAAGTGCTTTTTCTGCATCTCGCTCCGCTTCATAAAGAAAGGATGGGAACAGCGTTCGGGAGGCAGAACCTGGTTGGCCACGACGAACTGAGTTGGGATTCCGGCCTTTTCGAGGTCCAGTTTCACCCGGTAGGCCTCGATCACCGGAGTCGATTCGGGATAAACAACGAAAGCGAAACTGGTTCGCGCCGGGTCGCGCAGCTTGGCGATCATGGCTTCAAAGCGGGCTTTCGTATTGTCCTTAAGTCCCACGGACTCCTGATTGGTGGCCACCATAAGTCCAACCTGCTGGGAGTAATCGAATGGCAACTGGAGGAGACGCAGCGTGTGCCCGGTGGGGGCCGTATCGAAGACGGTTATCTGAAACGACTCATTTGTGAGGAATTGGGAGAACTTGTCGAATGCAGCGATCTCCTCCGTGCAGGGCGATTCCAGTTCTTCCGCCAGAGCAGCGAGCATCTCCGCGGAGTAGCGGAACCGGGCGTCATCCAGAACAGTTTTCTTATATTATTCCTCTGTGGCCGCTTTCGCGTCGATGCGGACCCCAAAGAGGTTACTGACGCCCGCAATCGGCTGGATTTCGCTCGTAACCGGCTGCTCAAAAACCTCTCCGATGTGAGCGGCCGGATCGGTCGTGACCAGCAGAGTCCGATAGCCGCACTCCGCGAGCCTCAGGGCCACCGCGGAGGAAACCGTCGTTTTCCCTACGCCACCCTTTCCCGCAAAAAACAAAGCACGCGAGTAGCCGTTGGAAGGAAACAAAAGCTTCTCAGGCTGAAACATGTTCATGCTTGCCTCTCTCGGTTGAAGTCTCTGCCTCACGTAGCATCCGGCCCGTGCGTCTTAGCTTTTCGATGCTTTTGATTTCTTCGTCCTGGAGGAACATGCGACGAGCAGGCAGATTCAGGCGGCGCCCGATTTCCTGCAAGTGGCGCTGTTGCATCTCCCAGCGGGAGCGAAAGAACGGATCTTCACAAACTTCCTCGGGAAGGATTCCGTTAATGATGAGTTCGATGGAATTTACACCCAGTTGGCGAATTTCGGCCGCCGAACGCTCCGTCTCACCAATAGCTACAGCCTCGGATTGAACAACGAATATAAAAGTAGTCGCTTCAGGATTCCGGAGTTCCGCAATCGCCTTGTCATATAATGCTTTTGATTCCTGAATGGCCTGCACAGGACCGAGGCAGGTCTGCCCGCTTCCTTCCAGCCGTCGTCTCCAATGCCCCGGCGCTTGCAGTTCAAGCGACTATCTCAGGCTCATCGTGAATACAGCAACACTTTCCAATGCGGATTGTGCCTTACGTCTTTTGCGCGGATGCGAGCCTCGTTCTGACTTCCTCAATGGTTGGTACGTTTCCGCTCGTGAATATTTGTCCGTCAATAACCACTGTGGGGGTTTCAATTACTCCCCGCCGGCCGATAATCCGCGAGTCGGTGATTCGTTGAATAGTAGCCTCGATTCGGAGTTCGTCCAAGGCCGTTCGAATGTTCGACTCAGCCACGCGGCAAAGCCGGCAACCGCGTCCCAGGATTTCAATCTTCACTTTATTGTGCGTGGCCATTCGAACCTCCTGGACGCCACGGGTTTCCCGACTGATCACCTCTCGTTTTCTTGCATCCATTCCCGCATGCGCCGGCGCACGGACTCCGGCATTTGGCCCATCATCTCCATGCAACGCGGCATCATGCGGTCCATGAAAGCCGAGTCGGCCATCATTTCTTTGCACAAATTCATCCCGACTTCTTCCATGAAGCGTTGTTTTTCCTCATGGCTGAGACGTCCAAATTCTTCTTTCAGCTCTTCGTATTTCATGCCATGCCTCCACTAAAACCCGTGGGGAGCTTCGTGAGCCCCAGGGCGTGGAATGAAAAGCACCGGCAGCGGGGCCAGTCGCGCAACGTTGTTGGCAACGCTTCCGAGAAAAACCTCCTGAATGAAACCTTTTCCCTGGCTCCCCATGAGAATCAGCGTGAAATTTCCGCCACGGGCCCGTTCCAGAATGATCTGCGTAGGCGATCCGTACACAATTTCCTTTTCGACCGAGGAGGCCCCACACCGTTCGAGCCTCATCTGGATGCCTTCAAGCCTTTCGATGTCGATTTCATTGAACTCTTCAAGGCGGTGCTTGAGGTGCGGTTCGATCCTGGTTTTATCCTGCACATGCAAGAGTGTCACTTGACTCTGCGTTTCATGAAGGAGATGCTCCAGATAGAGCAGGGCATGCTCCGCGATATCCGAAAAGTCTGTCGGAAACAAAATACGCTGAAACATGTCTCCACAGATTGCGCGGCAACGCCTGCCACCGTTTTCTTCGGCAATCTCTAAGCGCACCAGAAGCGTGGGAAAGGCCAGGTGATGAAGGAGTGCCTGCGCGGTTGACCCGAGCAGGACGTCCTTAGCCATGGAGGCACCATGCGATCCGACCACGATGAGCGAAGCGGAACGCTGGCGGGCCAGTCTGTTGATCTCATAGGCAGGGAAACCGAGCGGGGTCTGGATATCAACCTGGAAGCCGGCCTTCCGCAGGAGATCAGCCTGCTTCTCAAGTTTGGGTAACATGTAATTTTGGAGTGACGCGTAAAGACCTCCCACGTCACGGACATTGAAAACGTGCACGAGCACGGCCGTCCTGCCGCCCACTCGTTGGAGTCCCGCGGCACACTCGACCATGCGGTCAGAAGCCTCAGACCCATCGGTCGTTACAATGATGTTCGCCAGCATGATTGTTTTCTCCTAACGCGCCACGCCGGCAGCCGGGAACCACCGCTTTGTTCGATTGCAGACCGAACAGACGGAAAGCATGACCGGCACTTCGATGAGGACTCCCACCACCGTTGCAAGAGCAGCTCCGGAGCCCGGACCGAAAAGCGCAATCGCCGTAGCAACGGCGAGTTCGAAGAAATTGCTGGCCCCAATCAACGCACCGGGCGCGGCAATCGAGTAGTCAACGCGAAATAGCCGCATCAGCCCGTAGGTGAGCGAGGAATTGAAATACACCTGGATGATGATGGGAACAGCAATCAGAAGCACGTCGAAAAAGCGCGTCGTAATGTTGTCCGCCTGGAAAGCAAAGATAAATACCAGCGTGGCCAGCAGCGCGAGCACGGTTACCGGAGAAAACCGTGGGAGCAATGTATTTTCAAACCAGTCACGTCCGCGACGGTGAATCAGCCAACTGCGCAGGATGACACCTGCCGACAGATGAATTGCAATAAAGGCAATGACCGAATAAAGGAGAACCATGAAGGGCACCGAAAGTGACGCAGCGCCGCTCACCAGAAAGCGCACGATCGGGGCAAAAAGCACCAGCATGATCAGGTCGTTCAATGACACTTGCACCAGCGTATATGCAGGGTCGCCATCAGCAAGGTAGCTCCAGACAAAAACCATCGCTGTGCAAGGCGCTGCGGCCAGGATAATTGTCCCCGCAATATACTGGTCGGCGTGGGCGGCGGGAATCCACGCGGCGAAAATATGCCGGAAGAAAATCCACCCGAAAAGCGTCATCGAAAAAGGCTTGACCATCCAGTTGACAAAGAGTGTAATCAATACACCTTTCGGCCGCCGGCCCACCTGCACAAGAGAGGTGAAATCAACCTTCATCATCATGGGAATAATCATCAGCCAGATAAGGACGGCGATGGGCAGGTTGATTTGGCTGCCACGGCCGAATTCCAGGCCGCGCAGTCCGTCGGTGAACGAGGGCAACAGTTTGCCGAGCAGTACCCCAACGCCCATGCAGATGGCGACCCAGAGGCTCAAATAGCGCTCGAAAAAGTTCAGCTTCTTTTCGCTCGTTTCAATAGTCGTTTGAGGTTGAATAGCTCCCGTCTGTTCTGCCATCACAGAACCCTCACGGACTGACAATGTGGTATTTCCCTTCCGGGACGCAGAAGATTCGATTGACGCTGTGCCCAAGGGCCCGCGCGATTTCATGATGCAATCTCCAATCGTGGCAAGGGGCGAGTCTGCTCAAACGTGCAAGCCCCGTTCTTAATGGCCTCCTTAAGACGTACGAGATCGGCGCGCAGAGTCGGATCTTTTTTGAACGCCATGCGGAGGTATTCGAACAGGCCTTTAACCTTTTCGTCAGAGGCGGAATCGGCGAGCCCGTAGAAGACGCGGGCGCCTTCCCGACGGTCGCGAACCAGGCCCGCGTGTTTGAGGTATGTCAAATGCCTCGAAGCGTTAGGCTGGGAAGTTTCGAGAACAACCTGGATATCACACCCGCAGAGTTCCCCATAAAGGAGCAGGTTGATAATCCGCAGGCGGTTCACGTCGGCCAGCGCCTTAAAGTATCCTTCCAAATCTCTCATGACACCTCCTACGGTGCTATGCGTATAGATGCATACATCCTCTCAAACGGTTCACCGAATGTCAACCCGTCCGAACTCCGCTGGAGTGCCGCTCGCAAGGCGTTCATTCGCCGGGAATAGTGTTAAGTCCAGCGTTTTCTGGACAGTTTCAGTCCAGGGCCTTCCACCCGTGACTTCCATCACGCAGTTCGGTGATCTGCGTCACGTAACTCATGCGTTAGATCGTCTATACGTATATATGTATGAGCACGCAGTTGACCCCATTGAGCGGCAGCGGTGTGACAGTGAGAGACCTGGCAGAGAAATTTCGGGCCCTTGCAGACCCCAGCCGGCTGCGAATCCTGAATATTTTGTCGCACCAGTGCATGTGCGTATGCGACTTGCAGACTGTTCTCGGCTTTTCACAGGCACACATTTCGCGCCACTTGGCTTATTTGCGCCATGCGGGCCTGGTTCAGGACCGGCGTGGCGGAACCTGGGTGTGTTATTCGCCGGTGTTCGAGGGTCCCTATGGCGCAGCACTGGAGCCTTTGATCCAGCAGCTTCTGCCGCTTACGCCCCCGTTTCAAGCGGACCTGGAAAAGCTGCGCCGCAGTGAAAGCCTGGGCGAGATCAGGCATTGTGCGGCCCTGAATGGTTCTGACGGGAGGCTGCGTCCTTCGAAACAGGAGCGGGCGATTTGACGTATACATCCATCCGAGTAGGAACGTACTTGGAAGAAAACGTCCGACGGGGGTCTTATCGGCAGGCTGGAAAGGCAGCCGAGCGATTACACCTTACGAAGAAGGAGATGGTATGAATGCTTAGCTTCGGAGGCGGTACGCTTCGAAGGCTGACGATAGCCTTCGGAGTAGACAGGTCACAGGCTGGATGTTTTGTTGAGGCAAGGACCTCGTGAAGGAGATTGGTCAGACCTGTGGCCGG
>DASRCX010000041.1:0-178722 GCA_035652895.1 Terriglobia bacterium
CCCTGCCGGCCGCGTCAAGCGGATGCGCTCAGCCGTTCGGGCTTTGAAGGCCCTACAGGAAGTTCGGCACCACCACAATGCAACGCTTCGTGCGCACGAAGAAAACGGTTGGAGGCCGCCAGTGGCGGGCAAGCCTCTTACTCGATTTCAAAATACATCCGCCTCATTGGCAGGAGCCGCGTATCCGTGCGGAAGTTGTTGATATCGCGCGGCAGAAATATTTCGAAATCCTGTCAACCGAAGGGAGGATGTCCGGAGGTCTGCAGCCTGTGGCGTGGAAACGAACACCAATGCGGGCAGTTCGCGGTGGCGATTGTGAACGAGCATGGGCATCTGGTACAGTAGTGTTCAATCACTGCGCGGGACGAAAACTGGTTGCGCAGGTCATTGAAAACAGGCGCGCGGGAGTAATTCAGTGGTAGAATGCCAGCTTCCCAAGCTGGACGTCGCGGGTTCGAGTCCCGTCTCCCGCTCCAAAATCAACAAGTTACAGACACCCAAAAGACCTGCACTCCACTGCACTCCATTAAGATGCCTTTCGACGAGGCATCTTCACTACCTTTCCTTTTCCTAGCACCTCCTGTTCGAGTTTTTTGGCGGCTGCCGCCCGGTCCTTGACCGAGGTCTTCGTGTACTCCTCAATCGCCACGCCTACCCCGTGTCCACGCTGATCGGCCGTCACCTTCGGATCGAGCTTCAGCCGGTGGCCGATACTGGCGTGGGTCGCCCGCATCACCTGGAAATCCACCCACTCCAATCCGTGCGGCTTGAGCTTCGGACGAATATAGTCGTAGATTAGGGTGTCCCTCCATACGGGCGTCCCCTTCTCGCTGGCGAACAGAAAAGCATCCGGCTCCGGATCGACCGCTGTGTTCATCCAGTACAAGAGCAGCTCGGCGGTCCGCGGCGGGATAGCCACTTCCCGCCTCGACGGGTCCGTCTTGGGATCAGCGATATCACCCCTGTAGACGCGTTGCTCAACCTTTACAACCCGGGCGTCATCCAACACATGACGGCGCTGCAGCGCGAGCATTTCACCCGGCCGGAATCCAGCGAAGATCGCCATGTGTAGAAGAACCTGCTCGCGGAATTCGACAGCGCCCAATGCGATGTTCACCTCCACTGCCGTCATGGCGCGAGTTTGTCCCCTCGGCGCCTGTTTCGGTGTGTAGAGGCGAGTTGCCGGATTGGACGTGATCACTTTCTCCGCCATAGCCATTTCAAAAATGGCGCTGAGATCCCAGCGCAGATGATCTACGACCGAAAACGAGAGACCAGCGTTGGCCTTTTGTTCCAGAAATGCCTGGAGTCCCGTTAGGGAGAAGTCCATCAGCGCCGCATCCCCGAGTTCTTTCACGATGTGGTGCATGATCCGGTTCTCAGAGGTGCCTTGCGTTGACTTCTTCCACTTGCCCCGCTGGAACGGCAAGTACACTTGATCGATGAACTCGCGCAGCAACACGGGCCGGCTCCTGCCATCCTCGGGTTCGTCGCTGCCGTTCACCGTACGCATGAACCCGTCGCGCAATCCCTGCGCCGCGGTCTTGGTCATAGTGCCGGCGCCCAGCGTGTGATACCGGCGATGCCCGGCATCGTCGTAATATAAGACCACCCATTTCTTTGCCTTTCCACGCCTCCTTAACTGGAGGCTTCCTTTCTGAAATCTCCTGCGTTTCAAGATTCTCTCCTGATGCGCAGGTGTTGGTTTGGAGTGCTCCGAGTTTAGCATCGTGCTCGGTTTTCCTTCCACACTGCTGTGGTCGTTGCTCGCGTTGGCCATCGCCAAGCGCTAGGCTGCGCCAGCCACGCTGAGGTTTTCCACGTTCCTGATCCAATCCGTGAGCGCGCCGCGGCGGATGCGGACGCTTCGCCCTGCCCGGACATGATGAACGGGTGGCATGCCAGTCACCTGTCCGCGAACCAGTCGAAGCATGTGGGAATACGAGACCTTCAGTACCTGCGCAGCTTGATGCACGGTCAGAATCTCGTTGGGATCGATCGCTATCGACTCCGGCTCTTTCTCCAAGATCGCCGAATTCATGTTCTCCCCCTCTGTGGCGCGGTTCATTGCCGCTTATTGCTCTCCATCCACTGATCGAGCCACTCACGGCGGACGAGCTTCCGCCGCCCCATCGCAATGTGCGTAAGCCGGGGGATGCCCTCGACTTTGCCGGCGAGAACGTGAGACACGTGGGTCTTTGAGCAGCGGAGGATGGCTGCCACGTCGTTGATTGTCAGGATTGGTGCGTCTTTTACGACTTCTTGCATAGGATTACCTCATGAATTGATTGCTGAAATCAGGGGAAGCCCGAACAGTCGTGCCCATGCACGCGCGCAGGCTCGCTGGACACGCGGTACAACGGTGGCCGATGTCCAGGCTTCATTCGAAATCGCGATCAGCAGCGTCGGATGTTCGCCTGCTGAGCGGAGCATGGGCCACGCGAGCAGTTGCTCGTAGCAGATCAGAATTGCCGCACGCTGACCGCCCACATCGACCGTGCCCGGCGCGAAGAGGTCGGCTGCAAACGTTCCTTTCGGTCGAAGTGGGTTCCACATTCCGCCGGGGACCGGGATGCGTTGGTGGACGGGCTCATGCGGCTCTTTTCCTAAAATGAGGACCGAGTTGTAGTATCGCGACGAGCCGGGGATCGCCTGGCCCGCGCCGAGCAGCACAGTTTTTGGGGTGCCATCAAGGGCCGGAGACCAGAATGCGTCCGTTGCTTCAGTCCAGTGGCGAACCGCGCCTTCAGGGAAAACGAGAAAGCGGGCCTGTGACCGCGACACGATGCGCTGGAGCCGATCCTCGATAAAAAAATCACTGAGACTGGCTTCCTGGTGCGAACGATGGATGTGGGTCATCTCCGACTCCCAGCCCATCGGAACGTTGGTCGGCTTGCTTCCGGCGTTGAGGACTATGCTGACGATCGAAGCGGCCAACAGGGCTACGATTCGCGTCCTCCTATCAATAAACAATCCAGGTAGCGCCGCGACCGCAGCGATGCCGAACCAAGCGCTACCGGGAAACAACACGCCTGCGGACACCAACGGCGACGCCCATCCAACCATGCATAGAGGAGGGACGGCAGAGAGAAGGACGGCTGCCGTCGCGCCGAACGGTTTAAGGGCGGACTGCCGCGTCCAGAAGACGACCCATGGCAATGCCAGCAGCGTGCTGGCGATGAACCACAGGGCGATGGCTAGCACTCCCTTCGAAGGCCAGTACACCTCCGATACCGCGATCACCGGCAGAGAGGCAGTGCCGTAATAGACGAGCGCCGTGGAAGCCGCCGTAAGGCGGCGCGGTTGAACCGCGATCAGGCAGGGCACAATCAGGCTCAGTGGTATAGCCCAAAGCTGCCCGCGCCAGGCGAGGAATCCAATCGCGGCTGCCGCAAGGATACGGGACGAAATTAGAGAAGCCATAAGGGACGTAGCCTCGCGCGAATGATCGAAATCTTTATCGGCCCCATGTACCGCGAATCGTAGCTGCCCCGGTTGTACGTAGAAGCCACCCAAACTGTGCCCTGCTCCACGACATAGGTTCCAAACGGCCACGGATGGAGGCTGCGGCCGGCCCAATCGCGAGTGAGGGGGGCGGTCTTTGGGAGGAGCCGTCCATTCACGCTCATGCCTGCTGGCGAGAGCACGACGCGATCCCCGGCGACGGCGACTACCGGCTTCAAGAGCGGTACGGCGCCGTCCGAGCAGGCGGCCCCGTGAGTGCGATAGCCTCGCTGACTCGATTCGGTGGCGAACGGTTCGACCGGGCAGAACTCAATCAGCCGCGCGTTGGAGTCGCTTGTCCGCACATAAATTCCGAGCGGAAGGCTGTAGCTGGTGTTAATCCGCAGTCCGGTATAGACGGCCGCGCTGACGAGCGCCGCCAGTGCTGCGAATGCTGCAACGAGGAGTCGCGTTACAGCGAGATTAGGACGGCCACACTTCCGCATTGGCCTCTACCTCAACGGGTACTCCGGGCTCCGTAGTCGAGTGTTGCGCTTGAGGGTCGTTATCGGCCGGCGGCTCTTTCGCGGACCGAGATTTCATGATCTGGTGTACATTGCGAGCGACGACTTCGTAAACAGTCCGGGTGCTGCCGTCCTTCGGCGTGAATTGACGCGTTTGCAGCGTACCCTCGACGAAAATGTTGTCGCCCTTATCAAAGGTGGCAGCGATGTCGGCGAGCTCTCCGTAAAAGACAAGGCTGTGCCAGTTCGTATGCTCCTGTGCCTGATTGTTGCGGTCGGTGTAGCGGTAGCCTTCGGCCATTCGGACGTTTGCCACAGGCGTTCCTGAAGGCAAATACCGAACACTTGGTTTAGCCGCGAGATGCCCCGCCAGTTCAATGCGGTTCTTTTGCATATTGCTTTAGCCCCTTTCGTCGATGCTGCGGTGTATATCGGCCTCGTGAAGATCGAGGTCGAGCTGCTCAACAAACCCGTTTGCGACTGCCGCACGAGCGGCGACCTCCCGCGGCGCGACCTGCCCCAATTCGCTCCAAAACGCCTCTTCCATGGGCGACATCGTGGCGTCTGTAGCCGAATCTGCTGCGCCCGGCTGCCGTTGTGGTTCTGCGGCGCTTATGACGTTCCGCGTGCGATCGGCGGGCCGCTGTTGAATAATGCGACCGTCTTCGATAGCAAGGAACTGAGACGGCGGCCGAATCTCAGCGCGCTTCGCCAGAATGGGGTCGGTGAAGTAAAGGATTTGGGTCCCGTAGATGGGATGATGGCCGCTGACGAAGATCAGCATGTCGCCGGGTGCGACGATCCGCTCAGCGGTGCCATGCCCAGTTTTTGCCGGCGGGCGAAGACGCATCACCTCGTCTGGCGTGAGCAGTGGCCGCTCGATCTGATCCACGGTTGCGCTCATGTGATTGGCGATCGGCGCCAGCCGTGATCCTGAGAAGTTGAAGGTCGCCTTCTGTACTGTCTTAGTCCCTGTCATCTTCGAGAGCAACTCAGCGGTGTCGTACTGGTTCGGTGCGTAGGCGATTCGCACATGGCAATTCGAAACGATGCTCTCGTTGGGTCCGTATTCGTCAACGATCTGTCGGATGTCCTGTGTGATCAGGTATGCTTTTAGGCCGTAGCCAGCCATGTAGGAGAGAGCATCTGCAAATATTTCCATGCGCTTCAGCGACGGGAATTCGTCGATCATGAACAGCAGCCGATACCGGTTGCGCTTCTGCGCGGAGCCCTCGAAGTCCATCCGCTCGGTGAGCCGATTGACGATCATCGTGAAGATCAGCCGAATCAGAGGCCGCAGCCGGATCTTGTCGGAAGGCGGCACGACCAGGTACAACGAGACCGGGTGGATGTGATTGACGAGTTCGTCTATCGTGAAGTCGCTGGCTGATGTGTTGCGGGCGACAAGTGGATCACTGTAGAGCGTCAGCGCGGTCTTTGCGGTGGACAGCACTCCCGAGAAATCTTTGTCTTCCTTGTCGAGCATCTCCCGCACTTTCTCCCGCACGACAGGGTGCGTCGCGGTTCGCTCGCCGTCTGGCGTTTGCCACTTGTGCTTCTGTTCCGGATCGTGAGGGAAGCTCTCCAATTCGGCGAGTGTTTCGCGGAACGTCTGACCAGGCCGCGTGAACACAGCGGAGAGATCGGCAAGGCTGGCGATCCGGCCACTCGCTGCTGCCGCGTAGCACACATGCAGGACCATTCCGGTGGTGATGGACGCTGCGGCATCTTGCCAATAGCGCTCCTGCGGGCTGTCCTCACCAGTTCGGACGATCATGTCCGCGACGTTTTGGGCGTCAGAGACATCGCGCGGAGTTCCAATTCGAACTTCCGCGAGCGGGTTGAAGCGGGAGCCGTTCGCGACTTCGACCGGTGAAAACTTGAAACAGAGGTGTCCGCACTGCGCGCGAAATCCAGCCGTACGAGCCCAGTTCTCACCCTTGATGTCGTAAATAACCGCAGACTCTGACCATGCGAGGAGCGTCGGTATGACCAGACCGACACCCTTGCCACTCCGAGTCGGAGCAAAAGCCAGGACGTGCTCCGGCCCGTTGTGGCGGAGGTACTGAAGTCGGCCGGTGCGCTGGTTGTACCAGCCGCCGACATAGACACCCTGCTCGTTGTCCAGGAGCCCCGTTTCCTCGATATCAGAGGGTGTTGCCCAGCGTGCCGAACCGTGGAGGTCCTGAGCGTTTTCGGAAAGGCGGCGGGTCCTTCGGAGATTCATGCCATAGACAAGGAAAACCGTTAGGGCCGCACCGCCTACAACGATCAGGGCGCCGGACAGCAGCGGAAGGCGAATTCGTGGATCGGAGGTCCCGCCATGCCGTAACAGCCAGGTTGCCCAGGCGAATGGCTGATAAATGTAATGGCGTTGGTAGTGAAGAATTGGCGTTCCGAGTGCCGCCTGATATTCGAGGCGATACGCCACAAATTGAGTCGCGATCGCATTGACTGCCATGAGTAAAGCCATTCCGACGAACATCGCCGGCCAGTTGTACCCGCCGACGAATCCGGGATCAGGAGGCGTTCGATATGCGATTGGCTGTCCGCTCATGGCGCTTTCTCACCGCGAAAGGGCCTGAGCCTTTTCGCGGAGTTGGTTCGGCTTCACCTGGGCAAGGTTGTTGGAATAGGAGATGATGACGTTCGCACCTGCGGCTGGCGCATCGAGTAGGGCCTGCTTGGGATGGGCCACAACGCTGCGGGGACTGAGCTTCTGAAGAACGTGATGATCTGTTTCGCCAAGGAGTTCGCCGCGATACTTGCCGGATGCGGTGTCCGCAGGGTAGACGGTCGTCTTTGGGCCGAGCAGTTCTTTGGCTTTCCGGTTTGCTTCTGTGAGGGACCGTTCGAAGTCGCGGTCCTCGGGGGCCTTGCGCCCGTCAACCTCGCCGTCGAGAACCTTTTCCTCGTCGATCTTTGCGTCCTGATCGGCGTCGACGGGACCTCGCTTTGCCCCGACAGGAACCGGCTCCCGATGTTCAGTCGCGGTTTCCTTCTCGACAATGTTGACCGTGCTGGAAGCACGCTCGAAATCCGCGACGTGTTGTGATGTCTCTGTTCGAAGCTGCGCCTGAGCCTTCTCTGCGCCTTTCGACTTGTCCAGGCCGATGATGAAATCGGCAGCTTTGTGAGCGTCCTTAGCGGCGCGGAAGATTTCGTTCTTGTCCTTCTGGAGGGCCTGAATCCACGATCCGACGTAGGCGGCGTGCTGTTCGGGATTGTGGGGAATGCCGCTTTCGGCGGAGAGAAACACACTCGCGAGTTCAGCGCGAAGTTCTTCCTTCGCGTAGTTCTGATCGCCGAAGCGGTAGCTCTCATTGAGCGTCGGGCGATTCAGGCGGCTCGGGTGGCCGGTCCAATGCGCGAGTTCATGGAGCGCGGTTCCGTAATAGTCGGGAGCACTCTTGAATGCGGCCTGCGGAGGGAGATGAACAGCATCCGCGGTGCGGTTGTAGAAGGCGCGGTCGCGCTGATCGTGGCGGATGTCGGCGCCGGAATTCTTCAGCATGGACTCGCCAGCCTCAGCAATTTCCCACTCATGGCGATGTCGGGGTGCGTACTCGGGGATGCCATCGATCTGGCGCGCATTGAATACGGTGTAGATTCGGCGAATCGGGCCGGTGTTTCCGCGAGCGGAGTCCCGTTCTTCAGGGTCGGCAGCATCCCGCGTGGGAGTGGATCGTTGGGCATTCTCAAACTGCCAAAACTCGATTTGAGATCCCTTCTCGCCCTTGCGGACCTGCCATCCGTTCTCTTGAGCCTGCCGGTATGTCAACCATCGGGGATCGTCGAAACCCTTGCGGGCAGCGACTGCCATGAGATGTAGCGCATTGCCACCACGATAGGTGCGGTCGGTTGTAGGGTTGAACGGCAGTTGCAATGCGCCCGCTTCCCACGGTTTCTGCCACGGAGCCGTGCCGTTCTCTAACATTTCGATGATCTGGTTTGTGACCTCCTGCCGGAAATCGCGCTTTGGCGCGAGCGAGGGTTGCTCCTGGGTGTCGAGGACCTGGGTTTCCTCTGGCATAGCATTCACTTCCTTTCCTCGAATCCCGTTTCCGCCTCTTCGGTCTCAAGGCCAGACCCAACGAGGGGGTCGCCGCCAAGATCGTCAGACGTTTCGATTTGTGCCGGCTTGTCCGGTTCCTCGGGTCCATTTGTCGATAAGTGATACTTCATGATGGTCTCCATTCATGCTAGCTTGTACAGGCTAGCATGAATGGCATTATTGCTCTACTTTCCCCAGTTGTCAACGCGCTCGATATGGCTCAGAAATCGAGGAGGGATGATAGGGGTGTCAAACTGTGAGCTGGCCGACAGGTCGAACTCCGGCAAGAAGGGACGGTTGCCGCGGCACCGGCTCAACGTGCGCGATTATCATGCCGTGGCCGGTCGTCAATCGGTGCGTGGTCGGAGCGGAGCCGCTCCGACTGGTGGCCTTTTTCGTTTCTGCCCGTAGCCATTGTCTTTAGGCGGTCTTGGCTGACTTGCAGCTTGCGCAACGCCGAAAGGAACGCGGGATCAACTCTCCACTTGCCATTCTCCACCTCATCAGCGAGGCCCATTATATTTAGCGTCCTGAGCCGGGCGACAAGGAACTGGTGTCGTGCACGGTGAGTGGCGGAATCGGGTGATGGCAGAGAATCGACGTCGAAAGTGCCGTCACCGGCCCCACTGAATGCCTGCGTAGCAATCCGTCGATCCAAAGAGGTGACCCGTGGCGTGTCTACTTCGCGGCGTTCGGCTTCGAGTGCATCCAACTCGGTTCGGAATCCCAGTTGCGCAGTGCAAAGCTGTTCGGCGTGTTGGCGTATTCCGCTCTTGATGTAATTCCGACTCAGGCGAAGGGGGCCGGCATTCGTCCGGCCCCGCAACGCAATATGGACGTGCGGATGGCCGGTGTTGAAATGCGCAACGGCGACCCACTCAAGGTCCACGCCCAGATCGGTGCCCATTCGGGACAGCAACTCTCGTGTGTGTCGCCGGAGGTCTAGGCGCTCGCCGAATTCGGGGGAAATAATCAGCTTGAATAACCGTGGATCACCGGCCGCCTGCCAGTCAACCAGGGTCTTCGCCACGTTGAGGCCCTCAGCGCTCGCAGAGAAACCAATTTCGCCGCGCGTGCCCTGCCCGGCGGCACTCTCGCGTGCGATATAGCGACCGTGCGCTGCCCATTGTCCACGGATACGGTTCGGCGAATAGGTGACGCGAACCGCGCATCGTTGCAGGTGGGGCTTGCGCGTTGGTCCTTCAATGAGCCCACGATACCGCCGTGACGGATGCGGCGGCCTGCTCGTCATCCTGACAATGTGGATCAGGTTCTTAAAAGAGCGGGACCATGCCTTCGCCTCGTCGCGAGCGACACGTGGTTTCCGCGGCCGAAGCCGGAATTCGGGTTCGTCGATCCGTGGATGTCTAGCCACGGTCCGCTAGCTCGCCCAGCGTTGCTCGTGTGTCCGTTGTCATATTTTGCGCGACAGACACAAGAAATCGGTCATACCGCAGTTTTGCCCGACGCTTCGCCTGGTCGAGTACTTCGGCCGGTGGTTCAGGAACGCAGGTCAGGAAAAGTCGGGCCAGGCTGTCAATCGTGGCGAACAGGGCCTGCTGCCCGGTGTGGAGACCGCGGATTTCCTTCGAGAGCCGGTCGATGCTGGCGGCTACGAAGGTTTCCTGGTCGGTGCGGTCAGAATTCGAGTCTCGGAGATCCCTCGTGAGCACCGCCTGAATGTACGCGTTCGCCGATCGAAACCCGCCCGCCTGGGCAGCGCGCTTGACCATGGCCATATCGTTTGCGGGCAACCGTAGTTCGAATCTCTCCCGTTTCGCCATTTGAATCTCCAGACGCCGATCACCCGGCAGAGTGCCGTCACTCAGGCTAGCCTGTGCCGTACGGCTATCATAAGGCAACAAAAGGGCGCAGGCAACAAAAATCCGGGTCCCACCCGGCACTTCCTTTATGTTCCACTACCGCCCTTTGCTGCTAACAAATCCGGTTTCTGGTACCGCGAGCTGTAGTCCATTGGAATCCGTTAGAAGTTATTGGAATATTCTGGATTGCATACAGGCTAGCTTGTATTTCTTTGGATTTTGCTGTAAGAGATTAAAAGAGGCGTGTGGGTGGAAGAATGCGGACTGCGGCGACACCGAATCTGAAGGCCATCAGCGATCAGTTGCCAAAAACCAGGATCGGCATCCTCCGCCATCTATGGCCGACGATCCAGACTTGCCTGGATGCCGGGCACAGCCTTCGCGATATCCACGAAAGCTTACGCCTTGACGGAATCGAGATGGCGTACTCCACTTTCTGCTGGGCGATAAGCGCGCTGCGGCAAAGACAACCGGCCGCAGTTCCGCGTCAAAGCCGGGCAACCGCGCCGCACGGTGCGGGAGAAACGGCTGGGGACAGGCGGGGGCCAGACGATCCGCTGCGAAACGTTAGAAGACTAAGCGAGCAACGGCCAGGCTTCGATTACCACGGAACGTTACCGGACGAAAAGTTGTTCGGCCCCAAAGAGGGCGGCCGGAATGCAGTGCAAAGAAAGGATCACAATGGGGAACTCACGTAACGGGAATTCCGGCTCAAATCGGGAGATAGAACCTACCAGCATCCACCTCTCATTACAGGGGAAGGGCGGCGTGGGAAAGAGCCTGGTGGCATCGCTACTGGCCCAGTACTTCAAACAGCGCAAGGGTATTCCCGTCCGGTGCATCGATGCGGACCCGGTCAATCAGACCTTGGCCCAATACGAGGGGCTCGCGGCTGAGCGGCTCGATCTGATGAGGGAAGGATCGGTGGATCAACGCGCTTTCGATGGCCTGATGGAGAGTTTGCTGACCGAATCCGGCACGTTCATCGTCGACAATGGCGCGTCCACGTTTATTCCGCTCTGGAACTACATGCTTGAGAACAATGCCGTGGAGCTTCTGAAGTCGTCCGGGCGGAGGATATTCGTTCACTGCGTGCTCACCGGCGGCCAAGCCTTGGCCGACACTCTCAGCGGATTTGCCCGGCTCGCACAGACAACCGGCGACCGGAATATCGTGCTCTGGGTAAATGAGTACTTCGGCCGTGTCGAGCGTGACGGCCGCGCGCTGAGCGATCTGCCGGTCTACACCGAGCACGCCGGTGCCGTCGTAGGTTCGGTTGCCATTCCGCGGCGGAACCAGGACACCTTCGGGCGGGACGTCGAGGAAGTGATCGCCCGGAAACTGACGCTCCAAGAGGCGATCGACTCCGCGGCGTTTCCTATCATGGTCCGGCAGCGACTTCGCGTGGTACAGCGGGAACTGTTCGATCAGTTGGACACGCTTCCTTTTTAGGGTGACGCGATGGCGATTGATACGGACAGGCTCTTGGCGGAGGCTTTGAAGAAGCACGGGATTCGGTTGGACGCGGATGATCCGGCGGTGGTGCTCGTTACGCTGAATCGGTTGGTGCTGGAGGATGTTGCGGAATCCGTGTCGGCGGACATCGGAAAGGCGACGAGGGAATTTGAAGTGGCGGCTGGGAACCTCCAAGGCAAGGTCGGCTCGGCTGTGGCGGCGGCCATCAAGACTTCCGCGAGATCGGCCACGGCCCCTGTCTGGAATCGATGGGCATACCTGGCCCTTGGGCTGGGTTCCGGAGGGGGACTGTTTCTCGCTGGCATTGCTATAGGAAAATGGGTGCTTCGATGAGATTTCGGGACTGGGTACTGGTTTACTTGGGTACAGGCTCAACGTTCACAAGATGGGCGATCCTGGCCTTCTACGGCGGTGCGGTCGTGGTCATCGCGTTCCTACTCTTGTTCGTCTTGTGCTGCTTAGTGCGCGATAACGAGCAACATTCGTCTCTGAGTTTCTATCGAAGCTCAAGTCGCTCCTGGAGCGGTCGGGCGGGCGGTTGTCCGGTGAATTGCCGTCGTTGGTTCCGCAGCATCGCCGCGACCAGCTGCCATGTCGGTCCTGGTGTATCGCGCCAGGGTGCTGGCACAGTGATCATGCAGTACGTGCGTGTCTCGGGATCGTAGTTGAAAAAGCCGGCATGACGCCTGAGCAGGAGCTTCCATTCGGCGAAGGTCGCATAACCCGCTTCTACGAGACCGCATTCCGGCGGGATTTCTGTGATCCTGACCAAATCCGCCGGCGTGACAAAGTAGAACTCATTTGAGTACCGCATTCCGATTCTTCGTTTGAGCGGGCGCTTGAGTTCGGAGAGAAAGTCCGCACGAGACGTTTTCACTTCGTAGCAGACGCGCTTCATGGCCATGTGCGGAAGTGTGTTCAGGGCAAAGGCGTCGAGCCGCTGCGCCCCGCTGTTCTGGCGCCCAGTACCGACTCGCAGTTCGCGAAGAAAGAGCCACTCGGCCGGTGACGGATGGATCGCGCGCTCTACGATTTCAATCAAAGCGGCTTCATCACATCGCGAATTGGGCGCTTTTTCCAGCTGTATAGCGACCGTACTCATGACGGGCTGATTATGGCACAGTGGGATTTCGCAATGTCAACACCGCCGTGCGAGTCACCGAGCGAGCACTATCCACGCTGGCGCGTGATCGCTCGCGTTTTCTTCTCCGCGAACCCATCGGTCTACGCCCCCGTCGACGAGCCGCTCGCACACAGTGGGAGAGAGAAGGAAATGATCCAGGCGCATCCCCTTGTCCAGGGGCCACCGATTGCGCTCGTAATCCCAGAACGTCCAGAGCGGACCCTCGGGTTGCAGCTTTCGCAGAGCGTCCGTCCAGCCCTGGGATAGCAGGCGCGCATACGCTTCGCGGCTCTGAGGCTGAATCAATGCGTTCTTATCAAGCGATCGAGTTGGATAGATGTCCTGCTCAGCCGGCACAACGTTGTAGTCGCCGGCCAAGATCACTGGCACGCTGGCATTCATGAGTTCCCCGCTGTGCTCGATTAAACGCTGGAACCACGCCAATTTGTAGTTGAACTTCGGCCCCGGTTGCGGGTTGCCATTCGGCAGGTAGATGGAGGCGATGAGCATTCCGTCTACAGCGGCTTCGATATATCGTGCCTGCCTATCCGTGGGATTCCCGGGCAAGGTGGAGCGTGTCAGCACCGGGTCGCATTCCCGCGTCAGGATTGCGACGCCGTTCCAGGAGCGTTCGCCAGCCCAGACTGCGCCATAGCCGAGGTCGCGAAATGTGCTTGCCGGAAATGCCCGCTGCTCTGCTTTGAGCTCCTGGAGGCAAACCACGTCGGGCTGCGCCCTTTGCAGCCAATCCGTCAGGTTGTTCAGCCGCTTGTTGATGTTGTTGATGTTGAAAGTGGCGATCTTCAATGGCCCGACCTCAGTCGTCGTCTATCCGCCCGCGCAGTTTTTTGGAAGTGGATCGTTGCGACTTGGCCGTGAGCCGGCGGACCTTGGAGGCGAGCGTGGGTCGACTGGGGCGTCGGGTTTTCGGAACCACTTCCGCGCGCGCGACCAGTTCGTTGAGTCGCGCTCGGGCTTCCGCTCGATTGGCCTCCTGCGTCCGGTGCGCGCGGGAGATGATGATCAAGACGCCGTCTTGCGTCACGCGACTGCCGGCTAATGCAAGGAGGCGCTGCCGAACGTCGGCTGGGAGCGAGCGAGATTGGCCGACGTCGAAACGCAGTTGGACGGCAGTGGAAACCTTGTTGACGTTCTGGCCGCCAGGCCCGGAAGCGCGAACAAAGGTCATCGTGAGTTCGGAATCTGGAATGATTATGGGCAAACGCTATCCCCAGAATAGCCCGTGCTGCTCAAAGTTCGTCGCTCTCGCCCTTGACGAAGAATGGCTCCATCTCCTTGTACTCCAGGATCTTCACAGTTGGCCTCCTCGGAGCGTTACCCTGCGCGATCGCGAGGTACGCCTGCTCCGACTGCGCCACCATCGCGCGAGCGAGGTCGTTCTTGTGGATCGAGTGATACTTCGACGGCATCGCCCAGTGCAGGAGTGGCATGACGTACCCAAGGACGCCCGGCGTGTTGGAGTTGCCGAGAATAACGGCGGGCCGGTACACACCAAGGAAGTCGAAGTTGACGGATTCGACAGCCTTCTCCTTCTCCCCGATGATCTTCGCGTACTTCATTCCGGCCGCGGGGTCCGCGCCCACTGCTGTCATAACCCCGCACACACGAGCGCCGGCAGCCCTGGCGCCGCGACAAAAGGCCTGCGGGTAGGCGACTTCGATCTTGCGCACCTCCTCCTCCGGCATCTTCGCACTGCCCTTGCCGACACCGAACGCGGCGAGCGCGATGTCGACTCCCCGGGCGTGCCGTGCAATCTCCTCCTCAAGTCGGTCCATGTTGATAACTACCCTGGCGACTTTGGGGTCGGCGAAGGCGTCAATCTCCCGGCGCGTCACCACTACTACCTTCTCGCACCGCGGGTTCTTGATTAGAAGTTGCACGATGCGTCCGCCGACGTTCCCCGTCGCGCCCAGCACAATTGCCGAGTACAGCGCCTCCGTCTCTGTCGTCACGTGTCACCCCGCGGAACCACAAATGTATCGATGCAGATCATCGGGTACCAGGCCCGCAGAACCTGTCAAGCGCGCCGCTCTGCAAACGCAGCCGACTTGATTTTTTTAGTGCGCTCCATAATCGAAGCGTGTGCCAATTGCCTAGCCAAATACGCGATTCCTTCGTACCTGTCATGAACGAGCGGTGATCCTTGTTCCCGGTGTGGATTGTTCTGAAAATGGTGTAGCAGGCCGCGCGTTGAGATGAGAAGGTCTACGACCTGTTCGGTCGTCGGTGCCTCGCTGATATTCAGTGCTTTCGCAATCGCCCGAAGGTGGTCAACAGGGTGCTGGTCCTTATTGAATTTCTCGATGATCTGCACGAACCCCGGTGAGCGGAGCATCTCCTTTTTGACCTGTTTGCGGTCGGTCTTGTGATTAGCGAAAAGCCCTTCCAGCACGAAGTAGTAGTTGAAGAACGCATTGATGAATTTACCCGCAATCCAATCGCTTTCGCCTTCACGCCAAAACGAGGCGACGACGGTAAGGTCTTGGGCTTTTAGGGCGACACTGAAAACGGTCACAAAGTCCTTCTCTAGCATCTTCAGGGGCGGCAACTTTCCGCGGCTGACGCGCACTGAGCCCAAGTGGCTGTGTTCTTCACCTTCCTCGTAGGCGGGTTCGTATTCTGGATAGCGCCAATTGATCTGTCGAAGCGGCATGTACAGCGAGAGTGCAGATTCAAGCGTTTGAATTTCCGAAATCACGCTATCGAACAACTCGGGATCAATACGGCCAACGACGTTGAAGGGTGCCTGATTTGGTGCGAGCGGACCTTCCGCGTCGACAGTTCCCCATTGGACTTTCGACGGGTCAGGAATCTTCGCTAGCACGGTCAGCGAATTCCATATTCCCTTTGCGTCGATCTCGAATGCGTACGTGCGCTCGTCCGACTTGAACTCCAGCCGGCGCTGAAGGATGACCTCGGACTGGACCTCGCACTTAATCCGGAGCTGCATGTGTGGATTCCGTTAACGGCCCTGTTTGTGCCACGCGTCTAGAAGCCGCAACGTAGCCTCCAGGTACTGAGCGTCAGATACGAGTGGAACTTCTCCAGGATACAGTCGCAGAATCTCCCAGCGTTGCTTGTACAACCACCGCACCCTTTCAGGCGTCAGGCTGGTGAGGACCAGCGTGAATCGGTCAAGCTCTTCTTTGGTTACGCACCGCTCTACCGCAGGCTCGAGCTCCTGAGGCCGCGCGCTGAAAAGATGCCGATGCGCCCTGAACTCAGGTAACGTTGGCGCACTCGCGCTCGTTAGTTCAGACCTCCGGACTTGAAACTTATTGTGCTGCGCCCACAGGCTGATTTCCTCTACCGAGTCAGGCTCGGCCCAGGGCGAAATAACAATGCCTGTGACGAGCTTGCCGAGTTCTATACGACGACGTTTGCAGTCAGGAACCCAAGAATGGCGGGGATTCAGGGGTAACGGCTGTGGATGGGGATGGTTGTTGAGATCAATATGACGATTGCCTGAACCAAGTAGATCGTAGCACGCGAAGAACGCTCGAACCTCACAGTCCGGAGCGTATTTCAGCCGCTTCGTCGTAATGAACTCCATGCCGTTGAACCTATTGGTGAGATGACCCGTCCCGTATTGCACCTGACCGAGATGCGTCTCCTCGATGAACCTGTCCAGTGCGCCGGCAAGCAGGTCGTAACGGGTGGCCACTGCAACGCCGTCATGCCCGTATGTCTCCCACATGTCCAGCGTCTCCCGGCGCTGGTCGAACCAATACCAGCAGCTGATGTACAGGACCTCTCGGTGTTGCGCCAACTGACCAAGGTGGTTGTTCAACTCAACGCGGTCCTTGACGTTATCCGGATCAAGGCCGAGGACACGCATTGCGTAATCCTCTGGCGGTAGTCCCTCCGTTTTGTCCGGGTAGAGGTCCGCGCGCCTGAAGTACAACTCCTCGCTCGCCATCAGATCTCGGAACTTTCGCAGATCCATGAACCGCCAGAGAACAGAATCCGGGGGCAGCTCTTTCTGACCGTGGTACGACTTCAGCGGCATCTGTTTTACCTCAATTTCCTGAGCACTCGCCACACCGTCACGAGAATCTGGATCGGATCCGCACGCATCGGCGGGCACGACTGTCCGGCTTGCAGCGTTCCAACGAGTCGACGTAGACGTTTTGTGGTGTGGGTGTGTGTGCATGCCGCCGCGGCACTGAAGTTTCCTTCAGGTCATGCTCGGTCAGCGGCTTGTAGGCCTCCGTCATGGTGTTCGTCTTTTATTCGCCTACAAGTCTAACGCCGGGAGCGGTCGTTCCACAAGAGATTCGGTATTGTGAGTATGATGAGCCCCGAGCGTCAAGGTTTGGCCGAGCATCGCTTCCAGGTGATGCTGCACGGCCTCAAAGCCTTGAACGCCGACGACACTCGCCCGAGCCATTTCACGAACGTGCTCGTCGGTCTTGGGATGGAGTTGTACCACGCCTTCAAAGAGCTGAAATCCGGCATACGAGAGAAAATATTGTCGAGGGCTGCGTTGGCGGCGAGGAACCTGTTGGAGCTGCGTTACTGGACGATATTCGCGGCGGCATCGGAAGAAAACATCTGGCGTATCCGGAAAGACGCGCTAGTTGACGGCCGCGATATGCTTGACAGGTTTAGAACAGCGTGCCAGAACAATGCCGAACTGGCCCTCGCTCTCCCTTACCTCGACCAGTATCAGGATTGGTTTGAAGATCAGTGTAGGAAGAGTGGTGAGTCTTCCGACGGACCTTACCTGCGGGTCGCCAACCTCGCGCAACAGTTTGGTCTGTCGGATGAACACCGCACGATGAACTCGTTCCTTTCGAAACTGATCCATCCGACGGGTCTGACAATCTGCATGCCGGGAACCAGCGACGTATCTTTTCCTCAGCTCTACGCGGCAGGTTGTTGGTATTTCAATGATGGTTTTCAGCGACTAAACGAGACTCTAAAAGAACTCAACCTGCCGTCCCTGGAATAGCAAAAGACAAATGCCCCGACCGTTCTCCCGGACCTGCGTCGATGCGAGAACGCGAGCACAGCCAGGCACTGGTACTGCGGGAGATGTCAACTAGACGTTGGCTGACTGGCGCTGAACCGCGTTCGTCCGAGCCTCGGTCTTGTTGGCCATCCGAGGTGTGCCACCTGTGTGCAGAGGAACGGGGGCCAACATGCTCGGCATCACCAAGCTGCTGATTTACTGAGTATTTTAGGAGTGAGGGGCATCGGGGACCGACAAAAGCGCTTGGCTCCCGCATCACCTGGACGTGTCGTCGCCGACGCTGAGATTGGCCGAACGATTAACCTTCCGGATCAGACTGACGAGCCACATCTGTGGGTTTCTTGTCTGGTCGGAGCCCAACAAAACGACTGTGACGAAGGTGATCGTCCGGAGTCCATTCGAGGAACTCGAATTGCCCGACCAGCAACGGCGTGAGCCAAACACACTCGGCCATCTTCTCTGCCGTGAGGCCCTGTCCCCACCGGCCGCTTCGCGTCTCTGGGAGATTCACGAACGGGCATTTGGGCGTCTCCAGGCCCTTAAACTGCTTGCACAGCTGGTCGCGTGATGCGGGCGTGAAACCGTTGCGGGTTCGCGCTACGTAAAGCAGTTGTCCATCCTGGTAGTAGCCGAAGATCAGCGCATCGAATGCGCGCGGCGCTCTCGTGTAACCACCGATGACGAATTCCTGGCCCTGGTTGACACGCATCTTCTGCCACGCGCCTGACCGTTGCCCCGATTCATACCGGCTGTTCTTCCGTTTTGCCACCAGGCCCTCCAGGCCTTGCGCTTTCACGGCGTGGATGAGATCTGGCAAGGTTGCATCCAATACGGCAGATGCACGAATCGGCTCATGCAGCCTGGGCAGGATCTCCCGATCGAGGAGTTCGCGACGTAAGGAAAGTGGTTCGCCCGTAACGTCACGTCCACGAATCGTGAGGGCGTCGAACACGTAGTAGAGTAGCGGAGCCTTCGATGAGCCGTAGTTCTGCAGGGCGTTAAACAACGGCCGTCCGGCCTCATCGAGCGCCACGACCTCGCCGTCAATAACCGTTTCGTCCGGCAACGATGACAGAGCCTTTACAATGTCAGGATACTTGCCCGCGAAGTCCTTGTCGTTGCGCGATCGAAGATGGACGCGTCCGCCAGATTTGAACGCGATGGCTCGATACCCATCGAGTTTGACCTCGTATTCCCAGGTATCGCCCTCGGGCAGCCGGTCCGTTCGCAGAAGGAGCATGGGCTCGATGAAGCGCGCCTTGGTTTGGGAGTTAGCCATGGGTTCGATGATCGCCTCCGGCGTGTTCGGCAATGCCCTGGAGGTTCGGATAATGCTCCATCAGAACCGGCGGAACTCGTACCGGACCGCCGCCCAAAAACGCCTCTAATTCCAACGCGTTTACTGTGGCCTTTCCCAAATTGTGATTGTTGGTGACGGCGTAAGTTTCTTGTGCATCCTCGGCGATCTTCTTGATGCGCGCGACCCACGGCTCCAATTCTTCGGGACGGTACAGGTAATCGTAACGGGCGCGAACATCTGCTTTCGGAGAAAACCAGTTCTGATAGTTGCGCCCGTGCAATCTGACGTAGCCCACAGCCGAGGTCGTGTGTGCCGCCGGTTTTACGGAACGATGGAACAGCGGCTGGTCAATGTTGCACAGCCCGAGCCCAAGCGCAGCGAAAGTGTCCAAAATCTCTTCCGTTATCCAGCTCGCGTGCCGGATTTCAACGACCAGCGGGTATTCTTGGAAGCGCTTCTGCAGTCCCCAAAGGTACTCCCGGCTCTCGCGATCATTCTTGAAAGACCATGGGAACTGGATGAGGATGGCGCCCAGCCGGTCTGCCTCGGCGATCGGCGCGATTCCCGCTTTGTAGTCTCGCTCATCCGTCGGCTCCGGCTTTCGCTCGTGAGTGAAGGAATGGTAGAGTTTCGCTGTGAAGCGAAAGTCGCGATTGTGGCTGACGCTGTTCACCCATTTCCGCGCTGTCGCAGGTTGCGGCGGACCGTAATAAGAGGAGTTGATCTCGACGGTCGTGAAGTACTCGGCGATGTAGGCGAGCGGGTCGAATCCGCGCGGAGCGGGCTGAGGATACACCACGCCTTCCCAATCCTTGTATTTCCATCCTGCGGGACCGATGCGTATCACGGGTGTGCTCAGGCGCGTGCGCCGCGATTCCATTATTCCAAGCCCGGCCGCTGGCAGAACAGGTATCCCTTTGGTCCTTTCCACGAGCTGCGCTTTTCCACAATCCATCGCTGCAAGGCGGCGCCGGTTACGTGGTAGATCTTTCCGGCGGCGACTACCTCGAATATGGTCGCGAGCGTTGGCTTTGGCAAGCCGACCGCCCGTTCCTTCTTGGCTTCGACCACGAACAGGTGCGCAGCGTCAAATGTGCTTGTGGCCTGAATATCGACGCTATGCCGCCTTCCGTCGGATCAGTCACCGTGACGGTACACCAGCGCATCGATTTCAAGGCTAGCACGGATGGCGAAGAAAAGGCGAATACGATTAGAGGGAGCGTGGATCGATTTCTACCGAGCTTTGCGCGACTGGCGCTTGTTCTGGATCTCGGTCACCCGTCCAGGTGTTTTTCTTGTCGGCTGAGTTTCCTGAGCGGGAGGCTTCCGGGCCATTGCGATGCTCTTTTTGAGCGCCTCCATGATATCGACAACAGGTACAGCGGCGGCCGGCGTTTGAACTGCCGGAGCAGCGCCGGTTTCCGACACCTTCTTCGCGATCATCGCCTGGAGTTCTTCGCGGTAGACGTCCTTGAATTCTTCGGGGGCGAACGGCGCTTCGATGGCTTCCAGGAACGTCCTCGCCAACTCCAATTCCTTCGGCCCGACGCCTTCCACATTCGCTCGAAATTCGTTCTCGACGCGAATCTCGTCAACATAAAACATCGTGTGTGCAAGAATGCCGTGTTCGCCAGGACGCACAATCACGACGTGCTCGCGTCCGTACATGCCGACGCGCGCGAGCGCGACGTGCTGCGTCTGTCGCAATGCCTCAAACAGAATGGCATATGCCTTCTCGCCGCCACGATCGGGAACTACGTAATAGGAGGTCTCGAAGAAGACCGGATCAATTTCGGAGAGCCGCACAGACCTGACGATCTCCATTGTCGGTGAAGTTCGTCGTTGCAGGCCGCGCAATTCCTCACGGTCGAATACGACGTAGTGGTCGGGCTCGACCTCATAGCCGCGAAGAACATCCGCTCGGGTGATTGGTTGCTCATCGCCTGTTGTGACCAAGGCCTGTCGGACGCGTGTAACCGGAGCTGGGAGGGGCGCTGTTTGCGGTTCCGCCGCTGCCGGGGCGGGTTCGAACCGAGGAGATCGTGTCTCCGATTTGGCGGGGTCTGCGCCGCGTCCGGTCATCGGCGCCATGGCCGGCGGCGCAGCCGGTTCAGGCCGATGGACATAATGCAGGCTCACGCGCTCCCTTCGCGCCGCGCGGAATAGCTTCACGGGGATTGAAACCAATCCGAACGTGAGATGGCCCTTCCAGACGATCGATGGCATACTTTAACGGATCATACTAAAGACGTGTACGGCCACGAAGTGGTTGCCCGGTGAGAAGTGCGGCCGGCCCGGCAACCGACCGCACCATTGACGCCCACCTAGAAGGGCGGTCCGTCGGTCGACTCTTCGCCGCCGGCAGTTTCGTCAGCGCGCTCGATGCGATCGAGCTTTGCGATCCGGTAGGCTCGGCATTCCCAGACGCGCTGCTTCACGCCGTCCTTTTCGTACTCGTAGCTGCGAAGCTCGCCCTCGACTTGTAGGTGAGCGCCCTTGGGAAGCTCCAGGGCGAATTCGGCGAGCCTCTTTGACCAAACGACGATCCGGTGCCACTCGGTGCGCGATTCCCACTCGTCGTTCTCGTTCTTCCACGACGTTTTCGTCGCGAGCGAGAACACCGTGTAGGCCGTGCCGTTCTTCGTGGTTTTCTGTTCGGGCTCCTTTCCGCTGAAGCCGATGAGAGATAAGCGATTCTGATACATGTCTTAGATCCTTTCTGCCCTGTGTATCGGGGCACCCGAAGCGAGGGGCTCCGCTCCCAAGCCAAGGGGCCGCTTTTTGCGGTGGGTCCGAAGAATTTCAGCGAGAAGTGCTTGCGAGCGCCTTGAAATTCTTTGGGGGACCGCAAACCGGAGGCGCGAAGCGAAGCAGAGGCCCCGCAGCGCGCCGGGCGCGGAAATAGCCCCGAAGCAGTGCCCGATACCGAGGCAGAAATGATCAGGACATTTGGAATACGGCTCTCGGTGGTCGTGGAAACGATCGAACAGGGCAGCCGAGGATCGTCGCCGGCGACTGCGTTACCCTCACCGACCAAACTGGATACGAACCAACGAACAAAGCGGCTCGCAGAGATCGGCGAATATCTTGCCACAAGCCAGACGCAGGGGCCAAATCTGGAACAAGGTCGTGCCCCTGTTAGGACCGTCGTGCCCGACGCAGTGGAGAGCATCGGTATTGCATGCCCGGATACAAGCTGGGTGGAAAGCTGCTGCCACGACCCGCACAGGCCGTGGATCACTTCCGGTTGGCCGACAATGCACTCGCGAGGTCGCACACCAAATCCGCGAACCATTCAAAACCCGCGAGACAGGTGCCCCCAGCAGCGTCAGTATCCTAATTCTCCGGTTCCTTTTGCGATGCTCTCTGATACGCCGGAACACGCGCGGCGACATAGGCTCCGAAGGAGAGGTCCACCGCCAGGCAGGCAATGACGTACCAGTCTGGAATGTAAGTCGAGTCCCCATAGTGCCACGCATCCCAACCTAATCCGTGAAGTACCATTCCGATTGCAAGGAACCATGGAGAGCGCTTCACGCCGAGCACGGCTAGACCGACAAAGATGGCTGTGCCCAGAACCTCTATCCAAAACCAGTTTGCCCCAGCCTCGGTGGCGGCGAACAGGTAGCGGGCCACATAGACGAGCGGCATCAGCACGAGGAACCCTGCAATCAGATTCCGCTCAAAAATCACTCCCTGCGATCCCCGCCATCGTCTTAGCCACAACCAACCAACGATACCTCCCGTAGCGCCTGCGCCAAGGAGGCATGGGTCTCCGGACACCTGCCACGGAATTCGGTAAAGGCTTAACCACGTACCCACCAACGTGACAATAGCGAGAAGCATCGTCTGAACCGTCTGCTGTTTGCTGGTTCCGCCGTCACGCGTAAACGGCGTCGTATTCATAATCGTATTCATATCGAAAGTGTCTTCCTTTCTTGTGTTAACCACCCTCTTCCGGCACGTGCCGGGCACATCGAACCATCGCATGAGAGAAACACTGAAGCGTTCACAGCGCACAGGTGCCCCGTCCGCGAGTAACGGATGACCACCGCCTCTACGCCATCGACGCCGTCAACGCAGACGACTTCGGCATTCGTCATCACAGCAAGGCGGCCGTGTTCCGCTTTCGCGGCTCGGCGGAGGCGTCTGCGAAATCGTTGCGCCGCCCTGGTGCCGCCGGAACGCAGCACCACCAGCACTCGTCGCCCGCTATTGGCAGCGTGGACAGCCGCGGCGAATGCGGTGCTGTCGCTACCGCTCACAACGAGATCGACCGTTCGGGTCACAGCGCCCGCCTCGCCGCAACGACGAAAGCCGCTGGAGGGAGAATATCCAGTATGCTGTGACCTTGTGCTCCCATCGCTTTCCACGATAGCGGTGAGAAGCTGCGAAACGATTGAACGAGCCTGCTGATGTCCTTGAATAAACCTGCTGCGGCCGGCGAGGGCGGCGAGTCGCGCTGGTCGGGCGCCCCAAGCTGGTACCTATGGGACGGTGGATTCTTCGCCATCGGCCGAAGTGAAGGTGTGGTCCCAGCGCACGCGCATCACGCCATTCAGATTGTCATTACGTTTGAAGGCACGGTAGGGATTCGCGGCAAGGGCGGCGATTGGCAGATGGGGAGCGGCATTGCCGTGCGGCCTGACGTAATGCACTCCTATAATGCCAATGGCGCCGCCGGGGCGATGCTCTTCGTCGACCCCGAATCGTTGGAAGGAGTCTGGCTGCGATCGTCGCTTCGGAACGAGATCACTCTCGTGCCGTCGTCACGGCTGGTGACCTGCGCTGCCGAGCTGCGGCGATTTGTCGAACAGCCGATGGAGAGCCTCCAGATCGCAGCCCTTATCAAACACTGCGTGCAGGCGTTGAATACGGGCGCGCCGCCAAGCCGACGGCTGGACGAGCGGGTGACGCGGGTGCTGGCCGCGATCCGAGCGGCGGACGATCTGCGGATGTCGATTGAGGACGCGGCCGCGATGGTCTTCCTCTCGCCCGGCCGCTTTGCGCACCTGTTTAAGCAGCAGGTGGGGCTTCCGTTCCGGCGGTACATTCTTTGGCGCAAGCTGGCGCGGGCGGTGATGTTGATCGGCCGGGAGCGTACCATCGCTGCGGCGGCGCATGCGGCCGATTTTGCCGACGCCGCCCACCTGACCCGCACGTTCTACGAGATGTTCGGGATGCCACCGTCGGTGATGATGCGCGGCGAATTCTTCGAAATTCCATCGCCCTTCGATCTCTCCGCCACCCCTCAACCGCTATAGCAGGTTTATTCAAGAAAATCGTTTGTGCCGTTCAATCGCCGTGGCACGCCTTCCGGCTAATCTCATGTTCGGAGGGCACTTAGATGACGAATCACGGGATGGAATGCAGGAAGACGATGGGTGAACGAACGGAAGTCACGGAGATAACGAATCTCTGGACATCCTCGGAAAGTGGAGATGTCGTACGGTACCGCCTGGAAGCCGGCGAGGTCGAGTGGGAGATTGCTCCCGGCCAGAAAGTCCGCGGCTACGGGCTAAATGGACAGGTGCCGGGCCCCGTCCTCGAAGCCAAACAGGGCATTCCGCTGGAGATCGAGTTCACCAACCGTCTGCCCGAGCCGACGGTGATTCACTGGCACGGTCTTCGGGTTCCAGCGGCGATGGACGGCACAGAGGTGGTGCAGCGCCTCGTCGAACCAGGCGAGACCTTCACGTACCGATTCATTCCGCCCGACGCCGGCACGTTCTGGTATCACTCGCACCACAACGAGACCGAGCAGATGGAGAAGGGCCTCTATGGAGCGCTGATCGTCCACGCCGCGGACGAACTGGCGCTCGACGGCGAGAAGATCCTGGTCTTCGACGATCTGCGCCTCGACAAGAGTGGACAGATTGCGAAGTTTGGCGGCCTGATGGACCGCCACAACGGCCGCGAAGGAAACGTGCGTTTGATCAACGGCACGTCGGAGCCGCAGTTCACGATCGCGGCGGGGCAGATCGAGCGCTGGCGCATCGTGAACGCGTCGAGCGCCCGATACATCCGCCTCTCTCTCGGTGGTCTCCCGCTCCAGGTCATCGGCAGCGACGGCGGGTTGATCGAGGCTCCGGTGACGGTCGAGGAGGTGCTCCTTCCGCCGGCCGACCGTGTCGAACTTGCCGTTGGTCCTTTCGAGAAGGACGGTGAGATCCTCAGCATCCAGGATCTGCCGTATAAGCGCATGGCTGGGAAGAAGGGTACGGAGTGTTTCGGGACGATCCGCGTCACGCCTCGAAAAGCATCCACTGCTTGCTTGCCGGCGCGGTTGCGCGAGATCCCGCCGCTCGTCACCGGGACGGCGAACGTGACGCGAACTGTGAGCCTGGGCTTCAAAATGAGCCTTCGCCGTGGTTTCGACTTCGTCGTCAACGGCGAACGCCACCATCACGACCAGCCGGTGAAGGTCGGCGAACTGCAGGTGTGGGACGTCGTCAACAACACGATGATGGATCACCCGTTCCACCTGCACGGGTTCTTTTTCCAGGTTCTTGCAATCGACGGAAAGACGCCTGCATTGCGGTCAATCGAAGATGTGATCAATGTGCCTCCGAAGGCGACTGTCCGGATCGCGTGGTATCCCGACGACAGGCCGGGCATGTGGATGTACCACTGCCACATAGTCGAGCACCACGCGGCTGGAATGATGGCGCACTTCGAAGTCGTCCGGTAATCAGAAAAAAAGGAGATGGTCATGGAGAACGTTACATTCGATCGCAGGTCACTACGCCTTTCTGGCACGCTGATGCTCGCCGGACAACTTCTGTACATCATCGTCACGCTATTCCACGCCGGTGGAGACGCCAATAATCACCACGACATTTTCGCGATTTACGCCGCCAACGCGATCTGGACCACCGTACACCTAGCCCAGTTCGCGGCAATGGCTATCCTGCTCGCGGGGCTGTTCGCACTGTTCTTCGCTTTGGACAATCAGGCCAGACCGGCGCGATGGGCCGCTCGATTCGGCGCCGCTACAACCGTGGCGACGCTGGCGCTGTATGGTGTCGTGCAGGCGGTGGACGGGGTCGCGCTCAAGCAAGCTGTCAACGCCTGGGCGAATGCTCCGGAGACCGAGAAGGCGGCGCGCTTCGCGACAGCCGAAGCGCTCCGGTGGCTCGAATGGGGAACGCGGAGTTACCAGAACTTCGCCCTGGCTTTCGCTTTTCTCCTGTTCGCAGCCGCCCTGGCGCGGACCGCCGGGATGCCGCGGCTCGTAGCCTCCCTGATGGCGCTCTCCAGCCTAACCTATGTGGCCCAGGGTTGGATTGGCGCCACGGAGGGCTTCACGCAAAGGCACGCGTCCGCCATCGTGCTCTCCTGGGTGCTGAATCTGCTATGGATGAGTTGGCTGATCGTCGCCTCCTCGCGCGCTCAACGGTTGACCGAGCCTGACGCTGTCCGTACACGGCCTGCGATGTGGCCGGCAATGTAGGCTGCATCGTCTCCTACGCCGAACAGGAGCCCGGATTTGCGGCTGTGTAGCCAAGGCATTCCCAGAAAGTAAAGGCCTACGAACTCTGTCACGCCGCGCTGCTGAATGGGATAGCCATCGCCATCCACCACGGGCAACTTTACCACGCTGAAATCGAAGGTGTAGCCGGTTGCCCAAATCACAGCGCTGATTCCCGATGCCTTGAGCCCAAGCTCAGTGGTCTCTTCCGGTTCGTATCCATCACTCAACCGGGGAATTTCGTCGGTTGGAACATCCATGCCGCTTCGAGCGATATATTCATCCACGATCTTGAGCCCATCGATTTCGAACTGGTCCGCCTTCGCGAGCATCTCGTTCATGTCCGACGCGATGACGAGGCGATCGCCATCCACATCGCGCAGGTGTCCCAACAGACGGACACCTTCGCGAGCGAATTGATGCAGATTCTGGCATCCTCGGCCGTTCCTGCCGTAGATCACAGGAGGTTGTGTGAACTTGTCGCGTGGCGATTTCAATGCGCCGACTTCTGCATCGAACGTGCCGATTCGTGTAAACCAATCCGTGATGTCCCGGCCGCGATATCGCCGCGGCAGCCGGCCGGCGGCACCGATGGAGAGATAGACTTTCCTTCCGTTCTGGTACAGCTCTTCGGCGATCTGAGCGCCGGACTGTCCTGTCCCCACCACCAGTACGGCACCCGGCGGCAACTCGCTTGGATTGCGGTACTCCATCGAGTGAATCTGCAGAATGTTTGATGGAATCGAGGCGCTGAAAGTTGGGATTTTCGGTGATTGGAACAGGCCTGTTGCGATAACGACGTTCTCTGACTCGTAGTCGCCTTCACTCGTGTTAACCAGGTAGCCGTGCCCGGTCTGATGCACGCCGGTCACTTCCATTCCGCACTGAACTGGCAAACGAAATCGCGCAACATAGTCATCGAAGTATTTCACGACCTCGGACCGGCTCATGAATCCGTAAGGATCATCCCCGTCGTATTCGGCGCCAGGCATGCGTACCTGGAAATTCGGTGTCACGAGCGTAAAGGAATCCCACCGTTGATTACGCCAGGCGTTCGCGACGGCTGGCGCGCGCTCGAAAACGACGTGCTCACATCGTCTCTGTTTCAAGTCATAGCTGATCGCAAGACCGGCCTGACCACCCCCAACGACCAGCGTCTTGATTTTGCGAGTGCTCATCGCGCCCCCCGAAGCAGGCGGCCGGCGCAGCGGTCGCCCCAGCCCTTCGCGATTGTACTGCGGGTTCGGCTGAATCCAGAAGTCGGTCGCCCCGAACGAACGTAGCGTCTACCTACCTGAATGCTCCGTCTCCGGGAACCGGCGGCAGTCGTGTTTCTAAAGCCATCTGCGCACCCTGCCACGATATTCCACGTAGTCATTCGCGAAGAGTGAGGCAAGCGCTCGTTCTTCCGGAGAAATCTGGAAGCGGTTCATCCACACAACAAACACCGGGAGCACGACGAGCGCCAGGACGTTCGACAAAAATGCTGCCCAACCGAGCAAGATCAGCAAGAAACCCAAGTACATCGGATTACGGGTATATCTGTAGATTCCTGAGACCACCAAAGATGTTGTAGAACGGGGCTTCATCGGGTTGACTGTGGTCTTGGCCCGTCTGAAGGAGACCACACCTGCCAGACATGTAAGAGCACCGATCAAGGCCAGACCCGCCGGCAGGACGGAGTTTGCCGGAAACAGCAAATCGAAAGCGGGCGCCGCCGCTGAGAGGCACCGCATGAGCGCACCTGCGATCGCACCGACCGCGACGGGTGGTAGCTTCAGCTCGACGAGGCCACTCCGACCCTGCTTATGCTTCAACCAGCGGAGTACCGGAAGCGTTTTCGGGCGGGTGGAGTTTTTCGCCGGAGTGATTCGGTTGATTTGCGAAGTGTTCATTTTGCCCTCGCGCTAGAAGTGGATTGATGTCTGACGTCATCGCCGGATGGCAACGACCAACTTTCCGCCTGCATGCCCGGTTTCGAGGTACCGGATGGCCTCGGGTACTTCGCTCAGCTCGTAGCAGCGCTCTATGACAGGTCGCACGTTCCCGGTTTCAACGAGATCCTTCAACACCAGCAGGTCCGACTGGTTGGGCCTCGCCAACAGGCATCCCAGCTTCTGACCGCCGATCGAAAGCAGTGGGCCAAGGAACAGCGCGTCACTGAACTGGCGGTTCGACCCACCACTCATCACGTACCGGCCGGTCGAAGTCAGTGTGCGCCTGTAGTCCCAAATTGACCTGTCGCCATTCGCAGCCAAAATCAGGTCGAACTTCTTTGCGGAGCTGGCAAAATCAACTCGTGTGTAGTCGAGCACTTGATCGGCGCCAATCGAGCGAATCATCTCGCCGTTCTTCGCACTGCAGACGCCAGTCACTTCCGCTCCCAACGCCTTTGCGATTTGCACCGCGAACGTGCCGACACCGCCAGCAGCACCGTGGATCAACACTTTGTGGCCAGACTGAATCTTGCCCTTCCGAAGACCCTGAAGCGCGGTGCAGCCCGACGTAGGAACTGAGGCAGCCTCCTCGAACGAGAGATTCACCGGCTTCAGCGCCAATGCGTTCTCCCGCGCAACTGCGTATTCGGCGTACGCGCCGAACCCGCAGCGAGAGACTTCTCCGAAAACTTCATCGCCGCGCTTGAACTGGGTGACGTTCCGGCCGACCGCTTCAACGGTTCCTGCGATGTCATTACCGATGACGTTGTACTTCGGTTTGATCAGACCCGCCACCAGCCGGAAAGGCAGCGGCGTTCCACGCAGAAGGTGCCAATCGCCCGCATTCGCAGATGCTGCATGCACGCGCACCAGCACACCATCGTCACCATGTGTTGGCTGCGGAACGTCGTCGAGTCGCAGCACGTCCGGCGGGCCGTAAGTTTCGCGAACAATCGCTTTCACGGTAATGGCTCCTCGCGGCGTTCAGTGGCTGCCAGTTTGGTCGCGTTCCCTGCGAGTGATCGTCGGCTTGTACGGCTTGCCGTCGGGCCGCTTGATCACGAGCCGATTCCCTTCGACGCACGCTTCCAGCTCCATACCGACGATCATCTTGGAGGGATTGTAGCCCCAGAAATCACCGCTGGAACGCGCAGTGTAAATGATGCCGTCCAACGCAACCTGTACCGTGTAGGTCGTTTGCTTGCGAGTCGCCGGCAGTTCGACGGTAGTCCAGTCCTTGCTGCTGTTGCGGTGGACGCGCCCGACCTGGACGGTGGGAATGTACTCGATGTCTTCTCGTACATCCAGGAGCTTGCCCGTCTGGCGCGCGGAAGCGGCTTCCCCGAAAATAGTCGGTGCTAATGCGAAAGCCGATATGAGAGTCACGATTGAGGCGATCGATTTGAGGTTCATGGTCTTTCCTTTCTTATGCAATTCAGAATGTTCCGTTGTTCTTCGCCCGGCCTGGCGTCTTCCACAGGCGGATCGCACACCATCCACCGAGCACAAAGTCGATCGTGCCGCAGAAGCCCGGCCACCACACTGGCATGCCAGGGTTCACGACCAGTCCGGGATGGACGAAGAAATCGAAGAATCCGTGGCCGGCGATACCAATTGCGGCCAGCCACATGCTCTTCTTGAAGCCGAGTACTGCAAAGACTGAAAACACCAGCCCAACTGCAATCTCGATCTCCAACGTCGAGTATCGGGACGTCCCCATCACGGCAAACAACGCGTAGTAGGACGCAACCACGATGAGGACCGTCGGATAAAACGCACGGTCCCGGTCGAAGCCTGTCGTAGTGGCGAACCCACCCACCGCCAATCCCAGGACCACAGCCACCAGATATTCCATAAAATCTCCTTTTCCTTACGCTTCCGTGCCAATGTTTTTGGCCACGACCCAAAGTAACCCGGGTGGCCGGGCTGAAGATTGAACGCTCGCGCTAAACTTCTTGAACAAATCAGCTACAGTAGAGAGCCGAGGGATGCCCTGAACGAAGACTCGAACAATACGTCGTACCGGTGGTTGAGCGTTCCACGCTGGTACCTCTGGGACGGTGGTTTCCTGCTGATCGGCCAGGCTCGGGGTGCCGTGCCGGCGCACTCACACCACGCGATCCAGATTGTGATCTCACTCGACCAACCTTTCGCCGTTTCCGGCGATGACGAGAACTGGCTCCAGGGCCGTGGAATCATTGTCCGGCCGGACGTGGTTCATTCCTTTGATTGCAGCGGCGCTTTTGGCGGGATGCTTTTTGTCGATCCGGAGTCAAGTGAAGGGGTTTGGCTGCGAACCCTGCTCGCGCAAAACATCACGATCGTACCCGATGCCTGCCTTGCCTCTCCAGTTGCCGAGCTCCGCGCGTTTATCGAACAGCCCTTCGCCGGCATGGAAATCGGCGCGCTCATTCGCCATTGTGTGCATGCATTGAGTCCGGGGCCGCCCCCGATGCGGCGCCTGGACCCGCGAGTCACGAAGGTGCTGAACCGGATTCAGGCGTCCGACGATTTGCGCATCTCCTTGGACGCTGCGTCGGAGATGGCCTTCCTTTCCCCAACGCGTTTCGCGCATCTCTTTAAGGAACAGGTAGGACTTCCGTTCAGCCGGTACATGCTGTGGCGCAAATTAACACGGGCCATGGTCGCCATTGGCTCCGAAAGGACGATTGCCGATGCCGCGCAAGCAGCGGACTTCGCGGACGCGGCGCACCTGACGCGTACCTTCTATCAAATGGTTGGCATGGCCCCGTCGGTCCTGATGCGCGGCACGTTTTCTGAGATCCCTTCGCCGTTTAGCGCCTCGGCCGAAGACAGCCAGCCCGCCCCTGCCGCGGTAAAGAATAGCCGCTCCATTCATCGCCAATAGCCGATTCGTTCAATCCCCTGCGGGTGCTTCGATGAGACACTCGTCCTGTCGATATCGAATCGACGAAATCAAAAGGAGAACAAACAATGTCCAACTCTACTCAATGTTCGTGCAACTCCTGCATGGGAGCCGCTTGCCAGTGCGGATGCCAGAGCGCCGAGCCCCAACCTAAGACGACCGGCTGCAAGTGCGGGAATGCCTGCAAGTGCGGCCCGCAGTGCAAATGCAAGGCCGCGTAGTTGTAGACGGCGTGTCGCGTATTGTGCCCCCGAACCGGCCGTCTGCCGCTCGTGCCAATACGCGACGCCCTGCAAAGCCGGAAAGGTGCCAGCCATGCATAACTCTTCCAATGTTCTAGCCGTTGTCGGTAGTCTCTGCTTGACGATCACGCTCGGGCTCGCGTGGTGCCTGGTAGGCGTTCGTTCGTCGGCTTTCATGAAAAAAGTGTTTCGCAATTACCAGCAATTGCTAAAGGCGCATCTCGATTATCTGCTGATGAGCGCCCTGTTGATGATCTTCTGCCTTCTGTTTGCTCACTTCCAGGTGTCGGTATCACCGGTCGTTGTGACCGCGATGAGCCTCGGATCTCTGATGAACCCAGTCGGATTCCTCGTTCTCGCGATCAAACCAGATACTCGGCAGCAACCGACCAGCCCGTTCGGCGCCATCATGGCGTGCAGCTTCACACTAACGACGATTGGTTATCTCGGGGCCGCCTGGTCTGTCGCTCACGCAGCACTGCTTGCACTGTGAAGACGTTTATTTGCCCGCCTTCATTGGAGGAGTGATTGATGAAAAGCATAAAGCCCCGAACCGTCGATCTCGTCGTGACCGGTGACGATAGAGGCGCACTCGGTGCCGCTATCGAGGCTGTGCAACGCGGGCAGCGCGTGATGGTCGTGCTGCGTTCCCGCGACGCGCGAGCGGTGCAAGATTATCGCAGACGCCTCCGCCCACCGGCGAACTGCGACGGCGGCCGGCTTACAGTAGTTTCCAACGCCGAAGTCGTTTGCGTGGACGGAGTGGGTGGCGTGGAGGCGGTCGTCATCCGTCACTCACGGACGGGACACCTTTACGCCGTGAACGCGTCCGCATTCCTTTCATGCGAACGTTTGACGTGTCCGGCACCTGTTGGACGAAGGCTCTGACGTGAATCGGGAGATCTCGGGCAGATCCTCGGCGACTGTTGATTGACCGACGCCCTCACGGCTCTGAGCAGATCACGCGCCACCCGGACGAGAAGCTGCCCCTTTTCCCAAGCGGCGGCCTGGACAGGAGCGAAAAGCGTGTGCCGTCATTCGCACTCTCGATGGGCTGCCGCACAGTTTGGGATCACCTGCCGAGTGTTGAGCACGCCTTTCGGATCGTGCGCTCCACGTACGCTTGTTGCCGGGATTCGGGTCCCTTCTTAGAGAGGTCGCGGGACGCAATCGCGGAGCGGATCTCATCCTCACTAGCACCGTGCGCTAACGCGTAGACTGCGTATGCGAGATCGATCCTATTGCCGTCGCCGCCGTACTCCGGCTTGCTTCGAAAATCGTCGATGCTCAGCCGCGGTGCCCGAGATTCGGAGAATCGAGGGCCGGTAGCCGCGGGAACCGTCCGACTGGGGGTGATAGACAATACCTGCTGAAGGAAAGCGTTTCTTGCCGGGTATGGCGATCCCGCCGATTCTGTGAGCCGGACGAACGGATAGCGCCCATCATCGGAACGATACTTCTCTTTCCGATTAGTGAGGCCGGCAAGCCGGCCAAAGTGACGCCAGTCTGCGGCACCTTTGTCCCCGCCGAATTGTTCTGCGAGAGATCTGGCCGCGAGAGTGGAAACGTGCTTCGGTAGCACCCGTCCATGATTGAGCCAGGCTTGGAAGTTGCCGGGCGATGTTTCAACGACGACAGCCGGAGCGAAGCCCTCGGCCTTCATCCGCTGAATGGCTCCAGCCGTCAGATCGTCTACGAGGCTCAGGTTATGTTCGCCATTGGGCCGGACGTAGATATTTCGGCCATGAGCGTTCTGAAAGCAAAGCCATGAAACGGACCGGAGTAGAGTCTCGCGGTCCCACACTCGCGGCAGCATCTCAGGTTCGCTGTGAGGGTCGCCGGGCGCGCGCGGTTTGAACAGGCCCACCTCGAAGACATCCGCGCCCATGGCGGTGATTTGGCGTTCGATTGCGCTTCTCGTTCGGTGATTCATCGGTCCCTCTTGACGAAGTGCGGTGTTCGGGAGATAATCGCACTCTAGCTAGCTTGTACATGCTAAACTGCATGAAGTCAAGCTGAGGGTTTCGGAATGCTAGCTCATTCGAGCGTCACATCCATAGACCAACGGGCGCGACTCGACGCGAAACTGCGGCGCGAATTGGGGGATGTCGTCCTTCAAGCACTCGCGGACGAGCGGACCGAGGACATCGTTCTGAACCCGGACTCGCGCCTTTGGATCAAGCGTCAGGGCGCCGGATTTCAGCAGGCCGGTGAGATGCCGCCGGCACAGGCACATGCGGCCATTGGCACGATTGCTGCGCAGAGGAGCACGGTCGTTAACTACGACCGTCCCTTCCTTGAGGCAGAGCTTCCGATCGACGGCAGCCGTTTCGAAGGCATCGTTCCGCCGGTCACGTCCCGACCGGTGTTCGCTATCCGATTACGCCCGCGGCGGATCTTCACGCTAGATGAGTACGAGCGCACTGGCATCCTGACAAGCCAGACGGACTCGATGAATGCGCTTCGTCGCCGGACCAATTTTCTGCACATGATTTACGGTTTGAGCCACGCCGAGATCATTCGCCTCGCCGTCAAGGAAAAGAAAAACATCCTGGTCGTTGGTTCAACCGGGTCCGGGAAGACCACGCTCGTAAACGCAATCCTCGATGCGTTGGCCCAGATCGCGCCGGATGACCGGGTCATCACGATCGAGGACACGATGGAATTGCAGTGCCCGGTCCAAAACTGCGTCGATCTTCGCGCCGTCGGCACGGTCACGATGCTGGAATGCCTTCGGGCTTCTATGCGTTTGAAGCCGACTCGCATAGTCGTAGGTGAGGTTCGGGGCGCGGAGGCGCATGTGATGCTGAAGGCCTGGAATACCGGCCATCCGGGAGGCGCTGCCACGGTTCACGCCAACGATGCGTTGAGCGGCCTTGTCCGGCTGGAGAGCCTCGTTGCCGAGGCGACGGCGGCGCCTCAACAGAATCTGATTGCTGAGGCAATCGATATCGTCGTGTTCATCGACGAGGAATCCGCCCTTGCGGCAGGCCGCAAGGTGCGGGAAGTGCTGGTGGTCACCGGATATGAATCCGGCCACTACACGGTCGAATATGTCTGAACAATTGAAGGAGCCAATGATGATTCAACGAAATCGTTTCCGAAGCAGAGCGATGCTGTTGACGCTGCTGCTGTTTGCTGCACCGGCCGCATTCGCGGGCGGCGGTGGTGGTGGCTTGCCCTGGGAGACTCCGCTCAACCGCATCGCACAGTCGCTTACCGGTCCCGTTGCCCTTTCCATTTCGCTGATCGCTCTGATGGTGGCCGGCGGCACCCTCGTGTTCGGCGGAGAACTCAGCGAATTCGCCCGCAGGTCATGCGTTGCTGCGCTGGCGATCGCCTTCCTCGTGCTCGGCGCTGGCTTCATGACCACGCTGTTCGGCGTTGGTGGTGCGACGGTTCTGTAGGGGGCCTGGGATGGACAGACCGCGTGAAATCGTAATTCACCAATCAGCCAACAGGCCACACCTCCTTTTGGGTGGCGACCGCGAGCTGGTGCTCTTCGCGGCGCTAATGTCCGCAATGCTCATATTCGCGCTGGTGACATGGTGGGGCATCATCGCTGGGATTGCCATTTGGATCGGCGCAGTAGCGGTCCTGTCTCGCATGGGAAGGTTCGACCCCATGCTTCGCCAGGTCTACGTCCGCCACGTGAAATACCGCGCGTTTTATCCAGCGAAAGGCCGCGTGCGTGGCGAAACCTCGGCAACGCCGAAGGCCTGGAGATGACAATGCGTCTTACAGAACATCGCTCCCGCGCCCTCGGCCTCGCGGACCTGCTCTTGTACGATTCGTTGATCGACGATGGCGTAATGCTGCTCCAGGACGGCGCACTGATGGCGGCATGGTCGTTCCGTGGTCCGGATATGGCATCGGCCACCAACACGGAAATGGCCGCGCTGAGCGCGCGCCTGAACTCCACGCTGAAGTTCGGAACCGGTTGGATGATCCAGTGTGATGCGATCCGGTCTCGGGCTCCCGAGTATCCTGACCACGGCGCATTCCCGGACCCGGTCACGATGCTGATTGATGATGAACGACGGCAGCAGTTCTCGGCGGAGGGCAGCCATTTCGAAAGCGAATACTTCCTGAGCTTGAGCTATCTGCCCCCTGCACAGAACGAGGAGCGCGTGAAAGGTTGGGTGTTCGACGGGGCTTCTCAATCGAAGTCGGCGGCCGAACGCGCGCTGGACTATTTCCGAGGACGGGTCAACGCTTTCGAGGACATCTTTGGATCGCTCTTTCAGATCCGCCGCCTCAAAGCTACGCTTTTCGGAGATCATCTCATCCAACACGATGATCTCCTCCGGTACATTCACCGCTGCATTACAACCGAGGATCACCCGATCACTCGCCCGCTGATTCCCACGTATCTGCATGATCTCCTCGCGACGGAAGACTTCGTCGGCGGAATGTCGCCGCGGGTCGGTTCAAAGGTGCTGCGGATTATGGCGGTTGACGGCTTCCCGAGGCTCAGCTATCCGGGGATTCTCGGCGCTCTAGACAATCTGCCGATCGAATATCGCTGGCACACACGGGCGATTCTCCTCGATCCCGAGGAGGCGCGCGGATTGTTGGACAAGACGCGACGCAAGTGGCGTTCCAAGATCCGCGGTTGGAAGGACCAGCTCTTACGAGTGGAGACCGGCCCGGTCAATCTATTTGCTCAGGAGATGGCGGCCGACGCAGAAGAAGCGATGGGCGTCGCCGCCAGCGGCGATGTGCAGTTCTGCCTTTACAACACGGTTATTATCTGCGGCGAAGAAACTGAAGACCGGCTGGAGGAAGCCGCTGGCCTGGTCACCAAAACGGTCCAGAATCTCGGATTTGCGTGCCGGACGGAGACGGTGAATGCTGTCGAAGCCTGGCGCGGAAGCCTGCCCGGAGATGGCTATCGAAATGTGCGCCGCGTCGTCCTTCACACGCTCAACCTCGCGGACTTGATGCCGATCACGGCAGTGTGGGCGGGTCCGAAACACAATCCCTCGCCGTTGATGCCGGCCGGCAGCTCGCCGCTCTTATATGCTGCGACGACCGGCTCAACGCCGTTCCGATTCAACCTGCACGTAGACGATCTGGGCCACACGCTGATGATCGGACCGCCCGGCGCCGGCAAATCGACTTTCCTCGGGCTGGTGGCAGCGCAATGGTTTCGCTATCCGCGCGCCCAAGTGTTTGCCTTCGACAAAGGGTATTCACTCTTTGCTCTGACGCAGGCTGCGGGCGGCGAGTTCTACGATATTGGCGGAGAATGGACGCACTGGGCGTTCTGCCCGCTGAAAGATATCGATTCACAGGGCGATGTGGCATGGGCTGTTGATTGGCTCGAAAGCCTTTGCACGCTCCAGGGCTTCAAAGTCGCGCCGCGCGAACGGAATGCGCTCGGGGATGCAGTGACGCTCTTGCAGAACTCGCCGACGCGCACTCTGACGGAGCTGTGCGCGAACGTTCAGGACACCGAAGTCCGCGAAGCGCTGCATTACTACACGCTCGGCGGAGCGATGGGTCACCTTCTCGATGCGGACCAGGACATGCTCGGTGACGGTCGGTTCCTGACATTCGAGACGGAGCACCTGATGAACATGGGCGAGAAGGCGGTGGTTGCGGTTCTGCTGTATCTGTTTCGGCGAATCGAGAAGCGCCTCGATGGGTCGCCCACCCTCGTGCCGCTCGACGAGGCTTGGGTTTACCTTCGGCATTCACTTTTCCGTGAGCGGGTGCGCGATTGGCTGAAGACTCTACGGAAGCTGAACGGCGCGGTGCTGCTATCGACGCAGAACCTTTCGGACATCTTCAATTCGCCGATCCGGGATGTGGTGCTCGAATCCTGCCCGACGAAAGTGCTGCTTCCCAACGCCGAGGCGGCACACCCCGCTTCCCGGCAGTTCTATGAATCCATCGGCCTCAATGAGCGTGAAATCTCGATTGTCCAAACGAGCATTCCGAAGAGGCAGTATTACGTTGTCTCGCCGGTCGGCCGGCGATTGATCTCGCTCGGATTGGGTGGTGTCGGCTTGTCGTTCGTTGGCGTCAATAGCCGGGAAGAACGACAGGCCGTCGAAGAAACGATCTTGCGCTACGGCGAGAACTGGCCGTCTGCATGGCTCCGGACACGCGGCCTGGACGACTGGGCCGACTATCTGGATGAGCAACTTGTATTGGAAGGGAGCTTGAAATGAGAGTGATGATTGCAAGACGGGCGGCGCTAATCGCCGCGATTGGCGTCAGTATCCCGCTGGTTCGCTCTGTTCATGCCGGCGTTGTGGGCGGTTTTGCCACCGAATGGACACAACTGGCGAACAATCTTCAGCTTGTAAGTTCGTACATCCGGCTCGGGGAGCAGCTTCAGCAACAGATCAGGATGGTCCTCGACATGACGAAGAACAGCCAGATTCTACCGTCTCAGGTCTTTGGGCCGATATCGAACGACATCGCGCGCTTGGCGAGTATCGTTCAGGGCGGGCAGGCGCTGGCGTATTCCATGGCGAACCTGGACGCCGAATTTCGGACGCGCTTTCGAGGGTACGGCTACAACTCGCGCACCTGGTATACGGATTATCGGACTTGGTCGCAGACGAGCCTGGATACAACCCTCGGCACACTGCGCGCGGCTGGCTTACAGGGCCAACAACTCCAAAGCGAACAGGCTGTATTGGATCGGCTGCGGGTCATGGCCCAGACCTCGGACGGGCGGATGCAGGCCCTTCAGGTCGCGAACCAGATCGCCGAGCAACAGGTGCAGCAGACTATGAAGCTCCGGCAGCTCATGCTGGCTGATCTCCAAAGCAAGCAAGCCTTTCAGGCCGCTCAGATGCAGCGTCAGGCCGCGACCGAAGCGGCTTCGGAGCAGTTCTTCACATTCGGCGGTCGCACTGGGGATGGACGGGGCTATCAGGCTGGCCAATGATGGAGGGATGAGGCTTTCTCTAGTTCTATTGGTTTTATTGCTGGCCGGCTGCACGAAGGAGCCGCCGAGCGAGATTGTGCGAAAGGTCGAGGCGGCCGGTGCCGGTGACGTAAGAGCCGCCTCGCAACAGTCGATTGAAGATTGGTTCAGGAAACGCACGGATTTTGCAGTTCAGATAAGGGACGAATGCCGGCCGATCGGCGAGAAGGCGCCGGCGACCTGGTCGAGCACGACTGAAGGGCGCGTGTGTAACGCAGCTTCCGTGGCATCGACGTTCAATTTCAAAGAACGCAAGGGCGACGGCAAGGGATACGAAGCCGGTAAATAGCGCAGTGACGGTGGCTGTTGTCGCTGCGCTCCGAGAGGGGAGAAGTGAAAACAGTCCACGTCAACTGGCAGAAGACCGCAGCGGTTTGCGCGATCTGCGCCTTGATTTTCCTGGGAACGGCGCCAATAGCGAACGCCCAGACATCGCCCAGCGCGATGCTGGATCAGTTCCGCGCCGTTCGGATGACCTGGCTCACGACCGCGGCGACCTACGCCAATCGACTCTTCGGAATTCTCGCCTTAATCGAATTCGCATGGACTGCCGCGATCCTGGTCCTGGAGCGAACGGATCTTCAAGGCTGGACGGCGGCATTGATCCGAAAAATGATGTTCATCGGCATGTTCTTTGCGCTGCTGAATTTCGGTGCCGATTGGATTCCGCGGATCATCAACAGCTTCCAAACGATTGGCCAAACCGCCTCAGGTCTTGGTTCTCTTGCGCCGACGGATGTTCTCGTCAAAGGGCTGAACATCACCGGCAATCTTCTCAGTGGGGCAGCAAGTTCGGGATGGATGGGCAACTTCGGAACGGCGCTGTCGTTGGTCTTCGCGGCGTTGCTCGCCTTCCTTGCCTTCCTCGGCCTCACCGTCCAGCTTGTAGTGACGTTGGTCGAGAGCTATCTGGTGGTAGGCGCCGGATTCATTTTCCTTGGGTTCGGCGGTTCGCGGTGGACCGCACCATATGTCGAGCGTTTCATCTCGCTCGCCGTTTCCACTGGCGTCAAGATCATGGTGTTATATCTGCTGCTCGGCGCCGGACTGACCTTGACCAATGGATGGGTCGCGGCAGCTCGGGCGATACCGGGCAGCGCTGAACCGGCAGTGGACGCACTCGATATCGCGGCATCCGCGGTTCTCTTGCTGATGATCTGTTGGAACGTGCCGAAGTTCACCGCCGGAATCCTCGGAGGCACGCCGGCATTCACGGGCGGTGATGCGGTGGGGACTGTCGGCGGTCTCGCCCAAGGCGCACTTTTGGCGGGTACCGCAGTCGCCGGGGGTGTCGCATTGGGGGCGAAGCTTCTCGCCGCCAAGGGTGGGGCGATGAGCGTCAGCCAAGCCGCTGGAATGGGTGCCGGCGGTGGAGCGGCTGCAGGTGCAAGCGGCGGAGGCGGCAGATTCGGTGGGGGAGGTGCGGCAGGGAGCGCCAGTGGAGGCTCCGCACCAAAGCCGAATATCAGCGGTGGCGGTGGTGGTGCAGTAGTCGCGTCTGGTGGCAGCAATGGAGGTGGTCAGGTGAGTCCGCCTTCTCCTTCGGCAGCCCCCTCTGGCGCTGGCTCGACGCAAGTCAGCGCGCCAAGTTCCTCGGGTGGAGAACCCGCTCAGGCTAACGGCGCTCCGGCCTCGACTCCAAATGGCGCGCCAAGCGGGGCTTCGGCGACTGCCGCCGGGAGCCCAGCGCCGACTGTCCCGCCGCCCTCAGGATCGGTACGCACCGGCAAAGTAGGCCAGCGAACGACACGAATCACGCGGGGCATGCTAACGACAACCGCGATGGTAAGGGCTGCGCAGTCTGCGATCCCCCCTGATCACGCGCCCCCGGCAGCGCCTCCGCCGCTTAATACAGGAGGTGAAGAATGAATCAGACGGTTTTGGAAAAGCGTGACGCGACGAAAGGTCAAATCGATACCAGTCCGTATCTCGCTGCTCGACGAGAGTGGGATGAGCGCTATGGCAGCTTGATCACGCGCGCACGGAACTGGCGGATCGCGGCGGTCCTGGCCCTCGCGGTTGCGCTCGTTGCAACGTGCGGCCTAATTGCACTTTCGACAAAGGCAAAGGTTGTCCCTTACGTCGTCGCTATAGACAATCTCGGCCGGGTCCTCGCGGCAGGGCCGGCAGACCAGGCCAGTCGAGCGGATGACCGGCTCAAGCGGGCAGCCCTCTTTCAGTGGATGAGCGATCTGCGCACAGTTACCACCGATGGCGTTGCGCAACGGAAAGGGATCGATCGCGTTTACTCGATGATTGCCAATGGCAGCCCCGCCCAGGTCGAGATCGGCGATTTCTACCGCAATGATCCACCCTTTGATCGGGCGCAGAAGAGGACGGTCGAAGTCGATGTGAAAGCCGTCTTCCCAGTCAGCGACCGCACGTACCAGGTGGAATGGTCGGAAATCGTCCGCGGCCTTTCCGGACAGATCGAATCCCAGGACAACTGGAAAGGGTCCGTCACAATCGCCATCAGCCCGCCAAATGACGAGAGGCTGATTCGGGTTAACCCGCTGGGCATCTACGTCACCAATGTGAGCTGGTCAAAGGTCCTATAAGGCAGGTCTTCATATGAAAAGCATCCTTGGAATATTTCTGCTGGGCGGCGCTATTTTGGCGCAACAACGGCCGAATAACAGCTCCCCGGCCAAGAATCCGCCAGTTCGACTCCAGAGGACACCCGCATCTCAGAAATCTGAGGGCGTGCCCTCGCCCGACAAGTACCCGTTCGACCGGCTCATCAATACCCTCGAATCTGACGGTCCGCCCCTTTCTCCTGCATCGAGCGGCGCGGTTCCTGGACTTGCTCCCGGCAGCCCCGCGTCCGATGTCCCGAAAGATTTCAAGCCCGCGAAAGACGTTCCGCTACCAACGACAGCGAAAGAAGCTCTGAGCGTCGGCCAGGCATGGATGGCGGAAAATCATACGCCGGCACCCGGTAAAGATGGCAGGGTGCTCTACACGTATGGCGCGGGGTTGCCAACGCTCGTGTGTGCGCCGCTCCGGGTTTGTGTTGTCGAGCTGGAGACGGGTGAAAAACTCGTCGGCGAGCCGCAGATCGGCGATTCAGTCCGCTGGATCATATCACCTGCCAACTCCGGCAGCGGGGATCTTACGACGGCAATGATCGTGGTCAAGCCGAAGCAGCCCGGCCTGGATACCAATCTTCTCGTGACGACGGATCGGAGAGCGTACTACCTGCGGCTGATCTCGAAACCAGAAGATTACCTGGCGCGGATCGCCTTCGCCTACCCGGAGAATGAGGCGGCCAAGTGGAAAGTCCAACTCGCACAACAGGAGCAACGCAGGAATCAGGAAGCGGAATCGAAGATCGCATCGGTGGACTCGGTTGACGGCCTGTATTTCGATTACCGGATTCAAGGTGGTGATGAGAATATGCGGCCCGTCCGCGTCGTGGACGACGGGAAGAAGACCTTCATTCAGATGACGCCGAACGTCGCCCATCGGGAAGCGCCAGTCCTCGTTGTGCTCGGCCCGGATGGTGCGGAGATGGTGAACTACCGCGTGAAGGGCGATATGTACATCGTGGACCGGCTGTTCGAACGTGGCGCGCTCATTCTCGGGGTTGGCAAGAAGGCGCGCCGCGCGGAGATCATTCGCGGCACGTACAAGGGCAAAGTCTCGAAGAAGGACGATCCGTACGCGAAAGCGCTGGAGGGTCAGGCACAATGAAACCGGCGAAAGATGACGTGAAAGAAATCCAGTCGCCTTCCGGACTGGATCTGAATCCGCCGCCGCCATCATCAGTTCGATTGAGTAAACGGGCCGGGGTTCTTGCATTCGGGCTTGTTTTCGCGGTCGTTGGTGCCGTTGGGTATGGAGTCGTCACTCGGAGTGGGCGCTCGATCGAAGCTGGTTTCCAGCCGGCTGAGGCGAAACTGACCGCCGCGACGGACGCGGGGAGAGTCATCGCTGCACAGATTCCGACAAGCGCGCGGGTGACAGGCGAGACCGCGGATCGCGGACCCGCGCAACCGGGGGAACTCAGGCCACCAGGCCAGAGTGCCGTTGGTTCTTCGAATGACGCGACCGTCCAGCGGACGTATTCGGTTGCTCCGAGTACGCTTCCGCCCCCGACGCCCCAATCTCAGTATCGTGAGCCAACGCCAGAAGAGAAGCGCCTAGCGGCGGCTTATGAGCGGGAGTTGCAGGCGCTGGATTCGCCGACTAATCCGCAGGCCATGAGCGGTGCAGACCTCGGGCGATTCGCAGTGGTGAGCGGCGCTACATCGGACGCCGGGAGTTCGCAATTGGCGAACCTGCTGCGGTCGTTGGCAGCTTCGCCAGTGCCGACGGCCGGCGCGAGCATACAATCGAACGGCGTCCTTCCGAGAATCACGGTAGGGGGGCAGATGGGCAGTGCTTCTGAAGAATACGAAGCGCAGAACATGCAGGATGCAAAGGAGCGCTTCCTTGCGCGTGCGCGCGGAAGCTCGGAGGACAATTACCTGAATTCAACGCGAACCAAGCCGGTCGGTCCCTACGAGATCAAAGCGGGATGGGACATCCCCGCGGTCCTCGAACAGGCGCTGAGTTCAGATTTGCCCGGCGAGATCAAGGCACTAGTCCGTGAAAACGTTTACGACACCGCGACCGGCAAGTACCTGCTGATCCCGCAAGGGGCGCGCCTGGTTGGGACCTACGATTCCCGCGTTGCTTATGGCCAGAACGGAATCCAGGTCGTGTGGAACCGGTTGATTTTTCCGGACGGGTCCTCGATCAACCTGGAAGGGATGGCTGGACAGGATGCGAGCGGCCTCGCCGGCCTGCGCCATGATGTGGACAACCACTACAAAAGGCTGATCGGATTTGGGCTGCTGACAAGCGTGTTCAGCGCGTCGTTCCAACTCTCCCAGACCCGCCGGGGCAGTATCCTTGGGTACCCGTCGGCGGCTGAAACCGCCGGAAGTGCCGCGGGTGCCCAGATCTCACAATTGGGAGCAGATGTGACGCGGCGAAACCTGAACATCCAGCCGACGATCAAGGTGCCGGTTGGCTACCGCTTCAACGTGCGCGTCAACCGCGATATCCTCTTCGAGGCACCGTACCGGCCGACCGCCGGCTGACCAAGCGATCCGATCAGCTCCGCCGGCTTAAATTCCGTTCGTCCAACAAAGATGGTACCGTAATGCCTGTACGACCTTTGTTTGCCCAGGCATACGGACATGACCGACAGCTCCAAACCGATCGTTCGGCTCCAGCCAAGCTCCGCCGCGAAAAAGGCCCCGAAGAAGTCCGTTCCCGACGCCAAGGAGCAAACGATCAAGCTCGCCATTCGTCTCAATGAGGGCATCAACGAGGCGCTGCGGACGCTGATCCGGTATCGCGGAGACTTGTCCACAATGGCCTTGGAAGCGCTCGACAGTGTGGACCTGACTCGTGCCGGTCTAGTGAGCGCCGACGAGCGAATGGTCCGGGACACTACGATCAGCATGCCGCGGCTGCTGCACAAGAAGCTGAAGAAGATCGCCGACGATCGCGACAGCTCGATGAACATTTTGGTGAACACGGCTCTAGCGCACTGGTTGGCCAAAAAGGGCGCTCTCCGGTTGGAGTGACAACGACGACACGCTGCGGCTTGCTAAGAAGGGAACGCGCCGGCCCAGGCGATAGCGGGACTTGGACTTAGGCTGGATGATAGTGGATGATTTCTCGCGGATATGGGAGCGACAGCATCGGCATCACCTCACGAATACTGGCAAGCCTGGTCGGGAGATCTCAGCCAACTCCGGCAAAATGGATTGATGGACGAGGGAACCTTCCTCTCCTTCGCCCGGGACAGAGGATTGTCTCTGGCGGGTGTCGTAACAGGAGAAGCGGCTGAGTATCACCGGCGAGGCTGGCTCACGGCCGATGGGGCAGATGCCGATGGTAGGCCGCTTTTCCATCCGTTTCGTATCTACGTGGTCGACCGCGTTTTGCGTCGGCAGAACCTGTTCACCGCTCTGGAAAGACAGTTTCCAGACTCCCGCGCTGATGCTGACGTATCGAGCCATTCGGCCCTTTGGAATGAAATCGTTGATCTCGCCACTATGCTGGAGCCGGTCTACTGGCCGGAAATCACCAGTGGAACGAGAAGTTTTTGGGGAATAGGTGCAGTCAAAGACATCGAAGCAGTGTTTGACGGCTATCATCAAAAGGCGATAGCTCTCCTGAGCACTCTTGCTGAGCAATATTGGAGATCCGTTCACGCGCAGTTGCGCAGGGAGATAGCGTCGCTGGACGACAATGCGGATTTGTACGTCTTTCTGCGGGTTTCAAAATGGGAGCAGCGAGAGCGCCTGAAAGGACCGATTTCGGGTGCCCTCTGGATGCGGCACATGGCGGAGGTCATCCGGCGCGGCTTCGAGGAGGCGCATGGAGTGCGATGGCCAGAAGAATATGAATCGTTCGCGGAGTGGTTTCCCACTGGCCGCAAACTCTCCTTCGGCTCCGAGCGCCCGCTAGATGACATTCTCGGGACCAAACCATATGCTGCGTATAATTTCGGCCTCTTTACAGGAAGCCTAGTCCGCTGGTACGTCGAAGGCGAAACAGAGTATTATGCAATCTTTGAGATTCTGAGAGACCCCGCCAAGCTTGGCATTGAAACCGTCAACCTTCAAGGTGTGCTTGCAACGGAACGCGATAACATCGCGCTTAAGCTTGGGAAGTGGCTCGAGGAAGACAAGGCCCTTCGGCGCTTCAGCATGATCTCCTTCGATCTTGACGTCTCTGCCAATTCTAAAGTGATCGACCGGCAAGTGACCAAGTCCGGCATTGTTGGGTATATCGCGGCGCATAAACTCGATTTTGAGGTGGCGAATTTTACGCCAACGGAACTGGCGGAGGTCGCCGCTGGCCTCGATGAGGCGCACGGCTTTTCGGGGGCTCATCTGCGGAATGCAGTGTGGACCGGCATTAAGAGCGCAAGTGAATTCGAGGCGCGGTATCGACGACTCACTGCTTCGGGACGGTCTTCCCTTAAAGGAGAGGAATGGGGCAGAGCGCTTGCTCAATACGCAAGGAAGCACCCCGACTGGAACGCAGGCAGCGGAGAAGCGCGCCCCCTTATTAGCACGATTCAAATTGCCTTACGCCTAAGGACCGCGCATTATGACATCGAAAAGGAATACTTCGGATTCGATCCGAAGACATTCAAGCGGGTACGGCATAAGCCCTACCCACCGTATCTTTCAGGTGGGGAGTAGGGCCGCCTTATGGACGAAACGACGCTTCTGCTCCGTCTGGCCGCCTCTGAAGATAATTTCGTTGAGCGCAAGCCGGATAACGCGCAGCGTGACTGGCGCAAGACAATCGTGGCGTTTGCGAACTCTCTGGGGGATGGCCAAACTGCACTCTTATTCATCGGTATAGGGGATCGAGGAGAAACGCTCGGCGTTGCGAATGCGGATAAGGTGCAAAAGGCAATTGCCGATATCTGTGACGATCAGTGCTACCCGCCGCTGAGGCCGCGTCCAATATGCACCGTTTTAAGACGGACCGGCAAAGAGATCGTCGCCGTCGAAATCTATGCGAGTTCGAATGGGCCGCATTTCTCGGGTCCGGCCTATGTCAGGAGCGGTTCCCGAAGTGTCGTCGCGAGCGCCGATATCTTCGAAGAACTGATTGCCCGCCGGCACGATGTAGGGCGTGTTTTGCTCGATTGGAAACGACAGGGCAAGGGAATTCTGCGCGTCGAAGCTATCGGCAAACGGCTCGGTAATACGAAACCGCTGATTGATCCGACTCACCGCGAGAGTTTGGAATGCACGGTAGAAGAAGTAAACGCGCACTTCGTTGTCTTCCGAAGCGCTAGCATTCCTTCGACGGAATATCAAGAGCCCGTGGGTAATATATACATCACGGGAAGAACCCCCGATGGAATGTTGCGCATAACGATCAGGCCAAGCTGACGAGAGCCAACATGTTTGAGATCACTGGTGACGATATTGCGCTTCTCAGCGATGATGACCTCCGCACGCTTGTCGGACGGCTCTGCGAAGAAGAGGTCCGAAAATTAGGGTTCGCCACGAGCGTCGTCACCTGGGGTGGCGATCAGGACGCAACTGATGGAGGACTTGACGTTCGCGTCGACCTCCCGAGACGCACAAAGATCGCCGGGTTCATCCCGCGGGCCGTGACTGGTTTGCAGGTGAAGAAGTCAGACATCTCCGGCACAAAGATTGTGAACGAGATGCGCCCGGCCCCCCAAAGGCGGGTGGCCGCAAAAGGAGGCCGAGGAAAAACGAAAGGCCTACGGAGAAACAAGCTCCGCCCGCTAATTGCGGAGCTCGCTGCGAAGGGCGGTGCGTACATCATTGTCAGCGCTAAGGGATCGACGACGGACAGCGCGCTGCGCAGTCGCCGCACCGTTATGCGATCCGCCCTGGGTCGGCGGAAACAAAAGCTATTCGTGCATTTTTACGACCGCGGGCGGCTTGCCACATGGGTCCGGGAGCATCCCGGCCTTATACCGTGGGTTAGATCAAAGATTGGCAAGACGCTCACTGGCTGGCAGTCGTACGGCGCGTGGGCGCTGAGTCCTCAGGGCGTTGAAGACGCATATCTCCTCGACGAAGAACTGCGCCTTAAAAGCGGCACTCGCGAGGGCGCTGCCGGATGCACGGCAATCGAGGGGCTGCACCGGCTCCGCTCACTGTTGCGTGAACCGAGGAGCATCGTCCGCCTTGTTGGGCTTTCCGGCGTTGGAAAAACCCGCTTTGTCCAAGCGATCTTCGATCATCGGGTCGGCAAAGATGCTCTTGTCCCGTCGCTCGCCGTTTACACGAACCTCGTTGACGATCCGAATCCGCCACCTATGAGCCTTACTGCGGATCTGATTTCGGCGCGAACACGAGCCGTCCTCATTATTGACAACTGCGGTGTTGATCTCCATCAACGTCTCGCCGAAATCTGCCGTGCGTCTAACAGCCTGCTCAGCATCATCACAATTGAGTTCGATGTTCGGGACGACCTGCCCGAAGGAACGACTGCCTTCAAACTCGAACCATCATCGGTCGGTCTTGTGGAGCGGTTGGTCAAGCACCATTTCCCGCACGTCTCGCAGATTGACAGACGAACTGTGGCCACGATCGCCGGCGGCAATGCACGCGTTGCTCTTGCTTTGGCTGGTACGATCGGTGTCAGTGAAACGATAGCGGGTCTGAACGACCGTGAGGTGTTCCGTCGCCTGTTCTTTCAGGGGCGTCCGAATGACCAAGAGTTCTATCGCGCTGCACAAGCCTGCTCGGTACTTTATTCGTTCAACGCCGAAGGGACCGATGCCGCGTCGGAGCTATCGCGCCTAGGGTCCATGGTTGGCCTCAGTGCACAGCGGATGTACACTCAAGTTCGCGAATTGCAGAGACGAGATCTCGTCCAGCGGCGCAGTGTCTGGGGTGCGGTGCTTCCCCACGCAATTGCAAATCGTCTTGCGGCTGAGGCTCTCGATAGCATTCCCCCCATTGATGTTGCAGACCACCTGATTACTAACGCACCGGAGCGGATTTTGCGATCGCTCTCCCGGAGGCTCGGTTATTTGCACGCCAGTCCGGCAGCGCAGAAGATCGTCCGGGGATGGCTGAAAGATGGGGGGCTCCTGGGCAGCGTGTCGACCCTAGACGGGCTCGGCCAAACGATGCTGGAGAATATAGCTCCAGTCGCACCAGAAGACACTCTGTCGGCGTTAGAGCGGTCTATGGGCAAAGCCACGGATGAGGAAATCCGCGGGTATGGAATGCGGTACATCCAGCTTTTGGGTTCGCTCGCGTATGAGGTCGGATTCTTTGACCGGTGTGTTGCCCTGCTTGTGCGGTTCGCTGTGGCCGACGGGGACAAGAAGGATAATTCGCGCGCGCGCCACCAGCTTGAAATCCTGTTTCAGCTACTCCTTTCAGGTACGCTCGCACCGGTCGAACAGCGGCTCCGGGTGATTGAAGGGCTCCTGGCGTCATCGGACGCTGTCAATCGCAGTATTGGCGCCACCCTCTTAAGAGCGGCGTTGGAAGCATGGCAGTTCGATTCAGCGGGTTCATTTGAATTCGGAGCGCGTCCTCGGGACTATGGTTACTGGCCAAAGACCGTCGGCGACGCCCGGCACTGGTATACATCTGTTCTGCAAGTGGCAAAGAGTAACGCAACCAGCGATGGGGCCTCGGCTGAGGCTGTGCGAGCCGCTCTTGCCAGTGCGTTCCGCGGGTTGTGGTCGCGGGCGCCCGTTCATGCAGAACTCGACGAGGCGTGTCGGGCCATAGCCGCAAGACAGTTCTGGCCGGGTGGGTGGCGAGCAGTACGCGAAGTTCTTCGCTACGACGTCAAGGGGGCGCGCTCGAAACCCGCGGAACGTTTGCGCCGGTTGGAGAAGGCGCTTCGGCCAAAAGATCTGGTTGAGCGCGTGAGAGCTATAGTCCTTCCCTCGTCGACGATGTACGCACTAGATGCGATTGATGAGAGTGATGATCCGATTGCAGGCGAGGATCACGCACAAACGCTAGCACGTAACCTCGGGAATTCCGCCGCGGTGGAACCGAAGGTCCTTGAGGTCCTCCTGCCTGAGCTCGTCGTTGGAGATGGATTGCGGTGGTATTTTGGCCTCGGATTGGCCGAAGGCACGTCGGACCCGCAATCCGTCTGGAACTTGCTCACAGGCGCATTCAAAAATGCACCTCAGAGCGACCGCCGCATCGAGGTGTTGCGTGGCTTTCTGCACGGCCTCCACGGCCGTGACTCAACGCATGCCGGCGCAATCTTGGATCATGCACTCACCGATCCCATTTTAGGAACTTGGTTTCCGGTTCTCCAAGCTGCGGTACCGATTGGCACCGCTGGTGGGACTCGCCTTAGGCGTGCCGTCAAGATGGGAAAAGCGCCCGCACATTTCTATCAAGCCCTGGCGAGTGGAAGAGCAACTGATTCAATTCCGGGGAAACAACTGGCTGTGCTGCTGAGAAGCATTGCCCGTCTTAAAGATGGTTTCGACATATCAATTGAAGTCCTCTACATGCGGTTTTATTCGGATTCCGACCAGAAGAAGAAGCATGATCCCGCCTTGATCGCTTTGGGCAGGAGCCTTTTGCTTCAGATGCGCTATTCGAAGAATGCCAAGGATGATCACCGACTGGGACAGATAGGCAAGGCGTGCCTCAAAGGAAAAAACGGAGCGACGTTTGTGGAAAACCTGACCCGGAAGCTACGCACGGCTGTGGCGAAGCGTGAGACGCACGCTGGTTACCACGATCATCTCCTGTTAGCTCTCGTTGGAGCTCAACCCATCGCGGGGTTGAACGGTCTCTTGGGTGGAACGGTGAAGAGGCGCGAGCAGGGCATTCGCCTCCTTCTGGAATTGCAGAATTTTCGACAAAACCCTATCGATGGGATCGCGCCCGATGACGTGATTGCCTGGTGCAAACGAGAACGGAAAACCCGCTACACGACCATGGCACGAGTGATTGGCGTCTCCACCCGACCAAGCGGAAACGGACCTCTCAAGTGGAGCGCCACGGCAAGCCGTCTGATGAACGAGGCGCCCGATCGTCTGACGGTGCTCAAGCATTTGGTTAGGCAATTTGGACTCTTGTGGATCGGCACCGATATTCCGTCGTTCGAAGCCCATGTGAAGCTCCTGGAGGAGTTCAAGATCGATGGAGACCCTGCCGTCTGTACCTATGCAACGGAAGAAGCTGCAAGACTAAGGGAGGAAATAACGAAACTGCGGCGCAGAGAAGCACTGGATGCCCGCGAACGGGATGAACGGTTTGAATAACTGTTCTTTCTAGTCGCACAAGCGGTGGACTACGGGCCCGCGGCCCGCACGATCTTACCGAAGTTTCGTGCTATGGTAATACCTCCGCTGACACGCTGCACACGAGTGGCACACGACGGCAGCTATTGAGTTGTTTAGGTTGAACTTACGAGTGTCGTGGCCGATCCGGGTGCAGTCCACTCCATCGGCGCAATCCAATGAGGCGTACCGGGCCTCTGAGCCTCGGTAGGCTAGAGATTGGCTCTTTGGGTCAGGTTCGTTTACAGGCCGCGGAAGGCTGTTCAGCCATGTCAAAAGCTGGCTCGTAGACCCAACTGGATCAACCGCTGATCTCGTGCAGCGATAATGGCGGCCGATGCCGGAACCGTAATTTGGCCCGCCGCATCCACTTGTGCTGTTGCATTAACCGCTGTCGCGTTAACGGTATTCGTAAGATTCGTCGTTTCTGCGAAGAACTCCAACTTGAACCGGTCGGAAATCGGGAAAAATCGTGAATAGCGAGCATTCAGTTCGAACACCGCCGGCCCGCGTAGGGTATTCCGGCCAACGAACGAGGGTCGCTGGAAGGCGGCCGGTTCCGATGAATCCAGGTTCAGCACTCGATTCGTGCCAATGTTGAACAGATCGCCACTGGCAGCCTGGACCGTCACCGCAAGCATGTTGCCGTTGAGCAGCCGATTGGCCCAACGTTTCTCAGCGCGGAATTCTGGTTGGAAGACGCCGGTCATGTTGAAGACGTGGCGCTTGTCCGTAAGAGAATCAGCGCGGTCGCGACGGCGATTCGTGGGATCAGACAAAAATGCCGTGCTGTCGATATTGTTCTGCTCCGGCGCGTCATCGATGGCGTGCGACCACGTGTACGTCGCAAAGAACTGGCTCATGCGTCCCCACCGTTTTTCGACGGTTAGGTTCAGGCCGTCGTAGTTCGAGTTGCCGGCGGACTCGGCGGAAAGAATATTGTTGAAGCCGGGATACACACGAGCCGTCGTGCTGAAGATGGGCCTTCCGTCAGCCAAATACGCGCCGGATGGCACCACGTTGATGTTCCGGTATACCGGCAGCCGGGTTCCCTTCGTGTACAAATACGATGCGCTTGCGACGAGGTCGCGCGCGATCTCGTGGCTGACGGACAGGCTGGCGTTATACGAGTAGAGGGTAGCGAAATCTGGCGATACGGTCATCAAATCCTGAATCGGCAGACTCAAACCCGCCGGTAAGGACGTGAACATGTCGGGGAAGGCCGGCGCGAAAGGCTGTACGGGCAGCGCCGATATGCGAAGGAAATTCGGAAGGCCATTTTGAAGCAATGCTAGCCGATACTGGTCGGTCTGAAACGGGTCATAGAAGATGCCGTTGTAGGCGCGTATGACCGTCTTCTGCTGCTTGCCCAAACTCCAGGCGATCCCGAGCCGAGGTGCGAAATTGTTCCTGTCCGTTCGGAATCTCTGAGAATACGGAAACGGTGCGCTTCGATCGGCATCTGGCGGCCGATACACGTCATACCGAACGCCGTAAATTACTGTGACGTCCCGTCGCGGTCTCCACGAATCCTGAGCGAACCCACCGACGAACAGCGAGTCGTACCGAATTCGGGAATTGCCAATAGCCTGCGTGAAACTGGCATAGCTCTTCCGGTCTGCACCCGAAGTCGCGGCCAGGTATGCGGCAACTGTCGGGAACACATAAAGGGCACCCGTGGCCGCAACTTGCTGGTCCCGAATCCACCGGGCGCTGAACCCGGCTTTGAACTCATGGCTGCCGTGGATCAGGCTGAAATTCTCCACCATCTCCGGCGCGGTTTCGGTATATGCGAATCCCACATCGATCGGACCGCCGAAATTGGCGACTCCGGCGACCGTGATCGCCGGGCCGGTCCCGGTCGCGGCGAAACGGTCATTCGATTGGCTCCGTGTCGCAACCTGCGCACGGAGTTCATTAACGGCGCTGCTGGAAAGCGCTGAGATGAGCTGTAGCGCGCCGACGTGCGATCGATCGACGAAGTTATACGTCCGCGAAACGAGGTTCTGTCCGCCCGGCGGCAGGCTGTAGTTGTATGGTGAATCGTTGGCATGGTGATTGTACCGGAGAAGCAACCGGTTCGACGGATTGATCAGCCAGTCGGCACGGCCCATGTAGAAGTACACGCTCTGCCGAAAAGGAATCGTATCCGCGAAGCTGGGCGGAAGCCCCAGTTGGGCGATGACGCTCGCAGGAACGGTGACAGGGGCAGGGAGATCTCGGTTGACGTGTTCGAATGAGCCGAAGAAAAAGAGTCTATCGCGGACGATGCGTCCGCCGGCGTCGGCGGCATATGAATCGACGTTGACCTCGGGGGAAGGCGCCGCGGCTGGCAGCAACTTGGGACGTGCGCTGAAGGGCGTTCGTCGAAAGATGTACGCCACTTCGCCGTGATAGTCGTTCGTCCCGGATTTTGTGATGGTATTAAACACCGTGCCTACTGTGTTGCCGAACTCGGGTGCGAAGGCATTGCTGACCTGCTGTACTTCCTCTACGTACGTATTTGAGATTGGGATCAGCCGAATGCCAGAGCGGTCACTCTCAGTGTTATTGCTCCCGTCCAACTGATAATTAATGCGGCCGTTGAAGCCGTTTGCGTTCACCTTCCGAGGAACGCCGAACTCGGTATTTGCGCGCCCGCTGACGTTTGGCTGAAACAGAATGAAATTGTATGGATTCCTTGAAACGAGCGGCAGGTTGCTGGTCGCGGACTGGTCGAGCAGCGTTCCGAACGCGGTCCAGCCTGGCTCGACCGCGCCAGCCGAAGCAGTCACATCAACCTGCGTTGTTGTTCCTGCAATCTGGAGCGTGATATTCACGGTGACGGTCGCCCCAGCATTCACCGTAATCCCACATACCCGCGAATCTGCGAAGCCGCTCGCCTTCACTGTGATCTCGTACCTGCCGATCGGAAGCAGCGGAAACCTGTAAAGACCTGAGCTCTCGGTTCGGCCCGTTTGCATGAACTCCGTGGCGGTATTCACGACCTGTAGGGCGGCGTTCGCGACAGCTCCTCCCGTCGCATCCGTCACCACGCCTGTGATCTCTCCGTTGATCGCTGCTGCCTGCCCATTCGCAGCCGGTATGGCCATGCTGATCATGCTGGCGCCGATGGCCAGCGAACACAGTTCTCGAATCATGTTGTCTCCCTTTGGCGCGACTCAGCCGCGTACCGGATTGCATCGACCGAATGGCCTTTACAGAAGGGCTGGAGCGAGCCAATCCGGGATCTCGATGGCGAGATCGGCTGGAGAGTCGCTCCAATTCATCAGGAGCACGGCATATTCGCCAGCAGTGAGCGCACGGAACCGCAGCGTGTGAGCGAGAACATCCTCTGCTTCAAGGTGCACGAGAAGCCCAATCTCAGGGTCATAACCGGAATCCACCCAGTGGTCGTAGTCAGTCGCGTTGCATAACAGGACATCGACAGGGACATCCGACCGGAGCGTGAACTCAAGCAGTTCGAACCGTTCGAGGTCGAACATGTATGGGATCTCGTCGTAGGCTGGGAGCGTGATCGCTTCGCAGATGAATGCCGCTGGCCTTTTGTCCGCGCTCAGGCTTTTGTCGCCATCTCCTGAACGCGGCGTTTCTAGATTGAATGGTTGGAACGTGCTCCTGGACATCCCTTCGATTCCCCTACTGGCTGAACGCCCATAGCCGGCAAAATCTTACATCGCACGCGAGAATTTTTGTTTTTTCTTCACGGGTGGGGCATTCAATACGGAAACACGGAGCACAGTGATGGACATCGTGTGCCCAATGCTCGTGGAAGACTTATACTGGTCTCGAAACTCTAGGTACCCGGGCTCAGTTTAATGGAGTTTTCATCCAGGTCCCCGTTTTTAGATCCTTTTGGGAAACCACTTCCTGAACACATCCAGCATGCGCTCAAGGCTGTGACGTCCAGGCTTCGCCGCAAGTTTTCCATGATCCGTGACGACGTGGTCTACACGGAAATTCTGGAGCATGCTGGGCAACTGATTTTGAAGTACGAGTCCATCCACGGGGCAATCAAACGGCTATACGGCTTCGCCTGGGTTGTGGTCCACAACGTGGCTGTTTCGCGCGTGCGTCGAGGACCTCATCTTTTGGAGCAACCAATCGCTGGATCGGCCGAAGCAGAAGCGGCACTTGCCCACCTTACGACAGAAGATGGGAGTCCGGAGCGAATCGAGAACCGGATATTGGTTCGTGAGGCACTGGCGCAGGTCTCGGATCGGGAACGAAAGATCGCGATTTTGAAAAAGGCTGGCTTCTCAACCAAGGAGATCGCCAAAGCACTGGACATGTCCGTTTCAGCCGTGGATACTACATATGCGCGGCTTCTTGAAAAGCTGCGACGACTGCTTGGATCAGGTTCTGACACGGAGGAATGAGGTTGGAACAATGATCTTCGTCCTACAGTGGCGGCCACATCTTCGTGACCTTCAGAAAGAGATTACTTCCTGAGATGGCTCGTGATACCCGCGAAAATCCCGGCTTTCGACGCGAAGATCAAATTGACGATCTGTTCGGCGCGGCATATCCGAATCCTCAAAGATCCGGCTGCCCGAAGAAAGACTCGCTCCGGTCCGCGGCGCGAAAGGAACTGCCAATTGAGCACGCTGTGTATGATCACCTCTCGCAATGCTCAGAGTGTTATAAGGAGTTCCGCGCATACCAACAGGCTTCCGCCCACTCGACATGGGTCCGTGCGGCGATTGCCGCCGCGGCCGTGTTTGCGGTCGTTGCCATTGGCGGCATTTATGCTGGGCGGGCCTTCAACATTCGCCCTTGGAGTAGCGGAACGGAATCGGTCCGACTGGACTACAGCAATGAGAGCGTTACGCGCAGCGAAGCTGGAGAGCCAGAACGCCCAACCGGGACTCTGCCTCGCAAGAAACTAGATCTAATGATTCTGCTGCCGGTTGGGTCCGAGCCGGGTGCCTACGAGTTGAGGTTGGTCGGGAGTACCGGGCAGGTTTTGGTCCATCGATCGATGAATGGAAGAATGGAAGATTTCGAATTGCGCTTGAGGACGAATCTCGATTTGCGATCGCTCTCACGCGGATCGTATCTGCTGGAGATTCGCCGCCCAGGTGAGGACTGGGACCGCCATCCGGTGCTTATCCGGTAAGGCGGCTCTCGCTGTTTAAATGGGTTTGATCGCATAGCCGGCAATATGTGGACGGACGATAGGCAACGGTGCTGCGAACTCGATCATTTGCCCAACAGCGAGACCAGAACGTTCAATCGACGCACGCGTCTCGCGATCGGGGCTGCAGCCGTCACCCATTCGCCGCCAGAACGGTTTAACGACGGACTGAATTCGGCGGAGCAATGTTCCAGGTGGCGCGGCAACATGCTCAATGAAGACGAGCTTGCCGCCCGGTTTGAGCACCCGCACCACTTCGGCAAGTGCGCGACGCTGGTCAGTGACGCTACACAGAACCAGGGTGCTGATCACGTAATCAACCGACGCCGCCTTGACCGGCAGATCCTCCGCCGCACCGCACAAAACATCAATCCGCAGCCCCACACGCCTGGCCTCTTCGGCCATGTGCCGATTCATGTAGGGGTTCGGCTCGACACCTATCCAACGGACCTCTTTCGTTGCGAAATGTCTGAAGTTCGCTCCGGCGCCAGGACCGACCTCCAATACCGTCCCGGAAACGTCCGCAAACAATTTGGACTTGTACGAGGCGAGGTAGCGGTCCGCCTTGTGGCCGAAACGCGCCATAAACCAAGCAAATATGCGCAGCCGCATCGGGCCGGCGCCGCCACAGATGCACGCGCAATCACGCTGGGTGAATTCTCGACTCAATGCATAGATTACAACGTGATCGACGCCCATCCGCCGTGAAGAAGCACACGGCGGCAACTCAATTGGCCTCGGTAAAATTGGAAGAACGCTCTTCAGTAGTCCACAGGTGTCAGATGTCCGTCTGGGTGGGAGCATCTCGTCGGTTCCGGGTTTCGATCGCTTTGGTCGCGCTTTTTCTGGCGGTGCAACAGCCGGCTGCGGTTCGGAGGACCAGTCCGGCCGATTCCTTCGAGCGCGCGAAACAGTTGGCATGGCTGAACAACTGGGCGGAGGCATCGCGGGTACTTTCGCGTTTGCAGCGTTCAGGGCGGCTCGAATTGGACGAGCGCAACAGAACCCTCGCACGTGCCGTTGAAATTCGCGGAAATATCGAGTCGCTGTCTCTACCGTCGGCGGCCGGAGAATTGGACCGGCTGCTTGCAACGGGGGCAGCGCGCGATGATCAAAATCTGCGCCTCCAAATTCTTGCCATGAAGGGCGACATTGAATTCCAATATGACCTCGCCGCCGCTGAGAAGACATGGCGTGAGGTGGAGCGGCTCGCAGCCCAAATTGGCCACAGTGGCTGGGAAGCTCGCGCCGGCGGAGAGCTTGGGTGCATCGCCTTCCTGAACGGGCAAGCCTTCACCGCGCTCAAGAAGGTGAGTGCGTCCCTTATCCGAGCCGAGGCGTACAACGATGTCGCTGAGAAGATGAAGAGATTGACGGCCTTGGGCGAAGGACTTGCGGAGTTTGGGCGACCAGCAGACGCATTGCGGTTCTTCGACCGAGCACTCGCGCTCTCCAGCGAGCAGCCCGATGCGTATTTCCCCTTTACTGCATACCTTGGGAAGGCGCGGTTGCTGCTTGAGCGAGGATCGAGCCAAGGGCGCAGCATGCTCCTCAACGGCCTGGCGGATGCACGGCGCCAGAATCAGAGAGTCCGTGAATCACGGATTCTGATCGTGCTGGGCGACGATGCGGTCCGCGTCAGCAACACCAACGACGCACTGAGATGGTTTAGTACAGCGGTTGAAGTGGCCCGGAGCACTGGCCTTGGCCGGATTGAGGCGGAGGCAGGCAGCAAGCTTGCCTCAGTACTGGTTGAGCGAGGCGAATTTGACCGGGCCGCAGAACATGCCAGGGATAGCGTAGCTGCCGCAGAAAAATCAGGCGACCTCTATCATCTTCCATTGGACTTGGCCGCTCTTGCGGAGATCGAAGTGAGTCGTGGCGATTTCGGGGCGGCGGGCGCTGCGTATGACAAAGCCATTCAGCTCGTGCGCTCGCTTTTTGAAGACCTGCCAAATGCGAGACACGAGAGTACGGTTGTGGCAACGATGGGCCGCGTATTTCAAGATTATTTCGCGTTCGCCATCGATACACTACACAATCCAGACAAGGCGTTCGAAATTCTGGAATCCGCACGCGCTCGCGGCCTTGTGGATCGGATTCGCCTCTCCCAAGCGGCAGCACAAGCAGAAACCGAGCGACGAGACCCGGCCATGATGAAACTGGTCGCAGCCCTGAACCGCAGGCTGGCTGACGAGCAGAATTCAACTTATCGACACCGGCTTCTTGATGAGCTTTGGGAAACGGAAATTCGTGCGCTTCGTTTTGGCGACGCGCCTCGCGAACCGGAATTGATCTCTGCCAAGCCGACAGTGGGCCTATACGAACTTCAGCGTCGGTTACACGATGACGATGTGTTGATCGAATATGCCCTTGGATCGCCTCGATCATTTGCAGTGGCCATTACTCGACGACAGGTAGTGACCTATCCTTTAGCCGGCAAGAAAGAAATCGAATCCACTGTCTCGCGCCATGTCCAAGCGATCCAAAACGGGCGGGACGCCCGCGAGGAGGGGCGGGCAGTGTATTCCTTGCTCCTCCAGCCCGTCCGGTTAATGTCCGAAATAAGCCGATTGATCATCGTGCCCGATGGGAAGCTAAATATGGTGCCGCTCGGAGCGGCCGTGGACCCACAAGGACATTATCTGGCGGAGTCCCACGTTATTTCGTTCACTCCATCGGCAACAGCGTATTACCTTCTCTCGACCCCGAAGCCGCAAGCACCCCGGCCGGTAGAGGTACTGGGCGTCGGCGGTGCCTCCTATTCGCCACTGCCGTTGGCCGCGGACATCACGCCGGGTTTCGGGGGCCTGTTCAGTGCGCTGGCGCCTCCACGGTTCTCAAAGCTCATTCGCTCAGGCGGCGAGGTTACGGATTTGGCGCGCGCCGGAGGTTGGGATACACGATCTCTGACGGGCGATTTCGCATCCGAGGGCGTGTTGAAGCGCCTGCCATTGTCGAGCTTCGACGTTCTTCATTTCGCTCTGCATTCCGCGATAGATCGAGATTTTCCGGATCGATCCGGCCTGGTCCTCACCTCGCACAGCTCTGACACGGAAGACGATCTTCTTCAAGCCCGCGAAATCATCGGCCTGAAACTCAACGCGGACCTGGTGACGCTATCCGCGTGTGATGGCGCGTCGGGGACTCCTGAGGGCATTGCCGGCACGGACAGTCTGGTGCAGGCGTTCTTAATGGCGGGTGCCCGCAGTGTGGTTGCGAGCGTGTGGCAAGCGGACGACACGTTCACGGCAGCATTGATGCGACGCTTCTACGCCAGTTTGCGTGCTGGGCACGATAAAGCAGAGGCGTTGACACTGGCCAAGCGGGAATTGCTGAAGGAATGGGGGCCGAGCGCGGCTCCAAAATACTGGGCGGGATTTCGCATCGTTGGCGATGCGCATGGAAAGATTTCCGGAGAATGACTGTGATGCAAGAACTCGACAAATCGGCGCGAGCCGCCATCATCGATAAAGTGATCACTACGGTCGAGAGGAAGCACTTCGATCCAAAATTTGATTCCGCGCGGTGGCGATCGACAGTCGAGGCGCAGCGTACCGCCCTTGTGGAGAACACTGTCGGCGAATTCGAGAATTCCCTGAGCGAACTAGTCCGAAATTTCGGCACGCCGGATTCGGGCTTCTTTCATGAGAGCAGACGAAAGAAGGTGCCCAAGGGAATAGCCGCCCGTTTCCAATACTGTCAGCCAAACGAATGTGCGCCCGCTTATACGCAGCCGACAGACGGAGGGGACGTGCTCATCTCGAAACTACGCGATGGTGTTGGCTGGCTAAAAGTAACGAAGTTTCCGGGGGCAGTCGGCATCGATATTGCCAAAGAGATTGATCGTGGCGTGAACGAATTGAACGGCTGCGACCGGCTCATCATCGATCTTCGCGGTAACGCGGGCGGCGGCTTGGCGTTTCTTCGCGTAATGAGCTATTTAACCCCGGAGCGAGTCCCCGCAGGGTATAGTGTTACGCGCGCATGCGCCGAGACAAACTACTCCAAGGAAGGTTTAGCGAGGTTCGATCGAATCCCATCACAGAAAGCGGCGCTTATCCTGCTTGCCCTGAGATTCGGCTTTCGCGACGATTCGGTCAGCATCGTGACCGAGGGACTCGGAAGCAAGGCGTTTCATGGCCGAACAGTTCTACTTGTGGACGGGACCACCACTGGCGCCGGCGAACGCATTGCCGCCTTTGCCCAAGAACGGCAACTCGCGCCAGTGGTCGGTACCCGAACTGCCGGTCGGCTGATCTGTTCCAGCGTCTACAAGGTCTCGAATGGCTACTACGTGCGCATTCCTGCCCGGGCCTGGTATACCTGGCGAGGAGATCTCCTCGAAGGAAAGGGAGTAGACCCGGATTGTTGTGTCCGAACTGAAGTGGTATCCCAGGATGTGCAACTTGATAAGGCTTCAGAAATCGTCCGGTCCCTGTAAGGACGAGCGCGCCGGAGAAGCAAAACTCCTTGCGACATGCGGGAAGCGACCAATATACGAAGTTTCGCGGACGAGTCTGTTCTTATTCGTCGGTAACGCATCCCAACGACGCACTCTTGACAAGGCGAATGTATTTCCCGAGTGTGCCCCGGTCCGCTTTGTAGGGCGGCATTTGCCAGGCTTTCCGTCGCTCCGCGATTTCCGCGTCGGAAATGTCGAGTGACAACGTGTTCTGTGAGGCATCAATCGTAATGTGGTCTCCATTCCTGACCAGCGCAATCGGACCACCGTCCTGTGCCTCGGGCGTGACATGCCCAACGATGAAGCCGTGCGATCCCCCGGAGAACCGGCCATCGGTGATTAGCGCAACGTCCTTGCCTAGTCCCGCCCCCATGATGGCCGACGTCGGAGTAAGCATTTCTGGCATTCCAGGACCGCCTTTCGGGCCTTCGTACCGGATCACAATGACATCGCCTTTCTGAATCTCATTGCGTTCCAGCGCCGGCAGGACGGCTTCCTCGGAGTCGTACACCCGTGCTGGTCCGGTGAACTGGACACCCTCTTTCCCGGTGATTTTGGCCACGGCGCCTTCTGGGGCCAAATTGCCACGGAGGATCTGGATGTGACCCGTGGCCTTTATTGGATTTGAAAATGCCCGGACAATTTCCTGACCGGCTCTTAGATTGGGCAGATCGCGGAGGTTCTCCTCAACCGTTTTGCCGGTTACGGTGACGCAATCGCCATGCAAAACACCTTCGGACAGAAGAAGCTTCATCACGGCCGGTATTCCACCGACTTCGTGGAGGTCCTCCATGACGTATTGGCCGCTCGGTTTGAAGTCGGACAGCAGTGGAACGCGGTCGCTGATCTTCTGGAAATCATCGATGGTCAGATCCACCTCCACCGCCCTCGCGATCGCAATCAGGTGCAACACCGCGTTCGTGGAACCGCCTAAAGCGGAGACCAATGCCATCGCGTTTTCGAACGCCCGTCGCGTCATGATGTCGCGGGGCTTCAAATCCAGCTCCAGCAGATTCTTGATAGCGACACCAGCGCTTGCGCATTCTTTCAGCTTTAGATCGTCTTCCGCCGGCGTTGAGGAACTGTACGGCAGGGACATTCCGAGCGCCTCGATAGCCGACGCGGTCGTATTGGCGGTATACATGCCGCCGCAAGCGCCAGCACCGGGACACGAGTGGCGCACGATCTCACGGCGCTTCTCATCATCGATCCGCCCTGCGATGTACTCCCCGTAGCTTTGGAATGCCGACACTACGTCGAGCTTTTGTCCATCCACGCAGCCCGCGCGAATCGTCCCGCCATAGATCATCAACGAAGGACGGTTCAGCCGTGCCATCGCCATTATGCAGCCCGGCATGTTCTTATCGCAGCCGGGGATGGAAACGTTGGCGTCGTACCATTGCGCCGCCATGACCGTTTCGATGGAATCGGCGATCAGGTCACGAGACTGGAGGGAATAGCTCATGCCATCAGTGCCCATCGAAATGCCGTCGCTGACGCCGATGGTGTTGAAGCGCATCCCCACTAAACCGACCGCGCTTAGGCCCTCCTTGACCTTTTCCGCCAACTGAAGAAGGTGCATATTGCACGGGTTGCCTTCAAACCAGACGCTGGCGATGCCCACCTGGGGCTTGTTCATATCTTCCTCACGAAGGCCGGTGGCGTAGAGCATGGCCTGGGAGGCGCCTTGGGATCTCGGCTGGGTGATTCGGGAGCTGAACTTGTTCAATTGAGTAGGCATATTCTTCGTAAGGCGTTTGAATTGGGATTTGAAGTGGGCAGAGTCTAAGATCCCGCGGCTGGCGGCTTTTCGATGCGCATGTAGTCCACGTCCGACGTGGCGATCATGCCGGTATCCATCATTTCCTCGACGTCGGGAATCAACCGACTGAGGTTTTCCGGCGTATCTACAATCGTGACGACGATGGGTTGATCCTTCTTGATGAGGTGGTGGCGGTGAATCTCTGCCGTTTCCCCGTACCCTTCAAGACCGCGGAACACAGTAGCTCCCGCAATCTTCAATTCCTTGCAGCGATTCACGATCGCTTCGTAGAGGGGCTTGCCGTTGTACTGGTCGCTCTCGCCAAAATGCAGACGGAGAAGCTTGGCTTTCTTAACCGTTCGCATGCGACGACTCCTCTGCCGGGCGACTGTGAACCAGGCGAATCACATCCACATCGGAAAGGACGATGATTCCGTCCTGCATCATCGATTCAATCTCGTTGATAGCTTTTGCCAACTTCTCCTCCGAATCCACAACGGAAATCATGACGGGGAGGTCATGCGAGAACGGAAGACGCCCGCTCTTATGGGTGTGGCCTTTCGCTCCGTACCCAAGAATGCCGCGGTACACCGTTGCTCCGGCAATATCCATCAGACGGAGACGCTTCAGGATTGCTTCATATAGCGGCTCCCCCTGCCACTTGTCCGATTCGCCCATATAGATGCGCATCAAGCGAGCTTTGCCTCTCATTTCGGTATGAGGCCCTTTCGGCGGCGCCGGTCGTTCCTTATTGGCGACTTTGACAACCTGCGTATCCTGGACTTCTATCACACCGTCGGTCACCATTTCGTAGAGGGTCGGCATAAGTTCATCGACCTTTTCAGCCGATTCGATGAACTCGATCCGAATGGGCAAATGCTCGGTGAGGACCTCGATCTTCGTCGTGTGCATCACGTGGTGGGCGCCGAAGCCGGCCATGGCACGCGTCGCGGTAGCGCCGGACAACCCTTTATGAAGGAGGAAGGTCAGAATCGAGTCGCAAAGCGAGCCGAAGTGGTGCTGAGTGTCCTCGTTGACGAAGATCGTTACCTTCTTTGCCGTACCCTTCTGGAGCATAGGACTCCTTCCGCAATCGCTAGCGCCGGGCCAACATGGACCCGAGCACGACCGCTATGTAGCCAAGCATAACGCTCGAAACAACGTTGAGCATCCCGGTCCAGAGGCCGCCTTCCCGGACCGATGAGTAGGTCTCCCATTCAAAGCTCGAAAAGGTGGTGTACCCACCCAAAAAGCCGACAACCAGCAGGAGCCGCCAATTCGGATCGAGCTTGAATCGTTCTGTGAGGATGGTCATCAGGAACCCAATCAGGAATGAGCCAGTTACATTGATCACCAACGTGCCCAGCGGAAACTTTCCGCCGAACCGCGTCATGATCGCCGATGCCGCTACGTACCTGGCCAAGGCTCCCGCTCCGCCTCCAATCACCACCAGAAAATACCGGATCAATCCCTGGCCTCCGCACCCAGGGATTTCCGCGCTTGCTCAAGCCGTTCCAGGTCCGCGCGGAGTTGCGGAGCCCGTTCATTGCTACTGCTCTCTAAGAGGTGTTCGACCGTGCCAATCAACTCATCCAGACGTCTTCGGGCTTCCTTTTCGATCTCCCATAACGCCCCGTTGGTGCTTTCCTCCCACTGCGTGCTGAGCCGGCTGAGATTCTGATACACCAAATAGGCGATCGTCCGCGAGAAATGGCGGTGAACGGCGGTCTTGATCATCCAGACCGGCAGCGCAGGCGACAACAGTTCCCAGTTCCGGTCGAAGACTCGCCCGATTCGGATGTCCGGTGTACTCGGCTCTACGACATCAATTTCAGTTTCAGTTGTGCGCAACGGGACGCCAAACGCCCGCAAAGTGCGATCGGACAATCGATCTCGGAATTGTTGAAGCGTTCGGAACGCCTGCTTGCGGACTTTGTGCAGCGGCGCGACGAATGAAGTGCGTTCACGGATAGAAAGGGCTGTTAACTCGTCGCACAGGGCTGCGGCCAGCCACTCTTCGAATGAGGAGAGCATGGTGGCCAGGCTCCTGGTCCATTTCGGGAATTCGCCTTCGAAGGCGTCGAGCAGCGTTCGTTCCAGGTCGCTTTGGTGTGTTTCGAGCTGATGGCTGACCATGGACCGGCTTGAACCCGCGGCATGCTGCACCACTAGCCGGATTGCCGATTTCGCCTCGTCGACGACTTCCTTCTCGCCGATGACCTGCTGCTTCAAAGCCCGCCGTTCCGACTGGACCATTTCAGCCGACTTGAGGCTCAGGGCCAAGTAGTCCCCGCATTCACGCACAAGCGTCTCCATCTTCCTGGAAAGGATGGATTCGCGCTCCTCGGCGAAACGCTCCAACGTTCCGGTAACAAGCTCCGCTTCGAGGGCTTGGCGGAAACGCTCAAAGCCGGGTCTTGTCGAATAAGGGAAGATCTGAGGAGTTCCGGCGAAGTTCTTGGCAAGCTGGGAGCGCACGTACTCGATGACTTCGGCAAGCTCCTGTTCACTCAGGAGGTCCGCCTTGGTGAGCAACACACCTACCTTCGGTGTGTATTGGTAGAGGCTCCTCAGCAGGTCGATGTCACGCTGCGAAAGGGGTGGGTCGACGCTGACCGCCACCAATGCCAAGCCCACATTCGGCAGCCAGTCTAGTGAGGTTTGAGTGTTATGGGAAAGCGCGCTCTCCAGGCCGGGTGTATCGACGAACTTCAGACTGCGAAACCGACGCAACTCCGGTAGTTCCACTGTTATGACGTCGACCTGCTTGGTGTTTTCCGGATTCTCCTTCTCAGAGATGTAGCCGCCGATCTGGCCGAGGGGGATCTCTGGGTCGCGGCCATCCCGGTGACGAACCCGCGCCTCTTCACGAACTCCGTAACGGATTTCGGTCACCACGGCTGTAACCGGAACGACCCCGACCGGGAGGATTTCGCGTCCGATGAAGTGGTTGAGGAAACTACTCTTGCCGGCTTTGAACCGCCCCAGCACGGCGACACTGATCTCGTCCTGCCCGACCGATGATCGCGTGCTCGCCAGAAGGCCGGACAACGCGGAGATCTCGTACCGCCTTGCGACATCCTCTACCAGGTTCAGTATCGGCTCGAAGCGGCACTGGGAGAGCGAATCTGGGGATAACCGGTCGGGGCCGGTGGGACGGGCCTTATCGCTTGTTTCGGATTCGGTGTCGTGCGTTCTCAGAAACATGGCTCCTCTCAGAAGTAGGAGCCATCATTCCCGAGACGGACTCGGGACGGTTGATGGCGGGCTCCATCACCGACGTTCTAACCGTATTATAGCGTCCGCAGAGTGCCTCCGGCTATCGCCGGACGGGCACCGGACTCAACCAGGCCACTGGTAAGACCGGCAATAAAGGGGGCATCCTCCCTGGTATTCCTGACGCAGCGGGCGCAAAGGAGACAATGGCAGTTGATGAACCCTGCAACAAAAGATGCGAGGCCCAGCACCACCGCTGGGAACAACGCGCCGCCTCTGCTTGAAATGTCCCGCGTGTTTAGTACGGTCGGCAGTTTCACCTTCGGCGGAGGCAGTGCGACAATCGCGGCGCTTGAACGTGAGATCGTCGAAAAACGGCAATGGCTCGGTCCGGACCGATTCGCCCTCTGCTTTGCCCTCTCGCGGATGACGCCTGGCACGAATCTACTGGCCTTTTGCGTTGCAGCCGGCGCCAGCCTCAGAGGCGCCGTTGGCGTTGTTTTGACCCTCATCGCGGCCTCTGTGCCATGCTCGATGATTGCCGTTGCGCTCACGATGGGGTTCGCTGACCTGGACCGAACGGCATGGTTTCATCCGTTCCTGAGCGGCGTGATTGCAGCTGCGATTGGTTCCCTGGTTTCAACCGCGTGGCTCCTTCTTCGACCATCATTGAAGCGGTCGCTTCACGTTCGAACCACAATCATCCTCTTGGCGGCGCTGACCCTGAACCTTGGGTTGGGCGTTTCAGCCATCACGGTGCTCGCGTTGTCGGCCTTGACGGGCTGGTTCTGGCGGGAGGCGTCAGAGTGAACTGGTTGGTGCTCTACCTGATCCTTTTGAAGGGCACTGTGACCACGTTCGCCGGCTTGACCTCGCTGCCGGTGATCCGGGAGGAGCTAGTCGTTCGCCGTCACGTGCTGACCGACGATCAGCTCAATCGTGCAGTGGCGGTCGCACGCTCAACACCCGGACCCATGGGCCTTCATGTGGTATCGATTGGGTACCAAGCTGCGGGTGGGCCGGGCGCGCTTGCAGGGTGGCTGGCGATGATCACGCCGGCGTTTTTTGTTCTGCCTCTGCTGCGTTGGGTGGGGCCCAGATTGCAGAATCCGCCGATTCGATCCGCGTTGAATGCCGTCGTGATTGCCAGCGCAGCCCTATTGGCGGGCACTGCAGTATCGCTTGCTCACTCCCTAGGTGGAAGTTGGCTCCTCGGTCTCCTTGCGGCCGGATCTTTTCTTCTCCTCAGTCTGACAAGACAATCCGCGCTCCACATAATGGTGGGCGCCGGCGCGTTGAGCCTTCTCGCTGCTGCGCTGGGGCTCTCGGTTTGACGAGGCTCTGAGGCAACCGCAAGGTATTCCCGCATCACCGCTCGGGCCGTGGGATCGCGCGTGCAGCTCTGAAAAAGAACGGGATTGCCGCGAGTTCCGCGGCTACCGAGAAAGCGATCAACGCCGCAAGCGAAATATCGTAAAGAAAGCCGATCAGGGCACTTCCCAGAAACCAAAAGACGCCGTAGGCCGCTGTGAAGAGGCCATACGCGGAGGGCCGCCGCTGAGCAGGTACCATTGTGGCGACGGCGGCCGGGATGATCGATTCATGAACTCCCATTCCAAGGCCCCACAGTCCGGCGCCAAGCAGCGCCGATTTGAAGCCGCCCAAAAAGGCGAGCGGCGCCGAGAGCGTAGTGATAACGCTCAATGGCAGAAGAACCTTCATTCCGACGCGATCGAACAGGCGTCCGAACAGTAGTGAACCGATGCCGCTGACGCCCATTGCGACCGAATAGAAGACCGGTATCCAGGACCGCGAAACGGTCGACCTCTTGTGGAAGTGAAACGCCATCATTGAGAAGTCGACGAACCCTGCCGCTGCCAGCGCAGCCCCCGCGAGGTAAATCCAGAAACTGCGGGGCAGTCCCTTGGTGACAACGTCAGGCGGTGAAGCCTCCAGGTCTTCGGGGTGAGGATAGACGAACCGGGCCGTCACGATCAAGGCCAGAGTGAGAACCGCTGGGACGAACAACGTGGCGAAAGCCAGGCGGTATTCGCCTTTGGAAGACAACACTGCGGACACGAGTAAAGGCCCAAAGAGCGCGCCAAATTGATCCAACGCCTCGTGAACTCCGAACCCCCAACCGTAGCCCATTTCCTTCGCTGCGTGAGAGAGCATCACGTCCCGTGGTGGGTTTCGGGTGGCCTTACCGATCCTTTCGATAATGATCAGGACTGACGCGAGCTGCCAAGTACCCGCCACTGCCAGGAGGGGCACGGCAAGCATTTGTATGGTGTAGCCGAATAGCGTTATCGGCCAGAATTTTCCAGTGTTTTCGCTGAGGCGGCCGGAGACTAGTCGCAAGCCGTAGCCAAGCAACTCGCCGAAGCCGGAGACGAATCCGACTGCAGTCGCACTCGCGCCCAACATCGCCAGGTAAGGCCCGGTGATAGATCGCGAACCTTCATACGTGAAATCAGCAAAGAAGCTGACCACGCCAATCATGAGAACGAATCTAAGCGCTGTGGTCTTGTTCACCGTTCCTCCTCAACGGGGTTGCTCCCAGGCAATCTCGTTCAGGAGTCATTGGCCGCTTTGCGGCATTACGCGAACTCCACCGCGATAGGATGCGGGCTGGAGTGCTCCAGCTCTGCTCTGATTGTACCCGAGCCGATCATGCTGCGTTGACCAGACTTGGGGGTTGGCACATAATGAAAGCAGGCGTTGGAGTTCGCCACAACCGCCCTCCGGGGAAGATGACTCCTACAAAGAGGATAGGTTGTGAGCACAATGGACGATGCGCCGGAACCCGGTCACCTGAATCCGTCACAGCGCCTGCATCTCCTGACGAGTTGCCAGTACGCCGACAAGCTGTTATCGGAAATCGAGGCAACTCTCGTCGCGTCGCAGTCGAAGTCTCCATTCCCTAAATTTAAGCCTGACATTTCGGCGGCCAAAGCCAAGGTCGTGCAGGACTACATTGCCAGGATGCGCGCCCAGTTGGTGCGAATCCTGGACAGTCAGGGTGTTCCAATCCCCGCGCCGCACATAGGATCGGTCCACTCCATCCGAGTGACTCTCGGATTTGTGGACATTGCCTTCGATGAATGCCGTCCGAAGCGCATGGCCGGGTACGGAGAACTCGCGGATACTGCCGCAATCGAGATCGCAGGACTCGTCGATGAAATCCAGGGCATTATTTCCAGGCTGGACTTGTATTTGGCGCAGGGCCAGTCCGCCGACCTGGAGCAGAGATTACAGCGATTGGAGAAGGCTAGCGGGGATGTCGCGCTGGTCAAGGCGCTTGAACGAGCGATCAACCAACACGGCCTGGTCGAGTTCCGGCCGGCATTGGCGACGATTATCGATCGGTTGGAAACGGACACCTTCGAAATCGCCGTTTTCGGCAGGGTCAGTTCAGGGAAATCTTCGTTGCTGAATCACATTGTAGGGCAGGACTTGCTGCCGGTGGGCGTAAATCCAATCACCGCCGTACCGACGCGCCTGGCTTTCGGCCCCGAACCGCGCGCCACCGCGTGGTTTGCCGATCGAAAGCCGGAGCTGTTCGGCATCGAGCGACTGGCGGAGTTCGTCACGGAACAGCGCAATCCGGGGAACAGCCAACACGTAACCCGAATCGTTGTGGAGTTGCCGGCGCAGAGGCTTCGGGAAGGCGTCGTTTATGTGGATACGCCGGGGCTCGGGTCCCTTGCCACTTCCGGCGCTGCCGAAACCAGGGCCTACCTTCCGCGGTGCGATTTGGGCGTGGTGCTAATCGATGCCGGATCAACGCTAACCCAGGACGATCTGGCTACAATCCAGACGCTATACGATGCCGGCATTCCCGCCTCTGTGTTGTTGAGCAAGGCGGATCTGTTGGCACTCCCCGATCGGGAGCACGCGCTTCAATATGTCGCCGATCATATCCGTTCGGACCTGGGTCTTGAATTGCCGGTGCACGCTATCAGCATCAAGGGCGAGTGCGGCGAACTTCTCGAAAAGTGGCTCGATACTGAAATCCTGCCACTTTACGATCTTCACGCGGAACTCGCGAGGCTATCGCTGAACCGCAGATCGGCGTGCTTCGCCTCAGCGTGGAGGCAGCCCTCAAAACGCGACTGAATCGCTCAGGGGCCGGCGATCATCGCGGGGCCGGGATCGACGTCAGCAAGGTGCGAGCCTTGGAGACGGAGCTCAGAACGGCGGCCGGCAAAATTGCGGAGGCGCGGACAGCGTGCCTAGATGCAACCGACGCGCTTCGTGAGTGCGCGGACGATTTGGTCAGAACAGCCTCCAAGAATCTGATCGAGGTTTGGGATACGGGTGCAAGCGCAACCGGCGCAGGACTCATTCAAAACCATCTGGAACGGGTTGCCGCGGAGCGGGCCGCGCTGATCTCATCCGCTATTCAAGAGGTCGCCGGTGATGCTGGGGCCGCGCTTGCAAATACGGCCCTGACGTTGGCACTCGAAAACAGACCGGAGCAGGGCGAGCTGTTGGACGTATTGAAGAATATGCCGCGTTTCGATTTGGGAAACGTCGACATTGCAGTCGGGCGAAGTGCGGCGGCTTCACTGTTTGGCCGCCGGTGGGCGGCTGCGCGCGTGGAGCGACGGATCAGATCTCAAGCAGGTGTGCAGATTCGGGACGCTCTGGGGATTTATGCGCGCGTGCTCCAAGCCTGGGTGCGCAAGACTTTCGCGGAGTTGCAGGAACGTTTTGACAGTTATGCCGACGCTTACCGGGCCCACTTAGATCGTCTGATGGCAGACAAGCCAGGCCCAGAAGACGAACAGGCTTTGCGAGATAATCTGGCAAGTCTGGCCGCTGCTGCTTCGGATAAGGCGGAGAAGGAAAACGCGCCTGGGAATGCTGCATGAGGTGGCATGGAGCTGATGGGCGACCGGCCGGTCATTGATTCCCGAGACTACATCGTGGCGTTCGAGCTGCGCTCGACGGACGATTGCCCTCCGGATTTTGAATTGCCGTATTCCGTCGCCGGCTTCGAAACAGGGCTATTCCTGCCGAGAGGCGATCGCGATTGGTTCGGACGGCCGTCATATCCGCCCCGAATCCTGCTTCTCAAGGACGGGGCACTCCACATCTTTTCTCACCCGAGCACAGGGGAGCAGCCTCGCCAAGTCGCCATGGATCAGATCGCTTCAGTCGAATCGGGGCATATTCTGCTGAAAGGGTGGCTCCGTTTCACAGGCGCCGGATTCGACCACTCGGTTCCTTACAATACCCGCGGCTTCCGATCGGTCTTCCGGTTCATGCGCCGCTTTCGGGATGAACTTCTTCGCGGCGGTCTGCGGCTGGCGAACTCGCCCGTACCGTTCGGAGAAGGCCTCGACGTGAAGTTCGCCAACGCCTTGGCGCTCGAACTCGACTCCGGCGAAAGCGTTCTGATGCGGGCCTTCCAAGCACCCACTCAGATGGTCTCCAGAACCTGGCTGCTTCCGCGCCACCATTGGATTGCCGGCGATTTGCTGGCCCTCACGAGCAGGCGGCTGTTGTGGATTACCGACCGGGAGAGAGGATCGCACTCGCGATACGGGAGCGTCGCTTCGTATGCCCCTTTCGACGCTGTTCTGGGCATCAATCTGACATCTGGTCGAAGCGGACACATTCTCCAGGTGGGCTTGAACGACGGCTCCTCGTGGCAGGTTCCTATCCCGCTCAACAGTCCTTGGGATTGCCGCCGAATCGCGGAAGATTTCGGAGCGGCAATAAAGATCCAAAGGAGGCGCAATGAACCCAGCCGGTCAGAGATCCGCCGATAACGAAATCTACGGTGCGAATTTCATGACCGTATCGATGCGGAGCGGAGAAAACTTGATGTAGCGGCCTGCATGGTACTGGGGCTGGGCGGCTAGCCTGCACATGTCAGTGATTTGCCCTGGGTTCCCTCGGGCGCTCTCCAGCACCTTTTCGCGGAACTCATCGAGCTCCAGGTTCCGCAGTTCGAAGTAATCTGCGGCTGCCTCGAAGAGCCGTTCGGCATCGCGCTCATGAAGCGGCGGAACATTCAGTGCCTTCGCCGGATTCCAGAAAAGCCTAGCCAATGCACCCAAGCTGATGGCGTCCCGAGATGCCGCGAAAAGAGCCATACCGCGCGTGTGGTAGATCCGTTGCAGGAAACGGTAGGTGGGAAAGCTGGCGCCGGCAACGCCATCCAGCACCATCGTTGCGGGTGCGCTTTCCAATGCGGTCCACAAGAGTCCTTTTAGGTGAATGCTCGTTTGAGCTGCGAGCCATGCCTCCGGATCAGTTCCAGGTTTGGCGCGGGTGATGAAACCAGCGTGCCGAGTGGCGATTAAAGTGCGCGCCAGTGCCGTCAATAGGCCATGCAGGCTCGGCACCCACGCAACGTATAGGACATGGTCATTGCTGCAAAGCGCCTCCCGAATGAGCCTGGTTTTGCCGCAACCTTGAGGACCCAGCAACAAAAGCGGATCGCCCGCAGTGAACGCGAGCGTCAGGCGTTGCACCTCTCTCGCCATCCCCACGAAAGGAAGTTGCGGACCCATTCAGGTAGCCCGTTACTTGACGACCAGCACGTTGCACTGCACCGTGCTCGTCAGGTTGTGGGCAGTGCCACCCCAAATATGCTCGTAAATTCGAGAGTGGCCCGTAAAGCCGATGACCAACAGATCGATTGCGTTCTCACGGATGAAATCGCCAATTACTTTCACTGCATGTCCGGGCACAATGACGGTTTCAACGTCCACAGAATGCAGGCGAGCGCGCGCCCGGCAGTGGGCCGCCAGTTGTCCGAAGTAGGTGTCGGCCCGGTCCTTCTCTTCGCGAAGTTCATCGATGACTTCGGCATGCCGAGGTATCTCTTCCTCGACACAAATCATCCGGAGGTGTGCGCCGAGGCGAGCGGCGAGGTCCACCGCGAAGTCGAAGGCCTTTTTAGCGCTGTCGGAGCCGTCATGCGCGACGAGTATTCGCTCAATCATGTCTAGTCGCTCGCAGCGTCCTCGACCATACTCCCCATCGCGCGGGGGGCCGACTCGGATTTGGGCAGCAGGTGCTTCGGCATGAACCAGGCGTTCGCGATTGCTGTTGGGATTACGGCACTCGCGATAACCGTGGCGACGAGATACGAATATTGGGCCGCCGAGATCACTTGGTGATTCAGGCCGAATAGCGCCGATATCGTACCGAACGTTAAGCCTGTAGACATCATCAACGAGTAATAGAGACCCTGGTGGCCTTCATGATTGAAGGCCCGCACAGTCGGAACCAGCGGGATCATTTTGCTTCCCATTTTCGCGGCAAACAGGGCGACGAAAGCCAATGGCGTCGCGATCAGGGCGGGCACAGAGACCAGTGAACCCGCACGGATGAAGTAGAACGGCGTCAATAAGCCGAAGGTCAGCGTGCGCAGACGTCGAATCAGGATGTGATCCTTGCCCACAGTTCCCGCGAGCACCATTCCGATGATGTACGCCGGGAGAACCGCTTCGCTTCCAGCCCAGGCGGCCAACCCACCCATGCCGAAGAGCAGGAACAGCAGGTACTTGGCTTCGAGTTCCGAAACACGCCCGCCATACTTGCGGAAAAACCAGGGCGTGACGAAGGGCAGGGCTGCAAAAACAACGACGCACGCACCGACGAAGATGAGTGTTCGGATCGTGAATGGTGCGAAGATCAGCCCGAGCGCAATTACCGTCCCAAGGTCATTGACGAAGCACGCCGCGAGAATGCCTTTTCCGAAATCCGTCCGATTCAGCCCGAGCTCCAGCATGACGGCGTAGACGACTGCAACTGATGTCGTTGACAATGCCACTCCAGCGAGCCAGCTCGCGGGAATAGACCATCTCAAGACGTAATGCGCAACCGCGGCGGCGCCCAGAAACGGGCCGAAAAAGCCGACGAGGCCGACTCCCATCGCCTCCTTCCATTTAGTCCGGAAGATCCCTGGATCGAGTTCGGCTCCCGCCAGGAACGTGAGGACGATCGCTCCCGTCCCCGCAAGGAAGCTCACCCATGCCGATTTTGCCCCGAGCACTTCCGTGCCAATCAGCGCCCCAATGATGAGTTGCGCGACCGTTCCAACCACGATCTCGGAAAGCGCGGTCGAGATCCTAAACCAGATCGATAGCAATGTCGCGATCAACGCGAGAATCAGCCAAAGTGCCGCCGAAAACCAGACCTGTTCCATGCCGGTCTCCAAAATTCAGTTTTATCTGTAAGGATTCGGCCGGAACCCCTACAGCTTTGTGTAGGAGTCATTGGCCGCCTGGAAGCGGCGGTTTGGCGAACTCCACCGCCTACCCCGAGAATATAGCAAACTGGAGAGGGCTGCAATGCGGCTGCAACGCCATGCACCGACCATGCACCGATTTGCTTCCACCGAAGCAGTACCGCTAGAATAGCGGTGCAATTCGAAGGTGATGGGGTCTCACCTCTAACCGTCCCGCGAAGGCGCGGGTCTGATAGCTCCTACCAAGCGTAGGGGCTTTTTCATTTTTGAGGATCGGGATGTACCAGAATGATGAAACTGCAACCGCACTTCTGCCCAATGTGGCTAGCTTTCCTCTACGCCGTTTCAGTTTTTGCTCAGCCGGGTTCTCCACCGCTGACCGTAGATGATTGCGTTCGTCTCGCTCAAGCTGCGCAATCGTCAGTTACGGTGGCGAGGCAGCAGGCGGAGATCGCACGTTACGGCATTACGGCGGCCCGAGCCGGCTTTTTGCCCCAATCTGCCGTGAATACTGCGTTCACGTACAACAGTCCGCTTCCAAGAAATCGCGAAGAGTTCTCCTTTGTTTCCGCGAACGGAGTCCGCGAGTACGTTGGACTCGGCGCGGTGAATCTCGACGTTGACACTTCGGGACGGCTGCGAGCTCAATTGGCACGGGCACGAGCGGATGCGGACGTGGCAGCAGCAAATATCCTGCTGTCACAGCGTGATTTGAAGCGCGCGGTCACGGCGGCGTTTTATCGCCTGCTCCTGGCGAGACACATGGTCCAGGTTACAGAAGACTCGCTTAAGGAGGCTCAAGCCTTCGAGGATCGCGCGAACAAGCTCTTCCAGGGACAGGAAGTTGCCCGCGCTGACGTTGTTAAGGCGCATGCCGAAACGCAGTTTCTCCAGCAATCGTTGAACGCCGCGCAGCTTGAAGCGCGAATGGCGAACCACGATCTCGCGTCTTTTTGGACCGTCGATGTGGAAGGCGAACTCTCTCTAGCCGATCCCCTCGAACAACCGCCTCCGACTCCAGAACCTACGACACCTCCGACTGCGCGGCCGTTTGTGAACAGGTTTGAATTCCGGCTTTATGACGCGCAGCGTCGCGGCTTCCTCGCCGACGCTCGCCGTGCTCGGGCCGACCGGCTTCCCCAACTGAGCTTTCTCTATGAATATGGCTTGGACTCCAATCGAGTGGCATGGTCAGATCGGGGGTACGCATTCTCGGCGAATCTGCGCATCCCTGTTTTCGACTGGTTTCGCGCCCGCAGCGCCCAGCGGCAATTTCAGCTCCAGGCTAACCAGATCCAGACGCAATCGAATATTGCGGAGCGAACATTTTCTCGCGATTACCGTGACGCCCTGGCGCGCGTGGAGCTGATCTACGGACAGATCGCGATAACCCAAGAACAGGTCGCGGCTTCCCAAGAAAACTTGCGCCTGGCGCGAGTGCGATACGAGGGCGGCGAAGGGACCGCACTCGATGTCGTCGCGGCGCAGAGCCAGGTTACGCAAGCCCGAACGAACTTCTACACTGCAAAGGCGAACTATCTCAACGCCCGTGCCGAACTGGAGGTCACCGCAGGAAGATGAAAATCCGGATCATTTCTATGCTCTGCGCGGCGATCCTCGCCGGCTGTTCCCATAAAGAAGAATCTGAAGAAAAGCCCAAGCCTCTCGTCTCTGTAAAGACGGCCGCTGCCGAGGTCACGGATATCCCTCTTTCCGTGGATGCTCCAGCATCTCTGTTCCCACGCGAACAGGCGAATATTTCGGCCCGTGTGAACGCACCCATTCGCACCATTTCCGTCAGGAAAGGCGACTCCGTAGCTGCAAACCAGGTGCTCGCAACACTGGAGAGCCGCGATGTGGCTGCCGCCCGACAGGAAGCGCAGGCAGCCGTCCAGGACGCCGAAGCGAATTTGCAGAAGATCGAGTCCGGCACGCTTCCGACGGATATCGAAAAGGCACGCGGCGATGTGGAGAACGCTCAGGCCACGCTGAATCAGGCGCAGAAGGTATACGACCGCCGCAGCGAGCTTTATAAGGAAGGCGCCATCCCTGGCCGTGAACTCCTGCAATCCGAGACAGACCTTGCGCAGGCAAAGACAGCCTACGAGGTCGCCAGGCGCACGCTCGATCTGTTGCAGCGCCAATCAGCGACGAAAGACATTGCGATGGCTCGCTCCCGAGTCGAGCAGGCGCGCGCGCGGCTCGCCGCCGCAAATGCCCAGGTGCAGTACACGGATCTGCGGAGTCCGTTCGCCGGAACGATTACGGATCAAATGCAGTATCCCGGCGATATGGCCGCGCCCGGCACGCCCACGTTCACCATCATGGACGTTTCCGTTATGAACGCGCGCGCGCAAGTCCCCGAAACTGACGCAGGCCGCATCAAAGCCGGCCAATCTTGCCAGTTCAAACCGGCCGATAACGGCATTCCTCCAGTCGATGGAAAGGTGACCGTCACCAACCGAGCCGTCGATCCTCAGCGCCGCACGGTAGAAATATGGTGCGAGATCCCAAATGGCAATCGCGGTCTTCGAGCCAACATTTTCGGGCAGGTCGCTTTCTCGGTCGGTAGCACGCGTGGTGTCACGGTGCCGAAAAGCGCCGTCCTCTTCAATGAAGGCACTCGTTCCGGAACGGTCATGGTGGTGGATGCAAAACACATCGCGCATCAACGCGAGGTCGATGCGTCCACAGTTCTCGATGACAAGGTCCAGATCGTAAAAGGCATCAATCCCGGCGAGCTCGTAATCACCGAGGGTGGATACGGACTGCCCGATGGAACCGAGGTCAAAACGGGGGGCGGCAAGTGAAACCAGGCGAGACTACCGCTGTTTCGCGGTTTATGGAGGCTCATGGCCGCGCCCTTGTACTGGTCATTCTGAGCTTCGCGCTCGCCGGCGGAATCTTCATAACGAAGCTGCCGATCGCCATCTTTCCACAGACCGACTTCCCTAGAGTTGTCGTTCTTGTGGACAACGGAATAGCGCCGGTGGACGTGCAAATGGTGACTGTGACCAGACCACTGGAAGAAGCGATCCGGATCGTGCCCGGAATCACCACGCTTCGGTCGGTCACGGCCCGCGGATCGACGGAGATCAGCGTCTTTTTCCGCTGGGACGTGGATATTCTGAACGCGCTGCATTTGGTGCAAGGCCGGATGTCCCAGATTTTACCCTCGCTTCCGTCCGGCGTTCGGATATACGTCAACCGGCTGACGTTCTCGGTGTTTCCGATGATCGGGTTCAGCATTACCTCGCCGGATCGCAGCACGACAGAGTTGTGGGACCTCGCATATTACAACCTCGCGCCGCGCCTTTATCGGCTGCCGGGCGTCGCAGAAACGCGAATCGTGGGCGGCAGGCCTTCGGAATATCATGTCGTCGTCAATCCGGAGCGACTTAACGGCTATGGAATGCCCTTGACGAAGGTCGCCGATGCGCTACGAAACAACAACATGGTCCAGGCTGCCGGCATGGTGCAGGAAAACTATCACCTGTATCTCACGACTGTGACCGGGCTCGTAAGAAACAGCGGCTTCTTGCCGGAGTTGGACGAAGGCGCATTTGTTCTTGATTACCGCATGCCGCCGGGAACCGCCCTGACCGAAAGCGATCGGGTGTTGAAGCACATCGAGCAGTTTCTGCGCGATACGCCGGAGGTGGAAAGCTATTCGCGGCGCACCGGCGCCCGCCTCGCACTTGCCATCGCTGAACCGAATACCGGCGATTTCCTGATCAAGCTCAAGAAGGAGAGGAAGCGCGATCTGGAAGAAGTCACGAGTGAGCTGCGAACAAAGATTTTGCGGGCTGAGCCCGTCATCGACGTCGAGTTTCCGCACATCCTGGAAGACCTCATCGGCGACCTGGCCTGGTCGCCGCAGCCAATCGAAATCAAGATCTACCACGACAACGAAGCAGTTTTTAAGAAAGTCGCGAAGGACGTGGAAGAGTGGCTGCCCAAGGTGAAGGGCGTCGTCGATGTCGTGAATCAGACGATCGTGATCGGCCCGACGATCAACTTTCGCGTCGATCAGGAAAAGGCGGGGCGCGCAGGTTTTGGCGTCAAGGATATTGCCGATATCGAAAGTGCCATCATGGATGGCGATCTCACATCCAACATGATCCGCAATGGCCGGCTGGTCGGCATTCGGGTTCGATACCCAAAGGAGTATCGCTCTACGACTGAGAGCATCGAGAATCTACTCGTCACGTCTCCCACCGGTCAGACCCTGCCGCTAAAGAGTATCGCTCATGCGGAGATCGAGGAAGGCCAAACTGAAATTCATCGCGAGAATCTGCGGAACTTGTCCAGCGTGACCGCCCGGCTCGCGGGCCGCGATCTGGGTTCCGCGATGGATGAAATTCAGCGGCGACTTCCGAAGGAGATCAATGTCCCCCAGGGTACCGATATCGAATATGGGGGCATCTACCAGATCCAGCGCGAATCATTCCTCGGGCTGACGCAGGTCCTGCTCGGCTCCATTCTTCTGATCTTCATCATCCTGGTGTTCGAGTTCCGATCGTTCTCGCACCCGATTGCGATCCTGGTCGCGACTATTCTGTGCGGCTTCGGGTCTTTGGTCGCGTTGTGGATCACCGGTTCGACCCTGAACATCTCGTCGTTCATGGGGGCGATCATGGTCGTCGGTATCGTCCACAAGAACGGCATCTTGATGCTCGATGCGGAGAAGCATTTCACCGATCAAGGTCTGGAGTTGCAGGACGCGATCTATCAGGCCGGCCGCCGCCGTTTGCGACCCATCTTGATGACCGCGCTTGCCACAATTTCGGGCATGCTGCCCCTTGCAATCGGTATTGGACATGGGGCGCAAATGCTCCAACCACTCGCCATTGCGGTCATCGGCGGAGTTGGTGTTTCCATGATTCTTTCGCTGCTAATCACTCCGGCGTTGTTTTTCCTGCTCCGCCGCCGAGGACTTTGAGAGGAACACGTATGAACAGAACGCTTGTCTTATTGCTTGCAGCTTGTGTCTCCAGTCTATTCGTCCAGGCGAACGGTGGCTGGATAAAGCTTTTCGACGGCAAGTCGCTTTCCAGATGGCGCCCGGAGAATAGCGCGACCTGGACTGTCGAGAATGGCACGCTGGTCTGCGGTCAGAGTGGTGACGGTTGGCTCCGTTCCGATCAAACCTATGCCGACTTTACGCTGAAGCTTGAGTTCAAGAACTCACCGGGTGGCAATAGCGGCGTCTTTTTCAGAGCCACCAAGGAAAGCAAGGCCGGAGATCCGCCGAACCCGGCGGAGGGCTACGAACTGCAAATCAACAACGAAGATCCGAAATGGGCGACGGGCAGCATCGAAGACGTCATTCAAAGGATGTCTCCCGTCAACCCCGCGCCGAACCAGTGGCATACATATGTGCTGGAAGCGCGGGGAGATCACATTTCCGCAACGCTCGACGGCAAGAAAGTACTTGACGGCCACGACAACAAATACAAATCCGGTTACCTGGGACTACAGCATCATCAGAATATGAAGATCGAGTTCCGCAATATCGAACTCAAGCGTCAGTAGCGGATCGGAACTGGGACATTGCGAGCGCTGATCATTTCGGATCTTCACGCGAACCTGGAAGCTGTCACAGCCCTGCCGACCGATTTCGATCAGCTTTGGGTTCTCGGGGATCTGGTGAACTATGGACCGAATCCAGTCGAGGTAATCGAGTTCGTTCGCGCCAAGGCGGCCATGGTAGTTCGTGGCAATCACGATCACTCTGTCGGATTTGCGGAAGATCCTCGATGTTCGGCTCGCTTTCGCGCCATGGCAGAGGAGACCGGACGCTTCACGCGGTCGGTTCTCAAGGAAGAGGACCGTAAGTATCTACGCAATCTCCCCTTAACGGCGACGGTCTTTGTAGACGGTCTCCACGTGCTTATGTGCCACGCCGTGCCTTCCGACCCGCTCTTCGAATATCGGGGCGAGGACTCGCCTCAATGGCAGGCCGATCAGATCGCTCCGGCCGTGAATGTGGAGCTTGTCGGCCATACTCACATTCCGTTCCAACGGTTTTTCGGGCGTCGCGTTGTCGTGAATCCCGGTAGCGTCGGGCAGCCGAAACACGGTCGAGCCGAAGCATGTTTCGCGATCTGGCAGGATGGCAAAATCATGCTGGGCGCGGTTCCTTACGACCTGGATCGTACCGTCGAAGAGCTTCGCAGGCTGCCGTTGTCGTCGAACGTATGTGAAGACCTGATATTTGTCTTACAAAACGGGCGTGCCCCGGCATCCCCGTAATCGTCGGCCTTACCGGGTTGCTTCGTCCATCTCCAGATAGCGCTTTCGACTCTCCGCAATCGCCGACCGCGCATCGTCGGCGTCCTGCCATCCCTTTATCTGAGCTGCTTTGCCCTCCAGTTCCTTGTAGATTTCGAAGAAGTGTTGAATCTCCGTAAGGACGTGGGGCGGAACGTCGTTCAGATTCCGGATCTGGTCATACCGCGGACTCCGCTCCGGCACCGCCAAAATCTTGTGGTCGTACTGCGATTCTTCGACCATGTCGAGCATCCCGACCGGACGGACTCGGATCAGGCATCCTGGAAAGCTGGGCTGCTCGACGAGCGCCAGTATGTCAATCGGCTCGTCGTCTTCAGCGATCGTGCCAGGAATGAAACCATAATCACCAGGGAAATGCATTGGCGAGTAAAGGGTTCGATCCAGCCTGAAGAGCTGCAAGCGCGGGTCGTATTCGTATTTGTTTGTGGAGTTCCTACCGATCTCGACGACCATGCGCGCTGATGCCGGGCAATCCGGACCCGGGTCAATATTCCAAAGCGTCTCGTGGGGTATAGGCGTTTTCATATCCGTCAAAACCTGAAGCCTACGGGGCCAGATGAGCACCCGCACAGCTCCATCGTGTGCAGGAGTCATTGGTCGCCGCGTGGACGACGGTTAAGCGGACTCCACCGCTCCTGTGAGAATATCAAATCGACGCCCGTGGCGCCCAAGCTCCACTTCTGGTTGCTCGCCGTCATGCGGTGAGCTATAGTCGAGCTTCAAATCGAATAGGTGATGGGGCATCACCTCGAACCGTTCCGGGCAACCGGATCTGATAGCTCCTACCGCTTGGTAGGAGCTTTTTCATTTTCCAAGGAGTCATAGATGACCAAAATCAGTAGCGTGTTGGGCCGGGAAATCCTCGATTCCCGCGGCAACCCGACAGTTGAAGCCGAAGTCACCCTTTCAGGCGGTGCAATTGGGGTGGCCGCCGTTCCTTCCGGCGCATCGACCGGAGAAAAGGAAGCCGTCGAGTTGCGCGACGGCGACAAGAAGCGCTACGGCGGAAAGGGCGTCCTCAAAGCGGCGGGTCATATCACAAAGGATTTGGCGGCCGTCGTCGCAGGGCTGGACGCAACGAATCAGAGAGCCGTGGACCGGGCAATGATCGACGCTGACGGCACGCCAAACAAAGGAAAATTCGGTGCGAATGCCATCCTGGCGGTCTCGATGGCCACAGCGCGCGCCGCGGCGAACGCACACGGGTTGCCTCTCTACCGATATTTGGGCGGCGCCAACGCCTGCACGCTTCCCGTGCCGTGCATGAATGTTCTGAACGGCGGTAAGCACGCTGACAATACCGTCGATTTCCAGGAGTTCATGATTGCCCCGCATAATGCTCCATCCTTCGCGGAGGCGATCCGAATGGGAATGGAGACATTCCATACGCTGAAGCAGGTCCTCAAGGCAAAATCGTACAGCACGGCCGTGGGAGATGAAGGGGGCTTCGCTCCCGACCTGAAGTCGAATGACGAAGCCGTCGAATTGATCCTGGAGGCAATCACGAAGGCCGGCTATAAACCCTCTACCGATATTTCGATCTGCCTCGACCCGGCTGCCAGCGAAATGTGGGACGACGGGAAGTACGTGCTGTTCAAATCTTCGAAAAAAGCGATCACTTCGGATGAACTCATTCGGCTTTGGGAATCCTGGGTTGCGCAGTATCCAATCGTATTGATCGAAGACGGAATGGGAGAAAACGACTGGAGCGGATGGCGCAACTTGACCGTAGCACTCGGGAGCAAAATCGAGCTCGTCGGCGATGATGTGTTCTGCACGAATCCCCAAATCCTGCAGCAGGGTATCGAGAAAGGAATCGGCAACGCGATTCTGATCAAGCTGAATCAGATCGGCAGTGTGACCGAGACCCTGGATACGATGGAGCTCGCCGGCCGAAACAGCTACCGGTGCTTCGTATCCCACAGGTCAGGTGAAACCGAGGACACCTTTATCGCGGACCTCACCGTCGCAACCGGCGCCGGCCACATCAAGACGGGTTCGGGCTGCCGCAGCGAGCGAGTAGCGAAGTTCAATCAATTTCTGCGTATTGAAGAGCGGTTGAATGGTAATTCTCGTTTTGCAGGGCGGTCGGCGTTTTCGGCAGGAAAAACCGAAACCGCCACGGTTGGACGGTAGGCGCTACACGGTGCGAACTGGCCGGATATCGTCACCATCATCGGCGTTATGACCGCTGCTGTCGTGACCGGTTGGCTACTCCTGAAAATGGCGGCGAGAATACTGACCGACTGGCAAACGCTTCGTTGGTGAGATTACCGCGACCTCGACACGAGCACCGACACACGTTGCGTCTGCCGAAGCCTGGCCAAGACAGCGGTCGCCTACCGCAGTAGACTGAAGTTCATGTGCAAAACCAGGAAAGGGCGGTCGGCGTTCGCTTTGGCGGCGGCTCTCTTCATGCTTACATTCGTTGGCCGCGCGGCCGATCCTTACCACCTGATAACGAAGCTCTCGATACCAGGGGATTACGGCTGGGATTACTTGACGGCCGATACGGAAGGCCGACGACTGTATGTGTCCCATGATCGAGAGGTGGTCGTGGTTGATCTTGACACAAACGCGATCATCGGTAAGATTCCCGGCAAGAGCATTCATGGTATCGCGATCGCGAGAGAGTTTGGCCGGGGCTTCATCAGTTGCAGCGATCCTGGGTCCATTCTGATTTTCGACCTGAAGAACCTGAAAGTCCTGGACCGGGTCGTTGTCGGTGACGATCCGAATGGCATCATTTTCGATCAGAAGACGAAACGGGTGTTCAGCGCAGATCGCGGCAGCAAGCGTGTCACCGCAATCGACGCAGCTACCGGGAAAGTCGCGGGGACTATCGAGAACCTCGGTGGGCGGACGGAGCATCTTGCGTCCGACGATGCCGGACACGTATTTCTAAACATGCAGGACCGCCATACGCTGCTGCGGCTTGATTCACAAGCGCTGAAGGTGTTGGATACGTGGCCTCTCGCGCCCTGCGAACAGCCAAGCAGCATGGATATGGATCGCAAGACCGAGCGGGTGTTCATTGGGTGTAGAAGCGGCGTGATGGCCGTGGTGGACGGCAACAGCGGAACGCTCGTGACGACGCAGGCCATCGGCCGCGGGGTGGACGCTACCGAGTTTGACCCGCAACGAGGGCTAATCTTCTTTTCGACCGGCGGCGGGGCCGGCGCCGTATCCGTATTCCATGAGGATTCGCCGGACAAATACACATTGATCGAAGAAGTAAAAACGCAGGCTGGCGCAAGGACGATGGCGACCGATCGAAAGACGGGTAAACTGTACCTCTCGGTTGCGCAGTTCGGTCCGAGGCCGGAGCCGAGACCCGCGACGCCACAGCCGAGACCGGCCATGGTCCCTGGTAGCTTCTCAGTTTTGGTATTCGGAAAATAGTAGCCTCGCGAGCTGCTGGAGGAATGCGGTGTGGGTCCCCAGAGGTCAGGAATTCCGCATGTTCCCAGTTGGTAATCCCACTCTGTTCCGCGAGTAAGGGTTTCATATCGAGTAACGTTCCGCGTGTTCCACTGTTCCCACTCCGCGGAGTATTAGGGAGTCTGCCCCTTACGCCGCACTTCACCCGCGTGCGCGCATATGACTGCAATGCACAGGAACGCCAAGAACAGAGCGGCATGAGCACTGTTTTCGGCACCGCGAAGTGGGAACAGAGTAGCAACATTGTGGGAACACACCCGGAACGACTAGTCGTCGCTCTTTCTGTATCGCCATGCCAAACGCGATCCCTGGCGTTCTCGGTAGCGCTCCCAGCCCAGTGCACGCACCGTGCAGAACGGTTTTTATCGGTCTGAGTCCACAGTCCCTGTGTCCCTGTGGCTTCTGAAGACACTTTTCCAGCACCTCGCTTATCGAGACGCTTGGACGATCGTCGCCCCCGGGGCCAATTGCCTCCTCCCACGGGTCGCCTTCGTAACGCTCCGTCTGCTCTTCTGAGGCCATTTGAACGAATTCGGCGGTGTCGAGCCACCAAACGCAACCGCCGTTGAATCTGGCCATCGCTTCCGCCCATAACTGATCGCGATCGCGGACCAGCGCATCCACATCGATTCGGCCACAACAATCGGCCAGAAGCGACGACCACCGGTTTCGTCGCGGAGATACGTGCTGTGATTTACCGTCGCTGCAAAGACACACTGCCTGGGCGACTCAACCAATCGCATTCCGTAGGGCGGTTGAAATCGATCCGTGGTGCGGCTCATGAAAGCTTTAATTCGAGCGGCTTCGGAGTGGCTCAGGCTGTCTAGTTCGGAAAGCTCGATGATCCAAACGCCGCGGGTCTGCATTGCGGCATCTTTGCTTCAACGGTCTGCCAATCATCTGTGAAAAATTCACCGGCGAGGGTTCTTAGCGCAGTCGATTTTCGGATGCCTAGGGGACCTTCAAGAATGAGACAGCATCCGCTTCGGCGCCTGGGCGAGACGCGCATGCTTCAGGTGCATGTACCCGAAACGGTGTGGAGGTTCAAGTCCTCTCGACCACACCAATACACAAATACTTTACGGTCAACCGCCAAGCTGGCTCAGAAAGGCGGCTGCGCGCACTCCTGAATATCAATAAAGCACCGAAAACCCGTTGTCCGCCATATGCACCGGCGCGGCAAAACTCCACGTTGGAATACCTGGAACCTGTTTAGCCTCCGAGGTCGGACGGCCTTCGGCGTCGTACAGTTGGTACGCGAACGAGCCTCCTTTCTGCCAACCGGTACCTTCCGTCCAAACGAGCAGCACTTCGCCTTTCGCGTTTACGGCAACACGAGGGTGCTTTCGGCCCTTTCCCTCGCCTGGAGCGGCGGTAGGCTCGCCGGTTCTGTCACCACTAATGCGGGTCCAGTAGACCTGGCCCCCGGTCTCCCAGGCGCAGACGAGAGTGTTTGCATTCTCGGCAAAATCCATGCTGCTCATCGGGCAAGCGTTGATGTTCCACCTATGGAGCAGTTTGCCCTGGAAGGTCTTGCCGCGGTCGCGTGAATGCAGCAGGTAAATGTCACGATGCACGGATTCTGTCGCGGATCGGTAGAGCGCATACACATCACCGTTCTGGCTGACGAAGGTTTTCATCCCACAGCAACCGCACGCCCCCGTCTCCTGCGCCCAAGCCTTGGACTCCTCAGAAAACGTTTTCCCGTTATCCGCTGATCGAGTCAACCAAACGCGCCGCCTGGCTTCTCCCTCTTTGCCGGTGCCTTTAGCTTCGGATTGTGCGACGCCGTGCCAAGTGACGTACACGTCTCCATCAACGTCGGCGCCGATCGAGCCGCCGCCATCGAGGCCAAACGAATGTAGCATCAGGTTTCGCTCTGGCTCGAATGCATCTCCTGCATCATTTATGCGGGTGTAGAGCATCGGTGCACCCGGCTTTCCGGAATCTGGATTGAGCGGCCCCGCGTCGGTTGACCCGTTCCATGCGACGTGCACGCGACCCGTTTTGCCGAGCGCGAATTGTGGTCCGCGGATGGTTCCAGCGGCAATCGCAGAACCACCCGTATTCACCCTCAGCGCCGGTGAAAAACTCGCGCCGCCATCTTTCGAATGCGCATAGAATACATCGCCGTGGTGTGCGTCCCCGTTGTAGTAAACGAGGTGGAGCGTACCGCTGTTATCGAAAGCCGCTTGTGGCTGGATACCATCGTTTGGAACTCGATAGAGCCGGATTCGCCGACTGTCCGCCTCCGCCGCAAAACCGGCGAACCCTACGCCAAAAGCAAGTAGTGCATCTCTTCTGGTCATCATAGTGTCGTCTGGCCCATTCTATCCCAGCAGTCGAGGTTGGCCTCCAGCTATTGCGCTGGTTCAATGGTCTTGATGGTGAGCCCTGCCAAACCGCCCTTTTCGAGCAGAGAGCCAGTCACCTTGACCTTCTTCTCAACGAACGGCAGCAGCTTGGCGTTCTGATTCTTGTGATCGGCCGCCACCGGCATGTAGACCTTGCCCGCCGTGTCAACGATAGCCAGCGGCACACCATCTTTCGCGCACATCGTCGCGCAGTCGGTGTGCTTCTCGCCAATCGCGTCGTGGCTCATATAGCAGCCGGTGTCCACAACCGTGCCGCTGATGGTTACCGGTTTTCCCTTGGCTTCATCGTGCGCTAGGCCAACCGCGGCCAGCGCCAGAATGCTGATTGCAATCATCGTTTTCATTTGGAGGCTCCTTCGGGTTCAATCGAGTTGACTTTGATCGTTTGGGTTTTCTCGTTTATTGTGCCGGTCACTTTCACCCGCTGAGCTGCGTATTTGGCGGGCGCCTTCTGATCGCTGAGTTTCAGGACGGTTTTTCCGTCAAACAACGCGTACTGGCTGCTGGACCCCTTCACGCACATTGCGATGCATTTTTCGTCGGGCTGGCCGGCGACCATTCCGTGCGATTTGCCGCACATACTGTCCGTGATGGTTCCTGTGAAAGTTTGCTGATCCGCGGCAGCGACCGTGCTGGCGATTGCCGCCGCAACTAGAATGACTCTTCTCATGCGTTCTCCTATTGTGTCGGTTTGATGCGAAGCCGGACATAGACGTTGATGCCCCAAGGGCGATCTCCGTAGTACGGCTTGATTGCTTGTGGCAGCGTGTAAGCTGTAGCATTGGCCCCGATTCCGGTCTCAACATCCTTAAAAATCGCGATGTCTCTGGTATACCCGGCAGTGTAGGCGCCGATCCGAAACGTGCTTCCAGCCATGCGGTCCAATTGCTCTTCCAGCGGCGGTGTGTCGGCAAACAGCTCATCCTTGTCCACGTACTCGATGCGGCCGGTCAGAAAGTTCTTTCGGCTGATTGGGTATACGGTCTCTGCGAGGTACGAATTGAGATTGTGCTGTGTGAATGTGTCGTGATTCCGCCCCCAGATCAGGCTGGTCGACCACGCGTTACCGAAATCCATCGGGCGCGTGTAGTGGAGCGAAGCGGTTGTCCGAACCACATCGCCTGGTTCTTGTCGCTCTGGACGAGTCAGTCGGCCGGCCGAGACCTGGAACATCCAATTCTTCGATGGAAAGACCGAGAATCGCCCAGAGTAGGAATTCATCGAGCCCCATTCGATAATCCAGCGATTCTCACCTGGTTCGCTGCCGTAGAACCCGCTCGCCTCTAACCGGAACCATGCGTGTTTGATGGCTATGGTGGCCACGTTGTCCGCGATGTGTGTCGAGTCCTGCCAATGATGGCTTAAAGTGGCTTCGGGCAATTCGGCGGCTGAGGCGCGGTGCGGATACGCGACCGGCCCCAGTGCTGGATCGCCAACTGGTGCGTAATAGAGTTGGAGCATGGTGTTCTCACCGAGCGGGCGAGCGTACTGGATTCCCAGCCCCATGAAGAAATTGTGCGGGTGCTGCGCATCGACAAGTGGGCGCCCGTAGGCAGTTTCACCAGTCTGGAACAACAACGGATAACTGCGATTCGTGACGGTAGCAGGTTCCAGGCTGAACATGGACTGAAACATCAGGCTGCCATTTCCAACGGCGTGTTCCGCCGAAATCATGAAGGCGTTGGCTGAGTATAGTTTGTCCCCTCCACGGGGACCTGCCTGCTGCGTATCGACAATAAATGCCTGGCCCATGAGCATTAAATTCCACGAGCCGAGGCGTGGCATCAACATCGGCATGGGCCAGGATTGCGGGTTCATGCTCGTGCCCGATGCCATGTTCATCAAGTACATTCCGGCTTGGTTCATATGCATGCCGTGATTCATTCCCGGCATTTGCATGCCTTCGTGAGCTTTCGCCTCTGGCGAGTTCGCCTGCTGGCCGGCGGCCTTCTTCTCCGGCATTGGCATTTGCATCTGCTGGTTGTCAGAGTCGTCGGATCTACTTGCCTCCTGCCCAAATGCTGGGACCAGCAACACGACGCAAAAAAACGCAGGACGCCACATCCATGTCTCCAATGGAACCTCCTTCCGATTTCAGTTCTGAGGACGTTTCAACGGGTTAGCTCAGCCTCGCGCAACGGGCGGCGAGCCGTATTGCGTCGGAGGTGATCGGAATATCAGAGGGGCGCGGAAAGCTCAGATTCTCAATACGTCGTGTAAATCGGCAGGGGTCAGGGCTGGTGGCGGCTCAGAACGGGTGATCTCGATCGGCCGGCGAACGTTTGCTTGATGGAGAATCATCGACGAAATCGGGCCGAGCACCTGGGAGTGCTGCTGGTCGAACGTCGGCATCGCCGCAAAGCGATCTCCCATGGGCAGAAGAGATAAGGCGCACGGTCGTAGCAGATCGGAGTGTGTCGGTGAATGGTTTCCATCACTCGGCGGATGATGTCGGTGGCATGGTGGAACGCTCGTCGTCGATGCAGGTTCACCGTGGCACGGCGTCACGGCACACCGAGCTACACACTGGGCATTTGCCGCAACGAAAACGACAACGACGAGAATCACAGCTTGCTTAACCCAGAGCATCCGTTGTTTTCATTCTATAGTGTTCAATGTCGTTACGTTCGCAATATTTCTTCGGAAGAGCTAACGCCGGCGGCAGAACCGCGCCGAGTGCTCCGATATTGGCATGGAACGTGTTCTGAATACGGCATGACCACTCTGGCTCTTGGCGAGGAAGTCGGACGGTTTTTGGCCGGGCAGTCTGATCGCGTGGAGACGGATCAATCGCACGACAAAGTAATCCATCGAGTCATGATCGGAAAACAGGTGTTTGTCGTCACGTGCGAAGAATCTGCACCGGATACGAGCGAACCTTCAGTCTGAACGCTTAAGGTGTACCGCGCGGAACCCGCGGGGCCGAGCGATAACGCCAATCATCAGCCAGTTCCCAATTGCGGGGTTACGGGCTCGTCGAACCGGACCAATCAATTGTCGGGGCCTCATCCTGCTCGGCAAGGCTTAACCACGACGGCCCTGCGTTTGCTTTCGCCCTAAGGTAGTCGCGTGCTGTGGTAACTGCACCGGCCTTGAAGGAGAAGCAATCATGCCTCATACGAGCCAAATGAATGCAGAGATGCGGAACTGCATCTCGAACTGTTTGGATTGCCACGCAATCTGCAACGAAACAATCACACACTGTTTGATGGCGGGCGGCCAACATGCCTCGGCCGCGCACCAGAAGATCCTAGCCGATTGCGCTCAGGCCTGCATGACATCCGCTGATTTCATGCTCAGAATGAGCGACTACCACACGCAGTACTGCGGGATCTGTGCGGACGTTTGCCGGGCGTGCGCCGACGATTGCGAACGCCTCGGGCAGGGCGACGAGACGATGCGAAAGTGCGCCGAACTCTGCCGTCGCTGTGAGCAGAGCTGCCGCGAAATGGCCCACGCGATGGCGTAAGATCGTGACAATACCCCATGGGGGTATTATAATACCTCCATGGGGTATATGGAAAAGACGAAGCGAGGAAGACCCAACGAGCCGGCTGGACCGGGTTCGTGTGGGTGCGCCTCCCTTGCCGAGCCCAGCGGTACGGGTAGGAAGGCGGTCGCGGTTGATCCCGAGACGAAGTCCGCCAACCTCCGGCGATTGCGGCGGCTTGAGGGTCAAGTTCGCGGCCTGCAAAACATGATCGAAGAAGACCGCTACTGTCCCGACATCATGATTCAGATATCGGCAGCACAGGAGGCATTGCGGACGGTTGGGCGAGAATTGATGCGCAACCACCTGAGGCATTGCGTCAGAAGAGCGGTCACCGACGGGCCGGCAGATCAGGCCAACGCCATGTATGACGAGCTGCTCGAGTTGATCTACAAACACTCCCGCTAGCCATAGTCCGGCGAGCGCGCGGCACGCTGTGCAGATATAAGACTTGGAGCAAAGCGCCGACGATTCAGAAAGAGGAAAGTCTCAGGAGTGCGATGCATATGGAAAGAGATCCAGTTTGTGGCATGCAGGTGGACCCGCAGAACGCCGCGGGAAAAAGCGAGCACCGAGAAAAGACCTACTACTTCTGCTCTCCGGTGTGCAAGAAGAAGTTTGATGCCAGTCCAGAGCAATACGTGAAGCCATGAAAGACGAAGAAGAAGCACCAAGAGAAAGTTGGGAACGTCGGGGTGAACAGGTTACCACTACGGCGGCTGCGGAGGTGATGGACCCGGTCTGCGGAATGAGGTTCGCGCCTGAGGACGCATCGGGACGAGTGGAATTTGAAAGTCAGACGTACTATTTCTGCTCGCCGGCGTGCGAGGAGCGCTTTAAGGCGAATCCCAGCAGATTCATGCGTCACGAGCAACCCGTTGCGGTTGCTCATCGCGATCCTGTGTGTGGGATGGACGTAACTGCGGAGGACGCGGCGGGCTCGGTAGAGCATGATGGGCGTCAGTACTTCTTCTGCAGCCACAGTTGTTTGCAGAAATTTCAGTCAAACCCGGACAAGTACCTCGCCTCGGCGGCCTCCGCTTCGGCCGCGCCTTCCGTATCGGCAGCGGTTGAGTACACCTGCCCGATGCACCCCGAAGTTCGTCAGAATGATCCAGGCACTTGTCCGAAGTGCGGGATGGCACTTGAGCCGGCAACGCACCAACCAGCAGCGGCCCGCGTAGAGTATACGTGCCCGATGCATCCGGAAATTGTCCGGAGCGAGCCAGGCGCTTGCCCGATCTGCGGCATGGCGCTGGAACCGCGTCAGGTCACGGGTGATGAAGTCGACCCGGAACTCGTGGACATGACGCGTCGTTTCTGGACCGGCGTGGCGCTAACCGTCCCGATTTTGGCGTTCATGATTTCGGCGCTGATTCCGGGCGATCCTCTGGTTCATGCCACTGGGATCCGAGTTTCCCAGTGGATTCAATTCGCTCTGGCAACCCCGGTGGTCCTCTGGGGAGGCTGGCCCTTTTTCCAACGCGCCTGGGCGTCCGTCCGCAACCGAAGCTTGAACATGTTTACGCTAATCGGGCTGGGTACCGGTGCGGCATACCTTTATAGCGTATTCGCGCTTCTGTTCCCAGGAGCGATACCCGCGTCATTCCGAGGCATGGGTGGACAGATTGCGCTGTATTTTGAGCCGGCGACCGTCATCACCACTCTCGTACTGCTTGGTCAGGTGCTGGAACTCCGAGCTCGTAGCCGGACTTCCAGCGCAATCAAGGCCCTGCTCGGCCTTGCTCCGAAAACAGCGCGGGTTATTAGAGCAGACGGAGTCGAGCAAGACGTTCCCGTTGAGCAGATCGCCATCGGAGACAGAGTCCGTGTCCGGCCGGGCGAGAAAGTGCCCGTCGATGGCGAGGTTATGGAGGGCGAGAGTTCAGTTGATGAATCCATGATCACCGGTGAGCCGATCCCCGTCGAGAAATCGGCTGGCTCCAAGGTGACCGGCGGGACGGTCAATGCCACCGGGGCTTTTGTTTTCAGAGCGGAGCGCGTCGGCGCGGACACAATGCTTTCTCAAATCGTGCGCATGGTCAGCGAAGCTCAACGGACGAGGGCTCCGATTCAACGGCTGGCAGATCGAGTTTCGGGCTGGTTCGTGCCGGCAGTCGTGCTGACGGCAGTAGCGACGTTCATTCTGTGGGCCGTCCTCGGGCCGGAGCCGCGAATGGCTCACGCGCTGGTCAACGCCGTTGCTGTGTTGATCATCGCCTGCCCTTGCGCTTTGGGACTCGCAACGCCGATGTCGATTATGGTCGGCACTGGTCGTGGCGCTCAGGCTGGAGTTCTGGTTCGGAACGCCGAGGCACTGGAGATTCTCGAAAAGGTCAATACCGTTGTCGTCGATAAGACGGGGACGCTTACCGAGGGGAAACCCCGGCTCGTGGCGGTCAAAGTGGCGCGGGGCTTCGAGGAACCGAAGGTGCTACAACAGGTGGCAAGCCTTGAGCGCGCCAGCGAACACCCGCTAGCTTCGGCGATCGTGCAGTCCGCCGAGCAGAGCGGAGCCACTCTGTCATCTGTCGCTGAGTTTCGGTCTGTCACCGGTAAAGGCGTAACCGGCGTCGTAGACGGGCACCACGTCGCGGCCGGGAATTCAGCATTGATGCAATCACTCGGGATCAGCATAGCGGCTCTCGAACCGGAGGCCGAACGCCTGCGGTCAGAGGGCCAGACGGTTATGTTCATTGCTGTTGACCGCCGGTTATCTGGACTGCTGGGCGTTGCTGATCCAATAAAGGCATCGACACAAGAGGCCATCGATCTTCTCCATCGGGCAGGAGTCCGCATCACGATGCTGACCGGCGATAATCGGCGGACCGCGGAGGCCGTTGCTCGAAAGCTGAGCATTGACGATGTGAAGGCGGAAGTACTCCCACAACAAAAGCTGGAGGTGATTCGGAATCTCAAAGCGACAGGTCGCAAGGTGGCAATGGCGGGCGACGGGGTAAATGACGCTCCCGCGCTTGCGGAGGCAGACGTCGGGATCGCGATGGGAACTGGAACCGACGTGGCGATGGAAAGTGCCGGAGTCACTCTGATCAGTGGAGATTTGCGCGGTGTCGCGCGTGCGCGGCGGCTTAGCCAGGCGACGATGAAGAACATAAGGCAGAACTTGTTTTTCGCGTTCGTCTACAACGCGATCGGCGTACCGATCGCGGCTGGAATTCTCTATCCCTTCTTCGGCCTGGTCCTCAGCCCAATGATTGCGAGCGCCGCGATGACGTTCAGTTCGGTGTCCGTAATCTCAAATGCACTCAGGCTGAGGAAAGTGCAGCTGTGATCAACGGAAGATCCATCCCGGCCTGGATGACCGCGCTCGCGTGGACGTCCCTGGCTATCGGTTTAATATGCGCCACCGTTATTGCTGTGGATATTTTCGCGGGTCGAAGGCAAAAAATGGCCGTGATGAACCTTGTGTGGCCGATCACGGCTCTTTATTTCGGACCTGTGGCCCTCGGGGCCTATTGGCTATTCGGGCGGGCCAAGTCGTCCGCAGACCCGAAACGAAAGCCCTTTTGGGCAGTTGCTTTTGTGGGAGACAGCCATTGTGGGGCCGGATGCACCCTCGGCGACTTTGCCGGGGAGTGGATCGTGTTTCTGGCGGGTCTGACCATGGCAGGTTCCGTTCTGTGGGCCGACTATGCGATTGACTTCCTTTTCGCATACCTGCTCGGGTTGGTCTTTCAGTACTTCGCAATTGCGCCGATGCGCCACCTGTCGGGCTGGCCGGGGATCAAGGCGGCGGTCAAAGCTGACACGATTTCGCTGATCGCGTTCGAGGTCGGAATGTTCGCCTGGATGGCGTTTTCGAGCAAGGTGCTCATTCAGCCCAGGCCCGAGCCAACCCAGGCTGTGTACTGGCTCTCGATGCAGATTGCCATGGTCGTGGGCTTCGCCACGGCTTTCCCGGCGAACTGGTGGTTAATTCGAAAGGGGCTCAAGGAGGCAATGTGAGGTGTGCGCGTTTCGTGACGCGCAGTATTGGGCTGCAACGCGAAACGCCCGAACCGTGCAGCCGGCCGTCGGAGGGCGCCGAGAACTACAAGGTGCTTGTTCTCGTTTGATGTTGTCTCGGAACCGACCGAACGCCTTCTCAGAACGCCATCATTCCCATGCCAGCTTGACTCAGTTGGAGTTTGTATTTCAGTGCTCCGGAGGGGGAGAAGGCCCAGAGATACGTTTCGGCAGTGGAGTTCGTCGACGGTGTGCTTCCGTCGGGCATGTCCACGGTGACGACATAAACGATATAGCCGCCCGCGTTGTCTGTTCCGATCTGGGGCGCAGAAGCCATATCGCCCTGCAATGGAATTGTCGTCTGGATGGTAGCTGATGCGGAGCCGGGCTTCACGATGAGGAGGCTTGGCTTGGATGACGTTGTCGTGCTGGTACCGCTGTACATCCAGTTCATCCAGTCTGAGGTCGTTACAAACAGCATGCCGTCCTTACCCAGTGCAGGTTGCGATGCAGTGGCGTTGAACGGCAGCGTCCATTTTGCATTCCCGTTCGTATCGATGGCTGCCAGCTGGCTGTTGGGATTTCGAGACATCTGATTCTGCGACGCGACCGAACGGGTGATGTACAGCGTTCCGTCCGAGCCAATCGTCAGTCCAGAACTGCCACCCATCATTCCTGCGAGCGCCCCGGACATCATTCCAGCAATTGAGCCGTTCATCATTCCGTTGGACGTGCCATTGCCGCCCATCATGCCGCCATTACCGCGACCACTTCCCGTACCGCTGCCCATCATTCCACCTCCCATTTGGGCGGCGCTGACGGCCTGGAAGACAATTGCTAGAGCGGCGATAAGCGTATTGCGTCGTGCATCGAGTCTCTTCATTGGCCCCACCTTTAATGGCTTTTAAGCTCTGAAACACCAAATATAGTGTTCTGGGCAACAGCCTAGCACGATTGCAGCCAACTCTTGGGCGATTCGAGTGTGCTCTAGCCGATACGTATTTGCGCGCCGTGAAAGGCCGATCGGCCCGCAAGGGGTGATCTACGGCAGTGCCTCAAATCAGGCAGCTCTGTGGAAGCACTGCCGGTTTTCCGGCGCGAACGGCCGTCCCCAATCATCAAATTGTCATGTTTACTTCACGTTAGCTTTGGTTGAACAGGTGCGGCTTCTATCCTGATGAGCTCGATCCGCCTAATTCTGGCCGCCTGCATTTCCGCTGGGGTCCTGCTGGCCCAGACTCCTCATCCGTTCGCGTCATACCACCGGGCGGTAGAGGATCAACTCTCGGCAATGCTCGACCGCCAACAATCCGCCCGGAGCGCGGTCCCTGAAGCCAATGCTGTTCCGGAGAGTGCTCCGGTTCTCCCCAAGAACAACAGCGAGACGGACGCGAAGATGTTCGCCAAACAATACTGGGGCGGACGCGAGAGCGAGTTCGGAGCGGCGTTCGCTCGTCTACAGCGAATCCGTCCGTCACTGGAGTCTATCCTCGACGCGGAGGGCGTGCCTAAAGATCTGGTGGCCGTTGTGCTTGTCGAGAGCGGAGCCCAGCCGCTGGGCTTATCATCCCGCCACGCTCGTGGCCTCTGGCAGATCATCCCGGAGACGGCCCGCCGTTATGGGTTGGTTGTGAGCGCGTCGAAGGACGAGCGCATCGAACTGGAATCCGCGACGCGTGCCGCGGCTCGTTATTTGCGAGACCTTTATCGTCGGTTCGGAAGTTGGCCCCTTGCTCTAGCGGCTTACAACGCCGGCGAGAACGCGGTTCAGAGCGCCCTCGACAAAGGTAGGGCAAGTACCTTTTCTCAACTCAGGGCGGCGAAATTGCTTCCCGCAGAGACGCGCGCGTACGTGCCGGCCGTCCTCGCGGCCATGGGGTTGCTGGGCACGAGCCAACCGTACGCGCGCAGCACCGAAAGGGCTACTGCCGAAGCTTGGGTGTACGCAACGGCTGGAGTAGCGAATTGACGTTAAGCAGCTTCGAGCGCCTGGCTGAGATCCCCGATGAGATCGGCGACATCTTCGAGACCGACGGACACGCGGATCAGGTCTGATGTGATTCCCATCTCTTCACGGACTTCTTTCGGCATCGAAGCGTGAGTCATTGTCGCGGGGTGCTCAATTAGTGATTCCACTCCGCCGAGCGATTCGGCCAGGGTGAACACGCGAACTCGCCCAAGAGCTCTCAGGACGGCTTCTTCACCGCCTCGGAGGCGAAAGGAAAAGGTCCCTCCGTAGCCTCGCATTTGCGTGCGGGCCAATTCATGTTGGGGATGGCACCGCAAACCGGGGTGCAAAACACGCTCAACCGCGGCCTGTCCGCTGAGCCATTCGGCGATGGCTAACGCATTGCGGTTGTGCTCCTCCATGCGCAACGCCAGTGTTTTGATCCCCCGTAACACCAGAAAACAGTCCTGGGGTGCCGCGCAGGTGCCCATCGCATTCTGCAGGAAGCCAATTCGCTCCGCGAGATCGGGGCGGTTTACGATAACGGCTCCGCCCACCACGTCCGAATGCCCGTTGATGTACTTGGTCGTCGAGTGAACAACAATATCAACGCCGAGTTCGAGCGGACGCTGAAAATATGGCGATGAAAACGTGTTGTCGCAAATCGCGATTGCTCCATGCCGATGCGCAGCGCTCGCGACCGCGGCTAGGTCGACCAGGTTCATCAGCGGATTCGTAGGCGACTCGATCCAAACACCGACAGCGCCTTCCTCAAGCGACTTCTCTAGTCGCGCGGCATCCCTCAAGTCAACGTATTTCGCGTGGACGCCCTTGCTCTTAAAGGCGGATTCAAATAGACGATATGTCCCGCCGTAGAGATCGTTGTGAACGATGACGGTGTCCCCGGAATTGAAGGACATCAGGACAGTTGTTTCCGCCGCCATGCCAGTCGCGAATGCGAATCCTGCAGAGCCGCCCTCCAGCGAGGCGAGACATTCCTCCAAGGCCTTCCGCGTCGGATTCCCGGACCGGGAATAATCGAATGGTCCGGGCTCATTCACGCCGCGAAATGCGAACGTGGAGGTCTGGTAAACGGGTGTCATGACTGCACCCTGATGCTCACCACTCCGGTGCCCGGAATGGACAGCGAGCGTCTTAAATTTCATCGGGAGAAAGATGATCTTAACAGCAGGACAGGCGTTTCCGCCTGCCCTCGCGCTTATGCGATGCCCTCAAAAAGTACGGAACTCAAGTAGCGTTCGCCGGAATCAGGAAGGACCACAACGATCGTCTTGCCTGCAAATTCGGGCTGTGATGCCAGCCTGACTGCCGCCGCCGTTGCAGCACCACTGGAAATCCCGGAGAGAATTCCCTCCTCGGCGGCCAGGCGCCGCGCCATTTCAATCGCCTCGTCATTCGAAACCTGTTCGACCCGATCGACCATACTAAGGTCCAACGTATCGGGAATGAAGCCTGCTCCGATGCCTTGGATCTTGTGGGGGCCTGGTTTCACGGCGTCGCCTCGAATCGTCTGACTGATTACGGGACTGGCTTCCGGCTCCACAGCAACGGAAGTGATCTTCTTGCCCTGCGTGCACTTGATATAACGCGAAACACCCGTGATTGTGCCTCCAGTGCCGACGCCGGCGACCAATACGTCGATCTGGCCCTTGGTGTCATCCCAAATCTCGGGGCCAGTCGTGCGGAAGTGAATCTCCGGGTTGGCGGGGTTTTTGAATTGCTGCAGGAGAACGAAGCGAGTGGGGTCCGACGAATAGATCTCTTCCGCCTTCGCAATGGCGCCCTTCATGCCCGTTGCGCCGTCGGTTAATACCAGCTTGGCGCCGAACGCGGCCATGACTTTTCGACGCTCGATCGTCATTGTTTCCGGCATCGTCAAGGTGATGGCATAACCGCGGGAAGCAGCCACGAAGGCCAGCGCTATGCCGGTGTTGCCGCTCGTTGGCTCGACGAGTTCCTTGCCCGGACCAAGAATGCCCTTTTCCTCGGCATCCCACACCATCGCAGCACCGATGCGACACTTGACCGAATACGCGGGATTTCTGCCCTCGATCTTTGCGAATACGGTGGCGCCGTTAGCAAGGCGCCTGAGCCGGATGAGAGGTGTCCCTCCAATGCTCAACGAATTGTTGTCAAAAATCATGACTTCCAGATCCTAATATACCAAAATCGATAGACAATGGGGTGATTGCGCCAGTCTGGATTACGGCACCCGGTATCCGTGCCTTGCGTAGACATAGGCTTTGCCCCTTACGGCCGCCTGCACCAACTTTACGTCGATTCTGCGAAACGTCCCCGAGTCGCCGAGCGGCGTTGGCCTGTATCCAAGCAGATACCGGTCATGCAACGCTAGACTCATCTGCACAGCGATTTTCGGAAGCTCTTCGATGTTCTCAACCATGTGGTGCTGTCCGCCAGTCATTCGCGCCAGATCCTCCAGCACCCACGGCCCGCGGGATTCCTCCGGGCTGGCCATGTGATCGTGAATGCCGATCGCGTGGATCTGAACATCCTCCTCGTCGAGCATTCGGCGGAGTTCCCGTCCCGTCAGCCGGCTGTGATTGTCCCCTCCATCGGAGATAAGGAAAAGAACCTTCCGTCCATTCCTCACCGAATGCATTTGCTTGACGGCGAGTGCGACGGCATCGAAAAGCGCCGTACTGCCACGAGCGACCGCGAAGGAAAGCGCGTTGCGAATGGAAGAGGTGTCAGAGGTGAAGGGCAGTCGAAGTGCTGCCGAATCGGCGAACGTTACAAGAAATTCCTCGTCTTCAGGCTCCAAACTGTCCAACAGCGCTCCAAGCGCCACATGCAGCTTTGCGAGTTTGTACGCCATACTGCCACTGAGATCGACTATGATCCCCAGCGAAATCGGGGCGGTCTCGTGCGAAAACGAGATGATCGACTGAGGCCGTTTCTCCTCGCTCAAGAGAAAATCGGCTGATGATAGATTCGGTATGACCGCACCCCGGTTGTTGGTGACCGTTACAGGCACCAGCACGAGATTGGCATCTACGCGGAGGACCGCGCTGCTATCTGGGGCCCGGACGGGTCCAGACAGCAATTGCTGCGCATCAGAGCTGAGCGCCGCCGCAATGAGCAAGATGATCTTCATACTGTTCACCCCTGTTTTGCCGACGGAGCGAGCCGGCTCATTTCCGCCCATCTTCGAGCCTATTTCTTGAGATCATCGGCAGGTACCACTGCCGAAAAGCGTCGCGCACGGCATTCGCCCGAACTACTACGGTGTCGCCGATTCTCTCGAACGGAATCGGGATTTGCGTGCAGTCGATTTCCGAAACCGGCGTTTGGCCGTTAGTAAGCCGCTGCATCGGTTCGTTACATCGGCCGCAGTAGATCTCGTTCCCCTGTCGGTAGTGCCCTGATCGATAGCATTTGCGACATGACGCAAATGCAACGGTAATGTTGTTGCCCGCTCCTCGCTCGATGAAGAACTCGGCTGTGTCCTTTGAGTTCAGCGGGACCGCGAAGACGCAAGGCTCACTCGTCTGAAGGTCACCGCCAGCGAGTCTGGCATCTTCTCCCTGGGCCAGCAGTTTAGCGGGGGGCGCGGAGCCGGGAATCACGAACCAAACGCCAAATGCTCCTAATCCGAAGAGGAGCGCGAACGTGAGCCAGATGGGCCACGTTTGGCGCCATGTCATCTTTAGCGCCCGTTTGCGTCCACGCATGAGACCTCCGTGAATCGCCGCACTCGCGGCAAATCCACAGACTGCACCTGCCAAACCAATCGAGAACGAGAGCTTAAAATCTTGCACCGTAACGACATCGGGATTGAGCGCCAAACCGCGACCTTGATCCGCTGCCTCAAATCCGGCAGCAAGCCATTTGGCCTGTCTGATGTCCGGCAGAGAACCAGGGTGCCGGGAGATCCCGAGCATCATCGAAATTGCGCAACCTGCTGATATTGCGAATCTTGACCCTTTGGAACCTACGTTGCGCTATCCGGGGAGGAAGTCTCCCAAAGAGAGCATGCATTGAAAAGACGAATCCTTATCGCACTGGTGCTCGCAATCCCCGCAGTCGCACAAACGTCCGAGCTGCGAGTGAGCCTGAGGGACTTGACGAGCGAAGCGATGAAGAACAACCCCGAAATCGTCGCTGCGCAGAAGGGCTATGAGGCTTCCCGTCAGAAGCCGACGCAGGAGAGCAGTCTGCCGGACCCGATGGTGTCCCTTGGCTACACGAGCATCGGGAAGCCACTGCCCGGTTTCGGCCTGGGGACTGAACCAACGGCGAACCTCGGCGTGATGTACTCCCAGGAAATTCCTTATCCCGGAAAACTGAAATTGCGAGGCGAGATCGCTTCGAAAGAAGCCGATGCGAACTTCCAGCAGTACCAGGCGGTTCAGCTCAACGTAATTTCGAGGCTCAAGCAGGCCTATTATCGACTGCAATACACCTACGCCGCCTCGGACCTGCTCAAACGGAATCGCGACCTCCTGAACAAGCTGGTGAGCGTCACAGAGGATCGCTATTCCGTTGGGAAAGCCGCGCAGCAGGATGTCTTCAAAGCCCAGACGCAAGCTAGCATCCTCGAAACGCGCTTGGTGAAGCTCGAACAAGAGCGGGCCAGCACCGAAGCTGAGATCGACAGCATTTTGAATCGCCGTCCCGGAACTCCGGTCGGCCGCCCAGAGGATGTGAAGCCGAAGGAACTCATGGCGACCCTCGAAGAGCTCTATGCTTCGGCTGCCCAAAATTCACCTATGCTTCGTCGCGACCAGAAGATGATCGAGCGCTCCGAACTCGCGGTGAATTCTGCCCGCAAGGAATACTATCCCGACATGACGCTCTCCGGTGGCTACTTCAATCAGGGTGGGATGCCACCCATGTACCAATTTCAAGCCAGCTTCAAGGTGCCGCTCTTCTTCTGGCGGAAGCAGCGCGCGGGTGTGAACGAGCAGGTCAGTATGCTCTCCCAGTCCAAGCGGACGTACGAGGCAACGGATCAGTCCCTCCATGCGCGAATTCAAGCGGACTTCACGATGGCGCAGGCCTCGGCCAAACTCATGAAGCTGTACACGCAAACCGTGGTTCCGCAGGGAAATCTGGCTCTTGAGTCTTCGTTGAGCACGTATGAAGCGGGATCGGTAGACTTTCTCTCCGTTCTTACGAATTTCACCACGGTACTCGATTACGAAATGAACTATTACGACGAGGCGCTCAATTACGCGCTGGCGCTGAGCCGCTTGGAAGAGATGACAGGCCAGCCGCTGACGAATTGAGGCGAATGAGATGAAGATTATTCGTACTATCGGACTTCTGGTTGTGATTGCCGGAGCGTTCGCCGGCGGCTACGTCTATAAAGCGATCAAGGGCGGTGCGACGTCGGCGGGTACCGGCGGGCGCAAGGTTCTGTACTGGGTCGATCCCATGCACCCCGCGTACAAGTCCGACAAACCAGGAATCGCGCCGGACTGCGGAATGAAGCTCGAACCGGTTTACGCCGATGGCGGCGCGGCGTCGGGTAGTAGTGCAACGGCCGATCGAAAAGTCCTGTATTACCGCGACCCGAAAGACCCGAACTACAAATCACAGCAGCCAGGCCTGAACCCAGAGACCGGCAACGAATTGGAGCCTGTCTACGCTGACGACATTTCGGCCATGCCTGTCGGCACCGTCCAGATCACGCCAGAGAAGCAGCAGCTAATTGGAGTGAAATACGGCCAAGTCGAAAGGACCGGTGGCGCCCGGATGATTCGGGCCGAAGGTAAGGTCGCGTTTGACGAGACGCGAATTCAGCACGTCCACACGAAGGTCGAAGGCTGGATCGATCAGGTGTTTGTGGATTATACGGGCCAACTCGTTAAGAAGGGTCAGCCGTTGATGACGATCTATAGCCCGGAGATGTTGGCATCGCAGCGTGAACTTCTGCTTGCCGCAAAGGCACGGGACACCATGAAGGGCAACCCATTGCCGACGGCATTCGATCAGAGCGAATCGCTGCTGCAGGCCGCGCGCCGCAGACTCGAACTTTGGGACCTGAGCGAAGCCCAAATCAGCCAAGTGCTCAAAACTGGCGAGCCAATTAAGAACATCACGCTGTATTCGCCGATCGGCGGCTACGTCACAGAACGCAAGGCTTTTCCTCAATTGAAGGTCATGCCCGACACCGACTTGTACACGATCGTCGATTTGAGCCGGGTGTGGATCATGGCCGACCTCTTCGAATACGAGGCGCCAAACATTCACGTCGGTGAGACTGCGACGGTCTCTCTCCAGTCGATTCCCGGACGCAAGTTCACTGCGCGCATCAACTACATCCAACCGCAAGTCGATCCGATGACGCGCACGCTTAAGGTCCGGCTGGACATGGACAACCCCGGCGTGCTGCTCAAGCCCGACATGTACGCGGCTGTTGAGTTCAATGTGAGCATCCCTGCGCAGCTTACGGTCCCAGCCGACGCGGTTCTCAATGCTGGCGACCGGAAGACGGTGTTCGTAGATCGCGGAAACGGCTTTTTTGAACCACGCCAAGTCACAACAGGGCAGCGAAATGGCGACCGCATTCAGATCCTCTCCGGCCTTACCGGTGGGGAGCGAATCGTCACGTCCGGCAATTTCCTCATCGATTCCGAGAGCCAGATGAAGGCCGCCGCAGCCGGAATGGGAGGTATGGCCGGGATGCCGGGAATGACGAATGAGCCCATGAAGACGCCCAGTTCGCAGTCTGGCAAGCCCGCCGAAAAGGCTGCCCCGAACATGCCTGACATGCCAGGGATGGGGAGCAAAAAGCAATGATCAACGCGATCATCGAGTTCTCGGCCCGCAACAAAATGATCGTCTTCATCTTGATTGCCGCCGCCGTCATGGGCGGCATCTGGTCGATGAAGAACGTGCCACTCGATGCCCTCCCGGACTTGAGCGACACGCAGGTGATCGTGTACTCCCGTTGGGACCGAAGCCCCGACATCATGGAGGACCAGGTCACATATCCGATCGTCACAGCGATGCTTGGCGCCCCAAAGGTGAAGGACGTCCGCGGCTTCTCCGATTTCGGCTACTCGTACGTGTACATCATTTTCGATGAAGGCACGGACATTTACTGGGCGCGATCCCGCACGCTGGAATACCTCTCGTCCGTTCTTCCGCGGCTGCCGCAAGGGGTCAAAACGGAATTGGGGCCGGACGCGACCGGCATTGGTTGGGTGTTCCAATATGCCTTGATCGACACGAGCGGGAAACAAAGCCTAGCCGACCTGCGCAGCTACCAGGACTGGTACCTGCGCTATTACCTGAAGTCGGTTCCCGGCGTAGCCGAAGTCGCGCCGCTGGGAGGATTCGTTCGCCAATATCAGGTGAACGTAGATCCGAACAAGCTGCAAGCCTACAACATCCCGATTAGCAAGGTCGTTGATGCGGTACGCAGCGGCAACAACGATGTGGGTGGGAGGCTGATCGAGTCCACCGGCGCCGAGTACATGGTGCGCGGCCGTGGCTATGCCGAATCAACGGAGGACATCGCAAAGATCGTATTGGCGACGAACCAGAGCGGTGTTCCCGTTCGGATCTCCGATGTGGGAGACGTTACTCTCGGGCCCGACATCCGGCGCGGCGTTGCCGACTGGAACGGCACCGGAGACACGGTGGCCGGAATCGTCGTAATGCGCCAGGGGGAGAACGCGCTCCAGGTCATCGACCGTGTCAAACAGAAGCTGCATGACATCGAGCCCGGACTTCCTCCCGGCGTGAAGATCGTGACGGCATACGACCGTTCGGAACTGATTCTCCGATCCATCGAGAACCTGAAGCACACGCTTACCGAGGAACTGATTATTGTCGCGATCGTGATCCTCATCTTCCTGTGGCATTTCCCCAGCGCGATCATTCCGATCATCACCATCCCCGTGGCGGTGATCATCTCATTCATTCCGATGAGGGCCATGGGCTTGACGTCGAACATCATGTCGCTCGGCGGAATCGCAATTGCTGTGGGGGCGATGGTTGATGCGGCAATCGTGGTGGTCGAGCAAACGCACAAGAAACTCGAGGAATGGGAGCGAAACGGGCGGAAAGAAGACTACCACCGGGTTGTAGTCAACGCCGTTAAGGAGGTTGGTGGGCCGAGCTTCTTCGCGCTTCTCGTGATCGCTGTCTCGTTCCTCCCCGTCCTGACGCTCGAAGCGCAGGAAGGAAGACTGTTCAAACCGCTGGCGTATACGAAGAATTTCTCGATGATCATTGCCGCGGTCCTCGCAATCACACTCGATCCGGCGATGCGGCTCGTTTTCACCCACATGAAGAACTTCGAGTTCCGGCCGCGTTGGCTGGCTCGGGTCACGAATGCGGTCCTGGTTGGCAAAATCCATTCCGAAGAGAGCCATCCGATCAGCAAGATCCTGATTCGCATCTATGAACCGATCTGCGCCTGGTCTCTGCGGTGGAAATACTTCGTAATTGCGGGCGCAGTGGCACTGGTGATCATTACGGTGCCAGTGTTCGAGCGGCTCGGCTCCGAATTCATGCCTCCACTCGACGAAGGCACCTTGCTATACATGCCATCGACCTTACCTGGAATTTCCGTCACCCAGGCGCAACAGCTCTTGCAGGTGCAGGACAGGATCATCATGCAGTTTCCGGAAGTGCAGAGCATTCTCGGCAAGGCCGGGCGCGCAGAAACATCCACCGATCCAGCGCCGTTCTCGATGATGGAAACGGTTATCGTCTTGAAGCCCGAAGACCAGTGGCGGAAAGTGGACACCTGGTATTCATCTTGGGCTCCGGGGTGGGCGAAGGGTGTTTTCCGGCGATTCACTCCGGACCACATCTCAACCGACCAACTCGTGGAGGAAATGAACCAGGCGCTGAAGATCCCCGGAACCTCAAATGCCTGGACGATGCCGATTAAGGGTCGGGTGGACATGTTGACAACGGGTGTTCGCACCCCGGTCGGCATCAAGATCTATGGCGCCGATATCAAGCAGATTGAGAATATCGGGACCCAGATCGAAGCCGCCCTGCCGAAGGTCCAGGGAACTCGCAGCGTGTTCGCCGAACGCACGAGCGGCGGCTACTTTGTGGATTTCAAATGGAATCGTGACGAGCTCGCACGATACGGCCTGAGCATCGACATGGCGCAGGATGTCGTGATGAGCGCCATTGGTGGCGAGAACGTCACCACGACTGTCGAAGGCCGCGAACGTTATCCCGTCAACGTTCGCTACATGCGCGATTACCGGAGCGATCCGGCTGCGTTGGCCAGAGTGCTCGTCCCGGTGATGGGCGGACAAACGCAAATACCGCTCTCCCAACTCGCCGATGTGCGTACCGTGACCGGGCCGGGAATGTTGCGTGATGAAAACGGGATGCTCAATGGCTATGTGTACGTGGATGTCGCTGGCCGGGATGTCGGCAGCTACGTGGAGGAGGCGAAAGCCGTCGTTCGCAACAACATCAAGCTGCCGCCTGGGTATTCGTTGGTGTGGAGCGGCCAGTACGAGGCGATGCAGCGGGTTCGGGAAAAACTGATGGTGGTTCTTCCGCTGACGTTGTTTCTGATCATCATGCTTCTCTACGTCAACACCCGGTCCATGAAAAAGACGCTGATCATCATTCTGGCGGTGCCGTTTTCGGCGGTCGGCGCGGTTTGGCTACTGCACTTGCTGAACTACAACATGAGCATCGGCGTCTGGGTCGGGTTGATCGCACTGCTTGGAGTCGATGCCGAAACAGCGGTCTTCATGATGCTTTATCTCGACCTGGCACACGACCAGGCTAAGGCCGAGGGAAGGCTGCGCAGCTTGCGGGATTTGCAGGACGCGATCATGCACGGTGCTGTAAAGCGTATTCGGCCGAAGTTTATGACGGTTGCCACAATGTTCATGGGACTCGTGCCCATCATGTGGTCGGCCGGTACCGGCGCCGACGTCATGAAGCGCATCGCGGCCCCGATGATCGGTGGCATCTTCACGTCGTTCATTCTTGAGCTGGTTGTCTACCCGGCAATTTACGAGGTTTGGAAATGGCACTTCGAATTGAAAAAAGAGCTGGCGCACTCGTAATCGGTATCGCGCTGATGGCGGGCGCGAGCTTCGCGCAGACGCTGCAATATCAAGTGTGGCGCGGAAAATCGCGCGTGGTGAACCTGCCGCCCCGCATAAAGAAGGTCGGCAACATGGGCACGCTGACCGTCTCGGATTCAGGTATCGCTTTCGAAGAAACGGGAAAGGACGGAAAGAAGCCCAAGCATCCTCGGGTGTGGCGTTGGAACTATCAGGAGATCCAGCAGTTAAAGATTTCGCCCAAGTCGCTAACCGTCCTCACGTACAAGGACACCGCCTGGAAACTCGGCGCCGACCGGCAATACGACTTCGATTTGGTTTCCGACGGGAACTTTACCGACGCATACGAGTTGTTGAAGAATCGCCTGGACCAGCGGCTCGTGGCCCAGATTCCTGACAAGATCTCCCAGCCTCTCTGGGAGATTCCGGTCAAACATCTGCTTCGGTTCGGCGGCGATGAAGGAGTGCTCCAGGTGGGGGCCGAGGCGATCGTCTACAAGTCTCAGAAGCAGGGGGAGTCACGAACCTGGCGGTATGAGGATATCGAGAACATCAGTAGCTCCGGTCCGTTCCAACTGACGGTCACCACGTTCGAGCGCGCCAAGACGCATTACGGCGATCTTAAGGGCTTCAACTTTGAGTTGAAGCAGCGCCTGGACGACCGCCGGTATAACGATCTGTGGTTGCGGTTGAACCAATCCAAGGGGCTGCAGATCCTCACTTCGTATCGCGCCGGTGACGCGGGAGCGGAGAGGTGACAGTCGGCGGCAAATACGCTGCCTCATTTCCGGCAGTAGCCTTCGGTTGCTGGATGGCCTCAGCCAGCGAACGCGGGTCCTACGCGGGAACTCGCAGTGCAAGTTCATGTGTTTTAAGGGGTTGCGCAAAGGCAGCGGCGTTGCATCAGGTAGGGTAACCCGGTCATTCCAGCGAAAATCGGGCACAACGATAAGGAAGAACAGAACATGAAAAAGACGATTTCTCTTCTCTTCGCCGGAGCGCTCCTCGTAGCAGCAGCGAGCCAGCAAACCTTTACGGGCGTGATAACGGACTCCATGTGCGGCCAGGATCACGCAATGATGAAGGTGACGCCCGATTCGAAGTGCGTTCAGGAGTGCGTCAAGCACGGTAGCAAATACACACTGTTCGACGGCAAGACGGCCTACGTGTTGAGCGATCAAAAGACGCCGGAACAGTTCGCCGGCCAAAAGGTGAAAATCACCGGTACGCTCTACGAGAAGACCAAGATTCTCAAGGTGGACTCCATCACGGCTGATGGCCAGGCATCTCCAGCGGGTTCCGCGCACGCGGCACATCAGCACTGAGCAGGTGGATCGATCGAACTGACCCGCGGTCATTCCCGTAGGGAAATAGCGGGTCAGCTCGGCCGGCCGTAGAATTAAGGAGGAGACGCTCCATGACAGCCAAACGCTGGTTGGCCATATTGGCGGTGGTCCTCGTCGCCGCCGGCCTCGGATATGCCGGGTTCAGAGCCTACCGCGCCTCACAGCCGGAGCAATGCTACGCCTGCGTCAGGGCGATTCACGCCCATTCACGCACCATCGGGATCGTGAACGGAAAGGCCCGGACGTTCTGCTGCCCAGCATGTGCCCTCTCCGAACATGAGCAGGAAGGCAAGCCCATCCGCGTTACGGAACTGACCTCCTACCTTACCGGCGAGAGGCTCACACCGGCCGAAGCTTTCATCGTGAAGGGAAGCGATGTGAACATGTGCGCGCACGCGCGCGAACTAGTGGACGAGGAGAAGCGGCCGGCGGACCTCCACTACGACCGCTGCTCGCCGAGCATGCTCGCGTTTAAGGAGCGACGCGACGCGGTCGACTTCACGCGCCAGCACGGCGGACAGGTGTTGCCGTTTACTGAGATCTCGTCGGCATACGCGCACTGATAGCGTCTGCGCGTCAGTGAGATGCTATGCTGATCCGGGTTGCGAAGTGGGCTGTCTGCTGCCGAGACTGACATTCACGAAACAGTACCGCTACCCAGATTTGAACTGCCGATCATAGCCTAGCGAATGAGCACTGAACCAGTTAAGCCTTCCGACAAATTCGAACAACAGATCAGTCGTATTCACGCACTTCTAGAGCAGCCAGGGTCGGAAGTCACATGGAACGATCAACTGCCAGACCCGGACAATCCGTCGCAACCGCGGCAGATAGATGTAGCGATCAGGCGCGACGACAAGCTGACCTTGGTTGAATGCAGGATTCACGCTCAGAGGCAGGACGTTCAGTGGATTGAAGGACTAATAGGCCGACGGGTCAGCCTTCACGCTGACGCCGTGATCGCAGTCTCTGCATCTGGCTTTACCAAGGGGGCTGTGCTCAAGGCCAAAGCGTTTGGCGTCATCCTCCGCGATTTCGCTACGCTCACTCAGGAAGAAATTGCAGCGTGGGGACACTTAACGCGCGTCTCGCTGACGTTTTCCTCATTCCATCAGGTCGAATTAACATTTCGATTTTTGCCCGACCACCTGAGAGAACTCAACGTAGATCAGGTCGAGGAGGCACTCCGGAAATCGCCGGCTCAGTTCTACGGAATATTTGAACTGGTCGCAAGGAAAATCGATGACGCTAGACTGCCTCAGGAAATGGTCTGCGTATTCGACGCCGAGATCGGCAAGGAGGGTCTTTCCATTGCTGGCAAACCTGTTATACGTATTGACTTTCACGGGAAGATTACTCGTCAAGACACGGTCGTGAGCACTCCGTCGGTTGTGGCCTACGACGCACCTGGCGTATTCGGAATGGACCGGCAGGCATTCGTTGAGAAAGTGGACCTCGGTGAGTTTGAGATAACGTCCTCTGCAAATGACGTGCTCGTCACTATCGATCTTTCGCCCGTCCGTGCTCCGACCGCGGCGAAATTCCACAGCGTGAACCTTGAGTTCGACAGGGTCGTGCGAATGCGGGCGTTCGAGGTAATAGGGCTCCCGCGGTTTCGCATCGAGTTACGCGATGTGCGGTTACGGATCGCGCCCTTCCATGAGCCCAGGAAGTAACGCGCAGATATTCGATATTCCATCTAACGCCGGCAAAACTAACCCTCACCGGGGGCCGTTGCTCCTGTTTCAGGTACGATGCCGCAGAGCGGAGAATGACCCGGTGCTTCCAGCTTGTCACGGGCTACACGTCTGCTTCCCCGGAACCATCGGCTTCCTTTCGGAGCCCGAACTTCTCCATGCGGTAAATGAGCGTCTTCCGGCTGATGTCTAAGTACTGCGCCGCATGCGTCTGGTTTCCGTTGAATTTCTCCAGGGCGCGCATGATCAGCTCTTTCTCGACCGCTTCCAGACTGATTCCGTGGGGCGGCAGGTCGAGGTGCAAAGCCTCCATTGCCGGCCGTTCACGCCTTAGGAAATCAGGGAGATCATTCATCGTGATTTCGTCGCCGCGAGCCAGGACAACGATGCGTTCGATGATGTTTTCCAGTTCGCGCACGTTCCCGGGCCAAGTGTACGCGCTGAAGTAAGGAAGAAGTCGCGGTGGCAACACCAAATCTGGCCGTCCCTGCTGATCTTTCGCCTTAATAAAGAAATGCTGGACCAGTTCGGGGATATCGTCCGCCCGCTCCCGCAGGGGTGGCAGTTCCAACGGAATTACGGCGAGCCTGTAATATAAGTCCTCGCGAAACGCTCCGTCCTCCACCATTGCCTGAAGATTTCGGTGGGTCGCGGCTATGATCCTGACATCGACATTGGTCGTGCCTACGACTCCCAACTTCTCGATTTCCCCCTGTTGGATCAGCCGCAGCAATTTGACCTGAAGCTCCAACGGTAGTTCGCCGATTTCGTCCAGGAAGAGTGAGCCTCCGTCGGCCAGTTCGACCCTTCCACGCTTGTTCGCCAACGCCCCAGTGAACGACCCCTTCACGTGCCCGAACAACTCCGATTCGAGGAGGTCCTTCGGAATTGCACCGCAGTTGATCGTGACGAACGGTCGATCTTTCCGGCGGCTGTTGAAGTGAATGGCTTTGGCTAACAATTCCTTGCCGGTCCCCGTTTCGCCTCGAATCAGAACTGTTGAAGTCGCCTGTGCCGCACGCGAGGCCATGTCCAAGACGTAGAGCAGGGATTTTGAGCGGCCGAGGATATTCTCAAACCCGTACTTCTGATCGAGGCTGCTGCGAAGCAGGCGAACCTCTTCCTGAAGATCGAGGTGTTCAAGGCCGCGGTTCACGATGAGACGGAGTTCGTCCATGTTCACCGGCTTGCTGATGTAATCGTATGCGCCGGTCTTCATCGCCTCGACTGCATTTTCAACGGACCCGAAAGCCGTGACCATGATCACAATGATTTCGGGGTATCCCGCGCGAATCTTACGGAGTAATTCCAAGCCGGACATGCCCGGCATCTTAAGATCAGTGATCACCAGGTCGGGGGGCACCTGCCGAATTGCCTCTAGAGCCGTGGCTCCATCGGGCGCAGCAGCTACATCGTAGCCGCTCTGCTGTAGCTGCGCCTGCGTCACCCAACGAAGGCTTTCGTCATCATCGACTACCAGAATCCTCTTCTTGCTCAACGATTCCTCCCCTGCCGCTGTGGAACCACCAATGAAAAGGTCATTCCGCCTTTCTGGTTTCGTTCCGCCTTTACCACACCCCCATGTTGGGTGACGATCTGGTGTACAACCGACAGACCGAGACCAGTCCCCGCCTCTTTCGTCGTGAAAAACGGATTGAAGATCTTGTCCAGGTTCTCCTCCGCCACGCCAGGGCCCTGGTCGCGAACGGAAATCATCACCGAGGAATCCGAGGGCGTCGCCGAAATCAGAACCTCTCCGGGGCCCGTCATCGCCTGTACAGCATTGATCGCGAGATTTAAGATGACCTGCTTCATCTGTTCGGGATCACATTCAATTGGCGGAACCGATCCCGGAACTTCCTTGCGGAGAGTGATTCCCTTTTGTTCAGCAGAATGACCGGCGAGGTTGATGATTGAATCGATCAGCCGGTTCGGGTCCACGGACTGGAATTCCGGCTTTCGGGGCCGGGCGAAGTCGAGCAGATTCGTCAGCAGACGGTTGAGGCGCTGAATCTCCTTATGGATGATTGCCAGTGAACCCTTGCGCATTTCATCCGGAGTTTGCGGCGATTCGATCAGGTTCGCGGCGCCGTCGATGCTCGCGAGGGGATTCCGGATTTCGTGTGCGAGACTCGCCGACAGTTGACCGATCGCGGACAGCCTGTCGGCCCTCTTGATTTGCTCGAAGCTGTCCTGTAGCTCGCGGTTCACGTTGGCGAGTTCCTTCGAGGTGCGCTCCAGCTCGGACCTTTGCTTCCGGCCGACGTCGGCCAGAACGCCGGTGACAGTGCCAACCATGAAAAACACGATGATCTCGGCGTATTGATTCATCGCGTACTCCGGCATGTGATGCCAAGCCATCACAATATGTGGAACGTAGCAAAAGGCGGACACAGCGGACGCAATCAAGCCGCCCCGCCAACCGAAGAAAATGGCGGCGTAGACAATCGGCAGATAGTAGAGCCGCTGGAAAAGTTCATGCCAGAGTATCAGTGACGGTGAGGTCAAATAATGCAGCGCGCTAGCGACTGCTATGCCAGCCGCCACTACGAGGATTCGCGCAAGTGCTTGCCTTTCTTTCACTTGTCCACTCAATTCGGTTCTTTATGGATCATAGCGCGACCGCGGCCAAACCGACGATCCAAGGTGGCGCGACCGGTGGCGGCCCTCCAAAAGAACCACTCAATATCCAATTCACAATGAGAAGGGCCGGCGGACGCGTGTCCGCCGGCTCCGAAGTTGGTCTGCGAATGGCATCGGTTGACCACTTTATTTTGCCTGTTTGGCCAAATCTCTGTGGCCTGCCGCCATCATGTGAGCTTCTTGTGCAGCCTCTTTGAGCTTCGCAGCCATTTTGGGGCAGTGATTTTGCATCTCCCGCGAATAGAATCCTTGATTCTTGCCGATCGCCGGCTGAACGTGCGAGGTGTAATAGGTCGCTTCCTCTTCGTGTTTCTTCGCCTCCTCCTCGTACTTCAGCGCCTGGGCATCGAAGTACTCCGCGATCCGCTCGTGGTCTGCGGGTGTTTTGGCGTTGAGGATTAGGGTCCTGAGCTCGCTCTTGCTCATCGACTTATCCTTTGCGCCGGCCGGCACGACTAAGGCTGGAACCACCGTAAACGCAACCGCGAGCACGGCCAGCCGTAGAGTCCACGCATTCACCAAATGAATTCTCATAAAACAATCTCCTTTCGATTTTGAACTTCTGGCGCGACGGTCACGACGTGGTTTCCGGCCATCAGCCTACGATGGTTCGCGTCAATGGTTGTCTCAGGCGATAGTCGGTACTCCCATCAGAGGCTGGCGATCACCGCCATTTGTTCGTGCGATGCTGCGAGCGCACGATTGGAGTTGGCTTTGGTGCGCATCTCTTTCGCGAAGAACTCGAAGCGGCCGGGAGTCGTCGGCGACATCAAATTCTTCGCAACCGGAGCGTTCCTGTAGGAGGCCGCGGCCTCTTCGTATCCGGCAGCCTGCGCCTCCACCCTGTCGGCCTTGGCGGTATAGAATTCCGAAAGCTTCAGGTGGTCCGAACGCGTCTCAGCAGTGGCAGCCAGGCGTTTTGCCGCCCGGTCTGTAATTCCTTTGTGCATGACACTCTGGGCTGCCGGACCGCGATAGGTTGGCGAAACGAGATTCTTGGGGCCGATCTGGGAAAAAGCAGGTTGAACAGCAGCCGCGAAACCGAACAGCGTGATGGCCGCGGCTGTGGTCCAGTTCGAAGCCTTGGAGGTGATCATTGTCTTTCTCCTTCGCTCCTAGTAGGGGCATCCCCAACGCCGAACTGTAAATATATGTATCTTAAGGACCAGCTCGCGATTCCTTCTCGCCAGCCGCGGTATTTTCGCCTGTTGGGGGGCAGCACGGAACCCGAAGTGGCGCAAATGAGCCAGCACAACCAAGCTGTGCGGCCGACGCACCCCGGCGAACCAGGCTAAAAGGGACCATATCTCTTAAAATGGCTCGGAGACCGGCCCGGTGGCACGAGCAGATCGGTGATCCGCCCATCGCATCGAGATGCGTGGCGACTCGATGCGCAAAAATCGAAGTAGATCTGATACAACGGGCGCATAACCACGCGGGACCCGTTGCCAATCAGCAATGTTTCCGTTCGTCATCCATCCGGAGCGAGGAGCCTAGGAGCACGCTGTGGACTTCACGCAGTCTGTCGGGAGCTTACCGGACAATTGCGCTGCTCGGCGGCCGAAGCAGGGCGATCCGCCGGTGTGTTCATGCGGCTGGCAACATGCCTTTTCTTTCTAACCATCATTTGCCGCGAACTGCGGCTCGACGACCTGGCGGACCGGCTCATCAGTGCGGAACTGGAAGGCGCCCCTGGTCCACCCTGCGTTTCCACGCTGCCCGGTCGATCTCAACGCCGCCCAGCCAGACGCTCACGATTTGACGTGTGGCCGATATTTCGGTCAGTGGGTTGCCGGCTACCAGCAGTAGGTCAGCCTTCAGGCCGGCTGTTATTCGGCCTCGGTCGGTGAGATGAAACGTCGCCGCAGGCGCGGCGGTGGCCGCGTGCAGAGCCTCTGCAGGTGTCAGCCCAGCGCGCACCAGCAGTTCCAGTTCACCGTGTAAGCTTGCCCCGTAGGTTGTTCCTGGATTTCCGGCATCGGTGCCCGCTAGGATCGCGACATGCTCTGCCTTCAACTGTTTTACCGCTTCCGATGCGCCTTCGCAGCTCTCCTTTATCGGGGGAAATTTTCCGGTCAGTGCGGCAATCCCACTCGCCGGCAGATACGTCTTGATCCGAACGTCCTCAGCCAGGGCGGAATCGAAAGGCGTGTTGCAAATAGAATTGAGTACGCTCAGCGTCGGAATGACGAAGACGTGGTGAGACGCTGCAAGCCGTTCGAACTCAGGTTCGGAAGGACCAACAAACAGATGCGCCAGCCCGTCTGCTCCCGCTTCGAAGGCATCTTTGGCTTGCCCTAGCGACCCAATATGAACAACAGCCAACCTTCCCCGTTGATGTGCTGCTTCCACTAGCGCCTTCATGGTCTCCTTGGTTAGCGTGGGCCTCAGTTTCGGCAATTCATATTCGTGCCAGTCATCATAAATGATCTTTATGTAATCGGACCCTTCGGCGATCCGCGCGTCAACCCAACTTTGCGCCTCTTCTGGTTTCGTAAGTGTGGGAACCTTGATCCCGTACTCAGTTCCATGGCCCCCCGGAACCGTCGCAAGGAAGCCGGCGGAGAACAGGTCGGCGTGGTCGGCAAGTTTGCCGCCTGCCTTTTGTATACCGGCTACGAAAGCGGGCGAAGAGAACATGTCGAAATTCGTAGTCACCCCCAACACGGATGCTTGCTTCAGCACTTCCGTCAGATACACGTGGGTATGTGAGTCGATCAATCCGGGTAGAAGCGTTTTTCCCGATCCGTCAATCTCCCTGGCACCTTTGGGGGCCTTGACCCGGGGCCCAACCGCTTGGATCAGCCCGCCTTCGACCACCACACTCGTCTGTGTGATCAGACGGTCGCCGTCAAACACGTGAACATTACGGATAACAAACGACTCGGCCGAACATCCGATCGATCCGGCAGCCAGCAGCAGGGCTAGAACTCGCATGGGAGCACATCATAGCATGGGCGCGGCCCTTTTCATGACGGCACAAGACCCAAGGCTTGCAGCGCAGCATGAAGAGCGCTCCACGAGCTGAATTCCAGTGAGAATTAATGTCTTATGTCAGTTCTGGTCGGTAGACATTACCGGAGAGTAGCCGCTGAGGCTCGGAGCGCTGTCGCGCTCCGGGATTCTGTGTGCTGAGGCAGGGCAAGGGACTGCCGCCCCTTGCCCCGCACCCCCATCCTCGCGTGCGGCCGCCCACCTCCGCTTCGCTCCGGATGCCGTCGAATTCTGTTGACGAAGGCGAACGCTTTACCGCACAATCGACTTGCTAGCGTCGCTACGCTCCGATGGTGTTCGGGATCATCCCGGAATGCTGTTCGGCATCCCTCCGGAACTGGTGTTCAGCTTCGCCGGAATCCCCGTCGATCTCCGCATGAGAACTGGATTCGCGGTTTTGCTGTCGTTCAGCTACTATGAGCATTCTCGGTGAACGCGCATGGAATCGACCCGACTCCGACAGATTATCCAGCAGTACAAGGCCGATCCAGAGTCCGTCTACAACACCTGGTTTATCAATAGCGAAGAACGGCTAAAAGCCTTCCGCGCGATCCGACGCGGGGTCGAGCAGGTGGTCGCCGACATCAAGGCAGGCTCGTTCGGCAACGATTTCCGCGGCTCGTCGTTGGAGCTGGTTTTGAACTCAATCACCGAGCAAAAACAGGTGTTTGAGGGTGCAGCTCATCCGTTCTATTGGAAACCTAAGCTGCGGATTCCGGATATCTATGAGAGCGAGCCGAACAAAATGGCCTTTGGACAGTTCCTGGAGAGCTGTCTCCGCAACACCAGAGACGACCAACTCCTCCGTGAGATTTCTCAACTGTCCGCACGTGAGATTAAGGGGCTGGGCCCCGCGGTTGCAAACATTCTCTACTTCCTGCACCCGATGGTGCTGCCGCCGTTCAACACGGCCATTCTGAATGGGTTCAACGCGCTTCTCGGCGCTAAGAAAAAGCTCGGATCGTGGACGAGCTATCTCGAAATGAGAGAGGTGATGATCGCGCTCAACGACGAGCACAGATCGATGCTCTCAAAGGACCTCGGGGCGATCGCCGGCTTGTTTTTCGATATCGGTGCCGGAAAGGTGGTAGTCGAGGAGAATTCCCAGCTGGTGCTCGATGTGGACAGGAAGAAAATCGAAGCCGCGCAGAAGAAACGACACCAGGAAGTACTCGACGATATTCGCCAGGATGAAGCGCACACACAGATGCAGTTCCTGTTAACGAAATTAGGGAAGGCGCTCGGGTATGATGTACTCGTCGCCGCGAACGACCGAGGAAAGTCGTTCGGCGGCGAGAGGTTCTCATTTCATTGTCTCTGTGGCCTCCCCGAACTAGGAGTGAACGCCGACGTGGCTTCGACCATCGATCTCATCGATGTCCTCTGGTTCCAAAAGGGAACAGGCCGTGTTTCATGCGGATTTGAGGTTGAAAAAAGTACGTCTATTTATTCGGGATTACTCCGATTAGCGGACTTGGCGCTGGCCCTGCCGGACCACTCGATGAAAATGTTCCTGGTCGCTCCGGACGATCGCGAAAAAGAAGTACTGGCGCAATTGAAGCGCCCATCGGTACAGGCCGCAAACGGAGGCGCTGTCGCATACATCCTGTTCTCGGAATTGGCCGCGAACTGCGATGCCATGTGCCGGTTCGGTTCCGGCCGGGAGATCCTGGACAAGATCGCGAAAACTGGCACCTGAAGCGTTCTGCCGCGCACAGTCGACATGCCTGGCCTGATCGCTGCGCCCGGCCGACATGAGCCTTTATTTTCCCGCAGGCGCGATCTTGCTGATCGTGATTGTCTTGCCGTCCTTACCAACGTCTCCGGTGATCTGCACATTTGCGCCGGCATTGGCCGGGAGCGACGCGAAGTTCTGATTCTTGATTTCGTACACCTTGTCGCCGCTGACGACCACGTATTTTGCGCCCGCTTTGACACAACCAGTGGTGCAGTCTTTGGGATTCTTACCCATCTCGCCCATGCCGGCGTGACTCTTGCCGCACATGCTGTCGCTGATCTGGCCAGTAAGAGTCTGGGATGCCGCCCAAGCCGACAGCCCGCCGATCGAGCACAGGATTCCTATTGATACGATGCGCTTCATTTTGCGTTCTCCTTTTCGAGGTTATAGACCTTGCTCCATGCAAATTCATACGCGGCTTCCGGGAGCTCCGATTTCAGCTCGACGACGTAGGTTTCACGATTTGTCGTCACGCGGAACCGGTACGCATCCGGCCTGCCGATGGTTTCGATATCGCGATACAGCCACGTACGCGAGTCCGAGGGTTTATCGCTGACAAACCGGATCGCCTCATTTCCGATTTCGAGCGTCCCGTGGGTGCCTCCACGCGTGCGCCGGTGAAATGCAAGCGTCTGAAATTTCGATCTCGAAGCGTAGTGCCCCACCACCGGGCGATTGATCCGCTCCGCCAGGAACTGTGCGAGCGATTCGACCGGGGCCTCCACTGCGACGCGGAAGACGTATTCCCGACGTTCGATTGGTTTCCATTTTTGGACTTCGTACGTTTGGAACCGAAGCGAGCGCGGATCGGCGACGTCCGCCTCCCGCAAATCCTGAATTGGAACGGTGATGCTGGTCTTATTGTCGGCTGACCGGAAAGTGATTCCTTGCGCGTCGATGTGCAGTTCACCCGGCTGATTCCGGAGAAGACGGACACGCGTCGCCTTCATGTCGAAATAGTCGGGCACGGCTTGCGCCCGGCTGACCGTCACGATCAGCGTTGCCAGACCGATAATTCGGATGAGATTCATACCGTTTCTCTCGCTATTCTTCGAATTTCGAGACCCTTCCAGATTTCGTAGACAGCAGGGTATACCAATAGCTCCAGCAGGAACGACGTAAAGATTCCGCCAATCATCGGTGCGGCAATCCGGCGCATTACATCGGAGCCGGCCCCGTGCGACCACATGATGGGAACAAGCCCCAGGAACATGACAGCCACGGTCATCACTTTTGGGCGTAAGCGTTTCACCGCACCGTCTTCGATCGCGACCCGGAGGTCTGCCATGCTCCGCATCTGACCGGCCCTTTTTCGTTGCTCGTAAGCAAGTTCAAGGTACAGCAGCATGAACACACCGGTCTCTGCATCGACCCCGAGAAGGGCGATTAACCCGACCCAGACGGCAACGCTCATGTTGTATCCGAGCAAATGCAGCAGCCAGATCGCGCCAACGGCTGAAAATGGGACGGCCAGCAGGATGATCATGGTTTTCACGAATGACCCCGTGTTGAAGTAGAGAAGCAGCATTACGATCAGAAGCGTGATCGGCACCACCACCTGCAAGCGTTCTGTCGCGCGCTGCAAATATTCATACTGGCCGCTCCAGATGAGCTGATAGCCAGGCGGGAGTTGAACTTGCTGCGCGACTGTGCGCTGGGCATTCGCCACGTACGTCCCGAGGTCCACGCCTGCCGTATCGACATACACGAATCCGGCGAGGAATCCTTCTTCGTTCTTGATCATCGGAGCGCCTGTGCGGACGGTCAGATCCGCCAATTGTGAGATCGGGATCTGGGCGCCATCTGCAGTCGGAATCAAGACGCGGCTCAGTTTTGAAAGATTGTCACGCAGTCCCCTTGCGTAACGCACATTGACCGGATAGCGCTCACGTCCTTCAACGGTCGTGGTGACGGTCTCGCCGCCAACAGCGGATTCGATGATCTGGTTCACCTGGGCTACGCTCAGGCCATAACGCGCGGCCTCTTCGCGCCTGACCTGATAGTCGATGTAGTAACCACCGGTCACGCGTTCAAAGAAGGCGCTGCGCGTCCCCTGGACGCCTTGGAGGACCTTCTCCACTTTGAGCCCGATGTCCTCGATGGTTTCGAGTTGTGGCCCCATGACCTTAACGCCGACCGGCGTCCGAATCCCAGTGGTGATCATGTCGATTCGGGTGCGGATCGGGAATAGCCAAGCGTTCGCGAAGGATGGAATCTGCACGGCGCTGTCGAGTTGGCCGATCAATGTTTCCCAAGTAATCGGCTGCTCCTCGGGCCACCATCGCGCTAGCTGGTTTTTGAGCCATTGAGGCGCCCAGCTCGAATACCACCGGGTCCTGTGCTCCTTCCTCCACTCGCTTTCCGGTTTCAGAACAACTGTTGTCTCGACCATGCTCATAGGCGCGGGGTCGGTCGCCGTTTCCGACTTGCCGATCTTTCCGTAAACGCTCTGAATCTCGGGGAACCGGTGAAGCAATTTGTCTTGGATCTGAAGATACTTGCCGGCCTCGGTAACGCCAATCCCTGGTAGGGTGATCGGCATGTAGAGAATTGAGCCCTCATTGAGTGGAGGCATGAACTCCGATCCAAGGCGCTTGTAGACCGGAATCGTGAGGAGGACGACGACAATCGCAGCTAGCACCACTAGCCAACGGAGCTTGAGCACGACGCGGACCACAGGGTGATAGATCTTCATCAACGGCCGACTGATCGGATGCTTCTCCTCACTGTGGATCTTTCCCACGAGGACAGCGTTGGTAATGCGCGAGAGGAAACTCGGCCGAAATGAAAACTCCCGCGTTCGCATGAACAGTAGCCGGATCGCCGGATCGAGCGTAATCGCCAGCACCGCGGCAATCGCCATTGAAAAGTTCTTCGTGAACGCCAGGGGTTTGAAAAGCCTGCCCTCCTGATATTGCAAGGCAAAGATCGGCATGAACGAGACCGCAATTACGAGCAACGAGAAAAAGCTCGGCCCGCCGACCTCCTTCACCGCCTCGATGATCACGTGAGTGGCGGAGCCCTGGCGCCCTTCCGCCTCCCAATGTTCCAACTTCTTGTGAGTTTGTTCGACAACGACGATGGCTGCGTCCACCATCGCTCCAATTGCGATAGCAATTCCACCGAGCGACATAATGTTCGCTGTGAGGCCAGTGGCCTGCATCGGGATGAAGGACAGAATGACCGCAATAGGAATCGTGAGGATCGGAATGATGGCGCTCGGAATGTGCCAGAGAAAGATCAGGATGACGAGGCTGACGATCACAAGCTCCTCGATCAGCGTATGCCGCAGCGTATCGATCGAGCGGTCGATGAGGTCAGAGCGGTCATAGGTTGTTACGATTTCGACGCCGGTCGGGAAACTCGATTTCACCTCCGCCAACTTTCGCTTTACATCCTGAATCACGTCCCGGACGTTCTGGCCGTACCGCACTACGACGGTTCCACCCGTCACTTCGCCCTCGCCGTTCAGCTCGGCGATACCGCGCCGCATGTCCGGTCCGAGTTCGACACGCGCGATATCGCGAACGCGCACCGGCGTTCCGTTGTTGCCTACAGCAACTGAAAGATTTTGGATATCGGCAATCGATTGAATGTAGCCGCGCCCCCGGATGAGGTATTCCTTGCCGGTCATTTCCAGGCTGCGCGCCCCCACCTCGTTGTTGCCGTTGCGAACGGCGTCCATGACTTGCATGAGCGGAACCTTATAGGCGAGGAGGCGATTGGGATCGACATTGACCTGATACTGCTTTACGAATCCGCCGATCGTCGCAACTTCGGCAACACCAGGCACGCTCGAAAGCCAATAGCGCAGGTACCAGTCATTGAAAGACCGCATCTGCTGGAGGTTGTTCTGGCCGGTCCTATCGACCAGCGCGTACTGGAACGCCCAACCGACGCCCGTGGCATCAGGTCCGAGTTTCGGTGAAACTCCTTCCGGAAGCTGGCCTGTGATCTTGCTCATGTATTCGAGCACGCGTGTGCGGCCCCAGTAGATGTCCGTGCCTTCGTCGAAAATCACATAGACGTAAGAGAACCCGTAGTCAGAACTGCCTCGGACCGTGCTGACATGGGGTGCGGCAAGCATTGCGGAAACGATGGGATACGTGATCTGTGCTTCGATCAAGTCGGGACTTCGGCCCGGCCACTCCGTGTAGATAATGACCTGGGGATCGGAGAGGTCGGGAATCGCGTCGAGGGGTATGTTGCGCAAGGACCACACGCCGTAAAGGGTCAGGCAGATCGTCAGTACGACAATCAGTGCCCGGTTGCGCGCGGAGAATTCGATGATCCGGTTAATCATTTCATTTCTCTCATCGCGAAGTGATCGTTGTTTGCGCCACGCCCACTACCGCGCCGTTCTTATGGACAGTGACGGTGGTCTGCCAGGTCCACGCCATCAAAACCTCTACTGGGCCCTGGTAGATGCCGTTTCCTACTTCGGTGAGAGTGCCCTTCGAATTCATGGGCGGCATTGCGCCCATTTGCGGCATAAACAACCCAACCTCTACCTGCGCTCCCGTAATCGCTTGGCCGCTTGCATCCTTGACGAGTAGGCGGACCTGGTTCATGCCAGTTTTGGCGGTTTTCGGATCAAGTACTTCAACCGATATGGCCTGTGTTGCTCCGACTCCGGCGACGGTGGGAGGCTGTGAGGGCGCTCCCATACCTGCGAAGGCGCCCTTCAATCTGCTCTCAGAGTCGACAATAAAATTCGCACCGGTCACGACTCTCTCGCCCGGCTTGAGTCCCTCTTGGATTCCGACCTTCTCGCCCGCCTCAGTGCTCGCCTTCACCTTGCGTGGCTGTACGTAGCCATCGCCTTTGTCAATGAAGACGTATTGCTCCGTCCCGGTATCCATCAGCGCGTCCTGCGGAATGAGCACCTGCCGGCCGATCGATGCCGACATGGTGATGTTCGTGAACATCTCCGGTTTGAGCGAGAGGTCGGAATTCGGAAATTCCATGCGGACTTGTACGGTCCGAGTCTTAGGGTCGAGGAAAGGATAAATAAAGCTGACGCGGCCTCGAATCCGTCGTCCCCCGCTGGAGTATGGCAATTCGATCTCGGCCGCCTGGCCGCTTCTGACGAAGGGCAAGTCGGTCTCATAGACCTCGCCCAGCACCCACACGTGCGAGAGGTCCACAATCATGAACAGCTCTTTCGATGGATCGACGAACGTGCCGTGGTGATAGGCAGCGCGCTCCATTACCACGCCACTGACAGGCGAGTAGACGGTGATTGCCCGTTTGACCTTCCCTTCGGTTTCGAGGCTGTGTATCTCTCGGTCCGTCACATCCCAGAGCTGCAAACGCTCTCGCGCGGCGGCAATTAGATTCTCAGCTCCTTGCGCCGCGGATGCGACTGTGCTCGTCTTCAACAAATCTCGGGATCGAAGCGCGAGCAAATAGTCTTGTTCGGTGGCCACCAGATCTGGGCTGTAAATCGTAAACAGGGGCTCGCCGGCCCGAACTGCCTTCCCAACCGAGTCCGCGAATACCTCCTCGATATAGCCAGAGACTTTGGTATGGATATGCGTTTGACGGGTCTCGTCATAGCTCACCTTTCCTACGACCCTGATGTCCTTCGTCAGTATCCCCATCTCGGCCGGAACGGAATGCATGCCAATCAATTGCTGTTTTTCGGGGGGCACAAAGATTGCGTTGCCACTGGACGCGGCGCCGGTCGATTGGGAACCGGACGCCATATTCATTGGCATGCTCGAAGGCTCGCTCTTCACAGTTGCGTCCGAGCCAGCCGGAGCTTCCGGATTCTCCAGCTTCACTAGCTTCATGCTGCAAATGGGACAGTTGCCCGGCTTATCCGAGTGGTAGTTCTTGTGCATCGGACAGTAGTACACGTCTTTCGCTATTTGCGCCGTTGCCGCAGTGTGACGAGGCTGCCGACGCACGATTCCGATGTAGGCAAACGCAGCGATTGCGACGATCAGAAGTCCGAATAGCGCGATTTTCAGAATGCGATCCCGGTTCATTGCATCACCTCTCGACAACAACCAACTCACGGCCAACCACGGGCTCCAGGCGGGCGATGGCCTCTTCGTGGCGGGCGAGTTCGTCGTAATACTGCCGCTCCAGGCTGATCAGGTTTGTCAGGTTGGAGATCAGCGTCAGGAAGTCGGTGTTTCCCACCTCGTACGCGGACGCGGACGAATCCACCGTCAATTGCGCCTGCGGCAGTAAGGTCGTTTTGTACAGGTTCAAAATGCGCTCGCTACTCTGGATCGTCAAGTATTGATCCTTGACTCCATAGACCGCCTGCTGCTGCGCGGCGCGATAAGTTTGTTTGGCTTCATTGAGCCGCGCGTAGGATTCTTCGAGGGCATATCGCTGCTTCCGGGCGTAGTAGATCGGGATCTTCACTTCGACAGTCGCCATGTAGTAGTCCGGAAAATTCGTGCCGGTCCGCTGCCATTGGAAACTTGCGCCAAAGTCCGGCCGGAAATCCTTCAAGCTTCGGTTGATTCCGACTGCTCGGGCATCGACCATCTTCTGCTCGCCTCGTACGCGCGGCGAATCGGCCGTCGCCCTGAGCAATTCCTCAAGGGACATCGAGAATGATGACGGCTGAATGTCGGGCGGCGCACGCAACGCAACACTCGGCTCCGCGAGCAGGGATGCGATCTCAGCCTCTGCCCGTTGCCGTTTCTCATCCAGCATCGCGAACTGCTGTTCGAGACTGGAAACCTCCAGTTGCGCTTTGAGGACGTCCTGCTGCAGGCCCTTGCCAACCCGGTAGTGGTTGCGAGCGATCTCCTCAAACCGGCTGAGCAGATCGCTGTGCTTTCGCGTCAGCTCGATAGCCTTGTTCACCGTGATCCACTCGTAGTAGGCAACCTTGAGACGCGATGTCACATCGAGGACCGAAGCTTGATATTTCTGTTGTTCGCTGTCGGCCTCACGCTTCGCTTCCTCGGATGCCAGGGCCAGCTTGCCTGGAAAAGGAAACTCTTGAGAGACGCCGAATCCGTGGTAGGCAAAGTTGCTGCCATTCAGGCCAGAGAACGGATGACCGACACCAAAATTCGAATACGTCGCCGTTGGCTCGGGGAGTGTGCCAACTTGTGACGGTCGTTTTGTCGCTGCTTCAAAACGAAAGCGAGCCGCCTGAATCTCGGGATTCCGCTGAAGCAGTTCTGATACAAGCTCTCGTGGGCCTAACGGTGCGTCCTCTGCCCGCAGCGCGAATGCGAACGCCAGCAGGCAGAGGTAGCCCCTGCGGAAAATCGCAGGCATACAAACCTCCTCAAAAGATCGTTATGAAAAAATGCCTGTGGGACGTGCGCAAGACACACGTCGGCTAATGGATCAAATGAGGAGTGGCAGATTAAGGCGGGAATCTGGAGGTGATTCGGGCAGTGCGTTCAGTTCGTGGAAGGTCGCCCGCGTGAAGACGGGCTCCCAAAGCAGGACGCTGCCAATTACCGGCAGGACCACCGGCGCTTGACTGTGCTGCGCCTTGGATGCTGCAACAAGAATCTTGCCTCCGGGGAGCGTAGCCTTGCAGCAATCATCGCCCGTAGAAGGTCTGCACTTCCCTCGCTTGCAACAATCAGCGGCTTCTTTGGTCAACTTGCCATTGAAGCAGTCGAAAGGTTTAAGCAGCAGGAATACCGCTACCAGGCTGACCGCGATCTGAATGCCACGATGCATTCGATTTGAGAATACCAAATCCCCAAGGATTGGGGCGTTGTATGCGTCGGAACGTTTCGCTGGCAGCGCGATTGCACCATAAATTTACGACATTTACAGCGTCGGTCGCGGCGCCGCAGTGTGGCCGATCCCGAACGGCAGCGCGGTCAGGTCGCTGAAGGAGTTGCCGTTATGATCATCGAGAATCGGACCGCAAGAATTCTGGTCGTAAGCCTTCTAATCCTCCTGCTGATTCCGTTGGTGGTGATGCTCGGCATGATGCTGTTCGGCAGCGGCATGATGGCGCAAATGAGCGGCTTGCACATGGGTGCCGGAGCGATGGCGCTTTGCGTCCTCTGGACCGTGCTGATTGCCGCTGCTCTCGTTGGTTTGATAGTGCTGCTCACTCATGGCGACGGGTCACCTCGACATCGCGAGATCCCATCCGCGAACATGCGCTCGCCGCTTGCGCACTAACCGCTAAAAGGTGAAGCGAACGCCCCCGTTGATGACGCGACCGTCGAGGGGCGCCCAAGCGTCCACCGTCCATCTTCCGTCGGACTCGCGTCTGGTTAGGAGCAAAGGGTCCCACCGCGTCTGACGCACGTTGGTGAGGTTTTCCAAGTTGAGAAAGAGCTTCACGTGCGTCGCGACTTTGTGCTCGGCCATGGCTCCCACAATCACGTAGGGCTCAGATTCATTTCGGTACGGGTTATATTCAAGCCGCTGCTGCCCGGTGTAATAGCACTCCAAACCGACGCGCGTCACGCCTTCCTTCTCCCACATGCCGACCAACCCAAGGTTGTGGCGCGGGGTCAGCGGAACTTCGGCGCGTCCGGCGGGCTCCAGTTCACTAGACCGAACATATGTGTAGGAAGCTGTTGCCGAGAACGGCGCCTTCCGCCATGTCGCCAATACCTCCACTCCTCTGTTTTTCGTGGGCCCTGGCAAGTTGAAGATGGCATACGTTGCGCCCCGGTCCACATAGACCGGGTAATCGATGTTGGATGCAAACAATGTGCCGGTGACGGAGATGGCGCCAAAGACCCGCGTCACATCCACCGATGCGGTCCGCCCACGTTCCTCCTGCAGGGGAGCACTCAACAGCAACTTCGTCAATCCCGCGGCTTCCGTCTCTTCGGTGAGCGGCGTGGGGGCGAAGAATCCCTGTCCAGCAGAAACGCGGCTGGTCCAACCGGATCTGCGGAAAAGGGCCGATACTCGCGGGCTGAAGAATGTCCCATAACGATTATGAAAATCCACGCGGGCACTGGCTGACAAAGTCATCCAAGAGGCCAAGTTGAAGTCGTCTTGCACGAAAACTCCGGGCACGATATAGGTGTACGCGAATCGCGGAACGTCGTGCGGACGAAAAGCATCTCGTTGATCGGCGAAACCGGCCACCCACGTATTTCTGCCTGAAGTTCCTTTGATCGAGAGCTCACCGAATAAGAGCTCATGACGATCTCTCTCGATGTCTTCCCCAAATTGATGCCGATGATTTTGCTCAGAAGCAGAAAAACGGCCGGTCAGGACAAGCCGTCCTCCAACCAGCCATTGCACGTTCCCACCAACATCGTATCGATTGGTCTTGAGCGCCTCGGTGTAGGGCTGGCCGGTCGCAGGAAGGGCAGCACCCGGGATTGTGCCGCCAGAACGATCTTCATAAATCACGCCAGCGGTCAACAGCGCGGTCCCGCCCTTCTGGTTGTCCCAATAAAAGCGAGGCCGGAACACGCCGCGGGAGTATCCCGCAACATCTGCCCAGCCGTCACCATTCACATCCTGGTGCTCTTGCCAATGTGCGCCGCCAAGGAGCGAGGCACCCCAGTGCTGCGTAAGTTGCGAAGCCAGGAACATCGAGCCGTCCGTTCCCCCCAACGAGGTGCGGTTGAAAAGGAATTCGTGAATCGGTTCTTTGGTCGGCCGCCGCGATATGAGATTGACAATCCCGGCCATAGCAGCGCTGCCGTAGAGAGCAGAGGCATTCCCCTTGATGACTTCGACCTGCCCAAGGTCCATCGGCGGAATTTGCAAAAGGCCGAGACCCGCACCTTGCTGTCCAAAGAGCGGCAATCCGTCTGAGAGAAATGCCGTGTAGCGCCCAAGCATGCCTTGGACCCGAACGCTGGACGCTCCGAGACCGGGCGAAGTCGTCTGCACCCGCATACCGCCCATTTCGTTCAGCAGCATGCTGATGTCGCCTGGCCGCATGGCGATTTCTTCGTTGATCTCGTCCTGGGACACAACTTCGACATGGAGTGGCGAGTCCTGAACCCGAACATCGTTCCGTGTCGCATAAACCGTAACCTCTTCCTGGCGCTCCTTCTGAGGCTGTAGTTCAATTTGAATGGTCCATTCTTTGGTGGCATCAACATCCAGCGCCGCGTGAGCGGGGAAGAAGCCTTCTTTGCTCACTCGCACATCGACGTGGCCGAGGGCACCGGGAAGCATCGCCACTCCGTCCGGACCGGTCCGACCGCGGCGGCCGTTTACAGTCACGTCCGCGGCTTGGATGGGGTCTGCGCCTGTTCGCACTTCGACACGAATGGTCGGCTCCGACGATTGTCCGAGTGCCAATACGGTAGCGATGACCAGGAGAGCCCAGCGCAGTTGCCGCATCTTCCTGATCCTGAGCGTACAGGCTATAGTCACTATAGGGTCAAGGGCAGGAGAACCGAATGAGCATTGGGGAACTGGCTAAGGAAACAGGGGTGAAGGTCGTCACGATTCGTTATTACGAGCGTGCCGGCGTTTTGCCAACCGCGCAGCGGACGTCGGCCAACTACCGCAACTATGGAACCGAGCACTTGCGGCGCCTCCGGTTCGTTCGCCGATGCCGCGATTTGGGATTCTCGCTCGATCAGGTACGCGAGCTATTGCGCCTGTCCTCCCAAAACGGGCGGTCGTGTGCGGAAGTGTGCCGGATGGCAGCGCGACACCGAAAGGCAATCGAGGGCAGAATTGCCGATCTCAAACGGCTTGAGTCCGAATTGCGCCGCATCAGCGAGTCGTGTAATGGTCGCCGCACAATGGCCCAATGTCGCATCATTGAAGCGCTCTCAAATGAGAACCAGCCCGCGGCTTCTAAACACCCACCATGCGTAGTTAAAGGTTCCGGTGACCGGTCCATTGTCCCGACAGTGTAGAGAAAATGTTAAGGAAGCATCTTCCCCTCTGGGCCGCTTCTACTGCCCACCGATGCGATCGATTTCGCCTTGAAGGGCATCACGTTCATGCGATTCCAGCGGCAACGCAAGGAATAATGTGATCCTTCGATCCAGAATTGAGAATGCCTCGAAAAACGCCCGCTCAATTTGTTGTTTGGTACCAACGACGGCGGCCGGATCAGGAACACTCCACCGGGCCGTCAAGGGATTACCTGGCCACACCGGGCACGCTTCATTGGCGGCCCTATCGCAAACCGTGAATACGAAGTGCATCTTAGGAGCATCCGGTTTAGCGAATTCATCCCAACTCTTGCTGCGTAGCGCTTCGATCGGCATGCGGGCGGCTTCTACTTGTCTCAGGGCCTCAGGATGTACGTGCCCGCTAGGGTTGCTTCCAGCGCTATATGCTGTGAAGTTCCGAAAACCTTTGTGATTGAGAATGGCCTCCGCCATTATCGATCGCGCGGAATTTCCGGTACAAAGGAATAGCACATTGAAACGTCGTGGCTGCACATGGCCTCCAATGGCATCGCCTACTTCGCGGCTCGTTGCGATGGGCTCACGTAATACGTCGTGACCTTGTAGGCGCCATCCCGCTCAAGAAGGCCGCCAACGATCTTCACTGTCTTCTCCTGCCCAGTTTCGTCTCGGATCGTAACCGTCGGTGGGCCAAAGACCTGAAACCCTTTCCCCTTGCGTTGAGCAGGTTCCAGGCTGACCTTGACGACTTCCCACTTCTTTCCGGCCAGCGTGGTGTTCGCTTCCGTAATACCAACTTGGCTCACCTTTTGGTACGTCGGATAGTACTTGTCCGCGTTGGTATTTGTTCCGGTCATCTGCACGGCGAGCGCCGGCCAGATGTATTTCTTGAATTCAGTTTGTTCGATGCTCAACTTGCTGAGCGTCCCGTCATCTTTCGCCGCAAGAGCTGCCACTGCCTGCTGGATGGTCTCATCCGCAGCTCCTGCAGTCTGGGCAGACGACGGCCGAACCGTGCCCATAACGGCGACAGCGATCAATACTGTACTCGTCCAAATACGCATTTGTTTCCCCTCTCTGATGTGAAATCACACTTCAAAACTCAAATTCGAAGTGCCTATACTTCCGCTCGGCTGCCATATGCCCCTCTCCAAGGAACACCATTACGCGGGCGTGGATTTTGTCCCTCAACTTCCGAAAGGCATGCAGCCGCTCCTCTCCCATTTCGGTGAAAGCCGCTGGGTCCTCAAACGGCCAATGGAGTCGCCCCGGCGCTCCGGAGAAAACAGGGCACTCCTCCCGCGCCTTATCACAGACCGTAATCACAAAATCAAATTGCTGGCCTTCGAATTCACCCAGCGGTTTGGAACGCTGAGCGGAAATATCAATGTTCAGTTCACGCATCACTTCAACCGCTTCCCGCCGCACTTGCGTGGGGTGCGTCCCGGCGGAAAACACGTCGAACTGATCACCAGCCTCGTGCCGAATCAGCTCTTCGGCGATTTGGCTTCGGGCTGAGTTCCCCGTACAAACGATCAAGACCCGTTGCTTCCTCACAATTGCGTGCTCGGCCTTCGGGCTATTCGGCCTTCTGAGCCCGGACGAATTCCTTGATCCGCGCGTGTATTTGGTCTCGGATTCGACGGAAGGCGCCGAGCCGCTCTGAATCACTGCCCTGGACAGCTGCGGGATCTTCGAAACTCCAGTGGATTCGCTTTGTTCCGGCTGGGAAAACCGGGCAGGTCTCGCGCGCATTGTCGCAAACCGTCAACACGTATTCGAAAGGCTGTCCAACAAACTCGTCCACCGATTTGGAACGGTGACCGGAAATGTCGATACCGATCTCGTTCATCGCGGCAACCGCTTCCGGCCGCACTTGGCTGGGTCTCGTGCCAGCGCTATGTACTTCGTATTCCTCTCTGCCTTCATGACGCAGAAGCCCCTCGGCCATCTGGCTCCGTGCGGAGTTGCCGGTACATAGAACGAGAACCCTCTTCATCGCTTTCGAACCTCCGATTCTTGTCGCTGCATTGCGCTCCAATTCTGTGATGCAGTTTGCACCGCATCCCATGGACTGCCCAAGGGTGGCGTATAGCTCAGATCAAGCGAGTTGATTTCGTCAACTTTCATGCGGTGGAACAGAGCGGTCGCGAAGACGTCGATTCGCTTCGCAACGTCGGCTTTCCAATGTCCAGCGATCTGTGCACCCAATAGCAGTCCGCTTCGCAGATCGCCCGTCACTCTGATCCGGAGTTTCTCGGCTCCGGGATAATACGGCTTGTGATCGTACGCCTCGGTCATCGCCGTCAGAGGTGAACACCCGCCAGATTCAGCCTCACGATCGAGCAATCCCGTACGGGCAATCGCGAGATCGAAGACTTTCACCACCTGCGTTCCGACCGAACCGGCGAACTCAACCTCGCCACCCGCCGCATTTTCCCCGGCCACCCGCCCCTGTTTGTGCGCCGTGGTGCCCAGTGGGAGATACGAGTAGCGCTGCAGGATGCGATGCCAAGTCTCAACGCAGTCGCCGGCGGCGTATACGTTCGGAAGGTTCGTCTCCATCCGCTGATTCACTTTGCAGGCGTCCCGAATGCCGGTTTCAATACCAGCCGATTTGGCGAGGTCGGAGGCCGGGACCACACCGGAAGCCCAGACTATTAGCTCAGCAGTGGTTTGGAATCCGCTTGCACCTTCGAGAACGAACTCACGTTCCCCTTGCTTCGTGATTCGGTCAATTTCGACTTCCGTGCGGACGCAGACACCGTGCTCTTCAAGATGTTCGCGGATCTGCTCGCCGATTTCGGGATCCACGGACGGAAGAACTGACTTCGAACGGCCGATCAACTGCACCTGCAACTTGCGATGAGTTAGAGCATCCGCCATCTCAACGCCGATATAACCAGCTCCAACAATCGCGGCCCGGTGGACTCCCTTTGATGCAATCTCCTCGTGTATTCGGAAGCTGTTCGTCATCGAATGCAGCGGGAATACGTGGTCTATCCCTGGAATATCGGGGAGAATCGGTTTGGCCCCAGTTGCAACGATCAATCTGTCGTATTTGAAGTTCTCGGCTCGCCCTTCAGTGGACCGGGTAGTGACTACCTTCGCGTTCGGATCAAAGCTTTGGGCCGAACGCTTGCAGAGTAGCTCAATGCCGTCAAAATCCGTGCGGTGGGCGAGATCGCGCCAGTTGTCGGTCTCACCGCTGAGATAAAAAGGAAGACCGCAGATGCTGTAGTTGGGGTAAGAGTCAGCCAGGATGACGGCGACTTCAAGATCTCGACGCAACTCTCTCGCACGCAAAGCTGCGCTGATTCCAGCATCACTACCGCCGATAATTAGAAGCCGCATGAATCTTGCGTCATTACTCAACAAACGTTTCCAGGCGCTTTGCCCTCGGTGACGTCCTGGCAAAGGATCTGTGCCGGTCTTCCTCCGCTTCGTGATCGTGTTGCAATCCCTCAGCTAGTCGAAGGAGCCCATTGGCGAGATACCAATCCGGCGAATCGATGCGGCCGTCTTTCTCGATGCAGTCCAGGCTCTCCTGAAACGACCGAGCCGCCGCTGAATAGAAATCGACCATATTTGTGTCCTCGAACCTGCGCCGCCCTCTCAAGCGACTCCTGAGATGCAGCACTCTTCCGATGTTTCAGCTTGGAGATCCATGGTCCGGACTTGTTGCAGCGCCCGCAAACAAGTTCCGCAGAGAAGTTGTCGCGCCTTTTGAGGCAATACGACAGACATGCACGGCGGATACGTTTTCGTTATAGGATCGCTGACAACGCAGGCGTGCTCGGCACAGAGCCCAGCCGAGCAATGATGGCACAGGCCGACGGCCTCGCGATGCTCTCCGGCTTTAGAACATTCGTAGCAGAGCATGATTCACCTCCATGCTTCCTAAACTGTGGTTGCGGCCTCGGTCTGTGGAAACCAGTGCCGCGTACGATTACAGAACGAACAGACCGACAGCATCACAGGGACCTCGATCAGAACTCCAACCACCGTCGCCAACGCCGCCCCTGATCCTGGACCGAACAGCGCGATTGCGGTGGCCACAGCGAGTTCGAAGAAATTGCTCGCGCCGATTAGCGCGCCAGGCGCCGCTACGGCGTGACGGACTTTGAATAGCCGCATCAGGCCGTATGTAAGCGATGAATTGAAGTACACCTGAAGCAGGATCGGGACGGCAATCAGCGCAACATGGAATGGCTTTCCGGTGATGTTGTCCGCCTGGAACGCAAAGATCAGTACCAGTGTGGCGAGCAGGGCCAGCATGCTAACCGGAGCAAATCGGGGCAGCAGCGTCTTTTCAAACCAGTCGATCCCGTGCGCGCGGACGAAGTAGGCGCGAAGAACCGATCCGGCTACAAGGGGTATAACGATGAAAATTCCGACGGCGTACAAGAGCACTTGAAACGGAACGTGCAGTGATGACGCGCCGTTGACCAGAAACCGAACAATCGGCGCGAAAAGGAAGAGCATGATTAGGTCGTTCACCGAGACCTGAACCAGCGTGTACGCGGGATCGCCTTCGGTGAGATAGCTCCAGACGAATACCATAGCCGTACACGGAGCCGCGGCCAGGATGATGCAACCTGCGATGTACTGATTCGCGTCGGCGGCCGAAATCCAACCCGCGAAGAGGAAGCGGAAGAAAAGCCACGCGATTAAGGCCATCGAGAAAGGCTTGACGAGCCAATTGACGAAGAGCGTCACGAACAATCCACGGGGCCTTTTGCCAACGTTACGAATGGATGCAAAATCGACCTTCATCATCATGGGCACGATCATCAGCCAGATCAGCACGGCGATGGGGATGTTGATCTGACTGCCGGCTCCGAACTCCCACTTCCGGAGCTGGTCGATGCTCTCTGGCAAGGCCTTGCCGACGAGCACGCCAGCGATCATGCAGAGTCCAACCCAGACGGTGAGGTATCGCTCAAAGTAGTTGAGCCTCTTCGGAGCGACGGCTGTGTCGATTGGCGATTGTGCCATTTGGTTAACCTCTGACGAAATCGAGATCACGAGTGCGTTTACCACTGTTCGCCACCTCGCGTAATCTCTCCGGACCCACCGGTTCAACTGGATTCCACGGAATGATCGCCATCCGCCGGGAAAAACGATCCCGAACCTCGCCGATAAACGACAACTCACGTTCACCGCGATCCCGCAGGACGGGATCGTGGAACCCGTTCACGGCGAAAGTCTGATTCACGATCCACGCGAAGGGTGTTATCCCCGCTCGCTGAAGATCGTCTTGGAGCCGCGCAGCCTCATGCACAGGTGTAGCCTCGGGAAGCGTCACCAACAGGACGCGGGTATAGTCGGGATCTCGGAGCCGGGCCAAAAGGTTCTGAACGGATTCCGGCATGTCGCTCATGGTTCGAGTCACCTCGCGGTGATAGGTTTTGGCAGCATCAAGCAAAAGGATCGTGTGGCCCGTCGGCGCGGTATCGAGTACCACGAATCCTTTTTCGCCTTCGGCAACGGTTCGCGCAAAAGCGCTGAACACCGCGATTTCTTCCGTGCATGGAGACCGGAGGTCTTCCTCCAGCAGAGCCCTGCCCTCTGCATCCAGTTCAGCGCCCGCTTGCGCTAAGACAGACTCGGTATACTGGCGGGTCTCGACGATCGGATCGATGCGGTTCACGGACAGATTGCCTACCGGGTGACCAACCGTGGCTGAAACGTGGGCGGCTGGGTCAGTAGTACTGAGGTGAACCGGATAGCCGCGGCCGGCCAACTCGATCGCAATCGCCGAGGCTACAGTCGTCTTCCCGACGCCTCCCTTACCCATCGTCATGATGAGGCCGCGACCGCCGGCTTCAATGTCGTCGATAAGATCAGCCAGAGACAGTTTCGATTCCGCCAGATCAGATGGGTTACTTGCACGGAAGTTCTCGCCGGGCGTGCCGCTATCGAAAACTGCGCGGAGGTTCTGGACGCCCATGGGTGAGTACGGCAGCAGCGGCACTTCGACTCGGGGCAGTCCCGCTAGTCCCGCGGGCATTGCCGCTAGCGCGGCCATTCCCCTACTTTCGAGCGCACATGCCGCGGAATCGCTTCGATCCTGGGCCACATATATCCCATTCAGAAACAGGATCTGGTTGAGCACCCCGATTTGAGCCAGTTCCGACCTTGAGCGCTCCGCTTCGACGAGGGCTGCTCGCTCGGGGCGGCTGACAAGCACCAGAGTTGTCGTGGACGGGTCGGTGAGAGCTCTCAGGCTCGAGTCGTACACCGCCTTCTGAGTCTGAAGACCAGTCAGCGGACCAAGACAGGAGGTCCCACTGGTATTGTTTGCAATGAAGCCAGTCCATGCTGCCGGCAGCTTTAACAGGCGAAGCGTGTGGCCGGTTGGCGCGGTATCAAAAACAATGTGATCGAAGCCGGCCGTTGCTGTCGCGTCACCAAGCAATCTCGTGAATTGATCGAAAGCGGCAATTTCGACGGTGCAGGCCCCCGATAACTGCTCTTCCATACTCTTCACGGCAGCTTCGGGCAGAATGCCGCGATACGGTCCGACGACGCGTTCCCGATACGCCTGTGCAGCGGCCTCGGGATCAATATTCAACGCAAACAACCCGTCCGCGTCGGGGACCGCGGTAGGTTCACCGGCGAGCCGAACGCCGAGCACCTCGTCCAGATTCGAAGCAGGGTCGGTGCTCACCAGAAGCACTTTCTTGCCTTTACGTGCGATCGCGACGGCGACAGCGCACGCCAGAGACGTCTTGCCGACTCCGCCTTTACCCGTAAAGAACAGAATCCGCGTGGCCTTATCCAGGACACTGGCGATGTTGCTCGGTTCCGACATGGAAACGCCTAGCAGCACTTGTTGATGACCGGCAGCTTCAAGGCGTTCGGCGATGAGGCGCCGGTAGTGGCGTCTGCGGTTTGGTCAGCCTCAACGCCGGCGAGCCGGGCCAGTTCATCACGGCTTGGATACCGGCCCTGACTGACGATCGCGCCATCGAGAAGAACCAAAGGAAGACAATCGTTCCCGTGCTCCTGCAATGCACTCTTCACCAGTGCGTTGGCAGCAAAGGCCTGCGGCTGTTGCGCCAGGTTGTACCGCTCAACGGCGATTCTCTGATTTGCCAACCAGTGGAGGTCGGCGACAAACCTGACCAGCGCCGGGTCTACTTTCGGACCGCACACTCCCGTCGAGCAGCACATCGGTGGATCGAACACTTCGAATCTCTTCATGGTCCCTTCTTTCCGTATTTCGTCGATAAACGATACCATAGGCAAAATTTTTAGATGATGGCGATCAGGGCCTTCAGCTTCCGGAGGGTATCGAAGTTAATGCAATAACCGATCCGGGGGCCATCTTGACTGCTGCGCACCAGCCCCGCCTCCTTCAGAATCCGGAGGTGTTCTGAGACCGTGGACTGGGCCAATGGCAACTCATCGACGATTTGGCTACAGACTCTGGCTTCTTTCCGCGAGAGCATGCGGATGATCCGCACTCGCGCTGGGTGGCCGATCGCCTTTGCCAGCTTGGCCAACTCGTCATCGGCCTCGGGTCCTTCGAGCGCTCGGAACTCGGTCGGCGCGGTCCCGTTTGATGGCGGGCAACAGGCGCTGTCCTCGACAGACTTCTGTTTCATTGTCTTATCGTCAATTAACGATATCACTGCGATTTTGCAGTGTCAATGCGAACCCGACGCCTGGCGAAAAAAAGACTTGACATGATCGGTATTTCGCTTATTATCGAAATATGGAAGCCGACGCATGGGACGATTTTGATGACGATCTCCCGTGCTTGGCTCGTGATGGCTGCGTAGAGGCCGTTCTCCGGGGCGCTCCGGCCGATTGCCTCTACTGCCAGCTCGGTGAATTGGACCTGGGAGACGACGATTGAGGAAGCGCACAAATCCAGCGGATGTGAGCCGGCTTGCCGACATGCTGGCCGCAATGGGGACCGAACCCAGGCTGCGCATCATGCGGCTGCTCTTGTCGGCGCATCCTCACGGCTTGGTGGTGGGGGAGATTGGTGATGAGCTGGGGATGACTGGCTCTACCCTATCCCATCACCTCGAAAAACTGAAGAACGAGGGACTCGTTTCCGTAAAACGCGAGAGCACTTTTTTGCGGTACTCCGCCAACGCGGAAACGCTCCAAGAACTGCTCGGCTTTTTATACGCCGAGTGCTGTACCCGGAATCAAGCGATCGAACCGGAAGCAATCGTTCAGATCGCAAAGTAGAGCACAGAAAAACGACTGAAAACGAAACCAACGCTCGGAGTGTGCCCATATTCGGCCCGCTGCCGTTGCGATCAGATCTGGAGAAGACACATGAGTACGACTGAAGAAATCAAACAAGTTGTGAAAGAACACTACGGAGCGGCAGCCACGCGCGTGCAATCGGGAAGGGCATCTTGCTGCGGTGGCGGATCGAGTTCCACCAAGAGCTGCGATCCGATTTCAGCGAACCTCTACAGTACGGAGGAGGGCGCAAGCATCCCTGAAAAGGCGCTCTTTGCCTCCCTCGGCTGCGGAAATCCAACAGCGCTTGCCAAGCTGAATCCTGGTGAAACGATACTGGACCTTGGGTCTGGCGGCGGAATCGACGTATTGCTGTCGGCGCGCCGGGTGGGGCCGACTGGGAAAGTCTATGGTCTTGATATGACCGACGAGATGTTGGCCCTCGCCCGCGAGAACCAAAAGAAGGCCGGAGTGGAAAACGTGGAGTTCCTGAAGGGCGAGATCGAAAATATTCCTCTCCCGGACAACTCGGTGGACGTCATCATCTCCAACTGCGTAATCAACCTGTCCGCTGATAAGGACAAGGTGTTCCGCGAAGCGTTTCGGGTTCTGAAACCAGGCGGTCGCCTGGCCGTATCCGACATCGTTGTGCGCGGCGAGATGCCCGCAGAAGTACAGAGGTCCATCGAACTGTGGGCCGGCTGCATGGCAGGCGCCCTTCGCGACACGGAATACGTCAGCAAAGTAAACGCAGCGGGTTTTCAGACCGTTGAGATCGAGCCGACCCGCATTTACACCGAAGCAGATGCTCGCGAGTCCTTTAGTGACAAGGAGATCGATATCGATCGCATCGCTCCGCAAGTTGACGGAAAATTCATGAGCGCGTTCGTCCGGGCCACAAAGCCAGCCGCTTGCTGCGGGCCGACTTGCTGCGGATAAATATAGGATTATGGACGCGCGATCAACGCCCGCTTCGGCGGCCATTTCGATCCGGGCGGCGGAGAGCGGCGACCGCGGTGCAATCGCGGCGCTCCTCTCCGCCAGTAAACTCGTGCCCTTGGACGAGACCGCGCAGTTCGGGCAGCAATATGCAGTCGCAATAAATGGGGACGGCATCGTGGTCGGCGTTGCCGGGTACGAACGGTACGGGTCCGACATCCTCTTACGTTCCGTCGCCGTGTCGGAGCCTTGGCGTTCCACCGGAATCGGAGCTCGCCTCACAGCGGACCGTCTCGCCTACGCGAAGGCCCAAGGTTGCGAAGCAGCCTACTTGCTGACCGATACTGCCCGCGACTACTGGGAGCGGCAAGGATTCTCGCAGATCGACCGCGATGCTGCTCCGGCAGCGATCACACGGTCGCATGAGTGGAGTGCTGCGTGTCCGGTAAGCGCCATCGCGATGTTCCGGCCGCTCGGCCAACCGTAAATCAACCGATCACGGTGAGATTGACAAGTAGTGGCCTTCACGAGGCGCTACCCGCATCCAGTGCGTCATGGTGAACGTCCATCTGCCGAATGGGGAGAGCCATGTAAGCGCATGTTTAGAAAAAACGGTCGCGCTCGCTTCGTGGGCGAGTTGCCCGGTTTCTATGGCAATTCTTCGAACTGTGTGATCCGCATCTCGCGATCAGGGAAAACAGCGCGGATCTCCAATTTTCCGCCGAGAGCCTCCACATATCCGGCCAGCGTGCTGATGTAGATGTCCGTTCGGTGCTCAATCTTCGAGATCTCACCCTGGTTCACCCCCAAAGTCTCCGCCAGCTTTGCCTGCGTCATCTGCCGCGCCTTACGGATCTCTTCGAGTGGCATTGCCGCAAGGCTCTGCTGCACTCGGTTGGCGATTCTCTGTTGCCGTTCCGGCGGCATCGCCTGAACCAATTCACGAAATTTGCGTGTTGGCATTAGAGCTTACCCTCTCTCCGAAGCGCGTCCAAGTGCTCGTCGTATAGCTGATCAGCAATCGGCACAAACTTTTCATACCACCGACTGTCTCCGGTCTTGTCTCCACCCAAAAGGAGGATCGCAGTGCGAAGTGGATCGAACGCGTACAGCGTCCTCAGGGGTCTGCCTCCACTCTGCGTGCGCAATTCACGCATGTGGCCGTGGCGCGAGCTGTTCACCTTTGAGCTATGCGGGAAATCCAGCGCAGGCCCCAGTTCGGCAAGCAGGCCTACGCTATGCGCGACATCATCCTGCTGATTCTCGGTCAAAGTCTTCCACCACGCGCCGAACTCATCCGTGAATTTGACTTCCCATGTCATATTAGAGTATGCCATAGACAGAATATTCTGTAAAGAGAATTACCGCAAGCGTCCGGCGCTACGCGGACGCCCCCGGATCGAATGCCATGTTCCGCTCTCGGCCGTGTGTTCCAGGGACAGTTCCCACGTGGCGATCACTTCAATCGATTGATTCGAGTTCGTGTTCCCACTGTTCCCTCCGTTCCCAGATGCTGAGTGTCGTATGGAAAGAATTTACGTTTTTCCATAGGAGAAACTCGCTCTGCAACCCGGAACACTGGGAACAATGCCTGTTTCTCGGGGTTCTTGGCCATCCGCCGACCGGGAACAATCTGGGAACACGACTGGGAACAAGGATCATTCTCCCTTCCGGTAACGCCATTCCAGCCGCGACCCATGCCTCTCCCGATACCTTTCCCAGCCCAGCGCACGCAGGCAGCGGGCGGCGCGGTTCTTATCCGTTTGGGTCCACAGACCTTGTGGCTTCTGAAGGCATTTCTCCAAAACCTCGCTGATAGAGACGCTCGCTTGTACTTCAATCCAGGGCGCGATGACCTCTTCCCAGGGATCGCCTTCGTAGCGTTCGATCTGCTGGTCCGAGGCCATCTGGACCAACTCGGCAGTTTCCAGCCACCATGGAGCGCCTGAATCGAACCGGAGTTTGGCTTCGGCCCAAAGCTGGTCTCGATCGCAGGCCAACTCGTCAATTGCGATCCGCCCACAGGTGATGGGCCAGAAACGCCGACCGCCGGTCTCGTCACGAAGGTATGTGCTGTGATTGACGGTGCCCGCGAAAACGCATTGGCGCGAAGACTCGACCAGGCGCATCCCATAGGGCGGGCGGAAACGGTCTGTCGTGCGGCTCATGAATGCTTTGATTCGGGCTACGTCCGAGCTACTGAGGCTGTCCAGTTCGGATAGCTCGATGATCCACACACCACGCGTTTGCATCGCAGCGTCCTTGCTTCCGAGATCGGCCAATTCATCGGTGAAGTAGTCGCCAGCGAGCGTGCGCAGGGCGGTAGATTTGCGGATGCCCTGCGGTCCTTCGAGAATAAGACAACAGTCCGCCTTCGCGCCAGGGCGGAAGATCCTAGCCACCGCTGAAATCATCCAGCGCGAGCCAACGGCGCGGGAATAGGTGGTGTCCTCAGCACCGAGATAATTTGAGAGCCAGCGATCCAAGCGCACGACCCCGTCCCATCGGAGCCCTTTCAAGTACGTCCTGACTGGATGAAAGGGGTGGTCTCTCGCCGTCGTCTGCACGGCTTGCCCGGCGATTTCGACCGAAACGAGAATGCCCTGTTTCTGGAGCCATTCCGCGGCAAGCCGATCTTCGTGGTCCGTCCATTCTCCCTTGGGCACAATGCCCCATGGTGCCGGCTTCAGTGCGACTGTTCCAAATCCAAATTCGTTGAACGCGAGGACGCCACCCCAGTCCGGCGCATGCCGAAAGGCGGCGATAGCATTCGCCAAAACCGGTAAGATCCGACCTTCAGTGGTGTTCATAGGTGGTTTGGCGCGTAGCAAATCCTTCTTCCAGGCAGAACCGGCGAAATCAACATGCGCGATCTCGTCGAGAACGGCCTCGGGGCCGAGGATTGCGAGATGGTCGTCTATCCCCTTTCCACGGGCGACGTCCCATTCGAGAAAACCTACGACCGCTCCTCTGCTTCGTAAATGTCCGGCGAGCTCGGATCGCGCGATGCGGACGAGATCCTTCGTGACTGAATCGGTATCGTACGCGATCACAACACGGCGGTCTTGCCATGTGATCCAGTCGAGATCTGGAATGGCTCCCTTGACGTCGAGACGGCTTCCATCCGGTCCGACCGTTTTGCCGATCGTGCCACGCCAGTTGTACACGCCCGAGAGGCCGACGGGTAGAAATTCCGGCTTCGCTGAGGCACGATGGTTGGCGAGGCGCCAGAGAGCGAGCGTCTTAAACTCGCCTTCCGTGATCATGATCGGAAGTGCGATATTGCGCAGCGGCGACGGATCAGTCCCCGGCACGATGTAAAGCATGTTGGAGCGGCCCGGCGGGCTCAGATATTTTTGCCGTGGTTTGAGATTGCCGGCGGAATCGTATTCGAGGTCCGGCTGGTCTCGGCGCAATCGGTACTCGCGAACATTGCCTTCGCCCGGACGGAAGTACGGAATGATGATGCCGGAATAGTTCCCACCCTTTCGGCCGATAATCTCACCGCCCGTTAGCGAATCGACCCTTCGCAGCCCGGCGCGATCGGCCAGCGGGCGGTCAATCCATCGAGACTCTAACGCGGCATAGTCTGCGACACTCAGGTCCATTCCGACGCGCAGCGATGCGATCGTTGACGAGCTTACAAGTGGTTCCCGCCCGAGTGAATTTTCGTCTTTTCTTTGCGAGCGATGGTGGTGTATACTGCTGTTGGAAGTATTCAATTTTCACCCCATAGGGTCGATGGCTCGCGGTGGCACGCGAGCCATTGTTGTTTATGGTCATGGGGTGCAATTGAGGGCAGGTGTTCGGGTGCTGCTCGCGCGTCAAAGTTTCTACGCGCTCAGGGGCAGCGGCGTCGGCCATACGCCGACAGCCACTCCGTTGAATGGTTTGGATGAAGATTTCCGATGATCCGCGAGATTTGTTGCGTGAATCTCGATTCCGCTTGTTTCCCACCGCTGCACTCCAACTGCACTCCATAAGAGGGCGCTTGCGGTTTACCGCTGTTTTTCCAGGTGTCTCGGTACTCTCCAAACCAACACCTGCGCTCTCTAAATGATTGAGATTAGAGTGTCGTATAACTTCCCAAGCTGGACGTCGCGGGTTCGAGTCCCGTCTCCCGCTCCAAACTTTCCAACGACTTATAAGCAATTCAGATATTCGGATTGGGGTTCCTCCCGCCGTAATTGTAGCGCCATCCCCTGGATCGGCCCAGAATTCCGCGACCTTGAAAAACTTGAAAAAGAGGTTGGAAACGGCCAGGGCCGCTGCTCTCGACGCGAGGTGGGGTTGCCCTTTACTTCAGGAACGCCCCGCGCGGCCAAGGAAAAAGCCGATGAGTAAGGCTCCGGCAAGGGCGGCGCCGGCGATCCAGAAGGGGTGCAGCCAGCTGTGGATCCGTCGATCCATATCTTGCCGGGCACGGCGCCGCAGGGCCAGGAGATCCTCGTCGAGGTTCGTGCGAGCGCGGCTGATTTCCTCCTCTAGCTGATGTGGTGTTTCGCCCATTGCAAGTCTTCCTTGAGAGTTTCGACGGTCCGGCGCGGCGCGGGGTCAACCTGCTCGATCCTGGTTCGGCCGAGAACAAACGCACCCCCGGCCAGGCCGCAGAGCCCGATCCCGATGAGAAGGGCGGCGAGCCAAAGCGGCATGACGAGAGCTAGCGCCGCAATACAAGTCACGACCAGGCACGCAGCACCCAACCCTCCGCAGAGAGCGGCAATTCCCAGAAATACCGAGGCATTCTTCAATTGCCCGGTCTTCTGAGCGATTTCCGCGCGGGCCAGCCGGATCTCCGCCTGGATGATGTTCTGGACGTCCAGCAGAATGCCGTGGATAATCTCCGTGACCGAGCGATTGTCAGGTTCGTCCGTATGCGACTGTACGTCCGGGCGGTCGGCCATCATTTCCCTCCTTGCTTGGTTTCGCCATTTGTGAATGCACGCCGATTACCGCCACCCGATCATTTTCCCGGGACCGGCAGCCAACTGCGGGTGATGTAGTCGCACATCGTCAGGGTGATCAGGATCAGGAACCAGAGCAGGGCCCCGCCAATCAGCAAACGGATCACCACCTTTTCATACAAGGCATGCATAAAGAATGCCGCGATCAGAGTTGCTTTGATGGCGGCAATGGCCACCGCGACAAACATGCTGAACCAGCCCAGATCCAGGTATCCGATCAAGACGGTACCGAGGGTCAGGCAGAGCAGCGCGGCGTACGTCAAGAAATAGATTCGGGGCGAAACGGTAGCCTCAGGCATATTTCACCTATGCAATCCGGAAATGTAGAAAATGCCGAACAGGAACACCCAGACGATATCGACAAAATGCCAGTAGAGCCCCAAGATCGAAATCGGCGTGTGATATCGGGCGTTGAAACGTCCGAGCGCGGTGCGGATTGCGAAGACACACACGATTGAAATGCCGATGATCATGTGCAGGGCGTGCAGTCCGGTCATGCAGAAGTAGTACACGAAGAACAACTCGATGGCCCCGCTATGCGGGCTGGAGGATTCAAACCAGATGCCGGGGACCTTGTGATGCTGGTAGTGGAGGTAATACTCGGTGAATTTGATTCCGAGAAATACCAGCCCCAGGACCGCCGTGGTGAGCAGGAGGAGGTAGGTGCGGAACTGTTTGCCGATGGAGATGTTGTAGACCGAGAGGGCCATGGTCAGGCTGCTGGTGATGAGGACCGCGGTATTGACGGAGCCGAGAATGATCTCCATCTCGGCGCTGCCTTCCATGAAGCCCTGCGTGTAATACATGCGGTAAATGGCGAAGCCGGCAAACAGGCCGCCGAAGAACATGACTTCGGTGGCGAGGAAGATCCACATGCCGATGGTCGAGACTTCCCGCTGCTGATCGGATGTGCCGTATTGTTCCCGAAGGGCGAGTATCTCGGTGCTAGACAAGCCCCAGTTCCTCCTTCATTCCTTCGTAGTCGTAAGCTTTGCGGGTGACGATGGGCGTCACTTCGAAATTGTGCTTGGGCGGAGGAGAGGAGGTCTGCCATTCGAGCCCGGTGGCGCGCCAGGGATTCGGGGGGGCGGGCGGCCCGTATCTCCAGGACCAGATCAGATAGCACAATGGCAGAAGGTAGCCGATGCCGAGGATGGAGGCGCCGGCGGTGGACAGCACATTCAGAGCCTGCCACTCGGGCGGATACGCCGCGTAGCGGCGCGGCATGCCCATGTAGCCCAGCACGAACTGCGGGAAAAAGGTGAGGTTAAAACCCAGAAAGACGATCAGGGCGGAGAGGCGCGCGAGCCCCTCGGGATACAGTTTGCCGCTAATCTTCGGCCACCAATAATGGATCCCGCCGAGAAAGGCCATCACGGTGCCACCGACCATGATGTAGTGGAAGTGGGCAATGACAAAGTAGGTGTCGGTGACATGGACATCGATTCCAAGCGCGGCGAGAAACAGACCGGTCATGCCGCCGACCGTGAATAGTCCGATAAAGCCGATCGCGTAGAGCATCGGGGTGTCCCACGAAACCGAACCCTTGTACAGGGTGGCGCTCCAGTTGAACACCTTGATCGCGGAGGGCACGGCAACCAGATAGCTGAGGACAGAGAATGCCATGGCCGAATAGACGCTTTGGCCGGCAACGAACATGTGATGCCCCCACACCAAGAAGCCGATGACGGCGATGGCGATGCTGGCGAAGGCGACGAACACGTAACCGAAGACCGCGCGGCGTGAGAACGCGGCGACCAGCTCACTGATTACGGCCATCCCGGGCAGCACCATGATGTAGACCGCCGGGTGCGAGTAAAACCAGAACATGTGCTGAAACAGCACGGGATCGCCGCCCAGTTCGGGGCTGAAAATGCCAACCTGAAAAATGCGCTCGACGGCGATCATGAGCAACGTGATCGCTAGGATGGGGGTGGCGAGCACCAGGATGACGCTGGTGGCATAGTGCGACCAGATAAACAGCGGCAGGCGGAACCACGTCATACCGGGCGCCCGCAGGCCGTGAATGGTGGCGATGAAGTTCAGGCCGGTCATGATGGAAGAGAAGCCGGAGATGAAAATGCCGGCGGCCGCGCCGACCACGTACGTAGTCGAGAAGATCGTGCTGAATGGCGTGTAGAAGGTCCAGCCGGTATCGACGCCGCCGCGGATCATGGAGTACAGCGCGACACACCCGCCGATCACGAAGACATACCAGCTTGCCAGGTTGAGCTTCGGAAAAGCCACATCCTTGGCGCCGATCATCATGGGGATGAGGAAATTGCCGAGCGTGTTGGGAATCGAGGGAATCAGGAAGAACCAGACCATCATGATTCCGTGCATCGAAAACAGCTTGTTGTAGGTTTCCGGGTCGACCAGGTCGCTGGTGGGCGTGAGTAGTTCCAGGCGCATCAGCGCGGCGAAGAGCGCTCCGACGGCGAAGAAGAAGGTGACCGAGAAAATGTAGAGCAGGCCGATGCGCTTGTGGTCGGTAGTGAGTAGCCAGGAACGGATCCCGCGCTCTTCGGTCAGGTAGTCGGCGGTGTCCGGCGTTGTGAGATGTGCAATCATCGCGAATCCGGTTCGGTGCCGGCGATGGAGGTGGAGCCGGGGCCGGCAATGCCTCGCTGCGTTCCGTAGTTCTTGGGCGCGGTGCCGGGACTCGAAGGCAGCTGGGCTCCCGGCGGCGGTCCGATGGATTTGATGTACGTGGTCAGGGCGAGGATCTGGTCTTCGGTGAGCCGGCCGTCAAAGGACGGCATAAAATCGGCAAAGCCCGCTACGGGCGCGGGCTTCTTCTTGAGAATGCACTCGCGAATATAAGTATCGTCCACGACGCGGGTGATTCGGTTCTGTAAGATCACGGCACGCCCGTAGAGGTTTCGCAAATTGGGGCCGGGGCCGTGGCCGTCGAAGTGGTGGCAGTTGGCGCATCCGAATTGATGAAAGAGCTTTTCTCCCGTCGATGCCAGCGAGCCTTCGGCACCGCCCTCGGTGAGCCATTGCTCATAATCGTGCGGCTCCATCGCATAAACCCAGCCGATCATTCCGGAATGCTTGGCGCCGCAGTATTCGGCGCAGAACAGGTGATATTTGCCGGGCTGGGTGGCGCGGAACCAGATGGTGGTATAGCGGTCGGGCAGCACATCCTGCTTAATGCGAAAAGCGGGCACGAAGAAGCTGTGGATCGCGTCCTGGGAGATCATGATCAACTGGATGGGGCGGCCGGTGGGGACGTGGAGCGTGTTGATTTCGCGCTGCCCATCCAGGTGCTGCAGCTTCCACATCCACTGCTTAGCCACGACATAAATCTTCATCGAGTCGGCGGGAGGCGCCTCGACGTCGAAGTAAGTCTTGGCGCCCCAGCCGAACATGCCGAGGAAGATGATCAGCGGAATGACGGTCCAAGTAGCTTCGACTTTGTAATTGCCTTCGATTTGCTCGGGGAATTCGTCGTCGCGCTTGCGATGATAGCGAAGAACCGAGTACACGACGAACACAGCGATTCCGAGTGTGACCGCGCCACAGATGATCACCATGCACCAGAAGAACGGGTTCAGCTCGGAAGCAAAAGTAGATGCGCTCTCGGGAAGAAGCTGGAGGGAGTTCACACGCGCTCCTCTTCCAGGTAGGCGCGGTCCTGGCGAAGATTGCGCCGCCACAGCCTCCCCAGGAGGCCGACCAAGAGCAGCAGAGTCAGCACGGCCGAGACGCGCAGCAAGTTCAAGACGGCGGCGGTGTATTTGGCGGCGGCCGGATCGTAATGGTAGCAGAACAGCAGAATCTGATCCGCAGCCGAGCCAATCCGGTTCTGCGACGCCTCGACCAGACCTAATTTCAAGTCTTTCGGCTCAAACTCCACACCGTAAAAATAGCGGGCAGCCCGGCCCTGCGGCGTGAGCACCATGATGCCGCTAGCGTGCAGGTAGATGTCGTTGTTCGGATCGTACCGATAATGAAAGCCGACCGCATCGGCGAGCGCGCGAATGTTCGGCTCGGTTCCGGTGAGGAAATGCCAGCCCGCCGGACCGGCCTGGGAGGAATAAAGTTTTACGTAATTGTCCCGCTTGGCACGCGCCAGGGATGGCCCCTCGCGCGGGTCGATACTGACGGCGATCACGTCGAAATCACGGCCGGGCCGCAGCGACAGGGGCCGAAGACCCACGACGATCCCGTTGAGGATCTGATTGCAGAGCATCGTGCACTGGTAATAGACCAGCGCGAGAATTGCGGGCTTTTGGCCGAGATAGTCCCCGAGACGAACGTCGCGGCCGGCTTCGTCCCGGAATTGCGCGCCGAGGGGGACCTGCGCATTGAGATTCTGGTCGAAGCCAATGCCGTCAAGTACCTTCGCGGCCGTGCGCGGAGCCGCGCTGCCGGCGGCCGCAACACCAGACGCGATCGCGAAAATGAGAATCGCCCTCATCGCGGCTCGGGCTCCACTTTTCCTTCGAACCCGGTCTCGCGCGTGCCCGCCTCGGGTTTGTAGTATTGGTCGCCGGCCGGCGGGCTGGGCGGCACGCCCCGTTGGGCGAGAAGCTGAATCGCGCGGTCGATGGGAATAGAGATTACGTTATTTTTGCGGTCGACCCAGGCATAGTTCTGGAGCGCGGAAAGTTCGCGCGCGCGAAACTCATGCAGATCGCCGCGGGGATCGGACTGGATGCGCGGCTCGGGCGGAACCCGGGCCGGCATCTCGTTGACGATTGGACCGATTCCGCGTTCGGCCTTGAAATACGAAAACAGCGGCATGATCAGAACCACCACAACCCACATCACGACTAAAACGCCGACGCCGGTGAGGAAGACGGCGGTCGCATTAATCCCCTCTGGCTCATGCCGGGTGGAGGGGTCTTCGGGAGCAGCGGGATCCGGAAGTCTACGTTGACTCATGGACGAGAGCCTCCTCCAATTCCGGCGCATTCACCGGCAGCAGCGGCCGCTTGGGCAATTGCGTCAAGAACGCAGCGACCCAGATTCCGCCAAGCCCTATCGGCGTCACAACATCCAGCCAGTGGATGCGGAATCCATGGTGGTAGTAGCCGGGGAGCACAATCCAGACGAGATCGAAATAACGCATGACCAGAATCAAACCGACGACGCCGCTCAGGAGGAACGCATGCCGCTTCAGCGAGCGGTTCAAGAGCAGCAGAAAAGGAATCAGAAACTGCACCACGATCAAGGCGGCCCCGAGCCAGCCCCAAGAGGTTTTGAAGCGCGGCAGATACCAGGGAATTTCGTCCGTCAAATTGCCCGACCAGACGATCAGTAATTGCGAGAAAGAAAAGTACGCCCAGATCATGACCATCATGAGGAGCAGCTTGCCCAAATCATGGAAGTGATCGGGTTTGAGGACGCGAGACATGGGCTCGCGGCGGGACAGCAGCGCCATTGTAATGATCACGAACGCCAGCGCGGTAAGGCCCTCGCCGGCTACGAACAGGAAGCCCCACATCGTGGAGTACCACTCGGTCTGCAGCGATTCGGCCCAATCGACCGAAGCGAACGTAATGGTGAAGACGTAGACGATCAATCCGGGTGCGCTGAGGCGATTGAGCAAGCGCCGCTGGTTGGCGCGGTTTCGATCCTGGTCGGCGGACCACCGGTTGAGGAAGTAGGAGAACGCGATCCACACGGCAAAATAGATGGCGGCCCGAATCAGGAAGAAGGGCACGTTCATGTACACGCGACGATGCAGAAGGGTTTTGCTGTGGGCGACGATTTCCGGGCGGGCCCAATCGTAGAGATAGGTCAAGCCGAAGGCCAGGGGAATGAATAGCAACGCGAGGAGCGGCAGGGTGCGGGTGGCGGCTTCGAGGGTACGGCGGATAACCACGCCCCACGCCCCGCCGGTCAGATATTGCAGCATCAGGAAGGCCATCGATCCGAGCGTCAGGCCAACCCACAAGAGGTAACCGATCAAGTAGCCGTGGAAGAAATCGCCGGGGCTGAAAATGGCGCCGACGGCGGCGGCGATGAGCAGCACGATTCCACTTGCGAGAGCCGGGTTACGCCAGCGAAGGATGCCGCGATCCAAATCGAAGTGATAGCGCGGCGTCATTGCTGTGCCTCCAGGCGAGAACGCGCATCGGGCGGGGCATCCGCGAGAGTTGTGCGGCGGCTTAGTTCTAAAGCGCGGATGTAGGCGACCACGGCCCATCGGTCGTGTTCATCGAGCTGGTAGGAATAGTCCGGCATCGCGCCGTAGCCGTCCGTGATGACGGCATACAGGTAACCGGGAGGCGCATTGCGCACCCGATCGCTGCTCAGATCCGCCGGTATTTTGAAACCGCGCAGGGCGACCATCCCGCGCCCGTCGCCCGTGCGGCCATGGCATGGAGCGCAATAGATGTCATAGCGATCGCGCCCGCGGTTCAGCAAGTCCACGCTGACCGGGACCGGGATGGTGGTGACGAAAGCGCCATCTACTACACCGGCAGAGAGCGCCGGTTTCTGATCGATATCATCGACGGCGATCGCGCCGGGCGGCACCGGACGTGCAGCGCGGCCGTCGGCGAAAAACGTGCTTACCGCCATCGGCTTATATTTGGGCTGATCCTGCATGTCCTCGCGGCAGCCGAGAGTACAGGCCAGCAGGACGACAGCGGGAATCAGCCGGCGCTTCATTCGTCGATCTCCCAGACGTTGACAGGTTCGAGGTCCTGGAGGAAACGCGCGGTCCGGTCGGGATGAAAGTGTCCGTCGCGCGCCTCGATGCAGAGGAAGAAGCCGTCATCGGAGGCGCGTCTGAATGTGGGGACACGGAACATGGGATGGTACAAGGCCGGAAAGCCGGCGAAAAAGAGCATTCCGAAGAACGCCGCGCTAGCCGCGAAAAGGACGGTCAGCTCGAAGGTGATCACGATGAAAGAGGGCCAGCTGTTCAACGGACGCCCGCCGATATTGGTGGGAAACACAATGGCGGCAATGAAGTACTGCATGTAGAAGGCGGTGAAGCCGCCGAGCACGCCGGCCAAAAACACGACGGTCGGCAAGAGGTTCCAGTAGTGAATGACCTCGTCCAGTTCTTTGATCGGATAGGGCGAGTACGCTTCCATGCGGCGGTATCCGGCCTCGCGGGCCGCGCGCGCGGCGGTCACGAGCTGATCGGCATCATCGAACTCGGCGGCAATTCCGTACGGGCGCGGCTCGCTCATTTGACGGTGCCTCCGCCGGGTCTAGAGAACGGAAGCAGCTCCCGTACTTCGTACATGGAGATCATCGGAAGCGTGCGGAGGAACAAGAAAAAGAGCACGACAAACAGACCGACGGAGCCGTAGAGGATCGCATTATCGACGGCAGTGGCCACGAATCGTTCCCAGGAAGACGGAAGGAAATCGCGGTTCAGGCTGCCGACGATGATCATGTAGCGCTCGAGCCACATGCCGATGAGGACATCCATCGAAATCAGGAAAAGCCGGACGGTGTGGGTGCGGTTGCTTTTCCACCAAAGCAGTTGCGGGACGATGACATTCATCATGATGACGGCCCAATAGCTCCAGGCATACGGACCGACGGCGCGGGCATGAACGACGTACATTTCGTAGGTATTGCCGCTGTACCACGATGTGAAAGGCTCGATGGCGTACGTGTAAGCGAGCACCAAGCCCGTGGCGAGCATCAGCTTCGCGCAATTATCGAGGTGGCGCTCGGTAATCAGGTTCTTCAAGCCGTAGGCGGACCGGATGGGGATCGCCAGCACCAGCACCATGGCGAAACCGGAAAAGATCGCGCCGGCGACGAAATACGGAGGAAAGATTGTGGAATGCCAGCCCGGCAGAATGGCGATGGTGAAATCGAAACTCACCACGGTGTGAACAGAGAGCACGAGCGGGGTGGCGAGCCCGGCGAGAAGAACCGAGGCGGTCTCATGCAGCCGCCAGTGCCGAGAAGCACCGCGCCAGCCGAAAGATAAAATTCCGTAGGTCCAATATGAGACGCGGCTGACGGCGCGGTCGCGGATCGAAGCGAAATCGGGAATCATTCCCAGATACCAGAAGAGCAGCGAGACGGTGGCGTAGGTGGAAACCGCAAAGACATCCCAAACCAACGGACTGCGAAATTGCGGCTGGATCACAAATGTATTGGGATACGGCAGCAGCCAAAAGAACAGCCAAGGGCGGCCGAGGTGCAGCAGCGGAAACATGCCTGCACAGGCCACGGCGAAGATGGTCATAGCCTCGGCGAACCGATTGATGGAATTCCGCCAGCTCTGGTTCAGCAGCAACAAAATGGCAGAGATCAGGGTGCCGGCGTGTCCGATTCCGATCCACCACACGAAGTTCGTGATGGCGAAACCCCATGCCACGGGAATATTGATGCCGAACAGACCCACGCCGGCGGCGAGCAGGTATCCGACAGCGCCCACGAACATGAACAGAGCCGCGATTCCACAGGCGAAAGCCCAGACCCAAAATGGCGGCACGCTCTTGCGAAGAACGATCGAGGTGATTTGGCTGGTGATGCCGTGGAACGTCGCCCCCGGCGCGATGACCGCCGGCTTCCCTTCATCCGAAGGCTTTTGAGGGCGGGCTGTCTGGCGCTGCTTTTCTTCGACCGTCACGCGCTTTCCTTCAGTTGAGGGTTGGGGTTCCTGAGTTCGGCCAGATAAGTCGTGTGCGGGCGGGTGTTCAGCTCCGCCAGCAGCGAGTAATTCAGCTTCTCCTGTTTGAGACGCGCCACATGGTTAGCCTTATTATTCATGTCGCCGAAGACGATGGCCTGTGTCGGGCAGACCTGCTGGCAAGCGGTTTGAATTTCGCCGTCGCGGATGAACCGGTCTTCGTCCTGTGATCGGATTTCGGCTTCGCGGATGCGCTGTACGCAGTAGGTGCACTTTTCCATGACGCCGCGGCTGCGCACGGTGACATCCGGGTTGCGCTGCATCTTGAGTTGCTCGGTGTACCAGTCGTTGAAGAGTAGGAAATTGAAGCGGCGGACCTTGTAGGGACAGTTGTTGGAGCAGTAGCGAGTGCCAACACAGCGGTTGTATACCATGTCGTTCAGGCCGTCGGCGCTGTGCTGAGTTGCCTGCACCGGACATACCAACTCGCAGGGAGCATCTTCGCAGTGCATGCACGGCACGGGTTGATAGCGAGCAGCGGGGTGGCTGAGATCTCCCTGATAGTAGGTGTCAATTCGCAGCCAGTGCATGATGCGGTGTGCCTGCACCTGGCCTTTGCCGACCACCGGGATGTTGTTTTCAGCCTGGCAGGCGATGACACAAGCCGAGCAATTCACGCAAGCCGTGAGATCGATTGACATGCCCCAGGAATAGCCGGTGTAGCTCCAAGCGGGATATAACGTCTCATCGCGTTCCGGTTCCGAGTGGATCTTCTTCACGAAGTCCGGATCGCTTCGGTAGTCCGCAACCGGGCGTGAAATCATGGGTTCGCGGCCTACCATGTCCTCATTCATCTGCATGGAAGCGAGCAAGTACTTCTCTCCGGTCGGCGCGACCTCAACTCCGCTCCCCTGCCAAAGGGCGTCGGACGTTCGCAGCAAATAGGCGTTGAAGCCGGCGCCGTTTCCCACCACGCCCGCCTTCGCGCGGCCAAAACCGAGATGGACGGTCACGGTGTCGTCCGCGCTGCCCGGGGAGATCCAAACCGAGCCTCGAACCGAGCGGCCCCGATATTTCAGCTGCACCTGTTGTTCTCGCTCCAGCTTCAGACGCTTTGCGGTGGCGGGGCTGAGGTGAACGGCATTGTCCCAGGTCAGTTTCGTCATTGGCCGCGGCAATTCCTGCAGCCAGGCATTGTTCGCGTATCGACCGTCGTAGATATAAGGATCGGGGCGGAATACGAGGTCCAGGGCGCCTTCATTGCCGGCCTGCAGAGGTTGCGGCGCTTCCACTTTTTGGACTGCCGGGTGAATTTCCGGCAGCGCGGAGCCGGGAATCAGCCCAGTGCGCACGGACTGGCGCCACCAGGTTTCAAAATCCTCGGTGCTGGCGCGCGGCGCCCAATAGGAGCGTACGATTTCGTAGCTTGTCCGATGGGGAAAGCGGAGCAGGAGATCGAGGACCTCAATTTGGGATCGCGAGTTGTAAAGCGGCTCGATCATGGGCTGGAGAATCGTAATGGTCCCATCAAACGCGCGGGCGTCTCCCCAGCCCTCCAGGAAATGAGTCTCGGGAATCTGCCAGTGCGTGCGCGCCGAGGTCTCGTTGTTGTGCAGGCTGAGGTGAATCGACGTGTGAACCTGGGTGAGCGCGCGACTGAATTCCAGGTCGGCAGGACAGTTGTATACCGGATTGCCTCCCAGAATCAGAAGGAGTTCGACTGCGCCTGCGTTCATGTCGGAGACCAGTTGGCGGATGGAGCCGATCTGCTCTTCGGGACGGGTTTCGATGGGATCGGTATAGAGAACCGTGACGCCCGCGTTTCCGAGCGCGGCGTTGATGGCGTGGCACAAAGCGTGAACTTCCGGAGGCAGACACTGACCGGGAATAACGGCAGACGCGCCGCGATGCGCCATCAGGTCCGCGGCAACGGCCTTCAGCCAGTCCGAATAGGGCGCAGCATTATTTCCGCTCGGCGCGGCATTACCGTTCGGCGCGGCGGCGCCGAGGGCTCCGGCCAAGTCCGCTGCGAATTGGCCGATCTCGGAATGACGCAACGCGAGCCGGTGATCCGCTTTGCCGCCGGTCGCGGTCATCGTGCTCTCGACGGCATAGAGCCGGTTCATCGAGCTGTTGTTGCCGCGGATGCGGCGGCGATCGGCAAAATCCCGAGCGTACCTGGTGCTGCCGGTTTCACAAGTGAGGAAGTCGGAGTCCAAGGCCAGAATCACGTCGGCATGGTCCAGCCGGTAGTACGTATTCACATATTTGCCGAACGCGCGGTGCGCTCCGGCGCGCGCCGAATGGGGTCCAGCCGGATCGAACTGGTGCCAGCGCGCTTCTGAGAATTGCTCCAGCACCTGGCCGATCTGGTCGCCGAGTGTTGGCGAAACGACGGTCTCCGTGAGGAGCCGTAAACCCCGCCCGCGCGCCTTTCGGATGGGTTCGAGCATCCCTCGAAACGCCTGAACAAACTCCTCCCAGGACCTCACCTCGCCGCCATTCAGGATTTGCTTGGAACGATCCGGATCATACAGGTCGAGAACACATGCTTGCGAGAGTACATCCGTGGCACCGAGGCTGGCGGGATGGGCGCGGTTACCTTCAATTTTCGTGGGCCTTCCCAGATGGCTCTCGACGATGATGCCTTGGGCGATTCCATTGACCAGCGCCGCCGTCGCATAGTATTTCGGCCGGCCGGGTATCACATGCTCCGGCGGATCGACATAAGGAACAATGAATTCTGTCGGCTGGCGCGTGCAGCCAGCGCCCGCGGCCAACGCAATCGACGCCCCCATGATTTCGAGAAACCGGCGGCGCGTGGCATCGGCCGCCGCGGAAACGCCCAGTGTTTCCGAGCGGGACTGACGAATTTCGGCGAGGGGAAGAAAGCTTGGATCGCTCATCGGTGACACGTGGAGCAACTCGTAAGCCGGCGTATGTGGTACTCGCGTACCAATTTTGTCCCCAGAGCGAGTTGATCCGGAGGCGGCGTGTATTCCATGTTGAAGACCTCTTGTCGGGGACGAACCTGCTGTTCCGGGTTAGTGTGGCAGTTAATGCACCATTCCATAGTTAGGGGCTGTGCCTGCCAAGTTAAGGGCATTTTATCGACGCGGCCGTGGCAGCTCGAGCAGCCAATGCCCTTATGAATGTGAATATCATGCGAAAAATAGACAAACCCGGGTAAGTCGTGAACTCGAGTCCATTGAATGGACTTGCCGCTGCGATAGCTTGCTCTCACGGGTTCCAGCGCGGGACTCGTCGCCCACATCTGCGAATGGCAGTTCATGCAGATCTTGGTGGGAGGGATCCCGGCAAAGGAAGACCTCTCCACAGAAATATGACAGTAGCGGCAATCGATTCCCAACCCGCCCGCGTGGTGCTCGTGACTGAACGGAACGGGCTGCTCACGCGGCACGTTTTGCATGGTTTCGTATGGGGAACGCACCACCAGGTAACCCGCCCAGGTGACAAAGGCAAAAAAAAGCACTGCGCCGAGGAGGCAAAGCCTGAAAATGATGTTGGCCCGCGGGTGAAAAGGATCCGGCATCCAAATGTTGGGATCTCTGAATATGATCTTAGGCGTTCACGATACTGGAATCTAGATAAGAAATTCGACGATGTAAGTGGCGGCACTCCCTGCCAGAAGTGGTGTAGTGAAGAATACCTTCGCCGAACGAATCGCGTGCGATACGCCTCCTTGGAAGTACACGAACAGGAGTAGCGCGAGTGCGAACAGCAGCACTAAGGCAGCAATCCATAATGAGAGCGACTTCGGGAACAGCATGATTCAAGCCTCCCCGCACCTCGTTAACCAAAGCTCCTGGTGATCGGCGCAGCCTTCATTCAAATCGCGCTACACTTTCGACCGCTGCCTGGATCTTCAATTGCGGATTCACTTTCGGAGCTGCCATGTGGTTGTCGATTGTGGTGGCTGCGGTGCTGTTCAGTATCGCAATCAAGGTTTTCGTCAACGCTTGTCATCCGATTCTGGAGCTGCACCTTCGCAGCATTAAGGTGGAATCCGGCGAGCGTACTCTCGGGGATCGCCAGCCGGCGCAAATGGTCGAGCCGCTTGCTCAGGGGATCTGCGCGCTGAGCGACGAAGATAGAAATGGCTTCACTCAAATGTGGGTGTCGGTCCGTGGACAGTTTCAGGCTAACCCGAGCGTCACGATCCGGAAAGCGGATCTACTGATGTCGGATCTGATCGAAGACTATGAGCGTACAGTGGGGCTGGATGCGGATCTGGTATTGCAGAGCCAGGGGGAGTTTACGGATTGGTATCGAAGCGCGCATGAAATCGCGGTTCGCAGCAAAGAAGGTTGCGTCAAACCGCACGAGCTCGATCGAGCAATGGGTCTGTACGCAGTCCTCTTCAATGAACTGCTCGGTATCCGCTGACCCCCGTGCCAAAGCCGCGCCTGGTGGGGATTGGATCCTGATCAGCAGCAGGCCGACCTCGACTGATGCTGCTGCTCCAGTGAGTCGGAGCGAGCCGAAATCAACCGGGGACCGGCGGCGCCGCGAGCGGCTCAAGCCAACGCGCATGAATCAGTGCCGAGGCAGGATGCTTGACAAGATGTCGACGAGTCGCTCCGCGAAGGTAGTCGTTTGCGACCAGGGGCTCGGCTGCCGGACGACATGTAGCTTTCCGCGAAGATCCAGCACCTCGTAGTCGGTGTGGCCATCCCGGCGCAGCTGAAACCGAAGGTCGACAGCGGCTTTGCCCACGCGCACATTTTCCAGGCGCAATGCCGGCAGCCACTCCGGCAAATGCGGATCCAGGAACAATGCGTGAAGAGGCGCGTATGGAAACAACCCCAGCATTGCTTGAATCATGCATGGCACGGCGGACGAGGACCATGCCTGAGGCCAGTTTGCGCGAGGATACAGGCTCGGTATCGGGTGAGCGGCATCGCGCTGATGGCCGCCGAAGACTTCGGGTAAGCGGTAGTGTTCGAATAGCGATGCTGTTTCAAACTGCGCCTTTGCAAGTAAGTGCAACCGGCCGTGATCGCCGTAGCGCATCAGCCCCATGCAAAAGGCCGCCTGCTCGGCGGGCCATACGGAGCCGCGGTGATAGCTGAATGGGTTGAACGCGGGATGATGGGCGGACAGAGTCCGCACGCCCCATCCCGAAAAGAGATCCGGTTGGAATAGCCGCGCAACTGTCCTTTCCACTCGATCATGTTTTACGATCCCGGCCGCAACCGCATGCCCGGACTCGGACCCGACCGATCGAATCAGAGAGCCCTCCGGATCCAACCCCATTCCGAAACACCCTTCGTCCTCCATCCAAAAGACGTCATTAAAGCGGTCGCGCAGTTCGATCGCCTCGTCGAAAACCCTTTTGGAAGCGTCTTTCTCGCCCAGCCACCACAGCAGCTCGGAGACACGAATCTTGGCGGCAAAAACGAACGCCTGGAACTCGCAGGGCGCGATTGGATCCTTTACCTGACCTCCGTCTGGATAAACGATGGCATCGCCCGAGTCTTTCCAGGCCTGATTCTTCAATCCCTGCTCGGAGCGAGTTTGGTAGGCATAAAAGCCATCGTCGCGCGTCGCGCGGTGATCGAGCCATTTCAAGCCCTCGATCGCGGGCTTGAGAAACGGCCGCACGAGGTCGAGGTCCCCGGTCCAGTGCCAAAGATTGGACAGCACGACCGGGTAAAAGCCCGGCCCGGTCAGTGTGCCGTAATACCTGGCGAGCGGGTTATAGTTGAGCGTCGCCACCGGACCGGTGTCGACCTGGTGGATGAATCGGCCTGGTTCCTCATCGCGCCAATCATTCTGTTCCGTCGCCTGAGTCCGGGCAAGTTCCGCCAAAGTGCCGCGCATCATTTCATCGCCGAAAAGGGCGCCCTGCCAAGCCGCGGTCAGCGCATCGCGGCCAAAGAAGGAAAGATAATCAGGCACGCCGGCGGATAGGGTCCAGCCTCCACCGGGACGGTCGAGGTCATAGAGCCGGAAGCCGGCCAGGTCGCGGCGGGAACGCTCCATCGCGCGCTCCACCACGAAAGCAAGCGGCGGAGTGTCGAGTTGAACGCGGGTGGCTGCCGAGAGGAAATGGTTGTTCGCCTCATCGCCCCGCGCCTTGGGGAGTAATTCGTACGCATGCCCGTCGATATCGGCGCTCACCAGCATAGAGCAGCGCCAGGCAGCATGCGGGCTGAGTTCGATTGCAAACCGGATGTGCCGGTTGCCTTCCTCAAATGAAGGACGTGGATCCGAATGCGAAATCGTAAGGATCGAGCTCCGCCGCAGCATTGCCTCACCGCGATTCCCTTGGTGTTCGAATCGATGCTCGGCTGTATACGTCCAGGTCAGTTTGCTGCAACCTTCTCCGGGATTCCAACACCGCTCGGTGCGGCCATGCTGCTTCCTCTTGCCGCGGGTCTCCGTTGTATCTGCGAAGTCCGCGTCGACTTCGATTTCTAATGTGAACTTGGCGGTCCGCAGAGTGTGGTTTACCAACTCGATCTCTTCGTTGAGACCGTCGCCGACAGTTCGGAAAAGGCGCAGTTCGAGCGCCTGGGTGGCGGCGCCGCCGCCTGGACCGGTCGCATTGCCAAAAAGACTCTGATCGGCACTTGGCGATTGCGAGATGTAGTACGCGAGCTGGGTGTGTTGCTCGATATTCGATATACCCGCGGGCTGCGGTGACTCGCCGCTGATCGAGTATCGAAGTACCGAAAGCACTCTGGTCTGGCACACGAAAAGGCCTTGTTCGCCTTGCCCGTGGACGAACCCGTCGCGCGCCGTGGCCAGAACTGTCCGGTCGCGGCTTACATAAAAGAATTCATCTCGAGGTCGCAATTGTCCGAGCGGCGGGGTGCTCTGCATACCTAAGGTCTAGCTCTCTGTCCGGACACCCCACGCCACCAAACAACGCGCTGTGGACGGCGCTTCCAGCCCGCGGTCACCAGACTCCATGAAATAGGATTGACGATTTCGCTCAACCGAACGCCAAGAATGGCGCACGGAATCGCTGCGAACAGCATCATTTGGCATGGAAAACACCTTCTGATTTCGCGAGTGCACACGCGCTACCAGGAAGCCCCTAAAAGACGTACGCAACCAGGAACCAGACGAGAATCGCAATCAGGATGATGAGTCCACCCCACCAATATTGCCGCATGAGCAAACACCTCCTCGATCTCGAAGATGCATGCATCTAGCCAGCCTCCGCGAGCGCTCCGTTATCCCTCGGCTGCGGAATGGGTCTGGTCAGATGTCAGGGGCGGCGTGAAGTCCGCGCGCTCGTTGAGCTTCGCGGTCTGTTCGCCGCTCGGGCTGTCAAAACAGCATGCCAAAAATGCGGCGCGTGCCGAATGTGCGCGTGGTTAGTTTTATTTCGAAAGAACCACGACCAGGCAGACGCCATCCCACGTCTCTCGGCCGGCGCCGCGGGGTGGGTGGTCCCGGAGAGGCATGATCCCGACGAATTTGCGATCGATGTGGAAGTGAGACTCCAGATAGTCACGCACCGCGATCGCGCGCTGCCGGGACGACATGTACTTTTCATCCGGTGTGCCTTGAGACGAATATCCTTCGACCATAATCGGATTATTCGGCAGATACCGAACGACCTCCGACATATCCTGGTCCAAGATCGCCTGCCCGTCTTTTGAGAGTCCCTGGGTTCCATCCGCATGCGAATCGAACAATCCCGCCGACGGTGTCCATATGCGAACTCTAGGCTTTTTGACAAATTCCGTAGAGCCGTATTTCTCGGGCGTGAGATCGTCCAGGTTGTAGAATCCTCTCCGTTTGAAGAAGCCCCGCAGGAAGAAGTTGTGCTTGATCGCTTCGCTGTCGTCCCGGACGTTGGTCGCGGCTTCGTTGGCCGCCTCGACCGTATCTCGAAGCCTGCTAGCGGTATTCTCGTTTTGATCCTTACTCTTCAGGAAAGTGGTGACCGCCCGATCGAGCTGAGCCGTCATGGCGTTAGCTTTTTCCGACGCCTCCTTGGCGTTGTCGCTGGCGCTCTTGGCGTTGGCCACGGTTTCGCTCAGGTTCGACGCCACGGTCTTGTCCTCCAGCAGCTTCCCGGCGGCGCCTTGACCCGCCCGGATGGAACTCACGATGGCGTTCGCGTTTTCAGTCAGCTGAGCGCTATTGGACGTAATCGATTTCACGTCCTTTCGGGAGCCCTCGACGGTGCTGTCCACGTGCCCGACTAATGTCGTGATGTGCTTGATCGCGTGGTCGGATTGCATCCGGATATCGTCGATTGTCGCCTTCGCACTGTCCACCAAGCCGCTTCCCTGACGCATCAAATCGGAAAGTTCGAATGGTTCTTTGCTCGGCAGCGTTCCGCCGGGCGGGCATTCGGGCGAATTCTCTCCGCCTTTTTGAATATTCAGGAACTTGTTTCCGACCATTCCTTCCGTCTCAATCGAGACCACCGAGTTCTGGCGAATGATTCCACGAAACTTCTGGTCCACTTCCAGCTTGAAACGAAATCGAGAGGACGGGCTGTTCGGAACCTGGATATCCGTAACTTCACCGGCATCCATTCCCGAGACTCGGACCTTTGCGCCGGACGTTAGCGTGTCGATCTTGTCGAAATCGGTGTACAAGGTGTAGTGATGCGCGAACAGTTGCTTGCGGCTTCCAATCAGAAACAATCCCGCTGCAAACAGCAGCACTCCGACAATGATAAATACCCCTACGAGAATCTCTTTTTTCGGGGACATGATATTTCCGCCTCTGATGCTAATTGCCGCACTAACGGATTCTCGCTGGCAGCGAGCTCATCCGCCGTGCCGCACGCGATAATTGTTCCGGAATGCAGAACCGCGAGTTGATCCGCGAAGTTTCGGGCGCTCGTGATGTTGTGGGTGACCGCGACCAGGGTCACCTTCCGCTTTTCTTTCAACCGGAGAAGCAGTTCGTCGATTTCCGAGGCCGTGATCCGATCCAGTCCGCTGCTGGGCTCGTCCACCAGCAAAATTTTCGGATCGAGAGCCAGGGCCCGCGCTAACCCCACGCGCTTTCGCATCCCGCCGGATAGCTCGGCAGGCATCTTGTTTTCCTGGCCCTCCAGCTCCACTTCCCGAAGCTTCTCGCGCACAATGGCTTGGATTTCCCGCTCCGATTTGCGCGTGTGTCGCCGGAGAGGAAAGGCGATGTTTGCTCCCACGGTAATGGAATCGAAGAGAGCCCCGTCTTGAAAGAGGAATCCGGTCTCCTTGCGGAATTCGGCCAGCTGTGGTCTGTCAAGCTTCGGAATATCCCGACCGCCGATAAGAATGCGCCCGCGGTCAGGCTTGATCAGGCCGATCATGAGTTTCAACGTGATGCTTTTTCCGATCCCGCTCCGGCCTAGGAGGGCAAAGGCCTGACCGGCGCCGACTCGAAACGACACATCGCTTAGAACCGTTTTGTCGCCGAACGCTTTCGCAACGCCTTCCAGCCGCACCGCATCGTGATCGCGCTCCATTCCGACTATCCCGGGAACCAGAAGAGAATCAGCTTCACCAGAATCACGTCGGACAGAATCACCAAAAGGGACGATGTGACGACGCTGAGAGTGGAAGCCCGCCCCACTCCAGCTGCTCCTTTCGAAGCCGTGTAGCCGAGAAACGTTGAGACGGTTCCGATCAGAAAACCGAAAGCGAGAGTTTTTACGGTCGGCGGAATATAGTCCGACCAGCTCATCATACGAAACGCATCATTGAGATAGAGCTGTGCGGACATGTGCGAGGTGAGAAACTCGGCGGTCATCCCGCCGGCCAAGCCCGAAAAGTTCAAAAGGTTGGTTAAGATCGGCAGCGCTATTACACAAGCGATGATTCGAGTCACCGCCAGGTACTTTAAGGAGTCGACCGCCAGACATTCCAAGGCGTCGATCTGCGACGTTACTCGCATTTCGGCTAGCTCAGCCCCGATGACCGCGCCCACACGTCCGGATACCAGTAGTCCAGTCACCAGGGGTCCTACATCCCGGAATAATCCGAACGATACGGCCTCCGGAATTAGGGCCTCGGCTCCAAAGCTTTGCATGGACGAACGGGTTTGGAGAGCCAGTACAGTTCCGATCGCGAACCCGGCGACGGTCAAGAGCGGAAGGGAACGCCAGCCGATCTCATAAAGCTGGTTCAGCGTCTCGCCGAATTCGAGCGGCCGGTGAAAACTCTCCCTGCCGGCTTGAATGGCAAATAACGCAAGCTCACCGGTTGTAAGAAAGAACCGCTTCAATGGACGGAACGGGTTCACAGGTACGCCGTATTCCTGAGGCCACGTTTGTGAGGAATCAATCTATTCAGCCCGAACGGGCGCCGACAACGAAAGCTTCCTACAATGAAGGCGCCAGCACATCAATGGCCAGTTCTTACCTTCCTCTCGCGACTTCAATACGTTCCCGGAGAGTGAGCGGGATCTCTTAAACGAGAGCCGCGGCGGCTGCCAGCCAGAGCACGACCGCGCATCCCAGCCCTACGAGAGCGCGCCGGGGGTCTGTGCCGTCGCCGGCTTGTCTCGGGCCTTGAAGCAACACGGACCACGCGGACAAGAAACAGATCGCTGCCGCGACCCAAATGAATGTCGAGCTGCCGGTGGCTTTCCACAGACCGAGGAAATGCAGGCCGACTATAAACGCAATCGCGGACGGCGCCATCTGCATGCGCGCTGTACGCCGCAGCACGGCGATGGCTGCCACGATGCACGCAACTTCGAGGAGGACCGCATAGCCATAGACTTCGCCATCGAATTTCCCCGGGCGCCCGCGAGCCCCAAACTCCACGAGCGCGCCAACGAGCACCGTAGAAATCCCGATTCCGAGCGCACCGGTACACGCCCTCCATCTCCGAGGCAAGGCGGTCGCACCAGCTATGGACCACAACGAGCCGAACACCGCTCCGATGACGGCTCCGATCGTTGCACCGTTCACGTCAACCACTCCGAGTTGCCGGATTCTTCATCGTCGCTGGATCCAGCGGCCCTGGCGCGGGCGCCCCAACAGGCGGCCGGCAGGCTTTAGCACACCATCAAACAGAGCATAACCGGGAAACAGCCACGCGAGCGCCGTTAAGCCGGGCAGCGTGCAGCGTACTCCTGGAGTCCTCCGGCCCTGAAGGGATTCTCCTGATATTTAAAATAATAGTGGATAGAGCCTCATTCGGCAGCCGCCTGCGGCCAGCCGGGACACTCTTCCGCACGCGGCTTCTCCCGCATGTTTGGAAATCCTCCGCGCGCCCTAAAAAAAAGTTGTCCGGTCCGCGCAGACTCACACGTTATCAGGTCGAAACGGCGCGACACGGTCGATCAAATCGCCGTAAGAACCGGCAAAAGGAGAGCACAATGAGCGAATTTACCTATCTTTTTCGTGGCAGGAACATCCCCGAATCCGCCGAGGAGCGGCAGAAGCACTTGGAGAAATGGATCGGGTGGTTCAAGGATCTGGAAGCCAAAGGTCACATGAAAAATCCGGGGCACCCGCTGGAAGACACGGGCAAAGTGGTCACTGGCGCTAAGAAGCTGATCAAGGACGGGCCGTTCGCCGAAGCCAAGGACGTTGTGGCGGGCTACATCGTCGTACAGGCCAACGATCTGGCGCACGCTGCCGAACTGGCAAAGGGCTGCCCGATTCTGGAGGTCGGCGGATCGGTTGAAGTCCGGCCGGTGCGGATTCTAAACATGTGAGCTCGCAACTCAGAAGAAAGCCTGAGGACCGAACATGCCGAAAGTAATTCTTGGAAATCACACGGCCGTTTTCGCGGCAAGATCAGAGCAGGACCGGATTCGTAAATTTTACTGTGACGTCCTGGGCTGCAAGCCCAGAGTCACCAACGATGAAGTGGATCGCTTTCAATTGGGCGACGTCCACTTCTGCTTCGTTTGGCAGGACAGCGCTCTCGATCAGAGCAGCTTTCTGAAGGCGACCTATCTGGAACTCCAGACCGACAACACCGAACAGGTGAAACAGAAGATCCTCGCCTTCGGCGTAAGGCAGCTAGATGTGCCGGATGCTCACTTCTATTTCCAGGCGCCAGGCGGGCAGGTGTTTAAGCTGGCAGGCCTCGGCGAAGACCTCTCGCTCTATGAGGAGTCGCCTTCCTCAAAGCCTGGATCGTCCGTGGATTATCAACGCAGCATTCAGGCCGGCATTTCGCCGGCGGAGGCGTTACGCAGGATCAGCCGCGTGCCAGACTGGTGGACGAAGAATTTCACGGGACAATCCGCGAACCCCGGCGATCGGTTCACGGTCCGTTTCGGAGAAACTTTCGTGGACTTCCAGGTCAGTGAGCTGGTGCCGGGCAAAAAAGCCGTCTGGCAGGTCACCGATTGCAATCTGCACTGGATCAACGACAAGAAGGAGTGGAAGGGGACTTCGGTAGTGTGGGAAGTCTCGTCCCACAACGGAGCGACGCAGGTTACGATGACGCACGCGGGTCTGGTTCCGGGCATCGAGTGTTACGGCAATTGCAAACCAGGGTGGGATTTCTTTGTTGGCGAGAGCCTGCTGAAATTGCTCACCGAGAACCAGGGCCTTCCAGACCGGCGGCCGCGGTGAGGCCGAAAGGCCGGAGCCCGGTTGACGTTCGTCCGGCGCAGATCCCGGAGACCAGATGGAACTGACCGATCATCTCTTCCGCCGCGAATCGGGGCGCATGGTGGCTACCCTGACTCGCATCTTCGGTGTGCACAACCTGGCCCTGGCGGAAGACGTAGTGCAGGAAGCGTTCTGCCGGGCCGTGGAGGTATGGAGATTCCGCGGCGTACCGGAGAACGCTTCCGCGTGGCTGATGGCCACGGCAAAACATTGCGCGCTGGACGCTCTGCGGCGCGAACGAACAGCGCGCACCTTCGCGCCGGAGGTGGGCAGGTTGCTCGAAAGCGAATGGACGCGCGCGCCGGCGGTGGAAGAGCTCTTCGGACCGCAAATGATCAAGGACGATCTGCTACGCATGATGTTTTCCTGCTGCCACCCCCGGTTGCCGGAGGAAGGGCAGGTGGCGCTGATTCTGAATATCCTGTGCGGCTTCAGCGTGGGCGAGATCGCCCACGCGCTCCTGAGCAGTCATTCGGCGATCGAGAAGCGAATTACGAGGTCGAAGAAGGTCCTGGCGAAATCCCGGCGGTTAGTGGATGTCTCTGCGCCGGCCGAAGTCGCGGCGCGCCTTCCGGCGGTTCATACCGCCCTGTACCTCTTGTTCAATGAAGGCTATCACGGAGCCTCGCCGGAGGCCGCCGTGCGGGCCGAGCTTTGCCGCGAAGCCATGCGGCTGACGGCCGTCCTTCTGGAGCACCCGTTGGGCGCCCGGCCCGCAACCTATGCCCTTGCCGCGCTCATGTGTCTGAATGCCGCGCGCCTGCCGGGGCGCGTCGACGTCGCCGGCAACCTCAATGCGATGCTGGACCAGGACCGGTCCGCCTGGGATCAGCAACTCATTGCCGAAGGGCTGAAATTCCTGGAGCAGTCCGCGGCCGGCTCGGAATTGACCGAGTATCACGTCGAGGCGGCGATCGCATCCATCCACTCAACGGCTCCCTGTGCGGAGAAAACGGACTGGCGGAAGATTGTGTCCCTTTACGACACGTTGATGGCCATGAGTCCGTCGCCGATTGTCGCCCTCAATCGCGCCATCGCGATCGCGCAGCGCGATGGACCGGAGCGCGGCCTGGAGGCGATCCGCTCGATTGCTGCCCAGGATCGTCTCTCCGCCTACCCGTTCTACGAGGCCGCCCTGGGAGAGCTGCAGTATCGTTGTGGGAAATATACGATCGCGCGAGAGCATTTCACAGCAGCGCGAGCGCTGGCGCGCAACCAGATGGAACGCCGGTTCTTCGAACATCGAATGAATGCCTGCGAACGAAGCGAAAGGACTTGATAGGACAACCACATGACGCTACGGAACCGCACCGCGACAGAAGCGCGTGGATACGCCCCGGTAAACGGTCTCGATATGTATTACGAAATCGAGGGGGCCGGCCAGCCGCTCCTGTATATTCCTCCTGCGTTTGGATACGCCGGGCTGAAATCATTTCCTGAGTTGATTCAGAGCCATACGGTCATTACGGTCGATCTTCAGGGCCATGGCCGCACCGCGGATATCCCGGATCGTCCGATCACCTTCGAGCAGCACGCCAAAGACGTAGCCGGCTTCTTGAAATATCTTGGAATCGAAAAATGCGACTTCTTCGGCGAAAGCTTCGGCGGCGTGACAGCGACCATGATCGCAGTCCGTTACCCCGAGCTTGTGAGCCGGGTCGCGACCTACGGCGCAACCTTCGGCCCTCCGCACGTTGCGCATAATCTCGAAATGCTTCGCTTTAACGATCCCCCTACTCCCGGCTCCAGAGGCATTCAATTTCAGAGAGAAAACTACAGGAAGGTGGCGCCTGACCCTAATTACTGGCCTCTGATTTGGAACAAGATGTTCAACATTCAATGGGGAGGATTTTCGAACGAGGAGTTACGTTCGATCCAATCACCCATTCTCATCGCTCTCGGAGATCACGATTTTGTCCGGCTTGAGCACGCCATCGAGAGCTTCAGGCTCATCCCCGGCGCGGAACTCGCCGTGATCCCGGACGCGGGCCACTTCGCCCTGTTCTCGGAACCAGAGCGAGTGATTCCTGTGGTCAAACATTTCCTCGAAAAACCCGAGAAGAGAGTCCCTCTTGCAACCGCTGAAACGGGCTACCACCCAGGGGAAACCAGGTAGGCTGCCTCGTCCATCCCGGCGGTGTTCCGGAAGCTTTCGGTAAGCTTGCGCAACGATCCGGCCTGATCAGACTAACGCCGAGGAGGGAGGCGAAAGGGGGGCGCTACCCGGCATCGGAGACTCTTCCGGGTGAGATCTGGGAATGTTTCCGTCGAAGCGCTATTCGGTAGCGGGGCACAAATCGGATCGGCCAGCAAGATGATCGCATCGAACGCGCCGAGTGTGAGGTCGTCGGTGACGGCTTGACCGTTGTTGATGTCGGGCGCTTGGGAGCCGTTGATTCGATGAATGCCGGTCCGATGCAGTGTTCCCGCTAGTTCGGCAGCGGAGAAAGTGCGTGCTTGCGGAAGCGGGTTTACCAGAACGAAGCCGTTTTCGAAATCGCGCCGCCAGGCACCAACTCCGTCTTTCGTAATGCGAATGTTGCTGATGGCCACCTTTCCCCCGCCCGATATGTTGATTCCGATGCGCCATCGGTCGGCCGCGGAAATTACGAAGGGGAAGTGGATGGTACCTGTGTCACCAGCGACCCTCCAGGGCACACCGTAACCGTCGAGTGTTTTAGAACTGAACACCCTGTAGCCGAGCGGCTGGTCGAGAGTTTCCAGAATCGTTGCGTCAAAGGTCAGCAGGTATGACGATCCGGCGCTCAGCGGCACAAGGGCGGGATCGGTAGTCACTTCGAACCTGATGTTCTGGCTGTGATCGGGATTGCTGAGAATCAGCGCGCCGTTGGATACCGTGACTGCGCTTGCGGGATTGGCCGAAAGAGAAGCAGGAAGACTTGTACCGCTGAGGGCCGGCTGAAAGATCACCGAGCCTCCGTCCGTCAGTTCCAGGGCATCGGTTGATGCGGCGCCAAGATAGCCCTTCTTGGATCGATCCTCAACGGCATTACCTATTTCGTCGACGGAATATTCGTCATACCAGAGGGGAACCGTCGTGTTGTTGTGCAGATCGAAACTGTAGAACCCGTCGGCAAGTAATGTGGTGCCGAGGGCGAAACGATGCGTGCGAAGGTCGTTCGCGGTGGGAGAGACATAGCTATTGTCTTCGCGCCTCGATGGATCGCCGCAGGCCTCCATGATTGTGATCCTGGGGCGGCGGGAGTTGGTTTGCATCGCGCGATAGGCGTCAAGCACGTTTCGCCAACGGCCGGTTGACGGCTGGAGTGGATTCCATTGGTCACTGGCGCATTCCATGGTGGCGCCATTCACGTAAGGCGCCAGACTCAGCGCCGGAAGAGCGCCCTGGTTGCTCACAACCAGTTGCAAATCGCCATTGGCTGCCCGAAATTGCTGCAGCAGCCCAAGAACCGCGCCGCGAGTCATGTCGCTGATCGAAGCCGGAGTCTCGTCGCGCATTCCATCGCGCTCATAGTCGAAATCCAACAGAGCGGGATTCGAGAGATTCTTAATGTGGACGTTGGCTTCGGAGAAGAGGTTGTCGAAGAAGACGCCATCCCAAACACCCGAGGGAAACACAGTTCCGCTTAGCCAGGAGAGCAAAGAGGAGTAATAAGTCTGGCCGCCTACAACCGGACAATACGAGGAAATGTTCAGGAACTTGAGAGCGTCATACCCGTCCTCCGTGGCGTAGTTTCCAGTGGTCTCTTTGACGTACCAATCGCCCGGGATGCTCTGGAAGATGGAATAAAGCAGACTGATATTTCCGTAGAGCGGAGCCGGCACGGCATCCTGTTCGCCCGACATGCGATACGGCAGGATGACGGCACGGGGATTCAACTGGCGCAGCCGCCGGATGGAGGCAGGATCGGATGTCTGCGAATCGAGGACAAGCCCGGAGATGACATCGTAGAACGCCAGACGGCTCTCGACCTCGTCAACGGAGTGTTGTAACGGCTGCTCTCCCGAGCGCGGCCACGCCGTGCCGCCGATGTAGTATTTGCCGAGCCGCGGAAACGGGAGATTTTCGAGGGCAACCCAGGTCGATGGCGGCGTGGTGGTTTGGGCACTTTCCTGACGGTAGATTTTGATTTGATTGATCAGCACGTCGCTGTCGGCATTGGCGGAATTGGCGGAAATGGTGAGCGAGTATGTGGTGGCGTTCCCGGTCAGCGCCCCCGCTGAAAACGTTCCCGCCGACGGGGCGCTCCGGAACATGTTCCCAGCAGGAATCCAGTGTTGTATGGCATTATCGCCGAGCGGTTTGAGTCCCACACCGAGCACCAGGTCGGATGTTCCGTAGTTCAGAATGCGATATTGGAACTCGACGATATAGGTTGTGTTCGCGGATAACGGAAACACTGCAGGAACGGTTGCGACGGTCCCGTAAGCCTTCAACCGGATGGTGGCCTGGCTCCCCGCCAGAGTGAGGCTTGTGTCCGTAACCACGACGCCTCCGGTTTGCAATTGCAGGGCGGGGCCCAGCGCCGATGAAGGAACAGCCGCGGGCTGCGAGTAGATTTGCGCATACTGGGCATGCCAGCGGACCAGCTGATTCTGAGCAAATGCGGGCGTCGCAATGATCGCAGCAACCAGCACCGCGTCGTGAATCGGATTTCCTGCATACCTGTGAAGAGTCCGCATCTTCGGATGGTGTCTTCGCGAGATTTTAGCCAACGCCGGTAGTGAGCGCAACTCATTAACGATCCGATCGAGAGCTTCACGCTGATCCCCGGCGCGGAACTCGCCGTGATCCCGGACGCGGGCCACTTCGCCCTGCTCGGAACCAGAGCGAGTGATTCCTGTGGTCAAACGTTTCCTGGGAAACCAGATAGGCTGCCTCGTCCATCCCGGCGGGTTCCGGGCCGCATGGGTCGGCACGTTGCGTGGAGCTGGGGATCGGCGAAGATGCCGGCAGAAGTTTAAGCCGGGAACATTTAGCGGCTCGCTCCGGCATGGAACCGGCCGGTGAGCTGGCGGCTGATCAGGACTGTCCAGAAGCGGTTGTAGGGGATCTTGTCTTGTAATCCGAATTGCTGGCGGCAGCCGAATTCGACCGTCGTATTTTTGTCCCATGTCCAGGCAAGGGTGGCGCCGTAGCGCACGATGCGATTGCCTTGGGCACCCCAGAATCCCCAGGCGTAGGTGTGCATGGGGCCGTGGCGCAGGCTGAGCTGGTACCGGCGGCGCGTGAGCAGAGGATGCTGCGCCTGAATCTGCGTGTACAGGAGCGAGCCGGTGGGCAAGGTGGAAGCCAGCAGGCTGAAGGAATCGCCGGTCACGGAAACGGAGACGTGGTGCACGCTGGCGGTGTAATTCAGGGTTCCGGTGGCCAGCCAGTCGTTGGAGCCGGTCTTGACGAGCGGGAATACCCAGCGCTGCACGCCGCCTCCCGCGGCAATGGAGTGCCTGCCTTTGTGCCAGAGCCGCTCCTTATAGCTGAATCCGGCTTGCCACTCCGGCGTGGCGGAGGGCAGGTCCGTGCTGCTCGCGCCGTAGAAGCTCAGGCTGTCGCCGTGGCGCAACAGGTTAGTGGCGCCGGCCGTCAGCTTGTTCTGAACGTCGGGGCCTTCGCCGAAGGCGCCGCCGAGCATCAGTTGGAACGTATTCGTATACCCGCCCTGGACACTGACGCTCCAGGCCGGCGCCGCCGCCGTCTCCCCGCCGGATGCGCTGATCAGGCCGCCGCCGAATGCCGCGGCCTGTAGAAACAGGCCGGCCCCCACTGCCCGTCCGAGCACGAAGCACCTCCCGCGCTAACGCATCGAATAGGAACCCAGAACCTTCATGTAATTGGCGCGCTCGAAGGCGGACGGCTGCGGCACGGCGTTGCGGCTCATGCTGCCTTGCATCTGCTTGATGGAGTCGTACTCATGCTCGCCCATCCAGATCAGCAGTTCCGTCGCGAGCGTGTCGAGATAATTGATGCCCCGCTTCAGCAGCGCCGAGGTCATCATCGCGACCTTCGCGCCCGCCATCATCGCCTTGATGACATCGGTGGCGGTGTGGACGCCGCCGGTGAGCGCAAGGTCGGCCTTGATCTGACCGTACAGAACGGCGGTCCAGTGCAGCCGGAGCAGCAACTCGTGGGGACTGCTCAAGACCAGGTTCGGGACCACTTCGAGGGCCTCCAGGTCATAATCGGGCTGGTAGAAGCGGTTGAACAGCACCAGTGCGTCGGCTCCGGCCGCGTCCAGCTTCCGGGCCATGTTCGCCATCGAGCTGAAATACGGACCCAGCTTGACCGCTACCGGAATGCGGACCTCCTGCTTGATCGCCTTGGTGACTTCGATGTAGTTCCGCTCGACCTGTTCGCCGGTGACATCGGGATCCACCGGGATGGAATAGATGTTCAGCTCGAGCGCATCGGCCCCGGCCTGCTCGATCTGCCTCGCGTATCCGAGCCAGCCGCCCTTGGTCGAGCCGTTGAGGCTGGCGATTACCGGAATCTTCACGGCTCTTTTGCAGGCTCGCAGGTGTTCCAGATACTCTTCCGGGCCGCGCACGCGCCGGCCCGATTCGGGGAAGTGAGTGACCGCCTCGGGGGAGCGTTCGGAACTCTCGATCAAAAAACGGTCGAGCGTGTCGCTTTCGATTTCGATCTGCTCCTCGAAGAGCGATTGCAGCACCACGGCGGCGGCGCCGGCATCCTCCATGCGGCGGATGTTGCCCAGGTCCTCGCACATCGGCGAGGCGGACGCGACCAGCGGGTTCTTCAACTTCAACCCGAGATACGTGGTCGAAAGGTCAATCGTCTTGGCAAGGTCGATCATTTCTTCTCTCCCCCGTTCATGGGCATATGGGCCCAGTAATCGTAAAGCTTCCAGCGGCTCAACACATCCTCTTCCGCCAACGCCAGCAGTTTCTTGGCATCCTCGGGACTGCTCTTCGCCAGCATGGTGTAGCGCGTTTCGTTGTACGCGTAATCCTTGAGGGCCACGGTCGGCGCGCGCGAGTCGAGCAGGAAGGGGTTCTTGCCTTGGGACGAGAGGTCCGGGTTATAGCGGAACAGCGGCCAATAGCCGGAGTTCACCGCGGCTTTCTGCTGGTCCAGCCCGTGCTCGAGATCGTACCCGTGCGCGATGCAATGGCTATAAGCGATCAGCAGCGAGGGGCCATTATAGGCCTCGGCTTCGAGGAACGCCTTGACCGTTTGCGTGTCGCTGCCGCCCATGGCGATGTGCGCCACGTAGACGGTCCCATAGCTCATTGCCATCATGGCCAGATCTTTCTTGCCAGTCGGCTTGCCGCCGGCGGCGAATTTCGCAACCGCGGCGCGCGGCGTGGATTTCGAGGCCTGCCCGCCGGTATTGGAATAGACTTCGGTATCGAGCACCAGCAGGTTCACGTTGCGGCCCGTGGAAAGCACGTGGTCGAGCCCGCCGTAGCCGATGTCATATGCCCACCCGTCGCCGCCCACGATCCAGACGCTTTTCTTCACCAGCATGTCGGCCACAGCCAGCAGGTCCCGGGCCTCGGCTGTCCGGAGATTGGCCAGCTTGCCCTTCAAAATCGTGACGCGTTCGCGCTGCTCCCGGATGCCGGCTTCGGTGGTTTGATCGGCGGTCAAAAGGCCGTGCGCCAGGCCGTCGCCGAGCAGCGAACTGAGCCGCTCCACCAGCCCCCGCGCGTAGTCGGTCTGCGCGTCCACCGCCAGCCGCATCCCGAGGCCGAATTCGGCGTTATCCTCAAACAGCGAGTTCGACCACGTAGGTCCGCGGCCGTCGGCATTCGTACAGAACGGCGTGGTGGGGAGGTTGCCGCCGTAAATCGAGGAGCAGCCCGTCGCATTGGCGATCAGCGCGCGATCGCCGAACAGTTGCGTAAGCAGCTTGACGTACGGTGTCTCGCCGCATCCCGAGCAGGCGCCCGAAAATTCGAACAGCGGCTGCAGAAGCTGCACATCCTTGACCTGGCTCAAGGCCAGGGCCTGCCGGTCCGTTTCGGGAATCTTGCAGAAGAACTCCCAATTCGCCGCCTCCGGTTCGCGCAGCGGCGGCTGGGCCGCCATGTTTAGCGCGCGATGCTTCACCTCGCTCTTGCTCTTCACCGGGCAGACTTCCACGCAGAGGGTGCAGCCGGTGCAGTCCTCGGGCGCCACCTGCAAGGTGTATCGCTTCTCTTTCATCTCCTTCCAGCGCGCGGGAACCGCTTTAAAGGTTGGCGGCGCGCCGGCCAGGTATTTCTCGTCGTAGACCTTGGCGCGAATCACGCTGTGCGGGCACACCAGCACGCACTTGCCGCACTGGATGCACAGCTCCTCATCCCAGACCGGGATTTCGAGCGCAATGTTGCGCTTTTCCCACTGGGCCGTGGCGCTCGGGAACGTGCCGTCGACCGGCATGGCGCTGACCGGCAGGTCGTCGCCTTCGCCGGCGATGATCTTTGCCGTTAGCTTCTGCACGAACTCGGGCGCGGCGGCGGGGACCGGCGGACGAATATCGAAGTGCGACGTGAGCTTGCCCGGAACAGTCACTGGATGGAGATGGCTGAGGGCCGCATCCACCGCCGCGAAGTTTTTCTGCACCACGCTTTCGCCGCGCCTGCCGTAGGTCTTCTGGATCGTGTGCTTGATAGCGGCGATGGCTTCTTCGCGCGGCAGCACGCCGCTGATCGCGAAGAAGCAGGTTTGCATGATCGTGTTGATGCGGGCGCCCATTCCGGTCTGCCTGGCGACGGCATAGCCATCGATCACATAGAACTTCAGCTTCTTGTCGATGATCTGCCGCTGCACCGTGCGCGGCAGGTGCTCCCATACTTCGTCCGGTCCGTAGCTGCTATTGAGCAGGAAGGTGGCGCCGGTATCCGCCGCCTTCAGCATGTCGATCCGCTCCAGGAAGGAAAACTGGTGGCACGCCACGAAATTCGCCTTGGTGATCAGGTAGCTCGAATGCAGCGGCTTCGGCCCGAAGCGCAAGTGCGAGGTGGTGATGGCGCCGGATTTTTTCGAATCGTAGACGAAGTATCCCTGCGCGTAGTTCTCGGTTTCCTCGCCGATGATCTTGATCGAATTCTTGTTGGCTCCGACGGTTCCATCCGCGCCGAGACCGTAAAACAACGCCCGCACCGTGCCCGGCACTTCGGTCGAAAACTCCGGATCGTACGCCAGGCTGGTGTGGGTCACGTCATCGTGGATCCCGATGGTGAAATGGTTCTTCGGCGTGGCCTTCTTCAGCTCGTCGAAAACCCCCTTCACCATGGCCGGCGTGAACTCTTTCGAGGAGAGGCCGTAGCGCCCGCCGACCACCTTTTTCTGGATCCCCGATTCGACCAGCGCCGTGATTACGTCGCAGTAGAGCGGCTCGCCGATCGCTCCCGGCTCCTTCGTGCGATCCAAGACGGCCAGTGCCTTCACGGAAGCCGGCAGCGCATTCACGAAGTCCGGAATCGAGAACGGCCGGAAGAGCCGGACCTTGAGAACTCCGACCCTATCGCCGGCCGCATTCAGCGCTTCCACCGTTTCGTGCGCGACTTCCGCGCCCGATCCCATCAGGACGATCACTCGCTCGGCGTCCGGAGCGCCCAAGTAGTCGAACAGGTGATACTGCCGGCCGACCACCCTGGCGAACTTGTCCATCGTGTTCTGCACGATGGTCGGGGTGGCGAGATAGAACGGGTTGCACGCCTCGCGCGCCTGGAAGTACACGTCCGGGTTTTGCGCCGTGCCGCGGATCACCGGCCGGTCGGGGGAGAGGGCGCGGGCCCGGTGCTGGCGGACGAGGTCGTCGTCGATCATCGCCCGCAGGTCGTCCACTGTCAGTTGCTCGACCTTGGCGACCTCGTGAGAAGTCCGGAATCCATCGAAGAAGTGGACGAAGGGAACGCGCGACTCCAGGCTGGCCGCCTGGGCGATGAGCGCGAAGTCCATGACTTCCTGGATGGAATTGGACGCCATCATGCCGAAGCCGGTCGCCCGCGCCGCCATGACGTCGCTGTGGTCTCCGAAAATCGAGAGCGCGTGGATCGCCAGTGATCGGGCGGCGATGTGGAACACGGTCGGGCTTAGCTCGCCGGCGATCTTGTACATGTTCGGGATCATCAGCAGCAGGCCCTGGGCCGCCGTGAAGGTGGTCGAAAGCGAACCGGCCTGCAGCGCTCCATGAAGCGCCCCAGCGGCGCCGCCTTCGCTTTGCATTTCGATGACGGTGGGTATCGTGCCCCAGATATTCGGCTTGTGCTCGGCAGACCACTGGTCCGCCCACTCGCCCATCGGCGAGGAGGGAGTAATGGGGTAGATGGCAATGACTTCGTTGATCTGGTGCGCGACGTAGGCCGCTGCTTCGTTGCCGTCAATGGTCACCTTGGCCCGGGCGGGTACGGATGAACTCACGCTGCTGCTCCTTTCCCAAAGTCCTATTATAAGACCTGTTTGTCGGAAAAATCTACAGGCAAAGCGGAGCTTAGAAGTTAGATTTGGAGAGATGCCGGTAGACGAGCGCAACCGGCAAACCCACGACGTTGAAGTAGCAGCCGTCGATCCGTTCGATGTACTTGGAGGCGAGCCCCTGGATGGCGTAGGCGCCGGCCTTGTCCATGGGTTCGCCGCTCGCCACGTACGAGGCGATTTCGTCGCCGCTCATCGGGCCGAACCACACCCGGGTGCTGGCCCAATCCGTCAGGAACTGGGCGCCGCGGCGGAGGCAGATCCCGGTCAGGACTTCGTGGCAGCGGCCGGAGAGGAGTGCGAGCATCCGGCTGGCATCGGCGGCGTCGGCGGGCTTGGCCAGCATCTCGTTGTCGACCACGACGGTGGTATCCGCCGCCAGCACGGTCTCGCCGGGGTCCGCGGGAACCGCCCGGGCCTTTTCTTCCGCGAGCCGGCGGACGTAATCCTCGGGCCTTTCCTCCGGAAGGGGCGTCTCATCGACCTCGACCGCGCGCACCACGAACGGAATCCCGGCCTGCCGCAGAATATCCGCGCGGCGGGGCGATTGAGAAGCAAGCACGAGCACGATTTCAGTGTAGACTGGCGTCCCGGCGCGCCGCGCGCAGCGTGGCGTACACGAGCAGCGGCAAACACAAAAGCAAGGCCAGCCACGCGCCCATCGCCCATTTCGCAAGCCGCGGAAAACGAAAGCGCAACTGGAACGGAAAGTAATACAAGGAACGCCATTCCTCGGGGATGCCGCGGAACCGGGCAGAATCCTCGCGGCCGGCCGCGAGCTGAGCCAGATTGACTGCCCGATTCCAGACCACTCCCTGGCGATACCCCAGGTCGCGTTGCATCACTTCGAGGTTCGGCGCAACAGCTGTCGAAGAGGCTTGGAGCGCGGCGGACAAGAACACGACCGTCCACGCGGCTCGCCTCCATAGACTCGGAAGCGTCTTGCCGTAGGTCAGCAGCACGGGCACCGCGAACAGCGCCAGCAACTGCACGGGAACGATGACGAAGCGGTGCCCCCAGGCGACATCGCCGCCGAAATCGAAGTACGTCGCGTACACCGCCGCATACGCCAGCAACAGAACGGAGAATGCCGCGAGCGTCGACCGCACGTCGCGATCCAGCTTGCGCCAGCGCCATGCCGCCAGCACAATCAGCAGCAACAGTAACGGATCGAAGAGCAGGATAGACTTATCGGCTGAAAAAAAGGTGCCCCCGAAACCTTGCCAGAACGGATACGAGAACGGAAACGAAGCGGGTGCGCCCGGCGGACGCGCCTGTCTTCCGAAGACCGAGATGTACGTGCTAAAGAACTCGCCGAAACGCATCCACTGATACCAGCGGTCGATGGCCAGGGCGGCGAGGACGGGCGGCAGATACGCCGCCAGGAATCGCTTCCAGCGCCCGCCATACGCCCAGGCGAGCCATGCAAACACAGCGGTATCGAGCAGCGAAGGCACGCGGGTGAGAATCGCCAAACCACAGGCCGCTCCGGCGAGCACCGGCCACGCGCCGCCGGTCTGCCGCGAACGCCGGACAGCCCACAGCGCCGCGAGATCGAGCGCCAGCAGCAGATTATTCTCCTGGGCTGTTTGCACATAAGCCAGGCAGGTCGTTCCGAACAGCAAGGCCAGCGCTCCCGCGGCACTGGGGAATGGAGTGAACCCAAAGGACAGGAGAGTCTCGTAGGCCAAGACCAGAATCAGCGAGGTAATCGCGAATTGCATGAGGAACGCATTCAACAATTCCACGATCTGCTCCCGCCGCTCGGGGCTCAGCCCCGATCGTTGGAGCAGCGGGCCGGTGGTGACGCTGACAGCGGCGTCAAACGGCACAAGAACCAGTGACTGGCCCATGCCATACCACGCGTGCCGCACTCCATGCCGGCCTCGGATCCCGAACGCGGTATCGGCCGGGCTGACCTCCGGTTCCCCCAGCCGGATCCATCGTGCCACCTGTAAACGGCGCCGGGTGTCGATGGAGCCGAAATTGCCCGGGTTCACCAGTGCGCAAACTACAATCGCGATGAGTACGAAAAGGAAACGCGCCCTCATGCCAGAGCACAATCATGACACGATTCAGCTCGCGGACCGCGCAAGCCGTCGCGACCCGCATGTTAGAATGATGCTTCCAATCAGATGGAGCGAGCCAGCAAGCTCATTCAAGGGCTGAGACTGCCCGGCGAGACGTTCAACCCGGAGGAACTCGCGCGCGCCGCCTGGGGACCGGCAGTCGGCAAGACGATAGCCGGCCATACGCGCGCTGCCCGCATGGTTCGAACGCGGCTGATCGTGGAAGTAGAAGACCGGATCTGGCAGCGGCAGCTGTTCTCGCTCACGCCGCACATCCTGCGAAATCTGGAGAGAAATCTGGGGCCGGGCGTCGTGGAAGAACTCGAGTTCCGGATCGTGCCGCGGCGGCGGGGGCCGCAACGGGCCGAGCAGGCCGCGAGCACTCCGCGCGACGAGGCCGAGAGCATTGCCGATCCCGTATTGCGCCGCATCTACCGGGCTGCGCGAAAGAAGGCGCTGGCGTGAAGATTTCCGAAGCCGAAGTGCGTTACGTGGCCGCTTTGGCCAATTTGAGCCTCACGGACGCCGAAGTGCACAAGTTCCAGGCGGAGCTGGACGGGATCCTGGAGCACATGGCCCGGTTGAACGAAATCGATACGGCCGACGTCGAACCCATGGCTCAGGTTCTTTACGATGCCGAAGAGACGGCTACTCTTCGGGCCGATGTGCCGGCTCCTCCCTTGGGGAATGCGGCGGCTCTGGCCAACGCTCCGCAAGCCGGCGCCGGCTATTTCAAAGTTCCTCAAGTGATCGAACGCTGACCATGGATGTTCCGTCTCTGACCATCGACAGAGTAAGGAAAGGGTTGTTCTCGCGCCAGTTCAGCGCGCGCGAGCTGGCTGCCGAAGCGCTCCGGTTTGCCGAAGCAGAGAATCCGAAGACCAATGCTTATCTGCGGCTTTCGCCGGAGCGGGCGATGGCGGCGGCCGAGCGCGTCGATGAGCAGATTGCGCGCGGCGAAGATCCGGGGCCGCTGGCCGGCGTGCCGGTTGCGGTCAAAGACGTCATCCTGACCAAAGGCGTGGTTACCACTTGCGGCTCGAAGCTGCTGGAACGGTACATCCCGCCATACGATGCCACGGCCGTGATCCGGCTGGAGCAAGCCGGCGCAGTGATGATCGGGAAGACGAATTGCGACGAGTTCGCCATGGGATCTTCCAACGAGAACTCGGCGTTCGGCCCGGTTCGCAATCCAGTGGCTCCGGATCGCGTCCCCGGCGGGTCCAGCGGCGGCTCGGCGGCGGTGGTGGCGCAGGGAACGGCGGTGGTCGCGCTCGGGTCCGATACCGGCGGCTCGATCCGCCAGCCCGCCTCGTTTTGCGGCGTGGTCGGCGTGACTCCCACCTACGGCCGCGTGTCCCGCTATGGGTTGACCGCGTTCGCCAGTTCGCTCGATCATATTGGTCCTTTGGCGCGGACGGTGCGCGACAGCGCCGCGGTTTTGCGGGTGATTGCCGGCCGCGATCCTGCCGATTCCACGTCGGCTGACGCGCCGGTGCCGGATTATCCGGCTGCTCTCGACGGCAATATAAAAGGTCTGAAGCTGGGCCTGCCTCGCGAGTATCTCAAGGATTTGAGCAGCGAGATCGGCGACCTGATCGCCCGGGGCGTGGATCGGTTGAAGACCCTGGGCTGCGAGGTGCGCGAGATCAGCCTGCCGAACACCGAGGCCGCGGTCGCGTGCTATTACATCATCTGCACGGCCGAAGCCAGCTCCAACCTCGCGCGGTATGACGGCGTGCGGTACACGTTCCGTTCGAATGAATCCGGCACTCTGCAGGATATGTATCGAAATACACGGGGCGAGGGGTTCGGGGCCGAGTGCAAGCGGCGTATCATGTTAGGGACCTACGTGCTGAGCGCCGGCTATTACGATGCATACTACCTCAAGGCCCAGAAGGTCCGCGCGCTCATCGCGCGGGATTTCGCCAAGGCATTCGAACACGTGGACGCGATTGTCGCGCCGGTTTCGCCGTACCCTGCATTCAAGTTGGGGGAAAAAGTGGACGACCCGCTGGCCATGTATCTTTCCGACATCTACACCATCACCGGCGACCTGGCGGGCATCCCCTGCCTGAGTGTTCCCTGCGGAGCGACGAAGGACGGGTTGCCGGTGGGGATGCAGATGTTGACGCGGCATTTCGACGAAACCACGATGTTCCGGCTTGCCGATGCGTTCGAAAAGGCAGGTTCCGCCTAAGCGGGTCCTGTCCGGCTTCATTACTCAGAGGAGACAAAGGAGAAAGCTAAATGCCATTCACACTTCCACCGCTGCCGTACGCGCCCGATGCTTTGGAGCCGCACATTGACAAAATGACGATGGAGATCCATCACGGCAAACATCACGGCGCTTACGTGACCAACGTGAACAAGGCGCTCGAATCCGCCCCCGACCTGGCCAACAAAACCATCGAGGAGCTGCTCGCCAACAACTGCGCCATCGTTCCGGAAAACATTCGCACGGCCGTGCGTAACAATGGCGGCGGCCACATCAATCACAGCATGTTCTGGAAGATCATGAAGCCGGGCGGGGGCGGCCAGCCGATTGGAAACGTGGCACAGGCGATCAACGGCGCGTTCGGCAGCTTCGACGCCTTCAAAGAGAAATTCAATCAGGCGGCAGCAACCCGTTTTGGCTCCGGTTGGGCATGGCTGGTGAAGACCGGCGGCAAACTGGATATCTACTCCACCGCCAACCAGGACAGCCCGGTGATGGAAGGCAAATATCCGGTGATGGGGCTCGACGTTTGGGAGCACGCGTATTATTTGAAATACCAGAATCGCCGCCCCGACTACATCGGCGCCTGGTGGAATACGCTCAACTGGGAAGAGATCGAGGCTCGCTTCAACGCGGGTAAGTGAGCGGAAACAAGTAAAAAGGGATCGGCGAACCGATCCCTTTGCAAAAGCAGGCTGGTTTCGAACTTACACGACGGCTGCCGAAGCTTTCGAAGCGCGGCGACGGAACCAGAAGAGCCCTGCAAGCCCGGCGGCGAACCACGCGTACGCGCCCGGTTCGGGCACTGGTTTCACCACGATGTATTCCTGCGAGGCGTTGCTGGGGTTCGGACTGTAAATGTCCACGTTGGAAAAGTACGAGCCGTTGTAACCCGCATTCAATAGGCCATCGACGGAGGCGTAAGCCTGGTTGTAATAGTTGATTGCATCCGTCAACTGTTGGCCTTGGAGAAAAGCGTTGCTGAGCGGCCCGTTGGGGTCGATCGAAGTCGGGTCAAAGACGCCCCACAGCGAGTAGCTCATCTCCTCGGCTTGGAGAGAATTTGGGTTCAGGCTCATAATCTGCCGCGCGAGGTAGGCCACCGCCATGTAGTCCCGCATCTGCGTCATCGGGTCGGTCCCCGAAGCCGTGTCAAACTTCACCGTGGTCACGAGGGCCGTGCCGGTGAAGGCGGACATATTGGTGAGCGTTGCCTGCCACGCGCCGGTTCCCGCGACGGAAACGTCCGTCGTAAAATCGTCGCAAAGGACCGGCGTAGAAACTCCGTTGATCGCCTGTTGCGGGTACGTCGTCGAGTTCTGGCCGGCGGGGCCGATCAGAGCCGTGTACGGATCGGTGTAAATCCCGCCCAGGTTTGGTCCCGGCGGCGGACCGGTCAACTGCATCGTGACTGTGACCGGATTCGCGAGCGCAGCGGAGATCCCGGTGAAAAGAATCGCAGCCACCTGGCACCACCGCTTTCGCACTCGCATTCGAAATACTTTCGTCATAAGGCGCATCACGCGATCCCAACTTTCAATTGCGATTGTTCCACGTAAGTCGTTGATGTATCAAGGTCGATCGTACTTGCGATTGGGCACAAATGTACCGGTACAATGCGGCGAGAAGTTAGTAAGCTGGCACAGGGCTCTCCCGTATGAAGAAACGCTGGGAAACACGCGCTCCCGGTAGGGACCGCGACCGAAGTGTTAACTTTCTTGAAAAATAAGCAGTAAGCAGGCGACCTGGGAAATCGTTCTATATGCCTTGCGATCTAGATCGGTACCATTACGAAACGCCGCAATCCGGCCCGCGTGCTCGCATCGTTCGCCAGCGGAAGGGGCGGGCGGAGCGGGCGAGGCGGCGGTTTGCATTTCCCAGGTCGGTGTTGCAGAATTAGATGTTCGCGACCGGGGGGCTTGTGGCAGCCGAGGGACCACGGGACACAACAATTTCCAAGGACATCGCCGACGCATTCCATCGCAGCGAGAAGATGGTCATGGCGCTGCTGGAATCTGCCTCGCAAGCGATCATCAGTGTCGATCGAGCGGGCCGGATCGTACTGGCCAATCGCCGCGCCGAAGAGATGTTTGGCTACACGCGGGAGGAACTGCTCGGCGCCCGGATCGAGATCCTGCTGCCGGAATCCCGCCGTCCGGCCCATGGGCGCGAGCGGGATGAATACTTTAAGAAGCCTCGCATCCGGCCGATGGGAATTGGCATGGACTTGGCCGGCCGCCGCAAGGACGGCGTGGAATTCCCCGTCGAAGTGAGCCTCAGCAATATCGAAACCGACGAGGGTCTGTTCGCGATTGCCTTTGTCAGCGATATCAGCCAGCGCAAGGCGCTGGAAGACCAACTGCTGCAAGCGCAAAAGATGGAAGCCGTCGGCCGGCTTGCCGGTGGAGTGGCCCACGATTTCAACAACATGCTCACCGTCATCTCGGGCTACAACCGGATGATCCTGGACGAGCTTTCTCCTCTGGACCCGCTGCGCGGCTATGCCGAAGAGGTTCTCAAGGCCGCGGATCGTGCCGGGGCTCTCACCAGCCAGTTACTGGCGTTCAGCCGCCGCCAGATCATCCAGCCGCGGGTCATGAACGTGAATACCGTAGTCGGCCAGACCGAAAAAATGCTGCGGCGGCTGCTCGGAGAAGACATTCAATTGAGTTTCGATCTCAAGCCGGGGGTGGGCAATATCCGGGCCGATCCCAACCAGATCGCGCAGGCCATCGTAAACCTCGCGGTGAATGCGCGCGATGCCATGCCCACCGGGGGCCATATCGGCGTCGAGACCGCGAATGTTCACCTGGACGAAAATTATGTCCGGACCCACCTCGGCGTTCAGCCTGGCGATTTCGTCATGATCGCGATGAGCGATACCGGGCACGGCATGGATGCCGCCACGCGACAGCGGATCTTCGAACCGTTTTTCACCACCAAACAGCACGGGAAGGGCACCGGCCTCGGCTTGGCGACCGTTTATGGCATGGTGAAGCAGGCGGGTGGCGACATTTGGGTTTATAGCGAAGTCGGGAAAGGAACCACCTTCAAGCTATACTTCCCGCGTGTGCAGGAAGCCGTCTCGGACGCAGCCGGCGGCGAGGTTTCGGTCCAGGCCAAGGGAGGCGAGACGGTGCTGGTGGTCGAAGATGAGGGCGCCGTTCGCGATCTGACCGTGAAGATGCTGACGCAGCTGGGCTATACGGTCCTCTCG
>DASRCX010000042.1:0-16162 GCA_035652895.1 Terriglobia bacterium
GACGCCATCAAGGGCGCGATTGAAGCGCACCTTCGCGACAACCCCCACCTGTCGCTGAAGAACTTCAATACCGAGATTGAAAGCGTCGAGTTCAAGGACGACACCGCCGATGCACTGGCCAGGTTCGTCTCCAAGGCAGACCCGAACAGTGCGGTTGAGGTCCGATATCAATTGAAGCTGGACGGCCGTCTTTGGAAGGTTGTTTCCAGCCAGCCGGCCGGCGGCCAGGGCATGGGCGCGCATGGCGGCGCAGAGGGCTCCATGCCGATGGGCCATCCTCCTGTCGCGCCGGGGCAGCAGACCCAGCCGCCTCCTGAATCAAGCCACTGAGGATGTCCACGCAGCAACCGGAGGACTCCCCCCATCTGCTCTTTCGGGGTCCTTTCCGTTCCGGCAAGCCGCTGCCTTTTTAACCGTCGCGGTGTATTCTATAAAAAGAGGTATCGGGCGATGGTGCGCCGCGTTTGTCTGGCGAAGTGGGGATTCTTAGTGGCCGTGACATTTGTGGCGTGCTTACCACTGCTCGCGGAAACGAATGCACAAACTTCCGCCGCCTACCTGAAGCAAGGCAACGAGTATTCCCGCCAGCAGAAATGGAAAGAGGCTGAAGCCGCGTATCGTAAAGCGCTGAGTCTTGCACCCAATTCCGCCCAGGCCCATTACGGACTGGGCAACGCGCTGGCGGCGCAGCAGAACGTTGGCAACGCGCTCCGGGAATACAATCGTGCGCTGGAGCTCGATCCGAAACTCGATGGAATCCACCGCAACATGGGCGCTCTCTACGAGAGCATCGGGCAACTGCCCGAGGCGCTGAAGGAGTATCGGGAGGAATTGCAGTTGCATCCGAACGACGCCAAATCCATGGCCAGCGTTGCACGCGTTTTGGCATCGAGCGGAAACTATCAGGGCGCCATCCAGGAATATCAGTCGGCGCTTGCCAGGGACCCCAAAGACGCCGAAATTGAGGCGGCGTTTGCGAACACGCTGCTCCAGGCAGGGAATATCAGGCAGGCTGTTGAGGAATATCAGAAGGCCGTCAAGCTGGCACCAGACAACGCCGATGTCCATGCGGGCCTGGCGAATGCCCTGATCCTGTCCAGGCGATATGCCGACAGCATCACGGAGTATCAGGCGGCGATCCGTCTGAGTCCTGATGACGCACATCTGCACTACAGTCTTGCTTCCGCGCTGGAAGCCACAGGGAACCTGATCCCCGCGATTTATGAATACCGCCAGGCCGTATCCCTGCGGCCTGACCAGACGGCCTACCGCTACAACCTGGCGCTGGCCTACCGCGACTCAGGCGATTATGCGGATGCCGAGAAGGAATTTAAAGAAGTCATCCGGCAGGACCCGGACAACGCGGACGCCCATGCCGAACTGGCGGCAACGTACCTCTCGATGGGCAACCACGCTGCCGCCGTCACACAGTACCGCGAAGCCCTGCGGCTGAGGCCGGATGACCCGGAGCTTCGTGAGAAACTCGGTTTGGTCCTGCGGAAGACCGGCGACCTGACGGGCGCCGTAGCACAACTGAAAAAGGCAAGAGAGCTTTCGCCAGAGACAACTTCCTATCGGCAGAACCTTGCCGAATCGGTTGAGGCTTCGGGCGACATCGCCAGTTTTATTCTGGAATATCAGCAGGCTGTACGGCTCCGCCCGAGCGATCCAGGCGCCCACCTGGACTTGGCAAATGCCTACATGTCTGCGAAGAAATTGAAGGATGCTTTGGACGAATACAAGGTCGCTGCGCAGCTTGCGCCAAAAAGTCCGGAAGTCCATTATCGCTACGCTATGGCTCTGAAGGCGGCAGGAAAAACCAGCGAGGAGCAGGCTGAGTTGCAGAAAGCAGTCCAGTTGCGGCCGGACTATGCCGAGGCGCTTGAAGCGCTGGGAGACCTTCTGGTGGCCCAAAAGAATTACCAATTGGCCATCCCGACTTACCGCGACGCCGTGCGCATGCTGCCGAACGATCTGGACCTCAGGATGCGACTGGCCCACGCGCTGGAGCAGAATGGCGATCCTCAGGGAGCGGTCCAAGTGCTCGAGGAGGCTGCAAACCTTGACTCCACTTCTGTGCAGTACGAATTGCAGCTTGCCGATGCGCTGGTTGCCAAGAAAGATTTTCAGTCGGCGGCCAGGGTTTACCGGCAGGCGCTGCCGCAGAAGCCTTCAGACCCGCAACTTTCGATGCGTTTGGGGAACGCGCTGCTGCAAATGGGTGACACGAAAGGCGCAGCAGAGGCGTTCCGCCAGGCCCTCAAGGACCAGCCCGGCTCACCTCAGGCGCACCTGGAGCTGGCGGGAATGCTGGAGCAGACCGGCGATTACGAGAGTGCGGCAGAAGAAGCGAAGACGGCCCTCAAGACAATTCCCAATTCCGCCAAAGGGCATTACCTGTTGGGCGTTGCGCTGATCGGCCAGAAGAGAACTGATGACGGCATCAAGGAATTGCGTGAAGCGCTGCGTGATAACGCCGATTACAGCGAGGCGAGGCTTGCGTTGGCGAATGCTCTTCGGCAGGACGGGCAACTCTATGAGGCGATCGGCTATTACGAGCAGTACTTGCGCGATAATCCGTCGGATGCCAGGGTGCACCTGATCCTGGCCGACGCTCTGAACGAACGCAAGAATTATGCCGAGGCCATCGAGCAGTGCGAGGAAGCTGTGCGGTTGATGCCTGGCAATGCGCAGGCGCATTACGACCTGGCCGTCAATCTGGAAAAATTGGGCAAGAACGCGGATGCGCGCCGGGAGTACGAAACGTATCTGAAGCTCGATCCAAACGCTCCGAATGCAGAAGCCGTTCGAACATTGATGAGAAAGTTGGCGAGGCTCGAAAGCCGGGGATGATTGCTGATACTGCGGCACAGCGCCCGCTTCTCGCTAAAAAAGGCGACCCCGTTGAGAAACGCCAATTGTCGGCAACTTAACGCCCCAGAAGAGATTTGGCTATGGTCTGAAGCTGCATGAAGGATGTCCCCTCATAGATCTTTCCGATTTTCGAATCGCGCAGGTATTTCTCTGCAGGGTAATCTTTGGTGAATCCGTAGCCTCCGTAAATTTCGACGCATTCCGAGGCCACGTGTTCCGCCACATCCGAGCAGAAATACTTGGCCATGGCCGCTTCCCTGAGAAAGGGCAAGCCGGCATCCTTGAGCCGAGCCGCGTTGTAAGCCAGCAGGCGCGCAGCTTCAATCTGAGTGGCCAGCCGCGCAAGCTGGAACTGGATCGCCTGGAACTCGCAGATGGGTTTCCCGAACTGCTTCCGTTCTTGCGCATAGTGCAGGGCATGATCAAACGCGCCCCGGGCCACGCCCACCATCTGCGCGGCAATTCCGATGCGGCCTTCGTTCAGAGTCTCGATCGCCACTTTGTAACCTTTGCCAACCTCTCCCAGAACGTTTTGCCGGGGAATACGGCAGTCTTCGAGAACCAGTTCGCAGGTGGATGAAGCACGGATGCCGAGCTTATCTTCCTTTTTCCCAACCGTGAGTCCCGGCATTGAGCGGTCCGCGAGGAATGCCGTGATCCCTTTGTATCCCAGGTCGCGATTGACTGTAGCGAAGATGATGAATATTCCGGCTTCCCTGGCATTGGTGATCCAGAGCTTTCGTCCGTTCAGCACATAGTGGTCGGCATCTTCAGTAGCGCGCGTTTCCAGTGCAAAGGCATCGCTGCCGGAGCCTGCTTCTGACAAGGCGTAGGAGCCGACTGTGTCACGCACGAGGCGCGGCAGAAATGCCTTCTTCTGCTCTTCCGTGCCCCAGCGCAGGATGGCGTTCGAAACCAGCGTGTTCTGAACGTCAATCACCACTCCCGCAGAAGCGTCAACGCGCGAAAACTCCTCGATGGCGAGCACGGCCATGAAGAATGATCCCCCGCTGCCGCCGTAGTTTTCCGGCACGCCGATTCCCATGAATCCCTGCTGGAAGAATTTCTCGATCAGGTCCTGACGGAAGACGCCCTCGCGGTCCATGGCCTCGACGTGCGGACCGATTTCGTTTTCGGCAAACTCGCGCGCCGCCGTCCGGAACATCTGCTCTTCTTCGGTGAGCATGGTTAGCGGCGGAATTGAGTGCGCTGACACGGAAGCCGGATCAGTCATGAAATTTGACCTCGGGCAAACGCCCTCATCTTATCACCGTCACAAAGCAGTGCAAACCTCGTGGAATCGTCGATGAGAGCATGTTCATTTATCCGCGAAAAATAAACGGAGCATGCTGCGGCGGAAAAGTGCAACAGACAGCGCCCTGCCCGGGTGCTACCACTGCACGCCGGGATAGAGGCTGGGTATGCGCCGAATCCGGTAACCGATCTGACCGGTCACGTCGAGTTCCCAGACCAGTTGCGGTGTCGGCTCCTTGGTCACTTCCATTACGCGGGAGTTAAATGGATTTGCGCGCAGAAAGCCTTCATCGAACTCCACGTCACCGTTAGGAAGCAAGTCCATACTCCCCACTGCTTCTGAATAGTCCAGAGGCGAATCCTCCCAGAGGACGTGCGCGGTGCGCCCCGCCTCATCCACTTGAAAGAAGGGTACTCTGCTGTAACAGGCCGGCTGGCCCGTGGTTCCACACAGGTCACCATTGTCGTCGAGGACCCGCGTGTAACCGTTGTCGAAGAGTCCCAGAGTGAAAATGCCCGTGCTGTTTGGGCTCAGGAACCGAATATCGTGTTGCCCGTACATCCAGGCGGCGGGCGCTCCCGAATCCAGTGTGAAGTCGCCCTGATATCCGAATTTCCAGAGAACGTCGCCTGAACCCTTGCCTTCTTCGTAATCGATTTTGATTACCCACGATTGATGACGGCTCGAATAGAGCAGGTTGCCGTCGTAAGGAGAATAAATGATCGCGTTGCCGTGAGTCCAGTCCGGCAGACCCTTTGGATGACGGTTGACATCCAGGTGATCGAACGTATCCCAGACCCAGACAGGGTTCCAGTTCTGGTCCAAGTCGATTAAGGCATCGCCAAGAACCGAGACGGTCCCGGTGTAACCCACGAGATCGGTGAAGTCCTTCCAGTGATTAATCAGAAGAATCACATGTCCATTTGGCAGCAGGCAGAAATCATGATGGATGGCCGATATTGTCAGATTATACCCGGCGGAGGCGAGACGGCGGTTCAATTCATCAGCATTCATTTCGCGGATAATATTCCCCGCGAGGTCGATTTCACGAAGATCGCCGCCAATGCCGTCGCCGGCGATGCCTACTACCACCGCGTTCACCAGCACATGACCATTCGGCAAAAATCTGTAGGGCAGAGGGCTGAGATTAGCCGTGCCTGTGGGATCAACGTCATAGTACCAGATCACGTTTCCCTGCAAGTCTGTAACAATCGCCTGCAGTGGATTATTCGAGGAAAACTGGGTTGCGAGGTTATTAAGAGTAATCTTTTCGACTCCAGGATTGGGTTGCAGCGTGCCTGACGGCGTCACCGTAATCTGAGGGACCCGCGTGGCGGGTAACGTTCCTGTTTGAAAGCTATGGTCAACATCCTGAAACACCGCACCATCGGGCAGAGCCACCACAGCCCGCATGTGATAAGTCGTGGAGGCTCTCATGCCGGCCACAAGCATATTTACAGTTCCTCCGCCTGAGGGTGGGCTTTGTTGCCACGTGCTGAGTCCGTAGGAGGTGTCCGGACCGAATTCGACTTTCATCTTTGCGCCGTCAGGCAAAGTCATTGTGTACTGGGCCACCAGCACGTTAATTGTGGGCGAGACCTGACCCGGCGCGATGACCCACACCGTGGCCGTCGCACTCTTGGAAGTGTTGGCCACGCTCGTCGCCCTGATGGTGACTGGAGTTGCCAGTGCAGTCGCAGGGGCCGTATAGAGGCCCGTGGAACTGATCGTGCCCGCGTTGGAAGCAGGGCTGATGATGGACCACGTCACTGCGGTTTGACTGGCGCCGATGACGCTGGCGGAGAGTTGCAAGGATTGGCCCGTGGCTACAGCAGAAGTCGTCGGCGAAATTGAAACGGAAACATCAGGCGGAGGTAATGTTGGCGAATCAGGAGAAGAACTTTGACCGCAGTTGAAACCGAGAAGAGCTTCAAACAAAAGTATCGCGATGAACTGGACTCGCCAACGAAACTGCATTCCTTTTTCCCTCCCGCAAAAACACGTTAGTGGCTGCCTTCATGCTCATTAAATCCTTCTAATCCCGGCCATTTTATTCAGGCTGCGTTGCGGAGTAAAGAAGGTTTCCGGCGCAGAAAGCTGTGAAGCGCGGCAGGGCACAGTTCGACGCGATGGTCGGATAAGAGAGCGATGCAGGGGAATGGCTCACGCTGCGGTGAAGCGGGGAACAAATTCTTCCGCGACGAAGGTTTCAATCGAGGTTGGGGTTGTATTTCTCTTCGAGCGCGGTTCGAGCGCCGAGACATAACCACTGTTTAATGCTTCCCACATTTCGAGCAGCAGATTGACCATGCTTTCTGACATGCCGATCTGCGTCAGTGCAGGCCGGAGTTGATCGGCGGACGCCTGCACATAGCCCAGGCCGGGCTTCCCGAGAGCTTTGCCGATAATCGCAGCAACCTCGTTGTAGCTCACGTCGCGCTGACCGAGAAGTTCGCGCGGCTGCTTGGCCGCGAAATCCGCGCTGAGAAGGATTTCTGCCGCCGCAGCGCCAATATCGCGTGTGGCGATGAAGGGCAACGGCAACTCCGGCCGTATCGGACCGGCAACCATTCCGAAATTTCGAATGACTCCTACCTGCGGTAGAAGGTTTTCCATAAAGTAGCCTGCGCGGAGATAAACGGCATCAAGTCCTGCAATGCTGTTCAGTTTTTGCTCCAGGTGGTGGAGGTCGGTGATGGGTCCGGTTTTTTCGGGCTTGTCCGCGCCGATGCTGCTGAGCACTACCGCCTTGCGAACGCCAGCCTTCTGAATGGCAGCCGTCAGTGCGCCCGAAACCCGCTCCTGATAGGCAGGAACATCCGGCGCGGAGATGTTGGGTGGCACCATGGCGTAAACCGCGGTCGCTCCTTCAAACGCTTTTGTGAGCGCCGTCGCGTCGGTGACGTCCGCGACGAAGGCCTCGGCACCTTGCTCCGTCAGCCTTTCCAGGCGGCTGGCGCTCCGGCCGATCACCCGCACTTTTTGTCCCTGCTTCAGGAGTTGATCGGCGACCACGCTCCCTGTGTTACCGCTTGCTCCGACAATCGCATACATACCGCAGCCCTCCTTAACGTGATAGCTTTTTGGATGCGGCGGCAGTTGGCGTGGATTCACAATAAGCGCCGCAAGGAGAGAGTGTGAAAGAAGCCGCTATGGCCTGCGCTCGATTTTGAGCTCGACGTGCTCACCCTCGGCAAGCGGCAGCGGTCCATTCAACTTCAGCGTGCCGTGATGGTAGGTAGCGGTTGCGTGAATTGGTCCAGGGTCCGTGAAGTGGGCCGGCGAAGCTTCCTTCTGGCCTCCGGCGGCTGCATCAATGGCCTCGTTGACAAGGCGGTCGGCCTCGCGGTTCTGTTCCCGCCGGACGTGCTCAATACGGAAAGACTCGAATTGGCCGATCATCGCCCGAGCGCGTTCATGCAGGGGCTTGAGGTTGGGGTTCCTCACCTGATACTGCCCGTTGATCTGCCGTGTCAGCAATTCCGAGTCAGAAATCACTCTCAGGCGGCGGTAGTTATGCTCGATGGCATAATCGAGGGCGGCCAGCAAACCCTGATACTCGGCGATGTTGTTCGTTGCGTGCCCCAGGTATTTGGAGAGTGAGGCCAGACGTGTTCCGTCTTCCGTATTGACGATCACCGCATAAGCGGCTGGGCCGGGATTTCCGCGAGACCCGCCATCAATATGCGCGATGATCATTCTTGTGTCGGCTGGCTGGTTTGGCATGGCTTCGGAGTCGATTGCAGCCCGGCTCCCAGATGACACGGACGTTCCATTTCACTCCATCTGCGTTTCCGGCCGAGGGCTCACGACGGCGTTACGGGCTGTAGCAGCGTCGGTCTGCACTAATTCGGTGTAATCGCTTGCGGGCCTTCAGCCTCAGCCGCGGCTGCAAGGAGTTCGCGCGAATAAAGAATGCGCGCGCAGTTTTCGCACTCGTAAATTCCCTCCCCGGCGCGAACGTCGTAATACAATTGAGGCCGCAGGAGCACGTTGCATCCCATGCATTTCCCGTCGCGAACTTCTGCCAGCGCCAAGCCGCCCCGCCCCCTGCGAACGCGCTCATAGCGAGCCAGAACGTCCTGATTCAATTTGCCCGCCAACTCGCGGCGTTCCTGGGCAAGCCGGTCGCGTTCATCTGCGCTCGCCTTGGCTGCGGCCTCCAGACGAATCTTCTCCGCAGCGACGCGCGCTTTTTCAGAATCCAGCCGTCCGGCTGCCTCTTTTACGAGCTTTTGCAGTTCTTCAGATTCGATCATTTTTTCCAGGATGCGGTCTTCAATGCGCCGGATATTCTCTTCTTCGCCCTCGATTTCCTTGAGCATTGCGCGATATTGCTCGTTGGTCTTGACCTGGTAAAGCTGGTCCTTATGCTTGGAGATTTTTTGACGGATCAGTTGGATTTCGCCTTCCAGGTCGCGGCGTTCTTTCTGGTTTGCGCTCAGGTGCCGCTGGCGTTCCTCGTGGGCGTGAATAAAATCGTTAAGCTGTTTTTCAATGGCTTGGATCTGGCTGGGGAAAGCTTCGATCTGGGAGGAAAGTTCAGCGATCTCCTGATCCAATCGCTGAAGGTCGATCAGTCTCTTAAGGTCGGAGTGCACTTCTTCTCCTGCTCCGTGACCGGCTTTGCGTTTGTAATGCCCCTGTGGACCGAATTAAGCACAATGTCTTCCTCATTCACGCTTAACAGCTATTCTGGCACATTCCAAAGAGACCATCAAGCCGAAGGCCGGGCAGTCACGAATCATCGTCTCGGGCTGCCTGTTCAGTGACAAATGGGGGAACCGGCTCCCGAAACAAATTCTGCACCGGCCACACGCAGCCGACAGCGCGTTCCAGAACGTGAAGCCCAGCCTTACGGCAATCGCATGAGGTTTTAAGGCTGGTACGAAATCACACTGCTCGCTCCTGGCAGATCGCGAGGCACACGGTTTCCGCCAGACGTTCAACTACAACTTTGCGGAGGTGATGGCGCCTTCCGAGGCCGAAGAGACCAGTGCGGCGTACTTGGCGAACACCCCTGACTTGTAGCGTGGTTCAGGTTCGCGCCAGTTTTTGAGGCGACTGGCGATTTCCTCAGGAGTGAGTTCAACGTCGAGCCGGCGTCCGTTGACGTCGAACACCACAATGTCACCTTCCTTCAGAGCGGCTATCGGTCCCCCGCGAGCGGCCTCAGGAGCTACGTGTCCCACCATCAGGCCGCGGGTCGCTCCGCTGAAGCGGCCGTCCGTCAGGAGGGCCACGGATTCTCCCAGCCCTTCACCTACAAGCGCGGCTGTCACGCCCAGCATCTCACGCATGCCGGGTCCGCCGCGCGGCCCTTCGTAGCGGATCACAACCACTTCACCCGCTTTGATGCTCTTTCCGGTCACGGCCTTCATCGCCGCTTCTTCGCTGTCAAACACACGGGCCGGGCCGCGGAAATACGTCGGCTCATGGCCGGAGATTTTTACCACGCAGCCTTCGGGCGCGAGGTTGCCTTTCAGGATCACGAGCCCGCCTGTCGGTTTCCGTGCATTGGCGACGGACTTGATGACGTCCTGGCCCGGCGTCTCCTTCGCGGCCCGCGCCTCTTCGCCAATCGTCTTGCCGCTGGGTGTCATCTGGTCTTCGTGCAGGAGGCCCGGCTTGCCCTCGATGAGTTTCTTTGCGATCAACGGAATCCCTCCGGCTTTGTAAACGTCAACCGCAACGTATTTTCCTGCAGGCTTCAAGTCTGCGATCAAAGGTGTGCGCGCGCTGATGGCGTCAAAGTCGTTAATCGAAAGCGGCACACCCGCCTCACGCGCCATGGCCAGAAGATGCAGGACCGAGTTGGTCGATCCTCCCGTAGCGGCAACGCTGATGATGGCGTTCTCGAAAGCCTTGCGCGTCAGCACGTCGCGCGGCCTGACCCCGCGCTTCAGAATATCCATTACCAGCTTGCCGGCTTCGAATGAAGCTGCGTCCTTGGCGGCATCCATCGCCGGAATACCGTTGTAACCCATGGGCGAGAGGCCGATGAATTCCATGACCGTGGACATCGTATTGGCTGTAAATTGTCCGCCACATGCCCCTGCGCCCGGGCAGGCGGCATTTTCCAGGGCCTTAAGTTCGGCGTCGGACATCTTTCCTGCTGCGTTTGCACCAATCGCTTCGTAAACGTCCTGAATCGTGACGTCGTGGCTCTGGAAATGTCCGGCAGCAATCGATCCGCCGTACAGGAGAATGCTGGGCACGTTCAACCGCAGCAGCGCCATGGCGCCGCCGGGAATCGTCTTGTCACAGGCCACCAGCGCGACCATGGCGTCAAACATGTGCCCGCGGCCGACGAGTTCAATGGAATCGGCGATCACTTCCCGGCTTACCAGGGAGGCCTTCATGCCTTCCGTGCCCATGGTGACGCCGTCCGAGATCGCGATGGTGTTAAACTCCATGGGAGTCCCGCCCGCCGCGCGAATGCCTTCCTTTACCTTGGCGGCCAGCCTCCGCAAGTGAAAGTTGCACGGCATGGTTTCGATCCACGTGTTGGCGACGCCGACAATGGGCCGGGAAAGGTCTTCATCGGTAAAGCCGATGGCCTTCAACATGGACCGCGCGCCGGCGCGATCGCGGCCTTCCAGAATCACGCGGCTGGGTAATCGAGGATCAACTGGCATGAAGCCTCCAGAGAATTGAATTAGCTCGAAGCTGAAACAGCGATCATCGCAGATTCCATTTTGAAGAGCAAGCATCTCACCGCTGGCAAAGTTGGAGTATGATGGGCGCACCGATGCCTGACGAGGTGCAGACCAAAAGTGAAACCTGACAGTCCAGAGAAAACGAGTGAGGGAAATATCGACCGCAGACGGTTCTTGCGGCTCGGCGTTGCGGCGGGGACAGCTTCAATCACTGTAGCGCATTCCGGCCGCGACACCGACGCTGCGCCTGTCGCGCCCGGAGTTCGGGCGTTTGAACTGAACGAAGTTTCCATCGCCGAACTTCAATCTGCGATGAGCTCAGGAAAGCTGACCGCTCTTTCGATCACCGAGAAATACCTCGAGCGCATCGATGAACTTGATCGCCGCGGCCCTTCGCTTCATTCGGTAATCGAAGTCAACCCCGACGCGCCGGCCCTTGCCCGCGAACTGGATCGCGAGCGCAAAGCCAAAGGCCCACGCGGCCCGCTGCACGGCATTCCGGTCCTGTTGAAAGACAATATTGGGACGGCCGACCGGACTACAACCACGGCCGGTTCGCTGGCGCTGGCCGGATCGATCCCGCCCCACGACTCGTTTGTGGCGGCCCGACTGCGGAAGGCGGGGGCCGTCATTCTGGGGAAAGCCAATCTCAGCGAGTGGGCGAATTTCCGCTCGTCGCATTCCACGAGTGGTTGGAGTGGGCGAGGCGGACAGGCGCGCAATCCTTACGCGCTTGACCGAAATCCCTGCGGATCAAGTTCCGGCTCAGGCGTTGCGGTTTCTGCGAATCTGTGTCCTGCTGCGTTGGGGACGGAAACTGACGGCTCGATCGTTTGCCCTTCATCGGCCAACGGCATTGTGGGAATCAAGCCAACAGTGGGATTGGTGAGTCGAAGGGGGATCATTCCGATCTCGCACAATCAGGACACGGCAGGCCCCATGGCGAGGACCGTCGCCGACGCGGCCGCGTTGCTCGGCGCGCTCACAGGCGTTGACCCGCAGGACCCGGCGACGCTGGCGAGCCGGAGCAAATCCTTTACTGATTACACAAAATTCCTTGATGCGCGCGGGCTGCGCGGTGCACGCGTCGGCGTAGTGCGCCATTTCTTCGGCTTTAACGAGTTTGTTGACCGGTTGATGGAATCCGCCATAGCAGCGATGAAAGACCAGGGAGCAACGATTGTGGACCCTGCGGAAATTGAAAACGCCGAGGATTTGGGCAAACCGGAATTTGAGGTGCTTCTCTTTGATTTCAAGGCAGACATGAACGCCTATCTGGCGTCACTTGGCTCCAAAGCTCCAGTGCGTTCGATGAAAGAGATTATCGAATTCAATGAACGCCATGCCCGCGAAGAGATGCCCTATTTTGCGCAGGATATCTTTCTTAAAGCCGAGGCCAAAGGACCTTTGACCGGCACGGAATACCAACAGGCGCTTGAAAAATGCCACACGCTCGCGCGCGAAAAGGGCATCGACGCGACGATGGACAGGTACAGGCTGGATGCGCTTATAGCGCCTACGGGACCGCCGGCATGGACGACGGACCTGGTGAACGGCGACCACGACGCGGGCGGCAGTTCCACTCCCGCGGCCGTGGCTGGCTATCCCAGCATAACCGTGCCTGCCGGATTTGTTTTCGGGCTTCCCGTCGGCATCTCGTTCTTCGGGCGCGCGTGGAGCGAACCGACTTTGATCAAACTCGCATACGCCTTCGAGCAGGCCACAAAATTCCGCAAGCCGCCGAAGTTTCTCGCGACAGCAGATTTAAGCGCTTAACGATTGAAGGTGATGCTCTTTATCCTGATATTGGTGTTCCTGTCCTGTAATCCTGCACCGCAGGGAAAGACGCTGAACGCGGAACAACGATGAGGGAGGAACCTGTAGTTTCGCGCGCTTTGCCCCCATGAAAAGATCAGTTTAAGCAGTGAGCTGTTGCAACGTCAGACGGCACGACGCAAAGTTGAGATCGAGGAGTCCCCGCATTGCACTCCTGATCATCGTTGGCACTGCAGGCATTGGCTCGTACACGAACTTTCCCGCCAGCGCTCGCCTGAGAGTGGCCCTCGGGCAATAGATCACGGCCGACGGGCGTTTTTCCCGGACCTAACCTGAGAGTCGCCACAATTTCATGGCTCGTCCGCGTGAGTCCTCGCGGCTTCCCAGGCCAAGATGGCGCGCTTGCGCTCGACACCACCATGATAGTTGCCGATTGCGCCGACTTTGCGAATCACCCGATGGCAGGGAATGATGAATGCAATGGGATTCTGCCCGACGGCGGTCCCCACGGCGCGCGTCGCTTTTGGATTGCCCACTCGAGCAGCCAGGTCCTCATAAGGGACCACAGCACCCGGAGGAATTTCCAGCAGTGCCTGCCACACCTTGACCTGGAAGTTTGTGCCGCGCAGATCAATCGGCAGCTTTCCCCGATGGTTGTTCCGGGGAAAGATTCGATTGAGGTAGCGGCTGGTCGAATCCGGATCCAGCACAAAGTCGGCTCCCGGCCAGCGCTGACGCACTTCATTCAAGACTGCTTTGCGTCCGTTTGTAACGAAGTACATCGCGCAGATTCCACGATCAGTCGTGGCCAGCAGGCATTCGCCAAATGGGCTCGCATGGAACCCATACCGGATGCGCAGACCCGCGCCTCGTCTCTTGAATTCTCCCGGCGTAACGGCCTCCACGCTGACAAACAGGTCATGCAGGCGGCTGGGACTTGAGAGACCGGCCGCATAGGCTGCGTCGAGAACGTTCCCGGACCGTTCGAGGGCGCGCTTCGCGTAATCCAGCATCAGGAATTGCAGAAACCGCTTGGGGCTGATGCCCGCCCAACGCTTGAAGAGCCGTTGAAAATGGTACAGGCTGAGGTTGACGCTTTTCGCCACTTCCGCCAGGTCCGGCTGCTCGGGAAAACGTCTATCCAGGTAATGAATCGCCTTTTCGATTCGGGAATAATCGTCAGGCTTCGTTTGCATCGTTTCACTCTCCTCAAATCCATCATGAAGAGGAGGCGGCGAGAGGGCAATCCGATTCTTGCGCCTGTTGAAGGCTCTGCAGGCTCAGGCGCAAGCCAGCAGACCTCGCTCGGCTGTAGGCACATCGTTAGCCGAGTCGAAATTCGGATGCTCTTCCGAGAATGCCCGCGAAAAATGGGGGATAGCTGCTACGAGAAGTCCTCAAACTGCAACAATAGCAATCGCGCGAAGAACCGCGCCCCCTGGCGGAATCCTTCCAGTAGAATAACCGCTAATACTGCTGGACTTTGATGACCGTATCGCCGCTGAAGGTTACAAAGAGGACGTGTGGCGGGAGCCCATAAAGCCAATCCTCGGTCTCCTCGCCGTTGGGTTGGGTCTCCCGTACCTTGCGGAAAGGCGCGCCCTTGGCGGAAAGCACGGCGTTCCGATCCATTCCGACCAGCACCTGGTGATTCTTGATAGCTTCCTTGAATTTTTCCGGCACTTTCGGCGAGTAGAGTTCCGTGGGCAACTTGCGATGAAAATCGAGCGCCACGCTTAACAGTTGCTTGGCCTGATCCACACTCAGGTTCGGCACTTTCTTGCCGGGAAAAGTCAGAGTGATCGAGGAGCCGTAAGCGATGGGGTTCTGCTGCTGGTTCTGATCGAGGGGCTGCATCATCCCGCCCATGCCGATTTCAATGTGCTGGTACCATTTCTTGCGGTTTTTCCCGCCATTATTGATTTCAAAGACGACCGCATGATCTTTGAACTGGATCCTGGTGATTTCGACGGGTATTCCCGGCTGGATTGCCGGCCCATTGGTCTCAAGTTCCTTCTTGGCCCGTTCCTCGTCGATTTGCCCCTTGTCGTTGATAAAGAGGCCGTGTTTGCCGCGCGGCAGGACCACTTTTGCCACGGCCACCTCGCGATCCAGGCCGCGTATCAACAGGATTCGGTCAACCTGGCTGAGACTCTGTTCTTTAGCGAATGAGAAAGCCGGCCCGATCAACAAAACTGCCACACACACGAGCAGAGCGCACCGGCTGCCTGCGAGTTCGGTTCGGCGCGTGCGTTCGCAGGATTTTGGTTTAACGTTTTTCAGGGAACCTGGAGGAGATTGCAAATGGCGGAGGCATCGAGCGTTACTCATGGCCTTACCCACGCTTCGGCGCCTTTTTGAATGCGCCTCACCTAAGTCTTGTCGGCGGGGAACGTCTCACCGCTGAAGAGCGGCTTTACCAGCTCTTCTTCGTCTCCCGGACCGAGCGCCAGCTTCCGCATTTCCGCCGTCATAGAGATGCGCCCGGAAACAATAAAGTAAATCGTTCCCGCCGCAAGTACCCCTAGCGTTAGGATACTACCTTCCGGGCCATAAGCGCCACCGGTAAGCCAAACGGGCCCGCTGACTCTGGCACTCAGGATTGGATACGGCAAAGTCAAACCACTGACGGGAAGCCCCAGAACGCATCCCTGAACAAAGTTCCAGGCGAAGTGGATGCCGAATGGCAGCCAAAGCGCCCGCGTTCGCAGATAGCATACAGCCAGGAGCACCCCAACAACGGCGGTATTCAGTGTCGATATCCACGTGTGAAACGGGTTCCACAGGTGGACGGCGCCAAACAGGATCGATACCGCGATCACGCTGATGACCGGGCCAACGGAATCCACCAGTCGCTGGAATGGATAGCCGCGGAAGATCAGTTCTTCATCGGCGGCTGAGACTAAAAGCAGAACAAACAGGAAAACTTCGGCAACCGCCGTTCTTCCTGCGGATGAGTTTGACAGAGAGAACCGGGCAAATCCCAGCAATCCCTCCGCGCTTCCGACGGCCAGAATCATGACTGCGCCGGCGGCCAGGCCGATTGCAAGTTCGTTCCTCCACCGGGGGTGAAATGCGACTCCGACCGAGCCCAGCGGGCGACGATCGAACAGGTGGGTCAGGAGCGCATAGAGTCCCAGCAGGGCCAGTAATAACGGCAGGTTGTACCGCAGCATCAGCGATAACTGACCGGGCAGCCAGGGGATGCGCAATCGCATCGCCACAGCAAGAAAGCTGATCACCATGAAGCATGCCAGGATTCCCACCGCGGAAATGAGAAACCGGATGAATGGCCGAAGGCGGCCGCCTTGGAAGAAAACGTTTTCCATGTCGAGCACGGAAGGCTCCTGTCGAAGCACGCTTGCCTTGCGGCAGTGTAATGCGCCCACGGCAAGGTTCTTTACTTTCAACCTGCGGCCCTATTCTGATCATTTTGACGCTAATGCGCAATGGCCAACTGTCGTTAGCACGTGAAGATGTCCGGTTTTTATAGCACATAATCTGTCCGGTTTTGGTTTTTCTTTGCCGCTAGCCGAAGGAGCCCGTAGGGCGACTGAGGTTAGCGGCAAGGCGGCCCTTCTGAGCCGCCGGTTTCGGG
>DASRCX010000043.1:0-177892 GCA_035652895.1 Terriglobia bacterium
ACGCGGCGTTGCTGCATCACCCTTTCGGGCATTGTGCAAAATTCCCCACTGCTGCCTCCCGTAGGAGTCTGGCCCGTGTTTCAGTGCCAGTGTGGCCGTGCGCCCTCTCAGGCCGGCTACCGATCATCGCCTTGGTGGGCCGTTACCCCACCAACTAGCTAATCGGCCGCAGCCCCCTCCTCAAGCGACCCTTGCGGGCCTTTGATCCCGGTGACATGTGTCGCCAGGATGTTATGCGGTATTAGCTCAGGTTTCCCCGGGTTATTCCCCACTCGAGGGTAGGTTAGCTACGTGTTACTCACCCGTTCGCCACTTTACTCACGGGGTTGCCCCCGCTTTCTCGTTCGACTTGCATGTGTTAGGCACGCCGCCAGCGTTGATTCTGAGCCAGGATCAAACTCTCGTTTGGAATCGGCTCGCGTCTGGAAGAGCTGACAGTCTCCCAAACGCAAAAGTTTTGGAGCTTCCCCCTCTGCATAACAGAGGAAGAAATTGTTCCATGTCCCAGAAGGAAATGGAACTGCTCGCTCGGCTCGCACGCGGTCTCGAAAGACCTCGTGCATTGACGTGGCTTGCTCAACTCAATTGTCAAAGAGCTGTTTTACCGGACAGCAATCCGGCCACCCGTTAACGGGTGTCAAGGTGACTTGCGTCACCGTTCACTCTGAAGCACATTCCTCTGTCAGAGCAATTTCTTAGTTTACTGAATCACCCATGAAGTGTCAAGAGGGGAACGTGCCAGAAATCACATGTTTTCTCTGCCACATTTATTATCCCCTAAAATCCGGCTCGATTCAAGATGCCCAAACTCGATTTTCCAGTTGACGCGCGCCCTTCTGGCCGATAGATTTATTCCTTCTTTAACTGGAAACTAATCCCAACCTGGGCCTGGCCCGTCCGGTGATGCAGGGTTATTCGCCGGAGGCTGCAGCCCGCAAACGGAGAGCGCCCATGAAAGTTGGTCTTTTCACCGTCCTGTTTTCCAACCTGAGTCTTCAGGAAGTCATTGACAAGATCAAGCCACTCGGGATTTCCACCATCGAACTTGGCACGGGCAACTACCCCGGTGACGCGCACCTGAAGCTGGACATCCTCAGTTCTCCTGCCAAGATCAAGGAATTCAAGCAGCGGCTTGATGACCAGGGCGTCTCAATCAGCGCCCTCAGTTGCCACGGAAATCCGCTGCACCCGAACAAGAAGTTCGCCGACACGTGTGCGGAAGTCAGCCGCAAGACCATCCTGCTGGCTGAAAAACTGGGCGTGACTCGCGTGATTGATTTTTCAGGCTGCCCGGGCGATTCCGACGATTCCAAAAATCCCAACTGGGTCACTTGCGCGTGGCCTCCGGACTATCTCGAAATCCTGAAATGGCAGTGGGAAAAGAAGGTGATTCCCTATTGGAAAAAGCGCGCTAAATTCGCCGAAGACCACGGCGTCCGCATCGCCATCGAAATGCATCCCGGCTTTGTAGCCTATTCGCCTGAAAGCCTGCTGCGGCTGCGCGCAGAGGCGGGGCCGGCGATTGGCTGCAATTTTGACCCCAGCCACATGTTCTGGCAGGGCATTGATCCCTGCGCCGCGATTCGCAAGCTGGGAGAAGCGGTGTTTCACGTCCACGCCAAGGACACGCGGCTCTACGACGTCAATTACAAAGTGAACGGCGTTCTCGATACCAAACCCTACTCCGATGAGAAAAACCGCTCCTGGCTTTTCCGCACCGTCGGTTACGGCCACGGGGCTGATTTCTGGACGGACTTCGTCTCAACGCTTCAGATGATCGGCTACAACGACGTGCTCTCGATCGAGCATGAAGACAGCCTGATGTCCGTCGAAGAGGGTCTGACCAAAGCCGCTACGTTCCTGAACGGAATCATCATTAAGGAGAAGCTGGCGGGGATGTGGTGGGCATGATGAAACCCGACGTCGAGTGACCTCTGAACAATGGAGTCTGACTCAACTCTTGAATGAAGCAAAATGACGAACATGATGCCTGCGGTTCAACTTGTCGATTGCCACTTTTCACATATCACTACTTGTCGCCCGTCACTCATCACTCTCGTAAGGAGTTCTGATGCCTGAAATCAACATCGCCCTGATCGGATATAAATTCATGGGCAAGGCGCACTCGAACGCCTATCGCCAGGTGAGCCATTTCTTCCCCGGCAAGTTCACGCCGCGGCTGAAGGTGATTTGCGGGCGCGACCGTGCCGGCCTGGAAGCAGCGGCGCGGCAGTTTGGCTGGGAGGAAACGGAAACCGACTGGCGCCGCGTCATCGAGCGGAAGGACATTGACGTCGTGGATGTGTCAAGTCCGGGCAATCTGCACGCACCCATGGCGATTGCCGCGGCTCAGGCGGGCAAGCACGTTATCTGTGAGAAGCCATTGGCCAACACGCTGCCCGACGCAAAGAAAATGCTCCAGGCCGTGCAGCGCGCCGGCGTCAAGCACATGATCATGCACAACTACCGCAAGATTCCAGCGGTTGCGCTCGCGAAGAAGATGATCGAAGATGGACGCCTTGGTGACGTTTACCACTACCACGGCGCGTATCTTCAGGACTGGATCATGGACCCGAATTTTCCGCTCGTCTGGCGGCTGGAAAAGAAACTGGCGGGAAGCGGCGCGCTGGGTGACATCGGCTCGCACGCCATCGATTTCGCCCGCTTCCTCAATGGCGAGTTCACGACGGTGACTGCGCAGATGACAACCTTCATCAAGGAGCGCCCGCTTCCCTCGGCAACCGGCGCCGCCACCTGGGGAGCCAAAGGCAGCAAAGGGAAAGGCAAGGTCACCGTGGATGATGACACGAACTTCCTGGCCCGCTTCCGGAACCAGAGCGTCGGCGTATTTGAATCCTCGCGGTTTTGCGGCGGCCGCAGGAACTACAACACCTTCCAGATTTATGGCAGCAAGGGAAGCCTGGCGTTTAATCTGGAGCGGATGAATGAGCTTGAATTCTACGATGGCACGGAGAAGCAGGCCGACCAGGGTTACAAAACTATTGGCGTGACCGAATCTGTACATCCCTATGTCGGCGCGTGGTGGCCTCCCGGGCACATCATCGGTTACGAACATACGTTTGTTCACGCGATTCACGACTTTCTCGTGGCGCTCGAAAAGGACACCATGCCCTCGCCGAATTTCGAAGACGGCGTGAAGAACCAGGCCGTTATGGACGCCATTGAGCGGTCGGCAAAGTCGGGGAAGTGGGAAAAGGTCACGGCATAGAAACTGGAAGTCAGAAGTAAACAGTCACAATCAAGATTGGGGCAGAAAATTCGTACTCTCGCTTTATGGCTTTAAGCTGCTTCTGTGGGAAGAGGAATTCTGATTGCCGAACGCTGAATCATTGAAGGCTGACGCCTAAATCCTATGTCCTACCTGATGGGAATTGATGTTGGCACGACGGGGACACGGGCGGTGATCGCCCGCCCGGACGGCACGATCGTCGGGGCCGCCACCGGCGATCACAAACCCATGCGGATGCCGAAGCCCGGCTGGGCCGAACAGGACCCTGAAGACTGGTGGCAGGCAACGACTGTCGCGGTGCAGGGCGCGCTGGCCAATGCCGGGCTGAAGGGGTCTGACATCAAGGCCGTCGGCCTTTCAGGGCAGATGCACGGAGTGGTCCTGCTGGATCGCGCCAACACCGTACTGCGCCCCTCGCTGATCTGGTGCGACCAGCGCAGTCAGCCCCAATGCGATTGGATTACAGCGCAGGTTGGTCCTGAGCGGCTGATTCAGTTGGTCTCCAATCCTGCTCTCACAGGATTCTCGGCGCCCAAGCTGCTCTGGATACGCGACAATGAACCTGCGATTTACGAACGGGCGGCGCACTTCCTCCTTCCCAAAGATTTCGTCCGCTACCGCCTGACGGGAGAATTCGCCACGGAGGTTTCCGACGCCTCTGGCACGCTGCTGTTCGATGTCTCGAACCGCCGCTGGTCGCAGGAGATGCTTTCGGCGCTTAACATCGATCCCGAGCTTTTGCCAAAGGTTTACGAATCGCCGAAAATTACGGGGACAATCACGCGCGAAGCCGCATTGCTCACCGGGCTGGTTGCGGGAACCCCTGTGGTTGGCGGCGCTGGCGACCAAGCCGCCAGCGCCGTTGGCAACGGCATTGTGCTGCCAGGCCTCACTTCCAGCACGCTCGGCAGTTCGGGCGTGATGTTTGCTTACACCGGCGCGCCCAAGCTCGATCCAGGCGGGCGCATCCACACGTTCTGTCATGCGGTCCCCGGAAAATGGCACGTGATGGGCGTAACTCAGGGCGCAGGGCTTTCGCTGCGATGGTACCGGGACCACCTGGGCACAGCGGAAAACCTGTATGCCAGCCAGACGGGGACCGACGTTTACGACCTGCTCATCAGGGAGGCTGAGCGGGTCCCTCCCGGCTCCGACGGCCTGCTCTTCCTGCCTTACCTGATGGGTGAGCGTACTCCGCATCTCGATCCGGAAGCCCGCGGAATGTGGTTCGGACTGACAGCGGCGCACACGCGCGGTCATCTGGTGCGGTCGATTCTGGAAGGGGTAGCGTTCAGCCTGCGCGACTCGCTCGAAATCTTCAAGGAGCTTGCGATCCCTGTAGAACAAATCCGTGTTTCGGGCGGCGGCTCGCGCAGTTTTACCTGGCGGCAGATTCAGGCGGACGTTTACGGCAAGGAAGTGGTGACGCTCAAAACCTCCGAAGGATCGGCATTCGGCGCGGCACTTCTTGCAGGCGTGGGTGCGAAGGTGTATTCATCGGTCGAGGAATCGGCGCGCGAGGCCATCCAGGTGACCGAATGCCTCTACCCGCGGGCCAGCCGCAGCGCCATCTACGATCATCAGTACGACATTTACCGCCACCTTTATCCCGCCGTGCGCGAACTGTCGCACCGGTTGTCAGCACTTGCTTCTGAATCGTCGGCGGAGCGTTGAGCGATGCGGTACCGGCCTCAGTCTTGAATCTTCAAGGTGCAAAGGAATTCTATGATTAGATCGCCCCGATCCGTAAGAATCCTGGCTTCCTTTTTCCTGCTTTCGGGGCTCAGCCTGTGCATTCATTCAAAAAGTCCATACATCTCCGGCTTAGCCCGCTCACTATTTCTGCCATTCACTGCGAGGTCCGTTATGGCGTCACCCGCACTTTCTTACGAAGCCAAAATCGAATCGACCGAGTACGAAGGGTGGAAAGCTTACCGCCTGACCAACGGGATTGTGACCCTCTATGTCACGCCCGAAATCGGCGGCCGCGCCATCCAACTGGAACTCGGCGGCCAGACTTACTTCTTCGTGAACAAGCAGCTTGCCGGAAAGGTCCTGCCGGAAAGCCAGAACAATCTCAAAGCAGGCTGGGCCAATTACGGTGGCGACAAGGTCTGGCCGGCGCCGGAAGGCTGGATGAATGACGACGAATGGCCAAGCATCCCCTACTATATCCTCGATGGCAGTCCGTTCAAGTCCGAGATCGTGAAGAACACCCCTGAAGAAGTTGCCGTCCGCGTCACCAGCCCTCCCGATCAGCGGACAGGTGTTCAGTTCACGCGGACCTACCACGTTTATGCGGGAACGACGCGCGTCCAGGTGGACCAGGTGATGCGCAACATCAGCAGGCGGCAGGTCCGCTGGGGTATCTGGCATTTGATTCAGAATGACGCCGCGGACGCGCACGATCCGTCGAAACCGAATCCCGAGCTTTACGTGTACATCCCTTTGAATCCCCGCAGCATGTTCCCCAAGGGCTATTACCACCCTTACGGCGACGCTCTCAATCCCAGCTATCAAACCGTTGATGAAGGCCGCATGCTGCGCGTCCATTATGATTACCGGGTCGGCAAAGTGGCCGCGGATTCCGATGCCGGCTGGTACGCGGTGGTCAACGGGCAGAAGGACACCTGCTTGGTGGAAACCTTCAAGTACTTTCCTGGCCAGGAGTATCCCGATAACGCATCGGTCGAATCGTGGAACGACGGCCCGGGTACGATCTGACGCGGGCCGTTCTTCCAGGCCCTTCCCGATGATCCCAAACAAACTCCCTATTTCCTCGAAACCGAAGTGATCAGCCCATACGCTACGCTTGATCCGGGCGAGCAGTATGAGTTCACGGTGCATTGGGCGCCGACACGCCTGCCGAATCCCGTGGTCAAGGCCGTGTGGGCGGGCGCGATCAGCCGGCCGCTTTCGGGAGAGGTTTCCGGCAATCAGGTCACCTTAAAGGGAGTTTTCGGCGTGTTTGTCCCGGGATCAGCGGAAGCAGCGTTCTACAGCGCAATGGGCGAAGACCTCGGCCATCAGAAACTGCAGGACGTCGATCCCCGAGAGGTCTTCCGGCTGGACAAGACGCTGACGGTTCCCGCCAACGCTTTCCGGGTCAGCGTGTTCGTCGCTGATCGAGACGGTCAGAACCATGGGTTCCTGGGGAATGTCATCCTCAAAAAAGGATTCAGGTCCGTGTCGGATCAGCCTTGATCCGGCGCAAACTTTGCTCCGGCTGCAAAGGCTTCCACTTCTTCGCGAGTGGGCAGCGAAGGCAACGCTCCAAGCTTTGTCACGGCCAGTGCGCCGGCAAGGTTCGCGTAGCGGATGGCGTCTTCGATCTTCTCACCCATAGCAAGCCTCACCGTCAGCGCAGCTGTAAATGCGTCGCCCGCCGCCGTGGGATCAACCGCTTTGACCTTGGACGCCGGAAAGTGGGTGGCTCCCTTGCGCGTGACCAGCATGGACCCGTCGCTGCCCATTTTGACCACGACCGTTTCCACGCCCATATCGAGCAGCTTTGAAGCAGCCGTCTTCACAGACTCGCGGCCGCTTACCTTTTCCTTGCTGAGCGCTTCGAGTTCAGTTTCGTTGGGGGAAACGATGTCGGCAAGCTTCAGGATTTCCGGCGAACACTTCCGGGGCGGGCCCGCATCAAGCACGGTCAGTTTTCCCGCCTTGCGGCCTGCGCGCAGGACGGCTTCCACGGTTTCAATGGGGATTTCGAGCACGGTGAGGACGGCATCGGCCTCTTCGATTGACTCCTGTGCGCGCTCGATGTCGGCAGGAGTGAGCGTATAGTTGGCAGCCGGGTCCACAATAATCGAATTGTTCCCGTTCGGGTAAATCGCAATGAAGGCACACCCCGTCGAACGGGTCGGGTCCCGCCGCACCCAGCGAGTGTCAATGCCGCTGGCTTCGAGATGGCCGACGAGGAAGTCGCCAATAATGTCTTTGCCAACGGCACCGATAAATGTGGCCTTTGCTCCCAGCCGCGCCACAGCCACGGCCTGGTTTGCGCCCTTGCCACCCGGGAAAAACTTCAGGTTGGTCGCCAGCAGGTTTTCTCCCTCGCGAGGGAGTCTGTCAGCATTAACGACCATATCAAAATTGTTGCTTCCCACCACAACCACTCGAACATCTTCGACCGGCTTCAAGATACCCTCCTCGTGCTGTGAGAGACACCTTATACCGAGTTCGTGTGCGAATCAATTCATCTGGAAACCCGGCGATCGGGCACACCCCCAAAATGTGAACTGCTCATAGGATCGTCAGCAATGTGCCCGCGCAGGTTGGCGTTTACACGCGCCTTGGTTCGGCGTATTCTCAACCACATCAGGATGCCACGGAAAGGACACCATGATGAACAAGGCAAAGCAAATTTCCGTCTGGGTTGAAAGTGCGCCGGGACAGATCGCCCGCGTGGCCCGTGCGCTGGCCAAAGCAAGGGTCAACATCACCGCCTTTACGGCCTACGGCACGGGCGGAGAAAGTCCTATCCGCATGCTCGTGACAAACCCAACCAAAGCCAGGAAAGCTCTTCGTGATCTTGACCTGCGCGTGACGGAAGAGCACGTTCTCAGGATCACCCTGCCGGATAAGCCCGGCGCCCTTGCGGACGTCGGCGAGCGCCTGGCGAAAGCAAATATCAATGTTGACTACGCCTACGCCACGGTCGCTAAAGGCGGCAGGAAGGCCGATCTTGTTCTGGCAGTTTCTGATCTGGTCGGGGCGGTCAGGGCCTTGAAGGATCTCTCGTGATGAAGTGAGGCGACGGAGCCAGGCGAGACTTCGCGGCGCGATGCGACGGCGCGACACTACATGAAAGGGTAGCGGCCCAACTCGATCGCGCGGTCTGCTACTCGCCGCTTCAACCCGATCACATCCGGTGGCGTGCGTCGCAGAAAACGCCGAAGGACGGCAAGCAGCGTCCGCAGAGTATCGCCTTCGGCGATCCTGGCCAGCGCGCGTTTCGCCTCAGTCTCAATGCGGTCGGCGGCTTCATAGGCAAAGATGCGTGTAGAGTCAGCCTCGGCACGGCAGCCGTCAACTGAACTCCGCAGGATCTTCTTTCGCGTCCGCAAAAGGGCGCTTTCCATCGCATAAATTTCCATCACCAGATTGCTGATTGCCGCCACGACTTCCTGCTCTTCCGCGAGCGCATTCATGTATTTCTGTACGGCGCTTCCCGCGAGCAGCAATGCCGCTTTCTTGGCCCCTTCCAGAAGTGCAGCCACGTCGGTCAACGGGGCGTCATCGCCGTGCGAGGCGTCAGAAGACGTGCTGAGAATCTCGTCCAGAATTTTCTGGGCAGCGGGAATCAGCGCCAGTTCGCCTTTCATCGAACGCTTCAGCAGCATATCGGTAATGAGCAGCCGGTTAATTTCGTTCGTTCCTTCAAAAATCCGGTTCACGCGCTGGTCGCGATAAGCCCGCTCGACTTCATATTCGCTGGAAAACCCGTATCCGCCGAAAATCTGCACGGCCTCATCGACAATCCAATCGAGCGTTTCGGTCCCCACAACTTTCAGGATTGAACATTCGACAGCGTATTCTCGCAGAGCGGCAAGGATCTGTCCGGCTGCGTCGGATGACCCCAAATCGACGCCTTCGAGCATCTGGTCAATCAGTCCGCCAGTGCGATATGAAAGACTTTCCGCAGCAAAGGTGAGCGCAACCATTTCTCCCAGCTTTTCCTTGATCAGGCCGAAATCCGCGATCTTTTTCCCAAAGGCTTCGCGCTGCTTCGCCCAACCGACCGACTCCGCGATCAGGAATTTCGCGGCGCCCACACAGCCCGCACCCAGTTTCAACCGGCCGACGTTGAGAATGTTGAAGGCAATAAGGTGGCCTTTGCCCACTTCACCGAGCACGTTCCCAACGGGCACGGGAACATTCTCAAAATTCACCGGCGTTGTGGACGAGCCGCGAATGCCCATCTTGTGTTCTTCCGCGCCCGGCGAGACACCCGGGAACCCGCGCTCCACAATGAACGCCGTGAATTTTTCTCCGTCCACTTTTGCGAAGACAATGAACACGTCAGCAAACCCGCCGTTCGTGATCCACATCTTCGTGCCGTTCAGGATGTAATGCTTTCCGTCCGCGCTGAGCGTCGCGCGCGTTTTGCAATTGAGCGCATCCGATGCGGAGCCGGCTTCACTCAGCGCGTAAGCACCCACCCATTCGGCACTCGCAAGCCTGGGCACGTATTTTTCTCTTTGGGCCTCCGTGCCGAAATAGGCGATGGGGAGAACTCCGATGCCTGCCTGCGCCCCAATTGTGGCCGTCCACGATCCGTTGCGCGCGGTCTTTTCAGCCACGATGATGGAAGAAATCTTGTCGAGTTCAAGGCCGCCGTATTTCTGCGGGATGTCGGTAGCGGGAAGACCGATCTCCGCGGCCTTGCGAAGAAGTTCTCGCAGTAATTGAATGTCTTTCTCTTCGATCTCGCGCACGCGCGGAACAATTTCCTTCTGCATGAACTCTTCGGCCGTCTGCGCGATCAGGCGATGCTGGTCCGTCATGTCTTCCGGCGTAAAGATTTCTTCCGGGCTGGGCTGATTGATCAGAAAGCCTCCACCTTTGATCTTTTGTGTTGTCCCGCTGATTTTCATGTAAGCCTCGTCTTATGCTGGTCAAATGCGCCTCAGGCCGCCTGCAAAATTGTCTCGCGCTGTTTGTTCAGTCCAAAATCAGACTTCCTCGCTGCCGAACCCATGAGTTCCCAAAAATCATTGCCTCCAGGCTCAACGGACTCACGCGCAGACCAGACCTGCCCGGTGTTACGTATCCTCTCATTGCTTCAAGCCTCCCTGTTCTGTCTGCAGGATTTCGCCGTTCGAAGGCGGCCGTTATCACTCAATGGAGGTTTTCAAATATACCGGCCGCGCCCATGCCTCCGCCGATGCACATGGTCGCCATGCCGTAGCGCGCTTTGCGGCGCTTCATCTCGCCGAGCAGCGTAGCTGTGAGCTTGGCACCGGTGCAGCCGAGCGGATGCCCCAGCGCGATAGCACCGCCGTTTACGTTGGTGATTTCCGGATCAAGCCCGGCCTGCTGGATCACTGCCAGCGCCTGCACGGCAAACGCCTCGTTAAGTTCGATGAGTTCGATGTCCTGAAGTTTCAGGCCCGCGAATTTCAGGGCTTTTGGAATGGCGAAGACCGGCCCGAGGCCCATCTCTTCGGGCAGCGTTCCTGCCGTGGCGTAGCTGACAAATCGGGCGAGCGGTTCGACGCCGAGCGACTTTGCCCTTTCTGCCGACATCACCACGGCCGCCGCCGCACCGTCGCTTGTCTGCGAGGCGTTTCCCGCGGTCACCGTGCCGTTCGCGTGGAAGACCGGCTTGAGCTTCGCCAGCGCTTCGGCGGAAGTGTCGCGGCGCGGACCTTCATCCGTATCAAAAATAAATTTGCGCGTCTGCGGCTTGCCGTTGCCGTTCATCGACGTTTCGACCACTTCAAGCGGCGCAATTTCTTCCTTGAATTTTCCCGCGTCGATGGCAGCAATGGCACGCTGATGGCTGCGCAGGGCGAAGGCGTCCTGTTCGTCGCGAGTAATCTGATATTTCCGCGCCAGGTTTTCCGCGGTGAGGCCCATGCTGAGGTAGGCATCCGGGTAATGGTCCACGAGATAGGGATTGGGCGAGAAATGGAATCCGCCCATCGGTACCAGGCTCATGCTTTCCGTGCCGCCGGCGATGATGACATCTCCAAAGCCGGCCAGGATGCGCTCGGCGGCCAGCGCAATCGCCTGAAGGCCCGAAGAGCAGAAGCGGTTGATCGTCATCGCCGAGCAGGTGACGGGCAGCCCGGCGCGCAGCGATGCAATCCGCGCCACATTGTTGCCTTGCTGCGCTTCCGGCATGGCGCAGCCCATGATGACATCTTCGACTTCGGCGGCATCGAGGCCGGGAACGCGTCGTAATGCTTCGCTGATCACCGCCGCGGCCATATCATCCGGCCGCGTGTTGCGCAGCGAGCCGCGCGGTGCTTTGCCTGTGGCTGTGCGAACGATAGATACGATGAAGGCCTCTTTCATTGCCATCCTCCCGCGAGGGAACATTAATTCCTCAACGGCTTGCCTTTCTTCAGCATATGCTGGATGCGTTCCTGGGTTTTTTTCTGGCCGCACAGGCTGAGGAAGGCTTCGCGCTCGAGATCAAGCAGGTATTGCTCAGAGACCGTCTGCGGCGAAGTAAACTCTCCGCCCGAAAGCACCCGCGCGATGTGCGTGCCGATCACCACGTCGTAATCCGAGAGGCGTTCAGCACGCCGCATCAAATGCAGCCCCAGCTTCATTCTCGAAAATGCTTCCTGCCCCAGCACGCGAATATCGGTGCGCGGCAGGCCGGGCCGGTACCCCAGCCTTGCCACATCGAGGGCAAGCTGTTTGGCGTCGGCGATCTGGCGGTCGCGGTTCATGCTGATGGAATCGCGCTCGGAAAGGTATCTGAGCCTGCGCGCTTCTTCTGCGCTGCCGGAAACTTTGGCCATGCCGATGTTGAGAAACACTTCCTTGACATATGTGAACGGATCAGCCTGATCGTCGGCTGGTACGGCATCCATGGCGCGGACCAGCATCTCTTTTGTCCCGCCGCCTGCCGGAATCAGCCCCACGCCGGTTTCGACCAGCCCCATATAGGTTTCCGCCGCTGCCCGAATGCGCGCGCAGTGGAGCGACACTTCGACTCCGCCGCCGAGCGTCAGGCCGTAAGGCGCGGCCACTGCCGGTTTGGGAGCGTACTTCAGCGCCATGTTGGCGTCCTGAAAAGCCCGAATCATTCTGTCAACTTCATCCCACTCTTCTTCCTGGATCGCCATCAGAAGCAGCATCAGGTTGGCGCCGGCCGAGAAATTCGCGCCCTGGCTGCCGATCACGAGCGCCTCGAAGCCGTCGCTCAGGACCTTGAGTGCGGAGTGCACCATTTCAATCGTGTCAGGGCCGATGGTGTTCATCTTGGAGTGAAATTCAAGGCATGCCACTCCGTCACCGAGGTCGATGAGGCTTGCGCCGGCGTTGCGTTTGATTTCTTTTTTCCGGTCCTTGAGCGATGCGAGCAGCAGAACGCCCGGCGGAGTTTCGACGGTCTTATATTGCCTCGATGCAAGATCGAAGACTTGCTTCACACCCTGGCTCGATGTGTAAAAGGTCTTTACCCCGGAACCGACCAGCGCCTCAACCAGCGGCGGTATTGGACGATTATCCTGTTTCCATTGCACAAGGACCTTTTCGACGCCCACCGCGTCCCAGAGTTCGAAGGGGCCCAACTCCCAGTTGAATCCCCACTTCATGGCGTTATCAACGGAAATGAGATCGTCGGAAATTTCCGGAATGCGCATTGCGGCGTAATGGAAACAGTCGCCGAGCAGTTTGCGGTAGAAATCGCCCACACGGTCCGGTGAGTCGAAAAGCGCGGCCACGCGCTTGCCCGTGTCCTCGATGTTGCGGGCCATGTCGACGGAGGGGAACCACGCCTTCTGCCGCTCGCGGTATTCAAACGTTTTCAGGTCGATGGTAAGGATTTCGCTTGAACCGTCGCCCGCCTTGATTTTCTTATAGAAGCCGCCGCCGGTCTTATCGCCCAGCAAGCGGCGCGAGTGCATCTCTTTCACAAAGTCCGGCAGGGCAAAAAGGTCGCGCCGCTCGTCATCAGGAAGCGCTTCGGCCAGGTTCTCTACGACGTGGACCATCACGTCCAGCCCGACGATGTCAATGGTCCGAAACGTGGCGGATTTCGGCAGACCCATCACCGGCCCGGTAAGCAGATCAATCTCTTCGATGCTGTAGCCATCCTCCACCATGCGGCGAAGCACGGCGTTGGTAAAGAACGTTCCGATGCGGTTGGCGATAAAGTTCGGTGTGTCGTGTGCGATCACGGTTCCTTTGCCCAGCACGCGCTCGCCAAAGTCGGCGATCTTCTGGATGACTTCAGGGTGCGTGTCGGGCGTCGGAATCAGCTCCAGCAGCCTCATGTAGCGCGGCGGATTGAAGAAGTGCGTGCCCAGGAAATTGCGGCGGAATTCTTCCGGCATGCCTTCGGCGAGGCTTCCGATCGAGATGCCGGAGGTGTTAGAGCTGAAGATGGTTCCCGGCTTGCGATGCTGAAGGACCTTCCGATAGAGCGCCCGCTTGATCTCGCGGTTCTCCGTGACGGCTTCCATAATCCAGTCGCAGTCGCCAATCAGCCCCAGATGATCTTCGAAATTTCCAATGGTGATGAGGCGGGCGGCCTCCGGAACAAAGAACGCCGGCGGACGCGACTTGAGCGCGGCGTCGAGACCCGCCTGGGCGATCCGGTTGCGCGCAATCGGGTCCTCGGGCCCGGTGCCTTCGGGCACGATGTCGAGAAGCACGCAAGGTACCGAGGCGTTGGCAAGATGGGCAGCAATACGGGCACCCATGGTCCCCGCACCAAGCACTGCAACTTTGTGGATTTCCCGCACGACACCTCCTGCCTTGGCTTGAAAATGATCCAAGGCTGATTATGCGAGATGGGTCGGGGAGGGTCAAGGAGCGGATGGCACAGGAAGTTCGGGCAGGTGCTGTTGAATTCAGCCCATAGCACAAGTTATTTCGAAACTCAGAACCCCGGAATTCGGGTCAAAGGTCCTCGGGCGTGAGGCCGGTGTGCCTGGCGATGCGTTTAAGCATGTTGGGTCCGATTTCCTCAAAGTCCTGAAACGCCCAAGTGTGCTTGCCGCGCCGTGGATGGACGAGTTGGATATGCGAGGAACCTGATTTCCCCTTGATGGCATAACCGAATTCTGAGAGGTGCCCTGAGGACCGTTGTGGCTTTTGTAGCGGGCCATCGGCTCATGTGCGTGCGGCGAATTCCACTGCGATGGCGTAGATCGGCTTGTGCTCTTTCTCGATGTGCTCCGCGCAAGGACGCGGAGAGGAATGGCTGCCATGTTAGCGATGGCTTCGAGCCGCGTCTTGTCATATGCCACTACACCCGGCAATGTGGGAATTTCGGCAATCCAGCGGCCGTCAACTTCCCGCTCAGTTTCGATGGAACAAGACATTGTTCGCGGCTTTTGCGTTTCCCGTTCCTTTTTATCGAACAGAGGGAATCGCGAAAGCTAATACGGTGAAAACGCTGCCTCTTGGTGCCACAAGCTGCCTGCCGCGTCAACCTGACCGCCTGGTTACAAGCTATGGAATAGACCCACCTGGCCGTGCTCAATCCTGAGAGTGCGGTTCAGGAAGCGGGGAGTCTTTCCCTTGTCACGGTATGTTCTGGTGTCTGCCTCTCTGATCGATGCCAAATCCCGGCCCGGGGTGCAGACTTGAGCCGTGCCGCGAATGCAGTCTCGGTTACTGGCTTGTGTAGGAAGCGAGGAAGGTTTTCAGGGCTGCATCGTTCATCTTGAGTTTTCCGGATTTGATGAGTTGCTGTTTCAGGTTCTGGCGGAAGATCTCATACGCCAGCGCGCGTTTCTGCGCGAGGAGCTGCTCGCGTATCTGATCGGCCTGTGCAGCGAAACCGGCTTCATCCGGGGGCGTATGCGAGAGCACGTGGATCACGACGTCGTTGCCCTCAACGGAGAGGACGCCGCTGGTCTGGCCAGGCTGGAGAGTAAACGCCTGGGGCACGCCCTGACCGGGGCCGAGGTTTGGAACGTTATCCTGGCGCGTAAAATCCTTGCTCTCCTGAAGATCGTAGCCATCGGCGCGCGCAAGCTTTGCAAAATCGCCCTTCTGGGCCTGCTCGGCGAAAGCCTGAGCTTTCTGATGTGCCAGAACCTTGGCCTGCGCTGCGCGGTAATCCTCTTCGACCATGGAGCGGACGTCCTCGAGCCTGGGCGTGTGCGCGGGGACGATCTGCGTCACCTGAATGATCGCCGTGCCTTTCGGGACAGTGATGGGCTGGCCCACTTCGTTTTGCCTGAGTTGGAAGGCGAGGTTCTGGAAAGCGTCGTTCGAGCCGAAATCCGGAACAGTCTGCCCGTACTGGAAGAGCGGGGTCTGTTTGACTTCGAGACCGGCCTTTTTGGCGATGGAAGCAAACTGCTGCGGGTCGGCTTTGAATTCGTTCTCGAGTTTGTCCGCGTAGTCCTGTTCGGCGGCCGCCATGGCCTGGGTCATGAGGGTGGAGCGGATAGAATCTTTGACGTCGTTGAAGGACTGGAGATGCGCGGTCTGTTTGTCTAACACCTTGATGATATGGATGCCGTAGGAGGTGTGGATCAGGCCGCTCACCTGCCCGGGCGGCAATGAAAATGCAGCGTCTTCGAATTCCTTCACGGTTTGCCCGTGCGTGATCCAGCCGATGTCGCCGCCGTTCTGGGCGCTGGTGTCATCGGAATACTTTTTGGCCATGTCCGCGAAATTCGCGCCCGCCTTGATCTTGGCCAGCACTTCCTCAGCGGTCTTCTGGATGTTTGCAATTTCGGCGGGAGATTTCCCCGTGGTCTTGAACAGAATCTGGGCAACCTTCACACGGTCCGGCACGCGGTAGTCGGCCAGGTGGTCCGTGTAATAGCGCTGCATCTCTTCGTCACTGACCGTGACGTGGGCACGTACATCATCCGGAGTGATCAGGACATACTGCGCCTGGCGCTGCTCTTTTTGCTCGTAACGGCTGGCATGCTGCTTGAAGTAGTCCTCAAGAGCCTGATCAGTGACCGTCACCGATTTCAAAAACTTGCTGGGATCGAAAACGACATATTGAATTTTGGCCTTCATGTTCTGCTGGACGTAGGCCTCATGCACTTCAGCGGGCGTCACCGAAACGCCGTCGGAAACGACGGCCTGAATTTTCTGGATCAGAAGCCCCTGGCGGATTTCGTCTTCGTATTGCTGGGTGGTAATGCCAAACTGCTGGCTGACGAAATTCTGATATGCGGCCATTCCGATGAACTGGCCTTTGGGGTACAACCACGGGGTCTTTTGCAGTGCTTCGCGCAACTCCTGGCTGGAAACCGTGAGGCCCATCTTCCTGGCCTCGATGGCCATGGCCTGGCGCAGCACCATGTCGTCGAGCATGGTACCCGCAATGGCAGGGACGATTCGTGGGTCTTCGCCAAGCGAGGAGTTGCGCAGGCGGTTTTCAATGTTCTGCCGGAGGTCCTGCGCGGTGATCTTGGACCCGTCGATGCTGGCGAGAACGTCGGGCGAAGACTCACTGATGTCGCCTCCGCCGAGCGGCGTGAAAACCAGGACCATGCCGAGCGAAACGATGCTTAAGAAAAACACCAGCAGGTACTTTTTGACCTTCTCCTGGTGCTTTTTAAAGAGTCTGAACATTATTGCTCCGGATACAAAGTGTCGATCTCTATTATTATATGTCAGGCTGGCTGACCGAACAACGGGAGCGGCGGTTTTGGCACGTTCGATTGAATTTCTGTATGTCTGAAGCAGCGGGCCGGCTTCTGCCGCCTGTCGGGCGCAACGACGGCCTGATACCCCTCGGGATATGCTCCCCCGAGGAGGATGACAATCCCGCCGCAGGGGTTTCAGCACGAACCACGTTCCGGCTGATATCCCGCGCACATTCAAACCGGCTGGAGGTGCAACAGCCGGGTAAAACTTCTTGACCGGAATTTGCCTTTGGTCAAGAATGCATTAGGGTACTCGCTGTATGGCCGTGTCAACAAGGGTGCCTGGTCCCGAGCAGGGGCGCAAAGTCGAGGTTGAATGGACCACTGTCAGCTACCGCACGATCGCTTTTTACTCAACGCTTGTGCTGTTGACCGTGGGTTTTATCCTTTATCTTATTGCCCCTAACTATTTCACGCGGAAAGCCAGAGAAGCGCTCCACGCCCTGACAGCCGGAGTAGTCGAGAACGGCGGCACAACCGCCGTCGGTTCCAGGCGCGACGCCCACTTTGTGAATATCGATGGGACGGTCCGGGTGAAGAAGGCGCAGTCGCCGCAGTGGATACGGGCCGACTACAACACGGACCTTGCAACGGGGGACTTTATCCAGACCGGCAGCGACGGAGTGGCGAGGATTATTTTCGCCGACGGAACGAGTTACGTGATTAAGCCCGACTCCCTGATCGTCGTGGAGGAAAGCGGTGAAGACCCGGCAACAAAGGCTACACGTGTGGCTGTGCAGGTGACTTCAGGGACTGTGGACCTCTCGACCGGAAAATTCGAGGTGCCGGGTTCCACGTCCAGGGTGGCTTTCGCGGACGCACTGGCCAGCCTGGGAGAGGAGAGCCGGGCGGTCGTGCAGAACGACCCAAAGCGCAATATTCATGAGATGACAATGGACCAGGGTGAAGCCAGGGTCACCCGAGGGTCAACGACCGTGCAGTTGGGGCAATACGAAAAAGTCTCCTTCTCGGCGGACAAGCCGGGACTGGCGCGCCAGAAGGTGGTGGCCCCACCGGCCCTTATCGCTCCACCCAACATGGCCTTGAACGTGGTCCGGGCACCGCGTACTGAGCGCATCGAATTCAAGTGGTCGCCGGTCGCCGGGGCACAGGCGTACCGTCTGGAAATTTCGCCTTCCGGCATGTTCTCAAATCTTGTTGTGGACAGGAGGGTCCAGGGCACTTCGACAGAGGTTTCCGGCCTTGACGAGGGAGTTTATTATTGGCTTGTGAAGTCGATTGATGCCCGCGGGAATGAAAGCCAGCCATCGGCGGCCGACCGCTTCGACCTTGTGCAGCAGGTTTCTGAAAACCATGAGGCCTTCCTTGAGATCACGAACATCATCCAGCACGGGCGGGTCGTTGAAGTGGTGGGCCGCACGGAACCGGGCTCCACGGTCATCATTAATAATCAACAGGTGTTTAATATTGCGGCGGACGGTACCTTCCGGCACTTTACTTCTCCTCTTCCCAGAAAAGGTTCGAACCAGATCACTATTACAGCCCAGGACCGGACAGGTAATACCAAAACCATTCGCAAAACGGTTGTGATCGAATAGCGAAAGCCGGGGACCGGCTTTCGGGATCAGAAAGGGATTTTTAAAAGGAATGAGTCTTCGTTCACTCTTCAGTGTTTTCTCCTCAGATCTGGCCATCGATCTTGGCACCGCTAACACGCTGGTGTACGCAAAGGGCAAAGGCGTCATTGTCAATGAGCCATCCATCGTCGCCATCAACAAGCTGAATGGCGAAATTGAGGCCGTCGGGCGCGAAGCCAAGGAAATGCTGGGCCGAACGCCGGGCAACATCGTCGCCATCCGCCCATTGAAAGATGGAGTGATTGCAGACTTCAAGGTGACGGAGAAGATGCTCAATTACTTCATCCAGAAGGCCCATAACCGCAAAATGTTCGTTCACCCCCGCATCGTCATCGGCGTCCCGTCGGAAATCACACAGGTGGAAAAGCGCGCCGTTCAGGACTCGGCTTTTCGCGCCAAGGCCAGCGAAGTTTACCTGGTGGAACAGGCCATGATGGCGGCCATCGGCTCCGGGCTTCCGATCACCGAGCCTTCCGGCAGCATGATCGTCGATATCGGCGGCGGCACAACGGACATCGCGGTGATTTCGCTCTCGGGCATCGTGTACAGCCGCTCGGTGCGCGTTGCGGGCAATGAAATGGATGAGGCCATCACGGCTTACCTCAAACGCCGCTACAATCTCCTGGTGGGCGAGCGGACTGCCGAGCAGATCAAGATGGAAATTGGCTCCGCTTACCCTCTCGAGAAGCCGCAGACCATGGAAATCAAGGGCCGGCACCTGCTCGAGGGCGTTCCCAAGACTATCACCATCGACGATTCCGAGATCCGCGACGCGCTTTCAGAGTGCGTGGCTACTATCATTAATGCCATCCGCGTGGCGCTCGAGCGTACGCCCCCGGAACTTTCCGCCGACATTTCAGATCGTGGCATCGTCCTCACCGGAGGCGGCGCGCTGCTGAAAAACCTCGACAAGCGCATACGGGAGGAGACCGGGTTGCCCGTCTCGATCGCCGAAGACCCGCTGGCTTCCGTAGTGCTCGGGACTGGACGGATGCTGACGGACTTCAACCTGCTTCGCCGGGTTGCTATAGAATAGAAGCGGCTTGCGGTGAAACGGACGGCTTTCACACAACTCGAGGAGAATTCCTGGTTGCCGGGGATCGTAGCAAGGCACACGCCCTTCTTCGTGCTGGTCGGCGTGCTTTTTGGTCAACTCCTGCTTCTCTCGTTTCAAATCACGCGAAACCAGAACGTCAGGTTGATCAACGTCTGGGCCGCCGATATTTTTGGCCCTCTGGAGCGCGGTTTCCACAACGTCATTGCAGGCACGGCGCATGGCTGGTCCGCGCTTCACGAAATGTGGGGCGCGAGACAAGCGAACCGGCAACTCAACGCCGAACTGGTTGATGCCCGCGCACAGATTCAGGAACTCTCCGTGAAGGCTGCTGAAGTTGATCGGCTGAAGGCCCTGCTGCAATTCAAAACTCAATCCCCCTATCAGACCGTCGCAGCGGAAGTGATCGCCGCCCGCCCTGAAGACGGCTCAAGCACGGTCACCATCGACCGCGGCCAGGACGCAGGCATTCAGGCGGACATGCCGGTCATCACTCCCGAGGGGGTAGTGGGCAAGATCGCGGCTGTTTATGCCCATACGGCCCAGGTCTTGCTGATTACGGATCCAACCTGCGGCGTGGGCTGCATGCTGGAGAAGAATGGCATCCAGGGCATCTTGAAGGGCGGTGGCCAAGGCCGATGCGAATTGCATTACGTGATGGATGACCAGTCCGTCTCGCCCGGGGAGGCCGTCATCACTTCCGGCCTCGACCAGGTTTATCCCAAGGGCCTGCTGGTGGGGTATGTTGTTCGGTCTGAGGAGGGCAACATTTACCGGCGGATTTCGGTGAAACCCGCAGCCTTTCTCAGCCGGCTTGAGTACGTCCTTGTGCTTTTCAAGTCAGCACCGCAGCAGCAAGAAGCGTCAAATCCGGGGCGGCGTTGAAGCCATCGCTCTATACGCATCCGCAATTTCAACAAGTCCGCTGATTCTGCGCAGGCGGGCAAACGGCCTGTGAAATCATGCCGCGCGTCATGAGCCTCCTGGTTCCGGGTGCATGAAATGGATGTCTATCGTCATCGGCCGAAAGAAGCTTACCGGGTGCACCCGGCGGTGTTGTCGATCATCGTCATACTCAGCTTGCTGCTGGAAATCACCCTGCCGGTTACCATCCCAGTGGCCCGCCTTTTTCAGTTGCCCCTGCTGGTCACAATCTATTTCTCAATGATCAGGGAGAATCAGATCTTCGGGACGGGTTTTGGAATGGCTGTGGGCCTTCTGGAAGATGCTTTGTCACACGGATATCTTGGCGAGATGGGCATGGCAAAAGCGCTCGCAGGTTATCTTGCCGCTACAGCGGGCCTGAAGCTCGAATTCGATAACATCGTTGTGCGCGGGCTTCTGATTGGTTCGCTCGTCATCATCCACAATGGATTTATTGACCTGCTTACACATCAGTTGCTTGATTTGCCCACTCCCCTTCGCCCGCTACAGCTTGCATCGAGCGCCATTGCGAACATCGCCCTCGGCTTAATTCTGTTTCCGCTGTTCGACCGCCTCAGGAGGCAGGCCTGATTCGCGTACCTCTTGAGGCGGCCCTTTGAGGGCGGCAGGTCTGTTGGCGAAGGCCTCGGATAAGTTTCGGGGACTCCGTTGACCCGACCGGATGAACCGATCCGACCCGCGAGGAAGCATAATTAAACATTTAGAATCAACGCGTTAGCGAAGCTATTGCCGGGCGTTGGGCAAGGCTGATGCAATCCTTCACCCCGACGATTGCGCCGGCGAATTAGTATTTCCGAAGTCTGAGTTACTTCCAATAATTTCTTTGTGTTGCCGACAATGGTGTGGTATGGTTTGGGGTTAATGGGAGGGGTATTTCTTGATCCTCCTGGCCGCGTGGACCTGAATTGGCCCTCTAACGACCAGCGCAGAGGAGTCAGGGGTCTGGTATGCTCGGCCGCCTGATGGAAGCTCATAAGTAATGCAGGTTCGATTCCCTGAGGACGATCGATTTCCGTCCTGGAAGGTGACCTTCCTGGAATATCTGATTGCGGCGGTCTTCATCGCCCTGCTGGTCGGTTACTGGCGTCTCCAGATTGGGCAACACGCCGTGCTGCTGGAACAGGCCGAGCACAACCGCATCCGCGAACTTCCCATCATCGCGCCACGGGGCCGCATCCTTGACCGCTATGGGCGCGTGCTGGTTGACAACTTTCCATCTTTTACGGTCCTGCTGAACCGGGAAAACGCGCCACACCTGAGCCCCGAACATCTCGATACGCTCGCTGTGGCGCTCGGTCTTGATCCCAATGAAGTGCAGGACCTGGTCAGGCGAGCCGCGAAGCTTCCTCGCTTCCAGCCAGTGGTGCTGAAGCAGGCGGCGTCATTGCAGGATGTTGCTTTTATCGAGGCGCATCGCTCCGAGTACCCGGAAATCGATATCATTCAGTCGCAGCAGCGCTTTTACCCCAAGCATGGTGTGGCAGCCGCCGTGTTGGGATACGTGGGGCAGGTTTCGCAGGCGGACCTCTCCAAACCTGGATCGCATTACCACCCCGGAGACGTCATCGGAAAATTCGGCATCGAGAAGGAGTACAACTCCATCCTGCGCGGACGCGACGGGATGAAGCAGGTGATTGTCAACAGCCGGGGCCAGGAAGTTGGCGAACTTGGCACCGTGAACGCGATTCCCGGTCATGACCTGCGGCTGACGCTCGATTTGGACCTGCAGCTTACGGCAGAAGCGGCGCTCGGAGACCGGCCGGGGGCCGTAGTGGCGCTGGATCCTCGGACGGGCCAGGTGCTTGCCATGGTGAGCCACCCGACGTTTGATCCGAATGACTTCACCCACGGCATCCCCGTCAAAACCTGGAAAGAACTCACCGCCGACCCCATGCACCCGCTGATGAACAAGTCGATCCAAGCGCAACTTGCGCCGGGATCAATCTTCAAGATCATTACAGGCACTGCGGCGCTTGAGACGGGAACTATCTCGCCCGACTTCACGATTAATTGCAATGGAGAAGTTACGATTTACGGCCACACTTTTCATGACTGGACGTATTGGGAGCATCGCGGCGGGCACGGCGTCGTCGATTTCCATCGCGCCATTGTTGTCTCCTGCGACGCTTACTTTTATACAGTGGGCAAGATGCTCGGTATCCAGAAAATCGACTCTTTCGCCGACCGCTTAGGGCTTGGGCGGCGGACGGGGATCGATCTGCCGGATGAGGATTCCGGCCTGATTCCTTCGCCGGATTGGGTGAGGAGGGTCTTCCACAGGCAATGGTGGCCCGGAGAAACAATCTCCGTGGCGATCGGCCAGGGGGCCGTACAGGTGACCCCGCTGCAGGTGGCGTACGTAATCGGCGGCATCGCTTCCGGCGGCGTCTTTGTGCGCCCGCATCTGGCGTTCTCCCAGGAACTCGAGAAATTGGGTGTTGACCCTCCGGCGGACTCAACCACGCGCTTCCCGCTGCGCGAAAGCACTCTGCAAGCTGTGACCAGCGGGATGTGGGGAGTTGTAAATGAGGCCGGAGGAACCGGGGTGGGAGCGCGGTGTGCCGGGTTGAACGTGGCCGGCAAAACCGGGACGGCTCAGGTGGTCAGCGCGGGACTCCAGAACTCCGCACACAGGGAAATGTACAGAAATAATGGCTGGTTTGTAGGATACTCTCCTTCGCCCGACCCGGATATTGTCGTGGCTGTTCTGGTAATACGGGGCGAACATTCCTCTGTGGCAGCGCCCATCGCCGGAGAGGTCATCCGGGCCTATTATCAGGAAAAACAAAAGAACGCGAATCCGGCCCAGTTGGTCAGCCAGATGACAAACAGGGCAAGTCCCGATTTGGCTGCCCCGGAGCCATAACGACGGCTGTAGCGATGCGGAATTCACTCAACTTTCGTGACTTCGACTGGGTGCTGTTCGGGCTGGCGCTGGCGATTGCCGCAATCGGCCTCATTGAAATTTACAGCACGACGTCCCAAACTCCCCTCGCGGGACAATTTCAGCGGCAGATTTATTGGGTATTGCTCGGCTGCGCTCTGACGTTGATTGTCAGCCAGATCGATTACCATCTGGTGCTGGCGCACATTCCATGGATTTACGTTTTGAGCGTGCTGGCACTGGCGGGCGTGCTGGTTGTCGGCCCGCGCGTGGCAGGGACGCATCGCTGGCTCCAGGTCGGCGGCTTCACTTTGCAAGTGTCAGAACTTGTCAAATTAGTTATAATACTAGCAGTGGCGGCCACGTTCGCGAAAAGGCGAACCAGGGCTTTCACGTGGGGGGAGTTAATAAAGCTGGGGATCCTGGCCGGAGTGCCGGGAATCTTGGTTGCGATTGAGCCCGACCTGGGCACCGCCCTGACCTACTTGCCGATTGTGGCAGTGGGTGCGTATTTGGCGGGCATTCAGCGTCGGCAGATCATCGTTTTGGGACTTGCGGGCTTACTGGCATTGCCGACGGGCTGGTTTCTGCTGCGACCATACCAACGGGAGCGGCTGGAGGCTTTTGTCCACCCCAAAGAGAACACCCAAGGCTCCAGCTATCAGGTGACACAAACCAAAATTGCAATCGGCTCAGGCGGCCTGTGGGGAAGAGGCCTGGGAAACGGTACACAGAGTCAACTGGGATTCATCCCGGTCTCTCACGCAGACGCTATCTTCGCCGCATTTGCGGAGGAGAGAGGATTCATAGGTACGCTGGCGGTTTTCCTGCTGTATGTTATCCTCCTTTTGCGTTTGCTTGAAGGCGCGCGGACCGCAGCCGATCAGCCGGGCAGTTTCCTGCTGATTGGGTTTGCATCGGTCCTGTTCTTTCAGGTTGCCGTAAATGTTGGGATGATGATTGGCTGGTTTCCAATCACCGGCATCCCCTTACCGCTTATGAGCGAAGGCGGGTCATCGATGCTCTTCATTTTTCTCGGGCTCGGACTTGCCATGAGCGTCAAGATGCAACGGTTTGTCAATTAACCGGGCAATGAGAAAGAGAAGTGACAGCATTTGGTTGATCAGATTTTTTGATGGCTCAAATTCAGCCGTATTTCATGCCGGGGAAGGCCTGGGCACACTCGCCTGCGCGGCACGGTCTCATCCAGAGGCTTCCAGCGGAGGCCTGATGGAACCGGACTTGCGCCATGAAAGTGAAAGCGTGTGCGGCCGAGCCGGGGACGATCGAAGTTGATCTCCGCATTTGCGGATTGATCCTTTGCGATCGCCTGGCAAAAAAGGAGTTTCCATGAACAAGGAGATGTTTATTTCATCGTCTCCACACGAGACGAAGGTCGCTGTGTGTGAAGACGGACAATTGGTGGAAGTCTATTTTGAACGCGACACGGATGTCGGCCTTGTGGGCGGCATCTACAAAGGCCGCGTCAACCGGGTGCTCCCCGGAATGCAATCCGCTTTTGTGGATATCGGCCTTGAGCGGGACGCGTTCCTCTATGTTTCAGACTTTTCGCTTCAGGACCAGGACGAGTTCGAAGGCGTCCTGAATGAATCACAAACGCGGGGGGCAACCATCGAAGTCGAGCCACGGGCTCCATCCTCAGAGGCTGGATTTAAGCCGGTCGGGCTGGCTGCGGAGCAGCCCGGGGGCACGGGAGAAGCTGAAAAAGGCGTTCAACAGGCCCCCGAAGCAACCGAAGCGGCGGCGCAGACGGAGAGCCCGGCTGCAAATGTGGTTGAGCAAACCCTTTCGGAACCATCCGGAATGCGTCAACTGGTTCCGGTTGGCGAGCCTTCCAGCGAAGAAAGAAGCTTCGGGCGGCGCTCGCACCGGGGCCGCCGTCGCCGGCGACATGGCCGCGGCGGATTGGCAGACCGCCATCAGGGCCGTCATTTTGACGCTCAGCCCGCGGCGGCGCGACCCGAGCCCTTAGGGGAATCAACAGAGTTTGAAATTCTTCCTGGCGAATCCCTGGCTAAATACAGACATGCCGCTGCCGAGGTTCCTCCAGCGGCGGAAACCGCTTCGCAAACACGGGTCGAAGAAGAACCTTCCGGGCAGGCAAATGCCGCCGAGGGAATAGAAGCTGAGACAACTGAACATATCGTCGATACTAACCAGGATTGGAACGGCCAGGAACCGGAAGCTACGACCAAAGAGCAGGAAACCAGCCTGCACGAAGAGGCGCTGGCTGCGGAAGACCTGCAAGACTCCGGCCCGAAGTCCGAAGGGGAAGAATGGCAAGCCGTTGAAACGTTGCCGGACGAATCAGAGGACGATAACGAGGCGGAGGAGGTTGCGGAGTTCGAAGAGCAATCTGAAACGGAAGTTCTTGCCGAAGTCGAACAGCAGGTCCCGGAAGCTGTTGAGGGCGCCCCGGAACCTGCCGAGCGCTCCTACACGCTCCGCGAGCCGCACGAGAGGCCGCATTTCGCTCCGCGCCGAGGGAGGCGAGGCCGCCGCCGCGGTGGCAGGCATGCCCGGCGGCAGGTCAGCCGTGAACGCGAGTCTACGCGTCCGAGCGGCCAGCAAGGGTTGCTGATTTCGGAACTGCTGAAGGAAGGGCAGGAGATTATTGTACAGATTGCCAAGGAACCCCTCGGAACCAAAGGCGCGCGAATCACTTCCCACATCGCGTTGCCCGGACGCTACGTGGTCTATATGCCGACGATTTCGCACGTCGGCGTTTCGCGCAAAATCTCGTCGGAACAGGAGCGGTTGCGGTTGCGGAATATCGTTCTCGAACACAAAGGTTCGCTGACGGGCGGGTTCATTGTTCGTACGGCCGGCGAGGGCCACTCGGAAGAGGAGATCAAGGCCGATCTGAAATACCTGACATCGCTCTGGAATGATATTCGGGCTCGCGCCGAACAGGTGAAGGCCCCGGCGCTCCTCTACCGTGATCTCGATCTGGCCCAGCGGCTGATGCGCGACCTGGTAACGCCTGAGTTCAAAACCATCTGGCTGGACAGCGAGACCGAATATGAACGCGCGGTAGATTTCGTGAACCGTCTGCAACCCTCGCTGGTGGGACGCGTCAAGCTGCACACGAAGTCAACGCCGCTCTTTGAGGAACACGGCATTCAGGATGAAATTGAAAAGGCGCTCAAGCCGAAAGTGTGGCTGAAATCGGGCGGCTATATCGTCATCAACCAGACTGAGGCGCTCGTGGCTATTGACGTCAACACCGGCAAGTACGTCGGTAAAACGAACCGGCTTGAGGACACCATCGTCAAGACCAATATCGACGCCGTCAACGAAATCGTCCGTCAGATTCGCCTGCGCGACCTGGGCGGGATCATCGTCATCGACTTCATCGACATGGATGAGCGGCGCAACCGCAACAAGGTGGTCCAGGCGCTGGAAGAGGCCCTGCGCCGCGACCGGGCACCAACCAAGGTGCTCTCCTTTAACGATTTCGGCCTGGTGGCCGTGACCCGGAAACGCGTCAAGCAGTCCCTCGAGCGCACGCTCTGCGATCCGTGCACGTATTGCAATGGCTCGGGCTGGGTGAAGTCGCCCACCACCGTGTGCTATGAAATCCTTGCCGAGGCGCGGAAAATGGCCGGCGAACTTGAGGGTAAGACGATGACGCTGCGAGTCAACCCCGAAGTGGCGCACGCGCTTAAATCACGGGACGGATTGCTTGTCCGGGAAATCGAAGAAATCACGCGGAAGAATATCGTGGTCAAGAGCGATCCGACGATTCACCAGGAGCGGTTCGAGATCTTCTAGCGGCGTTCGCCAGCGCGTTTGGCGAACCAACTGTTTTCCCAACCACGGAAGGGCCGCCGTGGCCGCGCATTGCATCCAGGTTGGACCCTGGAGCAGGCCACGGGCCAAGGCAGCAATCCTGTAACATTGTCGGACTGCCTGCGACAATTTGCGCTCATAAACGCGGGCGGCGCGTTCCTCTTCAAATTCTCCGGACAGAAATCTCGCGGCAGTTTTGGCTGCCAGTCGTCCGCTGTGGAGCGCCAGGGAAATCCCGTCGCCCGTAAACGGATCGAGAAAGCCCGAAGCGTCGCCGACCATCAGAGCCCCGTTCTGCGTTGCACTATGCCTTGCGGGCTGCACGGGTGCAGTTGTTACCACAGGAGAAATCTGCGTCGCGCCGCGCAACCGTGATACGAGTGCGGGATGACAGGTCACCTGCTCCAGCCACGCGGAAAATTCATGGCTTTTCACCCTGCATTCACGGACCAATCGGCGGCGGACCATGCAGCAGAGGTTGCAGGCATTGTCCTCCACCGGCGCCAGGCCGCAATAACCGCCGCCAAAGAAGTACATCTCCACAGCACCGCGCGTCTCAATGCCTGCGAAGCGGGCCTTGGCCCCCACCCATTCGCCGGGCGCGTCCGGTCCGCCTCGGAGTGCGGGCGAGGCGAGCCCATCGATTCTCCACCAGCGTCCACAGGCAATGATCAGGGTTTTGGCGATACGAGTGCCACCGCCGGCAACTTCGAATTCCCAGGCGTTTTCCTGTCTTCGATTTGCGACCGCCTTTCTAACACGGCTCACGCTTTCACCTTCGTGGGCCTCAACGCCGGCAGCTTTCGCCGCGCTCCATAACTCGGTGTCCAGCAGGAAACGCGAAAGCCCGCGCGCGGGGTGCGGCAAAGGAAATCTTCGTCCCAAGCCGGAACTGGAAACAAATTCTGCATAATGGATAGCCGCGCCGCGGGCCGCCGCCAGCGGAATTTCTCTATCGATGAATGGCAAAGCTTCGAAGGACACAAACTCGCCGCAGACCTTATCGCGTGGAAAGCAGTCGCGTTCCCAGATGCCGGCCCGCAAACCCGCCCGCGCCGCTTCGATGGCGGCGGCCGTACCCGCCGGCCCACCTCCAATAACTGCGACGTCAAGGGTGTGAGAATTGCGAATCAAAATTTCCATAGCATGAGACCCAGTCGATACGCGGGAAGGCGCTCGACATCGAATGCGGCAAACCCTGCGCGGCTGGCCAGCGCCTCAAGTTCGTCCTTTGTATAGGCTTGGCGAACGCTGGCGGCACCGTCATGCCGCGTGATTCGACTGCGTGCGAACGGCCACGCCAGCCGGATAAAAACGTAGGGCAGCACATGCCGCTCGAGGTCGTTAATCAGCACCGCTTCAGAGGCAATCGCACCCATCCGGCAGAGCAACTCCTCGGCTTCGCGCCCGGAGAAGTGGTGCAGAAACAGGTTGCAGATCACGACTTCGAAACTCCCATTTCGGAAGGGAAGGCTGAAGACGTCGGCGGCGACTTTCCTTACTCCTTCGGATGAAGGGTTGCCATTTTTCAGGTGGTTGGCGCGGCGATCCAGCGCCACGAATTCGGCTGGAATGTGACGCCGGGCCAGTTCAGCCCGCAAATGCGCAGCTAGGCGCGAATCACCCGCGCCTACGTCGAGAATGCGGACCGGCCGATTGCCGCGCCGCGCGAAATAACGGTCGAGCAGATGCAGACACCCCGAAACGCCTCCAAGCCAACGATTGATTCTCCAGAGGTCGTCGAAACTCCGGCAAATTTCCGCGGGCTCTCCGATATCCTCATCAAGCCACTCTTTTGAAGGAACGCGAAGCATGGTTTAAGACGGTCCTACGCCAATCTTGAAACAACAAGGGCGGAGTTCTTTGAGCCGAAAGCGATGCAATTGCAGATGGCATGCTCAATTTCAATCTCCCGCGCGCGGTGTGGAACATAATCCAGATCGCAATCGGGGTCCGGCACATCAACATTCAATGTGGGTGCGACACGCCCGTCGCGCATGGCGAGCAGCGTTGCCGCCACGCCGGCGGCGCCTGAAGCACCTTGCGGATGCCCAATCAGCGATTTCAGTGCGGAAGCAGGAATCTGGTAGGCGCGCCTGCCAAGCGCCAGCTTGAGCGCCCGGGTCTCGATGCGGTCATTGAGAACGGTGGAAGTACCGTGCAGATTTACGTAATCGATCTGCTGTGGTCCGATACCCGCCTGCTCCATCGCCAGGCACATGGCACGCGCAGGCTCCTCTCCGTTCTCTTCCAGCCGTACCCGGTGGAACGCTTCGCAGGTTGAGCCGTAGCCGGAAATTTCTCCGTAGATATGCGCGCCCCGTTCTTGCGCATGCTCGAAACTCTCAAGGACAAACATCCATGCGCCCTCGCCCAGCACAAACCCGTCTCGGTCCGCAGAAAAAGGCCGGGATGCGCGTTCCGGCTGATGGTTCCAGGAAGCCGTGAGAATGCGCATCAAGGCAAAGCCCTTCATGATCAAAGGCGCAAGCGGAGCATCGGCCCCACCGCAAACCACCACGTCAGCCATTCCACTGCGGATGTTCTGCGCCGCGTAGCCGATCGCGTCCGTCGAGGATGTGCACCCCGTTGAAATAAGATGGCTGAATCCCCGGAAGCCAAAGTGCATGGAAATCTCGCTGGCAAGCGTGCCGATAGTCGCCGAGGGGATCGTATAAACGCTGCACTGGCGGGAATTGCCGGAAAAATAAAGCGAATATTGATGCTCGACAAATTCGTGCCCTCCGCCACCCGAGCCCAGAAGCACGGCCACCCGGCGGCGGTCTTCGAGGCTCATCGTTGATGGGTCCATTCCGGCGTCCCGAATGGCTTCATCCGCGGCTGCGATGGCCAGCGGCACAACGCGGCTGACGTTGGCTGTGTCCTTTTCACTGATATAGCGGGTCGGCTCAAACCCCACAATTTCGCCGGCGATCTGCACGGATAAGTCTGAGGGATCGAAGCGCTGGATGCGGCGGATTCCGCTCCTGCCCTGCAGGGCGGCGGCCCAGAAACTCTCACGGCAAAGTCCATTCGGACTGACCGCGCCGATGCCAGTCACAACGACCCGTCGCCTCAATTGGACCTCCGGATAACTCGAAGTGCGTTCGTTCTGCGCGAGCTCAGGCGAGAGATTGTCAACGTACTGGGAGCGCGCGAGGAAATCTTGAAAAACTTTATGCGGTGGGGCAATCCATCACACGCGGTTTTGGGTTCAGCGGATGCGGTGCAGCACGATGTTGTAAGTGACCTCGAATTCATTCTTGACTTTGACCGCCCCAAACGCCTTGCTAAAAGGTTGGATGTTAAAATCGGTCAATTTGAACATCTTCCGCCCACGAATTTGCAATTTATCGCCAAATTGCTGACAATCCAGTGAAAAATGTTCTCTGCGGGTCACTCCGTGTAACTGGACATCAGCTAGCAAATCCCACGTTGTGTCCTGGCTGACGGGATCGAAAGAGACCGAGTGCAGTTCGATTTTGGGGAAACGGCTCGCGTCAAGCTGCTGCGGCCCGAGCATGGTTTCTTCCACTTCCTTTCGCTCATCGGGGTTTCCCCAGGGGTCGATCACCTTCAGCGAAGTGGTGTCTGCTGTCATGTCTGCCTTCCAGGGGCTCATCGGTGACAAAAGAGCCGTCCCGGAAAAGCGCGTCAGGTTAATCAGGTGATTGTCGCCCAGTGAACTGAAAAAACCGCCCTTGAACAAATGGATTTCGATCTTGCTTTCGCTGGGATCCACCTGGTAGGTGCCTGCAACCTGCGCGCCTAACGGCCGACTCCCGGCTGAATACCAGATCAGGAAGGCCAGCAACGGCAAAGGGAAACGCCGACCCATAAAGGACGGAGCAGGCGCGTTGCGAATTGAATAAACGGCTCGGGCTACTTGCCGCGACCAGCGGCACTTTTCCGATGGGGCTTTGGCCCCGGCATCCAAATTTCTCAATTGACAACCACCCCACGCAGGGCGTTGCGTGCGCAGAGCACGCCCTCCCCAGAAACCGTATCCATGTTAACCACAAGCGGAAGGTCAAATCAATCGGCACGGACAAAAAGTCCGAGCAGCGCACACGTGCCCGCGGAATGCGCGCGTCAACCGCCGGTCCATGATACACCATGGAATCGAATACCTGTGACTTCCGCCAACAAACAGACCTTTTCAAGCTCCAGCCATGAAGGAGCGTACCAGCGTCCCGATCGACGGCTTCTCTCCATACAAGAATGCCCTTCCAGCTATCCTGGAAACCAGCGGGACTCTGAAGATCAATTCAAGCCGGTTGCGGGTCTGCTTCTCCCGCTCGCCGCCCGGAAGCCGCTTCACGTATTCGCTCAGTTCCGAACGCCAGGCCTGATTGTATCTTTCAAGCATCGAAGCGGGCGACGGGCCTTGCAGTGCCTGATGGACCAGTCCGACCGCAATTTCAGCGCTCACCATCCCTGGGTAGATTCCCTCTCCCGTAGAACCGGAAACAAATCCCGCAGCATCCCCGATCAGCATTATGCGGCCACGCACGAGGCTTGGAGTGCGATAAACGCCTCCAACAGGGTCGATATCAAAATAGGTTCTCTCTTCGGGAGTGTCGGGCGGAAGATGGTTGCGTTCGCGGAGATCCTGAAAGAACGTTTGAAAAAGCGGGCGAATCGAGCGCCCGTCTTTCAACAGCGCGCCGATGCCAACACAAATATGGCGCTTCTTCGGAAATACCCAACCATAGCCTTGGATGCCACGGTATTCAAGATACACCCGGAATGGAAACCGCTCGCCATAAAAAGCATGGATCTTCTCCGCCGGAAAAGAAATATCGGCGTTGGCGCACAGCACATAATCCCGGGGCCCCCAGCCCTTGCGCAATCCGGCCTTCACGGCCACCCTGCTTGATGCGCCATCGGCGCCAATCACAATGCGGCCTGCCAATTCGCGCCCGTCGGCGAGCCGAACCCGCACGCCATCCCGCTCTTCATCCAGATCGTCAACCGCGCATCCACCAATAAAGCGCGCGCCCGCACTTACAGCGATCCGGCGCACTCCGTCGTCGAATTTCGAGCGGAGAGAAAGATATCCCGACGGCCTCCGTTCAGCATACTCTGCCTTTCGGGCTATCACGCGGTCATAGAATGCGACGCCGTAAAAGGGATTCTCTATCAGGTCGGGCAGATGGTCACTAAGGTAAGTAAATCGGTCGAAGGCGAGACGGTTGATCCAGCTTGCGCAGGTTTTATGGCGAGGGAAATTTGCGCGATCCACAAGGATCACCGAATAGCCGCGGTCAGCAAGCAGCTTGGCTGCCGTCGAGCCGGCTGGGCCTGCTCCAACAACAATCACATCTGCGCGATCACTGATCATCGGCATCAAAACTTGACCCACGGGAAAACAGTGGGAAAAACCAATGTGGCAGCCGGGACAAACAGGAAATTCAGACTCTGCGAACGTTCAATTGGTCGGCGACGGGCTTGCACTGTGTGCAGGGGCCCGGATCAGCAACAGGACGATCAACGTCGCCAGGAGCGGGACCGTTCCCGCGGCTACGAACGCAGGGAAGTAGGAGAACCGATCAACGAGATAACCGATGAACAGGGTGAAACCTGTGCTGACAAGCCCGGCCCCAAGGCCGCTGACTCCCGTGACGGACGCAACAACGTCCTGAGGGAAGAGGTCCGAAGGAAAGGTCAGGCCCATAGTGGACCAGCTCGCATACCCCCAGGTGGCAAAGCTGATCAGCAGCAGCGCAGTCACAGCGTTGTGGGTCAACGCGGCAGGAATGCCCGCAATCATAGGCAATGAACTGAGGATGCAGACCAGCTTCCGCGAACGAACGACCGGCATGCCGCACCTGATGAAAAACCCCGAGGCAATTCCTCCTGTGAAGTTGCCAAGGTCGGCAGCGAGAAACGGAATCCAGGCGAAGGCCCCGATCTGCTTCAGGCTGAATCCTCGCGCCTCGCTGAGGTACGCGGGAAGCCAGAAAACATAAAACCACCAGATCGGGTCCGTGAGCGAACGCCCGAGAACAATTCCCCAGACGTTCCGCTCTTTTAACAGGCACACCCATCGTTTCGCGCCCTTCAGGGCCGAAGCAACCGGCGTTCCCCGGCGTTCTTTGATGAGGGCCTTTTCCTCCTCACTCAACCGCGGATGGGACTCTAGAGGACGATAAAAATGCAGCCACAACGCAAGCCAGACAAAACCCAGCAGCCCCGCCGCCACAAAGGAATATCGCCATCCGAATTGATAGGCAATGTAGGCCACGAATGGGGGTGCAATCACTGCACCCACGCTCGATCCGCTGTCGAAGATGGCCACTCCGAGGCCGCGCTCATCCGCCGGAAACCACTCGGCGACCGTCTTGCTTGCACCCGGCCAGTTGAAGCCTTCGCCAATTCCCAGCATGAAGCGAAACACAGCGAGCGAAAATACAGAACTCGCCAGTGAATGCAGCATACTGGCAAGTGACCACCAGATCATGGCCAGCGTCAGCCCCAGGCGCGTGCCGATAATATCAATGATCACTCCACCGATCAGCCACATACCGGCGTAGGCCACCTGAAACGCTGACACTACATAGGAGTAGTCCTCATGCGACATATGAAACTGCTGCATGACTACGGGCGCCAGAACGGAGAGCGTCTGCCGGTTAATGTAATTGATGACCGTGGAACAGAAAAGCGTCCAGACAATCCACCAGCGAAGGCGCTTGATCGGCTTGCGTTTTGCGGCATCTTGCATGCGCTTCGGCCTCGATGCAACTCTGATTCGCTTACGGCCCTGAGCCCGCAGCCTACGATGGCAACTCGGCGGCCGAATCAGGGTCCAGATAGACTGTCGCGTTGGGATGAGTCCGCAGAATCGTTGCCGGACAGCGGGTTGAAATTTCTTCGGTGAGCGTCCGGTAAACAATATGCGCTTTGCGCTCGCCCGGGACGGACGCAATCAATCGCGGCACGCGCAGCAGTGTCGGAATCGTCAAAGTGATCGCCCGCTTTGGCACGTCCTCAATGCGTTTGAACCAGCCCTCATTCACCTGCTGCTGTCGGCATTCCTCGTCAAGGGTTACAAGCTTGATATCGCATGGATCGTTGAAGTCAGCCTCCGCGGGATCGTTGAACGCTAGGTGGCCGTTTTCACCTATGCCCAGCAGGCACAATTGCGGGTTGTACCGTCGCAGAAGTTCTGCATATTCCCGGCAGGTTTCTTCAGGATTCGCGCTTGTCCCGTCCACGCCGTAGAATTTGCGCATCCTGACCTTGCTGGTCAGGCGCTCCCGCAAATAACGTCGAAAGGAAGCCGGATGATCCTCAGGGATTCCCAGGTATTCATCCATGTGAAAACCGACAACCTTGTCCCACGGTAAGCCGGGGATTGAAGTCAGGGCATCGAGCGTCGCCATCTGAGATGCGCCTGTTGCGAAGATCACACCGATCGTATCATTGCCGGCGGCGAGACCACGAAGGCTTTCGGCGGCGGACTCTGCTGCAGCTCTTCCCATCGCCTCGGTGCTCTCGTATGCTTCAACCTTCAGATTCCCGACTTGCAGTGTGCGAACCACTCCTATCTTACTCATTGCCTTAGCTCCTTGTTGTTCTGAATAAGTCGTTCAGACTGCGGCGGGCTCCCGTTGGAGGCCCTGCATGGATCCCAGGCATGCATGCCAGAAACCCGCGACTTCTTTCCTTTTCAGTTTGAAGCGGACGCTTCCCTTCGCTGATTCAATATGTGCCACAGCGTGCCGCTGAAGATGTTCTCCTGCGCCTGCTTCGGCACGTCGCACGCATCGAGCATCTCGTGATAACGTTTCAGCTCGCGGTCAAATTCATCCAGGTCTCCGCCGAATACATCGGAGCCGAACACCAGCTTTTCAAAAGCGCTGTGGGAAGATTTCGGCGTGTGCGGGCTGACGACTCCCGACCACCAGAAGATGGATTTAAAGAAAGCGTAATCGTTCTGCTTCTTAATTAAAGACGATCCGCTGAGATCAAAATAGAGGTTCGGGTTCCAGCGCGCGATTTCCGCAGCCCAGGCATAATCGGGGTTGCCCAGATGTGCGCCGATGATTGTAATTTTCGGAAACATTCTGGCGATCAGATCGAGCCGCTTGGCCTGCATCCGGGATACGCTCACGTTGGTGGGAACGTTGGGATGCTCACGATTCACAATGCCCGTGTGGAAAAGCAGAATCATTCCGTATTTCTGCGCGCGTTCGTAAATAGGAAAGTAGATTGGGTCATCGTAGTTATGGCGGACATACTCCAACTCGCCCAGGCCTCGAAACCCCGCTTCGTGCGCGAGATCGATATCTTCAAGAGCGTGAGCGCTGTCCATGTCGATATTGGCAAAACCGATCAGTCTGTCAGGGTGGGCGTGAATGAATGGTACTGCTGTGTCCATGTCCGCCGGAGGGACCAGCAGAAATGCCATTCCGTCCACAGACTCGAGTTTTGCCAGCAGTTTTTGAAGAAAGACCGGGTCGCCATTATAGTGAATATGCGCATCGATGATCTTGGGCTGGGCCGCCTGAGCAAAAAGCGGACCGGACGCAAGTGCACATATTAAGGCAGCGAACAACCATCTCTCCTTTTTCATCCTTCCTCCTCGGCTTCTTTTGATTTGCTTCGGGTTTTGCGGCAGGGGCCCCGAAGTTTCTGTTGCTTCAGCGCTCCTGCTCCGCGTATTGCCGGTAGGCTTCAGCCACGTGGGCCTGCTGATAATCACCGTGGTGAATGAAAACGCGGTAGCGGAATAACAAAGATTTTCCCGGCTGGATGGCCGCGCTGCCGTCCTGTTTCGGGTCGCGCGTAAAAAAGCTGATGCCGAACGGATTTGCCGCAAAGAGCCCGTAGCCCCGTGCGTGCCAGTAAGTCGGATGGCGGAAGCTTCGGGGACTGTCAAATACCGCGATGCCAAGGTTTTCGCCATTGACAGTCCCGTCGTAATCCACCCAGTTTGCGCGTGTTCCCCAGATGCCTTTTTCTCCCTCCGCTCCGTTGGAATCGACCATGTGCGCGGGTGGAGAATCGAGTTCGGGCGCAAGCCGGATCCCGAATGTCCCCTCTTTTGTGTCGCCAAATACTACGGGGTTCTCTTCCGCATGGACGACGAAGTCGCAATCAATGGTTCGGCTCTGCTCATCTCCGCGGAAAGTGAACTTTTGAGTCTCCGTGGCGATCACGCGCTTGTTCGGCGAGATCAGGTCAAATTCCGCCTGGATGACTCCCGAATCAGGTCCGCCGCGCATCTCATCAATCCTGCGAAATACCATGCGACCGTAAGCATGGCTGCCAAGGGCGCGGCCATAAAATTTGTTGAAAACCTGTTCGCTCCAGAAATCGAGCCCGTCGATGTCGCCATGAGCAAAGTAAAGCGGCCGCTGATGGGGCTCCAGCGCTCGATCATGGATATGGTCCGGAGGGACCGTGTTCCCGATCGGAAAACCTCGCGTCACAATGGTTCCCCGGGCGCTCCGAAGCGGTTGCAGGTACGGCTTGGCGACGTCCGGGTTGAAATAATACGTTGTGAATGGCTTACCTCCGATCGTTACATTGATTTCATATCCGCTGCGTTGAACCTGCACCGGCTCCGCTGCGCCCTCGACTGTGTGCGAAGAACAGCACAGGGAGGCAGCAATTCCTAATAGAACGATTGCCATCCTGTGAATCATCCTTTAATCCTCCACTTCATCAAGAATTCGGGGTTACGCTGGTCTGTTTGAACAAGGACACTCTTGTCCGCACCGGAGCACAGGGTCCCAGCCCTTCCATTGCCCCATGAACAGCATTCCGTCACGAAAGCGCTGTCTTTTCGCGACGGGATAATAGCACGAAAACGTATCCGCTTTGCAACGTTGACCGTTGATGCCTGACTCCCTCGTACAGATACCCGCGCGCGGAGGCCGGGATTGGAATGACGCCAGCAGAACGATGACTTCTATACTTGATAAGAACGTAGACTAATCCGCTTGTTTACCAGTTTTACTTGAAATGGTCAAGATGAAATTGCATTATATTCAGGAAAAGATTCACAAGAGCCGCCGAATCAGATGGGCGTCATATTTGAAGTCAATTGATTTCTGTGAGTTAAGCTTCGCTTCAGTTCTTCCGTTTCCGGGTAAGGCATTTGGCAGAAGCCCATCAAATTACGAAAATTCATGCAAAGTGCCGAATTTTCTGGTAATTTCTTTCAGTTAATCACAGTGGCGGTACTTGGGGTGATGCTGGTCGTTGGAAATCAAGAATGAGAGAAAGGAAAAAACATGGGAGGCAAACTAAGGGTTCAGGAGCTTGCGACACGGGCTAACGTAAGCATTGCAACCGTTTCACGCATCCTGAATGGCTCCGCCCGAGTCAGTCAGGAACTTCAGGACCGGGTCAGGAAAGCTGCGGCCGAAATTGGGGTCAACCTCCAGGACTCAACCCGATCCAGGACAGTAGCCTTTGTGCTTGGCAACCGCCACATGCTTCACCTGTTCCATTCAAGGGTACTGGCCGGCGCGCAGGACTACTGCACCGCGCATGGCTGGGACGCCATTTTCCTGTCCTTTAACTACCAGCCGACAGTTCAATGGAAAGAGTTGCGTTTCCCGCAGGTTTTGCGGAGGCGTGACATTATTCGAGCGGCCATCCTTGGTGGGACGAATTCCGAAAACCTGCTCCTGGCTTTGAAGCACCGGGGCATACCGTTTGCCACACTGGGCAACAATCTCCTCCTCAACGAGACCGAGCATAGGGACTATGATGTTGTCTATTCGAATGATCTTCAAAGCGCATATGAGATCACGCGGTATCTGCAAAGCCTCAATCACCGGAACATCTGGTTTGTGGGGAACACAAAACTTCCATGGTTCGCTCGGTGTTACAGCGGGTACAACAGGGCAATGAAAGATGCGGGATTGATGCCGCGGCTCAGCGAGTTTTACTCCTCTGATGAAGAAGAAGTAGGCTATCTTGCCACGAAGTCAATTCTTGGAAACGGTGAAACTGTTACCGCCATATTTGCAGGCACCGACCCAGCGGCACGGGGAGTGTACCGGGCTGCACGAGAAGCAGGTAAGCACATCCCCGGCGATTTAAGCGTGGTCGGCTGCAACGATACCTACGGTTCACTGCTGAGCCCGCCGCTCACAACCATTCGGGAATTCCCTGAGTTACTGGGCAGCCAGTTGGTGGAGTTGGTCCTAAGCCGCATCGCTGAGCCGAACCTCCCACCCCGGCAGGTCACCATTCCGACTGAGATCATCAAGCGCGAGTCCTGCGCTTCAATATCATCGGTTTCGGTGCACGCTGCGTCAAGAAATTAAGGGCGCAGAGCGATGCCTCTACTGCGCCAGCCCTTTCAACGGGTGCGACGGCAAGCTTGTCTTCAGCGAAGCGTAAGTGGGCAAAGGATCAGCCGTGTGCAAGGACGTTCAGGCCGACCCCGATAAACCAGGTGTACGACCCTTACTCATTGCAGGAAGGAGGTCGCGAAAATTGCGGAGGGCAGCTCTCTCAATGCTTTTCGTGGTCCTGACCGCCGGAGTTTCTTTGGCGGCAACCCACCCTGTGGTGCCGCTCTGGCTCGGCACCCCGCCGGGCGCACTGGGCGATAAGCCGGAAGATATTCCGACGCTCACGATTTATCTCCCTGACCCCGCGAAAGCCGTGCGAACCGGCATTGTTGTATGCCCAGGCGGCGGCTACGTTCACCTTGCCATGCAAAAGGAGGGGACTGACATCGCGGAATGGCTTAATTCGATCGGCATCGCAGCCTTCGTTTTGAAGTACCGACTGGGGCCGCGCTACCGTCACCCGATTGAAATGTGGGATGGGCAGCGCGCCGTGCGCTACGTCCGGTACCATGCCAAAGATTATGGGATTGATCCGGACCGCATTGGGATCTGGGGATTTTCCGCCGGTGGCCATCTCGCTTCAACGGTAGGCACTCATTTTGACAATGGCAAACCCGGCGCCCCTGACCCGATCGACCGCGTCAGCTGCCGGCCGGACTTCATGGTGCTCGCCTATCCCGTGATCTCCATGCTTCCACCCTTCGTCCACGAAGGGTCGATGCACGCACTGCTCGGGGACAACCCCGATCCTAAACTTCTGCGCGAGCTTTCGAATGAACTCCAGGTGTCCTCGCAAACTCCGCCAACGTTTCTTTTCTCAACGGACGAGGATACAACCGTGCCCTGTGAGAACACCGTGCTGTTTTTTCTGGCGCTCAGGAAAAACCATGTTCCGGCGGAAATGCATATCTTTGGGCCCGGGCCTCATGGAGTGGGACTGGCTTCGACGCGTGCGGATTTGTCTATCTGGCCCACGCTGCTTGCCAACTGGTTTCGAACTCGCGGTCTGCTAAAATAACGCTTTCAGGCAAGCCGTCCTATGCAGCTGAAATCAACCCTGAAGAACTCCCGAGCAGGCTCCGCACTTCATCATCGCTCAATTGGGAGAAATCTTCATACCATTCCCCGATCGCAAAGAAATCCTCGGCTTCGATGACGCACACAACCTCGTCCGCAACTTTTCTGAGCATCATGCAAGTGACGCGGGGAGCGACGGGGGCGGCAATGACAATGCGCGTCGGCTGAAGCCTGCGGAGAGCGGCCACGCCTGCCCTCATTGTCGAACCGGTGGCAATACCGTCATCGACAAGAATCACGCGTTTGCCGGCAACTGGAAGGGGAGAGTTCCCGCCCCGGTAGGAGCGTTCCCGCCTTTCAAGTTCACGCTCCTCCTGGGCCGCAATCCGCGCAATATCTTCGCTTGGAATGGCGAGCGACCGCACGGTCTCTTCGTCAAGGACCCGCACTCCGCCCGTCGCCACGGCGCCCATGGCAAGCTCGGGGTTCCACGGGACCCCGAGTTTGCGCACGACAAAGACATCGATCGGTGCGCGCAACGCCTTGGCCACTTCACAACCTACCGGCACTCCGCCACGCGGTAAAGCAAGGACTACAACATCAGGCTGGCCGGAATATGCCTGAAGTTTCAGGGCCAACTTCTGCCCAGCGTCAGTGCGATTTCGAAACATGACAAACCTCCTCGTGCCGAATCGACTGGGTGTGGGAAAACTCCACCGTCAAAGAACCACCAAAGTTTATGCCGCCACAATTGATTGTCCCAACTCCAGGGGCAAGCGCCGAACCAGCTTTACAGTACTGGCCTGTGGCCCCTTTTCACCCCGTTCTTCCACGAATCTGACGACCGATCCGACCTTCAGGCGTTCGAAAGCTCCGTTGAGCACGCTGTTCCTGTGGAAATAGATTTCGCGTCCATCGGGGGTCTCAAGAAAACCGTAACCCGCTTTAGAGAACACTCTGGCAACGCGCGCCAGCGGTGGCTCCTCATGGGTTTTTACATCCCTGCGCTGTCGCCTGACGAAATCCTGCAGTTGTCTCCTCACCGCGGCAAACGCGTCATTGATGGCCTGGCGCAGGTCTTTGTGCGGTACATGAACTTCTATGCGTTTTACCGGCCTTCTAATGCCTCGCCCCGGCAGTTCTCGAAGAATGGGCTGCCGTTTTACAACGATTTCGCCGCCGGGTGCCGTCAGATCAACGCGGACGTGATAAAGGTTGCCCGCTTTTCTGCGCCGGTTAGGAAGTTCCACAAGGACGCGGCAAGCGGTGATTTTTTTGTGAAATTCATCCAGCTTATTCGCTTCTTCCTGGATCCACTCTTTGATGTCCTCGGAAGCCTCTATGTTGCGAAAGGTGATTTGCACAGGGAGAATCATAGGCAATCTCCTTTTGCTTCTGGATGTTGCAGGCGCGGAAGCCCCGAAGCAGTGTAAACCTGTGAACGGTCACAAGTGTTCCTCCGCTCTACCTAAAATAGCGGGATCGTCCACATTTTCGGTCCTCTACGGCAAGGCTAATCGTCTGCCTCCACCAGGTCGGGGAATTCGCCCTCGTTGAAGCGGCGGAGGAAATCCATCTCCGCTTCAGTCAGGTCTTCGGTCACCCGCTCTATGACCCGCGCCTCCGCTCCTACCTCGTCACCCGTCGCGCGGGCGAGCGGATTGTCCTTCGTATCGTTCCTTCTGCCAACGATGCGAAGCTCACGCAGAAGCTGCGCAATCCCGTCAGCAGTCTCCAGTATATCGAGTTCACTCCAGTCAATCGGTCCTCTGTATTCAATTTTATCGTCCTCCGCCATCGTGTGACTGTCTCCTGTAGCCGAGGCCACGCGATCAGGCGCGTCATGAGTACTTTCCGCCTCCGTGCCGAGAGCGGCGGCCATGCTGGGTATAAGCTCAATGAGCACCCTTTTCCCGTAGTTCCGACCAGCCCTATAAATAATGTAAAGAGGCACAATGGGCACAAACAGCGGACCAAGTATAGCGGGATTCAAAGAGAGGTCGTTTCTATACAGCCACAGAATTACGACAGCACCAAAAGACAGCGGAAAGAAAAACCACGCAAAATACCTGACAAAGATTATTGCTGCCGACAGGTATCCGAGATAGTACAGCACAAAAAATGAAGTCGCGCAGAACAGAAACCACTGAACGAACCAGGCTCGGGGCGTCATCCGGATGCCCACCGCCACATAGACATACGCAAGCCCAATACCGAGCATTCCGGAAGCAAAGAAGGCCCCCACGGGTTCGAGTTTTTTGTGCGTGCAAAGGAGTGCAATTAATACGAGCACAGCCAAAGCTTCAAGCATAACGATCCTCCTTTTCCGTGTCCTCCGTCATCCTTTTGAACAACCTTATCGTCCTCCGCCATCATCTGACTACCTACTGTAGTTCAACACTCGCCGTCAGGGGCCTGATGGGTACCCTCCGCCTCCATGCCGCCGGATTCGGCCGAGTTGAGCTTAAACTCAAGGAGCCTCTCTGCCCCGTAGCGCCTTGTAACTACATATACGGCATAAAGGATCGCAAGCCATACAAGCAGGTGCGCAGGTGTACCGGGATTCAATGGAAGGTCGTTTCTATACAGCCACAGAATTAAGACAGCACCAAAAGACAGCGGAAAGAAAAACTTCCCAAAATACCTGATAGGGGTCTTCCATGCTGATAGGTATCCAAGACAGCCTAAAACCCAAGGTGAAACTACGCCAAACAGAAACCTTCGAACGAGCCAGGCTCCAATCTTACCGGGAGAAAATGGTATGTCCCAGATGCCCATCGCCACAAAAGCAACCGCAAGCCCAGTACCAAGGATTCCGGAAGCAAAGAAGGCTCTCACGCCTTCCAGCTTCTCGTGCGTGCAGATCAGTGCAATGAGCACCAGTACTGCCAGAGCTTCAAGCATGACAATCCTCCTTTCTGTGCGTCTCCGCGTTGCACCCCGGAACTTTGCAACCTCGTCCTGATCCTGCGCCCGAATCTGTTTCTCCAACGGCGTATTCGGTCCAATGATAGCCCGCACCGGTCAACCTTTCTCTCGGCACCGACCATCTTACTCCTCCTTCCCCGCTGGCATATGGGCAGCCACCAGTTCTAGGGCCAAGCGGTAGGCCGCCCACGGCCGGCATTCGGGATGGAATGCCAGTTCCTTGGGCTCTTCCGCTCCCAGCCAGTACTCTACGGGGTGCACAACGCATCCGACCCCGATTTCCGTATACGAATTCGGATAAACCAGGTACGGATGACACTGAATCTGCAACGGGGTTCTGGCCAGAACCATCCCGTCTGCTAGCCGCACCCCGCTGCCCAGGCGCACCCGTTGCCGAGCCGCACCCCGTCGCCGAGGCGCACATCGTCGCCGAGGCGTGCCCAGTCTTCGATCTTCACCTGATCTGCGAAGCACACCCTTTCTCCGATTTCTACCCCTTTCCGATCTTCACCCGGTTACCGATAAGATGATTCGGGCGGTCAGGCAGTGACCGCTCTCACAATTTTAGCTGACAATTCCGGCGTCCGGCCGAACTCGTTGACAGCGGATCGCACACCGTCGAGGTATCATCTCGTTCGCACCTTCGGATGGATGCCAGCAAATCACTCAGCAATGTGACAGATGTCACTTCCCGCCAGAGGCTTTCTGAATTATTTTGAATTTAACTAACGGGTCAAAGGGTACCGTGAAGAGACTTATACCGGGATGCAGCCATGAAAGAAACCCAACCGGACCTCTTTGATGTGGCAGCTTCCGGAGCCATCCCGCTTTGGCAGCTCGATATCGCGGAACTCGTGGGACACAATATCGAGTCCCGAGGAAGAGAAGAAGTCAACCGGCTGCTGGCAGAAGGCTGGATCCTGCTTCACATCTATACGCTGAAATACGAAGAAAACGGCGTCTGGCGGGAACGCCCTATGGCAATTCTCGGACGCCCACGCAACCTCCGGGCGCATCCTCAACCCCAAAAGGCACAATCTTCATCGCTCTAAAGGCGAAAAAACTCTCCGCTGCCAGGGTTGAATATTCCTCCTCGCGTTCGATAGGCCCCTTGATCGCCCTTTTCAATCGAAAAATGTGTTTTCACTCCTCGTGCCGATGACCGAAGTGCCCTGGTTGCCGATATACATCCGCCTTCACAATTGTTATAGTGTTTTCTCTTTGGCACGCAAAGTTGACATTCAGCGGCGGCGGGGCCTGATGCAGGATGCCGCGGCCAGACCTTTCTATGCCTGACGCTTCACAAGGAAGAGCCAACAGTGCCGGTTGACAAGACTTGGAAGACTCTCTTTACTTTTTCTGCGGCTCTATTTCTCGCGCTCCTTTTTATTCCAGGCTGCCAGAAGCCTCCTGTTCGCGTGGCCGAGCTTGTAGCGCCAGCGGGCGACCGCCCTGCGGAGATTGAGCCGCGAGGCAACACGGTGCTGCCCAACGGACGTCTGATTACCCCACAGGGAACCCAGATTAAAGTCGCACCGCATCCCTACGGGATGGCGCTCAGCCCCGACGGTAAAATTCTGGTGACATCCAACAACGGCACCTGGCCGTTTTCCGTTTCTATCATTTCCGGTCTCTCGGGCGCTGAGCCTGCGGTAGAACAGATCCCTCCAGGATATCCGCCGAAAAAGTCAGAGACTGATCCGAAGAGCGTTTATCTGGGCGTGGCCATTGCTCCTGACAACCGCACTCTCTATCTTTCCGAAGGCAACAACGGGGATATCGGGATTTTCGACTTGAAGACGCGACGCGACCTTGGTGTGCTGAATTTGAACGGACATTACAATGGGAGGAATTACAACGTCAGCCTGGCGGGCGATTTAAAGCTCTCACCGGACGGCCGGAACCTTTACGCGCTTGACCTTGCATATTTCCGGATGGTTGTTTTTGATACCCACTCGCGGCGCATGATTGCAAGCGTGCCGGTTGGCCGCCTGCCGTTCGGCCTTGCTCTTTCGCCTGACGGCAAAACGGCTTACGTCACGAATGTTGGAATGTTCCGCTATTCGCTTGTGCCTGGCTACAATCCCAAAGATCCGCTCCACACGGGCCTTGACTTTCCGCCTTTCGGCTTTCCATCCAGCGAAGCGGCGCAGGGCGCAGTGGTCCAGGGCAAGAAGATTCCCGGCCTCGGAAGCCCAAACGTTCCGGAATCAAATTCCGTCTATGTGCTTGACGTAACGAATCCCGCGCGCCCTGAAGTGAAAGCCCGTGTGCCAACCGGCCTTCCAGTCGGGCCGCAATCGATTGGCGGGTCAAGCCCCGGAGCCGTTGTGGCGGGTGAGGACAAAGTCTACGTCAGCAATTCCGCACAGGACAGCATCAGCATTCTGAATGCGCATACACGCAACGAGGTCACCACGCTGCTTCTGCAACCGGCCGCGAGCGTTGCCGGGTTGCGGGGCGTGCTTCCTTTCGGGCTGGCGCTCAGTCCCGATGGCCGGCGCCTGTATGTGGCATGCGCGGGAATCAACGCGCTGGCGGTGATCGACACGGAGCACGAAAGAGTGCTGGGCTACATTCCGACGGCATGGTTTCCTGCGCGTGTGGCAGTCAGTCCGGACGGCAAAACGCTTTACGTTGCCAACGCGAAGGGATTTGGCGCCGGACCGAACGGCGGACCGAATTTCCACGAAGGTTCTGCGGGCGACTATATCGGTGATATTACAGACGGCGAGATTTCCGTCATGCCGGCGCCGGAAGCATCAAAGCTCGCAGAACTTACGGAACAGGTGCTTCGAAACAACGGTTTTGTCCAACAGGAAAAGCCGGCACGCTCGGCGGATTTCCCCGTTCCTCCTGCGGGACAACCCAGTTCAAAAATCAAATACGTTGTTTTCATCGTCAAGGAGAACCGTACTTTCGATCAGATCTTCGGCGACCTCAAATCCGTGGCCGGCGAGCGGGTGAACGGCGATCCAGAATTGGCGCAGTATGGCGACGACGCGAGGGTCAGTGAGAAAGGTGAACCCTCTTACGAGCACGTGCGCGTGACGCCCAACCAACACGCGCTGGCTGAACGCTTTGGGCTGAGCGATAACTACTATGTCGATTCTGACGTTTCAGTGGATGGGCACCATTGGCTCGTAGGGAACTACCCGAATACCGAGTTTGAATCGGCTTGGCCGGCTGGGTACGGCGGCCAGTTCAGCTTCGAGCCCGATCAGGATGCTCCAGGCAGGCTCGAGATCGGCAGTACGTCCCCTGCGCCGGAAGATTACCTCCAGGCCGGCTCGCTGTGGGAGCACCTTTCAAGCCATGGCATCACATTCCGCAACTACGGTGAAAGCCTGGAACTGGCCGGCTACAGCGAAGAGGGCGGATCAGAACCAACCGGAGTGCGGGAATCGGTCAACATTCCCATGCCGGAAGTTCTGTTTGTGAACACCTCGCGAACCTATCCGGATTTTAATACTTCAATCCCTGATCAATATCGCTTCATGCAGTTCAAGCAGGAATTCGACTCGCGGTATCTGAGCGGCAAAGAGCCGATGCCGCATTTCATGTACATTTGGCTGCCCAACGACCACACGGCCAAGCCCAGACCGAAGGACGGTTACCCCTATCGCGCCTCGTATGTGGCGGACAACGATCTGGCGCTGGGCAAGTTGGTCGAACTCTTCTCCCACAGCCCGTTTTGGAAGAATATGGCTGTTTTTGTAACCGAAGATGACGCGCAGGACGGCCAGGACCACATTGACGCCCACCGCAGCCTGCTGCTGGTGATCAGTCCATATTCAAGACCTGGCGTCTGGCACGCCCATACCAGCATTCTCAGCATTCTGAAAACCATTGACCTGATCTTCGGCCTGCCGCCGATGAATCAGTACGACGCTGCGGCTACAAGCCTTGCGGAATGCTTTACCGATCATCCCGACTTCAGTCCGTACACCGCGCTGACGGAGGACCCGCGCATTTTTGATCCAGCGAAGGCGCGCGACCCGGACTACTTTGCCCGACACGGAGAGGGCGTCCCGCCATCGGCTGACCTCGACAACCCGGCAGCCATCAGGAAGCAGATGCTGCGGGAACATCAGGCCGATCATTGACCTTATGAATTCCCAACAGCCTGGTGCTCTGCGAAATGCGTCCTCCGTAGCGATGGGGCTCCGATGTTTGGTTCGCTGCGGCCCATCGTGTACAATCGAGGCTTCTGTTGTTGCCGCTGGTAAGTTACTTCGTATTGCGGCCTCTGGTACGAGACCGGCTGCGTTCCGTCGCGTGGCGTAAGATAGTATTGAGGACACTCGGCAGCGATGGGGCGGACGTTCGGTGACCGCCGCAAACAGTGGAAAACGTGGGTTCGCGGCGGGACATCCCCCGCGGCCGCGTCACATCCGACGAATTCTCTATGACTTCATTACTCGATCAACTAAATCCGCAGCAGCGTGCCGCCGTTGAACACACGGAGGGCCCGGTCCTGATTCTGGCGGGAGCGGGCAGCGGCAAAACGCGCGTCATCACCTACCGCATCGCCTATCTGATTGAAGCCTGCGGGGTTCCGCCCGAAAACATCCTGGCGGTAACTTTTACCAACAAAGCCGCTGACCAGATGAAGGAGCGCGTACTGGCGCTGCTCGAGGGAAGGATCGGCACGCTTCCTCACATATCAACATTCCATTCGTTCTGCGTCAGCGTTCTCCGGCGGTATATCAACCGCCTGGGATACACACGCGACTTTACGATTTACGATGAAGATGACCAGCAGCGGGCGGTCAAAATTGCGGGCCAGGAACTCGGGCTGAGCGACTGGATCAGTTCGCCCCGTTCCGTTCTTTCGCGCATCAGCGCCGCCAAGAACCGAGGTGTGACTCCGGACCAAATGCAGAGCGAAGCGTACGACTCCAACACGCGAAACCTGGCGGCGCTTTTCGAGCGGTATGAAAGCAAGTTGCGGCAATCAAATGCCCTGGATTTTGACGATCTCCTGCTGAAAACCGTGGCGCTTTTCGATGATGCGCCCGACGTTGCTGAAGCCTACAACCGGCGGTTCCGTTACGTGATGGTCGATGAGTACCAGGACACCAACCGCATTCAGTACCAATTGATCCGCCAACTGACGCAGGCGCAGCAGAACATCTGCGCTGTCGGTGACGAAGACCAGTCCATCTACCGCTGGCGCGGTGCCGACATTGAAAACATTCTGAACTTTGACAGGGACTATCCTGGCACCACCATCATTCGCCTGGAACAGAATTATCGCTCGACGCAAATGATTCTGGACGCCGCAACCGCCGTGGTGAGCAATAATCGTGCGCGTAAAGGAAAGACTCTGCGGACAGACCGTGGCGCAGGTTCCCGTGTAGGACTGTACGAAGCCCGGGATGCTGACGACGAAGGATGGTTCGTAGCCGCAGAAATCGCCAAGGCGCTGCGCGAAGGTTCTGCAGAAAGCGTTGGCGTGCTCTTTCGCACCAACGCGCAGTCTCGCGTGCTGGAAGAGGCGTTGCGGAGGAACCGCATCGAGTACCGCGTTGTCGGCGGAACTGGTTTTTACGACCGGACGGAAATCAAGGACACGTTGGCCTATGCTCGCCTCGTTAACAACCTGCGCGATTCCTCCGCCATGCTGCGCATATTGAACACGCCGCCGCGAGGAATCGGGCAAACCACAATTGATCAATTGCAGGCCTTCGCCGCGCCGCGCGAACTGCCGCTTTGGGAAGCGCTGGAAGAGGCGCTTGGGCGGGCGGAGGCCCTGTTTTCAAGCCGGGCGCTGAAGGCACTGGGAGAGTTTCGTGATCTGATCACCGGGCTTGTGGAAGACCGCGAAAGGCTTTCGCTCAGCGAATTCTTCCGCGCCATTCTTGACCGAACGCATTACGTGGAAATTCTCGACGCGGAAAGGTCTCCGGCAGCGGAAAGCCGCATCGAGAACCTGCGCGAACTTGTCAATGCTGCGGCGGAGGCCGAAGAAAGAGGTGAGAGGCTTTCTGAATTCCTGGACCACGCGGCGCTCGTCTCGGACGCCGACAGTTTCGATGAGCACGCCCGCGTTACTCTGATGACGCTGCACAGCGCCAAAGGTCTGGAATTCTCCATCGTCTTCCTCGTAGGCATGGAAGAGGGGCTCTTCCCGCACGTGCTATCGATTGATGATGACGCAGCGCTTGAAGAAGAACGCAGACTGTGCTACGTCGGTATGACCCGTGCCAAGGACCGGCTGTTCCTCACTTGGGCACGCGAGCGGCGGTCTTACGCCCGGCAGTCTTACGAAGGGACACAGCCGTCGCGGTTCCTGAGCGAGGTTCCCCCCGAGCTTCTCGAACCGCTCAATCTTGGGATGTTCATCTCCAAGCCTCGAACGAGTTGGGAGAACGCTGTTAATTCTGTCGAGGGAGTCGAAAGGTTTTTTGCGGAACGCGGGCGAACGCCGCCAATTCCAGAACCCGGGATCCCACGTGCGAGGCCGGCAGCGCCGCCGCGCTGGCGGCTAGGATCAAAAGTCCGGCATCCCAAATACGGGATCGGGACTGTTCTCGAATCGGAAGGCGAAGGTGAGAACACCAAGCTGACCGTCAGCTTTCCCGGATACGGCCGCAAAAAGCTCGTGGAACGATACGCATCTCTGGAGAAGGTCTGAAGCAACCATCCTTTTTGGCGGAAGGTGTCGCGGTGGCCATGCGGGCTGCCTTCGGCAGGCGCACGAACGGAGAAGAGGCTCCTGTTCCTGCAAAACACCGGAACAATGGAAGGTTGCAATTGATAACTGCGGGCTGCATCGCAGCTTTGGTTGTCACTGTGCACGCAGCCTTGCCCGCAACGCCTAGTGTGAGTGAGATGTTGCGCAAAGTCAGCCGCGTTTACAGCGGGCTCGATGACTGCCACATCGTTGCTGTTCGCGAGGGTGCTGTCGTTGGCGACCATTCAGCCCCTCCTCGGCGGTCTGTGATTACGCTCGACGTGGGCGGCGCGGGAAGAGTGCGAATGAGCCTTACTGGCGCGGGAAATAACGTTGTTCTGATCACTGACGGCAAGACAATCTGGCAATACGCTCCTGCCAGGAACGAGTACACGGCATCGCCGGTGGAGGAGTGGCAAGAACACATTGCAAATCGAACAAATCTGCTCGATCGTATGCAGGACCTGCTCATCGGCCGTTACGTGAAGCTTTGGGAGTTCGCGAAGGAGGCAACGTTCGAGGGCGTAACGGAAATTGACTTCCAGGCCGGGAAAATCCCCTGCTACCAGATCGCATTCCATCTGGCGGGCCTCACGGACCGGCTTTGGATTGACCCGTTAAACTATTTAGTTTTGCAGGAGATGTCGGTTCAACCCATGACAGGGGCCGGAAGCCCATTCCTTTGGAGCGATACTATTCGCGTAATCAACATCGATGCTCACGCGGCCCATCCCGCAGACTCCTTCACATTTGTTCCTCTTCCCGATGTTGCTCGGGTTGATTCTCTCAATCTGCCTGACGTCGGCGAAGGCTTCATAGGAGCCTCTGCCGGAGAATTCACGCTGGAGGACATCGATGGGAAGCAAGTCAGCCTGAGCGATTATTGCGGCAAGACAGTTGTCCTGACCTTCTGGGCGACCTGGTGCCTCCCCTGCAAGGCGGAATTGCCAACGGTCCAGCAGATATACCAACAGCGCAAAGAAGATGTAGTGGTTCTCGCAGTGGACGACGAGAGTGAAGCGGTTGTTAAAGATTTTCTGAAGGTCAACCATTACGGATTCACGGTCCTTGTGGACCATGACCGAACACTTTTCAGAAATTATGCCGTACACTTTATTCCCACGGTCGTGATTATCAACGCAGATGGAATGATCGTCCGCAAAATCGTGGGATGGGAGGGCCCGAAGGAGCTTTTTGCGGCACTCGATGCCAGCGAACATTAAAGCGGCGCAGCCTCAAAGGAAACCGTGAAGGGGGGGCTTTGCGTTATCGCAATACAAAAGCAGGAGACGAACCGGTGAATACAAAGAACGTCAAAGACAGAGTAGAACGAAAAAAGTTGAAGCGCGAGGCACGCAAAAAACGGCCACCAAAGCCCAAGCGGACGGACCCGCGAGGTTCCCATAAGCCGAAAATAAAAAAGAAGGGACCGGGTCTGGCAGCCCGTAAGTAGGCGCATCAGGCGCGCGTGAGAGCGACGCCCGTTGTGGAGGCGCCGCCGCACTCGCAACGGAGCCCGGCGCGCGCCACGTGCACCTGATCTGGCTGGGACGGCGAGCTTTGGTTGCTGTCCTCACAATTTTAGTTATTTCTCCACAAGGGGTAGCTTGGCTTCGCAATACTTTTGCACGAAGAGCATTGACAAGCTGCTTTCCGACGCCGAAGAACCCGAGCATCGGCTTCGCAAGACGCTCGGTCCGTGGTCGATGACGGCGCTCGGCATCGGAGCCATCATCGGCGCCGGCATCTTTGTGCTGACAGGTACGGCGGCTGCCGGGGAAAAGCTTGAAGTTCATTCGTTGCTCAAGGTCCCGCTGCTAAGCGTTCTACTGCACGGTGAGCACGCGATCGGGACAGCGGGGCGCCCCGGCGCAGGTCCCGCGATTGCACTTTCTTTTTTTCTGGTGGCAATAGCATGCGGTCTGGCAGGACTTTGTTATGCAGAACTGGCTTCCATGATTCCGATTGCCGGCAGCGCGTACACTTACACGTACGCGACCCTGGGCGAGTTGGTGGCATGGATTATCGGGTGGGACCTGATCCTGGAGTATGCCGTAAGCAATATGGCCGTCGCCGTAGGTTACTCCGCTTACTTTGACAGCCTGCTTCAGAACTTCGGACTGAAACTGCCTGACAGACTCTCCCGCCCCATGCTGAATTCCTCGCTCCACTTCACCGGATCGTATTTCAACGTACCCGGTTTCGTGGTCGTGATGATTCTCACCGTAATTCTCGTGGTCGGGATTCGGGAAAGCGCCGGGGCCAACAATTTTATGGTGGGTGTCAAGATCACAGCGATTTTGATCTTTATCATTTGGGCTTCGGGGCATGTCCATCCTTCCAACTGGAAGCCATTTATGCCCAACGGCTTCCAAGGCGTCCTGACGGGTGGTGCCATCGTCTTCTTCACCTACATCGGGTTCGATTCGGTCTCAACGGCGGCCGAAGAGTGTCGCAATCCGCAGAAAGATGTTCCCTTCGGAATCGTTGCCTCGTTAATCGTCTGCACCATTCTCTATTGCACAGTTGCAATCGTGCTGACGGGAATCCAAAATTGGCAAACGCTGCGCAACGCCGCGCCTGTGGCCAACGCTCTGGCTGCGATCGGGCTTCGCGGCGTGGAGCGCTGGGTTACAATCGGCGCGCTGACGGGCATGTTAAGTTCTCTTTTGGTATTTCAGCTGGGTCAGGCGCGCGTGTGGTTCGCCATGTCACGCGACGGCCTGCTGCCGCGCATGTTTTCAAAAGTTCACAAGAGGTTCCGCACTCCACACATCAGCACGTGGACGGCGGGGCTGTTCGTTGCCATCCCTGCAGGAATTTTCGATATCGGAACGCTCGCCGACCTTTCAAACATCGGGACGCTCTTTGCCTTTTTGCTGGTTTCACTGGGCGTCCTCGTTTTGCGCCGGACACAGCCGAAACGCCGCCGAACCTTTCGCGTTCCCTGGGTGCCGGTGATTCCGCTTGCGTCCGTGGCCTGCTGCCTGATCCTGATGGCCAGCCTCCCTGTGGAAACGTGGCTGAGGTTCCTGGTATGGCTGCTGATCGGATTGAGCATCTATTTCACATACAGCCGCTATCACAGTGAATTTGCTCCTGAGAATTCAAAGGAAACCGGACGCGAGCGTGCGGCGCGCACCCACCTTTCGCAGACTTGAAACCGCCGAAACTCGCCGTGGCATCGTGTAGAATGAACATCGCTGTGTGTTCGATTTCTCAAAGGCCGAATAAAACGGACCCGGAGCATAAATCCCGCGTACCTGTTGCCTGCCGTCTGCGGGACCACGCCAGGATGCTGCTTCTTGCTGTCGCCGTCTTTGCCCTTACTCCCCTTCCTGCCCTTGCATGGGGGCCACAGGCCCATCGGCTGGCGGATGATTGGGCCATCGGGACCTTGCCCCCAAACTTGCGCAACTACTTTCAGGAAAATCGCAACTATATTCTCGCGCACGCGAACGATCCTGCGGAATGGATGAAGAAGGACCGCTATGAGCAGATGCGGCACTTCATCTTTCTCGACAAGTACGGCATATTTCCCTACCTCGAACTTCCACACTCTTACAAAGCAGCCGTCGCCAAGTACGGCCAAGGGCATATCACGCGCAACGGGGTCCTTCCCTGGCAGGTCGGAGAATACAGCCTGAAGTTGACCAACGCTTTCCGGGCGCGCGACTGGAACCAGGTCCGGCAGGACTGCGCGGCGCTCGCATTCTACGTTGCCGATGCTCACGACCCGCTCCATACCACGCAGAACTACAACGGGCAGCTTACCGGCCAGACAGGCCTCGAGCTCCGATTTGGCGGCGAACTCGTGGATCGTTATTCTCACTTTTTTATGTTCCGGCCGGCCGACGCTTCCGAGATCAGCGACCCCACCGAGTATGCGTTTCAGATGGTCCTGGAGGCGCACACGTGGGTGGATCAGATTATCCTGGCTGATGTCCTCGCGCTGGATGCTCTTCCGGGATATACCGACGATTACTTTGACCGGTTCTATTCGCGTGTGGGTTCGACGGCGATGAGGGAAATCAGCGAGGCAGCGCATGATATTGGGTCCTACTGGTACAGCGCATGGATTAATGCCGGTCGCCCCGAATTGCCGTCCCAATAGAGGCGGGCTCCGTATGTCGCGGCGAAACCCCGGCCCGAGGTTGAAAGATTAGCAAATGACTCCTTCTGAGACATTCGTTGACAAATTGCCCAAGGTCGAACTCCATGTGCACCTTGAGGGAAGCCTGCAACCGGATACTTTGCGCGAGCTGTCACGAGGCAAAGGCCGTGCGCAGGACGATGTTGAACAATGGCTCCTCGAGCGACAAAAGAACGGATACCGCTACTCGAGATTTATGGAATTTGTTGAGGCATTCAAGTTCGCCGTGTTGCTGCTCGAAACTCCGGAAGACTATGCACTTGCGACAACACGGCTGATCGAGTCGTTTGCCGCACAGAACATCAGGTACGCGGAAATTACGTTGTCGGCCGGCGTGGTCCTTTGGAAGAAACAGCCACTTGATCAGATTTATGAGGCCGTTCGCGAGGCAACCCTCGATGCCGGTGCCCGCCTGGGTGTTCGGATCAACTGGATTTTCGATGCCATTCGCCATTTCGGCCCTGACCATGCCCGCGAAGTACTGAAATGGGCAATCCGTTACCGCCCGGCGGGTGTGGTCGCATTCGGTCTGGGTGGCGATGAAGAGCGCGGGCCGGCATCCCTTTTTGCAGAAATCTATCGTGAGGCCCGAGAATCTGGTTTGCACACTGTGGCTCATGCAGGGGAAACCGCTGGACCTGAAAGCGTGCGCCAGGCTGTCGAGTTGTTAAAAGTCGAACGCATTGGCCATGGCCTCTCAGCAGCCCGCGACCCAGGAGTATGCGAGCTTCTGAGAGACCGCGGCATTCCGCTCGAGGCTTGCCCCAGCAGCAACGCTGCAATGGGATTGATTTCCGGCTTTCGCGAATACCCTTTGCAAACCTTTTTGGACCGCGGCGTGATTGTGACTCTCAATTCGGATGATCCCGCGCTGTTTGACACATCCATCGAGAAGGAATTTCTGCAGGCCGCCAGAGAATGGTCTCTTTCAAAGAAGCAGTTGGCCATGCTGAGCGAAAACGCCGCTCGCGCCGCCTTCCTGCCCGAAGAAGAGAAGCAATCGCTTCTGTTGGAAATTCAGCAGGCGGCTGCGGCATAGCCATATGCGAGCTAACTGGTGAAGGTTCAGGGAAATGGATTTGATGAACTCGTCGATACGAGCCATTTTTCTTGACGCTGGAAACACATTGCTTTTTCCTCAGCTTGAGGCGCTTATTCAGGACCTTGCACAAGCCGGCATCCCCGCGCGAATGGAGCAGTTTCATCAGGCTGAGCGCGAAGGAAAGCGGAAACTGGATGAAGCGCTCTGGCCGCAAATCCGCGCCGGAAATGTTCCGCGCTCCAGCAACGGCCTTTATTGGAAGTACTACCTTAGCGCGCTGATGGAACAGATCGACGCTCCGGAGAGTATTCGGCCATCCATCATCGAGATTGTGGTGAACAGATTTCGAGACATCCACACCTGGTCCAAAGTTCTGCCGGAGACGGTCCCTGTCCTCAGCCGCTTGAGGTCGGCAGGTTATCTTCTCGCTGTCATCTCAAATTCCGATGGCAGTGTGGAAGGAGAGCTTCAGAGGGCCGGCTTACGCAACTATCTGGAGTTCGTAATTGATTCCGCAATTGTGGGAGTCGAAAAACCACACCCGGAGATTTTTGCGATAGCATTGGAACGCGCTCGATTAAAGCCGCAGGAGGCGATCTATGTCGGAGACACCTGCGCCACAGACATCGGGGGTGCTCAGCTTGCGGGGCTTCGCGGAATCCTGCTTGATCATGTTGGCGCCTACCCTGACGCCACTTGCGTGCGTATCACATCCTTTTCCCGGCTAACCGAGCTTCTGGAGTAAAGCATGGTTTGATCGTCGTGGAATTCGGACCGGTACACGGTAATCCATTTTCGGCCACAAGGACGCTCTGCCTTTAATGAAGAGTTTCGTAAGTGTTCTACCATTTCAGCTTATGATCTTCTTCGCACCAGTAAAAATAAGTCTTACCTCGTTGAGGTCGAACGTGTCGTCTTGCAGAGGATTGTTCCGGCTTGTGAGTCCCCGGATTTGACGATGTCCTCAGCGATTGGCTTTGTCTGACTAACGCTATGACTGCGGGGGTTGTGCTTTAGAACGATCGGGCCATACTCTACTCGAACGCCGAGACCTGACCGCAGATCGTCGCCACGAAATATGAGCATGTTTCGGCACTGAAAAGACGATGACCAACCGATAAAGGTGTGGGAGAAAACGCACTGCGCAGCTTTCTTATTGACAGGAGAACTCCATGCTCTAAAATGAACGCTGAGCGATTTGACATCATGCAACAGACACAGAACACAATTATTCACGAAACAAATCTTCCGGGGATCAAGCTTTTCTCCCGGGGAAAAGTCCGCGATATTTACGCGGTAGGCGAAGACAAGCTGCTAATTGTAGCTACAGACCGCATTTCAGCGTTTGACGTCGTTCTGGAAGCAGGGATTCCCGACAAGGGTCGAGTGCTGACACAACTCTCTTGCTTTTGGTTTGACCGTTTCAAGGACCTGGTGCCCACCCATTTCCTGACAGCCAACCTGGCAGATTATCCTAAGGAGCTTCAGACGTTCGCAAGCCAGCTTGAAGGGCGTTCGATGCTGGTAAAAAGAACCAATCCATACCCCATCGAGTGCGTTGTCAGAGGGTATTTAGCAGGTTCGGGTTGGAAGGAATACCGAGAGAACGGTACAGTGTGCGGGATCAAATTGCCCGCGGGATTGATCGAGTCTTCGCGCCTCGATGAACCGATTTTTACTCCGGCCACAAAGAGCCAGACAGGCCACGACGAAAACATTTCTTTCGAAGAGACCGTTGCGCAGGTTGGAAGAAGTGTCGCCGAAAAGCTCCGCGACCTGAGCATTCGGCTTTATGCGGAGGCAAGGCAATACGCGGAGGAGCGCGGTATCATTATCGCTGACACAAAGTTTGAATGGGGCCGGATCGGAGATGAAATTATCCTGATCGATGAGGTCCTTACGCCAGATTCTTCACGTTTCTGGCCCAAAGACGGGTATGTTCCCGGGAAGTCCCAGCCTTCTTTTGACAAACAATACGTACGGGATTATCTGGAGTCAATTCACTGGAACAAGATGCCTCCTCCTCCGCCGCTTCCGCCGGAGGTAATCGAAAGGACAAGCCAAAAATACCGTGACGCCTATCGTCTTCTGACCGGGAAGGTGCTGGACTCCTGAATCTGAACGGCCCGAGAGCAGTATGACGCACTGGAACTGGCTCGACTGGGTCCTTGCTATTATCGTTTTTTTATCGGTCATTACAGCAATGCGGAAGGGCTTTGTCGCCGAATTGGTTTCGCTGGCCTCGGTGATCGCAGCATTGCTTGTCGCAGCCTTAAATTATAAACGGCTCGCACCTCTGCTCGGGGGTATAACTAATACCCGCGAGGTAGCTTTGGGAGCGAGCTTCATTATTCTTTTTGTGGGAGTCTTGGCCGTTGGGGCGCTGGTTTCATTCATCGGCAGGAAATTGATAAAGACAGTTGAACTGCAATGGTTCGACCGCTTTCTTGGCGCAGCCTTCGGCCTCGTCCGCGGAATCCTGATTGACTGCGTGATGCTTTTGATTATGATGACGTTTGCAATCAAGCAACGCGCTGTTCAAGGATCAACGCTGGCGCCTTACGTCACGACCGGGTCCCGGCTCCTTGCTGTTGTGATGCCGAGTGAGATGCGAAGTGGATTTCGTGCCGGGCTTGAAAAGTTTAAGAGTGCATTGATTCAAACGGATAAGAAAGCAACGGAAGTCCATCCAGCAGGAAAAGAGGACCTCTAGCAGGCTGCTGGACAGCCCAGTCGTACTACCGTTCTGAAAAGGCGACGAGACCGCACAGAGGAGCCAGAAAACAGGAAAGGAACCCTCCTATTCTTCTGTTTTCAAGGCCAAAAGGCCTGGGGTGAGCGGAATGGTTCAGAATGAAAAGAGTTACTCGGCAGCCTGCTTTGAAATCCGGAGCAGTGTGTGAAAGACCAACTCGATGCTCTCGTCAATCAGTTAATCGATCATGGCATCCAGTTCGAGGACGCCGTGAAAGAGTTCGAAAAACGCTTTATCCGAAAAGTCCTGGAAAAACACAACGGAAATCTCTCGAAAGCGGCGAAAGACCTGTGCATTCACCGGAATACATTAAGCCGGAAGATTGAAGCACTTTCGCTTGACAGTGATCCGAGGCGTCGTAAGCGTTTCCGCCGTTAGAAGTCCGTGTTTTGCAAGAAGCGGCGTGGCCGCAGGTCTGAGAAGTTCGCACTGGCATCCTCACTCTGAAGACGGTCGCGCCGAACTATTCTACTCAATCCCTCAAAGGCTTTGATCCGGAGATTTCCAACGCTGACTTCACCGGCGCGGTCTGCGAGGCGCCCTTTGCTCCTGCTGTTTTGCCTTGGCTTTCTCTTCGGCTGACTTCAGAACGCTTTCATCAATCGTCACGTTGCTCAAGGTCAGGGTAAAGTTGGGAGTCATTGAATAGGAGTCGATGGTTCCCTGGAAACGCAGCGGATCGCCTGGCTGCAAGTATTTGGCGGCTGGCTGGGAATCCTGGAGAACGATATCATAGGTTCCCTGCTGGCTTTGCGATTGAGGAGTGATATCCACCCGCACAAGGTAAGTGTTGGGATCGGCCCCCGGCGCCACGCTATCAACCTGACCCACAAGGCCCAAAGGCTGCCCCTTCAGCTGGTTCCAGTTCTGTTGCGCTGTATCGCCACCCACGGCGAGAGCGTCCTCGATTTTATAAAAGGCATCTAAATTCGGGTTCCCAGTGGCGGCATGCTGAGGCGGTGGCGCCACCTTAAAATCAGCCGGCATCGTATCTGCAGTTTTCGCTTGAGCCAGCACCTTGTCCTCGCCTTCATTGGAGCCGTGCTGGGCTTCGTACACCTGGCTGTAAAATTTCTTTAACTGCTCTGCATTCGGACTGTTGCTTTCTTCCGCCAGGGCAGTCGCCCGTGCCAGATTCCAAATGGCCTTATCAATTTCCCTCGGGGTCTCGTTGTAATATGCCTGCCCCAGTAGCGAATAGACCAGGACATTCTTGGGGTCATCCTGCGAGGCCGCCTCCAGAGACTTGATAGCCTGGTTATAGTTCTTTTGTTGCAACGCGACGAACCCGGCTGCAGTGTTGAACACCGCCCGCTTAGTCTTGGGTTTAACGTATTCTTCAAACTGTGCCTCGGTCACTCCGGCAGGCTTCTGCAAATTCTGGAGCACCTCAAGGCCATGCTGGGCGTATTGCGCGTATTGCGACAATTCCTGCTGCGCGGCGGGATCGGACGGCTTGAACGTGTACGGAAATGTGAAGCAAAGATACGAGAGCGCATCCAGGTTATCGGGATCTGCGCCAAGCGCTTTCTTAGCTGCCGCGATGGCTTCGTTGGTCTTGCCGAGTTGGACGTAGGTTTGCATTTCAGCCACATAGGCGTTGGCGAGGAAATCAGACTTCGGATACTTTTCAATAAAAGCCTGAATCAGCGGGATCCTCTTGTTCGCGTCACTTTCCTTCACGAAAGCCTGGAACGCGTCGTATTCGGCCCGACTCTGCCATTGCTGCTGCTTCTTCTGCTGCTGGGGCGCTGGAGGAACCGGCGCTGGCGATGCGGTCGCGGCAATCGCCGCAAGTGTCCCACTCAGCCTGCCCGATGCAAGAATCGAACTGGGCAGGAATGCCAAACCCGCAAGCAACATTACGCTGAAAAGCACCGTCGTTTTCTTCATTGTAAAACTACCTCTTGTTCTATGGTTTGATTGCCGGGCCGAAAAGGCAACCACGTCGCATGGCCCGGGTCAGCCGCGATAGACTTGCAGTACTGCGCCCAGTCACTCGGGCGGCCGGATCCTATCCTTCTGGAGCATTTCTCCAAATACCAAGACTTCCATAACTTTGCAAGAAAAATCTTACAGGCCATAACTTGTCTGCCGCCTTTGGAGGCAGCGGCCCCTGTTCAAATTAGATGCAAAGTAATGAGAACATGTGCCCAGCAACAGCTTACCATTTATTTCGTTTGAGCACATTCCTTCATAACTTCAATGACTTGTACTGCTTCTCACGTACAGAACATTTCGTCGCCGGCATGGTGGTCCGCCTTTGAACCTGACAACGCAGCGCATCGTACGGCCACTCTCCAGATTTTGCTGCACAACCACGGAACCGCGACATAAGCCTCGTTCAGGCCAGATTTTTGACCTCCGGCAAGCGAAAACTTTCAAACGTAATTCAGAATGCCTCAAGATAATCCAGCGGCGTAATCCGGCCCAGCCAAGGCGCCGCATGCCCCTGCTGCCCGCTGAAACCCTGGCGCGAAGATGTTGCCAGCCTGCATCTGCATCCGCAAGGCTTAGGGCCAAGCCATCCAAAGGGATTGCAATTTTCGCACGTTTAGCACAATATGGCAACTTTCCCAGAATGATTTCATTAACCAACTGAAAGGACGAAAAGGTGCCCAAGAAAACGATTCAAATCACCGAACCCGAAGGCAAACTCGGGGTAATGATCTGCGGAATGGGGGCGGTGGCCACGACATTCATTGCTGGTGTGGAGGCAATTCGCCGAAAGCTTGCGCGGCCCATCGGGTCGCTTACTCAAATGGGTACAATTCGACTGGGGAAGCGCACAGACCAGCGCGTCCCGCTGATCAAAGACTTTGTCCCTCTCGCGAAGCTGGAAGACCTTGTCTTTGCGGGATGGGACATTTTCCCGGACAATTGTTACCAGGCAGCGCTGAAAGCTGGTGTGCTGGAAGCATCCCACTTAAACGATGTTCGGGACTTTCTCGAAGGGATTCGCCCCTTGCCCGCCGTCTTTAACCGCAAATACGTAAAGAGATTGAACGGTCCCAACGTAAAACGCGGCAAGACCAAAATGGACCTGGCCAAACAGGTGATGGATGACATCCAGACATTCCGCGAAAAAAGCGGAGCCAACAGGATGGTCGTCATCTGGTGCGGGTCGACGGAAATCTTCCTGAAGCCGTCAAAAGTACATCAATCGCTTGAGGCATTCGAGAAAGGCCTCCGTTCGTCGGACCCTGACATTGCCCCGAGCATGATCTACGCTTATGCGGCGCTTAAGCTTGGAATTCCCTTCGCTAACGGCGCTCCCAATCTGACGACAGACATTCCGGCGCTCCAGCAACTTGCCCTTGAAAATCGCGTCCCGATCTGTGGGAAAGACTTCAAGACGGGGCAGACACTGATGAAGACCATCATCGCCCCGGGACTTAAAGCACGCCTGATCGGAGTGAGCGGCTGGTTTTCAACCAACATTCTTGGCAACCGGGATGGAGAAGTACTTGATGACCCGATGTCCTTCCGTACCAAGGAAGAAAGCAAGCTTTCTGTGCTCGAATACATCCTTCAGCCGGACATCTATCCGGAACTGTATAAGGATCTCTACCATAAAGTACGGATCAATTACTATCCGCCTCGCGGCGACAATAAGGAAGGCTGGGACAACATCGACATCTTCGGCTGGCTGGGATATCCCATGCAGATCAAAATTGACTTCCTTTGCCGTGACTCGATTCTGGCCGCGCCGATCGTCCTGGACCTTGTGCTCTTCATGGACCTTGCTCAGCGCTGCCCGGAAATGGCGCGCAAAGGAATCCAGGAATGGCTCTCGTTTTATTTCAAAAGCCCCATGTGCGCTCCCGCGCTGTATCCCGAGCATGACCTGTTCATCCAACTCATGAAGCTGAAAAATACCTTGCGCTATTTGCGCGGCGAGGAGTTGATTACACATCTCGGCCTTGAATATTACGATTGAACCTGAGGACTATCCGGCAAACGGCGTACTCCATGCAAGAGGTGCCTTTGACAAAGCATTGCACGCGCCCGGATAATTAAAGTTCTGTGAAGGGCAATACGCGTTATGCCGATCACCTCCGGATATCACACTGATGTTTTCCACCAGTGTAGCGGGCTTCGTGTCGCTTGTGCTGTCAAAGGATGTTAACGAATGACGAATAGAACCCTTGCTCTTGTCGCTGTGGCAATTGTCATCGTTGTCGGAGTGTTTCTTTTCATCCGCTCCAGAAAGCCCCAACCTGTAACTGCACGACAGGAGGCAATGAGATCCCAACCGGCCGGCTCGGTATCGCTCGGGAGACCTGAGTCACTCACTGAGAAAGCGCCGGATGTTTACTGGGCGAGATTCGATACAACCAGGGGCAGCTTTGTCGTTAAGATCACACGGGCCTGGGCTCCCATCGGAGCGGACCGGTTTTATAACCTGGTAAAGAACGGGTCCTATGACGGCGCGAGCTTCTTCCGAGTGATTCCCGGCTTCATCGTGCAGTTCGGGATAAGCCCTGACCCCAGTATTTCGGCAGCGTGGCATGATGCGGACATCCCGGACGATCCCGTCCGCCACAGCAACGCGGCGGGAACAATCACCTTCGCTACCGCAGGACCTGACACTCGCACGACCCAGGTGTTCATCAATCTCGCGGACAACAGCCGCCTTGATTCGCAGGGTTTCGCGCCCTTTGGCGAAGTTGTCGAGGGCATGAACGTCGTTCAGAGCTTTTACAGCGGTTACGGCGAAGGGGCACCTATGGGCAGCGGCCCCGACCAGCAACTGATCCAGAGCGAAGGCGAGTCCTACCTGGCAAAGAATTTCCCAAAACTTGATCGCATCAAATCAGCAGTAATTCTTCAGACGCCGCCAGGCAACGACACTCGTTGAGTCTGAACGTCCGCCGAAAAAATCCGGAATAGGAACACAAATGGAAAAACTGCAACCAGGGCTTCATGCCATCATCGAAACGTCCGCCGGAACCATCACTTGCAGGCTGTATCCCGAGCACGCGCCGAAGACAGTCGAGAATTTTGTCGGGCTTGCCACCGGAACCAGAGAATTCAAAGATCCCAGGACCGGCGAGATGGTCAAACGCCCGTTCTACGACGGGCTGATCTTCCATCGCGTAATGCCGAATTTTATGATTCAGGGCGGCTGCCCGCTCAGCACGGGAACGGGTGGCCCCGGCTATCAATTCGAGGATGAGTTCACCGAAGACCTTCGGTTTGACGGAGTGGGCCGCCTGGCGATGGCCAACGCGGGTCCCAACACTAACGGAAGTCAGTTTTTTATAACCGTTGCGCCGACACCCTGGCTGAATGATCATCACACGATTTTCGGGCAGGTTGTCCAAGGCCAGCACGTTGCCACAAAAATCTCAATGGTCACGCGCGACCGCCGCGACAAACCCATCGAACCTGTGGTTATTAAGCAGATCCGAATCGAAGAAGTAGAATGAAGGATGGAAGCAATGCCGGCGGATGTGCTGGTTTGCTTTCATCCTTCCTCAAACTCCGATAACCTGCACTAATTCCCTTACGGCGTCGGCGGATTTCTGCAGTTCCGCCTGCTCTTCCGGCGTCAGCTTGATCTGGATAATCTCCTCGATTCCGCGCGCGCCCAGCTTGACGGGAACTCCGACAAATAGTCCGTTAATGCCGTATTCGCCTTCCAGATATGCGGCACAAGGCAGGATTTTCTTACGGTCATAAAAGATGGCTTCTACCATTTCGACAGCTGCGGCAGAGGGCGCGTAGAATGCGCTACCCGTCTTGAGATAATTCACGATCTCTGCTCCACCTTTGCGCGTGCGGTCGATGATGGCATCCAGCTTGTCTTTCGGCAGCAGTTCGCCGACCGGTATGCCCGCCACCGTTGTGTAACGCGGCACCGGAACCATTGTGTCGCCGTGGCCGCCCAGCACGAACCCCTGGACGTTCTGCACGGAAACATTCAGCGCTTCGGCGATAAAGGTGCGGTAACGCGCCGTATCGAGAACGCCCGCCATGCCGATCACGCGATTTCTGGAAAACCCACTCACCCTGAGTGCCGTCTGCGCCATAGCATCCAGCGGATTGGTCACGATAATCAGAATAGCGTCGGGCGAAACTTTGGCGGCCTTCTCGATCGCGCCCTTCACCACGTCGTAATTGGCTTTCAGCAGGTCGTCGCGGCTCATTCCCGGCTTGCGGGGAAACCCGGCCGTCATCACTACGACATCCGAATTCGCTGTGTCCGCGTAATCGTTAGTCCCTTTCACACGAACGTCGTAGCCTTCAATCGGTCCGGCCTCCAGCAGGTCGAGTGCTTTGCCCTGCGGAACCCCTTCCAGAATGTCGATCAGCACAACATCGCCAAGCTGCTTGTCCACCAGGCGATGGGCCACCGTGGCCCCTACGTTGCCTGCGCCGATAACAGTTATCTTCTTGCGCATCGAGTCCTCCGCTTCAGGAATTCCAATGGTCCTGTGAAAACTGCAAACTCGCCCTCGTGGCCCAGACTCCGGCATATCGCCACTTCAGTCGAATAATGGGCCTCTGTCAACAACACGCCAGAAGCGGCGACCTACTCCCCTAGACTGCACCCGCCCTTACTTCAGCCATGTTTTCGATAATGGCGTCAGCAAATGCCGCGGTCCCCAGTTTGGTGACCCCCGTGATGCCTTCCATCTTCAGCAGGCGCTCGAGATCATAGGTCACCCGTCGTTGAGCAATCGTAGCGGCTAGCGACCGCTCGATCAATTCGCCGGCTTCGGGCCAGCCGATGAACTCAAACATCAGGACCGCTGACCGGATCAGCGCCGCAGGATTGATGACGTCCTTGTCTGCGTATTTCGGAGCCGTACCGTGGGTCGCCTCGAAGACGCCATACCCGTCGCCGATATTGGCGCCCGGCGCGAGTCCCAGGCCGCCAATTTGCGCCGCACAGGCGTCAGAGAGGTAATCGCCGTTCAGGTTCGGCGTGCAGAGGACCTGATACTCGTCCGCGCGCGTCAGAATCTGCTGGAAGATGGAATCGGCAATACGGTCATTCACCAGGATCATCTGCTTCCACCTGCCCTTGCCGTGCGTCGCATAGATTGAATCCAGACAATCCTTCACTTCCTTGTAAACCTGCTGCTTGAACGCGTCAGGAGCCATTTCAAGTCCGGGCTCAACCAGTGCGGCGTTTTCCTCAATTGAGATGTTGGGATTGTCGTCCTTGTTCCCGAGAATCCAACTCTCGCGTTCCGTGACGATTTTGTCGCGGAACTCTTTTCGCGCCAATTCATATCCCCAATCGCGGAAGGCGCCTTCGGTGAACTTCATAATGTTGCCTTTGTGCACCAGCGTCACGCGATTGAGTCCGTGGTCGAGCGCGTACTGGATACCGCGCCGCACAAGCCGTTGCGTTCCCAGAATGGAAATCGGCTTGATACCGATGCCGGAGTCCGCGCGAACCTGCTTATTGATTTTGTCCTCACGCAGCAGCGCATTGACGAATTCGATGACGCGCCGCGCCTGGTCCGTTCCCTCGCGCCATTCGATGCCGGCGTAAACGTCTTCCGTGTTTTCCCGGAAGATGGTAACGTTCATTTTGGTCGGATGCCTCACGGGCGAAGGCACGCCGGGGATGTATTTGACCGGCCGCCAGCAGGCGTAAAGGTTCAGCAGTTGGCGCAGAGCAACGTTCAGGCTTCGGATGCCGCCTCCCACCGGCGTGGTCAGCGGGCCCTTGATCGCTACCCTGAATTCCTTGATGGCGTCGAGCGTCCCCTGTGGCAGCCATTCGCCAAACTGGCGAAAGGCCTTTTCACCCGCAAAGACTTCAAACCAGGCCACCCGGCGCTTGCCGCCGTAACTCTTTTCTACAGCCGCGTTGCACACGCGGGATGTAGCCTTCCAGATGTCGCGGCCGGTGCCGTCGCCTTCGATGTAAGGGATTATCGGGTTATCAGGAACAACCAGCTTTCCATCGACAAAAGTAATCGATTTGCCGTTTTCAGGAACAGGAACTCCATTATATGACTTCATACTAGAGGGATCCTCTCAGTTATTTTCTTAATAACATGAAAAAGGTGCCGCGTACTGTGGAACCGCGGTCAGATTTTTTGAGGCGCGGTTGCGTGACTGAAGATCTTCCCGCAGACCGGCCGACTCAGGCGCTCCTCAAAAAGTTCCGAAGGACGGCAGGCAGGATGCCGCCATTGCGGTAGTAGTTGACCTCAACCTCGGAATCCAGGCGGGCGATTACTTTGAAGTTTTTCTTCTTACCGTCGGCGCCCGCAGCGGTTACGGTTATTTCTGAGCGCGGCTGAATGTAATCGCCGAGACCGGTGATGTCAAACACCTCTTCTCCGGTCAAACCGAGCGAAGCCGCATTCTCTCCTTGCTGGAATTGCAGCGGCAGCACTCCCATGCCTACGAGGTTGCTGCGGTGAATCCGCTCATAGCTTTCAGCAAGCACCGCCTTAACACCCAGCAACAGCGTGCCTTTGGCCGCCCAGTCACGCGACGAGCCGGAGCCGTATTCCTTCCCGGCGATCACCAGCAGCGGAACACCTTCCTGTTTGTACCGGGTGGCCGCGTCGAAAATCGACATCTGCTCACGCTCCGGAAAGTAGAGGGTGTAACCACCCTCCTTGCCGGGTACCAGCAGGTTGCGCAGGCGGATGTTGGCAAAGGTTCCCCGCACCATCACGCGGTCATTGCCGCGCCGTGAGCCAAAAGAATTGAAGTCTTTCTTCGTAACCCCGTGTTCGATCAGGTAACGGCCTGCCGGGCCGTCCTCCGGGATATCGCCCGCAGGAGAGATGTGGTCGGTTGTAATCGAGTCGCCCAGCAGCACCAGCACGCGCGCGCCGCGGATGTCCGTGACAGGTGGGATGTCAGCGGTGAGATCGGTGAAGAACGGCGGTTCCTGTATGTATGTGGAATCCTCGCGCCACGGATAGAGCGCTCCGCCTGCAACCGGGATGGCGTTCCAGGTTTCGTTGCCGTCCCAAACATTGCTGTAAACCTGGCGGAACATTTCCGGCCGGATGGCCCGATTCATAGCATCGACAATTTCTTCGCGCGTTGGCCAGATGTCCCGCAGGTAAACCTCTTTACCATCACGGTCTTTGCCAATCGGTTCGTTGAGCAAATCGATATCCACCGTGCCTGCCAACGCATATGCCACAACCAACGGTGGGGAAGCCAGATAGTTGGCGCGAACCTGGGGATGAATGCGTCCTTCAAAGTTCCGGTTGCCCGAAAGGACCGCGGCCGCGACCAGGTCGTATTCCTCCACGGCCTTCGATACCTCCGGCGGCAGCGGCCCGCTGTTGCCGATGCAGGTTGTACAGCCGTACCCGACCAGATTGAAGCGGAGCCGCTCCAGCGGTTCCATCAATCCCGCCTCTTTCAGATACTCCGTCACGACCTTCGATCCCGGTGCCAGGCTGGTTTTGACGTAAGGCGGGACGCTCAGCCCGCGCTCGACAGCTTTTTTCGCCAGCAGTCCAGCCGCAAGCATAACGGAAGGATTCGACGTGTTGGTGCAGGACGTAATTGCAGCAATCACCACTGCGCCATGGCCGATCTTTGCGCTGGTTCCGTTGAAGCTTATGCTGGCGGTTCGGCTGACATCGCTGGGGGCGAGCCCCAGCCCGCGCTCTTTCGGCGGGGCCGTCAAGGCCTTGCGGAACGCGCTCTTCATGTTAGAGAGCGCAATTCGGTCCTGCGGGCGCTTGGGCCCGGCAAGGCTGGTTTCAACGGTTTCCAGATCGAGTTCGATCGTTTCGCTGTATTCGGGGTCGGGCGTGTCAGGCCCATGGAAAATCCCCTGCTCTTTGGCGTAGCGCTCGACGCGGTCCACTTCCTCTTCCGTTCGTCCGGTCTGCTGCAGGTAGCGCAGCGTTTCCTCATCCACCGGAAAGAACCCCATGGTTGCGCCATACTCAGGCGACATATTTCCGATCGTCGCGCGGTCAGGCAGCGTCATTTGTGCCAGGCCTTCGCCGTAGAACTCGACGAACTTGTCCACCACGCCCTTTTTACGCAGGATTTCGGTCACCGTCAGGACCAGATCGGTGGCAGTCACTCCTTCGCGCAAACTGCCCCTCAGTTTGAAGCCCACTACTTGCGGCGTCAGGAAATAGTACGGCTGGCCCAGCATGGCCGCTTCGGCTTCAATGCCGCCCACGCCCCAGCCAAGCACACCCAGGCCGTTAATCATCGTCGTGTGCGAATCCGTACCAACCAGCGTGTCAGGATAAAGGACTGTCTCCGTCCCCTGCTTGCTCGCCAGTACGACTTTGGCCAGAAACTCGAGGTTCACCTGGTGCACAATCCCAGTGGCCGGTGGAACGACGCGAAAATTCGCAAACGCCTGCTGGCCCCATCGAAGGAATTCATATCGTTCACGATTGCGCTGGAATTCGATCTCCGCGTTGCGCTGTAACGCCGTAGGAATCCCGAACACATCTACCTGGACCGAATGATCGATCACCAGATCGACCGGTACCAGCGGATTGATCCGCGAAGGGTCGCCACCGAGGCGCTTCATCGCCGACCGCATGGCTGCCAGGTCCACGACAGCAGGAACGCCGGTAAAATCCTGCAAGATCACCCGGGCCGGCTTGAATGGAACTTCGCGTGGGGCGACGGATTTAGCGTTCCAGGCGGCCAACGCCGCCACATCATCTTCCTTGATCAGCTTGCCATCGCAGTTTCGCAGCACCGCCTCCAGCAGGATTTTGATCGAAAAAGGGAGCCTCGAAATGTTCCCCAGCCCTGCCTTCTCAAGAGCTTCCAGGCGAAATATAGTGGCGCGACCGTCTGCAGTATCGAGCTGCGAACGGGAGTTGAACGGGTTGTTGATTCTGCCCTCAGCCATATTCGTATGTCACGAAAACCCTTTATATTATCAGGAATTAAACCCGTTGACGAACCATTTTCTTGGAGTGCATGGTCTGTTCCCACTCATTCGGCTATCAGTCCGAATGTGGTTGAAGGTGACCAACGAGCAATCGATGGGCCTTTGGACTCGAATCACTGGTACGGCGTAAAGCTGCGAGCGAGGAATTATGACTGTGCATGGTTGGTGGCCATTGGTGGGGGTTGGAGGTGGTTGTAAGTCGTTGAAAATGTGAGATGGCCGTTTGAGGTGCCGTCATAATTCGTGGCCACTGGTGGCACGATGTCCAGGTGAAAATAAGTCGAACTCGGCAATGCGTGAACGAAGAATCAATAACTTAGGCATGGTTCGTGGCCATTTCACATGGACATCCACCTGGACATCGTTTATGCATAATTGGTGAATGTCTGGAAGTTACTGACAACGCAAACAAAAGTCACATGGACATCGCGCTAAATTGAGCGATTATGCAAAAATCCACCTGGACGTTTATGCAAAATCCACCTGGACATGGTTTTTTTAAGTCGACTCAGCCGCGGCGGGATGGATGGTTTCTCCGAGCTGCCCCGATTATCCACAGGGCCAAGCCTCCGGAACCGATAACGAGGCCGACAGGAAGCATCCAGAGCGATGTGAGGAAACCTACAAAGAAGACTACCGCCCCGGCGATGGCCATGCCGTCGTCCTGCCGGGCTGGTGCAACATTATTATTATACGTCGGCGCGGACTCGCAAGCGGGTCCATCCCAGAATCGAGTGACAAAGTTCGATACGCCAGGAGGCTCCAGGCCGGCGCCGGCCGCAGGGGCCGGCCCTGGTGGCTGCGAGGTCAAGCGTGATCCGCAACTGCGGCAGAATGCATCAGTCGGGTCGATAGGTCGTCCGCACTTAGGGCAAAACATTCTAGCCTCCCTGGCCAGTGCTTACTCGATCCTCCTGGAAACAAGGCAATCATATCGCCGCAGCGTGGCGCGCATGGGTGCCTGGCAGGCGGCGGCCGTGCTTCCATACCGGCGAGCGCGCTCAGCGATTATCTTAAGAAATTCCCTTGCAACTGGTGACCCGGAGTCTGCCTGCTCCTTAAGTATCTTCAAGCCCAAGAGAGCGGTTTCCTCATCATCGTTAAGAGGCACTTCGTCCCCCTGTTTACCTAAAGGTGATGAGTGAAATATACACGGGAGAAGACGTACGACCAATGAGACTTTAGTACCAAGACCTTCGTCTACTCGATGATCTTCTCAAGCCTCCTGATCTCCTCTTCAATAATCCTTGCTCTGCGAGCTTTCGACATCCCGGGTTCCGTGGCCAGGCCGGCAGCTCGAACCACGCTCTGAGCAATCGACCTGAGCATCTCCGCAGCGACCTTATTGCCGGCGCGCTTCTGCTGTCCCAGGAACCTGACGACGTCCTGGGCCTGCTTGTACCACTCACGCAGTTCTTCGTCATTGCCTTCTTTCATAAAACCCTCCGGTTCGAGCGAGTAGGTTTCGTTCTTCCTGGCTTGCGTAGTTTTCGATTCCTTGAGGTGCGTAAGCTCCAGGCCGAAGGCTTCCAGCGAGTCGGCGTCAGGGCAGAGCCGCATGATTTTTATAAGCCATTCGCCAGACGGTGATCGCCGGCCTGATTCCCACTGCCTATAGGCGGCGAAAGTGCAGCCAATCCGCGCCGCCATGGCCTCTTGTGAGAGATTCAGCTTCCGCCGGAGGCCGCGGACCGCCGCCGACAAAAAATCTGTGGAAATCTCAACTGTTTCCCCCGCCTGTTCGCAGATTGCAATGCTCGCGCTGGGATGCTCGTCTGTCCTCCTTGTGCCTTCCGCCCCAAGAACCGCTTTTTTATGGTCCAGAATCAGCGCGGCGAGGTCGAGCTTTCGTGCTCCTTCCTCCGATGCAATAGCCTGTATCCTCGCCAGCTTCGTGGCGGGTGGGGCGTGCACGCCTGCCTCCCAATACGCATAGGTGCGGAGCGAGACGCCGATCGTGTCTGCCATCTCAGCCTGTGTCTTGCCGAGGATTTCTCGGAGCTGCCGCAACGGCTCTGAAAAAAGTGGGGCCGGCTTCAATTTTTGTCTTGACATGCAAGTTTCTTTCATGCAATATTCCTGCATTATGACGGTAAACCAGCGTTCAGTGAACGCTAGTACACGGAAGAAAGATAACATCCCAGGCTGCAGGATTCCAGAGCGAATCTCCCGCCGCATCTTGAGCACGCCTGGCGCTTCCGCGAGGATCGCGAGGATTGCGGGGTGCTCGAAGTCCTACGTGTCCGCGGCCCTTAACGGCCACGCAAGCGCGAGCGATCGGCTGATCGATGCCATCATCTCCTATTCCGAGGCGATCCACAGGGAGACGGTCTACGGGCTTGCTTACGCGCAGATTGTCCCCTGGCTTGATGATTTGCAGGAGCAGCGGTCTCGCAAACCTAAATCGCAGTGATGCATGGAGGTGATTTATGGCACAGATGCTTTTTGATTCGATCAGACAATCAGCGCAGGGCTCGATGGATTCCGCAGTGCTGGCCCTGCTGGTAGTCGGGCTGTCGATCCTGGCGGGCCGGCTGGTGTTCTGGCTCCTGGAATAACTTTGGGAGGGCACGAGACCGCCGGGATCAATCGTCTCACCGCGTGGGGGCGAAATGGACCCAGAGATGGCTGAAGACCTGAAACTACTATCCACAGTCGCCGCAAAAGTCAGCGAGAAGACGGCGCGACGAATCCGGGCCATAGGGCTGGCCACCGGACTGAGCGACGGCCAGGTGGCGCGGCTGATCCTGGACCGCGCGATGGAACTGTTTGAGCACTGGGACCCGAGCATCAACCCTCGCTATTTCCTCAGCAAAATCCAAATCAGCGAGCAACAGCTTAACCTCTTTTCTCTTCACCGCGAAGGTTTTGAACGTTTAGAACGTTTAGCCGGTTCATGCGAGGAAACAAAAGACCAGACAAGGGACGATTACAGGGATGAATGATTGGATTTCAGTAGAAGAGGTTGCGGAGTACGAGCGGATCAGCACGAAGCAGGTGCGGCGCCGGTGCAGAATGGGCGCGCAGCCGGCGCTGGTTGCGAGGTACGAGGAGCGCAAGTCCGGTTGTCCGGTTCTGAGGATCGACCCGCGGTCGATGACATTCGAGGCGCAGCAGCGGTATCGCGAGGCCATGCTTCGCCGGATCGCCAGCGAAGCAGACCATGCCAAAGAGGAGAAGCCGCCGGCCAGCCAGGCGCTTTTTCCGGAGACTCCGCTTGACCAGGCGGTGTGCGCTGCGCGCGCGGAGCTTCCGCCGAGCCAGTTCAGCGTGGCAATGCAGCGGTTCAAAATCATCCAGCCGCTCGTGAACCACGACTTTATGGCGGTGTCATTCGACCAGACGGGATTCGCGCGGAAGATGGATTACAGCATGGCCATGGCGCGCGCGGCGGGAGTGAGCTACAGGAGCATACGCAGGTGGCGGCATGAATTTGAGGAAGTACTAAAATCCGCCGGTCCCAAGGAAGCCTTCATCGCCTTGGCAGACGAGCGGCCGGGGCCGGAGCGCGGAGCGAGGACGCTCGACGCGTCCATGAAGGCATTCATCCTGGACTGCTGGATCAACAGAAAGCTGAGCCGAAGGCAGACGTACAAGGCGCTCTGCCAGTACCTCGAAGAAAAGCAGCGCGGGTGCGGGGCGCGCTGGGCCTACGAGATACCGAGCGAGTCCACGGTGCTCCGCTTTATCAACGCGCCCGAGCCGTACGGTCTGGGCGGCGATGACAACCCGCTGCGGGGCGGACCTGAAGCTATTAAAGAAGCCTGCGGCTACATCGACCAGTTCTACGACCACGAGCAGGCTGGTGACGCCTGGATCATCGACGAGAAAGAGATCGACGGGGTCTTTTACAACCCGGCCCGGCACCGTGAAATCTTCTGGTCAATCTACGTGGTCAGTGTGATTGACGAGCGCACGACGAAGATTCTGGGATGGAAGCTCGCCTACCGCCTGAACGCCGACACCGTCCTCGACCTGCTGGAAGAAACCCTGCGCAGCTATTTCCTTCCGAAATTCCTTGTCAGCGACCGCGGCGGCCACTTCCGCGGCAAGGTTCTGCGCCGCACGACAGTGAGATCGCGCGGTGCGCTGATTGACCGGGCGATCGGTGCGATGGATTTCTTCGGCGTCGAGGCGCGCCAACCCCGCGACAAGAACCCGCGGGCCAGCCGGATCGAACGGATTCACCGGATTTATTCCGATCTCGCGCAGCGCGACTTCGGCCCATCCTGGCGCGGGCGCAACGTGGAAGAGCGGAAGATGACCGGCATTGACGAGCGCGCCGAGCGGCACCTGCGCGAGCACTGCAAGGAAGGCACGAGCGGCCCGCTATTGCTTTCAACCGCAGACGCCGAGCGGCTGATCGCGCGGTGGGTCGAGGAAATCAACCTTGCAGAAACCGACGCCAAGGGATGCGCGGGGATGAGCCGTCAGGCGGCCTTTGAAGCCTTCAAGCCGAGCGCAGAAGAGATTGCGCGCCGGCGCGTGACGCAGGCACAGATTGATGAGGCGTTCGCAGAGCGCGATGAGCGGGTGATCCGTACCGGCGGCATCATCGAGGCCGCTGACGGCCTGCGCTACAGCTCGCCGGAACTAATCGGGCGTGCAGGGGAGAAGGTGACATTTGCCAGGCTGCGCCGCGACCGGACCAGGATTTACGTCGAGATCGATGGCCGGGTGGTGGTTGCCACGCACCGCGTGCCGGCGCCGAAAGGTGACGCCGCGGCCGCAGCGCGCGAGGCGGAAAAGCTGGCGAAGATACAGCGGCTCTACACGCGGCTCGGCGGCGTCCCCACCTTGGAGAACGCACCTGAGCACGAGACGCCAGAGCGGGAAGAACCGAAATCTGTTGCGGCCTCGGTCGAGGTGGCTGAGGCGATTCCCGCCGTGCCGGAGCCGGCCGAAAGGCTTATCGGGTTTGCTGACCTGGAGTAGGCAATGAAGGACCTGACAAGGCGACTGCGGGCAGCGCCGCTGGAAGCGGCGACAGAGATGATACGCCGCTCGTGCTTTCCACGCGCCGAGCTGGAGCAGCTTTACAGGTCGCTTCTCCACGACGAGGAGAAGGCGGCGCTGCGCAGCGTGATCGCCATGTGGCTCCACGGCAGACGGCCAGAACCGCAGCCGGCGTGGCTGGCGGCGCTGGCGAACGGCGACCGGCAGCTGGCGATCCATGCGGTGATCAACGCCGGGATGAGCGACTCCGAGCTTCAGAGATTCGACCGGCTCGTGAAACTGCAGCCGGATGGGCATCTGGTGAGGCAACTGCGGGCTGCAATCGAGCTGGAACAAAAAAGGAGGGAAATCGGTGGCAAGCGTGGCTCCAGAAATCGTATCACGCGGCGCTGAGGGCGGCGTCGTTGTCAACTCGGTTGTGAAAAATCTCACGACCCTGGCGAGGAAGGCTTACCAGGGCAGGTGCATAGTCGCGTACTCCAGCAGGACGGGGGTCGGGAAATCGCGCGCGGTGGACTACCTGGCCGCGACGCTGATGTATCCGCACCGGATCGTCAGATGCAAGCAGACAACGTCTCTCGTGTCGCTGGTGCGGTCCATCGCGCTTGACGAGGACTTTAAGGTCACAAAGTCCCACCACGCGATCCCCAATACTGCGGCGCTTTACGAGCGCGCGGTAGAGCGCGCCAGGAGCTCGCCCTACCTGCTGGTGATCGACGAGGCGGACCGGCTGAAGGCCAACTGCTTCGAGATGGTGCGAGACCTGTGGGACGATGCGCGGATTGGCATCCTGCTGGTCGGAAACGAAATCCTGGAAGCGATCATCAACGAGCGGCACGAGCGCCTCAGCCGGCGGATTCGCGTGCGGTACGTCCAGCCGGAACTGAAGCGCGACGCGCTGCGCGAGGTGCTCGAAGCGATGGGCTTCGAATTCACCGACGAAGAGTTGTCGCTGATCTACGAGAAGGCAGGCGGCTCGCCGGGCTGGGCGGAATCCCTCTTGAACACGCGCAACGACATTGCCGAGTCGCACGGAAAGAAGCCTGACATCGAGTTCCTGCGCGGCGCCCTGCAATACTTCCCGACGCTCGCGCAGAAGGGGAGGAAGCAATGATCGAGAAATCGTGGGCGAACGGCGTGAAGGAAATCCTCTCGCGGCCGGCGAGGAAGGAAGGAAGCAAAAAGTCATGGAGCAAGTAGCCGACACGATCACCAGCCTGAACGACGATCTGCTGAACGCTGTGATTGAAGATGTGTGCAACCGCGACGACGACGCGGCGATCCAGCTGCTCAGGAACTGCCCGATGGGAATGACGCGCATCATCGGTGGCATCTTCGAGCGGCTGCAGAAAGGCAAGAAGCTCGCGGACGTGGCGATGGCGGTATCCGTGGCCTTTGAGATCGGATGGCGCGCCTGCGAAGCGGTCCGCGAGTGCCAGGCGCTCGAAAGGATGAATCATGAAAATCCTCATTGTAGATGACGATCAGTCGCTGCGGGAGACGCTGGCGCACCTGCTGCGCAACGAAGGCGACATCGAGACGCTCGAAGCCGGCTCACTCGACGAGGCGCGCGAGCTGCTGCCGGAAGCCGACGCGGTGCTGAGCGACGGGAGCTTCCCGACGCATCCAGGCCGCTTCGACGTGCTGACGGTCCACGATTCGAACTGGGCGCCGCTGCGCATGGACTGCGAGAAGGCCAGGATTCCATTTGTGCTTTTGAGCGGGAATGAGGTGCTGGTTGAGCGCCTGCGCGAGGCGGGCGGCGAGGCCTTCGCCAAGCCCCAGGGAGCCGTTGCAGCCGTGCGGCGGGTCTGTGTGCTGGCGAGGATTCACGCGGACGAGGCGGTGAGGCCGGAAGACCCCAGGGTCCAGCTTGCTGATATCAGAAATTCCCAGGGCGATGTCCTGGACGCCGAGGAGCGCGACACGGTTGCGCGATCCTGGTGGAAAACGTTCAGGAGGTGATGTATGGCATGGCTCGGTTTCTTGCTTGGACTCTGGACCGGGGCGATCTTCACGGCGCTGGCTATCGCAATCTGCCAGTCCGCTAAGGAGGCCGACGAGGCCATCGAACGGGAGGCTGTCCGTGGAAGCGATCCTCTGTGAAACGTGCCTTGAGCGCGGGCGGCGGCGGCCGGCGACGCACCTTGAACTTCGGATGTGCCACGACTGCTTCAGCGGCAAGCCGTTCTCGCATGACGAGCTGCTCGGCGAAGTTCCGCCCCAGGGCAAGCGGCGCTCGGTGCGCGACCTTACGCCTGATCAGCGCGAACGCCAGCGCGAGGCGTGGCGGCGCTGGAAGCAAAGGAACCGCGAGGCAGTGAACGCCGCCAACAGGGAGCGCAAGCGCCTGCGGCGGCTGCTTGGAACAATCTGATGGAGGGCTGAGATGAAGACATGGCAGGAGGCAATGGAGGAAATCGCTCAGGCGATGGACCGGGAAGCTGCTCCGGACGCGATACCGCTGGGCGAAGCGGTATTCTGCGCCGATTGCGACGTGATATCGCGGCGTACGCCGACCATGCGGTGCCTGGTGTGCGGCAGCGAGGCGACGCTTGACCTTGCGAAGGTACTCAACCGCGAAGAGAAGGAGGTTGGAAGCAGGCTATGAAAAACCAAGAAATCCATTCCTGGGAAGAGGCCGACCGCGCCATGGAGGCTCTCGCGAAGGTTTCCATCACACGGCGCGCAACGCAGGCGGAAATCGACGCCGAAATCGCCTCTGTGCACGAGACCTATCGCGGCAGGCTCAGCCGGCTGGAAGAAGAAATCGAAAGTCTCGAGGCCGCCCTGGCGAAGTTTGCGAAGAAGCGGAAGAGCGAATTCAAGCCGGACTCTGAAGGCGGCCGCAGCCATGAGCACGCGGGGGTGGTTCTCGGCTTCCGGCTGACGCCGCCCGCCGTGCGGATCGAGAACGAGCCGCGGGCGATTGACTTCCTCTCGCGTTTCGAGGGCGGAGTTTATCTCCGCGTGAAGGCGGAGCCAGACCGGCAGGCGCTGGCGGAAGCGCTGAAGGACGATTCCAGTCCGATCGTCGAAAAGCTCGCGGCGCACGGAATCACGCTGCAGCAGAAGGACAAGTTCTTTATCGAGGTGAAGGAGGTGAGATGAAGTGCATCGACTGCAGCGCCGCTGGCATTGACGCGCCGGCAACGCGCATCGTTGACGGCAAGGGCTACTGCTCGTCGCACGCGCGGAAGTATTTCCCTCCGGGCGCGACGCTGCCGCCGGAGCTGTCAGAGAGCGTCACAAGGGAAGGAACAAGCATGAGAACCAAGATCGATGTTGACGGGATTGTGGCGGACTACAAGGCGGGGACGCCGGTGATGGACCTGGCGGAGAAGTACGGATGCCACCACACGTACGTTCGCGGGGTGCTCAAGAAGCATGGCATCTATGGAACGATGCCGGCGCAAAGGCGCGGGCGAGTTCCCAGAGATATCGCCCCGCGAAAGGATGCGGCCGTTACTGCGGTTCCGGCGGGATCGGTGGAGATTTCAGAGCAGCAGCGCGGCCAGGCGCGGTGTCGTGTGGCCATGTTTGAGGTGGAGGGCGATGCCACCAGCGTGCAGCACGCCGTGGACGCGATCAAGGCGGCGCTCGAATCGAGGTTGTCATGAGCTGCGAAATCTGCGGAGGAAGCGGGTGGATGCATGTGCGCGCGAACCACGCGAGTGGAAGCGCGACGGCCGTGGCGCGATGCGTCTGCCGGACGCGAGCGAAGGCGGAAGAGGAAAAGCAGCATCCGGGCGGATTTCTGCCGTTTGGCGAGATTGCGATGAGCGGCGTGGCCCGGGCGGTCGAGGAAGCGCGGGAACGCATCGAGGCCCTGGGCGATCCCGACCGCGAGATTGCGCGGATCATCATTGAACGCAGAGGGAAGGCGCATGCCGTTTCCATTGGAGAAATCTGTAAGCTGATGTGGCCGAGCGCCTGGTACGGCGGCGGCAGCGCGGACGCGGCGGAGCTGCACAGGCGGCGGAACCTGCTGGCGCGGACCGTGAAGTCGAGCGTGGAGCGCATCCGGAGCGAGGCGCGGCTGCCGATTGCCGCCACGAAGGGATCGCCCGGCGGTTACTACATTCCCGTGACGGCCGAGGAGTGCGATGAGTGCTACCGGCGGCTGTTTGGCGAAGGGGTGAAGCTGATTCTGCTGTCGAGGCTGTTTCGCCCGGAGGCCGACATTGTGGCGGAGCTGCGCGGGCAACTGCGCCTGGTGAACCATGAGTAAGACAAAGGGAAATCCGCCGGACCCGCGCCACCATCGGCTGATGGTGGAACTCGACCGGATGTATCGCGCCTACAACGACGGACTGCCGCTGCCGAATCCTGGGCGCGTGGCGAAGCGCCTGGCGGAATTCCTGAAGGCGAACCCGCAATGGCCGCTCGAGCGGCTGCGGTGCGCGGTGTGGTTCCGGTTTGCCACGATGGAGGCGAATCCGGCGGAAGACCCTGCGCTTTGGATCATGCGCCTGCCGAATTACGCCGCCGGACCGCTGGGGAAGTTCGGCGTGGTGCTGCAGCATCGGGCGCGTGAGATTGCCGAATATTGGATCAGCCATCCAAGGGAACCGAGAAGAGAGGATGGCAAAAGCTGGGAGGCCGTATGACGAAGGGCCACGGGCGCGTGACGCGGAAGACGCTTGCCGCGATGTTCGCGGAGTGGCGGAAGCTGAGTCCCGACCAGGCCTTCGAAGGCAGCGAGCGCGACGCCAGGCTGGAATACGCTCGGGCACACCTGCCGCGCTTTTCAAAGAGCGGAGCAGCGCCGGCGTCGTGGACCGACCTCAGCGAGCGCGAGGGGCGACTGCTGCTGAAAGCGATGCGGGAGGAATCGGGCGAAGGTCCGGCCTGGCGCGCGCAGCTGATCGCGCGGCTTGGACAGGAGCTTTTCGGCGCGCCGTGGGACCGCCTGCTGGCGGACCGAATGGCCGCGCGGTTCGGTGTGCATCGGCTCGAAGACCTTACGCCGCGGCACGCGCACGAATTCATCGAAGAACTGATCTCGCGCATTGCTCGCCGCGACGGCGTGAGCATCGAGGAAGCAAGAGTAAGGCACGCCCTCAGGATGGCCCGGCATGAACCGAAATGACGACAGTCTCGCCCAGCGCTGTCGACGGTTGTTCAAAGCGCTGTTTCCGGCGCTCAAGGAGCGGGCGAGGCTCGATGGTTACGCTCTGCTCTGGCACGGAAGCCTGGCCCGCGACATCGATCTTGTCGCTTGCCCGTGGACCGAGGCGTGCGTTGACCAGGCGGATCTCGCCGAGCATCTCCGAAAAGTGGCAGAGGCTGTCACAGGCTGCTGTTTCGCGGCCCCGCACGACAACGTGCCCGTAAAAAAGCCGCACGGCCGGCTGGCTTGGGAGTTTCATTTCGGCGGCGGACCGTATATCGATCTATCGGTGATGCCGGTGGCTAGAAGTGACAAGCAGTCATTCAAGATCATCTTGCCGAGGCCGTCCGCCGGCGAAACGGAGGAAGGATGAGAAAAAGGGAACAGCCCGAAGGCCGAAACGAAGAAAACATGCGGCCTGCCGCTGTGTGGAGGATTGCACGATGATGCCAGGGGAAGTGACAAGATTCAAAAAAGGGCATGTGCCATGGAACGCAGGCCGACGTATGCCGGGCTACCAGCGCGGGCGCATGGCCGAAACGCAGTTCAAGAAGGGGCAACGGCCGCACACATGGCTGCCCGTGGGGACCATCGTCAGGGACCGCAACGGCTACCTGAAGATGAAGGTCCGCGACGATCCGCAGGAGATCGCTGGCGTCGGCTCAAGTTCGACGAACTGGATGTACGTTCATCGGATGGTGTGGGAGTCTGCGCACGGGCCTGTTCCGCCGGGACATAAAGTCTGCTTCAGGGACGGGAACAAGGACAACTGCCAGCTTGAAAACCTTGTCCTGGTCAGCGACGCGCAGCGGATGAGGGCGAATTCAATCCACCGCCTGCCGCCGGAGCTTGAGCAGGTGATCCATCTTCAAGGGGCTTTGAAACGAAGGATAAGGAGGCTTGAACGTGGCAAGGAACCACTGCGAGGACCTGCGGAACCATCTGTTCGAAACACTGGAACGGCTGAAGGACAAAGATGAGCCGATGGACATCGAGCGCGCCAGGGCGATCTGCGAAGTTTCGCAGCAGCTGATCAACCTGGCAAAGGCCGAAACCCAGCACGCGCGGATGCTGGTGGACATCACGGGCCAGGAAGCGAAGCTGGGGAGCGATTTCTTCCAGACCAGCAAGGCGCTGCCGGAGGCGGAATGATCTGCCACCGAGCGATTTGCAGCAGGGAGTTTCATCCGAAGAGAAGACACCAGAAGTACTGCTCGGCCTATTGCCGGCGCAAGGCCTTTGACGACAGGGTGCCGCTGAGGCGGGTGCGTCGGCGCGCAGATGGCACTTCCTCGCGGCGGAAAAGCGTCGTACGACGCTTTAAGTCGGTCGATGGCATCCCTGTGGCCTACCGGACGCGGCAAGCCCCCCTGCAGGCCGATTCTGGGTTTACGTGGCAGGCGCCGCCGGCGAGCCTGAAGGGCGCGCTGACAGAGATGGCGCTGCGGTCGCCGGACGCGATGCTGCGCCTCGCGGCCGCCATAAGAGAAGATGCGGAAGCGCGGCCCTGCTGCCGAGGCTGCCGTTTTGCCTGCGCCGATGGCGAGCCGTGCCGGATTCTGGGCGCAAATGCACTTGCGCCCAACAACAATCCATAGTAGGTTCCACTGCGAGAGGCGCAAGCCATGGTGTTTCGCGGGTCTCACCAGCTCAAAACCGCGAGCGCTCAAGCAGAGCGCAAACTCAAAGCGAGGGCCGTCCGCTCGACTTCTCCCCGGCGGCCTTCCGAGGCGGCGGGACCTGTCGCCCGCCGCCTCATTGATCGAGATTGACTGAGAAACAGCTTGCATTCCTCAAAACCGTTACGCCGCCCGCGCTCGAAACCGAGCGAGGCTACGGCATCCCGGCGGCAGTCACGATAGCCCAGGCGATCCTCGAATCCGCGGGGCGGGTGGCCGGGCATTGGGAGTGGGGAGCAAGCCCGCTGTTCCGCCTGGCAAACAATCCTTTCGGCATCAAGTATTCCGACACTTCGCCCGACGCGGTTTACGGCGAGCACGATGTGGCTACGCACGAATTCATCAGCAACCACGAGCAGATCGTCGTGGCGGGCTTCCAGCACTTTCCATCTCTCACAGAAGCATTCCGGCAGCACGCCCTGCTGCTGCTCCGTCCGCGCTACGCTGCGGCATGGCGGCACAGGAACGATCCGCGGGCTTACGCGATCTGCCTCGGACCGCGCACGGCGGACAATCCCGACGGCTGCGGCTACGCTACGGACCCGGATTACGGCCGGAAGCTCGTGGCACTGATTGACCGCTGCGACTTGACGCGCGCGGCGGAGCTTTATGGAGCTTCGCAGGCTGGACCGCAGCAGCCTGCGCATGCCGAAGCGGAGGCCGATTTAAGCGCTGTTCCGCCCCAACCAGCGCCGGCCTCCGCCCCTCCAGGAGGCCAATCATGAGGCGAGGATTTATTGTCCGACTCACCCTGCTGGCAGCGGCATTGAGCGCAGCATGTGGCGGCTTTGTCCCGCTGCTGCGGGCGGCGACGATTGACGGGTCGCTGACCTATGTTTACGCCACCGGCACGCAGCCTGATGCGGGCAATAACTGGCCGGCGTGCACGGCGACGCTGACGATCAAGGTGCAGTGATGAAAAACTGGAGAACAACGACTCTCGGCGTGCTGACGATCCTGGCAGCGCTCTGCCACGCCGGGATCGCGCTGCTGCAAGGCCAGCCGGTCGAGTGGAGCACGCTGTTTGCCGCGGCGACCGCCGGGATCGGGTTGATCCATGCAGCGGACGCCAAAGGCTCGGCAAAGTGACGCTGGATATTTTCTATACCGCGGTTTGGTGCATCGTGATCGTCCTGATGGCGATTTCGATTCTGCTGCTGGTAGGACGCGATGACTGAATCTGTTGATGCAGCCCGCTACGAGGCCCAGGCGGTCCGGCAGCCCTACTGGCGCCGGGCGCTTGGCCAGCTCGATGTTTTCATCAACGTGCTGGCCGGCGGTGCGCCCGACGACACGATCTCGAGCCGGATGCAGCGCTGGAAAATCGGCGATGTCCCAAAGCCGAACAGCGCGAAGCGGGCGGTGGGCAGCTTTATGTGCTGGTGGCTTGGCAAGCTGCAGAAGGACCACGATGTCAAGGCCAACGCCGGCGATCTGGGCCGCGCGGAGGCGGAAGAATCGCGCACGCGCCGCACGCTCGAGAAGAGCGGCGCGGAGGACGTTCGCTGATGCTGGACCTCGGGATCGGCGGGCTGTTTACCGGGCCGGTGGACGCGCTGCTGCACGTCGGCGACGACAAGCTGCAGCGGCAGGCGATGAAATCGGTGCTGAGCGCCGGCTACTCGGCAGCCATCACGGCGCTGTTCGAGACGGGCAGGAAGGGGCTGCTCGGCGAGGGCCACGCACTGCAGCAGACCGCGCGCGCGCTGTGGCTGAGCCTGCAGCCGATGGTAGAAAGCGGCCTGCTCGACCTGAGCGTTCCACAGGACCTGCTCAATCCCGATGAGCTGGCCAGATTTCAGACAGCCTACAACAGCAGGAGGCTTTAGATGAAGACATTCGTGATTGCTCTGATCCTCTTTCCTGCAGCGCTTGCTGCGCAGACGCAGACGAAATTCTCGATCAGCGGGAAGGCGCTGGGCTTTTCCGCCGGCGGGACAGGCGTTGCGGCCGCTGATGCGGTGAGCGCGGTGCAGATATCGCCGAACCTTACGGTGCGGAATGACAACATCATTCTGAGTGATCCGTCTTCGCCCTCGATTGCCGCGTTTGAGCTGGGAGGCGCACAGTACGATCTGCCGCTCAGCGGCGTGCTGAAGAAGACCTTCCTCGATCCGGCGAAGTACAAGCTTTACGCCGTGGCCGAGGGCGGGATTGTGACCAGTTCGCTCGGGCAATCGCCCGCGGCGAGCGCCGGGATCGGGCTGAACTACTATCCGCAGTCCGCGCCGGCTGTGGTGATCAATCTGTTCGAAGCGCGGTGGATCAACGGCCGCGTGCCGGTTTCGGCAGCGCGCACGGCGACGAACGGCATCGCCGTATCGATCGGCCTGACGTTCAAATGAGCCCGCTTGAAACGATTTTGGCGGTGACGGCGCTGGTCGGCTTCCTTCTGACCTGCCTGACGTTCATCGCCGGCGTCTGGAAGCTGAGCTGGGCGGTGAGAGGCTGGGTGGAGGCGCAGCAGATTCACGCGCAGAACACGAGAGAGGTGACGGGAATCCTTCGCGACTTCGTGGAGGTCCAGAAGGACGCGAACCGCCAGCTGCATGCGAGCGTGCTGAGTCTGAACGAGCGGCTGGAGCGTTTTGACTCGGAGCGCGAGGACCTGCACCGCGCGGTCCGAGCCGTCAACAGAAAGCTCGTCTATCTCGAGGGTGAAAATGCCGAGGTCCAAAGACACGCTACGTGAAGTGATACGCGGAGAGATTCTTCGCCAGGCGGTGGAGTTCTATCCGAAGTGGGTGACGCGCAGGTCGCTCCTGAACCTTCTCGACATGGCGGGCTACCCGGTGCTCGAGGAAGACCTGGACTTCCACCTCGAGTACCTCAACGGAAAAAACCTGCTGGAACTCAGGATTGACGATGCCGGCGTCGGCAGGCCGAAGACAATCTCGATGGTGCGGATCACGACCACCGGCATCGACGTGCTGGACAACCGCCGGCGAGGCGAACTCGGCGTGAGGCTTTAATGCATGGCGCGCTCACAGCAAACGCGGGTCGAGGAGCTGGACAGGACCAAGCCCGGCCTCCGGCAGTTCATAGACCTCTGCCTGGACGGCATGAAGCCCCTCGAGCATATCCACGAAGAGGTCGAGAAGAAATTCGGCGAGCGGATTGCCGTCTCAACCCTCTCGAGCTACAAGCAGCGGCGATGGCTGCAGCAGAAGCGGCGCGTGCAGGAGATCAAGGCGCACGCGCAGGCGATCCTGGAGCTGCTGGCCGGCGGGCGCGCGATTTCCGACATTCAGCAGGCGCTGCTCTTCGAGCGCGTGCAGAGCGCCATGGACGCCGGCGCGGAACTTGATCCGCACTTTCTGATGGCGGAGCAGCGGAAGTGGGCGCAGATCGAGCTGAAGCGCGCGGAGGTCGAGCAGGCCAAGGCGGCGCTCGAGCTGAAGCTCGAAGAAGTGAAGCGGCAGCGCGAACGCGAGCGGCGCGAAGTGGAGGAAGCTGTTGAATACGCAAAAGACCCGCGCGAGATTATCGCGCGAATCCGCGAAATCTACGGCATCGCTGGCCGGAGCGGTGAAGCTGCTGCCGTACCAGCTGGCGTGGATCAACGATGACGCTCGGATGAAGATCGTGGTGAAGGGACGGCAAACCGGATACAGCTTTGCGGCAACGCTGCGCGCTGTCCTCAACTGCCTGGAGCGCCGGCTGACCTGGATTTTCCTCTCGAAGGGCGAGAGGCAATCCCGGCTGCTGATGGAAAAGGTGGCGGACCACGCGCGCGCAATCGGAGCAGCGCTGGAATTTCACGACTCGGAATTTATGGAAGGGACTCTGATCAAGCAGCTTGAAGCGCGGTTCCCGAACGGCTCGGTGATCTACGGGCTGCCCGCCAACCCTGACACGGCGCGCGGCTACACGGGCAATGTGACGCTGGACGAATTTGCGTTTCACCAGGATGCCGCGAAGGTTTATTCCGCGCTGTTCCCGACCATCACGCGCGGCTTCGGGATCGAAATTATCTCGACTCCGGCGGGCCAGCAGGGCAAGTACTTCGAAATTGCGAAGAGCGCCGGGCTGGTGGACGGCTACCCGCGCGAGGCAGGATCGCCATGGAGCGCGCACCGTGTGGACATCTTCGAGGCCGTGCGCCAGGGCCTGGCGGAGCAGGCGGGGATGAGCGGCGATCAGATGATCGCCCAGCTGCGCGCCGGCTGCGAGGACGAAGAAGCGTGGCTGCAGGAATACTGCTGCCAGTTCCTCTCTGATGCGGCGAACTACATCCCGATGGAGATGATTTTCAGCTGCGTCAGCGAGCAGGCCTCGACCGAATGGCCGATTGAAGATCTGCGCGGCAAGGAGTGGTATCTCGGGATTGACATCGGGCGGAAGCGCGACCTGACGATTGCCTGGGCGTTTGAGAAGCTCGGCGACACGCTCTGGAGCCGCAAGCTGCTGGCGATGTCACGCGTGCCGTTTGAAGAGCAGGAAAAGGCGATTGCCGATATGCTGGAAGCCGGACCGCGGCGCTGCTCGATTGATCAGTCGGGGCTTGGCATGATGCTTGCCGAGCGCCTGGCGCGGCGCTACCCGATGGTCGAGCCGGTGCAGTTTACGGCGCAGGTGAAAGAGCGCCTGGCGCCGCTGGTGAAGGCAGCGTTTGAGAATCGCACGGTGCGCATTCCCGACAACCGCGAGATTCGCGGAGACATCAATGCTGTCAAGCGGTTTGTGACGCCCGCGGGAAACATCCGCTTTGACGCTGAGCACACGGACAAGGGGCACGCGGACCGCTTCTGGGCGCTGGCGCTCGCGCTCGATGCGGCCTCGCAGCCGGCGCACCACATGACCGACGCTTTCCTGGCCGGCGAGCCGCGCGCAGCGGAATTTGAGCTTGAGCCGATGGCGATCTGATGGCCTGGAGAGACACAATCCGAAGGATGCTGCACGGAACGAACGGTACGGCGCTCGCCGAGCCTGACTTTGCCGAGCGCGGCGTAGACACCTCCGAATTTGTCGGGCCGGCGGGGATGCCGCAGAAGCCGGTCCCGAAGCCAAAGGAACAGGCGCAGACGAAGCTGGAAGTTGATGAGAGCGTGCAGGGGCTTCCGGGTACGGCAAACCTGGCGGGTTTTGTCCAGGACATCGGCGAATACGATTCAAAGCTGATCGGCCTGGGCGCGATCCGAATCTATCAGAAGATGCGCCGCAACGACCCGACCGTGGCGGCGCTTGAGCTTGCCCGCACGCTGCCGATCCGCGCCGCGGACTGGGACATCGTGCCGGGCATCGACCAGACGCAGCCTGGCTACGCGCTCGCGAAAGAAATTGCGGACATGGCGCGGGAGAACTTCTTCGGCGGCCTTGAGCGCACCACCGCGGCAGGCGAAAAGCGGACACAGACATTCGAGAGCGTGATTGAGAACGCGCTGCTTTCGGTGCTCGGCTGCGCTGCGCACGAGGACATCTGGGAAGTCGATAAGGACAAGGGGCGCGTCAGGCTGGCGAGGCTCGCGCCGCGGCTGCCCGACACCTTCTATCAGTTCGTCACGGAACCGGACGGCGAGACGCTTTACGAGCTGATTCAGTTTGGTTATCGCGGCCCCGCCATCGAGCTGCTGCCCATCAAGGCCAGCAAGCTGGCGTACTTTGTGCTAAACCGCGAGGGCGCGAACTTCTACGGCCGCTCGATTTTCCGCCCGTGCTACACCCCCTGGTACTTCAAGCAGCACCTGATGAAGATCGAGGCGGTGGCCGTCGAACGCAACGGCCTGGGCATCCCAACGATTGAGCTTGGCCCGAACGCGAGCGACGACGACAAGCGCGCAGCCTGGGACTACGCTTCGAAGCTCTCGACGAACGAACGCTCCGCAATGGTGCTCCCGAACGGATTCACGTTCGCGCTGACCGGCATTAAGGGGCGCGTGCTTTCGGCCCGGGAGGCCATTCAATACTACGACCAGCAAATCCTGATCGCGGGGCTTTCCTCCTGGCTGCTGCTGGGCCAGACATCCACCGGAACGCGTGCGGTCGGCAGCGTGCAGAAGGATTTCTTCCTGCTGGCTGAGGAAGCGTTTGCGCAGATGGTCGCGGATACGATCACCACGACCAGCCTGCGCCGCCTGGTGGATTTCAATTATCGCGCCAAGCCCGGCGAGGTGCTGCCCTATCCGAAGCTGGTGTGCAGCGATATCCGCATGGTGGAGCTTGAAACCGTGCTCAACGCAGTGCGCGAACTCGCCGCGCAGGACGTGGACATGCTGCGGCCGACGCCGGAGCGAGACGACGCCGTCGCGGAGATGCTGGGTCTGCCGAAGCTCTCGAAGGGCGAGCGCGGACCGCGCCTTGCGCCCATTGTCACGCGGCAGAACCTGGCCAACGAAGTCGTGGAGGGAACCGGGGAGCACATCTCACCGGCAACGCCCAAGGGCGGCGAGAAGCGCACCGATGTGGTAGTGAAGGAAACCTCGAGCGACGGAAGCAAGCGGAAAGAGGACGTCAAACTTTCAGAGGGCGGACCTCACCCGACGGTGTACTTCATCCGGCACGCGCACACGGCGCTGAACAAGGACACCGACCCGGCGGACGAGAAGCTGAAGGGTCAGACCGACGTGCCGCCGGACGCCGAGGGCCTCGAACAGGCCCGGCGCGACGCAGAACAGTTCCGCGGCAAGAAGGTCGACGATATCTTCACAAGCCCGCTGAGCCGCGCGCGGGCGCTGGCCGATGCCATCGCCACGGTGACCGGAGCCGCCGTCCATGACGATCCCGACCTGCTGCCGTGGGATTACCACAAGCTGGTCGGCATGACGCGCAAGGCCGCAGAGCCGCTGCTTGACGAGGCGCGGGCCCATCCGGATTCTGACCTTGTCGGCGAACCCTATGCCGATTACCTCGAGCGGTGGAAGCGGGGCGTGCAGCACGCCATCAGCCACGCAAAGGCCGAGGGCAGAAGCGTCGCGGTGGTTACGCACTCGCCCAACCTGAAGGACCTTGATTACGCGCTCGGGCGCGGCCCTGCGGGCGCCGACGAGGCCCCGGAAACTGGAGGCGTCGTGAGCGTGAGGCTTGATGACAGGGTCCCGGCCGACCCGACCATCGGCCACTGGGTGACGATTAACGGGAACCACGTCTTTATTGACGAATCCGGCTCAGTGCTCAAGGGGCCTCGGGAACTCGTCGGCAAGAGGTTCGGTGATGAACCGATTGTAAGAGGAACGGCGGATGCTGTTGCGGACCGCCTGCGCGGGATGGGATACGACACCCGAGTGCAGCACTCCGGCAGCGCCTACGGTCCCAGCTCGTACGTCTATTTCAGGCGGGCGGACCAGAAGGGCGTTGAATACTACGCCAGGATCAGCACGCACGACCACAACCCGCGCGGGATAGAAAACGGTGAAGTTGGCTCCTACCACCCTTATCACAACACTGCGGAGGAGATCGCCAACGATGCGCACGCGACGGCGTCAAGGTATGAGGATGCGAAGGCGCGCGCCAGGACGAGGGCCGAGGCGGAGTCCATAAGAAGGTCGAGGCTGACTCCCGAGGAGCGGGCGCGCGAGGACAGAATGGGCCGCCAGCGGCAGTACATCCAGACGATCAAGAATCCTTCCAAGAGAGCTGCGGCGATTCGAGATTTTGAAGCGCGGTGGGGAGAGAAATTTGCAGAGGGCGGCCAAACCCACCGCGACGCTGCATCGACCTGCGTAAGCTGTGTATCTCAGCAGCCGGAGCGCGTCGCTGCTGGCCATGTGCCTGAGGATAAGGCCGCCCGCATCGATGATACCGTTTTCCTCGCCGATGTCAAGAGGCCCCGGACGCTGCAGAGTCCGTTCTGGCGCGAGGGCCACGATCCGTCGCTTCGGCTGGTGCATCCGCACGAGATGCACGTCGACTTCCCCGCGCACCAGGCGAAGATGGACGCCGCCGAGCTGAAGGTGAAGCACATCCTGCTGCGCGCACGGCGCAAACTGCTGCGCGACGCTGCAGCGCGCGGCGCTGACATTCTACAGCGCGGAGCAAGCGTCACAAGCCTTACCGTGGCTCCGCCCATTGAAGTGAAGCCTGAGATCGAGCCGCTGCTCGCTGCAATCTATCAATACGCGCGCGAGGAGTTCAGAAACGAGCACAACCGCCTGGCGGCGTCCGCTCCGGTGGCGCTGGCTGAGGACAGCCGGCCGGCATCCGATCGGCCGGACCCCAGCCCGCTGCTGGCCGAGATCGCGCTCGACCGCTACGCGGGAGAGATCGCGAACGGGGTGCGGCGCGTGGTCAATAACATCCGCACCGGAGCCGTAACGATCGCGGATCTGCCGCGCAACCCGGATGGCAGCTACGATCTGACCGGCCTCAGCAAAAACGAGCTTGCGGACCTGATCTGGGAAGAGGCCCAGCAGCAGCAGTCGGGCATCCCGGCCATCAGTCCAAACCTTGAGGACAATATCGCCGCCGGAGCGGTGCGCGACGCCTTCCGGCGCGGCCGCAGCCAGGAGGCGCAGCAGATCATTGAAGCGCTCGAGCGCGCCGGCGCGAAGGTGCAGATCATCCGGGTCGCGATGCTCGACAAGAACGTCTGCGGGCCGTGCGAAGCCGCCGACGGCAAGCCGTGGCCGCTCGACGTGCCCGTGAGCGTGATCTGCGAGGGCGGCGACCTGTGCCGCTGCGAACCCGTGGAAGTGAGGGACTGAATATTGCGAGGTGATACGATGGTGACGAAAAAGGAAGCAGACGGCGAGCATCCCAGCTCGCACTACCTTGTGGTTGAAGACCCGGAGAAGCCGACCACCTGGCACCTGAGAGTGAAAGGGACGGACGGCAAGCCGGACCACCGCCTGATGGGCGCGGCCTGGGCGGCGCTGCACAAGGGCTACCGAGGGAACAAGTACGAAGGGCCGAACAAGGCAGAAGCGCTGCGCAAGCTGACGGCCATGTACCACGCCGAGGGCCTCGACCTGCCCAGCGAGACCTCCAGCGAGGACCCGCGCCAGGTCTTCGAGCTTTCCGACCTTGCCGCGCACGCGCGCATCCCCATCGCAGTGACGGGAGAATGGGTGAAGAGCGGGAGGAAATTCTCGATCACGCCGAAGCACCTGGCAGAGATCAAGCGGAACTTCGAACGTCGGCAGGTGCCGATCAATGTGGACTACGACCACGCGAGCGAGCAGCCGGAGGTCGCACTGGGCGGGCCGATCCCGAGCGCCGGCGAGCTGGTGGCCATCGAGGGCCCCGAGACCTACGTTGACCCGCGCGGAAACACCCGGCAGATTTTGTGGGGCCGGTTCGATCCGACCGACCGGGCCCGAGCGCTGGTGCGAGCGCGGGAATACCGCTACGTCTCCCCGGCCATTGACTTCAACGCGAAATCGAAGGAAACAGGAGAGCCGCTGGGTGCTGCGCTCACTACCGTGGCCCTGACCAATCGGCCATTCCTCGAAGAAATGCCGCAGGTGCGGCTGAGCGACCCGGAATTCCAACTGATGGATTCAAACATCGTCCATGTACCCGGAAACATCTCAAGCCCGCAATCGGCGGGAAAAGGAGGCAAGGTGAAAACCTACAAAGTGAAGAAGCTCGCCGACGGCGAGCACAAGGGCAAGTACGCGGTCTTCGAGGCTGACGGCGGAGAGCCGCTCGGCCTGGCAGAGGTCGAGCCGGACGAAGACGACAACCAGAAGGCGAGCGAGGCGCTGCTCAGCGAGATCGGCTGCGCCGGACTGAAGCTCTCCGAGGTCAAAGCACTGGTCGAGCGTGGAGCGGCGGTCAACCACGAGACCAAACTGCTCAGCGAGATCGTTGACGCGAAGGGCAGGATCGAGGTCCGCAAGCTGGACGAACTGACCGACAGCGGGAAGGTGAAGCCCAGCGCGACGCGCCGGGCGCTCGAAGCCGAGAAGAAGGCCCAGGATGCCTTCGCCGCGGGCAAGATCAAGGCCGCAGATCTGCAGGCGGCGACGCGGCTCGCGCTGAGCGATGCAGACGCTTTTGACCGCTTCATCGCCAACGCCGCAGCAGCCGTGCCTCTCGGCGAGCAGGGAACGGCCGGCGAGAGCGCTTCAGGGGCCGCAAACGCAGCCTGGAGCGAGAAGCTCGAAAAGCGCGCGGCGGAGCTGCTGAATCTGGGCAAGGCCAAGGACCCGGAGAGGGCGCTGCAACTCGCGGAGTACGAGCTGATCCACACGCCCGATGGCCTCCAGCTCTACGAGATGGCACGCAAGGAAAGGATCGAGGCCGCAAAGCGCTAACGCGCCGGTGGCCTGAAAATCTAATCCCGCCGACTGGCGGAAGGAGAAGAAACGATGGCTGAATTCCAAGGTGAAAGTTACCGTTACGCCGGCACCGTGCAGGTCGGCGAGCTGAGCGCGGTGGTGGCGGACAGCACGATCTACGCGGACGGCTTCACGCTGCCTGCCGGAGCAAACGCTGTACCGCTCGGGATCGTGCAGAAGGGCGTCGTGCCCAAGGGCGGCCCTTCCGACACCTACAGCGCCGGCGTGATCGACGGTATCAGCGGCACGGCCTGGCCTGCCAACTCGCTGCCCGCCTCACCGAAGGGCCAGGCGCGCAGCGTGCGGCGGTTCGGACGGAGCGGCTTTATCGCCGCGGCGCCCATCAACCGCGGCGACGCGCTGGTGATTGCCGACGCCAGCGGACGGCTGGAGAGCGTGACGACACTCGCGCCCTCCGCAGGGACCCTGGTGAACGTGATCGGCTTTGCAGACACGGCGGTGGCGGCGGCCGGCGAAACCGGCTTCGTCTGGCTGGCGCCGTTCCAGTACAAGGCGTAACGCGCCGCGGGCAGCCGCCCCTGCCCGTTGATCGAGTCTCAGTGTTCCGCAAGCGGGCGGCATAACGGAGATGCTGAGCCGGCGGCGGCCATTCCCGCCGCTCGACTACGAGGAGGTCTATGGACTCCAATATTGTCCACGTTCCCACGCTGGACACTCGGATCAGCGTCGCGTACCGCAACCGCGCCTTTGTCGCCGACCAGGTCTTCCCGATCGTGGCCACCGACAAGGACACGGGGAAGTACGCGAAGTACTCCAAGCAGGCGCTCCGTGCCGTGGTGGACACGCTCGATGAGGGCGGCTATCCCCGGCGCTATCGCCTGAACCAGGAACCCTATGGGTTCTACGATTGCCAGGGCCACGGGGTAGAGGTCCTGCTGACGGACCGCACCCGAAAGAACGCCGACAACCCGGCGGAGGTGGACCTGGTCCACCGCGACTTCGTGCAGGGGCTCATCGCCATGGGCCGCGAACTCGAAGTCATCAACCTGATCAACGCCACCAACATTCCGCAGAATGTCACGCTGTCCGGCACGTCGCAGTGGTCGAACAGCGCGAGCGATCCGATTGCCGCCATCATGGCGCAGATCGAAACGATCCTGCAGAACGTGCCCGGCTCGCAGCCGGAACAGATGCGGCTCCTGCTGCCCCGCAGCGTGTGGCGCACGATCAAAACCAACACGGCCGTCAAGGACTACTACAAATACACGCTGAACATCGGCGTGGATGCGAAGCGCCTTGACACGGGCTGGCTGGCCGCCGCTCTGGGGATCGAGAAGGTCGTGATCGCCGACAACGTCGGCCTGACCTCGCAGCCCGGCCAGACCGACACGCTGGCATTTAACTGGCCGTCGGCCCCCGGCAACAGCATCGCGCTGCTCTACTACACCACCGGAACGCCTGCGCCGCTGACGCCGAACTTCGGCTACATCTTCCGCAGCCGGATCGATTTCTACCCGCTGCGCGAGGTCCGCGACGAGCACGGCCTGGGCACGCTGATCATCAGCCAGGAATCGCGCGACACGCTGATGATCGAACCCAACGCCGCTTTCCTGTGGGTGAACCCCATTTAGTTCGCCCTGACCCGGCTGCTCAGCCTCCAGGGCGGCGCGCGCCGCCCTGGAGCCAAAAGAAAGGACAAATCAAGTGGCTGACAAACGCAAGAAAGTTGAGCTGGTCCACCCGATTTCGCACGACGGAAAGCTCTTCACGCGCGGTCTGCACGACCTCGACGAAGACCTTGCCGGGCATTTCCTCAACCTCAAAGACCCGATCACCCGCGAGCCGATTGCGCGCGTGCCGGTTGAGAAGAAAGTCGAGGCTGGGAAGGTGGAAGACGATCCAGCGGCAAAGGAATCGCTGAAAGGTAAGAAGTAATGGGCTACTGCACGGTTGACGATGTGGCGGCGGAGTTTCCGTCATTCGTCAGGAACGCTGACATCCAGGACGCGCAGATCCAGGCGTGGATCGACCGCGCTGCAGCGGCGATTGCCGCTGCGCTCGTGCAGCGCGGCTTCGATCCTGACGCCCCGCCGCTGCCGCTGACCACTCGCCAGAGCGCGCTGCTTTCCGGTCTGAACGCCGCAGCGGTGGTGCGGCAGCTGGGCGACGTGCTCGCCTCGCGCGTGTCGCTGCAGACGGGCGAACCGGCGGTGGCCGGAGCGCGCGGCCAGGCGCTCACCACGATCCTGAAGGATATCCGCGCCGGCGCGTACGATCAGTTTTTTGGAATCCAGTCGCGCTTCCGCGACAGCAACGCCTTTGCGGGCGCCGACACGGACGGCACCACGCCGGAAGACCGCCAGGAGAATCGCGCCTTTGGCATGAATCAGGATTTATAAGATGCTGCGCTTCACGCTCCAGATTAAGAACGCCGACCAGGTTGATTTCGCGCTTGCGGGCCTGCGCGGCGACCTGGACAACTACTCGCAGGTGTGGCCGGCGGTGACCGAAGAAATCGAGAAGGAGGAAGCGGCGCTGTTTGTCACGCGCGGAGCCGTCGGCGCGCACGGTCCCTGGGCGCCGCTGACGGAGAAATACCTGGAGCGGAAATATAAGAAGTACGGCGAGCAGCAGATTGAGGTGGCGACAGGACGCCTACGACGCGCGCTGACGGACTCCACCTCAGGCGATGCGATCCGGCAGTATCTGCCGCGGTCGATGCGCTTCGGGACAACGCTGCCCTACGCCGTCTATCAGCAGACGGGATGGCGGCCGTCGCACCTGGGGTGCTTTGGCCTGCTTGGAACCATCGTGGACCGCATGGTGGGGAAGAAAAAGCCGCGCGAGCGGTTTGCAGAAGGATTCGTTCCGCCGCGGCGCGTGATTGACCCGACGCCTGATCTGGGCACGGCCATCCAGCGCGCGATGATGAAGGCCATTGACACGATGGCGCGCCGGCGCGGGTTCGCCGCGGCAAGCGCGCTTGGAATCACAAACATGGGTCCGGGCCAGGCCCGCACCACGGGCTACGGGATTCTCACCGGCCAGCTTCTCGGGGAGGGGATAAGCTGATGCCCTGGCAGCCGGCCTATAACGCCTTCGGAGCCGAGCCGCTGATCCGCCAGATGCTGGCACTCGTCTACCGCGACATCCAGGCCGCGCTGGACTTTGTAAGCGGCGCGCCAGGAAGCCTGCCGCCGTTTACCGTCTATCAGCTCGCAGAGTCCGTGACGCCGAACTTCCCAGCGATTCTGATGGTGCCGCAGTCGCAGACTTTCGACCCTTCGCAGGCGAACGTGGCGCACGAGACGGTGCGAATCTTCTGCGCCGTGGCAGCTGCCCACCAGGACCCGAACGCTGTGGCCGTGCTGGTGCAGCGCTACGCGATGGCGGTGTGGCACGTTCTGACCGCGGCGTTCGAGAAGACCTCGGGAGATTTTCTGCTTCCGGGCCTGGCGCTGCCGGCATCTGCCTACGGCAGCGGCGCAATGACTTCCGGGCTGCCGGGCGGAGCGCTCAAAAGGCTGTTTGTCGCTCAGCCGGAATACGCCGAGCTGCGGCAGGCGAAGAGCATGTTCGTGAAAGCCGCAGGGCTTGCTATAGAGGCAGACTTGTTCGAAGCATAGGAGGAAAAACCAATGCCCGTAGATGCAACAAAAATCCATCAGGGACCGGGAGTAATCTGGCTGGGCGTAAAGGTGCCGCAGGCCGGAAAGCGCCTGGTGATCGACGCGAACGGCAATCCGACCGAGACCGGCACCGTCCCCACGCCGCCCGCGCCGATTTTGTCAAGCGTGCCCGGCGGAACACTCACCGCGCAGACGCCCTTCGTGAAGGTCACGTACGTGAATCCAAGCGGCGAAACCGACGCCTCGCCGGAAGCATCATCGAACGTCGCGGCGAACAACTACCTTGTGGTGCAATCGCCGCCGCCCGCGGCAAACGCCATCGGCTGGAACGTCTACGCCAGCGAGACGGCAGGGACCGAAGTGCTGCAAAACGCCGCGCCGATCCCGATCGGCCAGAACTGGACGCAGAGCGGCGCGCTCGCGACCGGCACGGCCGCGCCCCCGGCGACCAACAGCACCACGGCTGTCTATGGCGGAGCGATTGACGGAGCGACCACCTTCGCGCTCGAGCCAAAGCTCAGCCCGATCAAGGCCGACCAGATTTTCGGCGCGATTGATTACCGACCCGTGGACGCCGACGGCATGATCGAGGTCACCCTCGAAGAGACCAACCTCGAGAAGCTGAACTTCATGCTGCCCGGCTCCTCGTACTCGACCGGCACCGACACTGCGCTGCCGCCGGGGTTCCAGAACTACCACCAGCTCACATACGGCGGCCTGTTCCTGGCCCCTGGGGTGAGCGTCGCCGTGATCTCGCCGCGCACGAACTATCCTGGAAAGTTCGTCGTGGCGCAGCTCTACAAGGCGATAGTGACCAAGCCGCCGCAGCTCGCCTTCAGCAAGGAAAAGCCGACGCTGGCCAAGATCACGATGAACGCCATCGCGGACCCCACCCGGCCGGCCGGTGACCAGCTGGGTTCGATCTACTGGCAGATTTAGCCCCTGTTGCGTTTGTGTGCGGCGCTGGGCTTTTTAGCTCGCCAGCTTCCTGGAAATCGCAGCAAGGCCCAAAAGCGCGCGAGCGCGAGGGCAATAAAGAGAGGCAGTGATGAGCGATCGGAAAACCAACGGGCACAGCAAGCTGGAAGATTTCCTGCTTCCCGAGTTCCCAGAAACCGAAGAAGCCACGCTGCCGAGCGGCCTGCGGGTGCGCCTGCGGCCGCCGGTCGGGCTGGAATTCTGGGCGCGCGTGGGCGACCTGCCCGGCTCGCTGGCGGCCGCCGCGCGCGGGGAAAAGGCAGAGAAGCCCTCGGCGGACGAGCTGATCGCCTGGAGTTACCAGCTGATCTGCGCTCTGATCGCTGAGCCGAAATTCAGCCGCGAGCCGAAGGAGGGTGAGTTCCATCCACGGCGGCTGAGGCCCGAGGACCGCGCCTGGCTGGTGCAGTACTACAACCGCTACACGGCAGGAGGTGGCGGCGCTGCTCTCGAATCCTTTCGCGACGCGGCGGGAGAACCTGCTGGCGCTCGACCGGGTGGCGAAGCGGTACGGGAAGGCGCCGAGTGATTATTTCCCATCGCTCACGCCGGCGTGGAAGTGGGAGCTTGACCTCGCCTGCTTCGTAGCCGGCTGCGAGCAGGACGCCAAAGACATTGAGGCTGCGGGCCACCGCAGCGACGTGATCAACCTCTGATGGCGGACAACATTCTCCAACTCGCACTTGAAATCGTCGCCAACCCCAGCCAGGCGATGCAGGCCATCGAGGACTTCCGCGCGCAGGCCAAGGCCGCAACCGCAGACGTTCAGACGGCCAACCAGGCCGCCGAACAGGGCGCGGCCGCGGCGGCCGGCGCCATGGAGCAGGTGGCTGCAGCGCAGCAGGAAGTTAATCTGACCGCCGAAGCCATGCGGCGCACCATCGCCGCCTCGCTCCAGATGCAGGGAGCGACGGCCGAAGAGGCTGCCGAGGTGTATCGCCAGCTGGGGATTAACGCCACGCAGGCAGCGGCGGAGATCAAGGCGGCGTTTGGCGACGCCTCGAGCACCGCGCAGGCTGCCTCCGCAGAAGCCCAGGCGGCCACAGGCGGAATCCGGCAGTCAATGAATGAGCTGTTCCTCTTCCGCCGCGCGCTCTCCGCCACGCTGGGCCTTGCGGCGCTGGGGTTCTACATCACGGAGTGGGGCCGCGTCGCCGAAGCCATCAAAGACGCGGCGCTCGCGCTCGGCGGCTACGACGAGGAGATGCGGGCCGTCGAGGAGGACGCCCGCAAAGCGAGCGAGGCGGCGCTTACCAGTTTTGGCGAGCTTGACGCCGCGACCCGCCTGCGGCTCTCGCTGATTGCCGACAGCGACCAGCGCAGCAAGGAGACCCTGCAGCTTGAAATCCAGCGGACCGAGCAGCAGCTGCGCGATCTCCGCTCGCAGATCGACTCGGTCAACCGCCTGAAGCAGGCCAAGGAAGACCTGCACGCACTCGAAGTCAGGATGTCGTCAGAAGCGGTCAGCGGGATCGCCGGCAGCCCCGACGAACTCGCGCGCCAGGCGGAGCTGATCAAAGAAATTTCCGGACTTGAGTCGCAGCTTGGCGATAAGGTCACCAAGGACCTCGGCAAATCGATTGCCTCGCTCCAGGACGATCTCGACAAGGGCAACAAGGCCCTGGTCAACTATCAGGTCCAGCTGAACGAGCTGAACGAGAAGCCGCAGAAGGCCGCCGCCTCCATCGACAAGGCTGCGCAGGCTCAGGAGCGCTGGGCCAACGCCATCGCCACGGCGCGCGTGCACCTGCCGCCGTACATCGCAGAAATCGACAGGCTGCGCGAAGCGATTGCCCAGCAGGAAAGCGGCGTGGCCGGCACGCTGCAAATCCTGAAGGAATACGAGAAGACCGTCCGCGAGATGGCGGAGACGCCGCGGCAGTTGGGCTTTTCGATCCCCGAGGGCGGCGCTCCGATCTCAACGCAGATCCAGCAGGTTCACCAGCTGACCGAAGCAGAACGCGAGCAGCTGCCCACGGAGCGCGAGATTTCGCTGGCAGTTCAGGAGCTGACCCGCGAGTATCCGAACCTGACGAATGCCGAGCGGCAGGAGTGGGCGATGGTCATGCTCACCTCGCAGGCCTACCGGCAGCACATCGATCAGATCGGACACGCCGACGACGCGCACAAGAAGTTTATCGCCAGCCTGCACAGCCTGACCGGCGTCTGGGGCGTGCTGGCCACGCTCGGCAACAGCACCTACGAGCGCCTGGCGCAGGAAGCCCAGAACTGGGCAAACACCAGCGTGACTGCGCACCAGCTGGTGATCGGCGCGATGACTGCGGAAGTCGCCATGATGGGCATCGCCGCAGCCACGGGCGAGCAGGCCTACAAGCTGATGCTGCGCCAACTGGCTGAGTACCTCGAGAGGAAAGCCGAGGTGAAGGCCGCCGAGCAGGTGGCCGAGGCCCTGAGCTCCTGGCCGAACGCCGCAGCCATGGCAGCGCACTTTGCAGCAGCAGCGGCATGGATGGCGCTGGGCGGTGCGGCCGCCGCGGCTGCGAGCGCCGTGGGTTACGGAAGCACGATCGGCCACAGCTCCGGCACGAAGGCCGCGACCAAGGCGCAGACATCGGCCACGGCGGCAACGGCTACGACGACCCCGCCGGCGCTTGCTGCGGGCGCGGCCAGCGCCCAAGCCGCCCAACAGAACACGGAGCACACGATTCAGGTGATCTTCCAGGGGCCGGTGTACGGAGGCCGGGCGGCGACGCAGGAGATCATCAACAACATCAACGCCGCGGTGAAATATAACCGGCAGCAGCTCTTTGCCAGCCACAACCCGACAGGAGGGTCGCTCTAGTGGCCAACCCGAAGATCGTGTACAACTCGGTCACGCTGAACTTCAGCTATCCGCCGCGGCAGGTGCCGAACTACGACAAGGAGACTGTGCGGCACATCAACGTCGCTTCGAGCGGCAAGGTCGAGCAGGTGTACGAGCGCACCGATGCCTTCCTGGAGATCGCCGTGGAGGATATCCCCGATCCGGATGCTGCAGCCTGGTCGGCGTTCCTCGACTGGGCGAACCAGGGCCTGACGTTCAACTATTATCCCGATGCAAGCGCTCCGGGATTTACAACCTACACGCTCGAAACGCTGAAGGTGAAGCTGGCCTGGAAGTCGCCGGGGCTCTGGACCGTCGGCACGCTGAAGTTCAGGACGGTGGTTTAAGCGATGATCGTTGGGAATTCAACCTGGGAAACAGAGCTGGCGGCGGCGCAGAAGCGGCCGCTCTACTACCTGGTGATTGACTCGTTGCAGATTTATGTCACCAGCTTCGAGCCCGGCGATGTGGATGTAATCACCTCGGGCGGCTACGGCACAGCGTATGGCAGCGGCTACGGGACGGAGTAACCCCCAGGCCGCAACGTTTTCTGAAAGGCTCAAATGGCAGTTACGTTTGTCAACTGGAATGGGACGACCGGCCTCAATGCCAACACGCTAACCTTCGGCATGCCGTCTGGCACGCAGCCCGGCGACACGCTCGTGGTGCTGCTGCGCGAGCACGTCGCCTCGTGGACTGTCAAGCGGACTGTGACCTTCTCGCCTGGCAGCATCAGCGACACCTTCGGCAACAACTATATTCCCGTTATCTTCAGCTATGGGACCTTTACCGCCTCCTGGGCCTGGGTGTGCCTCGGAACAGTGGGTGACAGCTCCGGCTCGATCACGGTGACAGGGCCCTGCGACCCTGGCGGCGGAACCCAGGAAAGCGCCGGAGATGTTTCGGCCTTCCGCGGCGTGGGAGGATACGGCGTTGATGCTGCGGCCGCCTACCCTATGGGCGCCGCCGGCGGCGGCACGTTCTACACGCCGACGCTCACAACCACTTCCTTGAACGACCTGCTGATCGCCTACTCGTACGCGATGGACCTTTTCGTCAATGTGACCGCGAATCCACAGCACCCGACGCTGGTCTATACCCTCGACAGCATCTGGGACCCTATCGTGGCCTACGCGACCGGCGGCGTGGGGATTAATCAGAACGTCGATGTGTGGGCCGCGGTCACCAGCACCAATGGCAAGTACAATGCGCAGATCAATCTCTCAGGCGGCAGCGGCACTGACGCCGACTGGCAACTCGGCCTGATCGCTTTAAGGGCCTCGCCGCAGCTGCCGCCACCGCCGCCCGAGGTATTGCCTTATCTGATTATCCCTTCCGGTGAATCGCAGACGGTAAACGAGCTGGACGGCCACTCGAGCGTCGGCCAAATTGATGCGGAGGCCATTGATCCCACGGGCGACCTGCGCGCGCTTGCTGCCACCCCAGGCACGGCGGGGCTGACGGCGCGCGTCTGTCTCGGCTTCCCCAACATGAATCTCCAAGCGTTTCAGACGCTCCACACGATGCAGCTGCTTTCGATGGACCGCAGCCCGGAAGGTCTGATCCGCTTCCACCTGGCTGATCCGCAGCGCTTCCTCATGAAGCAGGTGTGGACGAGCGGCGGTCCGTCGGCCTGGCAGCCGGGCGATGACACGCCTCCGCCGCCTACTACCACGGCATTCATGTTCAACGGCTGGCCCGTCAGCGACAAGAACCCGCGCTACGTTCAGGGCAACCCTATCGACATTCTGCTGGTCGCCTGCCAGAACGAGCTGGGCCTGGGGCAGGACCCGTCGCTGCCGCCCAACCTGTGGCGGATGTACTCGCCGGGGCGCGATTCCACCCTGATCAATCCCAACCCCTGGCTTGACATTCCGGGAGCGCTCGCACTGCGCGATGGGCAGTTCAGCGGCGTGCGCTTTGAATTCAAGATCACTTCGGCGCAGGACGGCAAGCAGTGGATTGAAGACCAGATTCTGAAGCCGCTGGGCCTCTACTGGGTGGTGCGCGCAAACGGCCAGCTCTCGCTGAAGTCGATGAAGCAGCCGGTCTCGGTAAGCCCGTTCGCACTGAACGACGATAACATCATCGGCACGCCGGACACCGAGCGTTGGCCCATCGTCAACGTCCTCCGGGTCACGCCGGGCACGGACGACAGCCGGCCTATACCGATCGAGCTTGTTGACGCGGCAAGCAACGCCGTCTTCAACCAGCAGTACGAGCAGGATGTGCAGGCTGACGGCCTGCGCTACGGCTGGGGCGCGTTCCTGATCGCCGGGCTTCTTGCCGATAAGGTCTTCCGCCGCCATGCTTCGAACACCCCGGTGTATTCCATTCAGGCGTTCCTGGCGGCGGTGAAGGTCGAGGTCGGCGATTTCGTGACGCTGACGCACCGGCTGATGCTCGATCTCGAAACAGGCGCCATCGGGGTCAGCAATGTGTTGTGCGAAGTGATCGACCGCAACCCGGACTATTCGCAGGGCAGGGTGGTTTTGAAGGTCGCAGACACGCGGTTCATGAAATTCAACACGCCGGCACAGATCGCGCCCTCGGGCACGCCGGCCTGGGGTTCCGCCACGGCGGCGCAGCGCGCCCAGTACATGTTTATCGCCAGCAGCAGCGGGCTGAATCCCGACGGATCAGCCGCCAACGTGATCTTTTGAGGTCGCTATGTCGCAGCTTACATTCAGCTCGATCCCAGGGTTCTTCGATATCCAGGACAGCGCCATCGCCGCCGGCCAGCCGCTCACGGACGATTCGATACAGAAGATCAGCCACAACGCCAAGGCGGGGGCGGTGCGCAATGAGCGGATTTACATGGGTTTCTTCAAGAACGGCGATGTGGTCCCCGTTCCGACCAGCCCCGTGGACGGGTACCAGTATTCACGGAGCGAGGTGCAGTACGACTTTGTGCGTTACTCGATCCGCGCGCCAGCCGCCGGGTTCGTGTCCGGGCAGGCGGCGCGGCCGCCGCAGGCAAATTCCCAGCCCGCCGGCGTGTACTGGTTTGTCACCGACATCGACGACTCCACCGGCCAGGTGTTTATGCAGACCAGCTACTGGGACGGCTCGCACGAAACCATCACGAATGACGGCGTGGTTAAGGTTTATGCCGTCTGCCAGCGCCTGAGCGTGAACCAGGCAAACTGAGGTTGACTATGGCGAATCCGCGAACTGTTCTTCCGCGAAAGGGCTTGATCCAGCCGCTGGACGGCGCTCCGTGGTCCGCGGACGGCGATGCCAACTGGGCGCTGCTCGACGCGAACGTGGCGTTTATGTCGGACCTGCCTGCGGCCTCGCAATACGTCTCCACGCCCGGCAGCGGCCTGACGCTCAACCTCAGCGCCGGCGCCATACTGGTGGCCGGAGTGCTTTCGAGCTACGCCGGCGGCACGCTCACCATGACCGACGCCAGCACGAATTACGTCTATCTCGATCCCGGAGCAAATTATCAGCCGGCGTCGAACACCACGGGCTTCCCCGCTGGAGCCATTCCACTGGCGCAGGTGGTCACCGCCGGCAGGACCATCAGCAGCGTGACTGACAAGCGGCCAGAATTTGCGATGCCCTTCGCGGCCGTCCCTGCCAACCAGGTGATCGCCGGGCCGAGTTCCGGCGCCGCCGCCGTGCCGGGACCGCGCGCGCTTGTCGCGGCGGACCTGCCGGTGATGGTCGGAGACTCCGGCTCCGGCGGAACGCAGGGAGCCGTTCCGGCTCCAGCAGCCGGCGACTCGGCAGCCGGCAAGTATCTGAGCGCCTCGGGCGCCTGGTCTGTGCCAGGCCAGGGCGGAGTGAACACACAGACCGGCACGACATACACTCTTGCCGCGACGGACAATAAGAAGCTGGTTCGTTTCACGAGCGCCTCGGCGGTGGCACTGACGCTGCCGTCGGCATCGTCGCTCGGATCAACCTTTGCCTGCGCGATTGAAGACTCCGGCGCAGGCGACGTCACACTGACGCCGGCGAGCGGCACAATCGACGGCGCGGCGAGCCTGACAATTCACACCAATCAGGGCCTGTTTCTTTACTCCGACGGGTCAAACTGGTTCACCATGCGCGGCTCGGCGGGTGCTGGAGGCGTGCCGAACTTTGCAGACGCCGAGGTGCCCTCGGGCGGCGCTGGAACGTCATTTACGCTGGCCCACGCGCCCAACCCGGCGGCCTCGCTGATTCTCGTCTGGGACGGCCTGGTGCGCAAGGCAGGCGTGGACTACACCCTAAGCGGGAACACGATCACGACTTACACGAGCGTTAACCCTGTGGGTTCGAACCTTCAGGCGTGGTATAGATACTGATGGCAGTCAGCCAGATTGACCTCACCACCGACGTGCGCAACGTGCTGCCTGTGTCGAACGGCGGCGCCGGCGGCGGCGTGCGCGTTGTCACCAGCACGACCGACACAATTGCCGGTGCTGACGCGCGCAAGCTGGTGGTTTACAACAGCGGCTCTCCGGTAGCTGTCTCGCTGACGTCTCCGGCGACGCTGGGCAACCTGTTTGTTTGCTGGGTGGAGAACATCGGCGCGGGCGCCGTCACGCTGACACCGGCGAGCGGCACGATTGACGGCGCGACGTCGCTCGCGATCAATGCGAACCAGGGCGCGGTAATCTGGTCGGATGGAACGAACTTCTGGACCGAGCGCGGGATGGGATCTGGCGGGGCCGGCGCGGGAGTGGCGAGCCTCGACGGAATTACCGGTCCGGTGAGCTTAGTGGCCGGGTCAGGCATCACCATAACGGACAACAGCCCGAGCGCCGGCAATATCAGCATAGCAGCTTCATCCGGCGGTGGAGGGTTGACACTGATCTCTGAGGTGAAAGTGTCAACTGCCACGCCCAGCATCACCTTCTCCAACATCCCGCAGACCTATCGCCATCTCCTTCTGGTTTCTTTGGCTACAGTCTCGGACGCCCTCACGCGTCAGGATATCGGCCTGCAGCTTAACGGCGACACTGGCGGAGACTACGACAGAGTCTGGCTCGGAAGCCTCGGCAGCGGAAACACCGTTGCCGACAACAAGTTTGCTTACATGTGGACGAACGGCGCCAGTGCTTCGCCGAATACGCCGACCACTTCCGAGCTGTGGATTTATTACTACACCAACACGACCTGGTGGAAGATAATGAAAAGCACCACAAACGGGTTCAGCATCACGGGGAACAGCTCGAACTATGACATACAGATTTTCAGCGCCCAATGGAGGAGTACGGCGGCGGTGACATCGCTGACCCTCTTCGACACCGGGACCGGAAACATCAATGTCGGAAGCGTCTTCGACCTGTACGGCGTCCCCTAGGCTCCGCACGGCGTGCTTTCGCCTCGGAGAGGAGTTGCGTCGGGCCACGTCGAGTGCGTGGAAGACATTCGCAGGTGCAGATGGTTGATACCACAGGAGGTGTGGATGCTGAGAAGTCCGTTGGGATGGTTGGGCGGAAAATCAAAGCTGCGCGCGGAAATCATCAGCCGCATCCCGCCGCATACGACCTACGTCGAAGTCTTTGGCTGCGCGGCCTGGGTGCTGTTCGGAAAGCCGCCTGAGACCTCAAAGGTGGAGGTGCTGAACGACCTGGATGGCGAGCTGATTAACTTCTGGCGGGTTCTGAAGCACCGCCCGGCCGAATTCGCCGAGGAAGCTGCGTCACTTGTGGCATCGGGCGAGCTTTGGCAGGGATGGCGCGCGCTGCCTGCACAGGGCAGCGAGGTCGAGCGGGCGATCCGCTTCTTGGCCGTCTTGAAACTCGGATTCGGGGCTAAACGGATTTCAACGGCTTTTGGCAGCCACCGACTGAGGCCTCCGAAACACGTCCACATAGCATCGCGCGCGGATTTCGGCAGGATCATAGCAAGGCTCCGCACGGTGTGGATTGAGCGCCTTGATTGGCGTCGCTGTATCGAAAAATACGACGCGAGCACGACGTTCTTTTACCTCGACCCGCCCTACCGCTGCCCAGGCGCTAAAGGCTACGCATTCTCGTTCACGGACGAAGACCACCGGGCGCTCGCCGATGCCCTCCGCGGCGTCCGCGGCAAATGGATGCTGTCATATAACGACGATCCCTGGATCGCGAAGATTTACGAGCGTAGGGGATGGTACATTGAGAGGCTAAATTCGCTTTGGACTGTGAACGGCAGCGGTCCCCTCCGGACGCAGGAATTGTTGATCAGTAATTTCAAACCGGCCACCGCGAAGCCGCATGAGGCTGCGTCCAAGCTCGGGCCGTGACGGGAGCTCTTGTTGTGCCTGGCAGGCGTTAAACGCTGCCCTGGGACCGCCGCCAGACATTTCGAGTCGCCAGTGCGCCTCTGCCGGGTATCCTCGGCGGCGCCCCGCAGCGGTGTCCCTTCCCACTGTAGTGGCCACGAATTATGAAGATGCCACGCCAGTGGCCACGAATTCTGCAGGCGACTGGCCACGAATTCTGCACGCTCACAGGAATGGTGCGGAAGGGGGGACTCGAACCCCCACGCTCTTGCGAGCGTCAGCCCCTCAAGCTGGTGCGTCTGCCAATTCCGCCACTTCCGCGCGGGAGGCTTATCAACGGGTCCGTGAAGCCGAACACGGCATTTTGAAAAACATCCGGTTACTTCTTGCTCGGAGTTGCCGGGGCCGTCGGAACCCGCTGGCTCTGCGGCGCATTCTGCAACACCGAACTTGACGTCCCCTTGCTGGCCCAGATCGCCAGCGTCACCGAAGTTGCCACAAAAATGAAGCCAAGCACCCAGGTAATCTTTGCGAGCGTTGTGACGGCCCCACGCGGCCCAAAAGCCGCCTGGCTCGATCCGCCAAATGCCGCAGCCATGTCAACGTTCTCGCCACCCTGGATCAGGATGACAATGATCAGCAAAATGCTCACGAGCACTTGGAGCACCGTCACTGCCAAAATCATAATAAGTTCCTTTCAACTCCGTCTGCGCCCGGAATGATCTTCAGCCCGCCGGATAGCTAATAATAGCCGCGAAGGACTCTACTTTGAGACTCGCGCCACCCACCAGCGCTCCGTCAAGTTCTTCCTGCGCCATCAGGCCCTTGATGTTATCGGGCTTGACGCTGCCGCCGTAAAGGATTCTCACGGATTGCGCCTGCTCGCCAAACTGGCTGCGCGCCAATTCGCGGAGATAGGCGTGGCTTTCCGCCGCTTGTTCCGGCGTCGCGGTGCGGCCGGTCCCGATAGCCCAAACCGGCTCATACGCCATAATGATACGGGAAAACTCCAAGGGGGTCAACCCGGCGAAACCGCGCAGGAACTGGCGTTCGAGCACTTTTCGTGTTTGATTGCTTTCGCGCTCATCGAGCGTTTCTCCCACGCAGACAATCGGCGTAAGTCCCGCAGCAAGCGCAGCCTTCAGTTTAAGGTTCACCTGCTCGTCAGTTTCGCCGTGGTCGTGACGACGCTCGGAGTGGCCAATGATCACATAAGTGCAGCCGGCGTCGAGCAGCATCCTGGTCGAAATATCGCCGGTGTGCGCGCCTTCAACATCCCAGTGGACATCCTGTGCCGCCAGACCGATGGCGCTTCCCTTGGCCGCCTCTGCGGCATCTGCGAGCGCCGTAAACGGAGGAGCTACAACCACATCGCAGTGCTTAACGCTCGCCATGCGCGGCTTGAGGTCCTCTATGAACTTCACGGCTTCACCGCGCGTCTTGTACATTTTCCAATTGCCGGCAATTAGACGTCGTCGCAAGTTTCTTGTCCTTTCGCGGGTCGGTAACCAGAAAGCAGAAATCCGGTGACAGTCCGAACCACTCGGCAAAAATCAGCTTGTCACCCGCTGTCTTTTTATTGGTTAATGCTTTTCCGGCAGGGCTTCCACACCGGGCAGTTTGAGGCCTGACAGAAATTCCAGCGAGGCACCGCCGCCGGTTGAAATGTGCGTGATTTTATCTTCGACGCCGGCCTTATGTACCGCGGAAACAGAATCACCACCGCCGACAATTGAAATAGCCCCTGATTCCGCCACCGCACGAGCCACTTCCATGGTACCCTGCGCGAATTGGTCGATCTCGAAAACGCCCATGGGGCCGTTCCAGATAATCATCCTGGCTTTCTTAATTGCGTCGGCGTACTCAGCCCTTGTTTTGGGACCGATATCCACGCCCAGCCGGTCAGCCGGAATGCTCACGCTATCAACCGTTTCTGCTTTTGCGGAGGCATCGAGCTTTTCAGCCACTACATGGTCCTTGGGCAGGCGGAGGTCCACTTCTTTCTGCTTCGCCTGGTCAAGCAACTCCTTCGCCAGATCGAGTTTATCGGCCTCGAATTTTGAGAGGCCAACTTCCACCCCCTGCGCCTTAAGGAACGTGTAAGCCATTGCCCCACCGATCAGGATGGTGTCAGCAAAACCCATCAGGTTGCGCAGGAAATCGATCTTGTCAGAGACTTTGGCGCCGCCGACGATGGCCACATAAGGATGCTGAGGGTTCTTGAGTGCCTTGCCAAGATACTCGAGTTCTTTTTCCATCAGCAGGCCCGCAGCCTTCACCGGCACATAGTGTGTAATTCCTTCCGTGGAGGCATGGGCGCGATGCGCTGAGCCGAAGGCATCATTGATGTAAACTTCAGCCCTCCCCGCCAGTTGTTTGGCAAACTCTGGATCGTTTGCCTCCTCCTCCTTGTGGAAACGCAGGTTCTCAAGCAGGAGCACGTCGCCATCCTTGAGCTCTGCCACATGTTTCTCGGCCTCAGGACCGATGCAATCGGAGGCAAAACTCACAGGCTTGTTCAGCAGCACTGCCAGGCGCTCGGCGACGGGCTGAAGGCTCATCTTCGGATTGACTTTGCCTTTGGGACGACCGAGGTGAGACGCCAACACGAGCTTTGCTCCGTGATCGAGCGCAAACTGGATGGTTGGCAGGCTGGCGCGAATGCGCGTGTCGTCGGTGATTTCTCCGTTGTCATCGAGCGGAACGTTGAAATCAACCCGCATGAAGACAACCTTGCCTTTCAGATCAACGTCTCGAATGGATTGTTTAGCCATTTCTAACACCTCGCAGAAGGATGGAGCGCGAAACAAGCAGTACCGAAACGCTCTGGGAAAGCAGCCACGTAACAGGTTGTCAGCCATCAGCGTTCGGCCTTCCGCCACCTCGCTTCCAGCTATTGACTTCTGATGGCTGACTGCTTCCTAAAGCTTTTTCGCAACGTAGTTGATCAGGTCGCGGACGCGGCAGGAGTAACCCCACTCATTGTCGTACCAGGCAGTGACCTTCACCAGATCGCCGTCAATCACTTTGCAGAATCCGGCATCGATAATGGAGGAGTTCGAGTTGCCGCGGAAGTCAACGGAGACCAGTTCATCTTCGCAGAACTCGAGGATGCCCTTGAGCGGGCCCTCGGCCGCCTTCTTGAACGCTGCGTTGAGTTCCTCAGTTGTCGTCGGCTTTTCCACTATGGCCACCAGGTCCACCAGCGAGACGTTGGGCGTGGGCACACGCATGGCGTAACCGTCGAGCTTGCCCTTGAGGTGCGGCAGGACCAGCCCCACGGCCTTTGCGGCGCCGGTAGTGGTAGGGATGATGGAGAGCGCAGCAGCGCGGGCGCGGCGCAGGTCTTTGTGTGGCAGGTCGAGGATGCGCTGGTCGTTTGTGTAGGAGTGAACGGTGGTCATGGCTCCCTTCTTGATGCCGAAGTTTTCGTCCACAACCTTGGCCGCCGGCGCCAGGCAGTTGGTGGTGCAGGAAGCATTGGAAATGATGTGGTGCTTCGCCGGGTCGTAGCTCTTTTCATTCACACCCAGCACAATGGTAATATCTTCGCCCTTGGCCGGGGCTGTGATGATGACTTTCTTGACGCTGCCGCGAAGGTGCTTTCCCGCATCCTCAGCCTTGGTGAAAAGTCCCGTGGACTCAACCACAATCTGCACGCCCAGCGAAGCCCAATCGAGTTGCGCCGGGTCCTTCACCTTAAATACTTTGATGGTCTTGCCGGCAACTTTAATGCTGTCTTCGCCGTATGTGACATCGACGCTGAGATTCCCCAACACCGAGTCGTATTTCAGCAAGTGCGCCAGGGTCTTGGGGTCCGTAATATCATTAACCGCAACAATATCGATGTTTGAATCGTTCAGTGCTGAACGAAAAACGTTGCGGCCAATTCGTCCAAACCCATTGATGCCTACCTTCACCGCCATAACAACCCCCTCAAGAGGATATATTTACAATTGGGCAAACATTCGATGTTAATACCTGTCCCTTGTCCAAGTCAAATGCGCTGGGACTTGTGGTATTGGAAAGGTGCACAGTATTCCACCTGCGGAATGAATTGTTGTACGGTGAGGGGAAGCAAAAGGGGACAACGGCCCTGCCGCAAAAGAACCGATCGCCCGCTGCCCCAATCGAGGCCGCACAGGAATCAGATGGGGCTGGCGAATTGCATCCAGATTCGGAAAGGCTGCCGTACTACGCAGAGTCTATGCCGTTGCAGCAGGGACAGTTCTGGCGGTGGCTTTTTCGCGGCTGACGTTGATCGAATAGATCAGATAAGCCCCTACCACCCCGCCAATGGTAACAACGGTCCAGGCTACGTTGTAGCTGTGCGTGGCATCAAAGATCAAACCCGCCATCCAAGGGCCGATCCACTGTCCGAGCGAGTTGGCCATGATGATGACGGCAAGCAGCTTGCCCAGCGTTGCCAGGCCGAAGCAGTCCGCTGTTACCAGCGGGATCAGCATGTAATCTGCGCCCATGGCGAAACCGAAAATTATGGCGAATGCCCAGGCAGCCAGGCGGTAACGAGCAATGAAAAGCAGGGGGATAGCGAGCGCAAGGATGAGATAGAACGTCGCCATTACGTTCTTCTTCTGGAAGCGATCTGCCAGATAACCGACAATCACCCGCCCGGCAAGCCCGGCAAAAAGCAACCCACTGGAAATCACCGAAGCCTCTCCCAGGGTGTACTTCTGGTCATGAAGAAACAGCACAAATTGCTGGATCACTGTGCCGATCGCTCCGATCACGAGGGTGCTGCCCAGCAGAATCAGCCAGAAGTTGGTGGAACGCACGACGCGACGCAGGTCAAACACGTCCTCATGTTCGCTGCGGTCTGATTCGGGTTGGGGAACACCGTCGGGGACAAGGCCCAATTCCGACGGATCAGAGCGTGTGACCCACTGGGCGATCGGCAATAGCACGGCCATAATAAGGACCCCAACCACCTCAAAGGCCCGGCGCCAGCCATAATTTGCAATAAGGAAGTGAATGAAGACAGGAGAAACTGCTCCGCCCAGCCCAAGCCCGAGATAAGCATACCCCATAGCCCGGCCGCGCGCCGCCCGAAACCACCGCGCGATCAGCACCTGATTGGGAATTGGGCCTGTCAGAATGTAGCCGAAGACCTCGGCAATGGAAAGCAGATAGTATTGCCACAGTTGCGTCATCCATCCCATCAGCACAAGGGGTACGCCTACAAACAACAACCCAAAACGAATGACGGCACGCGCTCCGCGCCGGTCAATCTGCGATCCTATATAGCCAACAAATGGAGCGATGATCAGAAAGCCGATCAAAATGCCTTCCGTCACCTGGCTGCGTGAGAACCCCAAATCCTTTACGAGTTCCGGGTAGAAAACGGGCAGGCCGTAGAAAATAATCCCAACGGCGAAAAACAGGTTGAGGAAAGCCGCGACGACAATCCACCAGCCATAGTAGATGCGCATGGGTGCTTTTCCTCTAATTTCCAGTCGCGCGGCTTTTCATCGTAAGAAATCTGCGCTTTGTTCCGCGCTCTGACTCGCCCCGAAAACTTCTAACAATGACGACACCAATTAGACCCGCCGCGCGATGAATAGTAAACCTTTTGCGCTAACATCCATCGCAACACAATTCCGCTTCAACCCGCGGCCAGTGGTTGCGGCACCATTCGGCCATCTCGAAGACGGACGTTTCCGCCTTCCATCCAAACCGCGCCCGCAGATGCAGAAGCCAGGCGATCAACCCCTCTTCGGGATGGAAGAGCAGAAGGTGCAGCGCCTTTTCCGTCTTGCTCCCCAAATTCATCGCGTACTCGCTGTCCGGCAACTGAAAAATCGTGTGCATCTGGAACGTCGAGCAGCCGCGCAGCAGATACTCAGCGGCGACACGGCCGGAATGGATGTCGCCGGTTGCGCTGATCAGCAAAAACTCAGGCCTGTCAGTCCGTGCAAAATGCCGTGCCAAAAACTTTTCAAGCACCCTCAGGTTGCGATCGCTGAGGTCCGGCCCGCCATATGCGACGCCAACTTTGTCCAGGTATCGCTTCTGCGGGTCAAAAAGCCTGTTGGCATAAATCAGAAAATCCGCCCGATCTTCGGCAGATGCGTTATGCACAGCCTCCAGCATTCGAACCTGGAAATCATCCTCGAACAGCGCGTTGAACATCTTGAGGCCGACGCGGATTTTCCCCGGCGAAACGCTGTGGATCAGCCCCGGCACTCTGGCAAGCCACTCGAGGATTTTGGCCTGCTGTGCTGCGCGTTCTGATCCGGCCAGCGTGGGGCTGAAGTCTTTTTCAAGCGGCATCGCAGATCCCGGATGATGCTTTCTCCACGGCTCCAGCAGAAGGTTCGTGGTGAAGACGTACTCGTCCTTTTTCCACGAATCTTCCTCGGGCGTGGGCAGATGATATTTGACCGAAGGCACGATGAGCATCTGCGAGGCATCTCCGATCCCAAGCGCCTGTTCGAAAAATCTCTGATACGCCTCGAGCGTGTCATACCATCCGCGACCTTTCCACGTTACGGTCCAACCCACTTCGCCGCTCCGCCCGCGAATGCGCTCGACTGCCATGCGCGTTTCCGGAATGGCCCACTCCCACATGCTCTGCCCGCCCTGGCTGTCCTGTGCAATGACGGTTTTGAGGACGACAAAACCAAGGCCGGCACTCGCATCCTTTTCCACCTGATGCGTGGCCAGCGACAACTGCCCGGAGGCCTTGCCGAAAGGGTTCTTGACGCGTAAACCGCCATATTCGCTTTTCAGATCGATGCCGTATGTTGAAAGCACATGGGATTCGAGGGGACGAGGCAGCCCGTTTCGGAAATGGTCAAAATCCTTTTGGAGTTGTGCGGCCTCCTGAGGGCTCAATTGAGGCTTGCCGCGAAGCCGAACCCTGGGCGGGAAATATTCTTCCATGGACTGTTTATTCCTTCGGTGTATCCGGGCCCTCTAATTCGCCGATCGCAACGAGTGTTTCTCTGATTCTGTTGAATTCGCTTTCAGGCAACTCAGGCCCCCACGGATCATGCGCGGATTCGCGCCCGATAACTCCAAGATGGACCAGCGTCCATAGCATGCGTCGGATGTAGCCTTCCATCGGGTGGATGAATAAGGCCTGCGAAAGCCTGTCCACGGCGCTCGAAAGGTCCAGAAACTCTACGGCGTGTCCGCTGAAATACGCACGCAGCAGGTTAGACTGAAGCTCAGTACATGCCGCCCCCATGCCAATCAAGGCCGCCTGCGCGCCTGCCATGAGGCTATAGCCAAGAAAGCGGTCTTCACCACTGATCAGAATCTTCTCCGGAAACTCTTCAGCAACCAGCTTCGCGACGCCCTGATAAGTCATCACGCTGTCAAGCGTGGCCAGCTTGATTCCCACAACCTCCGGCAGCGCAAGAAGTCGGCGAAGGAGTTCCGGAGAATATGAAATTCCGCCTGCGGCCTCGTAAAGGTAGAAGAGAATCATGGGAGCATGGAGCTCCGCCAGTTGCCGGTGATACTCGAGAACCAGGTTCTCAATCTCCTTCGCTCCTGCTGACGTTCGCACGGGGGATGGAGCGTAAATCAGGAATGCTTGAGCGCCATGCTGGAGCGCGTCGTTCGCCATTTCGAGCGCGGAATCCACATAGCCCGAAAATGTTCCGGCGCGGTCGTGCGAACCTCCAACGCCGGCGATGACGAGCCTGTCAGGCAGACCTTGGGCCCAAGCCTGCAACACCTCGATGCGCTGATCGCGCTGAAGATGCAGGCCGCGGCCCGTATGCGCCCATACGGCAACACCGGCAACAGGCTGGCGTTTCATATAGGCGACATAGTTTTTCTGGCCCGTCGAGTCGATCTGGGCGCTAGGCGTCATGGGGACCGGAACGGCCGGAACCAGACCATGCCACAGGCGGCGGGCGCATTCTTCAACGGTTAACGCCTTCATGCCTTGAACTCCTCACAGCGGATGCGATATCTCGCGACCTTTTCCTTATCAACCTGCCAGCCTGTGCCAGGCCCTTCAGGCAGGCAGATGAAACCGTCGCCGTCAATTTCAATCGGAGGAACGATGATATCGTCCTTAAACCAGCGCGAAGAAGCTTCAACGTCTGTTGGAAAAGTAAAATTATCAAGCGTTGCCAGGTGGAGGGCCTGCGCAGATGCAACTCCAAGCTCGGGCATCGTGCCTGCCCAGCAGGGAATGCCCGCGGCGCGCGCCTGGTCATGCGCCTGCTTTGCGGGCGCAAGACCTCCCATGCGCTGCACCTTGATGTTGATGATTTTCGCGCTGCCGAGCCGGATGATATGGTTGATCGCTTCCAGGTCTTCGGCCGATTCGTCGAGGCAAACAGGGGTCCGCAGCCGCCGCTGCAACTCCGCGTGTTCTTCAAGCTCCTTGCGGCCAAGTGGCTGCTCGATCATTATCAGCCCATAAGCATCCAGTTCTTCAAAAACGGCTGCGTCGTCCATGCAATACGCCGCGTTGGCATCAACCATCAGCGGAATATCTCCGAAACGCCCGCGTATGGCGCGAACCAACTCTACGTCATGGCCCGGCATGATCTTGATTTTGATGCGCCGGTATCCATCCTTCAGAAAGGTTTCGACGCGCGCAAGCAGGTCGCCAGCCGTTGGCATCAGGCCAATGGCTGCGCCGGACGGGACAGGCCGCGCCCGCCCGCCGAGCATTCTATATAGCGGCGCTGCCTTGCGGTTCGCCCAGAAATCCCAAACAGCGCCTTCAACTCCGGCCTTGGCAAAAGGTTCGCCTGGAAATTCAGAAAGCCACTCAAAACATTCCTCCGGCGCGGGAACCGGCGTGGCCAGTAATGCGGGTATTGCTTTGCGCACCAGAAAGTCCCACGTGGTTTCAGGCGTCTCGGAAGAGTAAAACGAGCCGCCCATCGGCGAGGCTTCCCCCCATCCGGAGCACCCGTCCGACGAGCGCATCTCAACAAGAATGGCGTCTTTGATCGACACCTCCCCGTTCGAGATTTTGAAAGGCTCGTGAAGCGGAACCTGCACCCAGTGCAGCCGGATTTCAGAAAAATCGATTGTGGTCGGCATGACGGACGGGCCCAAGTGCAATCTATTCTTGCAGGTGCGATAAAGTCAACCAATAATTGGCGGGAACTCTGTTCTCAACCGCCGCTATCTAGTCAATGAACACCAAACCTGGGCTTCCGGGCCTCACTCGCGGATTTTCCTGGTGGTACTGCGCCGGTCCACATCTGAAATTGTTTCAATGTCTTTATCATCCCGGCCATTTTGTGGTGAAATAGGGAGCTTGGCAGCATCACGCAAAATTTCTGGAAGTACAGACTGGTGAAATAGTGTGATTTATCACGCATCAATGTGATGCGCATCACACCGTTCGGCATGAAATAAGCGGAAAATCTGTTCCCTGGACCGATTTGAGAAATCAGGAACTGTTCCGATAGGAATCCTGGAAAGCGGCGTCTGGTCCGCACGGAACATCGGAAAGGGCTAAGAGAGAGGAGTTGTCATGATCATAGGCATTCCCAAAGAGAGCTTCCCTGGCGAGCGGCGGGTGGCCATGGTTCCTTCCGTGGTTCCCTCTTTGACGAAGGCGGGCTTCGAAGTCGTCATCCAGGCTGGAGCGGGCGTCGATGCCGGGTATCTCGACAAGGAATATATAGAGAAAGGCGCCAAAATCGTGGGCAGCCGTGAGGAAGTCTTCAGGACCGCCGACATCATTGTGCAGGTGCTCTGCCACGGTTCGAACGACAGGACGGGAAAGGAGGACGTTCCGCTTTACCGGCAGGGACAGTTTCTCGTCGGGTTCTTGCGGCCGCTGGGCGCGCTCGAGACATTACAGGACATTGCTTCGAAGGGCGTCACATCGTTCAGCGTCGAGTTCATGCCGAGAATCACACGCGCACAGAGCATGGACGCTCTTTCGTCCATGTCAACCATCTGTGGCTACAAGGCGGTCCTGCTCGCGGCTGACACGCTGCCACGGCTCTTCCCAATGCTGACAACTGCTGCGGGAACGATCACCCCCGCGCGCGTCTTCATCATTGGCGCAGGCGTTGCCGGACTTCAGGCCATCGCCACGGCTCGACGTCTGGGCGCCGTGGCCTCGGCGTATGATGTGCGGCCGGCCGTCAAGGAGCAGATCCAGAGCCTTGGAGGGCGTTTTGTCGAATTGCCCATTGAAGCCAAGGACGCGCAGGATGAGCGTGGTTACGCCAGGGCGCAGGATGATACGTTTTATCAGCGCCAGCGGGAATTGCTGTCGCGCGTGGTGGCGGAAAGCGACGTTGTGATTACGACCGCAGTAATCCCCGGGAAGAAGCCTCCCGTTCTTGTGACCGAAGACATGGTAAAGAGCATGGCGCCGGGTTCGGTGATCGTGGACCTGGCCGCCGAGCGCGGCGGAAACTGCGAACTGACGGAGGCCAGCAAGATTGTCGTCAAGCACGGCGTGAGCATCGTGGGTTACATCAACCTGGCAAGCACTGTTCCTTACCACGCCAGCCAGATGTACGCGCGGAATATCAGCACGTTCCTCACGCACCTGTTCAAAGGCGGAAAGCCGGAACTCGCCCTGGATGATGAAATCACCCGGGAAACAATGATCACGCAGGGTGGGCAGGTCGTCCACGCCCGAGTGCGCGAATTTTTCTCGCTGCCGGCGCTCGCAGCGCAGAAGGCTTCTCAGTAAGGACCGCGGGCTGCGCGGCCTGCGAGGGTCGCCTGGTTTCCCGCAGAACCAAATTGTTGAAATGAAGGAGGGCACCGTGCCAGAGGGTTTTGTCTCAAACCTTTACGTTTTTGTGCTGGCGGGATTTTTGGGATTTGAAGTCATCCGCCGCGTCTCCCCGCTGCTGCATACGCCTCTGATGGCCTTAACCAACGCCCTGGACGCGATTGTTGTGGTCGCCGCCATCATCATTGCAGCACGACCGGGGTCCGAGCTTTCCGAAATTTTAGGGGCGATCGCGGTGGCTGCGGCATTCAGCAATATGGTCGGCGGCTTCCTGATTACTGACCGCATGCTGCGGATGTTCAAACTGAGCGGACGTAAAAAACAATGAACCAGATAACTGTGCAATACCTCACTGACTTCTCGTACATTGTGGCCATCGCCTTCTTCATCCTTTCGCTGAAATGGCTGAGTTCGCCTGCGACCGCGCGTCGCGGAGTCCTGATCGGCGAGATTGGTGCGGCGATTGCCGTGGTCACAACCTTTTTCAATCCTGAACTCGTCCGCTTCAAGTGGGTCCTGATTGCTCTGCTGATCGGCGTCATCATCGGCATTCCGCTTGGCATGGTCCATATGACAGCCGTCCCCCAGCGGACCGCCATGAGCCACGCCTTCGGCGCGCTGGCCGCGGCCATGATCGGGATTTCCGAATATTACATGCGCATACCGCATATCACGAAGTTTGAGATGACCGAGATATCACTGGAAGTGATCATCGGCTCGCTCAGCTTCACGGGGAGCTTGATCGCGGCTGGCAAGCTCCAGGAGTGGCTCCCGCAGCGCCCGATTGTCTATAAAGGGCAGAACATCGTCAGTCTGTCGGTGCTGGGTGCAGCCGTTCTCTCCGCCCTTGTTCTCATCTTCAACCCCGTGGCACCGTTTTTCTTCCCGGCCATGGTGATCATCTCGCTGCTGTTCGGCGTGATGCTGGTAACTCCGATCGGCGGCGCGGACATGCCAACCGTTATCGCACTCCTTAACTCCTACGTCGGTCTCACCGCGGCACTGCTCGGTTTTGTGCTCAACTCGAAAGTGCTCGTGGTCGCCGGCGCGCTTGACGGGTCTTCCGGCTTCATCCTGGCCGTGATCATGTGCAAGGCCATGAACCGGTCCTTTACCAACGTCATGTTTGGGGCCTTTGGTCAGCTTCAGGTCTCGGCAGCCGGAGCGGGAGAAGAGCGCGTCGTGCACAGCGCAACGCCGGAAGAGGCTGCCGCGATCCTGGGCGCTTCGAACTCCGTGATTGTTGTTCCGGGTTACGGCATGGCAGTCGCCCAGGCGCAGCACAAAGTGAGAGAGCTTTTTGATGTTCTCACGAAAAAGGGCGTGGAGGTCCGCTTCGCCATCCACCCTGTTGCCGGGCGCATGCCGGGCCACATGAATGTCCTTCTCGCCGAGGCGGACATCCCCTATGACCGCCTTATTGACATGGAAACCGCCAACAGCGAAATGCCCCAGACCGACGTGGCATTGATTATCGGCGCCAATGATGTGACCAACCCCGCGGCAAAAACCGACCAGGGCAGTCCCATCTACGGCATGCCCATCATCGAAGTCGATAAAGCCCGCACGGTGATGGTGATCAAGCGGAGTCTGAGCCCGGGTTTTGCCGGCATTGACAACAGCCTCTATTACATGGATAAGACCCTGATGCTCTTTGGCGACGCAAAGGCGTTTGTCGGCAACATCGTCAAGGAGTTAACCGGAGGCGGCGAATAGAACAAGAACATGGCCTTCCGGGCGTGGCTGTCAGGATACACGCCCGGAGGGTGCTATCGCCAGACTCTCGGCTAACGGGCCCTCACCTCCACACATACGGTTAGTCCCCTTCGGGAAATACCCCATCACCCCAATTTGCTGATCTCCATCCAGTCATGCGACCGGGAAGCGGTTTCGCTCCACCCATGTTGCGTGTGCTCATCTCAACAAGGATAGATTGAAGGCGCTGCCGCGCGATAGAATGAGCATAAGGACGCAGGGATGGATCATCTTTCGGAACGGAATCCAAAGTCCGGAACGGAAGGGGGCGAACCTGGCCGCAAAAAGTCATGGGCGTCCTGGACTGTGCTGATTGCCATCCTGGCATTTGCAGCGGCTGGAATTTTGTCTTTCCTCGTGCTTTCTCGCCTGAATCAAATCGGCCGAGAAGTTAACGAGCTTAGCACCCAGGTCCAGCAGAACAATCAAAAGGTGGCCGCGGTTTCCGATAAGGCCGCGTCCGCGCTCGATCGCGCTTCGCAGGCCGAGCAGAGCGCCCAGCAGGCGGCAACCGAGCGGGATGAGGCAGAAAAGGCCAGGGCGCAATTCCAGCAGCAGGCCCAGCAGGCACAGCAACTGGCAACCGAGGCACAGCAAAAGGCCGAGGAGTACCGCAAAGAACGGGAGGCGGAACTCGACCGCCTGCAACAGGCCCTTGGCCAGATTGCAACAACACGCCGGACCGCCCTGGGCCTGGTGATGACGCTCGGCAGCAAGTCCATCCGGTTTGATTTCGACAAGTCAACCCTGCGCCCGGAAGACAAGCAGGTCCTCAGCCGCATTGCCGGCATCCTTTCAACTCTGAAGGGATATCAGATTTACGTTTACGGCTACACGGACGACATCGGCACCAGGGAGTACAATCTGAAACTCTCCGAGCGGCGCGCAAAGGCCGTTTATGATTATCTTGTCCAGAACGGGCTTGACCCGAACATCATGACCACCAAGGGCTTTGGAGAAGCCGATCCCCTGGTGCCTGGTTCTTCTCCCGAGGCACGCGCCATCAACCGCCGCGTGGAGATCGGCATCGTCGATTCCACCATCCACCCGTACCCTGCGCTCACTCAATAACACGCCGTCGAGCCGGGCTATTCGCTGCGTTGTGCCGCGCGGGATTGCGAATGAAATATGCGGGCCGGCGGCAAGCGCTGCCCGAAACAAGTGATTTCGTTCCAATTGAACTGCCTTTGCGTTGATGTTAGAATTCGCAGTTTCTTGAGATATGAATAATGATACGCGTCTGACGATGTTCCGGGATCAAGTCTGCATTCTGCTTTAGCCGGGCAAGTTCTTCGCAATTTCATCCAGAGTGGGTTCATGAGCAACAAGAATCTCGCACGTTTATTGGCTTTGGTCGGCACGATATTTTTCATGGGCGGGATGGTGCTATTCGCGCAGGAGCCGGTGAAGGTCACGCGGACCGGCAATCAGATCAGCGTTGAAATTGGCGGCCGCCCCTTCACGACTTATTACTTTGGCCCGGAGTCCCCAAAGCCGTATCTGTTCCCGTTGCGCAGCGCGCGGGGAACCATCGTAACGCGCAGTTGGCCGATGGTCACGGACATCCCCGGCGAGGACCACGATCACCCTCATCAGCGTGCCATGTATTTCGGCCACGGCGACATCAATGGAATTGATTTCTGGGCGGAGAAGAACCTGAGCCGCGCAGAGCAGACCGTAAACGGCATTTACTACCCCAGCGAAGACCTGCCCAAAGGCAGGACTGTGGTCCGCAGGATCGAAGAGATGCATGGCGGGCCGCGTTCCGGCGTGGTTCGCGCGACCTTTGATCTCGTCAAGCCGGACGGCGAAGCCATTGGAGAAGAGGTCCAGGAGTACACTTTCTCAGGCGGCAAAAGCGACCGGATTGTCGACTGCGCTTTCACGATCCGCGCAAACCACGGGCCTTTGAAGATGGCCGATACCAAGGAAGGGACGTTTGCCATCCGCGTCGTGCACGCGCTGGATTCACCGCCGGCCCACATGGTCAATTCAAACGGTGGGACCGGAGAAAAAGACATCTGGGGCAAGAAGGCCAACTGGGTGGACTATTACGGAAATGTGGACGGCGAAGAGGTGGGTATTGCCATTTTTGATAACCCTCATAACCTGCGGCATCCAACCACCTGGATGGCAAGGGGCTACGGTTTATTTGCGGTCAATCCGTTTGGCCTGCGCGAATTCTTCAATAACCCTAAACTCGACGGCAGTTACACCATCGCGTCCGGCGGAAGCCTCTCTCTGCGCTACCGCGTTCTGATTCACCACGGCGATTATCAGCAGGCGGGCGTTGCGCAGGCATGGCAAGAGTACGCCGGCGGACGATAATCCGTGCGGGGCGAGGACGGCGCTGCGCCGGGCAATACATCCTGCGACAGCGATCCCTCGAGGCCAGATCTTCATCCAATCCTCCGGACCCGTCGAGATCTGAAAGGAGAAATCCCATGGAACGTCATATCAAGGCCAAAGCCAATGGAAGGTATCAGCAGATCGTGGCGCCCGGCACGATGCGCTTCCTGGAGTTCGCCCGGCTGCAACTGAAGGGCGGAGAGCAGCACTCCGCTAAAACGGGCGAGCGCGAATATGTTCTGGACATCTTTTCCGGCACGGCATCCATCTCAATCGAGAACGCCAAAGGACAGAGACAGGTTTATTCCAAAGCCGGTGGACGCCCGGATGTTTTCTCCGGCCCGCCCGTCATGGTCTATATACCCATTCACTCCAGCTTTGAAATCACGGCCGCTTCGGATGCTGTGGACATTGGCATTTTCTCCGCCCCGTCCGCGACGGAGCTGCAACCGCGACTGATGGAGGCCAAGGACGTCACGGTCAACCGCGCTGGACGCGATAACTGGCAGCGGACGGTTTACTCCGCCCTCGACCAGAACGTCCCGGCTGAAAGGCTGCTGGCGGGTGAAACGCTGAATCCCTCCGGCAACTGGTCGAGCTATCCGCCGCACAAACATGACCGCAAACGCCCGCCGAATGAGGCTGTACTCGAAGAGGTTTATTTCTTCCGCGTCAAACCTTCACAGGGCTTTGGTTTCATCTGGACGTACACCGCCTCCGATGATCCGGAAGGTTTTTCCACCGTATTTGTGGTCCGCGACGGCGACACGGTACTGCTGCCGAAAGGCTACCATCCTGTAGTGGCGGCGCCCGGTTACGAGTTGCACTATACGTGGGTGCTGGCCGGCGAAGAACGGCGCTACGGCGCGTGGAGCGACGATCCGCAGCATGCCTGGGTCAAAAACCAACCGCAGACTTGACGACCACGAATCGGCGCCCTCTACTCTATTTTGAATGCGAGTGCCGAAGGCGGCGCGCTATTGCCAATCCAGGAATTCGCTTTTCTTCAATCCTCGCGAAAGGATTGTTTTGACATGCATATCTCGCGGGCGTAGAATGCCTTGCGCTCAGTGAAACAGTGCCCGCATCCGTATTGATGTGCCATGCAGTGGCGCCGGGCTGGTGCCTGGACGAGTTCTTTAAGACTTATTGGGCCTGTTCGATAAAGGCAATTCATTATGGCCGAAACCAGTCCAGCCACGACCACGCAAACCTCGCGGCACCGGACGCTGCCTCACCTCCGGTGGTGGATTTGCGCGCTGCTCTTCTGCGGGTCCACGGTTAACTACATAGACCGCGGTACGATCGCCATTCTGGCGCCCCACCTTCAGAAGATTTTTCACATCAACGAAGCCGATTACGGCTGGATCATCGCCGCCTTCATGTGGGCCTATGCCATCTTCATGCTGATTTCCGGCGGCATCATCGATTGGCTGGGCACGAGGGTCGGTTACGCTCTCTCGATGGGATGGTGGGGCCTTGCCACGATCGGCCATGCTCTGGCGCGTGGCGTCACGTCGTTCGGAATCGCGAGATTCATGCTGGGCGCCGGTGAGGCGGGCAACTTTCCCGCGTCCATCAAGGCCGTCGCCGAGTGGTTTCCCAAACGTGAGCGCGCACTGGCCACGGGCATCTTCAATTCCGGGACGAACATCGGGAATGTGATTGCCTACCCGGTGGTGGGAGCGATCCTGCTGCACTGGGGATGGCAGGCGGCCTTCGTCGTCACCGGCCTGTTCGCGCTTGTCATTATGGTGGCGTGGCTGATTCTCTACCGGACGCCCCGCCTGCATCCGTGGCTGTCCATTGAAGAACTCCGCAAGATCGAATTCCGCGAGGCGGAAGAAGAAGACGAGCCTGAATCGAGGATCGAATGGGCGCGGCTCCTGCGCCACCGCGGGACCTGGGGGTTTACCGTCGCCAAGTTCCTCACGGACCCGATTTGGTGGTTCTACGTCTTCTGGCTTCCCAAGTATCTCGTGCAGGCGCGGGGCTTCAGCATTGCTCAGCTCGAATGGTTCGGTACCATACCGTTCATCGCTGCCATCGTCGGCAGTGTGGGCGGAGGCTGGCTCTCCGGCTTCCTGCTGCGGCGCGGCTGGCGGCTGAATACAGCCCGCAAAACCGCCATGGCCGTCTGCGCCTTCTCGATGCCTGCCGGAATTGCCGCAGTGCTTACGGGCAAAATCTGGCTGGCGCTAACGCTGATCTCGGTTTCCACGTCCGCTCATCAAGGCTGGTCGGCCAACGTCTTTACGCTGGCGTCCGATATTTTTCCCAAGCGCGATGTCGCTTCGGTGGTCGGAATCGGTGGAGCAGCCGGCGCGGTGGGTGGCATGATCATTGCTCCACTGGCCGGCTACATTTTGCAGTTCACGCATTCCTACGTTCTGCTGTTTATCATCTGCGGTTCCATGCATCCGATCGCGCTCGGTCTGGTTCACCTGATCATCCCCAGAATCAAGCCCATTGCCCAATCCGAAGGACTCTGACCGGCTGGATAAAGGGAACTGCGTTCACCACCCGCAGTACGTGCAGCGCAGGCTCTGCATCCAAGGTCTGAAGAATTTCTTGAAAGCACTGTCACTTCCGAATGTGGGGAAAATCACAGACCACACCGGCGGCTCTGTGTAGCATGGGTGTGGAGGGTCAGAGATGAGCGAACTCGGCTTTACCGTCTTCGAGTATCTCATATGGGTTGCGCTCGCCATTGGCCTGGTTGTTATTCTGTTTGTTTGTCTCGCACTCGGTGTGGCCCTCTCTTCCGCTGTAAGTCCTCTGGCTTCGAAGTGGAGGCTCGTTTCAACCGCCAGGAAATCCCGATTGGCTGAGCCAAACCGCGTCCGGCCGATCCAGTTCAATTCACTCCGACGGTCGGAACCTTCAGCGGATGAGTATGCGGCGAGAAGGTCGCTTGCGGACCAGACCGACGCGCCCGAAGCCTCTCTTTCGATGCGGAAGGCAAGTTGACCAGTCAATAATGGGCATATTGATGGCGTGACGGTTGGCAACTGATGCAGGGGCAACCCACAGCGTGCGCAATGCCCGACTTTCGGCGGGCGAAGAGCGGCGCCGCGGATCGCCGCTATGAACTCGACTGGCTGCGGTGCGCGGCCGTGCTCATCGTATTCTTGTACCACGCGGCGCGCATATTCAACGCGCAGTATTGGGACATCAGAAACACGCAGCGTAGTTTTGCTGTGGATGTTGTTGCGGGATTTGTGGGCCTTTGGCTGGTCCCGCTGTTCTTTCTGGTGGCTGGCGGTGCCACTCGCTTTACCCTTGACCGCCACTCGCCTGCCGAATACGTGCGGCGGCGGTTCAAGCGCCTCATGCTTCCTTTCATCGCGGGGGTCGTCGTATTAAGCCCGATCCAGGCACTGCTGCTTTCATCGGCGTCCCACAAAGGGCCGTATCTCTCCTTTTACATCGAATTCTTCAGCAGCCGCCTCCGCTCGGCCGAATGGAGCCTGGCGTGGCTGTTTGGAGAATTCGGTTTTCACCTCTGGTTCCTGGGTTTTCTCTTTGTTTATTCGGTGCTGGCACTTCCGGTCTTCACTCTGCTGCGCATCACGCGCACGGGACAGGACCTTATCGATGCCCTTGCCCGGCGATGCTCGAGCGCCTGCGGATTGCTGTTGTGGGCTGTGCCTCTGGCCATCGTTCAGGGCGCGCTGCGTGCGGGTTTTCCTAAATACCTCGGTCTGGCCGATTTCCTCTTCTGGTTTCTCTTTTTTGTTTATGGATACCTGCTCTACTCTGACCCGCGGTTTCTGGAATCGCTCGTCGAACAGCGAAGAGGGATTCTGGCGGCCGCTGCGATCTGCTTTCTGGCCCTTGCCCTTTTCCGCTCCGTTGGATTGCTTGCGGATTGGCAGCGGAGTCCTGGCTACTCCGCAGGGTTTATTCTTTTCCAGGTGCTGTGGGGCCTCGACGCGTGGGCGTGGCTGCTCTATATCCTGGGTCTGGGAGCCCGCTTCCTGAATTTGGGCAACCCCACAATTCGCTACGCCACAGAAGCAGTCTTGCCTTTCTACGTACTCCACCAGCCGGTGATCGTTGCCGTCGCCGCCACGGCCCTCGAGTGGAACCTTGGCCTTGTGGTGAAATGGGTCGTCGTCAGTGTGCTTTCAATGGCATTGACACTGGCGACCTACGAAGGTGTTGTCCGTCGCACGCGAATGACAAGATGGGCCTTCGGAATGGGCTAGGCCCTGACGCCGGCCTTGGAGTGCGGCCGCCTTGGAGTGCGGCCGCGAAGCTGCCGCCTTCATCAAGACGGGAGGCAATTCCTGCACCCGACTGTTTACGTCCGGGTGCCACGGCCGTCCCGGCCGTGCTCATGGGCGGGACACCCCTGCCCCGCGGTGGAGACAAAAAACACTTGACTTTTCGCGTCCAATAGTATAGAGTTGTAGCGTATGTCGAGGCGGGCCGAAAGGCCAGCACGATGGCCTACCGAGAGAAAAAGGGGCCGGTCAGGGCAGCGAGGGCGGTTTCAGGTCACGAGAGGGCTTCTTATGCTGCAATCTTTAGAAAACATGGATGTTATTGATATTTTGTCCTGGGAACTCTGGGAAAATGGGACAAAAAGATGCGTTTTTGCCAAAACGAACCGGAGAAGTGATTGAAAACAAAGGACAGGCCCTTCAAAATGGGACAAAACGAACCGAAAAACGAACCGGAGAAGTTGTTTAAAATCAGTTCCTGTGGAAAAACCGAACCGGAACAAACCGAGGAAACAGACCATCCATTGACTAGCCTACCATGCCCGATATAAGCGCGTTCTGCCTGCTTGGAGCGCACTGGCATCTTCGCATCGCAGGAACGACAAGAGCGCCTGGCTGTTGCCGCTCCATCGAACTTCTTACACCTGAAGAAACCCACGGGATTCGACTGCGTCGCGCGGCTGGACGTGACGCGAAGTCACCAGTGATCGTGCATTATCTGAGAACTGCGAGCGAATTCAGCGCGGCGACGACGATCGGCCAGCCTTCCGCGACGCTGGGCACGGCGGGCTTCCAGCCGGAGGCTTTTTTGAAGCGCGCGTTGGAGACGCGATGCGAGCGCGAAAGATAGCTCCACACGCCGCCGAAGGTGGCCCGGCCCAGCGCGCCCGGAAAGCGGAATGGCTTGGGCACGTGGAGCGTGTCAGCGAGGGTGCGCAGGTAATCCTCGAATGGAAGGGGGTTCTCATCAACCACATTGTAAGTTCCGGCGGGCAGTTTGAGAGAGGCGGCGACGGCGCTTCCCGCGTCAGGGACGTAAATCGAGGAGACATAATGGTCGCCCGGCCCCGGCTGCACGAGCAGACGGCGCTTCATCATGCTGATCATGTCAACAGTCTGGCTGGACTCCGGCCCGTAAAATCCTCCGAAGCGGAGCACGATGCCGCGGCCGCCGGCTCCGGAGAAGCGCGCCGCTTCTTTTTCGCCTTCAAGCGCGGAGCGCAGGACCTCACTTCCGCCGTCGTCGGTGGGAGAGTCCTCTGTCAGCCACTGCGTTCCTCCGTCGGCGTAAACGAATGTTATCGATTCATGAACGTACACCTGCGCACTTTCGGCGATCGCTGCATCCACCAGGATGCGTGCGCCTTCGGTCCGCAGAAGGTTCGTTTCCTGCCATGCGGCTTTGCTGCGCATTTTGCCGACAGGTGGGATTCTGGTGGTCAGGCGCAGGACGGCTTCACAGCCCTTTACAGCCTTGCGGACTTCTTCAGGATCGAACAGGTCCACGCGCACGGGCTCTGCGCCCAGGCTGCGTACGAGTTCAGCCTTCTCATCCGTGCGTGCGGTTGCGCGGACCTGATGTCCGGCTTCGGCCAGCGCTTTCAGTGTTGCACGCCCCAGAACACCCGTTCCACCCGCTACAAATATCTTCATGGCAGCCTCCTGTCTTTCAAGTTGTCACAGCGGCAAGGCGTTCGCCTGCTCAGGGGCGGCAGGACCGGGAGTCGCATTGCATTGTCTCCGGCTTTTTCCCTTCAAGACCATAGTACGAGGCGAGCGATGCTAAAACAAGCGCCAAGAGATTTCTCATTTCACTCCCATCACGCGCGGCCACAACATCCGGGGAGAGAGCGAATGGGGCGAATTTCACTCAAGGAACTCGGAGCCCTCGGCTGGTTTGATTCCGTCGGACGGCGCGGCCTTGCGAGTAAGGATGTAACCGAGAAGTGCCCCATAAGCCAGGTTGGATATTCCGATTTCGAACCCGTGCGCCAGACGCACGTAATCCGGCATGTAGGGGTTATGGAGAAGCAAAGGGGCAACGCCAGCGAGGACGGGAAAGGACAGGCCCAGCGCTACGGCCGAATTGCCACGTTCACCCTTCATGCCGCTTGTGACCGCCAGCCCGGCCGCAACATAGACGAGGCCGCGAAGAACCTCCATGGCGAGGATGCTCAATGGCGATGGCATTTTGATTCCGGCATAGAAATCCCTGACAAACGGCGACACGGCCAGCCCGGCCACGACATAGCAGACAACATAAAGAACGTCTCCCAGCACGATCCGCACGGCCCAGTTTGCTTTCGAGCGCGGAACCAGCGGCCGCACAGCTTCGTCGGTCGGGCTGCTCCAATATCCGAGAATCAGCACCAGCAGCGGTGTGAAAATCAGCGCCGTGCAGAATCCCGAGGCCATCAAGCGTAGGATTTCCTGCGGCGTCAGTCCCAGCTTGAACAGGAGGGCGTCATTCAGTGTGTTCAGGTGATTGATCCCGAAAAAAAGAATGAACAGCGTGCCTGAAAGTTTCCATCCGCGCTGGCGCGAGCATGACGCGACCAGCGCCAGGGCCAGAACGACAAAGATGGAGGAGAGAATCGGAGGGCCGAGCGTATCGCCAAATCGCCTGCCTGTCCAAACCCGGCCCCAGAGCGCCTGCAATGCCAGCAGAAGAAGCGCCGAGCCGGCTATGCGTAGAGTCAGGCTGAAGGCTTTCATTACTTCGCTCACTCAGGAAACCAGGGAGGCCGGCCGGGCATGCCGGCCTCCTTCAGCCAATGCGGGAATTCATTTCAGGGTACGGGCTTGATTTCCCGGATCCAGATATCCCGATAGCGCACGGGGTTGTGATGATCCTGAAGAAGCAGCGGGCCTGTGCTGCCGATTTCCGGTTTGTAGTGGGGAAAGATGCGGTGGCCGGTCGATCCCCAGATTTCCGTATGGTTCTGCACCAGCACGCCGTTCTGGAAAACGGTGACGTACGCGGGCATGGTAACTTCACCGCCCTGGAAGATAGCGGGAGTGAAGGCGATGTCGTAGGTCTGCCACTCGCCGGGCGGACGGCAGGCGTTCACCAGCGGCGGATGCTGGCCATACACGGCACCGGCCTGGCCGTCGGGATAGGTGATGTTGTGATAGTTGTCGAGCACCTGAATTTCATACTGCCCCTGAAGGAAGACTCCGCTGTTGCCGCGGCCCTGGCTCGAGCCGTGCGGCGGCGTGGGTTCGCTCCATTCAAGATGCAACTGGATTGGGCCGAATTTCTCCCGGGTTTCGATGTCGCCTGTTCCCGGAACGACCTCGAAGTATCCGTCTTCAACTTTCCATTCGGCGGGGCCTCCTTTTGCCGACTGCCACTTCGAAAGGTCTTTGCTGTCGAACAGAACGATGGCGTCCGAAGGCGGCTCGCCGGGGGTCTGCTGAGTACTGAAAGTTCCCGGCGTGACGATGGGCGGTTGCGGACGGCGGCCGTCATGCACATGCCATTTGCCGCCCGGAAGCATGGGCGTATCTTCATAACCGATAGCCTCTTTCTGCTGTTGGCCGCGGGTGCGGGTCTGGAAGATAACCAATCCGACCGCTGCCACGAGAGCAAAAAATCCCAAAACAATGATTGAGTTCCTCTTCATCTTTGCACGCTCCTTTGGATGCCGGTCGTAACAATTGCGCGACGTATTTTTATCACGATTCGTGAAGAAAATCAGTGGGACTTTTGATCAGACAAATCGAGCGGATTTCCATGAGGTTCGAGAGCCTGGCGCGAGTCGAAGCTTCTGCATCCGAATCAGGCGCCGCATGCAAGTTGCTGGAGCCTGGGGTAGAGCATCTCAACCTGGCGCCGGGTTTCTTCAAGGCTCCCGGAGCAGTCGATGACAAAATCCGCGCGGCGGCGTTTTTCGTCCGCAGGCATCTGGCTTGCGATGCGCCGCTCGGCTTCTTCGCGGGGCATGCTTCCTTTGTTCATCAGGCGTTCGATCTGCTGCTCAGGCCGGCACCAGGCAACGATGATTTTGAAGAAATGCCCGGCGATGCCCGTTTCGTAGATCAGCGCAGCGTCAACCATGACAACGGATCCCGGGTTCCGCTGGCAATACTCTGCGGCGAGTTGACGAGTGCGCTCGATGATGCGCGGGTGCACGATGCGGTTGAGTTGTTCGAGTTTCGCAGGGTCGGAGAAAACCAGAGCGCCGAGACGACGACGGTCGATGGCTCCGGAGGAATCGAGAATTTCGCGACCGAAGGTTGCAATCAGTTCCGGCAAAACAGGAGAGTTCGGAAGCAGCAGTTCGTGGCCGACTTCGTCAGCGTCAACGATATATGCTCCGAGTTCGCGAAACATCCCGGCCACGGTGCTCTTGCCGGACGCGATGCCGCCGGTCAGTCCAAAGTATCGTGGGGAAACGCTCATGGAATTGACATGAATGGAACGACCCCGCCGGTGCGGCCCAGCCAAACGGCCCGTGCCTCGGTGATGGTATCAGCCGCAGAGGTCCGCGTCCCTTTTCCGTACCGCTCGATCTGGGAGACGGCGCGATTGCCCCAGGCCGTGAAACGGTTTCTATGCCTTTGCGGCCACGCGGCTTCCACGGCGCAATTTCGCTGCCTTGACGGTATTCGACATCAGCATGGCAATCGTCAGCGGTCCGACGCCTCCCGGAACGGGAGTGAAGGCTCCGGCCTTCTCGCGAGCATCCTCCGGCTGAACGTCGCCCACCAGCACCGAACCCTTTTCGCGGAGCTTTGCCAGCGGCCCTTCAGGATGGTGATAAATGCGGCGGACCTCCTCTTCCGTTGCCAGGCGATTGATGCCAACGTCGATCACCGTAGCGCCGGGCTTGATGAAGTCGGCGGTCACAAAAGCCGCCCTGCCCATTGCGGCCACCAGAATGTCGCCTTCGCGTGCCACGGCCGGCAGATCGCGCGTCCGCGAATGGCAAATGGTGACCGTGGCGTGGTTGTGAAGAAGCAGCATGGCAACCGGTTTCCCCACGATGTCGCTTCTGCCGATCACCACGGCGCGCGCGCCCTTCATTTCAATGCCGCTGCGGCGGAGAATTTCGATAATTCCTGCGGGCGTGCAGGGAACCAAACCCGGCCGTCCCTGGACAAGATTGCCTACGCTCACCGGGTGGAACCCGTCAACGTCCTTAAGGGGGTCTATGGCTTCGAGCACCGCCTTGGAATCAACCTGCGGCGGCAGTGGGAGTTGGACGAGGATGCCGTCAATTTCATCGCGCGCGTTGAGTTCGTGCACCAGCTCGAGCAGGCGTTCGGTAGTTGTATCGGCAGGCCATTCGATTTTTTCGCTATAGAGGCCGAGAGATTGGCAGGTCTTGACTTTATTGCGGACGTAGATCTGGGAGGCAGGGTTCTCACCGACGAGGACCGCTGCCAGCCCGGGTGTAATGCCCGCAGCCTTCAACTCGTGGATCTGGCCCCCGAGTTCGTGCATGATTTCATCACGGATTTTGTTGCCGTCAAGGATGCGCGCGGTCAATGGGTCGCCTTCCGGTTTGGATTAACTTCTGAGTTTACCACAACCGGCAGGAAAGCCCCGGACCAGCGTTGCTCTCAGCTGCGGGCGACGGTCCGGACAAAAACACGGGCCGCGAATTTGGAACGTCTTACCCTTTCGACTATAATGCTTTTACGGCACTCGCCGTTTCCTGCTTGTGCGCCGCGAGAGGGCTGGAATTCCGGCGTGCAAAACTAATCGGGATATCTGTTGAGTGGTGCATCGTGGACAATCCAACTATGACTTCTGAAACGGAAAAGACTTCCCGGGAAACAGCAAAGCCGGTTTACGGGATTGCGGAGATCATGAGTTTTCTGCCGCACCGTTACCCCTTTTTGCTGGTGGACAGGATCCTCGAACTCGAGCCGGATAAGCGCATTGTGGGCCTCAAGAACGTGACGATCAACGAGCAGTTCTTCCAGGGTCACTTTCCCGGCGCGCCGGTGATGCCGGGCGTGCTGATTATCGAGTCGATGGCGCAGGTGGCCGGCGTGCTGATTTATCGCGACCTTCCGGACAAGGAAAAGAAGCTTATCTACTTCACCGGCATCGAAAACGCCAAATTCCGCCGTCCCGTTCTGCCCGGTGATCAACTCCACGTGGAGATGCAGTTACTGAACCGCCGCAACAACTTTGGCAAGATGCAGGGGCGCGCCACCGTGGACGGAAAACTCGTGGCAGAGGCGGTGGTCCTTTTCGCGATCGTGGAGAGACCCGGTTCATGAAAGCCCACCCCACTGCGATCATTCATCCCAAAGCCAGGCTTGCATGCAACGTCACGGTTGGCCCTTACAGCGTGATTGAAGAGGACGTTGAACTCGGCGAGGACTGTGAAGTGATGTCGCACGTGGTCCTTCACGGGCCGGCAAAGTTCGGCAAGGGAAACAGGATCTTCCCTTACGCCTCGATCGGCCAGGACCCGCAGGACACCAAGTACAAGGGAGAACGGACCTATCTCGAGGTCGGCGATTACAACACGTTCAGAGAATTTGTGACTATCCATCGGGGGACGGCTGTAAACGGTGGCGTGACGCGTATTGGAAGCCACAATCTCCTGATGGCTTACGTCCATATTGCGCACGATTGCCGGCTCGGTGATTACATCATCATGTCGAACGGCGCCTCACTCGCGGGACATGTCGAGATCGGCGACCACGCCATTGTCGGAGCGTTCTGCGGCATTCACCAGTTCTGCCGCATCGGCGCTTACAGCTTTCTGGGAAGCTACACGGTTGTGAACAAGGACATTTTGCCTTACTCAAAAACGTCCGCCGACCGACCTATGGGCGTTTACGGCGCCAACCGGCTGGGCCTTGAGCGGGCGGGTCTCTCAAAAGAGGATATCGACGAATTGCAATCTGCGTTTCGTGTGCTATGCCGCTCGAAATTGAATACGACCCAGGCCGTCGAGAAGCTGGAGGCGGAGGGCATCAAATCGCCTCACGTCAGGGTGCTTGTGGATTTCATCAAGACCTCCACGCGCGGTGTTGTGAAATGAGTGATAACGCTTCAAGAACGGGAACGCAGGGCACGGGCGACACCGGCCGCGGTTTCTGCGCGACTGACAGGTACGCCGTGATCGCTGGCAACGGACGGTTCCCGTTCCTCGTGCTGGAGGCGGCGCGCGAACGAGGGATCGATCCGCTGGTTGTGGCGATCAAGGAAGAGGCCTTCCCGGAACTCTCTCAAACTGCGCGTGAGATTGAATGGCTGAGTCTTGGTGAAGTTGCTCGCCTTCTTGAACTGCTCAGCGAGCGCGAAGTCAATAAAGTTGTGCTGGCCGGGCAGGTAAAACACGTCCAACTGTACAGTTCCATCAGGCCTGACAACGTGGTTGAACAAACCTTGAACGGAATGGCGCGCAAGAACACGGACGCGTTGATCGGCGCGTTTGTACGAATGCTCGAGTCGCGCGGGATCGAAGTCGTCGATTCAACTCTGTTCCTCAGGCCGCTCCTGGCCACTGCGGGAGCGATGACTGATCGACAGCCGGATGAGGGCGAGGCGGCGGATATTGCCTACGGTCGGGAGATCGCCAAGAAGATTGCCGGGCTTGATATTGGGCAAACGATCGTCGTCGCCGACCGCGCCTGTGTCGCGATCGAGGCGATGGAAGGAACGGACGCTACGATCGAGCGCGCGGCAAGCTTAAGTAACGGAAAGCGGTTGGTTGTCGTCAAAGTCAGTAAGCCGCAGCAGGATATGCGGTTTGATGTGCCGGTAGTAGGCGTCAAGACAATCCGGGTCATGAAGCGCACGAACGCCCGGACGCTGGCCGTTGACGCCGGAAAGACGCTGCTGTTTGAGCGTGAACAACTGATCGAGGAAGCCAACCAGTTCGGCATTGCCGTGTTCGGCATGGAAAATTGAATGCATGATGCCGCAGGCCGGGGCCAGGCCGGCGGCAGACCGAGGGGCGTATTTCAGAATTGCAGAAAGTGCCTGTCGCCGTTATCGGCGTGGGCGAGCACGGAAAGAGGCACGCACACGCTCTCAAGCGCGTTAAGAACGCCGAACTGGTCGGAGTTTACGACCTGCGTGAAGAGCGGACCGCTGCGCTGGCTGCCGAGTTGGGGGTGAGGGCCTTCAAGAGTCTTGAAGAGACCCTGGACGCCGTCAGGGCCGTCAGCATCGTGATTCCCACAACGAACCATGCTGCCGTAGCGCGGCGGGCGATGGAGGCAGGGCTCGATGTTTTGATTGAGAAGCCGATCACGCGTACACTGGAAGAAGCCGATGAACTGATTGCTATTGCAGACCGCTCGGGGCGTATTCTACAGGTAGGCCATCTTGAACGCTTCAACCCCGGGGTCGTCGCCGCCCATGCCGTGACGCGCCAGCCGCTGTTCTTCGAGATCCATCGGTTGGGGGTTTTCAGTCCCCGCAGTCTGGATGTGGATGTGGTTTTTGACCTCATGATCCATGACCTCGACCTTGTCCTTTGGATGACCAACTCCACGGCCCGCGATGTGCGCGCCGTTGGCCTGCCTGTGCTCACCGATCGGGTTGACATTGCCAACGCGCGCGTCGAGTTCGAAAACGGGGCAGTGGCAAATTTCACGGCGAGCCGCGTGAGCACGGAGAAGGTACGCAAATTCAGATACTTCCAGCCACACGAGTACATCTCAATCGACTTTTCGCGGAGGGACGCGCTCCTGGTAAATGTCGATCACAGGGGCGGTCAGCCTGGTATCGCTTTCCGGAAGCTGGAGGTCCAGAACACCGATCCGCTTGAAGCCGAACTCGAATCGTTTGCAGAATGCGTACAGACCCGTCGGCGTCCCCTGGTGGGTGGGCAAGAAGGCCGTGCAGCTTTAGCACTAGCCGAGATGGTCATGTTTTGCATCGAAGAACATGCGAGTCGCGTGAAGGTTCCCTTTTCGCGGCCGGCAGGTCACAGTGGCGAATTGTAAGCCAGGGCCCAACGGAACAGTAGTTTATGAGCATCCAACCTGAGTTTCGGCTCCTGCTCGACTATGAGGAGGAAATAGACCGCTGGCGGCGACGGACTTATTTCCTGCTGGCGGTCATGTTCGAAACCCTGTTCCTCCTTCTCCTGACGTTTTCACCGAACCTTTTCAGCAAGCTTATGGGTGAAGCGGCGGTCGAAGTGCGGCCTGAGGCTAAGCAGCAAGAGACCACAATGCTCTATCTCCCGCAAGACCTCTTGCGTTCACTGAAAGCGCCTCCCAAGACAAATATTCTCTCTGATAAGAACCGCATCGCGCAGGGCAAGGCACCCACGGTTGACAAGAACGGCTTGCGCTTTCCTTACATTCGCGGGAACTCACGCCTGCCGGATATCGCAGGCGGGCATAAAGCTCCAACGCCGCCGCCAGCGCCTCCGGCCGAGAAGCCTGCTCCCAAAGAAATGGCCCAGGCTCCTAAGCCTGCTCCGCCTGCGCCGAAGGAAGAGCCCAAACAGGAAGCTCAGCTTCGGCTCGAGAATGTCAGGCCCCCGGATACGAGCGGCACCCCGCATATAACACTACCACCTTCCACGCCCGGACAGGCCATACAACAGTCGCTCCAGGCTGCAATCCAGAATCCGAATGGTTTGGGAGCCGTCGGCCCAGGCGACTCACCAGACCAGTTCAACAATATTCAACCGAATTTTTCCACTTCCGGGCCGATCATTCTGTCGGATACCCGGGGCGTGAATTTCGGACCTTATCTTGCGCGGGTAGTGTATATCGTTCGACGGAACTGGTACGCCGTCATTCCTGAATCGGCGCGTCTGGGAGAAAAGGGCCGAGTCGCGCTGGTCTTCGAAATTGTCAAGGACGGCTCGGTTCCACAGCTTCGATTGCTGGCATCGTCCGGCTCCCCTCCGTTGGACCAGGCTGCGCTTGCTTCAATCCGAGCTTCCAACCCGTTTCCGCCGTTGCCGGCACAGTTTACCGGAAATCATCTGGTGCTGGAATTCATCTACTTTTACAACATGGGGACAAACTATTGATCGCTGCTGAGCAGTCAGATAAAATTACAACTGGAAGATCGAAAAGGCCCGAAAAAAAGATAGTTTGCAGGTTTTCCTCATTGGTTTTCTGCGGCGTTTAAGCTCACGGATAGAACCTTTACCTGATGGAGCGCCCTTCAAGGCTGCAACTGCTCGGAGCATTCCTGTTGCTTGCTGTTATCCTCTGCATTCTGGTCGTCAGTTATTTACGTCTTGTATGGTTGATGAGATAAGCAGGGATTACCCACTGGTCGCAATCGCCGGCCCCACAGCGACCGGAAAGTCGCAACTTGCGCTTTATCTGGCCGAGCGCCTGAACGGAGAAGTGATCAATTACGATTCCGTTCAGGTGTACAGGGGATTCGACATTGGTACGGGGAAGATTCTGCCTGAGGAAAGAAGGGGAATTCCACACCACCTGCTGGACTGCCTCGACCCTGCTGAGCCTTTTACGGCGGGCGATTTCCGACGCGAAGCCGTTAAAGTGCTCGGTGAAATTCGCAAACGCGGGAGCCTGCCGGTCCTTGTTGGAGGAACCGGCCTTTACTTGCGGGCGTTGTTGATGGGACTTTTTGACGGGCCGCCGCGTTCGGAGGAATTGCGGGCACGTTTGCGCACTCTCGCGGAGCGCCGTGGCCGCGAGTTTGTGCACAATCTGCTGGCCAGGCTTGACCCTCCAACAGCAGCGCGCATCGATCCGCACGACTTGCAGAAGGCGGTTCGCGCGGTTGAGGTCTGCCTTGTTGCGCGGCAGGCCATTTCCACTCTGCATGCGCAGGGTCGCGAGCCATTGACGGGGTACAATTGCTTCAAGATCGGGCTTAATCCTGATCGCAGTGAGTTGTACTCCAGAATCGACCGGCGTGTTGAGAAGATGTTTGCTGCGGGGTTGGTGGATGAAACGCGCCGGATGATGGCGCGCTCCGACGCGTCTTCGATCAAAGGGCTCGGCTCGCTGGGCTACAGGCAGGTGGCGGCGGCTTTGCGAGGCGAGACCACAATCGAGGATGCCCTCCGCGATACACAGGCGGCCACGCGGCACTACGCTAAGCGCCAATTGACCTGGTTTCGCCGCGAGCCCGAAACACACTGGTTTGCTGGTTTTGGAGACGATGCGTCGATCCAGCGCCAGGCATTCGAAGCGGTCAAGGACTGGCTGGCATCGAAATTTAATGGGGCGTTGTCTATCGAGAAGGTTGTATCCTTGTAATGGAGGGTAATAGCCGTATCGCGCCTGCGGAAGACGGGAAATTTATGGAAAAACAACAGAACATTCAGGACGGGTTCTTGAACTCGCTGCGGAAGGAAAAGGCCCTGGTCACGATTTATCTGATGAGCGGCGTGAAATTGACCGGCCGAATCCGCAGCTTCGACAAATTCGCAGTGATCCTGGACAACAACGGCATGGAGCAGTTGATCTTCAAGCACGCGATTTCCACCGTACTTATGAATCGCGCAAATAACTCCGCGGCTCCCGCAGGGGCATTGGGAGGTTAGTTGGAATATCTCCGTCAGCAGGCCGCTGAAAGAGCCTATCTGGTTGGATGGGTCCAGACAAAACGGGGAAGGGTCGTTGCTGATTACGATCCGGAAGAAAGCCTGGAGGAACTTCATGAACTGGCGACAAGCGCCGGGGCGCACGTCGTCGGATCAATCCTGCAGAAGTCGCCCGAAGCAGACGCGGCCACATTAGTGGGCCGGGGCAAGGCGCGCGAAATTTGCGCAGAGGCCCGTGCCGCACACGCCGACGTCATTCTTTTTGATCACGATCTGACTCCGACGCAGCTTCGCAACTTGGAGTCTGTGCTCCATTCCCGGGTCATTGACCGCACGCAGTTGATCCTCGACATTTTCGCACGGCGAGCCCGAAGCCGCGAAGGCCAGTTGCAGGTGGAACTTGCGCAGTTGACGTACCTGTTGCCTCGCCTGTCCGGCCGCGGCACAAGCTTTTCACGCCTCGGCGGCGGTATTGGAACACGAGGGCCCGGCGAACAGCAATTGGAATTTGACCGCCGTAGGATTCGCGCACGCATTCGCATCCTGTCACGCGGAATCGAAAAGGTCCGGTCTGAGCGTGCGCTCCATCGTGCCCACCGCCGAGACCAGCGCTTCCTGACCGTGGCGTTGGTTGGCTATACAAACGCCGGAAAATCTACTTTGTTCAACGCCTTGACCCGCGCAGAGGTATCGACCTCAAACCGCCTGTTCGCGACGCTTGACCCCACGGTGCGGGCGTTGAAGCTTCCCTCGCGACGTCCGGCGCTGCTGTCCGACACGGTGGGTTTTATTCGCAAGCTGCCTCCGCACCTTGTGGCCGCTTTTCACGCCACTCTTGAAGAACTGGAAGACGCGAGTCTGCTGCTCCAGGTGATGGATGCTTCCCACTCGCAAAGGCAACGGCATGAGTCAACGGTCGAACTGCTTCTCGAGACAATGGGACTGAGCCAAACACCCCGGCTCCTCGTATGGAACAAGATAGACCTTCTGGATGACGCCTCAAGGGCGCGACTTCCGAAGGGCCCCCGTCACGTGGAGGTTTCTGCTGTTACGGGAGAGGGACTTGATATCCTGCTGGAAGCCATTGATAAGGCCTTGGAAGAAGACCCGGTCATCGAGAGTGAGTTTGAATTTTCAGCCAGCGATGGGGAGCGGCTGGCGCTTATTCATCGCGCAGGCAAAGTTCTTTCGACCCACTATGAGGGTAACCGCGTTATGGTTCGCGCGCGGGTAGCCAAATCGCTGCGCGAACGCCTGGTTGCTGAACGCCAATCCCGCGCAGCGTCCCTGGTTCATCCATAAAACCCTGTATTTTCGCGGTCTCGCAACCTGTGGAAAAAACTGTGGAAAATTGTCCACCCCAAAGCGGCACGCTTTTCATTGCCAACGGTCTCCGCAGCGGCCAATTTTGGACGATTTCATGATTGCCCTTTGATATCAATGACTTAAGTAACTTCTAATAATACTTTCCCTGAAAATGAGGCAAAATTACTGGGCTGGTACGCCTAAAAAGAAGCTAAGGAGTTTTGCACAAATTCGGGCCCTGCCGGTCCCTTTTGGCTGTAGCCTGCCACCGTTGATTTTTGCTGGTGAAATCAATCCAACGGGGGTATAGGCTCTTGATATAGCCGTAGCTTACTTGCCACGTGGAACAGTTGTGAAGGCTCCTGACGATGGAACTGAGCGACCCGACAACCTGCTCGGGAAGAAGGCTTCTCCTTCTCCGGTGAAGCAGCACAGATTTACGAAGTGTCTCCCCGGTCTCACCAGGCTGTGCCGGTTGCACTTCGACACTTAGGATGGGGAACCGCACGCGGAAAGTTGCCCACGGATTTGTGAAATGCCTGTGTGCCTCAGCGGGCCGGTCTGTGTTCCATCACTTGGAAAGATCGACAGGATGCGATGTTTCCCTCGCCATATTGCATGATCGCATCCCGTTGACACTCAGCATAGCCTTGGCTATAGTGGGTTGTGCCGGTCGGCTCCCTGCTGAAAAGCCGTGGAATGCCTTGGCGAGGACGCCTTCCTCCCGCGGTGTTTCGCTGGATACGAAGATTCCAAGCTGATATGAATCTCCCTCTTTCGCTTACGGTCCTTCGGATATTCTTTGTTCCCCTGATTGTCGTGCTGATGCTGACGAAGGGAGACAACATGGATATCTGGGCCGTGGTTGTGTTTCTGCTGGCATCGGCTACGGACCTGCTGGACGGGTATCTGGCTCGGAAGCGAGGACAGGTGACAGCGCTGGGAATTCTGCTGGATCCCCTCGCTGACAAACTGCTGACGGCGTCCGCTTTCATCTCGCTGGTCTGGCTTCACCTGGTGCCGGCCTGGATGGTGGTCATCATTGTAGGGCGCGAGCTTGCAGTGACAGGGCTTCGTTCGATCGCCTCCGCGCAGGGAATTTTGCTCCAAGCTTCTGAATTGGGCAAAACGAAAATGGTACTCCAGGTGGCAGCCATCAGCGTGATTATGCTCGAGCCCCGATTCCCCTCAACGCTATTCACGGGGATGCTGCTGCTGTGGGCCGTTGTAGTCTTCGCAGTGATTTCGGGCACGCAATACTTCTGGGATTTCCGGCGAAAAATGGAGGCCCGCTTCAGGCACCAGTCGCCCGGCCAACTGGTGGTAATCCCGGGCGGTAAGGATAAAGAGGGCGAAAAGGATGCCGCCGCTCACTGATGACGAAAAAACACTCCTGCTCCGGCTGGCGAGGCAAGCAGTGGAGGGTGCCGTTTACGGAGTTTCGCAAATCAGGGAATTGCCCAATCCGTCGCCGGCGCTGCTCGAACCCCGTGGAGCATTCGTGACTTTGCGCAGCCACGGCCAGCTTCGCGGTTGCATCGGGCATGTCGTAACTACAGAGCCGCTCTATAAGACCGCTCAGGAATGCGCTGTGGCTGCCGCGCTGGCGGATCCCCGGTTTGCTCCGGTAACGCCTGATGAAATACCCTCGCTGCATCTGGAGATTTCCGTTCTCAGCACGCCCTTCGAGATCCAACCCGATCAGATTATAGTCGGCGAACATGGCCTTATCATTTCTCAAGGCCGACATCGCGGCCTGCTCCTACCCCAAGTCCCAGTAACGTGGAACTGGGACCGCGAGCGCTTCCTGGAGGAAACATGCGTTAAGGCAGGCCTCCCAAGGGATGCATGGCAAAAAGGTGCGAGGATCGAAGCATTCACCGCAGAGATCTTCGAGGAGCCTTCTGAGCCATCTCCAGCTATTCCAACCCCGAATTGCACTTCAAACAACACAACAAGCTGAGACAAATTTCTGTCGAAATGCCGGCCAGGCACTTCCTTTGCGCAATGCGCAGCCGCGCCCTCAGCGAGTCAAAGGGCAGAGAATTGCGCTCCACCAGGGCGGGATCTTTTGCTAAGGATTCAGGCATGGAGGATTGAAAGTATCTACTCGCCGATGGCGGAAGCCTGGTGGGGTGAGATGACAGCCGCCGTATCGGAGTGCTTCCCTTCGGTGCAATACTGCTGGTTGGCAGGCCGGTAACCTGATTTGACCGCATCGGCTTGCGTCATCAACTGTCCTGGCTGGGCGCCAAAGAGCAGACCGCCCTGGCAGTAATAGAGACCGGATTGTGTATTCGCCCACACGCTTATACTTTCTTCCGGTTTCGACATCCCTGCTTGCGTTTTCCAGATTCTCGCGAGTAATCGGTTTGTGTCCGGGAGCATGCTCACAAACGACCGGAGCCAGATCTGGGCCCTGACTGTGAGACTGCAGGATGGTGGTTGGATTGCGCCATCGACGTTGCAGACTTGGCCATCGGCAGGCCGATAGCCGGATGTAAGTGCGGCGCCCTGACTCATCAACTCCCCCGGCTCGCTGCCATAAAGAGTGCCTCCCTGGCAGTAATAGTAGCCGGACTGCTTGTTTACCCAGACGGTTACGTTTTCGTTTGCAATTGGAATGGTCGTGGATTGCGGTTCTCGCGAAATAGAAAAGATTCGGGCCAGAGTTGGGAGACTGGTCTCCAAAGCAACCCACTGCCGAGCCGGCGTCATTGACCCGACCAAGAGCAAAACCGCAAGGATTAAGAGTGCCGGTGTCAACGGATACGATGTGAGCATCGAATGGGCAGAAGGATCCGGTCTGTAAGGATGGTTGGATGAGTCATCCTGTCCCCCAGGAGGCTTCAGGGAAAAGAAGAGGGCATTTCTCCACATCAGCAGAGGCCTGCCGAGTCGTTCAAGGATTTCCTTAGTCTCAGAATTCATCCTTTGTTTTCTCGCAACGAATCACGTGTGCTGAAAATCAAGATATTCTCTGACTCCTCCGTCCTTCTCCCTTAACTCTCGAGAGTAGCTGCCACCGGAGTTTCACGAACCCGCTGACCCCGAGTCTCTCTGCACGGACGCACACCAACAAGCAGAGTGCAGATCGCGCTACTGCTCGCGAATCCACCCCTGCTTTCATCCCATCGTTCGTATAACGTGAACGATGTCAGTGTTTGCCCTTTCCACGCAGTGTGTCGTTCCCGTTGTTCGGCAGAGGATTCTGATCCGACCCTCCGCCTGAACCTGATCCTCCGCCGGACCCTGCATTGCCGTGGCCTTTACCATGTCCATGCCCGTGGCCTTGTCCGGCTCCACTGCCTGAACCCGATCCTTCTCCTGAGTTCGAACCGCCGCTGGTTCCTGCGGCATTGTTCCAACCAGAATTACTGCTCGAGTTAGTTCCGGTGTTTGAGCTGGATTCGCTGCTTGGGCTGTGCCCTGCCGCACTGGCCACCTCGATTGAGGCCTTTGCATAGCCGCCATACACCGTCGTTCCCATGAGTTTGAAGGCTGCAATCGCAACGACGGCTATAAGCACGAGCACCAATCCATACTCCACCGAATCCGCACCTTCGATTTCGCAAACCAACCTCTTCCAGATTCTCCTCATTAAGACGTACCCCCGTCATCAGCATCCACAGTTGTGCACCGCATGCCGCGAGTCACCGTTCAGGCTGAATCAGCAGACCCGCAATGCCTTCGCCGCCAGGCACATATGAACCTGGATTCGTGCGCATCTGTCGTACTCCGTCGCCGCTTTCCCGAAAAAGATAAGGCATGTGCAGATCTCCCGAGACGTACAACTCCATGGAAGCAAACCTAACCTGTGGCGATTGGTTGTTCAATCCGGTGATCTCAGCAATTAACCCGTTTCTCTGCCGGAATAGAGTTCAGGCAGACCCCTAACGGCTTGTGGGGTATTCCGGAAGCAGTCAGTGCAGAATCTTGCATATATACTGAACTGCATTGTTCATTCATTGGGCGGGTGAGGCATCGGATCGCGTGCCCTCGGTGCCCGGACGACCTCTCTTCCCTGGCCGAAAAAACAAAGCCCCAAGCGGCAGAATGCATGCCTTTTCAAAGGCCCTACCGGTTTTTTGATCAGGGACCCCGGAGAAACCTCTGCGCAATTGGCCTTTGGGCAAAGTGCGAAGTTTTCAAAACTGGTTCGGTTCGCTTTTCCGGCCTGACGGTCACTCCACGAGCCGGACGGCGATTCGAGAGCCAGATTTCGCTGTATCAAAAGCGCGTCTTTACGGTGACGAATACTTTCGGATAAGATTCCCACCGTGCCTGATACGCCAGGCGAGGTCTATGCAAAAACGGGCGATGTGAGGAGTCTTCCATTGCGAAGCGCCGGCTGGCCATCACGCAACAAAAGGCGTTCGCAGTTGTCGGCGACATATGCCACACGTTCTCGGTAGCGGAGAGAACGCCCTTGATGACGGAGTCGAAGAATTGGCCCGTAAAAGTGCATCGAAGGCCCCTGCTTTGTTTTGGCTCGCAACAACTTCTGCAGCAATGGACCCAGACGAAAACAGATCCGGTGAAAAGCAGGCGCAGGCTTTGTGCCAGGGGAACGACAGCCCCATGCAGACGATATACATTCGAAAAGTATCGGATCACTTGTCTTAAACCAGCCGCCAACGTCGAGACGATGAGGTCCCATGAGTGGCATTTGCGGTATTCACAATCTGTTTCTGAATCCACTCGATTCTCCTGAACTGATCGATCGGATGTCGGAGCGGCTGAAGCATCGCGGGCCGGATAATTACGGCAAGATTGAACGTCCCCATCTGGCGATAGCGGTCCGTCAACTGAGGGTTCCCAGGCCCAATACAGGCAATCAGCCCTTCTCCAATGAAAACGGAGAAATCACCCTCGTCGCTGACGGACAAATTTACAACCACCGCGATCTTCGCAAATCTCTCCTCGACCGCGGTCACCAATTGAAAACTCAATCCGCCGGAGAGGTTATTGCCCACCTGTATGAGGAAAAAGGCGTTGATTTCACGCGCGCACTTGACGGCATGTTCGCGATCGCGCTCTGGGATGACCGGACGGGCCGACTTGTTTTGGCTCGAGACCGGGCGGGAGAAAAGCCGCTCTATTACTGGATGAACGAAGAGACGCTGGTGTTTGGGTCAGAGGTTAAGTCGGTCCTGGAATCCCCGTTGATCAACCGCCGGCTCGACCCCGACGCAGTCGCTCAATACTTTTTTTACGGATACGTTCCGACGCCTCTATCGATTTTTGCGGATATCAGGAAGCTCCCAGCCGCCCATTGCATGGTTGTCGAGGGCCGGAAGGTTCGCATTGAGTGCTACTGGAAGTTCCAGGACTTTATTGGAACACGAACGCGGGCAAGTACGGGCCAAAAGCAGGAAAGGGAAGCCTGCGAGCATCTCAGATCCAGATTGCGCGAAGCGACTGCTTCCCGACTTGACTTGGACGCTCCAACCGGAGTGTTCCTTAATGCCGACATCAAATCTTCTATTGCCTGCGCGACGGCAAGTGAGCTTTCCCCAGGGGAGATCAAATGCTTTTCCGTCTTATGGCCCGGGGGGCCTTCGGAAGAAAGTGAACTCCCGAAATTCGTCGCCGGACATTCAGGCGCACAGCATCACGTCGTGACCGTCGATTACAGGAGCCTACGCGATGCACTTCTAACACTGGCCGATCACCTCGACGAACCGCTCGCGGATCCGGCCGTTATTCAGACCTACCTTCTTTCTCATTTTGCACGTGAGCAAGTCGATGTTGCTCTGACCAGTGAAGGTGGTGATGAATTGTTTGGAGGCCATTCAACCTATACCGCAGCGCGGATGGCGGAGTATTACCTTAAAATTCCCAAAGTCGTTCGCCGGCCGGTTTGGGAGCAGATTCAACGATTCTTGTCACTTTACGTGATCGATGGCCCCAAGCGAATCACGCTCAGCCGGTTTCTAAACTACGCCGAGGATGAGGCGGCCGTGCGCCATTATGCGTGGTTTGGCATGATTGCGCCTGACGACCTTGATCGCCTTTTTGCTCCGGAGTGGCTCCGGCAGCATCCACCCATCAGGTCCATCTTCCAACCGCTTTCGCGGGTTCTGGAGGGGACCCGGTTCGATGATACCTTGGCCGAAGTGCTTTATCTGGATTTCCGAATGCTTTTAGAAGACGGCCAACTGGTTAAAGCGGACCGTGCCAGCATGGTGTGTTCTCTGGAAACGAGGGCGCCGTTCCTGGACCATCGTCTGGTAGAGTACGTGGCTGGCTTGCCCACTCACCTTAAAGTGAAAGGACTTAAGAGAGAATACATATTGAAAAAAGCTGCGGAAAAGTGGCTGCCGCACAAATTGATCTACTCGCAGAAGCAGGCATTCCCTGTCCCGGTCTCGCGCTGGATTCGTGATGAACTCAAGCTCCACGTGGACAACGCTCTGGAGGATGGGAAGTTAAACCGACAGGGATTGTTTAATACCCGGTTTATCCGGCAAATGCTTCAAGAGCATTCTGACGGACAGATAGATCACGGTAAAGCTCTTTGGACACTTTTCTGTTTTCAGCTCTGGTATGACAGGTGGATGGCAAAAACCCAGGTCAGCTCAAGCCCATAGAAAGCCAACCCGGAGAGGAATTTGTGTCGATGTGCGATGCGAGATCCGGACCCGCCCCAGAAAAGGAATGCTCCGTCGGTGGAATGATCTACAAAAAGACGGGGGCAACCCGGTGGCCCACGGTCTGACCGTAGGCTGGACTTGCCCCCGTCTTACCCCCGCGTGGGGAACCCGTCAATAGTCCTTGATGAGCGAGCCGGTATACTCCGCAACGGGCGCGGTGGCCGTCAATTGGGCCATACGTCCGGGCGGGTTTCAATACCAGCGGCAGCCTGTCTGTGCAACGGCTTAGTGGCATGAGGGGCTTCAAAACACACCGCCTTCCCGATCAGCGGGAGTTCCAGGGAACGAATGATCTGGCAGCCTTCTTTGCGAACGCAAACCAGTGCGTTCTGAACCACAGAAGCCCGACTCTCCCCTTCCACAAGAAAAATGCCTCGGGGTTTAGCGGGGTCCTTGCCGGCGATTTCCACGAAGCAAGCGCCCCCATTCAGGTTCCCATAGACGAGTGTGTACTCCCCCTCGGGCAGGAGCATCTCACCCCATTCAGCCTTAAAGGGCAAAGTGAATCGCCCCACAAATTCAGCAGCACCGGGCGCACTCACGCTTCTTCCCATCGCCCCGGACTGCAAAATTACCGGGAAAACCCCAACCAGAATTTTTCTGCTGTGGAAATCGGTCATCTTTGCCGCTTCTCCGTCAGTCCCAAGTCAGTTTCACGCTGGCAGGGGTTCTCCCGGGTCGCCTTTCCACCCCCTCCGCGGCTTCACCTGGAGTACTTCCCTTTGACTTGGTAAGCGTGAAACCGGAGACAAAACTGTCATGTTGGCGGAAAAAATTTCTGGCCGAATTGTTACCGGCCGAAGTCGCATGGCTGGCTTCTTGCCAGATTTATTGGGACCAAAGTCTCGAATGGTTCAGGCCTTTTGCGGAATGCATCCGGTTGCGCGAATCAAATAACGCACCGAAGAAATAGTCAGCGGGTTGCCGATTATTCGGGCTGCTGGAATGACGCTTGTCGGTGTGATATTCTTCTGCCACTCGGCACTGCTTTTTCCATGGGAGGGGGAACAGCATGCGGCAGACGACTTCACCCGACGAAGTCACGGTCTTGCTCCGAGCCTGGAGCGAAGGCGACGCGCAAGCTCTGGATCGCCTCGCCCCCCTCGTGTACAAGGAGTTACACCGGATTGCTCGCGGTTATATGGCCAGGGAGCGCCCGAACCATACCCTCCAGGCAACGGCACTGGTGAATGAAGCTTTCGTCCGCCTGGTTGATAGTCGGCAAATCAATTGGAAGGACCGCGCGCACTTCTTTGCGGTTTGCGCCCAAGCCATGCGCCGGATTCTGGTGGATTATGCCCGGTCCCGTGGCTATCAAAAGCGCGGTGGCAAGCAATTGCGAATTCAACTCGACGAAGCTTCGGGTGTTTCATGGTCGCAGGATGCGAACCTCCTGCAAATTGATGAGGCCTTGGCCCGCCTGGCAGCGTTCGATCCGCGCAAGGAGAAGGTCGTCGAAATGCGCTTTTTTGGGGGGCTGAGCGTTGAGGAGACCGCCGAAGCGCTGAAGATATCTCCAGAAACGGTGATGAGGGACTGGAAATTCGCCCGAGCCTGGCTTTACCGGGAGCTTAGCACGGATCAAAGCCATGGAACGTAAACGCTGGGACGAGATCGAGCGGCTTTATCACGCGGCGCTCGAACTCAAAGACAAAGAACGTTTATCCTTCCTGGCGAGCGCCTGCGCGGGCGACGAATTGCTTCGTCGGGAAGTGGAGTCTCTGCTCCAGAGTGACGCGCAGGCTGGGAGTTTTATCGAATCTCCTGCAATCGAAGTGGCGGCCCGTTCGCTTGCGGAGAACGAACGGTTGCCGAAGTCCCTTGCCTCATCCTCACTGGAGCCGGGAGCAGTCATTTCGCACTACCGGCTTATCAGCAGACTTGGCGCGGGCGGCATGGGGGAAGTCTATCGTGCCCGGGACACAATGCTCGGCCGCGACGTTGCGCTGAAATTTCCTCCGGAAGATTTTCCGCTGGATCCGGAGAAGCTGGAACGCTTCCGTCGCGAGGCCTGGGCTGCGTCGGCCCTTAACCATCCCAACATCTGCACCATTTATGAAATTGGTGAGCATGAAGGTCGGCTCTTTATTGCCATGGAATTGATTGAGGGAAAGACTCTTGCCGAGAAGGTGAAGGATGGCCCTCTCACCATCGAAGAGGTCATGGCCAATGCGCGCCAGATCGCCGAAGCGCTTGAAGAAGCCCATGAGCACAACATCGTCCATCGCGACCTGAAGCCGGCCAATGTGATGGTGACAACAAAAGGCCGGGTCAAGATTCTGGACTTCGGCCTTGCGAAGCTTGAGCGGCCGCGGAATCCAGCCGAACCCTCTGAAGAAAACCTGCTCCAGACCCAGGTTGGAGCCATCATGGGCACGCTTCCCTACATGGCGCCTGAACAATTGCGTGGAGAAACCACGGACGCACGCACTGACTTGTATGCCCTCGGCGAGCTTATCTATGAGATGGCCACGGGCCAACGGCCTTTTCCTGAAACGCAGACGAAACAATTGATGGACGCCATCTTAAACCAGCCGCCCCGCCCTCCGCGCGAGCTGAACCCGCAGATTCCAGAAAATGTTGAAGCTGCCATTCTCAAGGCGATGGCGAAAGACCCATCGGAGCGGTATCAATCTGCTGCTGAAGTCCTGGCTGATCTTTTGCCCCAGACTGCAACCGCTGGCGCGGCCGGGTTGCGCGCTGCTCCCAACCGCATCGCCATCTTCGGAGTCACCGTTGGAGTTATTCTGGCCCTTCTGGCATCACTTCTTCTTGTCCCGGCAGTCCGGCGTTACCTGAGAATCTCGCCACCGGCCAACCAATCAACTGCGGGCCAGCGGCAACTTGCCGTACTGCCGTTTACAGCCATCAGCGGCGGCTCGGAAGACGACGCATTCAGCCGCGGCCTGGCAGAAACTCTGGCAGCAAAACTGACGCAGCTTTCTCGCGGCCATTCTCTGCAGGTTGTCCCGGTCGGTGACCTCTACGAGCAACACATCACGACGGCGAAGCAGGCTGCGAAGATTTTCGGTGCGAACCTGGTCCTGACGGGAAGCCTCGAGAGGTTTGGTAACTCTGTTCGCATCTCTTACACGCTTGTTGATCCTTCTTCAGACCGCCAGATCAGCGCGCAGACGCTCACGCTGCCCATTTCGGATCCATTTGACCTCCAGGACCGCGTTGTGGAAGGGTCCGCTGGCATGCTGGGTTTGCCCTTCCACGAGGCTCAGCGTCGGCAGGTTGAATCGCACGGCACGCAGAATTCAACTGCCTTCCAGAACTACCTGGAAGGGCTTGGCTATTTGCAGAATTACGAGAAGGCCGAAAATATCGACAACGCGATCAGCTCTTTTCAAACTGCGCTCAATATCGATGCCTCCTACGCGCTGGCCTACGCGGGACTGGGACAGGCCTACTGGAGCAAATACATGGCCACGAAGGACAGCGTTTGGGTGGACCAGGCGCGCGGGTCTTGCACCCATGCGGTCAATCTGGACCCGAAACTTCCCGCTTCCCACCTCTGCCTTGGGATTCTCGAGAACGGGACCGGTGAGTACGAAAAGGCAATCCGGGAGTTCCAAAGCGTCCTTGAAAGCGATCCGGCCAACACATCAGCCTATGAAGGCCTGGCCACCGCTCAGTATCGCTTGAAGAGGACCAAGGAAGCCGAAGCCACCTATCAGCGCGCCATCAAAGCCGCTCCGCACTACTGGTCTCCATACAACTGGCTGGGAACTTTTTACTTCGCTGTTGGCGACAACGAAAAAGCGGCGGAAATGTTCAAAAAGGTTGTAGAACTCGCCCCCGGCAATCACCTGGGTTATTACAATCTGTGCGCGGCGCAATATCTGCTCGGCAGTTTTACCGAGGCCGAAGCCACATGCAGGAAGTCCATTGCCATCCGGCCGAGTTCCACCGCTTATTCCAACCTTGGGACCGTTCTGTTCTGCGAAGGGCGGTATAAAGAGTCGGCGGAATGGTTCGAGAGGGCGGTACAGCTCCGTTCTAAAGATCCTATACTGTGGGGCAATCTGGGCGACGCCTACAAGTGGTCGCAGGGCGAGGAATCGCGCGCACGTTCCGCTTACAGAAAAGCCGCCGAACTGGCGCGGGAAGGTCTGCGCGTGAATCCGAAGTCCTCCCAGTTGCTGGGGGCGTTGGCGATGTATGAAGCCGAAACCTCGAATATCGGCCAGGCCATGCACGATCTGCACCGGGCCCTCTTGCTCGCGCCCAAAGACTTTCAAATCATGTACGATGCTGCTGTCGTTTACCGACTTGCCGGCCGGCGCGCCCTGGCCCTCGATTACCTCAAACGCGCCCGGGACGGTGGATATCCAGTTCAGTCGATCCGTACGGACCCGAACTGGAAGAACCTGCAAAATGATCCGGCATTTCAAAGGCTGATCAACAGCCGGAATCAATGAGTGAACCTGCGATTCAGGGGACGGCAACATTCCCGCAGAGACTGGAGTTTGCCTCTGCGGGAATTTCGGCATGCGATGTTCCTTGCCGGCAGGAACCGCCACAGTTGGCGCATGCCATTTCGCCGGAAATTGCCGCGAGGCACAAATTGACCTAAGGAGGGAGCAATGCCAATAAGAATCGAAATCATTCCTGGTAACCCGCCGAGCGTAAACCAGAACACCGTGAGAGTTTCAAGAGGTAAGAACGACCGTGTCGAGTGGCACTCGACCTCGAATGACTGGGCCGTCGTGTTTGACGGTCCAACACCCTTCGAGCGCTACTACTACAGCCCTTGCAATCCCGGAAACACTCAGTTGACCGGCGCGCAGGGTAGTTACAAGTACACTGTCTTCGTGAACGGCCAGAAGACCGACCCGATCATCATTGTTGATCCGTAGGACGGCTAAAAAGGGAATGCCCGCGAAGCGCCGCCCTGGGCCAATCCAAATGGCTCACGGCGGCCATTCGCAAATACCGAGTTCTTACGAATCATAGTGACCTTCCTGACTGTGGCGACGATGTCCTCATCGGCGGATTCCAGCGCCGGAGACAACGTGGCTGCGGAAGGCGGTCCCTGTGATGCTTATCCTGATAGGCCCGCGTGCGGCCCTGGCACTTCCGGGCTAGTACCTCCGGCCGGTATGCCGCGCTTTTCGCCTGTGGCACACTACCGCTATTTGTTGTGGAGACTCTTACTGCGACGATGGAACATACCACGAAAACCAATTCCACGCAGCCACGGTCGCGGGAATACTCTGGGTTCTTAGATCTCGTCGCTGGTGTTCCGCATCTTGCACTTCTCAGTTCGAGATCGTTTCAATCGGATGTGGAAGGAAATTCCTGCTGTACGCCGTGGACGCAGGCGTTTTTCAAGCCCGACGACTCCACCACGATCCGCCCCACGGCGTCTGAACAGGAATTAATGCGAAGCCTGCCCTACCAGTAAAACTCAGTGCTCATGTTTTTTCATCGAATGAAAATTGAGACGCAGAACAGTTTCCGCAACTCCTACTCTTCTCAATGAGGTACTTCGCCGCTGCGACGGACGCATGAATTCTTCCACGATTAAACCTCGCGAGTTAATCTCTCATGAAGCCGTTCAGGTTGCCCCTCCGCCGGAACCCGGCGCCTGCTCGAAGCGCGTCTTCGCTGCAACCCTCGGTATAGCCGCACTCTTGCTCCTCGCGCTGGAGTTACGGTGGCCCTATTATTTCCTTCAAGACGACGGCCTTGAGGAATTTCTCCCTTCCTATTTCCACAACTGGCGCAGTCTTCTGTCCGGACATTTACCCCTCTATGACTTCCACATTTTCGGCGGGATTCCGCACTTGGCCATGGGGCAAACGGGTGTCTTCTATGTGCCAGAGTATGTGGCTATGTTCCTGAGCCAAGTCATATGGGGACACCCTTTTGCAACTATAGACTTGATGGCGTTCATGCATGGTCTGATCGCCGTAGCGGGCGGATACGTCTTGTTGCGGTACATGGGGGCGACAGACGCGGCGGCAGCATTCGGAGCACTGACCGCACTCTCTGGTTTCTTCATTTGGGTAGGGCGGATGTGGCCGGTTGCCTTGATGTTGTGTGCGTGGTTTCCTTGGATGGTGTGGGCGTCCCTGCGTTACCTGGATAAACCGAGCGTTGGTCGCGCCGGTTGGTTGATGTTCTTTCGGCTGGGTTTGCTATACGGTGGGCAGCTGCAATTTTTTGTTCTGGCCATGATTTTTGAGCATCTTTTCGCTTTGAGCTACTCGTTGGTGAAGCGGCGGGAGTGCTGGGGATTGCAATATTTGGGATACGTTGCCCTGGACGTGCCAACTGCCCTGCTGGGGTTGCCTCTGCTGCTGCCCATGTGGGCCGAGGTCGGGCGGTCACTCGAACGGGCCGGGGCGCTGTCCTACGCCGAATTCTCGGACCTCAGCATTTCACCACTATGGTGGGTCTTTGGTCAATTGTTTGTATTTGGGCAAATACGATTGCCGCGTGATTATATCCAAGCCTCCATACCTTACTTGTCGTACATCGGGTATATCGCCAGCCTTCTGCCTTTTGGTGCGGGGGTGTTGTGGAAAAAACGTCCCCAAACCCGCCCGTGGGTTATCGCCTCCGCGATCTGCTTCCTTATGGCTTTCCTCTGGTGCTCGAACATGTTGGGTCCGTTGATTTTTCATCTGCCGATTTTGAACCGGTTCCGCTGGCCTTTCAAGGTGGTTTTCTTCGCCGGGTTCTTTCAATGCCTAGTTGCGGCGTTGGTGCTCATGCTCTTTAACGTAAGGTGGCAGCGGATCGTCACCATTGGCTCTATCGTCAACTGGATTGTGATCTTTTGCGTCTTGCCCAATCATGCTTGGCGCGTTCGCGAATATCACCCGCCGCTGAAATCGCCCTGGCAGACAATTCTTGCGGATGGTCGGTACGTCGTAATAACACCCCCTCCGCTGTATTTTGTTTCGAGGGAATTTGTCGGATTCAACTACTCAGAACTATGGGGACTCGACAACCTACTTGGCTACGATCAACTAGTACCCCGCTCTAACGCGACGCTGTTGCTCGGAAGGCCCTTAACCAGACTGGAGATTAGCACGGCAACTTTTAATGGCCGAGTCGATAATTGGCTGCTCGACCACCTCAAAAAATGGAGCGATAGGTATGTGCTGGTTGGTCCCACGCGAAGTTACGATTCACCGATGCTCAAAAGCGCAGGGCTCCAGGTGCAGGCCGTCAAAGATGGATGGACGTTATGGAAAGACCCGAATGCATTGCCACGAGTCCGCTGGGGCGACGTGCCTGCCGGTACCGGAGCGGACGCTGGCATCCGCTGGGCAGAGCATGTCAACTCAATTGATGTGGATTTGAGCGAATGGCCCGGCCTTCAGTTGGTATTTGCCTTCGTTTCAAATCACGGGCTTGAAACTTGCATTGAAAATCGTTGCGCCCCTGTTGCCCAGTCAGCGGACGGGCTGATTCGGGTCAATGTCCCGCCCCGGACGCAACACGTCCGGCTTGTGTATCACTGCGCTCTGCTCCTTCCATCGGTTCTGATTGCTCTTGCGACTCTTACGGTATATTTGTTGATTTTGTTCCGTGGCCGCAAATCAGGGGCTAATCAAGATCTTGGCCCTGAACACCTACCTATTGCGACGCCAGCCCAGGAAGAAAATTGACACTCAGGCCGAGATATGGGACATTCGCCGGTTGGCGCAAGCGCGTGCGGGCTATTGACGAAGCGCCCATCGACAAATGAGTGCCATCAAAATTTGCCTGTTGTATTCAATGAAACAATTCGCGGATAGGTAGAACGGCGGATGTTCCTCAAAATAGAAGCCGGACTTTCAGTACTCGCACTGGTGCTGGCGTTCACGGTGCCGGAGCTTGGCTCGCGCTGGTTTGAGGCGATCGAGCAAAGCTTTGGCCGGCTCGCAAAGAGGCGCGGTCTTTCAGTTCTTGTGGTCGGCCTGACGGCGCTGGCCCTGCGCGCCGCCCTGCTCCCGATCCTGCCCATTCCGCAGCCTCTCATTCAGGATGAATTTGCGTACTTGTTGGGGGCCGATACCTTTGCCCACGGCAGGCTGACAAACCCAACACCCACCATGTGGACTCATTTTGAGAGCCTGATGATCTTGATGCGGCCTACTTACAATTCCAAGTATCCTCCAGCGCAAAGCTTCTTCCTCGCGATTGGTCAAGTGCTGATGGGCCATCCTTTTTGGGGCGTGTGGCTCAGCGTTGGACTGATGTGTGCAGCGATCACTTGGATGCTGCAAGCGTGGATGGGAGAAGGGTGGGCGCTGCTGGGCGGCCTTTTCGCTGTTGTACGGATTTCCGCTTTCAGTTACTGGGCAGATACGTATATGGGCGGTGCAGTCGCCGCGTTCGGAGGGGCTCTGGCGATGGGGGCTCTGCCTCGCATCCGGCAGGAACATCGGGTGCGGAATGCCGTTCTAATGGGCGTTGGCCTTGCGATCTTGGCGAACAGCCGTCCTTACGAGGGGGTGGTCTTCAGCCTGCCTATTGCTTTTGCGCTTTTTGCGTGGATGCTCGGTAAACGAAGGCCCCCCTTGTGGATTTCACTGCGTCAGATCGTCCTGCCGCTCTCTGTCGTGCTCGGCCTGACTGCGGCCTGGATGGCATATTACAACTGGCGCGTCACCGGAGATCCATTGAAGTTGCCTTACCAGGAATATCAGGCCCAGTATGACCCCACGCCCTATTTCCTGTGGCAATCGGAAAAGCCATTGCCGAAATACCGACACACGGAGATGAAAGAATGGGAGGAGGAGGTTGACCTTCACGACTTCAGAGCTGCAAAGACTCCCTTTGGGCTGCTTGTAAATGAAGTAAGAAAACTGGTGCTGATATGGGTGCTCTATGTTGGACCGCTTTTTAGCCTCCTTCTTGTTCTCGCTATTGTGACGCTCCCCTACGGCTTTTCGGTAAACAACATCAGCGAACGCTCCAGGTTTATTATTGTGGCCCTTGCAGTATCCCTCGCCGGGTGGGTGGTTGAGGCGTACTTCTACCCGCAATATGCCGCACCGGCTACCTGTTTGTTTTTCGCTTTGCCTCTGATGGGAATGCGCCGCCTCTGCAATTGGCGTTATCAGGGCAAGCCCAGAGGCTTATTCATCGTTCGTTCTGCGCCCGTGGTTACCTTGGCAGTCTTCCTCCTGCGAGTGGGAGCATCCCCGCTTCACTTGCGTCCGACGCTCAACTATACCCCTTGGGGGCCTTTCAATTACAGAAGCCTGGGCATTGGTCGACGACCTATTGTCGCCCGGCTACAAGAGCAGCCTGGGACCCAGATCGTTCTGGTAAGATACGCACCGCGCCTTTTCGATACGGACCTTCACAAGGAACGCATCTGGCCCCCATGGGGGATTTGGGAGTGGGTATACAACAGCGCGGACATTGACAGCCAAAAAGTCATCTGGGCGCATGATATGGGTCCGGAAAAGAATGAAGAGTTGATCCGCTACTACAAAGACCGGCGGGCTTGGCTTCTTTTTGCTGACGATGATCCACCGAGGCTGGTGCCGTATTCAGAGGCTGCCGACAGAGAAGCCAATGCGGGTGCTGATTCATCCAAACCAAAACCAGTAGCTGCGCGATAATCGGAATTTGCGCCGCGGATGTGAACGTCGAAAGCATCGCAGGCGTTGAATCAGAGAAGGGGAAACTGAATGGCGAATGGGGCGGGAGATGGGCTGGCGCATTACACATGCTACAGGGCTGCCGGGCCGATAACGGTGGACGGCAAGCTGGACGAGCCGTCGTGGCAGATGGCGCCGCGCTCGACGGCGTTTGTAGACATCGTCACGGGTCGGCCGGCGTGGTTTGACACGCGTGTGGCGATCCTTTGGGACGATGACTATCTCTATTTTGGATTTACGGCGGAAGAGCCGGACGTGCGGGCCACGCTGACCGAGCGCGACTCGAAGATTTACGAAGACAATGATCTGGAAGTCTTCATTGCAGGGCGGGACGCCTACTACGAGTTCGAGATCAACGCGCTCAATACGATTTATGAGGTTTTCTGGATTTGGAAGGACCAGTTCAAGCCGGGCGGGAAATTCTACGGCAAGCCGGAGTGGGACCCCGCGAAGCACAAAATCATGGAGATTGACGGCATCGGCGGGCATGTCCATCCGCGCGGATGGCGGTATGGGTTTCTTGATTGGGATTTTCCCGGCTTAAAGCACGCCGTGCACGTGGAGGGCACTCTGAACAAGCACGATGACGTGGACAAGGGCTGGACAGCAGAACTGGCGTTTCCATGGAAAGGGCTTGAACTGCTGACCGACGGCCGGCCGCTGCCGCCCAAAGATGGCGACGTGTGGCGGATAGACTGCTCGCGCTTCCAGCAGGTGGACAAAGAGGGGAAGCGGCTGGAGGTCAGCACGGGCTGGACTTGGAACAGACATGGCTACTACGATTCGCATATTCCGGAAGTGTTTACCTGGGTGCATTTTTCCGAGCGCGTTGTACAGAAGGGGCTAAAGTAACCTTTCCCAACGGCTTGCGCGGTTTGTCTTACATTTTGTGATCACCGCATTCCACCGAAGCGGCATGCGTGTGTCCCGCTGAACGCCGATAAAACCGGATGCGAAGCATCCGTTGAGTCGGTATACTATGCAAACGTCATGAGTACTTCGCTTTTTGTGACAGGAACAGACACGGGAGTTGGCAAAACGCTCGTCTCCGCGCTGCTGTGCGCGGCCCTTGACCGGATCTACTGGAAGCCAATCCAGACGGGTGCCCAGGAAGGCACGGACCGCCGCACTGTGATGGAGTTGGCGAGGCTGCCGGAGGAGCGCACTCTGCCGGAGTGTTACATCTTTGATCCGCCCGTATCTCCGCATTTAGCCGCCGAATGGGCAGGAGCCGCGATCGACCTCGGTACAATTCGACTTCCGGAAGGCAATCTGCCTGCACCGCTGGTTGTGGAAGGAGCGGGTGGGGTCATGGTTCCGGTAAACGAAAAAGAATTCATGCTGGACGTGATGCTCCGGCTCAACTTTCCGGTGGTTGTTGTCGCGCGAAGTTCGCTCGGAACGATCAACCACACAGTGTTGACGCTGCGCGCTCTTCGGGGAGCGGGCCTTAAGGTCCAGGGAGTTGTTGTCGTGGGACCGCCGAATTCGGACAACGAGCGGGCAATCTACCACTATGGCTGCGCTCCGATCATCGGCCGGGTGCCGCTCCTGGAAGTCATCAACCGCGCGGCGCTGCTGGAAGTTTTCCATCGCGAATTTGACCGGAGCGTGTTTGACTGAATGACCTCGCTTTCCATCTGGCATCCTTTCACTCAGGATGCCGTTGATCCGAAGCCTGTCTTTATCGAGCGCGCTGAAGGCGTTTATCTATACACGCGCGACGGCCGCCGCCTGATCGACGCGATTTCTTCCTGGTGGGTCAACCTGCACGGCCATGCGCATCCACTCATCGCGGAAGCCATCGCGCAGCAGGCCCGCAAGCTCGAGCAGGTGATCTTTGCCGGGTTCACTCACGGACCTGCCGAGGAATTAGCCTCACGCCTGCGCAAAATCCTTCCGTCACCCCTCGAACACATCTTTTTCTCAGATGATGGATCAACCGCCGTGGAAGTCGCGCTGAAGATGGCCGTACAGTACTGGTGGAACCAGGGCCGACGCGAGAAGCGAAAGCTCGTCGCACTTGCACACGCCTACCATGGCGATACTGCGGGCGCGATGTCTGTTGGGGAGGATTCTTCTTTTGTCGCGGCGTTTGACGGTCTTCGCTTTCCAGTTTATCGCGTGCCTTCGGCGTACTGCTTCCGTTGCCCGGTGGGTAAGAAGCGCGAGACGTGCAACATCGACTGCGTTGGCCCCCTGACCCGGCTTTTGGACGAAAGGCACGAAGAAATTGCCGCCGTCATCGTTGAGCCGCTCTTGCAGGCCGCCGGCGGTATGATCGTCCATCCGGTTGAGTTCCTTCAGCAAATCCGGGAACTTTGCATCTCTCACAACGTCCTGCTGATTGCCGATGAGGTTCTCACCGGCTTCGGGCGAACGGGGCGGATGTTTGCCTGCGAGTGGGCCGACATTGTGCCGGACATCATGTGCCTCTCAAAAGGCATCACGGGCGGATTTCTGCCGCTTGGCGCTACCGTGTGCACGGGCGCTGTTCGCGAGGTTTTCCGGTCAAACGACCGCATGCACACGTTCTTCCACGGCCACTCTTATACCGGCAGCCCGCTGGCCTGCGCGGCGGGGATCGCCAGCTTGAAAATCTTTGAATCGGAGCCGGTCTTCGACCGCATCGCCCAGATCGAGCGCACCCACATCGAGCGTTTGTGCGGGCTGAAAAACCATCCTGCCGTTGGCGATGTTCGATCCATCGGGACTGTAGCGGCAGTGGAGATTCGGGCTGAAGACTCCGGCTACCTATCGAAGCTCCGCCCGTTCCTTTATGATTTCTTCCTTGAAAAAGGTGTTCTGCTGCGTCCGCTTGGCAATATTGTTTACATTCTGCCGCCGTACGTGATCACCCCGAGCGAACTTCGCTATATTTACGACGCGATTGCGGAAGCGCTGGACTGCCTGCCGGCCTAAGAGGGCAGGGTTTATTTCCAGGATGAATTCTGTTCGAAAGCTGCTGGAGGTGGACCGATCTCCGCCTAATAAAGTTTCAACTCGTTCTTATTGACTGAATTTTCGGCGGAGTTACCCTGACTGGCATTATCTGAAGACCCGGCGGAAAGCGATGCATGAGCGGAAGCCATTGCCATGCCGGCGCTTGTCCTGAAGCAGATATTGTTTATCCTGGACGCCATGCCGCTCATGGTCGCCACGCCAGTGAGTACAAGCAGGCAGAGGAGTAAGGTGTATTCCGCCAGACCCTGCCCTTCTTCGCGTGACCACAAACCGCGCAAAATTCTAATCATCAATGCCTCTCTTGAACTCATCGAACGCTCCTCGAAGTTTTGCATCCTGGCCCCATGTTGCACGGTAGACCCTCTGAATGATGGTCTTTAAACAACAGCAACGATGCCCGTCCCCTCCCATATCGTCCGTTTGCTTGCTGCACATGAGCCGAGTTCCTCGCGATAGAGATTCAAGAGCGCGACCACTCCTCCCAAGCGCCTTAAGCATAGAACTGAATGTGCAGCACGCGATATTCGGTAAATCAGGCAAATCAGGTGCGTAAAATTGCGGGCGCCACAGTCCGGTATGTACCTGAGTCTTAATGCGATATTACTGCTTTGGTAAACCGCGATTTGTGCACAAAAGTCGGGATTCTTCGAAACTCACGCGGAGTCGCGCGACCGTGTCAGGAGGCCCGCCCGAGTGAGCGAGACGGGCCATGGAATCCGGGCTGGAGAGAGTCACAACTTCATGTGACTGGGGTCACCGTGATGGGCTTGGAATTTGCACATGATAAAAGAGGAGTAGTGTAGATGAAACGGCTGGAGAACCAAATGGTCAACCAAGCCGCAAAAAAACGGATTCTGGTAATCGACGACGACGAGCGTGTATTGATTTCCCTGGAATGTCTCCTCGAGAACGAAGGCTATGAAACCACCACTGTCTGGAGTGCGCAGGATGGGCTGAATATGCTCCGGACGAAGCCTTTCGACCTGGTCCTGCTGGATGACTACATGCACGGTGTCGCGATCGAGGGCATCTTCGACGAGATCCAGAAAATGGAGATACAACCTCCTGTCATCCTTACAGTGAGTTCTTCGCTGCCCGAGGCAAGAAAGCATTTCATTGAACTGGGAGCGGTCGCCGTTGTTAACAAGTGGGCCCCCTGTGAGGAGATTGCCGCAGAAGTAAGGAAGCAACTCGCGAAGGCTGGACTTGAGGCTGTGCCTGCTTAAGAGATACAGGGTTGGATTCGATAACGCGTAAAGCAGATCACACGTACCAGAAGCAGATGATGGTGAAATTGCGAAGTCGAGATGCGCAGGGATGGAACCTCTTGTGGCGAGAAGGAGAACGTTGAATTGACCGGAGGGTGTGGCGTGCGCAGGCGCGAAATTCGTCAGCCACTGTCGGCCGGGCAGCTGTCACAATTCTGAGTGACGCGCGTCACTGCTTGCTCAGAAGGAGGCTCCTAGTCTCTTGAAGCAGATCGATTTTCGAGGGCGAAGAAGAAGCCCGCGCGGAAATCGCACCTCGGGGGTGAGAACATGACGCCTGCAGACAGACAGTCCATTCTGGCGGTCCTGAAATCCGAGTTGGAATTTATCGAGAAGGGTGGATACAAGACGCCGTCAGCTGCCGGCCCCGCACCCGCCCCGACGATCTTCGCCGATTCTCTCACCTGCCTGAATTATGGCTATCCTTACCGGACCCATCCGTGCACCGAATGTCCTTTGATGGAATTTGTTCCCGAGAGTGCCCGGACGGCGGCCATGCCTTGCCATCACATTCCACTTGATCCCGCCGGACGCACGGTGGAAGCCATGGAAGGAATGGAAAACACCTCAGGCATGCAGGAAGCCGTAAAAAACTGGCTGCGCCAGACGATCAGCCGGATCGAGTCCCAGTTGCCGGCGTGAACTGCTGATCTCCTTTTCTTAACAGCGCAGGCGCGCCTTTCACAATTGCCAGAGCCTGGCAAAATCTTCAATATCTTTTAGATTTAGCCATCTGTCAGTCACCGATGTCGGGTCGCGAGGAGAATCCCTAACGGCCCGACCATAAGCCCTGCCAGACCGCTGGGTCTTCCTGTGACGTCGGTCACAACGTCTAGTGAGCAAGCGCACTGTCTCTGTTCGCCGGGACTGATAAAAATGCAATGCTGAACATCAGGCCGGTCTTGTGAAGGGTTGAGAGATGCATCCTGAAAATCCGGCAGCGAAAACGAACAATGAGTCTGGCTGGTTCCCAGCACACGGCACCGGCCACAGTTGGACACCCACGCGCCGGAGCCGGAAGGGATCGGATTTTGATAATCCTCAACTTATTACTACATGTAGAGATGTTGACCTGAAAATTACGTCCGACTTAAAATGTGATATACATCACATGTCCGTTTCCTTTAAGACAATTCCTTGCGGGACTTATACGCGTATCGCTCCCATCAGTTCAGACCTTTTGCCCGGCGAGATCGACAACCCTTACCGACGATGGGTTGTTGGACGCAATTCTACAACCCCTTTCTGGTTTGCTGAGGCCGATTCTCATGGCAAGCCAGCATCACGATTAGCCAAGGAATCAGTGTGTGACAAATATCCCTCGCAACGCCCCAGGTTCGGGGTCGAGCATACGGGCGAATCTCGCTTGAACAATAGGCTTCAGACTTGCTGGTGATGAGGGACTTTGTGACTAACGAATGCGGAAGAGGAGAAAGCGATATGAAGCGACTGCTGAGGTTATTTATAGGCTCTGCATTCCTGATATGCATATCCGGGCTGCTCCCGACAGCCCGTGTCTATGCACAGCGGCGCCCAGCCCCGCCCAAGGGCCCGTCCGTGGCGTGGAAGGCGCCCGTCGAAACCAACCCAAGCGAATACGTCGGCGCGCAGACTTGTGCCGGCTGCCACCGCGCCGAGGCCAGGCTGTATTTCAAGTCTCCGCACGGTGAGCAGGAGAAAGGGGAGGTTCAGCCCGCAACCGCTCCCGCGGAAAGAGCAGAGTCGCCCTCCGTTGCAGCGGGCCGGAAGCTGTATGACGACATGATGTGCTCGGGCTGTCACCAGATCGGCGGTAAGGGCGGCAAGGTGGGACCGGCCCTTGACGACGTGGGGGCCCGCAGGACCCGCGCCGAGTTGATGGACCGCATGCTCAAACGGCGCGCAGGGACCATCATGCCCACGCTCCCGCCCGATACTCCGACCAAGAACATCGATGAGATTGTCGATTACATGATGACGCTGAAGGGGCAGACGGAGCATCAGGCGCAACAGGCCGCAGCGCCATCCGGTCCCCGGTACGTCAGCGGGTGTGAGATTTGCCATGGCCCGGGCAGGGCGCACGCGGAGGCCGAACAGGCCGCAGCCGGCGATCCTGCCAAGATGGAAGCCGGCATGAAGCTGATTTACAGGTTCAAGGGCAACCCCAAAGAAAACTCGGATCGGTGCCTGCAATGTCACATAACAGGAACACCACAGGATGCCTTCCAGCACTCTGTACATTCTGCCGCGGGTGTCAGTTGCATTGATTGTCACACCATTCATCCGGTCGAAGTGGCGGATGCCGGAAAACCCCACCTCCAGCCCGCCCAGGCGCAGTTCTTCTCCGTACCAAGGCTGAACAAGCAGAACGCCTGGCTGACCGATGGACTGTTAAAGGAGCCGCAGCCGGAGCTTTGCTACTCCTGCCACCGGACCGTTCAGGCCCAATTCGCGCTGCCGGAACATCATCGCGTGGGCGAAGGCTTCATGAAATGCACAGACTGCCATAACCCCCATGGGACCATGAACCACTTCCAGTTGGCCAAGGCCAATTGGGAAACCTGCGTAAATTGCCATGTTGAGAAGCGCGGGCCGTTCCTCTACGAACACGCGGTCGTGAGAGTGGATGGTTGTGTCGCCTGCCACACACCACACGGCAGCGTCAACAATTTCCTGCTGAAGCGCCGCGAGCAGCGTCTGCTTTGCCTTCAGTGCCACTCCGTCTTTCACGTCATTAGCAGGAGCCCTGCCACCACGGAAGGGTTCCACGGTCAGGCGAACGTACCCCATGGGCGGAACGGCTACCAGACTTCTGGCGACTGCACTCGCTGCCATGTGGCGGTCCACGGATCGAACTTTGATGAGTTCCTGCTGCGATAGGAGGTGTTGATTGAGAACCACACGTTATATGCTTTTCTTGATGCTGGTCTGCCTTGCTGTATTGCCCATGCTGAAAGCACAGGACCAAAGCGAACCTCAGATCCAGTGGGGAGGGTTCGGCGTCCAGGGTTCGGCCAGCGTGGGATATCGTTTTACCGATGTCAAAGGTTATGAGCCGATGTTTGAGGAGCTTTATGACCTCAAAAAAGGGCCGCGGCTCATGGACTTCAACATGTTTGGCCACAACGACGGGACCAACCCCTTTGCCGATAATTTTTCGCTTACGATGAGCGGCATGGGCGGTGATCCTTATCCCAGCGCCCAGTTTAATATTTCCAAATCAAAACTCTACGATCTGCGGGTCAACTGGCGCCAGTCGTATTTTTACTGGAACCAGAATGACAACGTGCTGCTGCCGACAAGGCCCGGGAATGCAGGTCTTACGGACAACCATAATTGGGCCAACGTGCGGAAAATCGGCTCCATCGACTTCACCCTGCACGCCACCAACAACCTGCGTTTCAACTTCCAGTACTACCGCACGACATTCAGTGGTGCGACGTTCACGACCTTCTCGCCGGACTTCCTTGATTCTCCGGCTTACTTCGGGACCTACGCCCGGGCAAACGCTTATTACCTGTACGCGCCTGTCTTTGATAACACGAATCGGATCGTAGGCGGCATCGATTACACGTGGCGCAACTGGAACTTCCATTACAACGTCGGGTACCAGACCTTCACGGACAACATGTCGTTCAACAATGTCACTTCCCCACAGGTTGCTATTGACCCATTCACTCCAGGGAATTCATTGCAGCCGCTTGCCAGCGCTTCGTGGACGGATTTCCGCGAGTTGAAAACTCCTGTCAGTGAATTCTCCTACAGCGGAAAACCCTACAAGTGGGTGGAAGCACGCGGAAGCTATCTGTTTTACCGCTATCGCGGACCTGCCAATATGGACCAGTCTTACAGCGGAATTGTGCAGACAACGACAAACCCCGCCGTGTACTCTCCGTATTCCGTCTCCCAAACCGGCCGAGTCGAAGTTACGGAGCCCAACCACATCGCAGAACAGGGATTCACCTTTTTTGTTAAACCTTGGTGGGACATCGACATTGATTACCGCTACACCCGGTTTACAACGAATACCGAAGGAATTCTCACCAGCCTGCTTGCAACAATGAACCCTTCGACGGGCGTCGCAACGGTTGCCAGCAATTCCGAAAATCCCTTGAATCAGTGGAAAGACGGCATGCACCAGTTGGAATTCAGCATGACCTTTACGCCCACCTCGAATCTGGTCATTCGTCCAGGCGTTCAGTTGCTTAAGAGCGACATTGAGGCACTGGAAGATGGTGAGGCCGACCCTGCCCGCACCCTGCGGATCAAGACTGTGTCGCCCATGCTGAGCGCCTTCTACCGACCTTCGAAGTATTTCGATGTCCGGGGTGAGATTCACACTTACAACTATGGTTCTTCCTACACAGCGCTTGATCCTCACACCAACACCACCGGGCGCGTCGTAGGGAACCTCCACCTGAGTGGCAAGTTCACGCTGAGCGATGAAGTCTATATCGTGGACCAGAAGTTGCTTGCGACACAATTTCATGGCAAGGTGCAATCGAATTCCACGATGCTGACCTATACCATCAACCCGAAGTATTCCCTCTTTGCCGGGTTTACTTACGATAACGAGCTTGCCACTGGAATCATCGCCTACCAGAGGGGAGTGCCGGCTTCCCTGGTCGGATTCCAGTATCCGCTGCGCGACCAGGCCCTTAACCGCGTGTGGCAGGCAGGGTTTGCGGCCGAGCCTGTAAAGTACTTCGGCATTCGCTTTACCGGAAACTTTGACCGCACGACCGGCCTCGGCCAGGAAGGGGGGATCAATCCGGTTTATGGCCCCATGACGTGGCCGCTCGGCACGGGAACGGTTTACTTCAACATTCCCAAAGCTGGTACGCTTTCGGTGGATCTGCAACGGACTTATTACATTCAGCAACTCTTCACCGCCAATAATTTCAGCGCCAATCTGCTGGCCATTCGCTGGACGCGCGACTTCTAGTCGATGCGGGGAAATGTTGCAATGTCGCATAGAACATGGAACCATTTGAGACACGAAGCATCAATAACACAAATGCTAAAGGAGGAAATTCATTATGAAGAGACTCGTTAACGCTGCTGAGTTTGCACTCATCGCAGTTCTTCTGGGGGCTGGTTGGGTTGTATGCTCTGCTTCAAGGACGCAGGCGAAGGAACCTGCCTCAACCGTTTTTGACGCCAAGTGTGCGATGTGCCATGCGAAGGACGGCAGCGGGAACACTCCAATGGGCAAGAATATGAAAGTTCCTGATTTCCACTCGAAGGCCGTTCAATCCAAAAGCAATGCTGATCTCGCCGCCATCATCGAGAAAGGCAAAGGAATGATGCCACAATACGGAAGCCAGTTCAGCAAGGAAGAAATCAACGACATGGTGGCTTACATCCGCAAGCTCGGCGCAAAGAAGTAGGAAGCAAATAGGGGTCACACTCATCCCTTGAAGGACGGGTGGGGAGGTTAATGCCATGAACAAGATCAGGAAGGCACTGGTTTTCAGCGTCGCCTTGGGCGCGTTCTTTTCACTCTTGTCCCTTTCCTCGTTTGGCACTATGGAAATTGCCAAGAAGGAGAAGACGGCCTGCACCACTTGCCACGTGAAAATGGGTTCGAAAGACCTGAATGACGTGGGCAAGTGCTACCAGAAGAAGAAATCTCTGAAAGCCTGCGAATCGGGAGCCAAGGAGGAGAAGAAGTAAGGGAAGTCCCTCCGGGTCAATGATCCGCAGAATTGGCGTTTGGAGGTGACTATGAACCTCACATTCTACCTTGCAACCTGGATTCCTCTTGCGATCTTTGTCGGGATATTGGCCATCTACCGCAACATGCTGGCCAGTCATGAAGACGATTCACTTCATGTTCTTGAAGGTGACGCGAAGCAGGTTGCGGCGCAGGCCCGGTTCAGCCACAAGCTGGAAACCATTGAGCGAATTGGAAAGACGCTCACGATCCTGGTTGTGGCTTACGGACTGGCGATAGGTGCCCTGTACCTTTACCATGTGTGGCAGCAGGGCGCCAAACTCCCGGGATGAACTTCCAGCACCCGGAAAAGACGGCTCAAAATGAACGCGTGGCAGCGGTGCGCAGTAGTGTCGATGATCGTGCTGATGCTTTCATCAGCAGGCCGGGCGCAGGACCCCTCCACGCTCGACTGTACGACCTGCCACAGCGATAAGGCTCAGGCCCTCAAGGGTTCGGCCCATGCGGGCTTGAGCTGTACTACCTGCCACGCGGGCATCAAGACCTTTCCTCATCCCAAAGGGGTTGCCCAGCCACAATGTTCCAGTTGCCATGCCAGAGAGGCAAGCCAGTGGGCGCGGAGCGTCCATGGCATGCAGTTCGCTGAAGGGAACAAGGCCGCCCCGAACTGTCAGGTTTGCCACGGCGACCCTCACCAACTGCAGCGGACTAATACGTGGGCCTTCAAGAAAACCATCCCGGAGCTTTGCGGCACCTGCCACGCGCAGATTGCTCAGGAATATGACGAAAGCGTCCACGGGCAGGCCATCAAGCGAGGCGTGTATGACGCTCCGGTTTGTACCGCCTGTCACACTGCTCATTCGATTGAGCCTCCCACAAGCCCTGCTTCGACGGTCTTCCCCACTCACATTCCTGAGACCTGCGGCCAGTGCCACGGCAACGTCCGTCTGACCAGCAAATTCAACATACCGGCCGACCGCCTTCTCAGCTATCAGGCTTCCTTCCATGGGCTTGCGGTGAAGGCAGGTTCCGAAACCGCCGCCAATTGCGCCAGTTGTCATGGTTTCCACCTGATTCTCCCATCTTCGGATCCGCGCTCCACTATTAATCCCCGCAATTTGTCAAAGACCTGCGGCCAGTGCCATCCGGGGGCGGGGACCCGCTTCGCGCTCGGCCCTGTGCATGAGCTTCCCGGCAGTACGGGAGAGCCGCCCGCCGTGCGCTGGATACGCATCTTTTATCTGATTGTTATTCCAGTATTGATCGGGTTAATGTTCCTCCACAACGTCGGGGATTGGCTTCGCAAGTTGGTCGATCTGCGCCTTCACCAGATAAAACCCGCTTCCCCGGCCATCATCCCAGGAGGGCCTTGGCAGCCTGGCGAGGCTAATAACATCCGGATGTATAGTTTCGAACGCTTGCAGCACGCGCTCCTGCTGGTCTCATTCATTGTGCTTGTGTGGACAGGCTTTGCCTTTAAGTATTCATCGGCGTGGTGGGCCCGGCCGCTGTTGGTGGTCGTGTGGGGCTGGGAACTGCGCGCCCTCGTACATCGTATCGCCGCCGTGGTTTTCATGGCCGTTGCGGCGATGCACATCATTTCCCTCGTCAAAAGTCCGAGGCTGCGCCGCCACTGGCTTGAACTCAAACCGCAATACGAGGATGTTATTGAGGCTGTTCGTACCTTCGCTTTTAACCTCGGCCTAAGCCGCACTCGCCCGCCGCGCTCATCACACAGCTATGTTGAAAAGGGGGAATATTGGGCGGTGGTCTGGGGCGGGGTCCTGATGACCATCACTGGCCTGATGCTTTGGGCGCATAATCTTGTGCTGGCATGGTTGCCAATGGTCTTCCTTCAGCTCGCCAGCACGATTCATTTCTACGAAGCTGTGCTGGCAGCGCTTGCTATTCTGGTCTGGCATTTCTATTCTGTAATCTTTGACCCCGAAGTTTATCCGATGGATCCCGCCTGGTTAACGGGCCGCAGCGTAAGGCGGCGCAGTGCAGAGCAATCCGACCCCGATGGAAACGGGGAAACCGTCGGCAACGGAGAGGCATTAGGCCAGGGGCTTGGAGCGGACGGCGGCACGACGCAAGCTGAGGAGGACAAGGGCACGGATGGTTAACCAAGGAAACGGGTGGAAGAAATGGCTTTCTCCTTACATTTATCTTTCAGGAAATTGGCTCAGCCGGATCGGCGTGGTCCTGGTGACCACCGGAGCCATCCTTTGGCTTTTTCTCCTTCCCGTTTTCCTGCGCGGGTTCACAGATAGTCCCTATGCCGGCATCCTGACTTTTATGGGATTGCCCGCGATTTTTTTCGGCGGGCTGATTTTGATTCCTCTGGGCATAATTCTCCGATCTCGCCGGGAGCACCACAAGGGCATTTATCCCTCAAATTTCCCACCGCTCGACTGGAAGAATGTTGAGCTTCGCCGACTTCTCTATTTTGTGGGAGTGACCACCATCGCAAACCTGATCATCGGGGCCCAGCTTGTCTATTCCGGCGTGAATTACATGGACAGCGTAACGTTCTGCGGCAAGACCTGTCACACGGTTATGCAGCCTCAGTACGTCGCTTATCTTCACTCGCCGCACGCGCGTGTAGCCTGCGTGGAGTGCCACATCGGTCCGGGCGCTTCATGGTTTGTACGGAGCAAGTTGTCAGGGTCCTACCAGGTTTTTGCAACCATCTTCAATGTTTATCCACGCCCGATTCCCGTGCCGGTCTCGAACCTTCGTCCGGCGCGACAGACTTGCGAGCAGTGCCACTGGCCTGCCAGATTCGCAGGGAACCGGCTGGTGATCATTCCTCATTACGCCGACGATGAAAATAATTCGCTCACCAAGACGGTGCTCCTGATGCACATCGGCGGAGGAAACGGCCAGGGCGGCATCCACGGTGCTCATGTCGGGCCGGGCATTACTATCCGGTACGGGTCTGACCCAAGCCGCCAGAAGGTGAATTGGGTTGATTACAGCAACTCGGAAACCGGCAAGTCCGCGCTCTATGTGGACCAGAACACAGACCCGAAAAAAGTCAATCCTGAAACCGGCCGCGTCATGGATTGCATCGATTGTCACAACCAGCCCACACATATCTTCCATCTGCCCGGAGACGCGATGGACCAGGCCATGGCCAGCGGCGAAATCCCGCCGTCGTTACCGTACATCAAAAAAGAGGGGCTGATGCTTTTGCAGGCCAAATACAGCAGCCAAAGCGAGGCGGCGCAGAAAATCTCCGCTGGGCTTGATGACTACTACCGCCAGCAATATCCTCAGGTCTATTCACAGCACCGGGGCGAAATTTCGCTGGCAATAAAGGGTCTGATTGATATCTATGACCAGAACGTTTTCCCCAAAATGAACGTCACATGGGGAACATATCCCGACAACCTCGGCCACATGAATTTTCCCGGCTGCTTCCGCTGCCACGGAACGCTGCATGCCGCTTCCGACCCGAACAAGATGGTCCCCCAGGACTGCACTACATGCCACAACGTGCTTTCGATGGGCGAGGCCAACCCGAAAATACTGACGGACCTCGGCCTGAGCGGCACGGACCCCGGTCCACGCTAGCCATTCACAAGGCTTCCGATTCCCAGAAATCCGTTGACACTTTTCTGCGCTTTTTGCTACGTTCAAAAGCTCGCAGCAATTGAATGCAGGGAAACAGGCTTCCCGCCTGACGATGGTGTTCAAAGCCGGGTAAGGAAGGCGCGGGGAGTTGACGAGGCCCAACGATGTTTGTTCCAAAGCGAATGTTTTTGACCAAAGGGGTCGGGAAGCACCGCGAGAAACTGACCAGTTTCGAACTGGCGCTGCGGTCCGCGGGAATTGCAGCGTGCAATCTGGTGCGGGTTTCGAGCATCTTCCCTCCCCGCTGCAAAATAATTCCGCGCGCTGAAGGGGTCAAAGAGCTGAAGCCGGGGCAGGTGACCTTTGTTGTGATCAGTGAGAACTCCACGCGCGAACCTCACCGGCTGATTGCCGCGTCCATCGGAGTGGCGATCCCGACAGATCGCAACACTTACGGCTACCTTTCCGAGCACCACTCTTTCGGACAGACGGAACAGGTGGCCGGGGAATACGCCGAGGAACTCGCCGCTGAAATGCTGGCCACAACGCTCGGAGTCGAGTTCGATCCCGATCAAAGCTGGGACGAGAAGAAGGAAATCTACCGCATCTCAAACAAAATCGTCCGGACGTCGGAAATTACGCAATCGGCAATCGGGGACAAGCGCGGCCTCTGGACGACCGTACTGGCCGCAGCCGTGCTGCTTGGGGTTGAAGACTGACGAGCGCGTGCGTCCGAAGACGCAGTGCAGCGGTTCCTCCAGAGTCTGCGTGAAAATTGCAGATATCAGCCGTTGCGGCGATTCGTGATCGCCGAAACGGTTAAGAAGACAAGGCCGGCGGGCGCTGCTCGCAGCTACAGTGCCGGCATTGACGCAGACTCCATCGTGGTCCCTTCAGGCATCCTTCCGGGCTTAACGATAAAAACCGAACAGGAGTTGTTTCATGCGCAAACATGAAATCTTAAAGGTTCCTACTCAACCGCTTGAAATCGACCGGCGAAAAAACGTGGCGGCCCTGCTGGAAAAAATGCGGGGCATCTCTTTCCAGGGCCGGAACCTCGGCACAGCCTTCCACGTCTGGAAGCGGATGCTGGGCGACCGCGTCATGATCATGATGGGAATGTCCGGTGCGATGGTCCCGGCAGGCATGCGGCGGCTGGTGGTTTATATGATCAAGAACCGCCTGATTGACTGCCTGGTTTCGACGGGAGCCAATTTTTTCCACGACATCCACGAAACGCTCGGCAATTTTCACTACCAGTGCTCGCCGAACATCGATGATGTTCAACTCCAGAAAAACCTGATCGACCGCATGTACGACACGCTGGCCGATGAAGAAGAGTTCCGCAAAGAGGATGAATTCATCGGTCAGTTTGCCTCCACGCTTGATCAATCGCGCCCTTACACCACCCGCGAGTTCCTGTTCCTCCTCGGCAAGGAAATTTCAAAGCACGCCAAGGAAGACGGCATCGTCAGCGCGGCCTATAAGGCCCGGATTCCGCTCTATTGCCCAGCCATCGGAGATTCGTCCATCGGCATCGGCATAGCCGAAAACCGTCACCTGGGCAAAAACCGCTTCACTTTCGACGTGATCGGCGACGTCCTCGAAACAGCGCGCCTGGCCGGCGAATCGCCCGCCAGCGGTGTGATTTATTTCGGCGGAGGTACGCCCAAGAATTTTGTCCAGCAGAGCGAAGTGACAGCTACCTTCATGCGGCAAGGGCCTGGAGGCCACAAGTACGCTCTGCAAGTTGTCACTGACGCTCCGCATTGGGGTGGGCTTTCCGGCTGCACGTTTGAAGAGGCGCAGAGTTGGGGCAAGATTGCCCCCGACGCCAGCATGGTCACGTGCCATTGCGACTCGACCATTGCCATGCCCATCCTGGTGACGGCCATGTCCGAGGAACGGGAATTGATCCGAAAACGCAAGAAACCGGTCTTCGAGATGGGGCAGGAACTTGCTTTCTCCTTCCCCAAATAGCATCCCCGGCGAAGCCCGAGCGCGACTGTCCGAACCTCCCACGATCGTTTATAGCGCTACCCGTCTAGCTATCCGACCGGAACGATGCGGTTCCTCACTTTCCAACGGGTTCCATCTGCGAGATGTTGGAGCATCCTGGAACTGACGCCGGGCGGCCCTGAGGAAAACACCATAGATAGACTCTCGACGGCAAACCGCTCTTCCTCCCTGGGTCCGTCCTTTCAAGTCAACAAATTGTGATGTGAGTCACTGCGCGTTTCCTCCCGGAATGTTGATATAACTGTCTGGCCGGTGGCATCGTTGTTTGCTTCCGGCCTCGGGGGAGGACACACAATGGGAAACAAGAGCCGAGTCACACGGAGGGATTTTGTGAAGGCTGTCGCCGTGGCAGCCGCAGCAGGCGTTCCAAAGCCGATAGTTGGCGCGCCGGCCATCTTGACCGGCCCCAATCCGGGAAGTACGGTCCATTATGGCTTCATCGGTACTGGCACCGAAGGGTGCACCCTCTTAAAGCGGCTGACGACGATCCCTGAAGGCCGTTGCATAGCAACCTGCGATATTTATCCACCCAATCTGAAGAAAGGCGTTGAGACCATCGGATCGAACCCCCAGACATACACCGGCAGCCCCTTCGAATATCGAAAGATGCTCGAACGGAAGGACCTGGACGCGGTGTTGATTGCTACGCCGCTCAACCTGCACGCGCAGATGGTCATTGATTCACTAAACGCTGGCAAGCATGTCTTTGTGGAAAAAACAATGTACTTCAAGGAGGAAGAAGGCGAGCTTATCCAGAAGGCGGCACAGGCAAACCCGAAACAAGTCCTTCAGATCGGCTTGCAGCGCAGGTCAAGCGTTCTATACAACGTTGCGATGCAGATGGTTCATAAGGGCGCACTGGGGAAGGTAATGTTCGTGCGCGCCCAATGGCACCGCAATAACAACTGGCGGCGGCCCGTGAGCGATCCCAAATTTGAACGGCTGATCAACTGGCGGATGTACAGGGAATATTCCGGCGGGCTGATGGCAGAACTGGCATCGCATCAGGTTGATGTTGCGAACTGGGCCTTCGGTTCCGAACCAATTTCAGTGCAAGGAACGGGTGGAATCGACTACTGGAAAGACGGGCGCGAGGTCTGCGACAACATCGAGGTCATCTTTGAGTATCCTGAAGGACGGAAGATGCTATACAGCTCCATCCTGTACAACGCCCATTTCCAATATGACGAGCAGATCATGGGCGACCACGGAACGCTGATCATCACCATCGGCAAAGGAATGTACTTCCGGGAGGCAGCCGCCAAGGTCACGAACGGCGAAGCCAGGAAAAACTGGTGGGCGGGGGCAACCGTGACGGAGCGGTCCGCACAGAAGGGCATTCCTCTAATCCTCCCCAACGGCACGGGAGAAACCGGACAGAGCTACTCCGATCGTGATCTGCTCTACGCGAAGAAATGGCTGGCTTCATTAGGTATTGATTATCCGGTAAACGAACCTCACGACCCATACTGGAGCGAGCTTTCGAATTTTATGGCGAGCATCCGCGATGGTAAACCCATCGCCTGCCCTATGGAAATTGGCGTGGCAGACGCGCGGGCTGTCATCTATGGAAACCGCGCTATCGACACGGGAACCAGGGTCTTCTGGCCGAAGAAAGAAGCATAAGTTACAAACTCATGTCAGCATGTGAACAATAAACGTGGAAAAGCTTTTGAAACCCTCGCGGCTGCAAACAACCCGGAGCCGCACCGCATGGCTAAAAGAAACAGACTCCTTCATTCGCCCTTATTCACGCGACTGCTGATCCGACTCTCGCTCCTTTTCCTGGTGCCACTTGTGACGAATCCGCCGATGAGAGCGACGGATTCGTCTGTTCGTTATGAAGCATCCCACCAGGCCATGGGCACGGTCTTTACTGTTGTTGCTTATGGCTCAGACAGTGCATATCTCGAAGAAGTGACGCATGAGGTCTTCCAGGTCGTCGATCAACTGGATGACCAAATGAGCAATTACAAGCCGTCCAGCGAACTCTCCTCCATCAATCGTGACGCTGCGGCACATCCCGTCATTGTGGAGCCAGGGCTTTTCAAGCTGCTTCAGGATTCCCTCCAATACAGCAGGGACAGTGGCGGAGACTTTGACATCACGGTTGGGCCTTTGATGAAGGCGTGGGGGTTCTTTCGTGGCCATGGGCGATTGCCATCAAAGCAGGAGCTTGCCGAAGTGCTGAAACGGATTGGCTATCAGCATGTCAAGCTCAATCCCGCCGCGCGAACAATCTGGTTCGACGAGCCGGGAATTGAGATCGATCTCGGAGCGATTGCGAAGGGCTACGCCGTCGATCAGGCTGTGCGGGTCCTGCGCGACAACGGGATTACGCGGGCGTTGGTTTCAAGCGGCACAAGCAGCCTTTATGCGCTGGGGTCGCCGCCCGGGGAAGATGGGTGGAAGATTTCAGTGCGCAATCCTTTGGATGTAAAGAAAGCCGCATGCGTCGTGCGGCTCAAAAACCTGTCGCTTTCGGTCTCAGGTGATTACGAAAAGTTCTTCAAACTCAATGGCAAAACCTATGCGCACATCATGAACCCACACACTGGGGTGCCGGTTGAGAATATGCTTTCGACGGTTGTCGTTTCGCCCTCTGCAACGGACAGCGATGCGTTATCGACCTCGTTCTTTGTCGAAGGCCCCGATCGCGCCGGCAAGTATCTGGGTCGCCATCCAAACCTGACGGCGGTCTTTTTCCTGCCGGTTGCTTCGGGTCACGACTTCCGGGAAATTACTTTGAAATCCTCCACGATCGATCTCCCGCCCGGTTCTTTTATGGCGATGGATTGCAGGTAGTTTGACTGCCGCAAATGGAAGCATCACATCCCTGCGGCGGCCTGAAAGAAGTCATCTCACAGCCTAAGAGGTCGAGTTCAAGAGTGAAGGAGACGCCTGAGGGCGGCGGTGGAGAGGAGGGCCCGCCTTAGACGAAACCCTCCCTGCTGAACAAAAGATGCGAAACGATTCAACAGTCCCCGGACAGGGCCTTTGGCACGGTTCGGTGCGGATGCATCGAAAATTCTATGCCCCCGCGGCCGAGGGCGCCCCCTTTTCAATTGGTGCGTCCACCAGGTTGCCCCATTCCGTCCAGCTTCCATCGTAGTTGCTGACGTTTTCGAAGCCCAGCAAATACTTCAGCACAAACCACGTGTGCGAGCTCCTCTCACCGATCCGGCAGTACGCAACTGTCTCCCGGTCCGCCCGCACGCCCTGCGAAGCATAGAGATTCAGCAGTTCGTCATACGACTTGAAGGTCCCATCGTCATTCACCGCCTTCGACCAGGGAACATTGATGGCGGTTGGGATGTGGCCGCCGCGCTGGGCAGTTTCCGTCATGCCCGGAGGCGCAATGACTTTTCCCGTGAACTCGTCCGGCGAACGGACATCGACGAGATTGGCGTTCTTCTTGTCCAGGATCCTGAAAATCTGTTCCCGTTTTGCGCGAATGCTGTGGTCCGGACTGCTTGCCTTGTAGTTGGTCGGGGTGACTTTAGGTACCACCGTTGTAAAGGGACGCCCTTCCAACTCCCATTTCTTGCGTCCGCCGTTCATCAGCCTTACATCCTTGTGGCCATAGTATTTGAACTGCCAAAGAGCATATGCAGCAAACCAGTTGTTGTTGTCACCGTAAAGCACGATGGTCGAATCGTTCGAGATACCCGATTTGCTGCAAAGCTCCTCGAATTCCCGCTGGCCAAGCAGATCACGGCGGACATTATCCTGGAGCTGTGATTGCCAGTTCCAGCCGATGGCATTCTCGATATGGCCTTTGTCATATGCAGACGTGTCAACATCAACCTCAATCAGCCGCACTTTCGGGTCATTGAGATGCTGCGAAACCCAATCTGTCGTTACCAGAACCTCTGGATGCTTGTAATCGCCCATACTATCTCTTACCTCCTGCCAGAATTTACGCGTAGAATTTGGAGAAATTTTCGGGTGAGAAAAAAGGGAAGCTTCAACAACAACAGATGCAGGCAAAGGCGCCCCCGCCCCCAGGCAAAGCCATCCCTGCCCCATCTTTCACCATGGCTAATTTTATATCACAATGGGTCAGCACTAGCAATCACCCAACAACGCCATCCTTGCTACCTCCTCATTTTTGATGGAGTTGCACCGTCGGAGGTCGAACATCGGCAAAATGGCTCAAACCCAGTGCTAACAAGGGGTTGAGACCCCGAAGGAACCCAATGTTTAAGCCCGTTGTAAGCAACAGGAAACGCAAGATTTGACGACCGGCGCTGGAGCTGCTATCATGATGTTATCGCGGAACAATGACATCTCTGTAACTGGCTGGAATGGTTATGATTAGAGGAACCAGACAAAAGCAGGCCAGGCGATTTCCTCGACCCAGGAAGTCATCCACTGCCCGCAGGACAACAAGGCCCTCGGGTCGGGAGAAATCCCGTGGCGGAGTGATGGCGGTAAAGACGCGATCCATCGGCAAATCCGTACCCGAGCCCCTTCCAAAACCAGAGGATATTGAGCGCCAGGCGGCCCTTAAGGTTTTTGAAAACGCCATCAGGCATTTTCAAAAGAAGGATTATGAGAGGGCGATTCCTCTTTTCCAGAAGCTTACGAGCAGCCCGATTCGCGAGATAGCTGACCGAGCCAGAATCCACTTGCGATTTTTTGAAAGCAGGCAGCGTCAGGAGAGCCGACCGAAATCTGCGGAAGCGTATTACGCCCTCGGAGTAGCTGCGCTGAACAGCCGCGACTTCGATCAGGCCCTTCAATACCTTGCCAAGTCCGATAAATTAAACCCCAATCAGGAATACGTTCATTACGCACTGGCTGCGGCTTATGGGCTGCGGGGCGACGTCGACAATGCATTCAGCCACCTGAAAACAGCCATCGAGCTTCGCCCGCAAAATCGTGTCCAGGCCCGCCAGGACGAGGATTTCCAGGTTCTGGCAGGCGATCCGCGCTTCTCGCAACTTCTGGGTGCCGACGCCCAGCCATCTCGAAACTAGCGCAGCCAACACTAATTTCTTCAGATCGGACTAGTCCAGCGCGCGAAAGCGAGTGCACAGGATGAAGGTTGTCGCAATCGGGGGCGGAACGGGTTTGGCCGTTCTCCTGAGGGGGTTGAAGCAATATGTCAGCGCTGGTACTCCCGTTGTCGAGCCGGCAATTACTCAACTGACGGCGGTCGTCACCGTTACAGATGAAGGAGGGAGTTCCGGGCGGTTGCGTCGGGATTTTGGCATGTTGCCGCCAGGGGACATCCGCAACTGCCTGGTGGCGCTCGCTGAAGACGAGAAAATCCTTACTCGGTTGTTCAATTATAGGTTCTCCGCGGGTGGAGGCCTGCGCGGACACAGCCTCGGAAACTTGTTCCTGACGGCTTTGACCAATCTGACCGGCGACTTTTCTATGGCGGTCAGACTGGCAAGCGAAGTGTTAGCGGTCCGCGGAGAGATTTTTCCTGCAACTCTTGCTGACGTTCACCTCAGGGCGCTCCTTGCCAATGGCAAACGAGTTGAAGGAGAGGCCCGCATCCACAAGACCAAACTGCCTATCCGAAGGCTCTCGATTGTGCCTGAGCGATGCCGCCCGATGCCGGAGACCCTGAAGGCCATCGCGGAAGCCGACCTGATTACGCTGGGTCCCGGGTCGCTTTACACCTCGTTGCTCCCCAATCTGCTGGTCTCCCGCATTCCGCAGCAGATTGCGCGGTCGAAAGCCGCGAAGATCTACATTGGCAACCTTATGACGCAACCGGGGGAGACACGGGGTTATACCGCTGCTGATCACCTTCAGGCGATCCTTCATCACGTCGGGAAGAACCTTTTTGATTTTGCGGTTCTGAACAGTCGAGCGTTTCCCGGCTCGATGCGCAGGCGCTACGCTGCCGAAGGTGCCGAGCCCGTGGTCAATGATCTCACGAGGATTCGCGAGCTTGGCGTATCCCCGGTTTGCGTCCCTTTGCTTCAGGCTGAGGATGACGTGGCCCGCCATGACTCGCAGCGGCTCGCGCGCTTACTCCTCGACCTTGCCGCGCGACGCCCGCGTCGGTCAGGGACCGTCCACGCACCTAACAAGATGCCTTCCGCAGCCTCCTATCCCGCAAGGCTTGTCAATTCAGCTAAATAGAGGAGTCGCGAAGACCATATTATCGTTTATGCGTACTATAAAAACTATTCATTTCACATCTGGGCCGATGAGGCCCGAAAATGGCATGGCTGGTCGGAGGAGAAGTGTCTAAACTCGTTCCTGTGGAGCAGAATACGGAAGGCGGATGGCAGGTCGGACTTTACCGCCGCGAAGAACATGATGCCTGTGGTGTCGGCTTCGTTGCCGATCTTAATGCCCCTGCATCCCACCGTGTTGTCGAGCAGGCGCTTGAATGCCTTGGCTGCCTCACGCATCGAGGAGGTGTAGATGCGGATGGCGCAAGCGGTGACGGAGCCGGTATTGCCGTCCAACTTCCCTCAGAATTTTTCGCGCGCGAGGCTCTCCGCCTGAATTCTGGTTTTCAACCCCACTGGCGCATGGCCGTTGGGGTCTTTTTCTTCCCGCGCGATGGAGTGACTCGCGCGCGGGCCATGTTTATTGCCGAGGAAGCGGTCCGGAACCGCGGGCTTTATGTAGCGGGCTGGCGGCAGGTTCCCGTCGATCCGGAAGCGCTCGGTCCGCAGGCGCGTGAAAGCCAGCCGGCAATCTGGCACCTTCTGGTGGCGCAACCGGCCGATCAGGAACGCGAATTTGAACAGAACCTCTACCTCACCCGTAAGGAAATCGAGCGGCGGCTTACGGAAGCGAAGATTGTGGACTGTTATATCCCATCATTTTCTTCGCGCAATATTGTTTACAAGGGGCTGATGGCGCCCTCGCAACTTGGGGCTTTCTACAAAGACCTTTCCGACCCCGAATTTAAAACTTCCGCAGCTCTGTATCACCAGCGTTACAGCACCAACACTTCGCCCACCTGGTTTCTGGCCCAGCCATTTCGCCTTGTTGCCCACAACGGCGAAATCAATACTTTGCTCGGGAACCGCAACTGGATGCGGGCACGCGAGGCCGTGCTCGAGCATCCCGTTTGGGGAAACGAATCGGAATGGCTCAAGCCGGTGATTCAGCCGGGAGGCAGCGATTCAGCAAGCTTTGACAACGTCCTCGAACTTCTCACTCGTTCAGGTCGAGCTGTCCATCATGCTCTGCTGATGATGATTCCCGAGGCTTGGGAAAGTTCGGTTGAAATCCCAGCAGACGTCGAAGCCTTTTATCATTACCACTCCTGCCTGATGGAACCGTGGGACGGCCCGGCCGCAATGGCATTCCTCGATGGCCCGCTTGTTGGCGCCGCGCTTGACCGCAACGGTCTGCGCCCGGCGCGTTATACCATCACGCGCGATGGCCTCGTAGTGCTTGGGTCTGAAGTCGGCCTGCTTCCCATCGACCCGGAAAGAGTGCAGGAAAAAGGAAGGCTCGGTCCCGGGCAGATTCTTTTGGTGGACCTCGAACACAAAAAAATCTTCAAGAACGAGCAATTGAAGCGGCAGGTTTCTCATGGCCGTAAGTACCGGAAATGGATCCGGAACAACATGGTGTTTCTGCCGCGCTTCAAGGCCGAGAAGAGCGGAATCGCTGACTCCGGGGAATCATGCAGGGCCGCTCAGGACCGCGCAACGTTCGTGGCATTGCAGCGGGCGGCCGGGTACACAGAAGAAGACATCGAGCTTCTGATCAAGCCTCTCGCTGAAATGAAAAAAGAGCCTGTAGGCTCTATGGGCGACGACACTCCGCTTGCTGCGCTTTCACACCGTCCCCGGCCCATTTACCACTATTTTCGGCAGATGTTTGCCCAGGTAACAAATCCTGCCATCGATCCGCTGCGTGAGTCGCTTGTGATGGCGCTGAATCTCTATCTGGGCGCGCGGCATTCAGTGCTGGTGGAATCGCCTGAGCACGCCCGCATGATGCGGCTTGAGTCGCCTTTCCTGTTCAATTCCGAACTCGAAGAGCTGAAACGGCTGGGCGAAGAGAAGTTCAAGCCGGTTACTGTCTCGACGCTTTTCCCGGTGGCACAGGGGTCGGACGGAATGACGGCGGCTATCAGCCGAATCAAGCAGGAATGCCTGGCGGCGGTGAAACAGGGTAGTTCCATCCTGGTTCTGAGCGACCGTGGAATTGACGCTGACCACGCTGCCGTTCCGATGCTGCTGGTGGTTGGAGCGGTGGTCGAGCACCTGATTGCAGAAGGTGTCGGAAACAAGGCCGACCTGGTGCTTGAAACCGCCGAAGTGTGGGAGTCGCATCAGTTCGCCTGCCTGATCGCTTACGGGGCTGCCGGGCTCAACCCTTACCTTGCCATCGAAATCGTCGCGGACCTCGCTGCGCGGGGTGAACTCGGAGAAATTTCCGTGGCGCAGGCCCTGGAAAACTACCGCGGTGGAGTAGAGGCAGGGCTGAAGAAGATCCTCTCCAAGATGGGCATCTCTACACTGGCAAGTTATCAGGGTGGGAAATTTTTTGAGATCATTGGACTCGATCCTGACGTTGTCAAGGAATTTTTCCCCGACACGCGCTCGCTGATCGGCGGACGCAAACTCGTCGATCTGGCCAACGACGTAGTCGCCCGTCACATGGATGCATTTCCGGCCCGCGCCGAGAAGCCTGAGTTCGCCGGGTATTATCGCTTCCGCAAAGGCTTTGAGCGGCACGCATTCAATCCGCAGGTGGTCCGCACGCTTCAGAAGGCGGCGAAGGACAACGACGCAGAAAGTTACAAAGCATTCGCGCACGAAGTCGATGATCGAGAGCCCATGACCTTGCGCGACCTTTTCCGGTTCCGGCCTGGCAAGCCGATACCCATTGAGGAAGTCGAACCTGTTGAGGCCATCTGGAAGCGATTCACAACTCAGGCCATGTCGCTCGGAGCCTTAAGTCCCGAGACGCAGCACACGCTGGCCGTCGCCATGAACCGTATCGGCGCAAGATCGAACACCGGTGAGGGCGGAGAAGACCCGAACGTTTACTTTATCGAACTCGAAAATGGCGATTCCGCGGAAAATAAGATCAAGCAGGTTGCTTCGGCGCGGTTCGGCGTAACTCCTGAATACCTGGTGCGTGCAGAGCAGCTTGAAATCAAGATGGCCCAGGGCTCCAAGCCCGGGGAGGGCGGGCAGTTGCCTGCACACAAAGTCACGCCAATGATCGCGCGTGTGCGCCGTGCAGTCGAAGGCATCTCACTGATTTCGCCGCCCCCGCACCACGACATCTATTCGATCGAAGATTTGGCGCAATTGATCTACGATTTGCGTGAAATCAATCCGCGCGCCACAATCGCCGTCAAGCTTGTTTCGCAGGCTGGCGTCGGGACCGTGGCCTCCGGCGTGGCCAAGGCCAACGCCGACGTTGTCCTGATCAGCGGGCACGACGGCGGTACAGGCGCTTCGCCGCTCATTTCAATAAAGAATACAGGTTCGCCCTGGGAGATGGGGCTTGCGGAAGCCCATCAGTCCCTGGTGGCCAACGGCCTGCGCAGCCGCGTGCGCTTGCGCGCAGACGGCGGATTGAAGACGGGAAGAGATGTCGTGATCGCCGCGATTCTGGGCGCGGATGAATTCGGATTCGGCACGGCGGCGCTTGTCGCACTTGCGTGTGTGATGGCGCGCCAGTGCCACCTGAACACGTGTCCCGTTGGAGTGGCCACTCAGCGCGAGGACCTCCGGAAGCGTTTTCCGAACGAACCGGAGCGGCTGGTGAATTACATGCGCTATGTCGCAGAGCACGTCCGGGAAATCCTGGCGCAGCTTGGCTTCCGCTCGATCGAGGAAATCGTGGGGCGCACGGACCTGTTGGTTCCGAGCGAGTACAAAGTTCCGGGAAGGCGCGGGCAACTGGACCTTCGGCCTCTGCTTCATCGTCCTGATCCTGAAATCAGATCAAGCGTTCGTACGCGCACGCCGGCGCGCAATCTCGATCCGCTGGCTTTGCGCATGGCGGAAGACGTCAAAGAAGCGCTCGCCACAGGCGCGTCCATCGTGCGTGAATACACCATCCGCAACACGAACCGCACAATCGGCGCGCGCGCGGCGAACCTGATCGCTCTGCGGTGCGGAAACCGCGGATTGAAAGATCAGACGATCGAGTTTCACTTCACAGGAAGCGCCGGGCAGAGTTTCGGCGCGTTCCTCACTGGAGGTCTGCGGCTCGTGCTCGAAGGCGAGGCCAACGATTACGTCGGCAAAGGATTGGGCGGCGGCGAAGTTATTATACGGCCACCGAAGGATTCTGCGTTCGCATCCAGCGAGAACGTGATCATGGGCAACGCAGTGCTTTACGGCGCAACGGCCGGCATGCTGTTTGCCGCGGGCCGTGCTGGAGAGCGCTTCGCCGTACGCAACAGCGGAGCGACCGCTGTCGTCGAAGGAACGGGCGATCATGCCTGCGAGTACATGACCGGCGGCACGGTCGTGATTCTCGGGGAGACTGGACGCAATTTCGGAGCGGGCATGACGAACGGCGTGGCTTTCGTCTTCGATTCAGCCGGCCGCTTTGAACAACGGTACAATCCTGAACTCGTCAAAATTGAGCGCGTCATCGAACCTGCGGATTCCCAGATGCTTCGCCAGCTTATCCTGGCGCACGCGGATAAGACCGGCAGCGCTACGGCAAAGCAAATCCTCGAAAACTGGTCGCGCAGTTTGCTCTCATTCTGGAAAGTCGAACCCAAATCCAAACCTGCCAGTGCATCCTCCGAACCACTGCCCCTCGCTTCAAACCAAACCGCAAGAGTGTAGCTCGCGACATACGCTCGTACCGGCAAAGAAAGCCTCGTTGATTCGCGTCAGCTCTTATGGTGCGGAGATGACGATTCAGCGTAAAAAGAAGAATTGCAATCTTTACACGCTGCGCGGAATTTCAACAAAGTTCCTGCCCTGAGGTGATCAGAAAAACGAGAATGTTCTATAAGTGATGTGTTATCTATAAGTTATAAATTTCAATTTTGGCGTTGCAAAAATCCCACACGTCCCATCAGGCTGATCTTCCTTTTTTATTTAGGCGCGATTTTGCGTCGAACTGCTTGGCGTCAAAAGAGTTCGACGTTTGGCCTGAGGCCAGGGTCCTGACTACATGGCCGGAAGGCAGACGCCGAGCGCCTGGAGGATTTCTTGCTGGCG
>DASRCX010000044.1:0-51956 GCA_035652895.1 Terriglobia bacterium
CTTCGAGTATTACATCGAACATCCCCGCAGCCTGCCTCCCTTTTATGTCGCAAAGATACAGGAAGAACCCACTTACCGCGTGGTTTGTGATTACATTGCAGGAATGACAGACAATTATCTGGCCGAGCTTCACCGGAAATATGTTGGCAATTAACGCAGGCTTTACTCAGGTCTGCAAATTGTAATGGCGCCCGTCGCCTTTTGCAGCAGCGATGTCCTCAACGCCGAAATCTGCCGGTGCAAACACCGGCGTCATGGCAAAGGGCTTCACTACGGCTTGTGACCTTCAATCGGATTCTCGCTCCGGGGAAAGGCCGCGAGGAGACTGCGGCCGGTTTATTCCGGGTCTAGCAGCCTGTTTGCAACCCTCCCCGCTCCGCGCGCTGCATCCAGTTTATCCTCCGCCACGTTGTACAACTCAAGGACCCGGCCGATCACTTCCTTGGCCGCGCTCAGTTCCGAGGCCACCACCTGTGAAGCCCCGGCTTTTTCGAGCGCGCTCGTATGCTGCACGCGCGCTGTGCGGACGATAGTAACAAGGTTCGGGTTCATCGCGCGAACGGTAGCGACGGCCCTTGGCAAGGCAAAGGGGTCGGAAATGGCGTACACCAGGGCTCGCGCCCGGCTTACTCCGGCTTTTTCAAGAATGTCGGCCTTCGTACTGTCGCCGAAGAAGATCGATTCGCCCTCGGCTGTTGTCTGCCTGACGATGGCCGGGTCCAACTCCAGAACAAGGTACTCGATTCCAAGCCGGCGCAAGGTCCGCGCCAGCATCCGCCCATTTAAGCCGTAGCCGCAGATGATGACATGGTCGCGCAGGGGAGCAGCCTGACTCTCGAGTTCCATCTCGCCGGGCTCAGGGAAGATACTCCTCAGGCGCTGCATTTCCGGCATATGCGTGGCGATATGCGGCGAGAGCTGAACAACCGCCGGAGTAAGCATCATCGTGATAATGGCAGCGGCCAGAAAAATCTGATACTCGCCCGCCGGAACCAGATTCAGGCGCTCGCCCTGATGGAGCAGGATGAAGCTGAACTCTCCTACCTGCGCGAGGCTCAGGCCCGCCAGGAGCGATTTGCGTGCCGTGAAACCCATCGACAGGACCGAAGAAAAGCCCGTCAGCATTTTAAGCACGAAAATCAGGGCGGCGATGCCCAGTACAGCGGCCCAATGTTGATGGACGAATTTTAAATCGAGCAGCATGCCTATCGAAATAAAGAAGAGGCTGTTGAAACTGTCCCGAAACGGAAGGACTTCCGCATGGATCTGATAGGCATAGGAAGTTTCTGAGAGAGCGATCCCTGCAATGAATGCACCCAGTGCCAGCGACAGTCCCAGCGAAGCGGACGCCCAGGCTGTCCCAAGACTGAAAAAGATAACGGCGATGATAAAGATCTCGCTGGTGCGCACTTCAACGATGCGGCTCCATAACAGCGGAAAGAAAAACCGCGCCGCAAAAAGGATGAGTGCCCCCGCCCCGATCACCTTGGTCAGTGCGAAGACAACGGCCAATACCATTTTGCCAGGAGGCGCCGTGAGCGCCGGGAGGACGGCCATCATGGGGACTACGCAGAGGTCCTGAAACAGCAGAACGCCGACAATAATGCGGCCGTGGATGGTCTCCATCTCTTCCCGTTCCATGAGGAGCTTCAGGACAATCGCCGTGCTGCTGGCGGCTACGAGAAATCCCCAGTAAATTCCCTGCCGCCAGTCGTGATTTGCAAGGATGGTCAGGCCGAGCACGACCGCTATCGTCAGCACGACCTGGCGACCTCCGGCACCCAGCACCAGTCTGCGCATGGCGACGATCCTGCTTAGCGAGAACTCCATTCCAATGGTGAAAAGCAGAAGCGCCACGCCGAATTCGGCCATCGTTTCGATGGCGCCCCGGTTGGCAATCAGAGAAAGTCCGGAGGGGCCCACCACGATGCCTGTCAGCAGATAGGCCACGATGGCTGACTGGCGCGCTCGCCGCACGATTACTGCAATCAGAGTGGCGAATCCGAACAGGATGAGAAGGTCCAGAAGTAAATCATTGTGAGCCATCGAGAGGTCCTCCCGGGAGCAGGAGCCTGCCTCATTGTAGGGTGTTCTATTGAAGCTTGCCAAGGCAACCAGGCGCGGTGGGAAAGGCGATTTTCCATGTCTCATGGAAACGCGTTTCATCTCCGACTTCACGCCTTTCTTTTCGAGGATGGTATAGTTTTGAATGCAGCATGAATGGGCAATCCGAGGAGGAAAAGATTTTGAAGAAGTCATACCGCGAGCCGAATCCGGGGCTGGGCAAAGGCTGGGTTCTTATCATTCTTGTTTTCATCGTTGCGGTCGGGATCTTCGGCTGGAAGATTTTCAGCAGCGAGGCCCCCGTCATCAAGTTAAGCGCGCCGGTCAGGGGGATCGGTGCACAGACCAGTATTGAATTTACCGTTGTGGACCAGAAGCACTCTCTGAAAAACGTAAGCATCGCCGTGCGGCAGGGCAACCGCACGTTTTCGGTCCCACTAGCCACCGAGATTCACAAGGCCCCTGTTCCGCCGTGGTGGAAGTTCTGGGCGAAGCAGCCTCCACACGCCGGCAGCTTCAAAGCACGGATCGGCCATCAGAGCATTCCCGACTTGCAGGAAGGACGTGCAACGCTTGAAATCGTGGCGACCAATGATTCCTGGGGCCGCTTCTTCCGCGGCGGAAAGAGCGAACTCAGGCTCGACCTCCCGGTCCGGTTCCATCCGCCCGGGATTGAGGTCCTCACCTCGCAGGTTTATGTGAACCAGGGAGGCTGCGATCTGGTTCTGTTCAAGGTTTCTCCGGGCACGGCAGAATCCGGCATCCAGGTGGGCCAATATTTCTTTCCAAGTTTTCCAGTAAAGAAATCGCTTCCTGATACGCGGCTGTGCCTGTTCGCGTATCCCTATAACGCTGATCCAAAAACTCCTGCGCGAATTATTGCGCGTGACGACGTCGGCAATGAGACGGTTTCCGGCTTTAATGACAAGGTCTTCCCGAAGAGGTTCCGCGATGGCCGGATCAATCTGACAGATGCCTTCATGCAGCGCGTCGTGCCCCCGATCATGAGCCGGAACCCCGACTTGCACGATCAGGGAAGCCTTCTGAAGAATTATCTGCTGATCAACCAGCGTCTCCGCTTGATCCAGTCGCAGTTGCTGGAAGCATATTCACAGAAGACGGCTCCCGAATTTTTGTGGACCCAGGCTTTTTTGCGATACCCCAATTCCAAAGTTGAAGCCCATTTCGCCGATTACCGCACATATCTCTACAACGGCCAGGTCGTGGACCACGAAACGCACCTCGGATACGACCTGGCATCGACCGAACATGCACCGGTTCCCGCGGCCAACGACGGCGTGGTGGTGTTTGCCCAGTATTTCGGGATTTACGGCAACGCGGTCCTTATTGACCACGGCTGTGGGTTGCAGACCCTCTATGGCCATCTCAGTTCAATTGCCGTCAAGCCTGGAGAGCACGTCACGCGCGGGCAGATCATCGGTCACAGCGGAGAGACGGGCCTCGCGGGCGGCGATCACCTCCACTTTTCAGTCCTGGTTGATGGAGTTTTTGTTGATCCTGTCGAATGGTGGGACCCACACTGGATCCACGACCGGATTGAAGCGAAACTTGCAGCTTATCAGTAAGCGACTTCCCACAAGCTGGAGCAAGCACAGACTTATTTATGTTTCGGCGCAACGCGCGCCAAGTAGAACTCGAAGAATTTCGCGGGATCAGTGTGCAATGCGACGGTGGCGTTGGGAGGTTGGCTATTGACGGCGCGGGTGAAGCCTTTGGAATCGACTCCAATGTGCAATGGCGAGGTTTGACAGAGGTCGGGATTGATCACCATGGCCACGGCCATGGGATCAAACAGCGTTGGCGTCCGCTGGTGCCACAGATTGTAAAGGACGGCCAGCGCATCGGTCATCGGCGTGAGGCTGGTAAAGACGCGATGGCGCTCTGCGGCGTGCAACTGGAGCATGGCCGTCACATCCAGCGGGACCATCAGAATTGAAACGCCTGCGGTGAAGACCTTCTGCGCCGCGGCGGGATCCGATGCAATGTTATATTCTGCGACAGGAGATGGATCGTCGCCGTAGCCGTGATGAATCGACCCGCCCATCATGACGATCCGGCTGATCTTGCTGGTGATCGAGGGGTCTTTCTGCAACAGAGCGGCGATGTTGGTCAACGGACCGATCGCAACAATCGTAGTCTTTCCCTGCCGGTGCCGCAGCGTCGAATCCAGGAAATCCACAGCGCTACCCTGCCGCAGTTGCGGGCTTTTGAAGCCATCAGCCCATCGTGTCTGCTCGATCGGAAGCGGCCTGCCGGGTTCGCCGGCAACAACCGGAATTGTGCGCAATCCAGATTCCCAAAGAAGCTTCGCCGCCAGTCGTGCTCGGGCGTGCGTATCTCCGCTGACCGTCGTGACGCCCAGCAGTTCCAGTTCAGGGCTTCGCACGATGAGCGCCAAAGCAAACGCATCATCGATGTCCGTGCCGATATCGGTATCAAGGAGGATGGGAATTTTCTGCGCGGAAGCCGAAGCCCCAAGGAGGAGCGGCCACATCATGAGCGCCATAACCAGGATCGGCTTCTTCATACGTCCTGCCACTGACAGCCGCGGAGGACACGCGCTGGAGGGTTCCCCAGATTCGAGCTATTCCGCTTCTTCTTTGCCCACACCCGCCGCTCTGGCCTCGGCAACGATCTTGTCAGCAATCTGCTGGGGCACGATGTCATAATGCGAGAACTCCATGGTGTAACTGCCGCGGCCCTGCGTCATGGATGTCAGGTCCGAAGCGTAGGTCAGCATTTCCGCCAGCGGGACCTGGGCTTTGATGACGGTTGAATTGCCTTTCGGCTCCATTCCCTGGATTCGGCCGCGGCGGCTGGTCAGGTTGCCCATAATATCGCCCGAGTAATTCTCAGGGACGGTGATCTCCACGTTCATGATCGGTTCCAGCAGGCAGGGCTTGGCCTGCTCCATGCATTTCTTGAAAGCCAGTGATCCCGCAATCTTGAAGGCAAGCTCGGAAGAATCGACCTCGTGGTACGAGCCGTCATAGAGGACCACTCGAAAGTCCACCACAGGATAGCCGGCCAGAAAACCTCGCGCCGCTGCTTCCTGAATTCCCTTTTCGACCGCTGGAATGTAGTTCCTTGGGATCGCACCGCCGAAAATCTCATTGACGAATTCGAAGCCGGTGCCGCGCGGAAGAGGTTCCATCTTGATCTTGCAATCGCCATACTGGCCGTGGCCGCCGGTCTGTTTCTTGTATTTGCCCTGCGCATCCGCCTTGCCTCGGATCGTTTCGCGGTAAGGAATTTTGGGGGACTTCAGCGTGACTTCGACGTTGTACCGCCGCTTGAGTTTTGAGACGGCGACTTCGACGTGCTGCTGCCCGGACCCGGAAAGCAGAAATTCCTTGGTTTGCTCGTCGCGCGAGAAGCGAAGGAGCAGGTCTTCCTCGAGCATTCGGTGGATCGCCGTGGAAAGTTTGTCTTCATCACCGCGCGATTTCGGCTCGATGGCAAACGAAATGGCCGGTTCCGCAAGTTTCACCGGAGGATAAATGATGGGGGCGTTCTTGTCGCCCAGCGTATCGCCCGTCAGGGTCTCTTTCAGCTTCGCCACCACGCCGATGTCGCCCGCGCGAAGTTCCGGAACAGGATTCTGGGCTTTGCCCTGCGGTATTCCAATATGGGCCAGACGCTCCGCCACACTGCGGTTGAAGTTCTGCAGCGTCATTTCCGTTTTGACCACGCCGGACATCACCTTGAAGAGGCTGAGCCTCCCGGCAAAAGGGTCGGCAATCGTTTTGAAGACAAAAATCGAAACAGGTTCGTCGTTTGAAATTCTCCGCGTCACAGGCTTGCCGCCTTCGTGATCGAGACCTTCAACCGTCCCTTTCGCGGTCGGCGCCGGCATATATTCGGCGATAAAGTCCAGCAGGCTCTGGCTGCCGATATTCGGCAGACCTGCGGAAACAAGGACGGGAACGAGGCGGTTTTCCGCGATGGCCTGCCGCAGCCCGGGAGCCAGGCTCTCAACCGGAATCGTGCCCTTGTCAAAAAACACTTCCAAAAGCTGATCGTTGCCTTCCGCAACCATTTCGACAAGATCCTCGTGGGCCTGGGTTGCGGCCTCCATCAACTCCGCCGGAATCTCGCTGTCTTTCGCCTTCCCGGAGCCATTGCTCTCATAGAGCGCGGCGCGCATCCTCACCAGATCGATCACGCCACGAAAATCTTTTTCTTCGCCAATGGGGAGCTGAACAGGAACAACGGAGCGCCCGAAGGCTTCATGCAGTGCACCCAGCGTTCGATTAAAGCTCGCACGCTCGCGGTCCATCTGGTTCATCACCAGGGCCCGCGGCAGATTATATTTCTGGCAGAACCCCCAGGTCCTTTCCGTCTGGACCTCAACGCCGCTGACCGCATGCACCAGAACCAGTGCCGAGTCCGCGGCTTTAAGAGCGGCTTCGGCTTCGTAAAGAAAAATGTTGAAGCCGGGCGTGTCAATCAGATTGATCTTGGTCCCGTTCCATTCGGCATAGGCCAGGGCGGCGCTGATGGAAAATCCGCGTTCAATCTCTTCCTCATCGTAATCGGTCACAGAGGTGCCTTCGTCCACTTTGCCCAGTCGGGTGGTCATCCCCGCCGTATAAAGCATGGAAGATGTAAGCTGCGTCTTTCCCGTATCAGCGTGCCCCAGCAGAGCAACGTTGCGGATGTTCTCACCGTCGTAGATTTTCACGAGAAACTCCTCTGAATTTCACGGATTGCTGATTCACCCTGTTCAGACATTGGGACAACGTCGCATCCTAACACAGCTTTTCGGAAGGGTTCAACGCGCAAGCAAAAGAGGGTGTGTCTTCTGATGGTGTTGGCTGGCGGCCCTGCAGGGCCGTCGCTTGACTCTCTCCTTTTGCTAGTCGAGATCAAAATCACGGTGAGGGCGAGTTATGGGTTCGTCCTTGGACCTTTTGAGGGCTTCTTCGAACTTCTTTTCGAGCAGTTCGGCCTTGGATTTTTCTTCTTCGGCGCTCTTTTGAAACAAGGCCTCGCGCCGAGCCCTTTCCTGTTCAAGCAATTGCGCAGAATGGCCTATGTCCGGGACCGTGGTTTTCCTGGGCGGCTGCCCGTGCCAGATCACTTTGCGCAGCAAAACGTCGATTTTCAGGCGCGCTCCGCAGCAGGGACAGTCCACTTCCAGCGCATCTTGCCCGCCTCGGTTGGAAGCCATAACAAAATGCTACGCCGCAGCGCGAATGAAGTCAAACGCGGGAGGGGTTAGCGTCGTGCGCGAGTCCTTTCTTCAGGCTACCCAGTCGATGTTGATATTGCCGGAGACCGTGCTGACGTCCAGCAGGAATCCGCCGCTTCCTGCTTTCCCGTTAATTTCGCGCTTGCTGATGGCCCCCTGGAGAGTTAATGGACGGTTGGTGGAGATGCTTCCTGAAACCGTGTGCGCGTGCAAGTCGAAGCCCAGATTGGGAGGGACGCGAACGGAAACGTTGCCGGACACAGTTTCCAGGTACCACGGAGATTGCCCGCCGCCCTCCGCTGTAATCGACCCGCTTGCGGTCTTGGCCTGCACCAACCCCCGCACCTTTTTCAGCACGATATTTCCTGATGCGGTGTTGACGTGCACGTCGCCCGCGCCGGCCTCCTCGATGGTCACTTCGCCGCTGCCGGTGGATGCCCTAACGTTTCCGCCGATCCCGGTTGCATGGACTCCCCCGCTGCCCGTGGTCACCCGCACGTCTTTCGCTATCGAAACCAGCACAACCTGCCCGGAACCCGTTGACGCCTGAACACTGCTCGCGATGTTTGACGCCTTGATGTCCCCGGAACCGATGGACGCTTCAAGCGGGCCTGAAATTCCGTCAATGGTCTGGTTCCCTGATCCGGTTTTCGAAGTGAGCTTTGTATTCGGTGGGACCACAAGGTCGTAGCTTATCGTCAGGTTGCGCTGCATATGTGAATCGCCGGCCTTCCCGATCCTGATGACGTTCCCGTTCTGTTCGATGGGAGGATGCGACTCGATATAGCTCACCCTCTTCCGGGCCTCGTCCTCGGAGAACAGCCCTCCCCACGCCCGGATGGTTCCTCGGACCTCGACCTTGGATGCATCCCCGGTCCGCACAGTAACAGTGCCCGCACCCGTCTGCACGGTAAGGTCCACAGGGCCCGTTACCTGAAGAGTCCGTTCGAATCGCCCCTCCGCCGCTGCCGCCGCGGTTGAAAACGCCAGAAATGTTGCCGCCAGTGCCATCAAATACTTTGATTTTAACTTGGGTTCCCCGGTCGTCATGGTTTTTTCTCCTTGTCGGAGGAGATTCCGGGACAGCCTCCCGGAGGCAGGAACGCCTATTCAACATTACGTGCCGGCAGGGGATAATGTTCTCTGGAATTCATACCTGGCTTAAACCGAATTTCCAGTGGCCTTTCAGCACATCCGTTTTCGACCGGTCAGGGCCGGAAAATCCCGCATTCGCGAATCAGCGCACTACGGAAAATTCCATTCTATTTTCCACGGCGTCAACGCGGTCGAGGCGGACACGGATTCGATCACCCAGATGGTAAGCTTTCCGGCTATGAAAGCCCACTACGGCACGAAGGCTCTCCCGGTAAACGTAGCGATCGTCTTCCAGGGTCTCGAGCGGCACAAATCCTTCGACAAACAGGTCAATCAGCTCCACGAAAAATCCGTGTTTGGTAAGCGAAATAATCAATGCGTCGAATTCGTCGCCAAGGTGCTGGGCCATAAATGCGGATTTCTTCAGGTCAAGCAGTTCGCGCTCGGCGTCCTGCGCGCGCCGCTCAGATTCGGAGGTCTCAATCGCAATCGCCTGCAACTCTTCGGGGCTGACGGGCGGTTGAAGCGCCGGGCGGTGCGATGTCGCGCGGCGGGAAATCGTTTCGGCCGTCATCCATTTCCCGCCGCCATCCCCTCCGTGGCCACGCTTCTCCTGATGAAGCACGGCTTTCAGGATGCGATGGACAATCAGGTCCGGATACCGACGGATAGGCGAGGTGAAGTGCGTGTAGGTTTTCGTGGCCAGCGCAAAGTGGCCAAGATTCTCTTCCGAGTAGCGCGCCTGTTTCAGCGAGCGCAGCATAAGGTAGGAAAGTATGCGCTCCTCAGGCTTGCCTTCAATGCGCCGTGTCAGGTTCTGGTAATGCCGGGGCGTGATCTCCAGTTCGATTTTTTCCAGTTGCTCGTGGAGCCTGGGATGCCGGTCACGCTCGTCCCGTCCGCGAATTCGCAGACCCTGCCGCGCAGGCAGTTTGATCCCCAGTGAATAACCAAATGTAGAGGCAATTTCCTCGAACTCGAGGACCTTTTTCGGGTCCGGCTTTTCGTGGACGCGGTAGAGCGACGGCACGCCCTGGCGCTCAAGGTAACCCGCTACCGTTTCGTTGGCGGCCAGCATGAATTCTTCGATGATCCTGTGCGCGATATTTCGCTCCGAGCGCGTGACGCCGATCATGCGCCCCGTTTCGTCAAACATGATTTCGGGTTCGGGCAGGTCAAAATCGATCGAGCCGCGCTCCCGGCGGCGCCTGATCAGTATCAGCGCCAGTTCTTCCATCAGCTTGAAGTTCGGCACAAGCGCGCCGTATTCCCGGCACGCGCCGGGCTCTCCGACCAGAATGTCGCGGACGGCTGTGTAGGTCATCCGTTCCGCGCTGTGGATGATGCCGGGCGTAAGTTCGTACCGCACAATGTGGCCTTGCCGGTCGATTTCCATCAGCGCTGACATCACCAGGCGGTCCACGTAGGGATTCAGGCTGCAAATGCCGTTTGAGAGTTCGAGCGGAAGCATGGGAACGGCGCGATCAGGAAAATAGACGGAGTTGCCGCGCAGCCGGGCCTCACGATCGAGGGCCGTTCCGGGCTGGACGTAATGCGCGACGTCAGCGATGTGAACATGCAACAGGTAATGCCCGTTGTCCAGCCGTTCAACGTACACGGCATCGTCAAAGTCTTTGGCCGTTTCACCGTCGATAGTCACGATGGGAAGCGAGCGGAAATCGCGCCGTCCCCGGTGTTCAGCTTCGGATATGAATTGCGGTGCATCCTCGGCCTCCGCCAGCACGTCTTCCGGAAAGCGGTGCGGAAGGTGGTGCTTGCGGATCATGATCTCCACATCCACGCCGAAGTCGTCACGCCGGCCGAGGATCTCGATGACGCGTCCGCGTGGTTGCGCGCCGGGCCTGGGAAATTCCGTTAATTCGACATCAACGACCATGCCAGCCAGTTCGCGGACGTCGGCCTCCTGCCGTGCGCGGCGTTTCCGCTTGCCTTCGGACTCTCCGCCAAACTGCCGGTGGCGGGCGCGCTCTTCCGGAGGCCATTCACGGCCGCTGGGAATGAGTATCTCGTGGGGGATTCGGCGGTCGAATGGCACAACGTAATTTCCACGCGTGCCGATTCGAAACTCGCCCACCACGGTCTTCTGGGCGTGTTCCACCACCCTGAGGATCCGCCCTTCAACGCGTGAACCGGGTTTCTCCCCGCGGCCGAATCGCGCGCGCCAGTCCGGGCGTGATCGGACCACCTGCACTTCAACGCGGTCGCCATGCAACGCCGGCCCCATGGCTCCGGGCGGGATGAATATGTCCTGGTCCGTTCCTTCAAGGGGCTTGTCGGGCACGACAAACCCGTACCCGTCGCGATGCCCCACAAGCCGTCCCATCACGATGTTGTTTGCGGCAGGTCTGGGCGACGCCGCCGGTACTCGGCGTTCTTGAGGCCGCCCGTGCCGGACGGGCTGGCGCTGAGCCTCCGCCGGGCGGCCGCGTGGTTCCCTCCTGGTTTTGGGCTCCAGCGACAAGGTGAAATGGCTCTTTTTCGATTCCCAGATCTTGCGGCTTTTTGAAAGGTCCCGCAACACGGTCCTCAGATCGCGGGCCTGGCTGGAACGCAACCCGAGCGCGCGTACAAGTTCGCGAATGCGAAAAGTCTTCTCAGGCTGTTTTCGGAAAACTTCAAGAACTTCATTGTGGGTAGGAGTTGTGCGCATCCTGTGCATAGCTTAACACTTGCTGGACTCGCAGCGCTGGGTTTATCAGCGACGATACGGGTAGCCACGGCAGCGCCTTTCCTGCCGTGGGTCTTTTGTTTGTCGAACCACCCACGGCACAACGACGGTGCCGTGGCTACGCGCTTATCTTGGAGTGCGGCCGCGAAGCTGCCGCCTTGAGCAAGGCCGTTGAGACGGCGATGATGAACGGGTAGCCGCGGCATCGATTCTACGCCGTGGGTTTGGTTTATCGTGCGTCAAAATTCCCACGGCACAAACCCGGTGCCGTGGCTACACGGTTGTTTTTAAAGGTCAAGACGAGGGCCTACCCGGCTACGCGGTAATTGTTCTCTTCGCAGCATTCCACACGGCGGCGGTGCGATTGAAGTAGGAGTAATTCGCCATATGGCAGCCGATGGAGGTGTTGTTGCCAAAGACGGCGTCTTCCACGGAAGGCTTGCGCGTGCGCACCGACTCAAAGAAATTCCACAAATGGTTCTGGAATTCACTGTACCCCGGTGGATACTCGTACGTTGCGCCTGTCTCGACGGGTTTCGACGTTCCCATTTTCGGATCGTTCTTCCTGTGCCACTCCGCCTCGTAGGCGCTTCTCATCTTCTGCGGATAACTCGAGATGTAGTAGCACGGATCATGGTCTTTGCCGTCCTGCGGCGTTATGGTCAGGTGGTCACCGTCGTTGGTGACTTCGATGATTCCTCGCGTGCCGAGGAAGCGTGTCACCTCCGTCTGATCGGTCATCAGCGTCATCAGCACGGCCACGCGAAGGTTGGGATACTCATAGATCGTGGTCATCAAGTCGGGAAAGTCGCGCCCATCTTTCCAGTAGAACAGCCCGCCATAACTCTGCGCGCGCTGGGGCGGCGAATCGATTCCCATCACGTAGTGAATGCCCGTCAGCGTGTGGACATAAAGGTCGCCCGGCAAGCCTTCGCCGTAGTCCTGATAGGCGCGCCAGCGCGCAAAGCGGACGGGATCAAACGGCCGCTTCGGCGCGTCACCCAGCCACTTGTCCCAGTCAAGGTTTTCCGGAGAAAGGTCCGGCGGAGGCGGATACACCCACGCGCCGCAGGGAGAATTGCGTCCCAGGATGCCTTCCACAAAAAACACATCGCCGATGGCGCCCTGGGCGATCAGTTCCTTCGCTCGAGCGAAGTTGATGGAACTCCGCCGCTGGCTCCCGATCTGCACGATGCGATTGTTCTTCTGGGCCGCCTCGATAATCTCAAATCCTTCTTCCACTTTGTGCGTCATGGGCTTTTCGCAATAGACGTCCTTGCCGGCGTTGCAGGCGTCCACGATGATCCTGGCGTGCCAGTGATCGGGAACGGCCACAACAACGCAATCGATCTCCTTGTTGTCGAGCAGTTCCTCATAGTGACGGGTGGTGGGAACGGTCTTGCCCGTCGCGCCGCTGATAATTTCGTTGGCCAGCGTGTGCCGCCCGTCATAGAGGTCGCACGCCGCCGCGCATTCGACGCCGGGAAGGCCGATCGAAGTCGCCAACACGCCAGAGCCTTCCATCCCGATGCCGATCATGCCAAAGCGCACGCGGTCACTGGATGAAACCTGTGGCGGCACGCCCGCTCCGCCCGCAGCCAGCCATTCGGGCGGCACGCCAAACGCCATGCCGGCCCCCGCTGAAGTTCGAATAAATTCCCGGCGTGAAAAACGGTTCTTTGCCATGAATGACTTCTCCTTCGCGTTTCTCGTTTTGGGACAAACGTGGTTGATTTGCGATCTCCGGTGCGGGCCGCTTTTACTCGGTACAGTTTTCCATGACGCGCTTCTCACGGCGCGCACCGGTAACCGGCTAGCATACACCCGATTGACAGCACATCGTACCAGCGGGTTTACCCCGCCGAGGCCGCTTGGGAAAGGGAGCGCCCCACAAAACAAAACGCCGCGCGATTACGTGAATGGACCGGGGCGTTCACCCCGCCATGGAGGTGACATGAATTCCCCGCGGCGATTTGTGTCGCCGTGGGGCGAGGATCTTGAAAAGTCAGTAGCCACGGCAGCGATTCTATGCCGTGGGCTTGCTTTGTCGTGCATCAAAATTCCCACGGCACAAACCCGGTGCCGTGGCTACGCGCTCTACTGAGCTACATACTTCGCAATTTCCAGCCGCCCGGACTTGTCAGACCGCAGAAACAGCAACTCATCCTCGGGATCCATACAGGCCGGAATGCCGGCTTTGGACGGTGCGTCGTACGTCTCGATAATTTTGCCGGTCTGAGGATCAACCAACGCAAAAGCGCTGCCAATTTGCGGGTTGCGGGGCCCAGTCGGCGCCTGCGAGAACTCTACGAATAGCCTCCCCTCATTCGTAGGGCTTACCTGCATCGGCCACATGTCGGGCTTGGGCGGCCTGACGAGATGCTCGCCCACAACCCTGCCGTCGGAGGAGATGGCATAGAGGCGGGCCGGGCTTCCCGCGCGGAGCAGGTAGATATTGCCGTCCAGACTGCCCGCCATCAGGCTCCCGATGATCTCCGGTGCCCATAGGCTTCCGGGCTTGAGCTCTCTCGGGTGATTCGTCGCTTTTCCGGGCCCCTGAGTCCCATAGGGCTTGCCACTCTTCACCACCATCGGCTTTGGCATGCCTTCCGGCGGAGCCACGTCATTCGGCAGCACGACGGGTCCTATGTAGCTGCCACCGCGGCCGAAGATTCCCGTAAAAGGTCTGGAACCACTTTTTCCCTCTGCTTCGACATCCTCGATCCCCGTTATCAGGAAGTTCCCATCGAGGAAAGCTGCAAATTTGTAGGCATATAAGTGCGCACCAGAGGGCGGCTCAATTTTGATGACGGAATCCACTGAGCCATCGTGGTTGTATTTGACAACAAGATTAACCGGGAAGCGCGGAGGCCTGCAACCATCCTTGTAAGGGCAGGCCTGCACCAGGCTGTAGACGTCGCCGCGCGGGCTGACGTAAAAACCCATATGATTGTGCGACGTGTAGTCTAGCAATGGAGGGTACTCGAAGACCGTCGTACCATGGGAATCAATCGAAAGCTTCGTGAGCGGGGGGCGGTTGCCCGTGTGAATCCCCTCAATGGCAAGCTGTATGTCGGGAGATGAATTGAAGTAGGCGTTGCCATTGGCGTCACACTGAACACCGCTTTCGACCACCCCAGGCCCCGCGATGTTGAACTCTACCGTCCCTGCCGGTTGCAATTCCTGCGCCGGCAGAGGCTCGCTTTGGACCTCGGTCCGTTTTTCCGGTCTTGCTTCTTGTCCTCGGGCGCTCGAGCTTCCCACCGCGAGGGAAATAGCCATGAGGACCGGCATAAAGATGACAGCTAACCGCTCTCGAGGAACCATGACTTTTCGCCTCCTTCTTCCGGCTGCAACGCCGCGGCGCTGCTCAGCGTGGAACATCTTTCCATAGACCTACTACGAAGGCAGGGCCCTTATCCGCCAGCGCTTATCTCGGTGAGCGCGTAGTTCCCGTCACAGCCACGGACATAGGCATAGAGCGGCGGCTGGTACTCGGCCGGCCGGATCGGCTTCGCCAGGGATGCAAGGTAGCAGGTTCCACCCGTGAAATAGTAGCTTTCGAAAATGCCGCACCCGCAAACAACACACTCGCTCGACGCGTTTTCAGCCCCGTATTGGTACCCGCCGTCGCACACCGAGAATGAACAGGAGCCCGTCGGGCAAGTAATGGTTTCCTGGACCAAATACATACAGCAGGCATCTTGCCCCACAGTGCATTGAGCCTTAAGCGGGACGTTTAGAGCTACTGCGGCAAGAGTGCCAACGAAAAGTTTAAAGCAGAGAGTGATCTTGGGTCTTTGGGTCTCACGGTTCACCTCCGACCGCTGAAATTAGAAATTAGCGAGGACCTTATCACCACGAAACATTCTCGTCAATACCTTTTCCCATAAGGTGGCGTAAATTTGAGTGTGTAAAAGCGAGGTAGCCACGACATTGGGTTTGTGCTTTGGGAGTCTTGATGTAGGTGGCCGCGGCACCGGGTTTGTGCCGTGGGAATCTTGATGCACGACAAACCAAGCCCACGGCATAGAATCGCTGCCGTGGCACCCTGTATCGTCGCGTCAGGGGCCTTGGAGTGCGGGAACGCCTGCCCCCGCCTTCGTTAAAGCGGCGGCTTCGCTACCGCACTCGAAGATGCGCACCAGCAAGACGCTGCTCTTTTGCATAATTGCCTTTGTGAGCTTTTTTGCGTTATAAATCCGCCGTCAGGAACTTGTGGCGGGCTGCCGCAAGCCGTACGGGACCGGGGCCTGCTTGGGGGTTGTAACGTAGGCTAGACTTCCGAAAAACTTTCCACATGAGACAAATGGGATTTTGCAAAATCAGAAAAGTGAATTTTGTAAGTTATTGATAATAATGTTGTTAATTAAATTCTGCGGCTTCGAGAATTTCGTCTCATGACAAAATTGCTCTTTTCCCGCACACCGCGCAAAAAGTGCATCCCGTCGCCCTGCTGCATTTTTCAGCGCTTGAATCGGCCCATCAATTGCGCCTCACCCAGAATGTGCCCCTTCATCGCTGCCAATGCTTCTTCTTTCTGCGCGCCAGGTTGCAGGTTCAGCGTGGAATCGAGTGCATAAAGGTGGAAGTAATAGCGGTGCGCGTCGCCGGGAGGCGGGCACGGTCCCCCATAACCCGTGCGTCCGAAGCTGTTGGTTCCCTGCAATCCACCGCCCGGGAGATTGGGGCGCTTGGGTAAGTTCGCATTCATTGACTTCATCCCTGCAGGAAGGTTGTAAACAACCCAGTGAGTCCAGACGCCGGCGGGTGCGTCGGGGTCTTCCATAATCAGCGCCAGGCTGCGCGTTCCGCTTGGAACATTTGCCCACTCGAGCGGCGGAGAGATGTCCGCTCCTTCGCAAGTGAATTGCGCGGGAATGGCTTCTCCTTCTTTGAATGCCGCGCTCCGCAATTGAAAACTCGACGACGCAGGACGGGCTTGGGGTCCCGACGGCAATGCGGAGTTGCCGCAGCGTGCAGGCAGCGCAGTCAGCAATGAAAACATGAAGATCGAGCATAAGAAGGAACCAGGCAGCCGCCGACTGTCCGCTGCAGACGCAGCGCCGCGAAAGCTCGAGACTCGGGTTCGGTAAAGTCGGCGCATCGTACTTCCTCCCATCACTCTGAATTCTGGCGGATGAACTGCCCTCTAAGAACGTATACCACATAAAAATGGTTGAGGCATCTCAGACAGCGCAAACAGCACTCAAGTTCAGACACAAGTCTGACGAATACAGGGATAAGGAAACCGGTGCGAGGAACTGGAATGCGAAGATGAACCAGGTCGCCGCAGAATGCCGAGCCTGGACGATGAGCTGAAAGACATGCCGCGCAGTGAACAATTTCGCCACGATCTCACCGCAGCCGTAATCTGGCTGGCCTTCCTTGCGCTTTATCTGGGAGGGGCCATTCTACTAATGATCGGCCTCGTCTTTGGGTGGCGACAATGGTGGACCATAATTCACCAGCACGCCGACGTTTGGCTGGTCGCAGGGAAGACCATCGAACTGGCCGTCCTTGCTTTGGGTTTGCTCCTGGTCCTGATCAATCCGCTTCTCCAACGCCCTGGAAGAGGAGATCGGGCATGGCGGCGGGAACGGCGGTCAGGAATGAAGAGTGAGCAGCCGGTCGCAGAGCCACAATGAGCCGCATTTGTTTCTTCTCCTCAAAGAGCATTTCTCCTTCACGTGCCCGCTTCTTGGTCCCCCGTGAAAAATAAAGTGCCCTGCCGTCCTCACCAAACGGCAGGGCACTTGTGGATTTCCCGGACCGTGCGTTCGCTATTCTGCGGCCCTTACGCGCTTGAGCGAAGGCATCGGCCTCATGTGGATGATCGTCACATCAGGAGCGTTGTACGGATAGATCGGTGTTGACCGCAGGTTATCCGGCATCAGGACCGTATCCACGCGACGGTTGTGCGCAAGCACTTCGTCGACCCAGCGGCGGATGGTTGCAGGCTTGTTCGGGTTCTCACCCTCAAGCTGCTTCACTTCGCTCAAGCTGAGGTTCTGAGTTTTGCCGAAAGCCTTGATGTCGATCAGGTCCGCAGGAACACCCTTACTGACGAGGTAGTTCTTCACGATGTCAGCACGCCATTCAGAAAGTTCCTGATTGTAACGCTTCGAGCCCCGCCGGTCAGCGTGAGCCTCAAGCACCAGGCGTGAATCCGGCTCGGCCTGATGATGATCGATGAAGGTCTGCGCCAGCTTGTCCAATGCTTCTTTCTGGCTGCGCAACAGGCCGTCGTTGCGATGGTGTCTGTTGGGCCAATTGGTCGGGAAGAAGATGCTCGTCAATTCAACTTTCACATGCGCCCGCTCGATCAGCCCAACGATGTGCAGCGTAGCAGTCTGAGTCTCAGAGCCGCCGCACTCGTTTGTAGCATGCAAAGTATAAGTATCGGTCTCGTCCACAGGGCCGTAACCGGTCTGTTTGGGTGTCGGCGTGAGCGTTCTGCTTCCGCTTGCGTCAACCGTACCGATCGGATCAATCGAAACCGATTGTGCATTCGTCGTGGACCATGAAAGTGTTGCCGATCCCTGCTCAACAACCTGATCGCCCACCTTGTGGTAACGGACCTCGCTGGGGCTGATCGAAATCGAAGCCTGAATGGCTGAATCAACATTGACCGTGGCGCTTTGCTTGACGATGCCGCCGGGTCCGGCTGCAGTGAAGTCATAAGTTGTCGTCTGCTTGGGCGTGACGGACTGGTTGCCGCTGGCGCCCACTTTCCCGATTCCGCTGATTTCGTTTTCCACGGCGTCGGTTGACGACCAGCTAAGCTGGCTGGACTCGCCGCATTTGATGCTCGTGGGATTGGCGGAGAATTCCCCTTTGGTTGGAGCAACTGCGACGGTCGTCGTCGAAATGCCTGCTTTGAAGCGTGGCAGGGGCGACGTCAGTTTAGCGAGCTTCGGTGCCTTCTTGGTTTTCGTGGCCCCATTCTGATGGATCTTAATGACGACCTTTTCGTTAGCTTGCACGGTCACCGGTCCGGACCAGATGTCCTTGCCAAACCAAGTCACCGTCACCTGATAGGTTCCCGGATGAACAAGCAGTTGCTGCTGCCAGATAAAACTGTTATCAAACTCATCGACATGCCCCACAAAGAAATCCGGGCTTTTACCGTTCAGCAAAACCGCTGCGTGCGGAGGTCCTTTAATCTGGATTCTTCCCCAAGGTCCCTCGACCGCGGAACCCTCCGGCTTCAGTGCGATATCGAGTTTGGTAACTTTGCCCGCTTCAAGGTTTACTGTTCGAGACTCCGGCGCATAACCGTAATTTCGTACGGTGATCGTGTGCTGGCCCGGATCGACCCAGATTGTGCAGAAGTGATCGCGAAGGCAATTACCTTCCTTAATGGCGGCGCCGTCAACAAAGACATATGCCTGCCTGGGCTTGACTTGAATTCTCAGCTTGGCCTGCTTCGCCTTCGGCAGCGCCGGGGCGGCTAAAGCGAATAGAACTGAAAGCAGGATTCCTGTGACAAGAGAGTATTTGCGTCGCGGGTCCATCGGGGCAACCTCCGTTGAAACCAGATTTTCCTCGGCAATCCGCGTCATTTGCACAGAGGAACGAACTTCCTAAAGAGCCCACCACTTACCCAACAAATCAACAATATGTCAAATCGAAAGATATGTCAAACAAAAGAAATGGGTAACTAGAAATCGCTATCGGATAGGTTATAATGCGAATAATACCCAACTGACAATTTATCGCTGTGAACAGGCGTCTGTTCTCTCAACACTCGCTGCCGCTTCTCGATCAGGGGTCTTCGCCTTGCTGAATTTAATGCAAGGCGCCCCGACATCGTGTCCGCCACGCCTGCCTGCTATACACGGACGCAGAGAGATTTGGGCAGCCGACGATCCCTGAGCGGGGAGTTCCACCATTCACTCTGCACTCCTCTGGGTCACTCACAGCGCTTAGCCAAAGAGAAACTCCACCGGCAGATGTGACAGAAAGCGTCGAAACGCTTGACACTTTGAGGCAACCCCAAGACGCAGGAACAGGCTCCAAGTGGGCCGCGGCTGACGAACTCGCGACAATCCTTTAAATATCCAAGGCTTGCCCGAAGTTAAAGCCGTCTTAATGATCGACCGATATGGCATCGAAGGTGCTAATTCACTGTTGTGGAGCGAGTTCGAATTCTCTTTTCCTGGTCGCAGCAAGTTGCTGGAGATGAGACGAGAAACTTTATCTCAAGGCTTCTCCCTTATTGAGCTGTTGATCGTTATCGCGATCATTCTGATCATCGCGGCGATTGCCATTCCGAACTTCATGCGTTCGAAAGTGGCAGCGAATCAGGCCTCTGCCGTTGGGTCATTACGCACGCTTAACACTGCGGAATTCAACTACGCAGCAACCTACGATAAAGGTTATAGCGCAACCCTGGGTTACCTCGGGCCTCCCCCCGCCGGGGCCACCGCGGACATTACTCATGCCGGGATCGTTGATGATGTGCTGTCCGGCACGGCTGCAGGCGGTCCCGCTGCCATGACATCCTCAAAGAGCGGATACATCTTCACCTATTCGCCCGGAACAATCATCAATGGGCAAATCATGACGTACACGATCAACGCCGATCCCATCAGCCGCGGGACGACGGGGACGAATTCCTATTACGTGGATCAATCGGGCGTGATACGGCAGAATTCTACGACGCAGGCCAGTGCAGCCGATTCCCCGCTTGCTGAATAAAGAATCTTCATCGACTGGCGTCCCTGGCTGTCCGGCGGCCGCGACAGGCGATGTTTCTGTGATAGCCGGACTCTTTCACTTTGTCTTCTTCACGTGATCACTTCAACCCCATTCGAGACTTGATGTCAGGCAGGATTCGTGCGCTGCCCTATCAGCCCTGCTGCGTAAAATTCCGTTTCGATATTGACGTCTGCGGTAAGATGCCATGACGAAGGAGGGTATCTTGCTTACACACAACCGAGACGGCAACGGAATGCAAACGCGACGCGACTTTCTTGCCAGCGGGATCGCTGGCATTGCAGGCTAAAAGCTGCTGGCGGAACAGATGGGGCGAGAAGGAGCAGCGCAGGGAATCACGAATCATGCTTCAGCACAGGGGACTCCGGCAGAAAAGGCAGCAACGACGGGGCGTTTATATGGCCTGATGGCGGATGCCGGGCGCGTCCCCGAAGACCCTTCGTACTACCGACGCGCCATCGACTTCTGCCGTGAATGGAACATGAATGCTTATCTGATCTCGCTGGCCGATGATCAGGGTTGCGCCATCCGTTTTAAAAGCCATCCGGAACTGATCACTCACAAGAACGGTCTGACGCATGACCAGGCCCGCGACCTCGCCCGTTACGCGCAGGAGCGCGGCGTGGAATTGATTCCTGAAGTTGAATCCTTCGGCCACACGCACTACATCACCGCAGTGCCGCAATACGCGCACCTGGCGGACGCTGTCGAGAGTGGGCGCAGCAATTTCTCCGCCGTGTGTCCCGTGGCTCCGGAAACTCTGAAGCTTTTCTCAGACCTCTACCGCGAAGTGGCGGAGATTTTTCCCTCGCGCTATTTTCACGGCGGCTGCGATGAAGTCAACTGGGGCGGTTCTGAACTTTCCCGCGAAGCGCTCAGGGAAAAAAGCCGCGATGAAATCTGGGCCGAGTACCTGAATTCGCTTGACGAGATTGCGCGCGGGCTCGGGAAGGAATTGATCGTCTGGGGCGATTATGTACCGCACAAACAACCCGGTGTCCTTCCGCGCCTCAACAAAGACATCATCGTGATGGACTGGCAATACTATGTAACCGATCCGCGACCGCTTGAGCAGGCGGCGCGCAAGATTATCGACACAGGACTCAGGGCCATCGGCGCACCGGCGATCATCTCCTGCCGCTGGGGACCGCGGGCCGGCGCCAACGCCCTGCGTAACATCGATGCCTATGCAGACGCTTACAGGCGCATCGAGAGCCCGCGCGCGCTGGGCGTAATCGTCACCAACTGGGTGCCGTCGCGATATATCCAAGGATCGCTCTGGGACACGTTTGCTTACGCAGGGGTGGCTTTGAATGAAGGCAGCGCCGTCGCGCGTTCGTCCGCTTTTCGACGCTTTGTTGAGAAATTCTATCAGGCCAGATGGGACGACAATTGGTCGGATATTTTTACAACGCTTTACGAGATCACGCCGAATCAGAGGTCTTGCTCGCCCGCATGGATGCAGCCTGTGCTCCCGGTTCCCTGGAGGAGCGATGACGAGATGAAAGCGGCGGCACAATCCGGCATGCTCAACGCACCGCCATTCCGGCGGCTGCTCAGCCAGCTTGTCTTCAGTGAAGCGCAGGTGCGGGACCATTTCGATGACTTTCTGACCTTCCGGCTCGCGGTGGAATATCTGGAGCACGTCTTCTGGCGCATCACCGTCCTTGCAGAGGAAGCCGCGAAACCGGAGCGTACGGCGGAGTCGGCGGCGGCACTGATTCGAACCATCGCAGAGCGCGACCAACGCCTGCTCGAAAAACTGGATGCTTCGTGGAATAAAGGCCGCGCCTCCGATGCGGCCGCCCGAACCGGACCGGTTTTCGATCTGCGGGCGGGTGATCAGTTGGTCTATACCTTCCAGCAGGCGGCGGCGTATTCCCGGCAGTTGGCGAGCGATCCTGAACGGTTTGCCCGGTTAATCTCAACGCCTGCTTGACAGTTTGCTAAAGACAGATTTTGTGCTTGTCATCGTGGTGGGAGCGAACGATCCATGTATTTATTTTCAGAGAAATCCAGAGATGCTTCGCTTCCCTCAGACAATCCTGTCTTTTCAGCAGCATGTTCAAGGTGCGACGGTTCAAACACGCCGCGGAAGAGTTAGACCATCTTCAGTTCGCAGGCTGCGGCTTCAGGCATGAAGCTGGGGTCAGGCGTGGCAAATAAGGGCAGGGCTTTTTGACTAGCCACACGCGGGTAGTGCAGGTTAAAATGAACCGACATCACAACGGAGAGGTGGCCGAGTGGCTTAAGGCGGCGGTTTGCTAAACCGTTGTACGGGCGAAAACCTGTACCCAGGGTTCAAATCCCTGCCTCTCCGCCATACACATCAGGTCAGACTTGCAGCACCTTATTGATAAGCCCGCGTCGGCCTTCCATGCAAACAATGGTCAGGCTTGACCGCCGGGGGTTCCGCAGCATTTTTTGTATTTCCTTCCGCTACCGCAGGGGCAGGGATCGTTTCTTCCGGGCGATCCATTGCGGGAGGCTTGCAGATCGCGCATACGGACCCAGTTCATCACGTTGGCCGGTGCGCGGCCCTCGCGGAGCTCACCGGCCATGAACTTCATGTAAGGATCGATGTGTTTGAAAAACATTTTGTAGCCCGGGCAGAGGTAATTGAGGCCCGGCTCGCCCTCGGGCGTGCGGATGAAGCGGTGCTTGGGGCATTCGCCATTGCAGGCAAAACGCACTTCGCATTCACGGCAGTAGCGAGGCAGCGTGTCGCGCTTGTCGAGTCCGAATTTGCGCTGCTGGGGGGAATTGACCAGCGCGGCCAAAGGGCTTTCCATAATGTTGCCCAGCCGGTTTTCCGGGTAAACGAAATGGTCACAGGAGTAGAGGTCACCGTTGTGCTCGATGGCGAGCGCCGCGCCGCAGGTCTCGCGAAAAACGCAGAGGCTGGCCGGATAACCCATCCAGCTTTCAAGCGCAACGTCGAATATCTGCACGAAGCACCGGCCGACATCATTGCGCACCCACTCATCGAAAATCGCGCAGAGGAATTTGCCGTACTGGAGCGGCTCGACGGACCACTCGGAGACCTTCGCGGGCCCGTCCGCTCCGGGACCGATCAGAAGAAGGCCGTTGGGGCCCGGTGTTCTGGAGGTTCTTTCGACGACGGGAATAAATTGCATGAAGCCGCTGCCGTGCTCTCTTAGAAATCGATAGACCTCGAGCGGGTAGTGCGAGTTGTGGCGTTGGAGCACCGTCAGCGTATTGAACTCCACGCCATGCTTCTTCAGATACCCAAGACCGCGCATGACGCGAGTGAAAGTCGGCCGGCCTCCCTTGTCCACTCGATAGCGGTCATGGAGCTTTTGCGGCCCGTCGATTGAAAGTCCTACCAGGAATTTGTTCTCCGCAAGAAACTCGCCCCAGTGGTCATCCAGCAGGATTCCGTTGGTCTGAAAAGCGTTCTCGATCCGCTTGCCGTCGGCGTATTTCTTCTGGAGCTCGACGACTTTTTTAAAGTAATCCACGCCGAGCAATGTCGGCTCGCCGCCCTGCCACGCAAATGAAACCTGTGGGACATGCTGCGCCAGGATGTAATCCCGGACGTAGGTTTCAAGCACCTCCTCAGGCATCGCCCAGTCAGCCTTGCCGGGATACAGATTTTCCTTTTCGAGATAGAAGCAGTAGCGGCAATCGAGGTTGCAGATCGGCCCCGTCGGCTTGGTCATCACGTGGAAAGCCGGCAATCGTTCGCGAGAAGATTCCGCACTGTCAGCGGCGGTGGACCGGAGAATTTCGGTCATACCTCGTCAGTGTATTCAATGCGGGATGGCCCTGCAACAAAAGCCGGGCCGAAGTTATTTCTCCAATCTGCCGATGAACTGGTTGAGGAACTTTGAGCCGCGGTCTGGACGCACGAGTTGATTCGACCGGCCAGAAAAAATGTGCGACCTCCTGCATGGCTGACGGGCCCGGGAGGCGAATGGAATTCGGCCGCCATATGATTTCCGTTGTGATCCCAACCTATCAAGAGGCGGATTCCATCCAGGAAGTAATTCGCCGGACCGCAGTGGCGTTGGCACAGTCGGGCGAAGAGTATGAATTGATCGTCGTCGATGACAAGAGCGGGGATGGGACGGCCGAACTCGCCGAAAACCTCAGCGGTGAATTTCGCGTGCGTGTCCTTCGCCGCGCCGGACGGCTGGGGCTGGCGTCGGCCGTGGTTGACGGCTGGCGGGTTGCCCGCGGCGACCTGCTCGCCGTGATCGACGGCGACCTTCAGCATCCGCCGGAAATCCTTGCCGCGCTTGCCGCCGCCTTGCGCCGGTCAGACGCCGACCTGGCCGTGGCCAGCCGCTACGTCGCGGGCGGAGCGACTTCCGGCTGGAAATTCAGCCGGCGTGTGATTTCCTGGGGAGCAACGCACCTGGCCGCCACCATTCTGCCGCTGAAGATTGCCGCAGTCAGCGATCCAATGTCAGGAATGTTTGTCGTCCGCGCTTCCGCGGTTGCGCGCTCAGAGCTTGCGCCGCTCGGTTACAAAATTCTGCTGGAGGTCCTTGCAAAAGGGCGGATTGAACGCGTGGTCGAAGTTCCGTATCAATTTGAGGAAAGGACACGCGGCAGTTCCAAGCTCGGCCTTTGGCAATATGGTGAGTACCTGGGGCATTTGGCGAGGTTATCGATTGCGACAGGCCAGCTTCGCTCCTGGTTTGCGTACAGCCTCGTCGGCCTTTCGGGCGCACTAATCGATATCGGATTGATTTGCTGGATGGCTGGGATTGTCTCCGGTGGTGCGGTTCGCGCCGTGCCGGTGGCTGTGGAAGCCGCGCTGGTGTGGAACTTCCTGTGGAACGAAAATGCCACGTTCACAGGCCGCCATGAACATCGCGACGCAAAAGCCGCATGCGCGTCCCGACTGTGGCTCTATCACAAGGTATGTCTGCCCGGAGCAATCCTGAATGCAGCACTCACGCTGGTCCTCGTTTTGCACGGCGTGCGCGTGCCCTTTGCAGCGGCCGCGGGAGTCGCTCTCGACGGAGGCGTGAATCTCCTGTTCAATGTGCCTGCAATCTGGAGAATCTGGATCCCTCGCGTTCCCGTGGCGTGTACACGTGCAGCAGAACAGGTGCAGCGAGCGTGATTCGCAACGCCTGGCCCGGCTGCCACAACCCGGTTTCAAACTGCAGAATCGGGCGACACTCAGCAATTTCTCTGAACCTGCCGATAAGAAGAGCGATTGCGGTATGTGCAAGCTCGTTGCAGATTCGGGCGGACCTGTCTATTCGCACAACTCCCGAATCTGGGTGCTCGCGGCCCTTGCCGCGGTCTTGATACTTTCCCTGCCCAATCTTCAGTATCCGATCGGCCGTGACCAGGCAACCTACTGCGTCGTCGCTGAAAGCCTGCTCCGGGGCAAGCACCTCTACCGCGACCTTTGGGACAACAAGCCTCCGGGCATCTTTTGTCTCTATGTGCCCATTGTCCAACTCTTCGGTCGCGCGATGTGGCTGGTGGGAGCCGTAGACCTTGTTTGCGTCCTGGTGGCTTCGATTGAGGTTTTCTATTTCTGCACGGAATACCTTGGGCCGCCGGCGGGTGCTCTCGCTGCCGTGCTCTATGCGTACTGGCACAACAGCAAAGGATACATCAACGCCGCCCAGCCGGAAATCTTTATAGTTCTGCTGGTCTTTGCCGCCTTCCTCCTGTTCGTGTCGCGAAAGAGCCATGCGCTTTGGCGAAGTTTTGGGGCCGGGCTGGCGATGGGCGCAGCTTTCTGGATCAAGTACAACTCACTCGTATTTCTCCCGACGGTTGCTCTTCTTCCTTACCTCGATTTGAGCCGCCTCGACGACCCCTCACCGCACTTGTCTTTAACAGTCTCCTCGCGCGAGTGGGCTGCTCGTACGGCGGCAATGCTTGCAGGGGTTGCGGCAACGATTGCCGGCGTTCTTGCAGGATTCATGTATTCGGGCGCCTGGGCGGCCATGAAGGAAGTGCAGTTCGAAGTTCTTCCGCGTTACGGAGCAGTGATCGTTGAGCGGACTCCGCACTATTTTCTCTGGGCGCTGGGCCGGATTGTCTTCAACCTGGGAACGGTGCCGGAAGCGGGCGTCGCGCTGGCTCTTCTGATCGCCTGGCGACGACGCGAACTTTACATGACGGCACCGCTCTTTATGGCCGCGCTATCGGGATTCCTTGTGACTGCTTCACAGGCGCGATTTAACGCATACAGCTTTGAGACTTTCTATCCGTTCCTTGCGATGCTCTGGGCCTATTCGATTGTGAGGATTTTCGACGGCTTTCGCATGCTGGCCACGGTCTTTCGTGCACGCGGCTGGAACGCCGCGAGCTTTGGCATCTGGCTTGTCTTTATCAATTGCGCGTATTTTCCTCTGCCGGGACCCGCCATGCACCAGGTGGAACGCTACCAGGGTTTCGCAAAGTGGCGGCGCAATCCTGAAAAGTCATATGAGACTTACTGGTGGCCGCTCCGCATTGAACATTTCCGCGGAGAGTTCCAGGTTGTCCGCTATATCAGGGATCATTCCACTCCGCACGACCAAGTGTTCGTCTGGGGCACGGCGCCGCTGATTTATTTTCTTTCCGGCCGGAACTGCCCCTCGCGTTTTGTTTCCAATCTGGCGCTTGTTTCAGATTGGGCCCCGCCAGCCTGGCGCGATGAACTCATTCGCAGTCTGCGTGAGAAGCGGCCGAGGTTTATCATTGTCGAACGGGGAGACGCTATCCCCGCTGTCTCCGGCACCATACTCGATTCCCAGGAATATCTCATCCGATACCCGACCCTGTCGCGCCTGCTTGCCGACGAATACAAGCGATCGAGGGCCTTCGGGAATTTCACGATATATGCACGGCTTCACAGGCCGGGACCAGGTGGAGTATTTTGATTCCGGACAGGGTTTCCGCTGCCGTCCGGCCCTCCAAATCAGGTTCAGGAGGATGGCTGGCGCTTGCCCTTGTGTTCGTGCTCGTCCAGGCCCTTCCTTCCCTCAGTTATCCCATCGGGCGTGATCAGGCGACCTATTCTGTGATTGGCCGCGGGCTGGTGCACGGCGCGAGTCTCTATCGCGATCTCTGGGACAACAAGCCGCCCGGCATTTTCTATATTTATGCATTTATTGTAAAAATATTCGGCACGGTATTGTGGTCCATCGGGCTGCTCGACATTCTCTGGCTTCTCGCTATTTCTTTTTGCATTTTCCGATTTACGGAACGGTCCCTCGGGAAGGCCGCAGCTTTCCTCGCCGTTCAAGTCAACGTTGCCATGCACATCCGGGCCGGATACTGGGACGCCGGCCAGCCCGAAACCTTCCTCATGCTGTTCGTTTTCGCCAGCTATCTCATGATCGCGGAGCAAGACGGGGCTCATCGTCTCAAGGCAGCATACGCGGGAGCACTTTTCGGTGCTGCGTTCTGGATCAAATATAATGCCATTGCGTTCGCGCCGTTCTTGCTCCTCACGCCTTATTTTCAAATCACGGAACCCCGGAGTTCCGAACAGGCGCCGAGCCCGGTATTTGTCTGGCGCAAAGAAACGATAAGGGTTGTCTGGTTTGGCGCCGGTTTCTTGATGATCAGTGCAATTCTGGTCTCGGGCTTATTGTTCAGTGGAGCGTGGAGCGGATTTCTGGAAGAACAGTTTCAAGTCCTCCCCCGATATGCTGCCACTGCCTTTGCGGTTGCACCTCATTACTGGATGTGGGTCGCCGGACGCATTAAGACCTGGCTTGGCATTTGGACGTTGTGCGCAGCGCCAGCCGCATTCGTCATTGCCTGGAAGCGGCGTCAGTTGTCGCGACTGGCTCCTGTGCTTACGGGGGCTGCCGGAGGTTTCGCGGCGCTGACGGTCCAACTGCGCTATCAACCTTACTACTTCGAAACCTGCTATCCGTTTTTTGCGATCTTCTGGGCGTATCTTGCGCTCCTACTCTTCGACGCAGCGCTGCTGCTGGCTCGAAAATTCACCGCACGCCGCTGGCAGGCGGCGCGCGTGCTTACCTGGGTGGCTTTTGCGAATCTGATTGCGATTTGCCTGCCGGGACCGGTATTGAGAATCGTCGTGAATTACAAAGCATTCAACGAATGGCGCCGCGACCCGGCGCATTTCTATTCCAATTATGCCTGGCCGGGCGCGGCGGAAGACTTCCGTGACGTTCTACGCGTTATTAATTACCTGAAGCGCGTCCCTGATGCTGCCGCGGGAGTCTTTGTGTGGGGCAATGAGCCGCTCATTTACTACCTGAGCGATTATCGGCCGCCCGCGCGTTTTATCTGGGACCTGCCGCTGATTTCACCCTGGGGACTGCCCGACTGGCGGAAGGAATTGGTCCAGCGGCTATCACAAACGCGTCCGCGTTTCATCATCGTGGCGCGAGGCGACGAAATCCACGACCTGTCCGGGACAGTCCAGGATTCCCAGCACGCGCTTCAGTCATTTCCGGCGCTCGCACAATATATCCGAGGTTCTTATCGGCCTTGCGCGGATGAAGTCACGTTCGTAATTTACTGCCGTTCACGTAACAAACCGGATGGGAGTTCCGCGCGCCCGCCCTCCTGACCAGCCTGGTGCGCATCAACTTCTGCGTCCCCGGCCTGTACAAATTCAATGGTCGAGATCTGAAAATCCAGCAGATAAAGGACCACAGCCAGCACCAGCGCGCTGAGCGAGATGGCGACGCCGGCGACCATACCGCGCTGTCTGTAGAAGAAGCGGATCATGTGCTCGCCGCCAGCGGCGCGAACGGCACGGAACATGTGGTTCGCGCGCAGGATTTCTGTTTCATGGCCGTCAATGGTTGCATGCCAGTTGGGATCGAACCTGTCAAGCAGCACGACGTATCCCGGCCGCGAGAGACTTACGCGCAATGTGACGCTGTTGGGCTCGCGGCGGAATGACTCGACTATTCCGGCCGGAGAACGCGACGAAGCCGATGACAAACTCAGTCCCTCTCTGGACTCGAGCAGCACCGTCTTGTGGGCTTCGAAGGCGGGGTCCGACAACCGCTCAAACGTCCGGTCGGGATTGGGTGAATATTCAGCCGAACCTGCCACATACGCCCTGGGCAGGAAGCATCCGTTCTCGTAGAGGTAGCTTGGGAAAGGAGTGCCATCATCAACCGCCGCAATTGGGCGAATGGCCGGGTAATCCCTGTAGCCGCCGATGATGTTATATCGGACGTTGCTGCGGCCCATCAGACAAAGCGTTCGGGATGGATCAGCCATTTTGTGCAATGCGAACACCCAAAACTGGTAGAGTTCCACCGGGAACGACCAATCCGGATCTACGTTGGAGATGCCTTCGGCGTGGTCCAGCATTCCACCGTGTTCGAGCAGCATCCGTTCCTGGAATGCCGAGGCAGCGGGGCCCTCGAGGTTCCGCGCAACCGCTTCGGAGTGAAAATCCGGGGGCTGCGCAAGCGCCTCCTCGGGCACGGCAGCGAGCGGAGATCGGCCAAAGACATCAGCATAGCGGTAAGGCATGGAAGAAGTTTTGAAGTGGTCCAAAACAGGCGGACGATAGGTGTAGAACCCTGCTGGCACGGTTGGATTTGCTGAGTAATTTGTCAGCACAAGCTGTACGGTCCCCACCAGCAGGGCCGCCGGCAGCGCTATCCGCGCGCGACGATCGCCCATCCTGAGTCCGGCAAACCAGAGCACCGCGCCGAGCGAGAGCCCGGCGACCCCTGCTAATTCCCAGCGGAGCATGTTCACGAAATAACGCGCGGCTGCCTGGACGGCTTCGGAGCCAAATGCGCCCGCCGGAGCAATCCCAATCGCTTCGATCGTCCGCCGCAGCGCCCAGGATGCAGCTTGTTCCAGCCATTGCGGCACAATCCATGAAGCACCCCACAACAGCCACACGCCGGCCGTTGCAATCACCAGAAAGGCGTAGATGTTTCTGGCCTTTTTGAAAGGGGAGGCCTCAGCCACTCGCATCGCATCGATTCCCCATCCTGCAAGCAGGCATGCCAGTAGAACTACAGGTATGAGGAGCTTGATGGGAAAGCGCACCAGCTTCAGGATGGGCAACGCAAAAAGAACCAGCTTATAAAGTGGCGTGAACCGCCCAAACGCGAGCAGCATCAGGGCCATCGCGGCCCAGCCCGCGAAACATCGCCGGCGGTCGCTGCCCATCGTGAGGCCGATGTATGCAAGAAAGAGCGGCACAAATCCCAGAAACAGTGATGGGAAATAAGGCTTGTTATCGAAATTTAATACCGGGGTCCACAGCGATGACGAATTAAACATCGGGTCTGGAAAACCTGCAATCACGGTCGAGATCAATTGCAACGGATGGAATGACCAGTAGGTGTTCTGGCTGAATGGGAAGCCGATCGCCCCGCGGAGCGAGTCTCGCAGCAGCACAGTCGCCGGGACCAGTTGCACTGCTGCAAGTGCGGTCATCAGGGCGCCCGAACAAGCGAAGACAATGAGCACTCGAAGATTGACCCTTTGGACCGGCTGTCTGAAAAAGCCCGCCCGGTAGAGCGCATAGGCGAAGCAGAGTCCGAATGTTGCAAGCAAAGTGAATGGTTCGCCTGCAAGAAATTGCATCAGAAAAATCAGGGTCAGCAAAAGCCATTGCCGGATGGAACTTCTCTCAGTGGCGTAATCCGTCAGCAGAAGCGCCCACGGAATCCAGGCAGCGCAGGCGACTTCGTTATAGAAGCTTCCCAGCGAAAGGACCGGCCCGCTGAATACGAAAAATAGCGTCGCAAAAAGCGCTGCGAGGTGCGATTGCCGCCAGCGCCGCGCGAGCCAATACATTCCGGCTGCGGCCAGCATGAAGTGGAGGACAAAATGCAGCTTGTACGCGATGTCAGCTGGCAGAAGAACAATCAGAAGCGTCGTGGGATAGAAGAAGAGCGAGTTGGGATTTTCCAGGATCGGCTGGCCGAAGTTCAGATAGGGATTCCAGTAAGGCAAAAATCCTTTCCGGCAAATTTCGTGAATCAGGCGCGCCAGCGGATAACTCTGGTTGAGAATGTCGCGGTAAAACAGCATGTGCGAAGTGAACAGCACACGCCAGAACATCGTTGCTACGGCCGCCGTGAGCAAAATAAGAGCGTATCCGTCTTTCCGGTCAGGGAAATCCGCAGCCGGGCGCGTTTTTTTTGAGAACAGACTTTCACTCTTGGCCTCTTTAAGGTGTTCATGGTCGGAAGTCCTCTGACCGCCTTCGCCGATTCTGCTAATCACTGCTTGCATAAAGACATAAACCGGCTTTCACGCGCGCCGGAAAACCCCCATGAAAAAAGATCGTCGGAATCGCCTGCATTGTTTACGTCTTTAATTTATGATAGACGCAGTTGTCACGGGCAGAATTCGCTGGAGCGCGAAAATCAAGGTTACGAGGGATTAATGATAAGGAAGACTTTTCAGGGATTCCTGGTCGGGAGTGGCCGGTTTTGAAGAGGATGAATTTTCTTCGGGACCGAAGTAAGCCTGCGACGCGCCGATAAAGAGGCGGCTGTGTGAGAGGATTGGCTGCTCGGTTTGTCGGGCGGACATGATTTCCTGGAAAAAAGAACTGTTGCTGCTCCGCGCGAAGAGATAGTCCTGGTCGCGCCAAGGTTCGGAAGACTCCGCCACGGCCTGAATGAGTTGCTGATGAAGACTTGCCATTGTGGCCTGGGCACCGGGCGAGCCGGCGAGATTATTCTCATCGAGCGGATCGGACACCCAGCGGTAAAGCTCCTGGCGGCCGTTTGAATCATAGATGTATTGCCATTCAGGCGTTGTCAGACTGATCATAGCCTGCTTTCCGCCTTCGTTGAAAATAGGAACCAGTTCCGAAACGACAAAATTGTCAAACGGCTGCGGGGTGAAGCCGGGTTCCCAGAACCTTGCGAGGCTCTCGCGACCGAACGGAGTGTTCCCGCCTCCGGCGAAGTCAAGCACGGTGGAAAAGAGGTCTCGCGTCCTTACGAGGTGCTCGATTTGAACTCCGTGCGGAACACCCGACCCGGCAATGATGAGCGGAACGTGAAGCGCTTCGCGATAAAGATTGTAACCGTGGCTGTACCAGCCCTGCTCTCCGAAGGCCTCGCCGTGATCCGCGGTGACAATGACAATCGTATTCTTGCTTTCGCGAGAATTGCGAAGGAAATCGAGCAGCCGCCCGACCTGCGCGTCAAGGTACGCGAGACAATCGTCATAACCGTTAATCAGCGATGCGCGTTCTTGCGGAGAGATTCCTTCCGCCGGATCGTCGGTCTGTAAAACGTCGAACAGTTTATGGACCGCCGTTTCTGATATCTTCCCGAAACGATGGTCATAGGGCGGCTCGGTAAGGTAAGCCACGTGGGTGTCGAAGTAATTGATAAACAGGAAATACGGCTGCTTCGGTCGGCGGCGAAACCAGTCAAAGACGTCTTGATTAACTTCCTCCGCGTTTTCCCGTTCGAAATAATCGAAGCGGCAGAATCGCTGGTACGCGGGCTGGATCAACGCGGTTCCCAGCAGCGTGCCGGCCAGATTGTGCCGGAAGGAGTTACTGATATCAACATAAGTGTCAAAGCCGCGGGCCATGCCCCAGCCCTTCTGGCAATAATTGAAATTCGCAGCAAAGCCTGCCGTCGTATAGCCGCGGGAGCGCAGAACTTCGGCCAGGGTGTGTGGCCCTGCGGGAAGAGGCGCCGCCCAGTCCGCTCCATTCTGGTGGGGCAGCAGGCCGGTGAAGATGGAAGCATGAGAAGCCAGCGTCCACGAAGAGGGTGAAATGGCGTTCTCAAACAGAACGCCCTCGCGGGCCAGGCGGTCAAGGTTTGGGGTCGTAGGGCGCGAGTAGCCATAAGCTGAGAGATGGTCGGCGCGCACCGTGTCCAGAACGATCAGGACGATGTTCGGGCTGCCTGGGTGAGCGTCCGAATCTTCGTCGGCGTGCACTGCGCCCGAAGCCGGTCTCGACAGAAATGCGGCCACGCCGCAAAGGGCCGCAATTCCCGCCGCAGCCAGACTCCATGCCAGCAAACGTATCGCCCTGATACGCACCCGCCCGGCTAGAATCGAAACAGGCTTCCAGAGTAACCAGACAACTGCCAGGGCAGCAGCAAATTCTGCAGTGAACCACGCCAGTGGGACCAGAACGTCCCTGCGTATGGCGAAGTCTTCCATCATGGCCTTCGAATGAAGCCAATGTACCCGGAGGACTATAGACATCCCGAGGGCGGCAATATCGGCCGCCGCGAGAATAGCTATTCTGCGTTTGCGGGGATTCCTCGCCGCCAGCCAGCCTAGAAACACGCCCAGCAGGGCGAAACAAGCCATATCCAGCAGTGGCGCTAAGAACCATTCGACCCAGCTGAGGTCAGGAACAAGGAGGAATTCGATGCGAGGCGAACTTCGAAGCAGCGCCGCTTCAAAGATCCCAAGCAGCAGGCCGGCAGTTGCGCTGATCACCATGAATCTTGAAATGATCTGTCTGCGGCTTGTCAGGACGGAAGCCGGGGCTTTTCCGGAATTGGTCATAGGGCAGGGTCCACCATTTTTGCCATAGCTTTCAGAGTAGCAGGCTTATTTCCTGCACGGAATACCCTTCGGCAAGATTAACTGTGTTTTGCCTTGCAGCCTTGATTCACCGCGGGGATCATCCTACTGGTAAGGCAAACTGTGCATGAGGTCCAATTCGGATGGTGAGAGTTTCGGCTTAGCCCATGTGTCCTGACGATCGAAGTACGCCTGGGATACCCCAACGCGAAGGACGCCTTCAGCCTTTTCCGGTTTTATTGGGCGCGAAAAGAGTACACTCGAAAGAAAAGAACTGCCTGCGCCGAGATGCAGAAGGTAATCCGCGCCCCTCGCCACGAGCGGACAGACTCGCTGATGGTCTCGGCCAATTGTTGCTGAAGCATTTGTGCGACGGCGGCGTATTTCTTCGAGGGAGCCAGGTTTCTTACCTCGCGTGGATCGTCCGTCCAGTGATAGAGTTGCGTACGGCCGGTTGAGTCGTCCAACAATTGCCACTCTGACGTGGTCAGACCGACCATCGTTGAAGCTTTTTGTCGCCAATACCACAGAAACGCAAGTTCAGAAACTACAGTATTGTCAAACGGCTGCGGCTTAAAACCCGGCTTCCAGAACCTGGCAAGACTGTTGCGGCTGAAGGGAGTATTTTCGCCTCCAGTCAGGTCGAGTACGGTTGAAAAGAGTTCCTGAGTTGCAACGACGTGCCCAATGCGCAAGCCGTGTGGGATTTCCAATCCAGCAATGGTCAGAGGTACGTGCAACGCTTCTCTGTAGAGGTCTTTCCCGTGGCTGTAGCGCCCATGCCCGCCGAATTCCTCACCATGGTCGGAAGTGACGATAACGATTGTATTTTCCCAATCGGGGGACCGTCTGAGAAAGTCAAGGAGCCGACCCACCTGCCCGTCAAGGTAAGCGATGCAGTTGTTGTAAGCCGCAATCAAAGACGCCCGCTTATCGGCATCTGGTGGAGGAGCGTTGCCGGCTGCTGAGTTGTGCAGAAGGCGAAGCAAGCCCGCGAAGCAGAAGACGAGGCAGCCCGGACCCGCGTCAGGGAGTTAGAATATTTGCCTTCAAAAAAACAGACTCCAGCTATCGCCACAGACGCTGCGAAAGCCAGGCACCACGCCGCAGGCTTCAGAGTCCTCCATAACCAGCGCTCGAACAGGGCCCCAAGCTTGTTGACGCGTGCAAAGATCGCGAGCGATAAGGCAAATCCTGCGAAGAAATACATACAGGGGACCAGAACGTGCTCCTGGAACGAAAAACTCCCAAGCGCCATTTCGACGTGAAACCATCGCCACGTGAGTGCAACAAACGCCACCACAATTCCTGATTCGACAGCGGCCGGAGCTTTCGTGATGTGGATTTTCCCCGCCAGCCATCCCAGAACGGCCCCCACAAGTCCGAAAAAGACCATGTCAACAAGAGGGGCGAGAAACCAGATCACGTACCGAGTATCACACGATTGAAGAGCGGCCACACGCGGCGAGGTCCGAAGAAGCAAGGCCTCAAAGCTTCCCACGAGAAGTCCGATGCTCAAGCTGGGAAGAATGAACTGCGCTGTGGGTCCTGGGCGGGATCTTTCTCTTTCCTGCAAGTTCGGCGCGGCCGTTTCCATGGCAAGCGAGCAGTATCACACCTGAAGCGTTCCTGGAAGCTCTGATTATGGATATCGGCATCGCTGGAAGCTTCCTCCAGCACGTGGATGCTTGAGAATCTGTCCCGCACTGGAGTTGCTAAAAAGCACATACGCAAAACGTGAAAAGAAAGGACGAACGAGGTCTTTGGTGATTTCAGCCGTTGGGAACAACGCCGGGCAGGAATGCTCCAGTAATCTGCAGGATTTCTGGCCTAATCAGGCCCCAGATATCTTTCGATTTCATCCTGCTGAAAGCCAACAAGTTCCGGTTCGAGCGAAATTGTCATCCCCGTGCGCGCACGGACCGTGCGGCGGACGAAGCCGGCAAGCTTGAGCACATCGGACGCCGTTGCTCCGCCATCATTCAAAAGCACAAGCGGTTGATTTTCATTCACACGCGCGCGACCTTCGCGATGGCCTTTCAACTCGCAGATTTCGATCAGAAAGGCGGTAGGGACCTTGATGGCATCTCTGGACTCCGAGCGCAGCCGAATTTCCTCCAGACGCGTGCAAACTTGATTTGAGAAATTCCGCCGGAGGTTGGCGCGAAGAACGTCAAATTCAGCTTCATTCAATATCAGGTTTTTAAAAAAAGAGCCGGCGTTGCCGCCTTTTTCTTCGCGAGGAAAAGGAAACTTCCGGTCACGAATGCGAATAACAGCCTCGCGAACTTCTTTGATGGAGGGTGACTCTATGCCCCTTTCGCTGAAGTAAGCGCGGACGTCCGGATACCGCAGGTCCGGTTTGCCGTGGCGAGCAAGCTTCAATTCGAGTTGGAGAATAATGTACTTGTTTCTTGCTGTCGTGTTGAAAATGCTTTTGCGGTAACCGAAGCCACAAGCGGTTGGATCGAGCTTCAGGACTTCGCCTGTCGGCATGTCCATGACCGTTGCGCTCATGAAAACATCGCTGATCTGCTGGCCGTAGGCCCCGATGTTCTGCACAATGGCCGCGCCGGCCTGCCCTGGAATGTGTGAAAGGTTCTCGATTCCCCAAAAGCTTTGTTCAACCGCGTAACGGACGGCCTCGTCCCACACCTCGCCGGCTTCAATCCGAAGCACTACCCGATCGGATTCCGCATCAGCAACCGAAATGCCGCGCTGCACGGGGTGGATGACCAACCCCGGAAAGCCATCGTCACTGACAAGAATGTTGCTGCCGCCACCCAGGACAAAAACAGGCAGGCGTTCATCGCGTGCGAATTTGAGTGCTTCAAGAAATTCTTCGGCGGTGGCCGCGCCAGCGAAGAACTTTGCCGGCCCTCCTACTTTGAATGTGGTGAAGGGCTTCAGCGGTACATCGCGTATGATTTCGAATTGGCCCATGCTTCAGTCTAGCGTCCCAGGCAGGCTTAGTCACTGCACGCGGCGAGTCTTCCCTTCCCAATAGGGCTCGCGCAGGATTTTCTTGAGGATTTTTCCAGTTCCGCCTTTGGGCAGACTGGCAATGAATTCCACCGACTTCGGCACCTTGAACCCAGCCAGACGCCTGCGGCAGTGCTCGAGAATTTCCGCTTCGGTTGCGGTGTGGTCGGCGCGCAAAGTAATGAAGGCCTTTGGCACTTCACCCCACTTTTCGTCCGGCACGGCAATCACCGCGCATTCGAGCACAGCCGGGTGCTCGCATAAAACGCGCTCGACTTCAGCCGAGGCGATATTTTCTCCGCCGCTTACGATAATATCTTTTGCACGATCGACAATCAGAACGTATCCTTCGGAGTCGATTGTGGCCAGATCGCCGGTGTAAAACCAGCCATCGCGGATGGCGCGCTCCGTAGCTTGCGGCTGGTTCCAGTAGCCGGCCATCACCACGTCGCTCCGAACGATCACTTCGCCCACCTGCTCGCCATTCGGTTCGACGTCTTTCCCATGAGCATCAACCACTCGGATTTCGGTTCCGGCAAGCGCATAGCCAGCCGTTGCCTTGCGTTGCTGTTGAACTTGCAGGGGCTCGCCCGCCAGATGGTCTTTGATATTTGCAATGGAGATAACAGGCGAAGTCTCCGTCAGCCCGTAACCGCCCTTGGCCTCGCATTTGGGCATTTTCTCCTCGATCTCCCGAATCATGGCGGGGCTGCACGGCGCACCGCCGATAAATAAGACTTTGACGCTGGAAACATCGTACCGATGGAAGTCAGGATGATTGAGAACGGCGGTCACCATCGCGGGGACCATTTGAAGTTGAGTAACGCGTTCAGTTTGGATCAACCGGAGCACGGCCAATGGGTCGAACCGCTTCAGAATCACATGCTTTGCACCCAGGAGCGTCAGGAAGTGCGGCGATCCCCAACTGTTCACATGAAATAAGGGGACCGTGTAAAGGCCCACTTCGTTGTCGCCCGCGTGTTCCACCTGCAATCTGTAAAAGGCATGCAGATACAGGTTGCGATGCGTGAGCATTACACCTTTTGGATACGCCGTAGTGCCGCTTGTGTAAAAGAGTTCAGCGCCGGAGTTTTCATCAATCCCGAGGTAGTCGATTTCCGCAGGCGAGGCGTCCGCCAGAAGCTCATCGTACTGCTTTGGATGTGCCCACGCAGGTACAGGGCCGCGCAGCGCGACGAAGTTCCGAATCGAGGACAGTCCCCGGCGCAAGTCTTTAACCAATGGCGTGAATTCTGGATCGAAAAAGAGGATGACCGGGGACGCATCGTTGAGGATGTATTTCAACTCTTCAGCATCCAGGCGGATGTTGAGAGGCAGAAGAACGGCACCCACCTGCGGAACACCGAAGTAAGCCTCGAGCAGCCGATGACAATTAAAACTCAGGAAGGCAACGCGCTCACCTTCCTGGATTCCAAGGCCAAGCAGAGCGTTCGATAGCCGGTCGCAACGCTCGTTAAACTCGCGGTAGGTAAACCGCTGGCTTTCGCAAACGACCCCCACTTTGTTTCCAAAGACCCGCGCAGCATGGCGCTTAAGACGAACTGGAGTGAGCGGAAGGACCATATGTTGATTGCAGTGTCTTCTCTTCCGGCGCTCAGGAATGGCCGCCGGGTATTCCGAACCATGGCAGCCGGCCGGCTAATACTGGCGCTTTTCGATACGAGGCCGCTCGACGCGGCTCATGGCTCCCTTTTCGATGGCCGGATGCTTGAGCCCGCGTAGTTCCTCGATGTACTCGCAGACTTTTTCCACGGCATCGGCAATATCATCAATATCCTTCCGGCTGCCGAGAAACAGATGGTGCGGCAGCCACACGGACTCCTCATAGGCAGCGCGCTCGGACACCGGGCAATGATATTTGATTCTTGGATCCAGAGGTTCCGCGCGTCCCCATGAAAGCGCCGGGAATTCGTTCGGATCCACCGGAAACAGTGCGCTCTTGTAAACCGGCTCATAGAACAGACCGTCGCAGGGAATCCCCTCAAGCTCCAGCGCACCAAGAAAAGCCGCCCGCGGAATCCCGCCAAAGGATTCCGTGCGGTATTTGAATACATACTGGTAGGCCGCGACGCGAGTATTGCGTTTGTCGCGCTTAAGGAAATCCAGCCCGGAAATTTCGCGAAGACGCTTCTCCAGGTAGTCCATATTTGCCTGCCGTTTTTCGGCCTGTTTCGGAAGCCGTTCGAGTTGCGCTTCCAGAATGGCCGCCTGGAATTCCGTGATTCGGTAGTTAAAACCGATCAACCGGTGCCCGTAGCGGTCCGTTGTGCTGGCGCGGCCGCAATTCACGTAAGATTGGGCCCGCTCATAGAATTCGAGGTTGCTGGTAATCACGGCACCGCCTTCACCTGAAGTCATCAGTTTGCTTGACTGGAAGCTGAAACAGCCCAGCCCTCCAGTAGCTCCCGCGCCTTTGTTTCTCCACTTGCCGCCGTGGGCGTGCGCACAGTCTTCGATCACGACAAGGTTATGTTTGCGGGCGATTTCTCCGATAGCGTCAAGATCAGCAAAGCTCATCGCCAGATGGACCGGAAGGACCGCCCGGGTCTTCTCCGTCAGCGCGGCTTCGATCAGCCGGGCATCCAGGCAATAGGTGTCAGGATCAACATCAACAAACACCGGCACTGCATTCAGCAACAGCACTGGCCCCACGGTTCCTTCCCACGTGTAGGCCGGAACGATGACTTCGTCGCCGGGCTTGATGCCCGCAGCCTTCAACGCCACCTGGATCGCTACAGTTCCGTTCGCCACCGCCAGCCCGTATTTTGCTCCGTGGAACTTTGCAAATTTCTGTGCAAACCGGTCGGCGATGGTATTCGGGAACGGATAACCGCCCCAGTTTCGGCTGGCGAGCACTTTGAGCAACGCCCGTTCTTCCTGCCTCCCATAAATGGGCCAGGCGGCAAACGGCTTCGTCCGGACCGGCTTTCCTCCCGTTATTGCGAGTTTTCCCATTGTTGTCTTCTCCTTATCTCATCACGTGGACGACGTTGGAATATGCCGACTCGCCCGCCTGGTTCACCATGCGCACACGGTAAGAGACCATTCGATTCGCTGGTGCAGAAGAATCATCATAACGCGAAGAGGCAGGCAGCCTCGCAAGCACGCCCCATTTCCCTTTGTCGATGCTGCGTTCAACAATGACGCCGGAAGGATTTCCGCCATGGGTCTCCCAACTCAGCTTGACTGTTCCCCTTGAAGATTCAGCATTTAGTGAACTGGGGGCCTCCGGCAAGACCGCCCAATCGAAATAACTCGCATCTGCAATGGCCATAACGCTGTCGCGCACGGGTACCGACTCCAGGGTATCCGTGGTCCCTGCCTTCCAGTTGAGTGGGCGGATTTCACCTGTCACAACGTCAATGAGGACCGGATGCTCAATGCCCGAATTCTTTATGATCAGCGGCGAATAAACCGGCCTGAAGATATTGCCCGGAAGGCTGTGCGCTGCAAGCCAGTAGGCCACGATTGCCTTCCCGGTCTGCGAGCGAAAACCATAGGCAAAAAACGGAAAGCCAGTCTGCCGCCGCAATGAGAGGATATCCGGGCTGTCGATCTTGATGGAGGAGTCGAACCGCGTATCTGAAAACAGCCAATTCGTATGCTCGTATGCCTGGAAGGCGGGGCGCGGAGTAAAATCGGTCGGCAGATATCTCAGCCCGTGAATCAGGCCGAAATCATCACCTTCGTTCCCGTCGGTGCCTGCCGCCAGGATCCAGACGAAGGTTTTGACACCCGTCGCCAAATTGTAAATCATCCCCCGCGGAATGTATTTAGCCTGCACCGATTCGTCAGAACCTGTCCATGATGGAATCGAGTTAAATTCGTCATCCCAGAATTGAATGTCATGCCGGATGCCGGGATAGTTGCGAACAAGTTCACGCAGCTTGGCCGGCGACTCGTTGCCATAGGCGCCATAATCCATCGTCTCCGGGTTCATGTTCATTCCGTAGCCCGGGTAGGTGTGATAAGCGAACACGTCGATTCCGGAGGCGCATTGACACGTATCGAGCGCGAGCCTGGTGAAATCCCGGACAGGATCGGCCTGAGCGCCGTAAATGACCCTGGCCCCAGGATCCGCTTCATGCACAGCAGGAACAAACGCCTTCAGCAGACGGCCATATTCTTCCGGATTCCCCCAAGGACTCCAATAGCCGATGTCTTCCTCGTTCCACAATGCCCAATAATGGATCCGTCCGCGGAAATAGCGAACAATCCACTGAACATACTTCGTAAACGCTGCGATCTGGTCCGGTTTAGTCGGCGGCCAGAATATTGAATACAGGCTTCGATCATCGTTGTGGAAACTGCCTGGCTCTGGAGTGATGGCATCAGGCAATTTCCCTGAATGCGCAGTGTACATCGGGTTCCCGTACATCAACTGGACCTGGATCTTGATGCCGTTGTCCACAAGCCAATTGACGTAATCATCCAGCCCCGGCGGGGCTGCATAAACGCCGCGTTTCTGCTCGATCCAGTCCCAACTCGTCAGGTCGGAACTGTTCTCGTATTGGCCGATCCGAACCCACTTGACACCCGCATCGGCCATGCGCGTCCACCACCAGCGGTTCCAGGGCAGGTAGGGATCTCGCGGCAAATCCGAATTAATGCCGAATCCATCATGAATCTGGGAAGACCGTTTGGGCGGGATATGGCGCGGAATGGTACCGGCGGGTTCAGCGCTGCGGTCCTGCGCCCAGAGCGGCAACGCAGCGCCGATCAAACATAAAAGCAACCAAACCGATTGCACCGAATGATGACGGCGGTACATCGCAATGCCACCTCACAGATGAAACATTCCGTTTTTCAAAACGGCCGATCGTCGTGCACCAGTACCAAAAGATTTTTGCTCTGGGCCTATTTTCTATGCGGCCGTTTCGTCGTCCGGCTTGTGCCGCGGAGAGACAAGCTTCCCCACAATGAACCAGTATGCCAGCGACCCGCTGACCAGGAGTGCCGGTCCGAGAATAAAAGCTGAAACAAAGGACCCGGTCCAGGCGATTAAAAAGCCGGTGATCAGCGGAGCGGCGACTCCCCCGATGTTTCCCGCAAAGTTCAGAAACCCCGTCCAGACGCCGACTTCATGATGCGGGGCGCAGGATTGCACGATCACGAGTTGGTTCGCGGTTGAGAGCCCCACGAGGCCAGCCCCAACGATCAACGCCACGGCTATCGTGGCGCTCTGTGTAAGCGCGGCGGGGATCATGAGCAACCCGAAAATGAATCCGATGGTGACCATCATCTTTCGCGTCAGGGTCTCATTCCACCCGCGGTGGATCAACCGGTCGGCTATCCAGCCCCCCAGAGGCTGGCACACGCCAAAAACGGCATAAGGCATAGCGGAGAAGAAGCCTGCCTTTATGATGCTCAAATGGCGCGCCTCATACAGGTAATCCGGCAACCAGGTGAGCATCAAATACCAGAAGTAATCAAAGCAGAAGAAGCCGAGACAAACTCCCAGCAGGTTTCGGTCAAAATGAACAAGTCTGAACCGGGCCTGCGCCTCCGGGCCGGATTCTCGAGCCTCCCTCTGTCGAATCTTCGCCGGCTTAGAAGGAAAAGCTATAAACCAGGGAACCAGCCAGAGCAGCCCCAGAATTCCGACCAATACAAATGCGTCCCGCCATCCAAAACGGACCAGCAGCCAGGGAATCCCGACGCCGCCTACTACCAGGCCGAAACGCGTGCCGGAATCAAAAAACCCCGAAGGCAGCCCGCGCTCCGAGCGGTCAAAGAGCAAGCTGACAATCTTGGTGCCGCCGGGGAGGTAGATCGCTTCCCCGAGGCCCAGAACAATTCGCAGCAGGATAAGCACCATCAGGCTCCCTGCAAGCCCCGTCAAGCCCTGCGCCAGAGACCACAGCGCAAATGCTCCGGCATAGACCCAGAGCAGGTTCATGCGGTCCGAGATCAGCCCGATGGGGACCTGCATCAGCGTGTAGGACCAGAAGAAAGATGAAAGCAAAACCCCCTTGGACTCAGGGCCAAGGTGAAGATCATGGGAAATCAAAGGCAGCGCAAAGGAGATCGCCGAGCGGTCGAGATAGTTAATGATCGAAGCGATAAACAGCAGCCACATCACCGCCCAGCGGCGCGTATTGCTGATGCCGGAGCCAGGGACTTTTATGTACGCAGTGCTTGTTTGCGTTTCGTTCGGCGGATTCATGAAATCCCTATACCTTCGGGTCGAGCTAGGGCAGAATATCGCATTTGGCGATGAGATCAAGAGAAAGATGGAAATCTCTTTGGGTCACAGGCGGGTCCAATCGCTCAGTCGCTATCGGCTGGATATTTCCCTTCGCCGAAACTTGCGGGCCGCGCCGGATCACCCCACTGTAATCCAGTTCCCTATGATATTGTTGAAGCACGCAAGGAAATTTCCAGATGGAGAGACCTTCAAATGCGTTCCCTCAATCGAAGGCAGTTTCTGCAAGCGGGCATGGCCGCCTCAACCTCCTTAAAGGCCCTGGCGCTGGACAGCCCCAAGGTTTATCCGAACCGATGGGTTTATGTTTCAACTGGACTCCGGAGCAACGAAGAACTTGATCGCGTGCAGAGCATTGCGCGTACTGCTGCAAGCCACGGCCTGAACGGCATGCTTTTATCCGCCGGCTTCGATCAGATGGACCTGAAACCCCCGGAATTTCTTCACCGGCTCACAACCCTGAAAAAGGCGTGTGACAGCCTGAAAGTGGAAATCATCCCTATGGGCTTCAGCGTGGGATATGGCAGCGGCATTCTGGCCCACAATAAGAACCTCGCAGCCGGACTTCCGGTCCGCGGCGCGCTCTTTGTTGCTGACGATCGTGAAGCGCGTTTTGTCCCTGATTCTCCGGCAAAGCTTCAAAACGGCGGCTTTGAAGAGCGAAGTGGAAACCTTCCCGCCGGTTTTTCGCCGCACGGCAGAGGGATTTCAGTTGACACTCAGGTATTTCATTCCGGCAAGGCATCGGTCTGCTTCCGTAATTTCAACGGCACTTCAGGAGACGCTTTTCTGGCACAGCAGGTGCGCACCACGCCCTACCGCTGCTATCGCCTGCGCTGCTGGCTTAGGACCGAAGAAGTATCTCCTGAGACACGGTTCCACATGTGGGCCATTGCGCCCGACGGCAGAGACCTTGCCTATCTCGAGTACCCGCTGCCCGCAGCCGGCGACTGGAGCAGGTTCGATTGGGCCTTCAACAGTTGGTATGCGGACCATGTCGATTTCCGTATCGGAATCGCCGATGGCAAAGCCCGCAATGTTTGGGTGGACGATGTGGAGGTGGAAGAAGTCGGTCTGATTAATGTTCTTCGACGTCCGGGAACACCCGTAGTGGTCCGCAACGAAAAAACCAATGAAGTGTATCAGGAGGGCCGCGATTACGACCAAATAGCCGACCCGCAGCTCAATTTCCGGTGGGACCACAACGGCCCTTCAATCCGTCTCCTGCCCGGCGGTCGCATCCGCAGCGGCGACCGCCTGCGAGTGGACTACTTCCACGGCACAACAATCTACCGCGACCAGGTCCCCATCGATATGTCGGAACCGGAAGCTTACGAGATCTGGAGAAGGCAGATTCCGCTTATCGAGAAATATCTTTCTCCACGAAAATACTTCCTCAGTATGGATGAGGTCCGCATCGGCGGCTTCTGCAAAGCCTGCAAGGACCGCCATCTCCCGATGGCGGAAATTCTGGGAAATTGCGTCAGAAGACAGGTGGCAATGGTTCGCGATGTTAATCCGCGCGCCCAGGTCTTTGTCTGGTCGGACATGTTCGATCCAAACCACAACGCCCGCAAGGAATATTACCTGATTGATGGAAGTTTCGAAGGCACATGGAAATACCTGCCCAAAGGTCTGGTGATCGCTTGCTGGTACTATGAAAAGCGCGACCCGAGCCTGGCATTCTTTTCAAAGCTCGGATATCAGACGCTCGCCGGGGCTTATTACGACGCGGACAATCTGGACAACCCAAAAGGCTGGCTGCAATCGCTCGATCGCACGCCTGGCGCGATCGGCATCATGTATACCACGTGGGAGAACAAATACAAATTGCTCCCTGCTTTCGGCGATCTGGTTTCCAAAAGATAATGGCTTCCCTGCGGCAGAAGCCAGGGTAATCGCCACAAAAATCCGGCGCGGAATTCAGGCGAAAGGCAGCATGATCCAGCCGAGGAGCAAAGCGATACCCACAAAGGCGATAAAAACTTTCACCCCGTAAATCAATTGCTCCTTTAACGTCTGCTTGCCGAGGACGGCAAACACTACCGACACGAAAAACGAAAAGAGCGTGAGCGCCGTAAAATGAGATATAACCATATTTAACCTTGCAATGAAGCCGGTGGAGTCGTTCCACCTCCCACTGAGGATTCCTAATTACAGTGAGAATCTTTTCTGTGGCGCCGGTGTCCCCACCGGCCAATTCCGGCGCCGTTGACAACGTTGAGACAGCGCTTGGAAAACAAGAGAGAACCTAGAGGGTATGGCGACACCATAACTTGTGAAAGTCATTACGTCCTACGGCTTTCTTCCCATAGCAATATCATACGCGTCGAGGATTGCGAGGACATTCAACATGCCCGCGGCGATCAAGTAAGCGGTGCCGTAATCTGAGCATACGAAATATGTGTCGCCGCCGCCGTAACCGAAAAACGTCGCCAGCGGCATCGGCGCTCCGACAGAGAGTTCGGCAAAGTAGCCCAGTGTGTGCAAATATGATCCCGAGCCCGTAGCGAAAAATTGCCCCTGCATCGCCAGCCCGAACAGAAACATTCCGACAATAGCGAGAAAAAGGACCAGCGCCCGCCATCTGCGCCCGAGCAGAAAATGTCCGAGGCCTGGAACGAGCCAGGCTCCGGCACACAAGCCAATCAGGCTGCCCGGCGTGGTTGGCGGGCGGGCAGGCTTCGCAGCCTCTTTTGTGGATTTCTCTTCCTGCTCAGCGATTTTCCTGGCCATAGGCTGGCATTCTTATGGCAACGCCCACCGGCAACAGGCGGCGTACAACACCCCATCGACTTCCAACCTGTAACCTTACCACACGCGTTAAACTGCCATCAATAAAGGTCAGATTTCTGCAGCGCAGGGATTTGGGGATGTCGGCGAAGGAAATAATGAGTTATGAAGGATGAAATCCAGCCCTCTCAGGCACCCTCCTGAGCGTGAAGTCTTTTCTGCATAATTCAGCATTCATAATTCGCGCCTCATTTCAATCGCCAATCTGCAAATCACAAGTCGCCCGGTTCCAAATGGCTCGCGCATGTCGCGAGGCTACCATCGGGACGAAATTCGTCTTGCAACGGACCCAACCCTTGCCGCCTAAATGGCGTCTTGTGTTTTATAGTCGCAGGCCTCGCGGCAATCGGCGCAGTAATATTGCCCGTCTTCGGTGAGGCGGACGCTGTAATCTGAGTGACAAAGGGCGCAATACTTCTGACATTCACAGCTTTCTTCGGGTTGGCCGCAGACGCAGCACAGGAATATCTTTCGTGCTATCAGACGGTACTCCATGGGGCGCCGGGCGCGGGCATTGGGTTTATCGCCCACCGACCCCGGCGCATAGCCGGGTAGATGCTCAACCGCACCATTCTTATCGGGTGATTCGCGTGGATACTATAGCGCGGGTCCGCCGCTTCGGAATTCCACTGTGCAGGGGATGCGGAACGCAGCCGAATTCAGGAGTTGGAAGAAGCCGTTTTGCTGGGTTGCCAGGAGCGGTAGAAATCTTCCAGCCGCCGGGTAAATTCGATTGCAGATTCTCCCGGATTGATGGTTATGATGTCACCGATCCAGAGTTCGGCCTTGCCGCGAACCGGGCGCTCCCGCGTACGCGGCCAGATTTCAAAAAGCCCGCGAATCAGCAACGGGACAACGGGTAACTGGAGCCGTTCGACCATCACACCGACGCCGGGACGAAAAGGCTGCAACGTGCCGTCAGGAGTGCGCTCGCCTTCCGGGAAAATCAGCGTGGAATATCCCCGGTCAGCCAGGCGCCCCGCGTGCCGCAGCGCTTCCTGCGCACGGCTGGGATCGTCTGAGATCAAATAAACGTTGAACGTAAGACGCGCCCAGAACAGCGCTGCTTTGGAGTGGCCGCGCAGCGCCGCTTCACCCATAGCGGGTGCGATCCTGCGGCGAATTCGCGAGGGCAGCGAACGAAGGATAACCGCAGGATCAATCAGGCTCTGATGGTTCGATACAAAAATAGCCGGACCTTTCAACTGGCGCAACTTCTCAAGCCCATGAACTTCGGTCTTGACGTAATAGCGCAACAGAGGAAATGCCAGCAGCATCTGGAGCGCTTCGCGGCCAAGCGCTGCTGCGCGCGAGAGCGGCCATTCGGGCTCGGTAGGGCCGGCGACCCGGGGAGTCGTAGCCACGCCTGAAGGCGCGCGGGCCGCTCCACGCAATGGTTCGGCTTTCTCTTTTACTCGAACAAACTCCCCTGGGGGAGCGGGCGCGGAAGGCCGACGGATCAACCGCTCCACATCGCCCACGGTTTGCGCTCGCGCCAATTCCTGCTCATCAAAAATGTAGCCGCTTGTTTCGAGCCACGTCAGCAGTTCGACCCGGTCAAGCGAGGAAAGTCCAAGGTCTTCGGCAAGCCGGGCCTCCGGCACGATCCTTTCCCGCGGCGTCCCAAGCCGCTCGATGTAATCGCGCCAGTCATGAACTTCGCCCGCGTAAGGAACGGCCGGCCTGGCCGCCCCCTCTCCGGCATTGACCCACGCCGCAATCTTCGCTCGCTGGAGTTTCATGGTTGTCAAGGTCCTCGGCAGCGCAGGCCCGGGCCAAATGGAAAAGTCGCGAACGCGCTGATGCGGCTCAAGCTTTGCATTGGCCTTCTGGACTGCGGTTTCAAGATCACTGCGGGAGGCGCCGCGACTCGGGACCAGAACGGCATGGACCACAGTGCGGCCGGCGGCTTCTGGGCCAGCTATCTTGCCTACGACCGCAGCTTCCTGAATGGCAGGCTGCTCGCACAGCACCTTCTCAACATCGTCAGGGTAAACGTTCAACCCTTCTGCTGTAACAATCACGTCCTTTTTGCGGCCAAGATAAATGAGATTGCCGTTTTCGTCGAACCGCCCGAGATCACCCGTGTGCAGCCACCCTTCTTCGAAGACTTCATGAGTCGCTTCGGCATCCTGATAGTATCCAGGTGAAACATTGGCGCCCCGCACCAGGATTTCACCGTCTTCGGCGATCCGCGTTTCGACGCCCGGCAAGGGCCTGCCGACAGCGCCCCGACGGATCTTGAAAGGATGAGTGATGGTAATCGCAGGCGCGGTCTCCGTGAGTCCGTAACCCTGGATCACGGCATAACCGAGAGTGCTCCAAAACTGTTCCAGGTCCGTTGGAAGCGTCGCCCCGCCCACGACGAAGGCCCACATCTTCCAGCCAATAAGACCGTGCACATACCGGAATTTCCACCAGCGCCTCGAAATAGACCAGTGCTCTGAGACTGCCTGGTGAAGGACCGCATCGGGATCGCGGTATCCGCTTTCAACAAGCTTCGCCCTGGCCCAGTTGCCCATGGCTTCAAGCTGCTGAGGCACGCAGGTCATCACGGAAACCCGACGCTCCCGAATTGTACGGGCCAGCGCTGCAGGCGATTGGCTTTCAGGAAAGATGACCACGCCGCGAAGAAGTTGAGGAATAAAAAGCGCCATCACCTGTCCAAACAAATGGCTGAGCGGAATCAGATGGACAAAACGGATGGGCCGGAATGGAATGCTGAGCTTCTCATATCGCCTGATTTCGCGTTCAATAGGCTCAAGATTCGCCAGCAGATTACCGTGCGTAATCATGACCCCGCGCGGCTCGGCCGTGGTTCCAGAGGTGTAAACGATCTCGGCCAGGGCATCGCGGTCCACGGCTTGAGGTTCCGGAAGGCGCCCGGAGGGCACGGCGATGCCTTCGATGTCTTCGATGAAGAAGCGTTCAATGTCGCTCGCCCATTTCAACCCTTGTAGGCTTTCATTCCTGGTCCTGTCCGTAATCAACAGGGAGGCACGGCTTCTCTCTGAAATGCGCTTAAGGAATTCCGGTGAAAATCCGGCATCCACCGGTACGGCAATCGCCCCGGCCAGTACGCATCCGTAAAAGGCCATGGCCCAGTGCGCGCCGGGCGTCGCCCATAAAACTATGCGCGGCGGTTCCTGCCCTGGAACTGCTTCCAGGCGCTTCGATCTCAGCCACTGCGCAAACGCCGATGCCCGCTCGACGACTTCCTGGTAACCGTATTCCCGCGAACGGTACACACCCTGTTCAATGAAGGCTATTTGATCCTTGTGCTCAGCCATGCGCAGGATGTAAGTCGAAAGCGTTGGCATAAGTGGCTTCAATTGAGGCGGCAGGACCCGTTTTGGGCGGTCGGCTCTCGGAAGCCCCTCCCTTTGCAAAGTGGCCCTAATAAAAGAATGATGTCAAGTGGATTGTTCAGCAATTGGACAGTCAAATCGGAATTATCGAAGGCCGCTTGAGTAAGTGTGTACGACGCTGCTGTTCGCCAAGCTATGTGGCAGCGTTGACACTTACGCCGCCTGCATGCTACAAGAAGGAAGACTCCATTTCCGAGCCAGCTTGGGCCTGTGGCGCAGTTGGGAGCGCGCATGACTGGCAGTCATGAGGTCGAGGGTTCGAACCCCTCCAGGTCCACCATTTAAGCCCTTCCAATTCAACATCATGCAATTTTTCATAACCAATCAAAGTCAGTAAACTGTGTCAAAACTGTGCTAAAACGAGTTTAATTTGGCGCGTCTGTGCTAAAACTCTTGGTGTGTTCGTTGGCGAGGCGATCGAGCTTCGCTAGTGCTTCGCGCATCATCATAAGTTTTGCCTGGCTATATCTTTTGAACACGCGAGAGTCATGCTGACGGAGCATTTGCGTAACAAAATGATCGGCTACTCCTCCAGCACTTAGACGCGTGGCGAACGTATGCCGAAGATGGTAAATCGGGAAATAAGGTACGCCGGCCCGATGCAACGTCTTTTCCCAAATCTTCCGTAACGATGTGATGTATGTTCTTCGCTTTGTTGCTGGGAGTTGGGAAAAGGTATTCAGAACCTCTGGCTGCTTCCATTTGGGCCTTAAACGCTTCGCGAGCAAGCTCGGTCATGGGTAAGTCTCCGATGCCACTTAGGGTTTTGGAATCGTGGAGGCTTACAACCGAATTTTCGAGATCGACTTGTGATTTCTTCATTGGAAGCAATTCCTTATACGGGCGAAAACCCATTTCCGTCATCATGACCACCAAGTTCTTGAGATAGCAAGGAGCTACCATCTCAATCCGCGCCTGTTCGCTTGAGGTCATGTAGTGAGGTTTCCTGAACGATTTGTTGATTGGCGCGGGAAATTCGACACTGGCACAGGGATTTACTGCAAGCCGCTTCTGCTGAACGGCAAGATTCAGAATCCTGGTTAAAACTCGCAGTTCCTGATGCACCGTGTAAGGTTTGAGTTTCCCAATACGCCGAAAGCCGAGCCTGGTTCGAACATATTTGTCGGCGTTAAGGCGGTTCCTCAAGTATTCTTCAATGGACTCGGGCGCGATGTTCGCTAGAAGGACATCTCCGAAAACAGGTCTTAGATGTTTGAGGGCATTCAAGTTTTGTGCATGCGTATTCTCCGATCGGAAAGGAGGCTTTGACCGTCTCTCCAGGAACCAGTCCGCCCACTCGTTGAATGTAAGGGTCTTACCTTTGAGTACACTAGTCAGCCGACCTTCGTCACGAGCGTCGAGATGTGCTCGAAGGAAGCGCTCCGCCTCTTCCTTATCTGTGGATCCAGTGGATTCCCGCTGTATCCTCCCTGCGCGGTCTGGATAACGCACCCACCAGAACGCGGTGTTCTTGCGGCGATATACGGTTCCCGCCGTCTTACGTGGTCTTGTCATCGATTCCTCCATTTACAAAGAATTGTTGCCGCCATCTTTCGAGTTCGGACAGGCTGAACCGGATCGAGCGGCCCATCATTCGGAAATGGGGAATCTGCTTTCGCTCGACGTAAGCATACACCAGCGACGGGCTGACTCCAAGAAAGCGCGCCGCCGTCTTTACGTCTACAGTTGCTTCGAAGTTGGCTTCCTCTACGGGCTGGGGGACCTGATCACTTAAAGTGCTGAATTGGGCTGTATTCATGATTTCTGCTCCTATTAAATTCAGAATCCGATGCGGCGCCTGGGCGGAACGGGCGCTGGCTGCAGCAGGTTGCGGATCGCGTCAAACACAGCCCGGAACTGCGCGTCGTATTTCTTTTCTAATTCCTCTATTTTCTTTGCCAGGTCTTTGTGCGTAGCCATCATCTCGCGCAGCCTGACAAAGGCCCTCATGATGGCGATATTGACGTCAATAGCCCGGTCACTCCCCAGGACACTCGAAAGCATGGCTACCCCTTGCTCTGTAAAAACCAAGGGCCTGCGTCTCAAGCCCATTCTTTCCCTATTGGTCATCACAATTTGTGATTTCCATTTTGCAAACTCCTCCGGGCTCATCTGGAACATAAAATCGGGAGGGAAACGCCGGATGTTTCGACGCACAGCTTGATTGAGAACCCGGGTCTCAACTCCATAAAGGTCCGCCAAGTCCCGATCCAGCATCACCTTCTGGCCACGGATAAGCAGAATTAATGTTCAATCCTCTCAGAAGGTATGGAAATCTCTGAGCGCGAGTTTTGGTTACCTGCTTTCATTGTTCCCACCGAGAATTGACAGTCCTTGGTCATTATTCTTGGGTTTCGAGTTCATCTCGTGTGCCCATTCTTTTGGCTCGATTACGAAAGCAGAACCGTGAAACAGCGTGTCAGGGCTTATGGCATTGTCGTAACAGATGTTCAGAACAGCGTTAGCTCCCATGGCCTCAGTGTTGTGCAGAAGGGCTTCAAATGTCGCGCCCTGCGCCGTGCCTTTGTAGGCGACTATCTGATAACCCTCAATTAATGACGCTGTGGTAGCGAAGATCATGGCCGCGCCTCCTGAACAAGATGAGTCTGCCGTTGGGCTGGACGCGCCACTTGTATGATGTGGCCACATCGCCCGCACATGAACGAGCGATCCCAGATTTGGTGTCGCTTCGGGAAGACCCAGGAGTTATACCAGACAACGAAAGCCAGCACGAATATCAGCAGGCCCAGGTACGACCAGACAAGCCAGGAGAGTTGGCGGTTGAAATTCCCTCCGTAACCAAGGAACGTGTGCGTATATCCAAGTATGAATTCGAGGACCATGAGACCGATCAACCCGCCAACGACGATTTTCCAGTACGAGCACTTGCCCGGCGGCGAAACCCTTTCAGAGAGCTTGGTCTGAATCTCACCTTTGGTTCTGGCCTTTCCCAGGACAAGATCCGCTCCTCCTGCCCCGATCGCCAGGCCCAGCCCGCCCGAACGGGCGCGGAGCATTGACAAGCCTTGCTCATACAGGATCGACAGCTTTGTTAACTCAGTCGATCCGCATTCCAGACATTCCATGTTCATGTTTCACCTCACCAAAGACCTGGAATGAGCCGGTCGCGAACAATGCCGGCGTATCTCGAATAGCCCGGAAGATTTTCTTTCAGGAATTCGTCTTCCTTATACTCCCAGGTCTTCCGCCTGGAGAGCGAACGGAGCATCAGCGAGGATTGGGTGGTGCGGTATGAGAACCGGTTTTTCCAGTTGGAGGCGGAGAGTCGGAACTATGCGCCGGCGAAGGGCAAGGTGGTGGTGTGGGAAAGGCCGGATG
>DASRCX010000045.1:0-123848 GCA_035652895.1 Terriglobia bacterium
CCCGAAACCGGCGGCTCAGAAGGGCCGCCTTGCCGCTAACCTCAGTCGCCCTACGGGCTCCTTCGGCTAGCGGCAAAGAAAAACCAAAACCGGACAGATTATGTGCTATAAAAACCGGACATCTTCACGTGCTAACGACAACCCATAGGACAGACGCAGCAAGGGAAGGCCTTCCTTGCCGAGAGTTGTTTGGTTCACGCAATAGCGCTGCACGATCAGTGGGTCAGATCAGCACGCCGGTCGCGCCTGTCCTGCCGGATGTCTCTCGTGTCACGCCGAATATCACGGCGGTCGCTTCGCAGATCACGGGTGTCGCGCCGGATGTCGCGTTTGTCCTGCCGGATGTCGCGTGGATTCGAGTTGGGATTCATCCTGTCGGCACGCAAGTCGCGGCGGTCTGCGCGGATGTCGCGGATGTCCCGGCGGGCGTCGCGAACGTCGGCCCTGCGGTCGCGACGGTCCTGACGAATATCGCGAGTGTCGCGGCGGGCATCGCGCCGGATGCTCTGGGCCTGCGCCGGCAAAACCAGAGTCGAAAGGCCGAAAAGGCCAATGGCTGCGACGGTGAGTGTACGTCGAAGGAAGCAGGTGCTGTTGAGTTTCTGAATCGGCATGGTTCACTCTCCTCAGGCGAATTTGTGACTACATGCAGATAAACACGCCGGTGGGAAGAAAGTTGCGCAGGCTTTGCGCGTATTTTTTCACAGGGTGCGGGAACAGGGCGTGCAAAGTGGCCGCCTTCAGTCTGCGTTCAGAGTTACGGGAACCCAACTCGGAGTCAGATGTGCGCCACTCAGGACGGCAAGGACGCGCTTCGCCGACGGATTCTGTGCCCGAGCATGACCATCAAAACTACAGCGATTACATTGAGCAAGGACTTCCCAATCCAGTCGATCATCAACGCACCGGCGGCGAGAACTATGAACCCCGCCGACATGTTCGCTATAAGAGCACCGAAAGCAAGCGCGAAGCGGTGCAACTCCGAAAAATCGGCGCTGGACGCCCACCTCCGGACGAGTAACAGACTGATCAGAGCGTACACAATTCCGCCAGCCAAGGGAATCCACAGCGGCAAATTGGGACTTCCGCCGTAAGCTACAACGATGAGCATGAAGCAGGGAATTGACAGCAGACAACCCGCGACTCCGAGCAGCGAGGGGTGAAGCGCCTGGCGGGTTGCCACGGGGCGCGCCAACCGGAATCCACGCAGGCCGTATGCCAGGAAGACGAGAAGCATGATGCACGCGAGCGCAATCGCGATCGCCCGAGCCGGCGGATTATATTTGGGGACGTGGAAGACCATGGGGCGCGCACGTTGTGTCCACAGAAACCAGGCGATGAACGACCCCACGAGAAAAACTGCTCCGGAGATCACAAGCCCCGGGACTTTCAGCCAGGGTTGCCCTCTCACGCGATCATAAATCAGTTCGGTGATCTCGACTGGAACGAGGACAACCCACACGCATTCATAAATCAAGAGCGCAAGAAGATAGACCCAATTCACGCCGAGGTACCGACCATATACGTGCTGTGCGCCGACAAGCGGTGCGAGCGATGTCTGCTGGATCACACACTCCTCGGCCATCGCCAGGGCCAGCCCCAACAGGATCATACTGGCCCGGCCCGCGCGCCATCGCGCCACGGCCTCGCGGACCAACAGCGCGCCGCAGCCCCAGACCATGATTTCAGGGATAAGCACAAAGATGACGCTGATGCGCGTGGCGCCGAAGAGGACCTCGGCAATCAAGGGGGCAAGCAGGAGAAGCGTGGCAGCAGGTGCCCAGCGGGGTGCCTTTGCAGGTGGCAAAGTGTTGAGGGCAGGGGACAAGTGATGTGGGTTCTCAAGCGAACTCATTCGGAGTCCTTTCTGTTAAAATACGTTTCACGATTATAAATTCTCAGATACAAGTATCTTAGATATAAGATAATATGTCAACATCCAAAACCAAATTCAAGGCCTCGCCTGAACTCCTTGCTTATGGCCGGTCGCTCGGGCAGCGATTCAGCACGGCCATCATCATGTTTCACGAGGCAGTGGCGACGCGCCTGGGTCTGAACGCCGCAGAATGGCGGTGCCTGGGCTTGCTCGACCTTCACGGGCCGAGCACTGCGAGCCGGCTGGCGGAGTGGTCAGGATTCACCACTGGCGCGATTACCGGCATCGTTGACCGGCTGGAGAAGGCGGGCTATGCCGAGCGCAGGCCGAATCCGCACGATCGGCGAAGTGTTATCATTCATCCGCTTCGGTTACCGGAATTACGGAAGGAGGTCGAGCCCATTTTTGAATCGCTGGGGCGTGCGATGGCTGAAGCGGCAAAAGGTTATTCTCCAAAAGAACTGGCAGCCATCGGCATGTACCTTGAGAAGGCAATCGAGGTGCTGCGCGCGGAAACGGTGAAGATTTCGAAGTCCAAATGGGCGAACGGGCGCAGAAAGTGACTCAGGCGATTCGGGCGAAGGCCGATCTACGCTGTAGGAAGTGCGGAGGTACTTCGCTTCGCGCAGGATAACAGAAGCAAGCACTCAAGACGTGATGTACGATGCTCAGTGTAATAAGATCGCGTGGTAGAGTGATGAGGATGCAGCGCGGATTCCCCAGTGAAATTTGACATCCGCCACAGGATAGGTCATCCTCATTGCAACCGCATTTGGTGGGGGATTCGAACGTTAAGATGAGAAAAATCCAGATTTACGACACCACCCTGCGGGATGGCTCGCAGGGCGAAAATATCTCCTTCTCGCTGGAGGACAAGCTCCACATTGTTCGGAAGCTGGACGAACTTGGCGTGGATTACATCGAGGGCGGCTGGCCCGGCTCAAACGCGAAAGACCTGGAGTTCTTCCAGCGGGTGCGCGAACTCACTTTAAATCATGCGCGCGTTGCGGCGTTTGGCAGCACTCGGCATCCGCGCTACGGGGTTGAGGATGATCCGAACCTGAAAGCGCTGGTTGAGGCTCATACTCCTGTCGTAACGATATTCGGCAAAAGCTGGGATTTACATGTGCGGACCGCTCTTGGAATTACGCTCGAAAAAAACCTGGAACTGATTCGAGGGTCCGTGGCGTTCCTGAAATCCCGCGGCAAGGAAGTGATTTACGATGCCGAGCATTTTTTTGACGGTTACAAAGCCGACCCTGAATACGCTCTGGCCACGCTGAGAGCTGCGGAAGAAGCCGGCGCGGACACGATTGTCCTGTGTGACACGAACGGCGGCACACTGCCTTCTGACATTCGGGAACGGTTTTTGCGAGCCGCTGAGCACGTGAAGACCCCGCTCGGCATTCATACGCATAATGACAGCGAAATGGCCGTGGCGAATTCAATTGTTGCCGTACAGGCGGGAGCGATGCAGGTGCAGGGAACGATCAACGGCTATGGCGAGCGCTGTGGCAACGCTAACCTCTGCTCCGTGATTGCTAACATCGAGCTGAAGCTTGGTATGCACGCGATCGGCAGGAAAAATCTGAAGCGCCTGACGGAAGTTTCCCATTACATCAGCGAATTAGCGAACCTGCCCCCGCGTCAGGACCTGCCCTACGTCGGCAAGAGCGCCTTTGCGCACAAGGGCGGTATCCATGTGAGCGCAGTGATGAAGGAAACCGCCGCGTACGAGCACATCGATCCTGAGGTTGTGGGCAATGCGCGCCGCGTGCTGGTTTCAGAATTGTCCGGGAAGAGCAATATTCTGTATAAGGCCGCCGAGCGGGGATTGAAGATCGACAAGTCGTCCGCTGCGAAGGTTGTTGTGGACAAGCTGAAAGAAATGGAGCACTACGGCTACCAGTTTGAAGGCGCCGAGGCGTCATTCGAAGTGCTGTTCGACAGACTCGTGCACGGGACCCGCGACCTGTTCGAGTTGGATGGCTTCCGGGTGATTACGGAGAAGCGCGGTGCGAACGAATCAACCTCTGAAGCCGTCATCAAGCTGCGCGTGGACGGTAAGGAAGAGCATACGGCCTCGGAAGGTGAAGGCCCCGTAAGCGCGCTTGACAGGGCGCTAAGAAAATCGCTTACCACTTTCTTCCCTTCCATCCGAGACATCCGCCTCACGGATTACAAGGTTCGCGTGCTGAATCCTGAAGGCGGAACCGACGCCAAGGTGCGCGTGCTGATTGAATCGAGCGACGGCAAGGAAAGCTGGGGAACGGTGGGCGTCTCTGAAAACCTGATCGAGGCCAGTTGGCAGGCGCTCGTGGACAGCATCACCTACAAGCTGAAAAAAGAATACGGACGGCGGGGTAAGCGACCCGGCGAAGAAACCGCGACGGCAGGCCAACAGCATCCTACCTGCAAAGAGCCCGTCGAATCAAAGCATTGCTGACACCAAGGTTTCCGCGTTTGCAAAAGTGCGGGCATTCAGATGCTCATCCATGCTCCCCCCGGATGACGCTCCCTGGTACTGACCGGAACCGTTGGTTGAACGGTACCGGGCGAGGGCGTGTGAAGCTGATTGCGTTCGTTGCCGCGTGTGATATTGCGTGCGGCAAACGGTTCTGCCGGACCACGCTTAATTTGCGGCCCGTTGGCGGGGATTGGTTCTCGTTTATATTCGACGCTGCCGGAATTAATTCGCGCCTCACGTCTGTGAAGGAAATGACGCCAGCGAACCATGCGGTTTTGCACTGACAGACGAAAGGCATTGCTCAAACCGCAATGATGCTTTGCGACGCCAGCGTGACCATTGCGCGATACGCGAGGGCGGGGCAGGACGAACTCAGTATTCGGCACTCACGACGTGGTGCAATAGCCGTATGGTTGCCAGACCCCGACGGCAATACGCTGAAGGCCGCGCGAGGTTGACCGGATGCGCGGAAAAGATTCCGTTGAAGAATCTGCCTTTTCCCTATAGAATTAAGTCACGCCTCATCTACTGACTTCGCCGGGTGTAGAAGACCCATGGGAACTCTGCCTACGCCTGTACAATTGCCCCTGTCCAGGCCGAATTCCCTGCGAGAAGAGAGCAGCCCAGGAAATGTGTTAGATCGCTGACCTCAAGGGGGGGCGGCTTTTTCAGAGATTCGAATGTTTACGAATTTGAGAGGGCATAAGCCTGGTGAGCAATCCTCCTTGATTCAGGCAGAGGAAGCCCGGAAAATAAGGATCCCCGCCTGCTATTACGTAGCGACCAGCGCAGACGGACTGATTGCCGACTGGAGTGGCAGCGTAGATTGGCTTAACCCTTTCTTCAATACCGACTACGGGTTCCACGGCTTTGTGGAAACGATTGACACGGTAGTGATGGGCCGAAGGACCTATGATCGCCTCCTGAAGACGTCGAAAACGAACCCCTATATGGGCAAGCGATTTATTGTCCTTTCCCATTCCAAGTCCAGCGGCCCTCATGCTGATCTGTTTTGGCCGGGTCCGTTAGACGACTTGATGGTACGCCTCGACTCGATGGGCTCAAAGTCGTTGTGGGTCGTCGGCGGCGGATCAGCGGCCGGTGCCTTTCTCGAAGCCGGGCTGCTTGATGAAGTGCAACAGTTCGTCATGCCTGTGGTTCTCGGTTCGGGAACTCCTCTTTTTGGCCCGCTGCGTCAACCGGTTTCATTTCGCCTCACTGCGAGCCGGTCTTTTCCCAATGGTGTCGTGCATTTGAGATATATGCCACTGGTCTGATCGGTCGACGCGATTGTTTTGACGCAAATCCATACTGATCTGCCTGGCGCAATAAGTCATGCTCTTGAAGCATTCGAGCGGATCAGGAAGCTGATGCAGCTTCGTGCACGGGGGATTCTTTCTTCGCACGGACGCTGATCATCAGGGCGCAGCCAAGCAGCGAAGCGATGAAGAGAGTAATCATCATGCCGGTGTCGTCGGCGGCGTGCGCAAAGGCCCCGGCGATGGAGCCGCCGGCGAAGCTGCCCAGGAATTGAAGGCTGTTGTAAACACCCAGCGCGCTGCCCTGAGCGGTTTCCGGGGCGGACCTGCTGACCATGCTTGGCAGGATCGGCTCGAGGCCTGTAAAGCCGATATAAAAGAGCGTTCCACCGGCGAGAATGGCAGCAATATGGCTCGGATCGATCCCAAGCAGCGCGGGGCGAAACAGCAGGGTCGCACTCGGCAAGAAAACAAGAAAGGCGATTGCGGCAAGGGGGCGGGCCAAACCATGGTCCGCGCCTCGCGTGAAGAGGAACATGGTGACGCCGCTGATGAAAATCATGGGGAGCAAAATTTCATAATACTGCGTCATCATGATGTGGTAGCGGCCCGTGACGATGAGGGGGAAGTAGAAAAAAAACGTACTCATGAAGAAATTCATGAGGAACCCGCCGGCGTCAAGCGCGAGCAGCGCCGGGGTGCGGACGATTTGGCCCAGGGGCGCAGGCGCGGTACCCGAGGGAGGGGCTTCCGGAAGATAATGCGCGAGGAGGAGGTCAGTCCCGATTCCAAGCACTCCCGTAATCCAAAAGAGCGACGCTGTCCCAAAAATCCCTGCCACGATCGGACCGGCAATCACCCCGATGATAAAAGCTGCACCGATAGGAATTCCGAGGATTGCCATGGCGGTGGAACGTCGTTCGGGCTGAATGTGATCTGCGACGGCAGCGAACGCCACGGAGATAATCGCGCCGCCGCCCTGCACGAGCCGCCCGGCGATCAGTACTCCAATCTGCATTCCTGATGGGAACCAGTCGGGAACCGCGCAGATGAACGATCCCAGACTGAACAGGGCCATGCCGAGCATGAGGACCTTACGGCGACCAATGCGGTCCGACAGGCGGCCGAGCGGGATCTGAAGCAGCGCCATGGTGAGGCCGTAGGAGCCGAAGGCGAAACCCACCAGAAAGCGCGAATGCGTAAACTTCAGGCCGTAAAGTGTGAAGACGGGAAGGACCAGGAAAAGTCCCAGCATCCGCAGGCCCACCACGCTGGCGAGACTGAGCAGGATTTTCTTCTGGAGGGACGTAAACGGTACGCGATTGGCTTTTGATCGTCTCGCCATTTCAGACCAGGAAAACAGACCGGCGGGAACAGCACATCAATTTCTTAGAGCTTTAGCAGCCCGAACCGTTACCTTCATCTTAGCGATCGCTTCTTCCACGGAGCGCGTTTTCAGACCGCAATCCGGATCGACCCAGACATTTTCTCGGGGAATAACGGCCAGCGCTGCGCGCAGGCGCTGCTCGACCACAGGTTCTTCCTCGATTACGTGCGAGTGAACGTCCACCACGCCAAAGCTGATATCTTTGGTGTAGGGGTCCTTCTTGAACAGCTCCAGCATGTCGAGTCCACTGTTGGACATTTCCAGGTCAAAATTGTCCACTGGGAATTTCAGCATCTGCGGATAGATGTTTTCAAACGCTCCGTAGCAGATGTGCGTGAGGAAATAGGCGTTCAGCCCTTCCGTCACGATGCGCATGGCCTCGATGGCCATCGGCAGTTCCTCCGGCCTCACGGAAGTGGCGGGTTCATCGATCTGGATGATTTTCGCGCCCGCTTCCACCAGCGCCTGCACTTCCTTGCGAATCTCACCTGCCAAAGCGAAGCATGCGGCTTTGCGGTCGGGATAGGCCTCGTTGAATGACCAGTCCATTACGGTATAGGGGCCGGTCAGCATGCCTTTGACCGGCCTTTGGGTGAGGCTCTGCGCGTACTTCCACCAATCTACCGTGATCGGCCCCTGCCAGCGGACCTCGGAAGTGATGATGGGCTTATGATAATAGCGGTTGCCGTAAGAGCGCACCAGACCGCCCTGCTCGAAGCCCGCGATGTGCTCAGAAAAGTAAGCCACCATGTCGCCGCGGTACATCTCTCCGTCCACGAGCACATCAACATCGAGTTCTTCCTGCTTCCGGATCCAGAACTCTGTCGCGCGCTTTTCGCTTTCTTCCAGTTGTTCGCGTGTGATCTTCCCTTTGGCGAACTCCGACCGCGCCTTCATCAGGTAATCCGGTTTGGGAAAGCTTCCCACCGAAGTCGTTGGCAGAATGGGTAAATCGATTCCAAGTTGTCGAAGTTTCTCTCGGCTCATTGGCCCTTCCCCAGGAATGTGTTCCTGACGGTTGTGAGGTGCTTCAATTTCAGTTGCGCCCGGTCGCGCGGCAGATATTCCAGCCCGCACGATGGCGTGAGATATGCGCTGCCGGATTGGATGCCGGCGGCGACCTCTTCAATTTCGCGCGCCAGAACATCGGCCTTTTCAAGACGGGTATTGCGGCCATCGATCAGACCCAGCGCGAGTGTTTTGGATGAGCCGTCCGCCGCGATTACTCCCGGCAGATTTGGACTATACGTGAAGTCAAGGCATAGCGCATCGACCGGGAGCGACTGGAGTCTCGGATAGAGCGGCGCAACGTCTCCGAAGTAGAAGGCCAGCATCAGTTGCGCGTTCTTCTTCCGCGCGGCCAGGGCCTCAACGCCTGATTTGAACAACGCAAAATCGTCCGCGTGTTTCAGGATGGCCGGCTCGTCCACTTGAATCAGGGTCGCTCCAGCCTCGGCAAGGGCAGCGACTTCATCGGCCAGTGTGCCCGCATAAGCCTCAGCGAGCTTCGCGACTTGAACGGTGCCGGCGTCCTTGGCAAGCGACAGTCGCGCCAGCGTGTACGGGCCGGTCAGAACGGGCTTGACCGCCCGCGCAGTTTTGGAGCGCGCGAATTTAAATTCGTCAACGATCAGCGGCTGCCTGCGTTCGATCTTCCCTTCGACGACGGGCTGACGAAAATAAAAGTTGGTGTCAAAGAACCGCAGCAGGCCGTTGATGCGAATTCCTGCGAGCTTGCCGGCAAGATGTGATACGGGATCGTACCAGCGAATCTGGCCATCCGTGACGACATCGAGGCCCGCTTCATCCTGCTCGGCGAGGGCGAGTTCCGTCATGCGGTCTTCCGCAGCACGAAGATCGGCATCAGTCTTTTCACCTTTCTCCCTCAGGGCAATTGTTCGGCGGAGCAGTTGTCCTTCCGGGTTGTCTCCGATGCGCGGATAACTGCTGTGGTTTGCGAGCTTCAGTTCCATTCGGATATTTCCCTCTTAAAGTTGATGTCGTCCGAAGAAAGAGCGAACCTTGCTGACCCGGCTGGAAGGCCCGGCTGGCTTTTCTAGAACGAATGGCAAATCATTGCCCCACGAACTCCGCCTTAATAGCGTGAGGGATGATCCCGGCCTTGTGGCCGCGGTCAAGCAGGGTCTGCACGGCCCGCCGCCCCTTTTCGCCATAATCGAGCGTCCACTCATTAACATACATCGAAACGAAGTGTTCTGCCGTGGCCGGCTCAAGGCCCCTGGCAAAGTGCAACGCATATTCCAGCGCTTCGTCGCGATGCTCAAGCCCGTAGGCAATGCTTGAGCGGAGAAGCGAATCGGCGCGGCGGATGGTTTCCGGATCAAGTGCGCGGCGGATCACATTTCCCCCCAGCGGCAGCGGCAGACCCGTCTCATTCCGCCACCACGCTCCCAGATCAACCATCTTGGCCAGGCCGTAGCTGCCGTAAGTCAACTGGCCCTCATGGATGACGACGCCGGCGTCGGCTTCGCCTTTCACGACTTTGTCCAGAATTTCATCAAAGCGTGCTTCCACCGTTTCGATGTCAGATTCATACAGGCGTAGTGCAAGGCAGGCCGTGGTCTTCTTTCCAGGTATCGCCACCCGTTTTCCTTTGAGCTTTTCGCCCACGAGAGAGGCGCGCGTCACAACAATCGGGCCGTACCCGTCTCCGAAACTGGCGCCGCAAGACATCAGAATGTAACGGTCTGCAAGGTCCGCGTAGGCATGAAAGGAAACGGCCGTAATATCGTAAACCTCTTTCTGTGCCCGGTGGTTCAGCGTCTCGATGTCTTCCAGTACGTGAGAGAAGACCAGATTGCCCGTGGGGACTTTCTTCGTGGCCAGTGCGTAAAACATGAAGGCATCGTCAGAATCGGGGCTGTGAGCCAAGCTCAGTTCGACAACCGCCGCGGACATTCCGGAGCCAGGCTGGGTGGTCTTCTGGAGCATCGTTCCTCTTTTTCAAGCTCAGGGGAAGTGGCAAACGCTCATCTTACCACAGGGTTCCAACTTCGCTCAATCGTAATAACCCAACGGGTTGGCCTGGGCAGTTGGCAGTTGCACGAAGAGACCTTTCACCAGCTTGACGAGCAATTGACACAAGTGTCTCGAGGATTGACCTGTGGCCAAGAAATAGCCCTGCGATGTAATAAGCGGCCTTCTGGCGGAAATCCCCCTTTGAACAATGGCTCGGAGTACCCGTGTGCGGCGAACTTGGCGATTCGTGGGAGTCTTGTCTCTGTGCTAGAATGTTTCAAGCCTCTCGACTTCCACGACCTTTACTTCTGATTTGAGAGGTTTCAAGGGATGCCTTATTCTTTTTTAAGCTTTAATCAGTCGCACCAATAAGGGTAAGATTTCGTGCAACTAATCGAAGCTCTACTTCTGCTGCTGCTACTCTCTCGCACCATTGGAGAAGTCTTTGAGCACTATGGGCAACCCGCCATGCTCGGGGAGATTACAGCGGGAGTAGTCCTCGGACCTTCTCTTTTCGGCGTAGTTCATTTCACGGATGAAATCAAGGCGTTAGCCGATCTAGGTGTACTACTGCTTGTTTTTCTGGCGGGCATGGAAATGAACCTGGAGACCGTCTGGAAATCTTTCCGTGGTCGCGGGGCCTTTGTCGGAATCGCGGGTTTTATCTTTCCGATGCTGCTTGGGATCGGCTTGGGCTATTTGTTCCAGATGGGAACCACACGTGCGATCTTTATTGGTCTGTGCATCGCTATTACTGCTTTGCCCGTCAGCGTCCGCATCCTAATGGACCTCGGCAAGATTCAGACTGAAATTGGCCAGAGGATTATTTCGGCAGCTGTCTTCAACGATGTAACCTCTCTCCTGATTCTGGGAGTAATCCTGCAAATCAAAGGGAAAGGCGGAGGCGTTGGAATTGTTCTTGCATCAATGGGTCTGGCCCTGGTGAAAGCGGTAGCGTTTATGGTGGGTGTCGTCCTCATCGCCCGTGTCATCAAGCGCTTTTCTCCCCAGCGTTTCTTATGGTCTCGCCACCCCTTGGACCGATTGCTCATCAAGCTCAAAGGAAAAGAGTCTGTCTTCGCAGTCGCTTTGCTTTTCGTTCTCGCGTTTGCCAGTTTTTCCCAGGCATTAGGCTTGCAATTCGTAGTGGGAGCGTTTTTTGGGTCGATGCTGCTCACCTATGAGGTCCTTGGGAGAGAAAAATTCAATGAGGTGCAGAAAACGGCCTCCGACATTACGATGGGCTTTCTGGGCCCTATCTTTTTTGCAGCCATCGGGCTGCAGTTTGATGCTGCCAGCCTGAGAAACTGGGGGCTTGTTGTGGCCATCCTCGCAGCCGCATTTGTAGGGAAGATCTTCGGTGGATACCTGGGCGGCCGGTTGGCAAAGCTGACGAAGGAAGAGAGTTGGGCGCTTGGCATCGGTCTGAATGGCAGAGGCATCATGGAACTTGTCATTGCGAACATTGCACTGTCAAACGGCTTCATCGGCGACCGCCTGTTTACAATCCTCGTGCTGATGGCAGTGGTCACAACCTTCGTGACCCCGTTCCTGCTCAGGAAGGCCTATATTCAACTCCCAGCGGAAAGCTCACGTCCTGTGGTCAAGGTGATGTAGTTTCCTTGTCCGTTGTAGCCCGTTGCCTTTCTTGACTTAGCGGCGGGTTTCCTGAACAATGGCGGATTACGCCGGCAGGTTGCAGGCAAACCTGTACGGGTGGCTTCATGCCGCCAGATGACAACATGGACTTACGTTAATTGAGCCGGGTTGCGAGATAGAAAGGTGGCGAGATAAACTCGCCTCTACCACGTCAAAACCTGCGGCAAGAAAGGTAAAAGCATGCGTTGGAGTCAGGTCTTTATTCCCACGCTTCGGGAAATTCCTGCTGAAGCGGAAGCGCCCAGCCATCAGCTTCTGCTGCGCGCCGGTTACGTCCGGCAGGTGTCGGCGGGGGTTTATGCATATCTGTTTCTGGCCCAGAGGTCTTTCCTGAAGATCATGCGGATCATCCGCGAAGAAATGAACCGGATTGGTGCGCAGGAGTTTTATCTGCCGGCGCTGAACCCGGCTGAACTTTGGCGGGAAACGGGCCGATACGATCTGTTTGGCGAAACGATGTTCAAGTTCAAGGACCGCAATGGGCACGATATGTGCCTTGGCGTCACCCATGAAGAAGAAATGACCAACATCGCTCGCGGAGAAATTCGTTCCTACAAGCAACTTCCGCAGATCTGGTACCAGATCCAGGAGAAATTCCGCGATGAGCCGAGACCCAAATCAGGCCTGCTGCGCCTGCGGCAGTTTATCATGAAGGATTCCTATTCGTTTGATCTTGATGATGCCGGCCTCGACAAGAGCTACCAGAAACACTATGACGCTTACTGCCGCATCTTCGACCGCTGCGGACTTAAATACGTGATTGCAGAAGCATACTCGGGCGCAATGGGAGGGACTGTCTCACACGAATTCATGGTTCCGACCGATTCGGGCGAAGATTTCGTTGCCATCTCTGATTGTGGCTATGCGGCCAATCTGGAAAAGGCGGTGTCAAACGTTTCTCCGGTCGAAGATCTTCCCGGCAATGCCACGCCGGAACCTTTTCCCACCCCTGGACAGAAGACCATCGAGGACCTGGTCAAGTTCACGGGCGAGCCCGCCTGGCGTATGATCAAGACACTTGTGTATATTGTTGAAAGCCAGCCGGTTGTTATTCTACTGCGGGGTGACCACGCCTTGAGCGAGACTAAGCTTGCGTCCGTGCTGCAAACTACGGTTTTCCGCCCAGCCACTGCGACGGAGGCTTTTGCGGTTCATCATGCTCAGCTTGGCTCGCTCGGCCCGGTTGGGATTAAAGGGGCACGAATCCTGGCCGACCGGGCGCTCGAAGGCCGCAAAAACCTTATCACAGGGGCGAACCAGGACGATACACATTTACGGAACGTCACGCCCGGGCGCGATTTTATGGCGGAATACGCTGACCTCCGCGTCGTTCAGTCCGGTGACCTGTGTCCACGATGCGGTAAGCCGCTTCGGGTTTCGGTGGCTGTCGAACTTGGCCACGTTTTCAAACTGGGACGCCGCTACTCAGAGGCCATGCACGCTACTGTGCTCGATCCCAGTGGCAAGGAAGTGCATTTGACGATGGGTTCTTATGGGATCGGCATCGAGCGGATCCTGACTGCAGCGGTAGAGCAGAACCATGACGCCGACGGCATGTTTCTCCCCAGGGCGATCGCTCCCTATGATGTGGTTTTGACGGCTGCGAATATGGACGACGCAGGCGTAAGAACAAAAGCGGAAGAGCTTTACAGGCAATTGCAGGAAACAGGCCTCGACGTGCTTTACGACGACCGCGAGGAGCGGCCGGGCGTCAAATTCAAGGATGCGGACCTGATCGGAGTTCCGTATCGGATTACACTTGGCAAGAAAAAGCTTGCTCAGGGGCTTGGCGAAATTTACGACCGCTCGACAAGGCAAGTCCACGATGTTAACCTAAACGGGTTGGCTGTCACGCTGCAGGAACGCTTGATGAAGGAAAATTGAGCGCTCAGACGGCGGTAACGGAGATGACGTCACTCAGCGACTCGGGGAGGGTGAGTGAAAGCGATCCTCTCCCTGGCCTTTCTTGGAGCAGTAATCTTTTGTGCATTCAAGATTGCGCCAGTATATGTTGAAAATTATGAGCTTCAGGATTACCTGAACAACCTGGCGGTACAAGCAACCGTCCAAGTGCCTCAGGCTAAGCCTGAAGATCTGCAAAACGAAATTTACGCAAAAGCTGAGTCTCTGGGGCTGCCCGTGGAACGTCAGGACATCAAAGTCTCGATCGGCCAGACCGTCAGGATAAACGTAAGGTATTCGGTTTACGTCGACTTGAAAATCTACACGCTTCCCCTTCACTTTGCCCCCTCGGCTCAGAACAGCAATATCTGATCTGTGAGTTCACGGCTGAAGCCGCCAACCCGGAGATCTTCGAAGCCCAGAGCCAAGGGCAGGCGCCTCCGCGTTCCAAGTCTGAAGCCCTGGCAGGAAGCAGTGCTGGCTGCCGGCGTCCTGCTTACCCTGATTCTGGTATTGGGCTATGTCTATCTTTACGTGCATTTTTCAAGGATGATCGATGCGCGGTTGAGCGGGAGAGTATTCAACCACGCCTCGCTTGTGTATGCAGCACCGACACCGGTGGAGGTGGGTGAGCGCACATCGCAGGGAGAGATCGCCGCGCGGCTCCAGAATGCTGGTTATACGACCGGAGCAACGGATTCAGAGTTCGGCAGTTTTGACCTTGATGGCAACCATCTTGTCATCAGGCCGGGGCCGGAGTCCTTTTTCCACGGTCCGGTGATCCAGGAAGGCCCTGCCGATCTCACTTTTAACGGTGACCGGATAGCCTCGATTACTGACCTTCAGCACAATACCCCCCTCATGAACTACTGGCTTGAGCCTCGAGTAATCACCACCCTCTTTGGCAGCGAGCGCGCCAAGCGTCAGGTTGTGAGTTATCAGCAGATTCCCAAAGACCTCGTTAATGCCGTCGTCGCCGCGGAGGACCATAGCTTCTTTACGCACCCTGGAATCAACCTGTTTCGCATCTTTGCGGCGGCGCTGGCCGATTTGCGCGCCGGCCGGGCCGTTGAAGGCGGCAGTACGCTGACCATGCAATTGGCGAGGAATTTCTTCCTGACTCCGAGGCGAACCATTCGTCGAAAGACGGAAGAGATTTTCATCGCCCTGTTGCTGGAGCACCGGTTGACCAAAGAACGGATCTTTGAACTCTATTCGAATGAGATCTACCTTGGCCAGAGCGGCAGCTTCTCGATTTACGGCTTCGGCGAGGCGGCGAACGCCTATTTCAACAAAAACATTTCATCGCTCACCCTTCCGGAGGCCGCGCTGCTGGCGGGGATCATCCGAGGCCCCAATTACTATTCGCCGTATCGCCATCCCCAGCGCGCAATGAGCCGCCGGAATCACGTTCTCGAGGAAATGTCCGAGATGGGCTACATCACCAGGGAAGAGGCAAAAGAAGCGTCCGCAGCTCCACTGGGCCTTGCGCCGGAAAACACCGGCAGCAGCCAAGCGCCGTATTTCGTAGATATGATCCAGGACGAACTGCTCTCTCATTTTTCCGAAGAGCAGTTGCTTTCGCAAAGCTACAGGATATACACGACCCTCGATCCTGATTTGCAGCGCGCGGCGACCGTGGCCGTCAGCACCGGCATGGCGGAGGTTGACCAGCGGATTGCTGCCATGCGCCATCATCCAAAACAGTCGTCCAACGGCCCGAAGGAACCCCAGGTCGCGCTGGTTGTTCTCGACCCTCACACAGGTGAAATCAAAGCGCTGGTGGGCGGGCGCAATTACGGCCAGAGCCAGTTGAACCACGCGCTTGCGAAGCGCCAGCCCGGCTCTTCCTTCAAGCCCTTCGTGTACGCGGCGGCCCTGAATTCTGCGATTGACGGCTCCCAGCCGCTGATTACGCCCGCGACGGTGCTGACCGATGAACCGACGAGCTTCGAATTCGACAATCAGGTCTATGAGCCGAAAAATTACGAGAACGAATACTTTGGCCAGGTGACCGTCCGAGAGGCGTTGGCGCATTCCCTGAACGTCGCAACGGTGAGCCTTGCGCAAATGGTCGGCTACGAGAAAATTCGGGACCTTGCCATTGCCGCCGGTATTAACCAGGACATTCAGGCGACGCCTGCCCTCGCGCTGGGGGCTTACGTTGCAACGCCGCTCGAGATTGCAGGATCGTACACAGTCTTCGCCAATTCAGGAACATATGAGCAGCCGCGATCCATCCTGATGGTGAATAACGATGACGGGCAGACGATCTATCGCGCCCCGGAAGTTTCCCGCCAGGTGCTTGACCCTCGCATCAGCTTTATGATGGTAAGCTTAATGGAGAGCGTTATCGACGAAGGCACCGGGGAAGGGGTGCGCAGCCGAGGATTCAGCCTTCCGGCGGCCGGCAAGACCGGAACATCCCATGATGGTTGGTTTGCCGGATTCACGTCAAATCTGCTGGCGGTTGTCTGGGTGGGATATGACAATGATCAGGAGCTGAATCTGCCCGGAGCGTCGTCAGCGCTTCCTGTGTGGACGGCGTTTATGAAGCTTGCCACTGCGCTGCCGGATTACAGCGATCCGCAGCCGTTCATCGAACCGCCGGGAATTGTGAGCGTTCCGGTGAACGACCAGGGACAACTGGTCGCTGGGGGATCCTCAGGGAATGTTCACAATGAATTTTTCATTCAGGGTACAGAGCCGCATTCTGAAAATCCGATTCTGAGCGTGGGCGGGATCCTTGGACGGATTTTCCATCCGGACAGCAAATCGGTTGCCCAAGGCGCACAGCGCGTAATTTCAGGACCTATGATGCCTGCGCCGAAGCCCGAAGAGCCGCTTACTCCTCAGACCGCGCAGAACGGCCGGACAATCCAGCAACCTGCTCCTGCTGAACAGAAAAAAGGCGGGTTCTTCCACAAATTCATTTCGATATTCAAGGGTGGCGATTCGAAGCAGCAAAAGCCTTCCACTGACGCAACACCGCCCTGAGGCGTTTTAGCCCGGGGCAGGGAGGGTTAGCCATGAAACGGGGAACTTCCATTCTGGCTATAGGAATCCTGCTTGGGGTCTCACTAACGTTGAATGCCGGCAACCGGAGTGCACACGAAGGCCAGGCCGGTGTTGCTGAACAGATGGATACAACGCAGCAGACCCTCGGTTCGGTCAAGCTCTCTGATGAAGAGCGCGCTGACATCTTTATGGCTCGAAAGTCGTACGATGAGGCAATCGACTACTATTCTCGGGCCATCAAGTCGCTTGAGGGTTCGCAGCAAAACAAACCTCAAATTGCTGCGTTGTGGAACAAGATGGGCATCTGTTATCAACAGAAGATGGATTACAGGCAGGCGCGCGACGCTTACAAGCGCGCTACCCGCCTGAATCACCTTTTCGCCCAACCATGGAACAATATCGGAACAACTTTTTACCTTAGTCACAAAGCAAAAAAGTCCATCGGCTATTACCGTCACGCGATCAAGCTTGGCCCCAATGCAGCTGCGTTTCACCTGAACCTGGGCATGGCCTACTTCGCGCGCAAGAAATACGAGGAGGCTTCCAGGGAATATCGCACTGCGATCCTGCTTGATCCCGACATCCTCAAACAGAGGTCAAACGAGGGATCGGCCATTGAGACTCGGCACGTCAATGCGAAGTTCTATTTCTATATGGCCAAGGTTTTTGCCTCGGTTGGCAATACTACTGAGGCGGTCCGTTACCTTGAGCACGCCATGGAAGAGGGCTTCAACGACAGGAACCGAATCTTAAAGGATCCGGACTTCCAGAAGATCAGCAAGGATCCGGCCTTTATTGCTTTGATCAAGAATCCTCCTGTTCCCATCAAGGAGTGATGCCGAGAGAAACAATCAGGTGCAAGATTGTCTTCCCGCACGGAGCCTATCAGCAGGTGCACCTCGGGACTGCCGGACCTTCCGCATCCTTAGGGTCGTGCTCCCGCCGGTGTTATAATGACCGCCGTTGGATCGACTGCACGCTATGAAGCTCAAGTCTGTTGGATTGTTCGTCTTGCTGCTTCTTGTCGGGGAATGCCTCTGGGCAGCCCAGCCGAAAGTGTTTCTGGTTTTTCCTTTGGAGAATATGAGCGGAAATCCGTCGGTTGGATGGATGTCCGAGGGCATTGCAGAACTGATCGCGACGCGCCTGGCTTCTCCCACACGGTATGTGTTGCAGCGAGAGGACCGTGATGATACCTGTGAGCAATTAGGGCTGCCTCGCGAAGCGCCACTGACTCTTGCCAGTGAGTTTAGAGTCGTCCAGGCTCTTGGCGCAACGGTTGCCATCATTGGGCATTTCACCCTTGCCGGAGACCAGCTTACAACATCCGCGCAATGGCTCGATGTGCCAAAATTGAGCCTTTCGAGGCCCGTTGTGGTGACCGGCAAGCTGAATGAACTGGACGTGCTGGAAACGCGCCTGGCCTGGCAACTCTTGAAAGCGCACGGTAAGGACGGCGTAGAGGGAAGGGAAACAGAGTTCAGCAACCGCTTTCCGCCCGTACGTCTGGACGCCTTCGAAAGCTATATCCGAGGGGTTTTGTCCACCGACTCAACAAGCCGAGTGCATTTTCTGGAAGAAGCCAACCGCCTGAATCCCGATGACCACCGTGCAGCGTTTGCGCTTGGGCGGTATTATTTCGATCAGGAAGATTACACAACCTCAGCCCGTTGGCTCCGAAGCTTGAATCCCGGCGATCGCGACTATCCGGAAGCTCTGTTTCTCCTCGGAATTGACGAATATTACCTGAACCAGGACGGAACGGCCGAAATCGACCTGAAAAAGCTGCGTGGAATTGCTCCATTGGGCGAGGCCCTCAACAATCTTGGCGTCGTGGAATTGCGCCTGGGGCATTATGACGAGGCACAGGCGGATTTTAAGCAGGCTCTTCTAAAGGACCAGGACGATTCCGACTACGCTTTCAACATGGGACTGGCCCTTTGGCATTTAAAGAAATACGACCAGGTCGCGGAATTGGCCCGCAAAGCAATCGCCCAGGATTCAGATGATCTGGATGCCCATGTTCTTCTCGCGGAAGCTTCAGGAGAACTCGGTGATTCTGTCACCCGCCAGAACGAGCTAAATTGGATATCCAACCACGAAAAGGCCGATGCCGACGATCCGCCCAGAAACGGCGGCAACAATCAAAACATCGGCAACGTCGTGCCCTCGCTTCCCGATCTTACTCCGCGAATAAAGAAGGATTATGATGCGAAAGATTTTCACCTTGCTTCGCTGACACTAGCACGCGATATCCAGCGCAAGCTTGCGGAGCAACCGGCCCAGGAGGTCCGGACCGAAGGCGAGACGCACCTGAAGCAAGGTGTGACGTTAGTTGCAGCAGGGCGGCTTCCCGAGGCTGAACGTGAATTGACTCAGGCGGCCCTGCTGCTTCCCGAAAGCAGCGAAGCCCACCAGGCGCTTGGACAAGTGTATGAGCGCGAGGGCAAGCACACGTTTGCCGCGGTAGAATTTGAAACTTCGCTGAAAGAAAAGGATTCGTACCAGGCGCATTTGTGGCTGGCGCGCGCCTATGTCTCCCTGAAGCACCTGATGCCGGCTTTGAAACAGGCGCAGTTGGCCCTGGCGCTTGAACCTTCAAGCATCGAGGCCAAAAACCTGGTGCAGCAGATCCAGGCTCAGCTTTCGGCGCTCAGAGACAAACCTTGAGACCCAAACTGCCGCTGCAAACACTCGTGCATACTTTCCTGCTGACGGGAGCCTTCGCGTTTTCACTCCATCTGTCAGCCTCCCCGCCACCGGTTGTCGTACAAATCAATCTGGACGGGGTTGTGCAGGCGGTCAGCGCCGATTACGTAGTTCGCGGAATCGAATATGCCAACCGCGCGAACGCAAGCGCTATCCTGCTGGAACTGAGCACGCCCGGCGGGCTCGAGGACTCTATGCGGGATATAGTTCGCGCCGTGATGAACTCGCGTGTGCCTGTGATTACTTACGTTTATCCCACGGGCAGCCGGGCCGCTTCGGCGGGATTTTTTATTCTTTTGTCAGGGGACGTGGCCGTGATGGCTCCGGGAACCAACACGGGCGCCGCCCATCCGGTAACAATCGGGGGCATGAACATCGGCAAGACCGAAGAAACGAAAATCCTGAACGATTCAGCCGCCTTCATCCGTTCGATTGCAAATACGCGCGGCCGCAACGCCCAGATGGCCGAGGAAGGGGTGCGGCAAAGCATATCCCTGACAGACCAGGAAGCCCTGAAAAACAACCTCATCAATGCCATTGCTAACAGCCCGGAAGAAATCTTCCGTGAATTCAATGGGAAGACCATTAAACGCGCCAATGGTTCTGAAACCGTTCTGGATCTTGCAGGAGCGCGCATCGTTCCTTATGAGATGCCGTGGTTCAAACAGGTGCTTTCCTGGGTATCAGATCCCAATATCGCCTTTATTCTGGGGGCAATTGGTGTGTTGGGATTGTATGTTGAATTTACGCATCCAGGCGGGGTTTTGCCCGGCGTTGTGGGCGCTATTGCCCTGGTTTTGTCGCTGTTCGGTTTTCACATGATGCCCATCAACTACGCCGGTGTCGCGCTGATTCTGATTGGCTTAGCCTTGTTTGGTCTTGAGGCGGCCTACACTTCGCATGGGATCCTCGCCGCGGGTGGGATCGCCGCAACGATTTTTGGTTCTATGATCCTGATCAACTCGCCTTGGCCGGGTGCCAGGATCCATTTGGCGACGGCCCTGAGCGTGGTGCTGCCACTGGCCGTGATTACTGTTCTCCTGGCGCGCTTTGCCTGGCGGGCGGTGAAGAGCAAGACAGTTACGGGCGTGGAGGGCCTTGTAAACCTGACCGGCGTGGCTCGCACGGACCTGGACCCGGTGGGCAAAGTGCTGGTTCGTGGAGAATTGTGGGACGCGCGAGCCGAGCAGCGCGTTCCGGCCGGCGGCCATGTCCGGGTACGAAAAGTCGAGGGTCTGACATTGCTTGTTGAGCCGGAGGAAGAAACTCGATAGACTGTCACCAACCGAAATGGGTTATAAAAACCCAAGCGGCGGCTAACGGTAACAGGCCGTTCGAACGATGGGTTCGAAGACCAGCGCAATCCATGCTTCGAAAAATCGAGAGGAGGTACGATGGGCTACATAGTCGCCTTGGTGATCATCTTTTTCTATGCCGCAGCCTGCCTGAACGTCTTGAGAGAGTACGAGCGAGCGGTCGTCTTCCGGCTGGGGCGTGTTCAGACCCCGGACAAGGGGCCGGGACTGATCTGGATCTGGTGGCCGATTGACAAACTTGTCAAGGTCTCCCTGCGGATTGAGACCTGGGACGTTCCTCCGCAGGACATTATCACCAGAGATAACATATCCGTCAAGGTTAACGCTGTGCTCTTTTACAGGATCATCAATGCACAAAAAGCGGTGATCGAACTGACGAACTTCCGCTTTTCGATCGAACAGCTTTCGGCGACGACTTTGCGGGCCGTGCTGGGCGAGGTCGAACTGGATGACCTGCTTTCGCAGCGCGAGAAGCTGAATATGCGGCTCCAGACGATTATCGATGAGCAGACCGAGGCGTGGGGGATCAAGGTGACCCAGGTCCAGGTGAAACAGGTTGACATTCCGGCGGATATGCAACGTGCCATTGCGCGTCAGGCAGAGGCCGAGCGCGAACGCCGCGCCAAGATCATCAACGCTGACGGCGAGTATCAGGCTTCGCAAAAGCTGGCCGACGCAGCAAAGATTCTTGCGCAAGAACCCATCACGATTACTTTGCGTTATCTTCAGACTCTGGCAGAATTAGGAACGGAAAAGAACACGACGATTGTTTTCCCAATCCCGGTCGAACTGCTGTCCGTATTGATGCACAAGGTGAGTGGCACACAACCGACCGTTGCGGGTCCAGAAAAAAGTTAGATTGAGAAGAGGCGTGAATCCGACGCCGGCGGGAGGAAAATGGCAAAGCTGATGGAACGATACGAGAACGAGGGCGGGTCTTCAGCCCGCAACCTGGTCCTCATGTTTCTGGCCGCGGTGGCCGTTTGCGCGATCTTCTTTTCCCTGGGCTTTGTTGTAGGATACAATCACAGCCCATCAAAGGTTAATCCTGTCACCGAAAACGTGACGAACTCCGGCAACATTCCACCTGCGGTGAACGCGCCGGCAGACGCCTCTACCCAGCCTGCAAACCAGGGGATTGAAGCAGAGAATGTGGGCTCCAACGCAGGCTCCGCTCCTCCACCGGAGCGCCCTCAGCCGTTGGGGCGAGCGCCTGCCGAAACAGCGAAACCGACGGTCCAAAGGACAGCGGAAAGTGTTGCGCCACAGCGAGCGGCCAGAAGCAGGCCCGCACCGGAGAGAACAAGCAGGGCGGCACACACAGGCTCCACCAGCGGGGGCTCGCATTTTGCTGTTCAAGTGATGGCTTCAAAGTCTCGAACGGACGCGGAAAACCTGGTCAAGTTGCTGAAGGCCCGCGGGTACCCGGCGTTTATTCTTACCCTGCAGCAGTCGCAGGCGAATGACAATCTTTACCGCGTCCAGGTGGGCCCGTATCCGTCGCGTGTCGGAGCTGATAGCGTCCGAGACAAGCTGGAAGGGGAGGGATTCCGTCCCTTCGTCGTACACTAAGATCCGGGCTGCCGGGCGCCATTGGGGTCTCCAAGCCTGAAAACCATTCAGCACCCATCTCGGGCTGTCACTCCTGGGAACGATCTCGTCCAGAAAGAGAATGACTACCTCCAAGGAAACTTTTCCAAACTGGCTTAACAACGGTTTAGTCCGTGCAGGTTCGAGTGCCCTCAGCGGCGCGCTTCTTTTTGCCTGTTTTCCGCTCATCAATTGGTCGTTCCTCGTGTGGGTGGCTTGTACGCCGCTGCTGCTCGCGGTGGCTGCCGAAAGGCGATGGGGTCGGGGGTTCTGGCTGGGCTACCTGTCGGGAGCCATATTTCTAGCCGGAAGTTGCTATTGGTTTGTCAGTGTAATGCAGGGATACGGCGGTTTGAGCTTCCTTGTTGCTGCGGGAGTCCTCGTTCTGTTTGTAATCATTTTTGCGAGTTTCTACGGCGTCTTCGGGCTGGTAGAAAGCCTCATCGCGCGGCGTTCGGTGACTTTCGCCCTTGTTTTAAGCCCCTTTCTTTGGGTGGCCCTGGAACTGGCTCGAACCTACATGATCACCGGGTTCCCCTGGAACCTGCTGGGATACGCGGTTCGGCCGGTCGGGCTGGAGCAGATGGCGACAGTAACAGCCGTCTATGGCCTTTCGTTTGTTGCCGTGAGTACCAGTGCACTTTTGGGCTGGGTTGTCTTGCGACCTGCTAAAAGGGCTGGCTGGGTGGCCCTGGCCGTGTGGATTGCGGCCCTGGGCGTCGGCGACCGGCTGCTACAGCCTCCCCCGCTGAAGCTGGCAACAGATGTTGCCATCCTGGTGCAGCCCAATATACCCTTGGGAGAGGCGGCCATGGACACCTGGATCCCATGGGAAAACCCGGCACCTTTAAATAGCCTCGTTCAAAAAAGCGTGGAGGCCGCAAAGGAATCGGGCGGAACGGCTTCAAATCCGCCTCTGGTGGTCTGGCCGGAAACTTCCGCGCCGTTTCTTTTCACACGCGATCCGATCTTCCGTAACGCCCTCGAATCCATGGCGAAACGGGCGAACGCCTACATAATCAGCGGCACGGTGACCTTTCTCGGCAATGGAAATTCACACCCGCAGAATTCCGCTGTTCTGCTGGCGCCCGACGGTCGGTTGCTGCTTCAATATGCTAAAATTCATTTAGTGCCCTTTGGCGAGTACGTGCCGTGGTGGGCGTTCCCGGGGAAGGTGGGGAAAATTACAGCGCAGGTAGGCGATTTTGTTCCGGGCAAGCACGTGGAGGTAGCCCAAACCCCCGAAGGAGCGGTGGGCATCTTCATCTGCTATGAGGCCATTTTCCCGCAACTGGTCCGAAAGTTCGCCGCCGAAGGGGCAAATGTTCTTGTGAACATTTCCGATGACGGCTGGTACGGAGATTCATCGGCCCCCTTTCAGCACTTTGAAATGGCCCGGTTTCGGGCAATCGAGAACCGGCGATATCTGCTTCGCGGCACCAATAACGGCATCACGGCGATTGTTGATCCGTACGGGCGTGTGCGGAGGGAGATTCCGCGCAATCAGGAAGGAATCCTGACGGGCCATTTTCGCTACGTGTCGAAGAAGACATTTTACACAGAGCATGGCGATGTATTTGCCTGGCTCTGTGTTGCCGTGGCGGCGGGTGTCGTTATCGCCCTGATGTTGAAGCCTGTTTCCCGACTTGCACGGAATGCTGAAGGCCAGACTAATTAACACGTTGCCATAACGGCGGCTTCACACCGCCCCATGGCTATTTTGAGGAGTCATCGTGATTGAAGAACTGACGAGAGAATTTGAAGAATTGAAGCGCCGAATCCACGAACTTCGGAGCTTTCTTTGACGCTGCCGGACAGCGCCGCGAACTCGAAGCCATCGAAAAGCAGATAGCCCGCCCCGATTTCTGGGAGGACCAGCAGAACTCCCAGAAAATCCTCGCACAACGCAAGCGATTGGAGTCTGCCATCCAGACGGATGAGCATCTTGCCTCAAGGCTCTCCGACCTGGAAGCCTATTTTGAGCTTGCCCGCGAGGGCGAAAATGTCTTGCAGGAAATCCGAACGGAGTTGGATGCTCTGCGAGCTGAAGTGGACCATCTCGAAACAACGACGCTCCTGCCCGGCGAGCATGATCAACTGAACGCCATCGTTACCATCCATCCTGGCGCTGGAGGGACTGAATCGCAGGACTGGGCGGAAATGCTTCTGCGCATGTACCGGCGATGGGCGGAGCGGCACAACTTCAAATTCACTTTGAACGACTATCAGGCAGGGGAAGAAGCGGGACTGAAGTCTGCCACCTTCACCGTGGCGGGGGACTACGCCTATGGCTTGCTGAGCGGAGAAAGTGGTGTGCACCGGCTGGTCCGCATATCACCGTTTGACCAGGCTGCAAGGCGGCACACCTCGTTCGCGTCCGTTTATGTCAGCCCGGAAATTGATGACACGATCAATATTGAAATCAAACCCGAAGAGCTGAAGATCGAGACATACCGCTCCACGGGCCGCGGAGGTCAGCACGTCAATACAACCGACTCGGCCGTTCGGATCACGCATATTCCGACAGGGACCGTCGTGCAGTGCCAGAATGAGCGTTCGCAGCATCGCAACCGTGAAATGGCCATGAAGTTCCTGCGCTCCCGCCTCTACGCGCTGGAACTCCAGAGGCGGCGTGAGGCGGCCCAGAAACTCGAAGAATCCAAGGGCGAGATCGCCTTTGGCAACCAGATACGTTCTTACGTGCTTCATCCATACCGCCTGGTGAAAGACCATCGAACCAAATTTGAAATCGGGGACACAGACCGCGTTCTCGACGGTGATATTGACGGGTTTATCCAGGCTTACCTGATGTCACGGCGCGCCCTGGCGAAAGCCGGGTAGTCCGTGCAGCACACGTCTTTTTAAAGGACCGTGTTTTATGCAATGGTTGGTGTAAGCAGGTAGAGGAAGCCCAGGGCAAGTGGCGATACTGGTTCCATGAATGCGGGAGAATATTGAGGTGAGTCCGCTTACCGCTTTTGGTCTTCTTGCAGTTACGGCGATGCTGATTTGCTACGGGCTTGAGAAGCGCAGCCATTGGTTCATCCTGGCGTTTGCGGTTTCATGCGGGCTGGGATCGGTTTACGGATTTCTCCAGGGAGCGTGGCCGTTTGGTCTGGTGGAATCTGTTTGGGCGCTGGTGGCAATTCGGCGATGGCGGTCGGAGAGAAACTCGAAGCGCCTTGACGCCAGCCTTTGACCTGCTTTTCTTCCACTGGACGGACGCCGATTCCGGTTGCGCCGGGAAGTTCAATCGTTTTCCGGCCGACGCATTCCGGACCTGCAGGGAAGCGGTTAGACCTCGCGAGCGTACCTTTCGCTGCTCAGAAGGGCGTTCAAGGTTTCAAACGGTTGACGATTTTGAAAGGGCTGTGCTAGCGTTGGATGTTTGCACTGCGGGGGACAATCACGTAGAGGAAGGAGACCCACGTGGCTGGGCTTGATCACCATTACTTTTTTACTTCAGAGTCAGTAACGGAAGGACATCCCGACAAAGTATGCGACCAGATATCGGATGCGGTCCTCGACGCCGTTCTTGCTGCCGACACCAAAGGGCGCGTTGGCTGCGAAACGATGGTCAAGGACCGGGATGTCTATGTGGTGGGCGAAGTCACGACCACAGCGAAACTGGACGTCGAGCGCCTGGTGCGGGAAACGGTCCGCTCAATTGGATATCTGGATCCTGAAGGTGGTTTTACTGCGGACAATTGCAGAGTCCATGTCAATCTTTCGGGTCAAAGCCTGGACATCGATATGGGAGTTTCAACGGGTGGTGCCGGCGACCAGGGAATGATGTTCGGGTACGCCTGTAACGATACCGAGGAACTGATGCCTTTGCCCATCACGCTGGCGCAGAAGCTGTGCCTCCGCCTCGCTGAGGTCCGGAAAAAGAATATTCTGGATTTCGTCCGGCCTGACGGAAAATCCCAGGTAACCATCGAGTACGAGGAGTACAAGCCCATCCGAGTGGATGCCGTCGTCGTTTCCACGCAGCATTCCGCAGACGTTTCTAACGAGGCGATCCGCGAAGGCATCATTGAGTGCGTTATCAAGCCTGTAATCCCCGCGCACATGATGGACCGGAATACGAAATATCACATCAACCCAACCGGACGTTTCGTCACCGGCGGCCCCGTGGGGGATTCCGGCCTGACGGGCAGGAAGATTATCGTGGATACGTACGGTGGTTGGGCGCGCCACGGAGGAGGGGCGTTTTCTGGCAAAGACCCGACAAAAGTAGATCGATCCGCGTCTTACATGGCGCGATATATTGCCAAGAACATCGTTGCCGCCGGTCTGGCGACCCACGTCGAAGTCCAGCTTGCATATGCCATCGGCGTCGCCGAGCCGGTCTCTGTGATGGTGGATACATTCGGGACCGGCAAGATGAAAAACGGCCGACTGGTTGAACTCGTTCGCAAGCATTTCCAGTTGTCTCCTCGGGGCATCATCGAGTCGCTCGATCTGCTCCGTCCGATTTACCGAAAGACTGCCGCTTATGGCCACTTTGGACGGCTCGAGCCCGAGTTTACGTGGGAGCGGACCGACAAGGCCGCAATTCTACGGAAGGAGAGTGGATTCTGATGCCTGTGACCCATAAGACCGGACATGACGTTAAGGATTTGAGCCTGGCCGCCAAAGGCAAGACGCGCATCGAATGGGCCGGGCAGTGGATGCCCGTATTGAAATTAATCCAGGAACGCTTTCGGAAGGAGAAGCCGCTCCAGGGAATCAGGATTTCCGCTTGCCTTCACGTCACTACCGAAACCGCAAACCTGGCGATAACCCTCCGCGACGGCGGTGCGGACGTTGTTCTCTGCGCGTCAAATCCGCTGAGCACACAGGATGACGTGGCGGCCTCACTGGTGACCGATTATCAAATCCCCGTCTTTGCCATCAAGGGCGAGGACAATGAAACTTATTATTCCCACATCCAGTCTGCGCTCGAGCATCGGCCGCAAATCACCATGGATGATGGTGCGGACCTTGTAACAACGATCCTGACGAAAGGGAAAGAATTTGTCCCCGATGTCATCGGTGGGACGGAAGAAACCACTACCGGCGTAATTCGTCTCCGCGCCATGGCGAAACAGGGCGTGTTGAAGTATCCCATCATCGCAGTCAATGACGCTGACACGAAGCACCTGTTCGACAACCGCTATGGCACGGGCCAATCGACAATCGACGGTATCATCCGGGCAACAAACTTGCTGTTTGCCGGGCTGAAAGTTGTTGTGGCCGGCTATGGATGGTGCGGCCGCGGGTTCGCCATGCGCGCGCGCGGCATGGGGGCTGACGTGATCGTGACGGAGGTCAATCCGACGCGGGCACTCGAAGCCCGAATGGATGGCTTCCGCGTGATGCCGATGGCCGAGGCGGCGAAAATCGGTGAAGTGTTTGTGACTTTGACCGGCGACAAATCAGTCCTGAGGAAAGAGCACTTTGAAGTGATGAGAGACGGGGCTGTGGTTGCCAACTCCGGGCACTTTAACGTGGAGATTGATATCCCGGACCTCGAAAAGATGTCCACGTCCAAACGCCAGGTGCGCGATTTTGTGGACGAATACAAGTTGGGCGATGGCCGAAAGATTTATCTGCTGGGCGAAGGGCGGCTGATCAATCTTGCCGCGGCGGAAGGACATCCCGCGGTCGTAATGGACATGAGCTTTGCTGACCAGGCCTTATCCGTCGAATACCTTGCAAAGAACAGCAAGGATTTGAAGCCGAATGTTTATCCTGTTCCCGCCGACCTGGACGAAATGGTTGCCCGGCTGAAACTCGAGTCAATGGGCATCGAGATTGATACTCTGACCCCTGAACAGGTCGCGTATCTCGCTTCCTGGTCTGAAGGAACGTAGCCCCTCGGTTGGGAGTTGCGCCGTCATCCCCGAGGGATTTCGGAAATTATGAGCAAGCTGTGCATCTTGCGGGTGCCTTCGCTGTCCTCCTCCCGCTTCGTTGTTGCTGTTGCAGGAACGCTTATCAGGACACCGGATACGAATTTCGAGACAACTCCGCTTGAAAGAAAACGGCAGGCGGCTAATCCGTTTTCAAGCAGGTTTGCGCGATGAAGGAACATGGAGTGCTGGCGCTCGATGCAGTGACCTCGCAGGGCGCCGTTTATGCTGATGTACGTGTGATGGATATCCGCCAGCGTTATCTTTCAACCAAAAACGGTGAAACTGCGCAGGTGAGAGAATCAGAATCATTCGGCCTGGGCGTGCGTGTGATCGTAAACGGCGCCTGGGGATTCGCCGCGACGGACGACCTCTCGCGCCAGGGTGTTCTGGGCGCCGCTATGAAGGCGATCGAGATCGCCAAAGCCAGTGCGTTAGTCAAGAAGAAAGACGTCCAACTGGCGCCCGAGCGGAAGATTGTAGATCATTGGGAAGCTCCCTGCAGGATTGATCCATTCTCAGTGCCCGTTTCAAGCTGCATCGACTTGATGCTGAAAGTGGATGCTGAACTCCGGAAGGTGAGGAACATCACGCTCTCAGAGGTGGCGCTGGATTTTCACCACATTGATCAGCTTTTTCTTTCCAGCCTCGGCTCGGAAATACGCCAGGTCAAGACCCAGACCGGCGCCGGGTTCGTCGCCACGTCATTTGCAGGGAATGAAATCCAGCGGCGGTCCTACCCGAACTCATTCGGCGGGCAATACCAGACCAAGGGGTATGAACTTGTCGAGGAGCTTGACCTGCTGGGTAATGCGCCCCGAATCGCCGAGGAAGCCGCCGCCCTGCACGCTTGCGATCAGTGCCCCGTGGGCGAGGCGGATGTCATTCTGGGAAGCTCGCAGTTGGGCTTGCAGATTCATGAATCGATCGGGCATCCCATTGAGCTGGACCGCGTGCTCGGGGCGGAGGCGAATTTCGCGGGAATGAGTTTCCTGACGCTCGACAAGCTGGGTACTCTCAAATACGCCTCGGACATTGTGAATGTCGTCGCCGATGCAACTCCCGCTCACGGACCCGGCCTCGGTACCTTTGCCTATGATGATGAAGGCGTGGCGGCACAGAATACGCCAATCATCAAAGATGGTCTTTTCACCGGGTACCTTACTTCCCGCGAGACCGCAGCCGAGATTGGCCAGGAGCGTTCAAACGGCAGTATGCGGGCCGAGGGTTGGAACCGTATTCCGCTGATCCGTATGACGAACGTCAGCCTGCTGCCGGGCAAGGGACGGCTGGAAGACCTGATTGCCGACACTGATGACGGAATTTACATGGAGACCAATCGAAGCTGGTCCATCGACGACCGCCGGTACAATTTCCAGTTCGGTACGGAAATCGGCTGGGAGATCAAGCACGGCAAGAGGACGCGAATGTTGAAAAATCCCAGCTACGGGGGAATTACCACGGAATTCTGGAATTCCTGCGACGCCATTTGCGGCCCTGAGGAATGGACGCTTTGGGGCACGCCCAACTGTGGCAAGGGCCAGCCGATGCAGACCATGGGGACCGGGCACGGCGCTTCGCCCGCGCGGTTCCGAAAAGTCCGCGTCGGCATGGCTTATTCAAGGTAGCGGGAGTAATTAGCAGACGGACGGGGGCACGCTTTGCCGAACGGCCGCGCGGGCCAGGAAACAATCTGTATCAATGATGCTCACACGCGAACGCGCAAAAGACATTTTCAGGAAGGTCCTCAAATATTCGACCGCTGACGAGACCGAGGCATTCATCACATCGGCTTCGCATTCCCTGACGCGCTTTGCCAACAACTCGATCCACCAGAACGTTGCGGAAGAGGGTATGACGCTCTCCGTACGCGCTGTTGTCGAGCAGCGGACGGCACGGGCCAGCACCAATAAGCTGGACGAGAGTTCCATCCGCCAGGTCTGCGAAGCTGCACTGGCGCTCGCGCGCCTGCAGCCGCCCAACCCTGAATTGCTGCGGATGCCGGGGCCTCAAATGTACCGGGCGGTCGATCGTTTTCACAGCGAATCTGCGGAACTGAGTCCGCAAGCGCGTGCAGAGACAGTCCGGGCGGCCGTTGAACGTGCGGAAAAGGACGGCCTAACGGCCGCCGGCGTCTATTCGAACGGGGTTTCAGTGACGGCGCTGTTTAATTCCCGGGGTCTCGAAGCGTTTCACGAGGAGACAAGTTCGGAATTTTCGATAACCATGATGAAGAATGGAAGCTCGGGCTGGGCCAAGAAGACTTCGCCGTCCTGCGTGGAGCTTGAGCCGGAAGTTCTTGCTGACCGTGCTGCGCGCAAGGCGCTCGAAAACAGGGAACCGAAAGATATTGAGCCGGGCAGATACGTTGTAATTCTTGAAAACGCCGCGGTCCTCGACCTGCTGGGTTTCCTGTTCTTCGATTTTGGCGGGCTTTCGGTCTATGAGCGCCGAAGCTGCCTGACAGACCGGGTCGGGCAGAAGCTTTTTGGTGAAAACATTAACGTCCGCGACGATGTGTATCATCCTTTACAGGCTGGCCCGCCTTTTGACGGCGAAGGCATACCGCGACAACGCGTAAATCTGATAGAACGCGGGGTCGTCAAGAACCTTGTCTATGCGCGGGCAACCGCCCACAAAATGGGGAAGGAACCCACTGGCCACGGCTTCCCGCTTCCGAACGAGTACGGCGAGGCGCCGATGAATATCGTGATGGACGGCGGTAAGTCCAGCACTGACGACATGGTGCGCTCGACTGCACGCGGGCTGCTCGTTACACGGCTATGGTATATCCGCGAGGTTGATCCGTATCAGAAAATCCTGACCGGCATGACGCGTGATGGAACATTCTGGATTGAAGACGGCGAAGTCCGGCACGCTGTGAAAAACCTTCGCTTCAACCAGAGCGTGATTGAAATGCTGAACCAGGTGGAAATGATGGGACCGCCGCAGCGCACCGCCGGAGAAGAATCGTTTGAAATGGTGGTTCCGGCGATGAAAGTGAAGGATTTCACCTTCTCCTCATCAACCACCTATTAGTGTTACCGCGTCACACGGTTAGCTGAGGTATCAAGCCCCGTCCCATATCGCATTCACCTTCCGCTCGATCTCAAGCACGAGGGAAGAGCACGCCGCCGATCTTTCCGGCGTTGCGAATTTCTGGACCGAACTTCCGGCAACCTGCCAGAGGACATTTTCCTTTCGAAAATTCCCCAATCGTGTCGGTGTCGCCCTCATGGCACTGGCAGCAAGTTCTGACCAATGCATGATTGAAGCGGCTCACGCAGCATGGACAAATCTTTATCCTTTCACGTCTGTGGGGCCGAAGATAATCGGCGACAAAGTTCTTTCTGCGCATCCCTTTGCATGGTGAGTCTCTACAGTGTGCAACGGCCTTCACCCCGTGTGCCGTACCCGCGGTGTGTCAGCAACATTCTCGGTTTGATTACCTTTGACTTGCTGCCCGGTATGCGAGGATTTTCCTGGTTGCGCGCACAACTTTGCGCAGCCTGCCGGATTGCGGTCAGGTAATGCGTTGTCAGCGGATTCGACGAGTTGAAGCTTTTCAAATACGCATTCCCATTCATAAAGCTTTTCTGAGGCGGTTTCCAGGCTCCAGTGAGCCCCTGTGAAGAATCCTTGGCTTGTCGCGGGGAGAAGAAGCGATCCGATCCCCAATGGCTCGATTAGGAATAACCCACAAAGGGTATGGAGGGCCATACCAACTTAGACTGGAGCAGGACCTGCGCCGTCACTTCTTTACAAGCGGCAAATCGAAGTAAGCCCAGCAGTTTCAAATGTCGTGGATCCGACTGATAGGTCATTCGATGCAAAGGCCGATAATAGCTCTCCTATAAGCGGACGCAGGATAAGCACCGAAAAGTAGGAATGCTCTTATTAACTTAAAAGTTAACAACAAATGACTTGCAGTCGCGGACTTGGGTATAATAGCTTTGTCTAATTTCCGATTGTCACAATAGGTGTTTGGCATGCGGCTTGCTGCTGTGTAAAACCTAACGGGCTAAAGCCTGAAGGACGCTGTCCGGCTGTCATCTATTGGGGACAAGAAACGGATCCCTGTGGTAACAAAAGTGCCCGGGAAAGTTTTGCGGCGGATTATGCCTTTCAAGGCTGGTACGTAAGGAGATTAGGACTGTGGATGTGACGAGAGACAGAGGGAGGACCGGTGTTTGCAGAGAAGCCCCTGGACTTAGCAAGCGACTCAGACCCTTGGTCAACATTCTGCTCTGTGTAATCAGTGGCGATTCGGGATCGGAGATCTTTGAATTCGCTCTGGTTGTTCCTTTGTTATTGACGCTTCTTATAGGCATTATATGGATCGGGCATGCTTTCAACGTCTATGAAACTATTACTCGTGCCGCTCGGGAAGGTACTCGTTACGCGGTGCTCCCGAACTCGGTAGCTAATGGAAACACTGTCGCTGACTCCCTCGGCAATTCGTGCTCGACCAACACAAACGCCTACTTTAATTTTGTCGTTCCAGCGCTCGAAGCAGACCATCTGGATCCAGCGAAGGTCAAGAACTACTGTCAGAAGACTGTCTGGCTGGAGAACACATATCCGCAGCAGTGCGGCGTGTCGATCAGCTTCACTTACCCCGTCCAACTTGTTATCCCATTCACGTCGGTCAATGCGACAACGGTTGATATACCGGCACATGCACAGATGCGGCTTGAGGACCAGCCTGTCGGAGGAACTTGCCCATGACGAAAATGCGCAGCCCTGAGCGCAGAGACGCTGCCGCAGGAGCACTTATACAGATTCTTGCCCCACGTGCTCCGGAGGGTCGGATTGCCAGCCTGCTTGCCGGCGATGAAGGCGCACAGTTGCTCGAGTTCGCCATGGTGCTGCCTTTCCTGCTTGTCTTCGTGGTGGGGATCATCCAGTTTGGAGGCGCCTTCAACCTCAAGCAGAAGATGGCCAATGCAGCTAGAGAGGCTGCGCGCATCATGGTCTCCAATATTTTGGCTGACAGTAGTTGCTCAGGTACGAATTGCTCCGCCCAGGCGGCTGCTAGCGCCGTGGCCAATTACATGACGAACGCAGGAGTCGACTCTTCTTGCCTTAATTCGGCCGGGGCTACGTCGGCGGGAACGGAGGCGTGGACATTTGCATGCAACGGCATCACCCTGACGATTAACCATCAATATGTCTATGCAAGCGGCGGAGCCCCCGTCACGGGGACTCAAGTGACACTGACATATCCGTATAAATGGTTTTTTAACGACGTCATCAGGCTGCTTGTGCCAAATTCAAACCTCGGACTCCCATCGACGTTAACCGAGACGGCGGTCATGGAGAATATCGCGAGTAATTGAGGGGGAAGTATGGAGGGGGAGACCAAAGTTTGCCGCTCGCTCAGGGGCGAATCAGGGTCGGTGCTGCTTATAGTTGCCGCGGCGATGGTCGTGCTGCTCGCAATTTGCGCAATTGCGATAGATATGGCTAACTTGTACCTGGCCCGAGCCCAAGCCCAGCGCGCTGCGGACGCAGCAGCGCTCGCTGGAGCCAAGGCTTTTATTACAACAGGCTGCACGACTGGTGGCTGCAACCCCGGAGGCGTGCAAGAGGCGGCGGGACGGCAACTGGCCGAGGCTGCCGGCGCGCAGAACATTATTGCGGGCAACCCAGCCAGTGTCCAGGATGGGGATGTGACCTTCAGTTATCCAAGTGCATACGAGCCACAGATTACGGTCCTTGCCAGAGCCTCGGTCCCTACCTTCTTCGCCAGGGTCTTTGGCATTGCGAACGCGAATGTCAGCGCCCAGGCCACTGCGGAGGCTTACAACCCCGCCGGCGGAGGCAAGTCGCCGATCGCGGCAGCGTGTCTGAAACCATTCCTCGTGCCAAATTGCGATCCAGTGCATACTTCGCCAGCTAATCCCGCATGTGCGACGTCCGGGCAGGGTTATTTCTTCGACCCCACGACTGGCGCTATTGAGCATCCGGAAACATATCCAACAGGGATTATTGGCATGCCATGGACGCTTCACAGCAACGCCGGGCCAAGCCAGTGGTACCTCGTCGGGTTCGGCGGCGCTCCACCTTCCTCAGGCAACGCGTTGCGTAACCACATTGCATTTTGTACTCCCGCGATTCTTTCATGCGGGGACACGCTCACAACGGCGAACGGCAAGAATGTTGGTCCGACGGATCAGGGAACGAACGCGCTAATCCATGCCAACAACGACGGACTGAACCACGGTCAGGATACCATTGATACAACGATTGGGCCGCCGTTCCCCATTACAGGTGGGGCCAATAATCCCAACCCCGCACTGATCGGGCAGGTATTCTACGACTACAGTCAAAGTCCCTCCGTTGTCACTGTTCCTGTCTATAATGGCAGCAGTCTGCCCCCAGCCGGCACACAAGTCACGATTGTAGGATACATGCAGGTTTTTATTAAAGATGCCCAACACAAAGGGAACAGCGATGATCTCGACGTGGTCATTCTAAACGTGAGTTCCTGCGGTGGCTCGCCCGGCGGGGGAAGTGGTGGTACGACTCCCCCGGTCGTTGCAGCCAGCGGTTCCCCTGTTCCAATTCGACTGATTAGACCAAACTGAAGCCTATCATCCTTTGCGAAAGGATCCGAGATGTTTAGGCCACCTGCCTGTCAGTCCACTTGCCAAACGGCCTTCGCAGTTGCTGGAGGAATTGAGGGGGCGAATCGGACCCGTTTAAAGGCTTTTCCACGAAAGACGACGAAAAGGAAATGTTCTTCCTGCCCGGGCTTTGGAAAATAAGTCCGTGTGGTGCACAAACGCATTGACCCTCCGTGCGCTATCAGCATTATCCCAACAAGACTCTGGTCTTGATTAATTTCGTCTTGCGGGTAGGACGGTGGGAATTTTTCTGCTGGCAATTGTCGCATTCCTGTTGTATTTAATAGTCACTCCGCTTGATGAGCGGAAAGTCCGGGAACGATACGGTCCAGAAAACGAAAGTTACGCTCGTAGGGTGCCACGGTTTCTCCCGCTTTCCCCGGGGAGATCCCGGAAATCTTCCTTATAACGGAGGTTTCCATGCGAAGTTTCTTTCAGGCGGTCCTGCTGGCGGGCCTGATGGGGCTGTCATGGCCTTTGGCAGCACAGCAGGAAGTGCACAGTTGCTCGAGTTATTCCATCATCATCGGCTCTCCTGAAGACAAATTGATGCTGGCCGTGAACGGCTCCGATGATCCCAGCGCCCGGGTTGCAGCGCTTGAAAAGTTTGTACAGGAGAACTCGAGTTCCAGCTATCTTCCATGCGCCGAACAACTCCTGGCCAAGAATTATGTCACGCTCAAGCAATACGATCAGGCTATTGCCGCCGGTGAAAAAGCCGTTGCCGCCGGTTATCTCGACGTTCCCTTTATTGAGAACCTTCTTCAGGCTTACATGGCCAGTGGCAAAGGCAGCACCGAAGCGATTGACCTCATCATGAAGGCTGCGCCCATCATCCAGACGGAGGCCAACCCGCCCAGAAATGCGTCCCAGAGCGACGCCGATTACGAAGCAGCAAAAAAGAGCGCCGCACAGCAGGCCCAAAACGATATCAGTTACATGGTCTATGCCTTCTTCCGGTTCCTGCCCACCATCACAGATCCCGAACAGAAGATCAAGGCGCTCGATGAATTCTCTCAGGCGTATCCCGACGCGGCGAAAGCGCAGGGAGGCCAGTTGAATTACCAATATGCTCTGGCCTATGCGCAATCGAATCAACTCGACAAGGCCGATGAATATTCGGAGAAAGCCATCGCCGCCGACCCGAACAACATCGAAGCCCTGGATCTGGTCTCATACGATTACGCACTGCGGCGGCGGGCTAATCAGGCTAAGGCCGAAGAATACGCGAAGAGAGTCCTGACGCTTCTTCCCCAGGTGAAGAAGCCGGAGGGGATTTCCGATGATCAATTCAAGGCCCAGCAGAATATTCAGGAGGGCATGGCGCGCCTGACGATTGGCTATCTGGAGCTTGAAAAGTACGGCCCGTCTCACCGGACGGCGACCGCCATCAAGGAGCTTCAGCAGGCTGCGCAGCTTTTGCAGGCCAACCCTGAATTGCAAGGCGAGGCTTACTATTTTCTCGGCTACTCCTATGAAGCCCTCTACCCTCCGCAGCATCATCAGGCTATGGCTGCGCTGCAACATGCACTGAGCGTGCAGAATTCCATGCAAGCCCAGGCTCGCGAATTGTTGGCCAAAATCAAGCGAGCAGTGCAATGAAGGGTCCTGCGCTGGGCCCGGTCCAGGAAGATTCTGCTGGACTCCGGGAACATATCAGGGCAGGATGAAAGAATCAGCAAACTATGGACATGCCCGGCGAATACTCGTCTGCCCGGCACAACGGACGGATGCCAGCCGGGGAAAGGGGCGATGATGAAGCAAATTGCAATAGCACTTGCAGGAACTCTGGTTTTCTGGATGGCTGCCTGCAGCCAGCAACCTTCGAGCACCGGCTCCCAGTCCACTGCTCCTGCGGAGCAGGCCCAGCAGGCCGCGCCCGCGAGCGGCGCTCACAGCTTTTCCGGAGAAATCATGGACAGCATGTGCGCGGGCATGGGCGGCCATGAGCAGATGCTGCAAGGCGGCAAAATCAAGAACGCAAAGGAATGCACACTCGAGTGCGTTAAGATGGGAGCGAAATACGTTCTCTATGACGCCGTAAGCAAGACCACTTATCAGCTTGACGACCAGACAAAGCCCGCGCAGTTTGCCGGCGAAAAAGTCACTGTGAACGGGTCGCTCGATTCCGCCACAAATACCATTCACGTCGAGAACATCGCGGCAGCAACCTCCTGAAACGATGGGCAGCCCGGGGCTGCAGTGTGCGGGCGCCTGACAGCGAAAACAATATACCACCTCCTGCTCCATCCATGCCTTTGAGGCATGGATGGAGCTGAGGCCTGTCCGGCCCGCAGCCTTTTGTCGCCGTTGACCGAGCAGATAACTTTGCGGACGGAATTGCCTCCCAGCCTCTCTCCGATGGTCGGTTATAATGCTTGTTAACCCTCCGTCGGAAGGTGTTCATATGCGATATAACAACATCCTTGAAGTCATCGGTCGCACTCCGCTCGTCAGGCTCAACCGTCTTACTCGGGGCTTCAAGCCTGAAGTCTATGCCAAGTGCGATTACCTGAATCCCGGTGGGAGCGTCAAGGACCGGATCGGAATCGCCATGATTGAAGATGCCGAGCGGCGCTGCCTGCTGAAGCCCGGCGGTACGATCATCGAGGGAACCTCAGGAAACACGGGCATGGGCCTGGCCCTTGCGGCCGTGATCAAAGGCTACAAGGCGATCTTCACGATTACGGATAAGCAATCCAAGGAGAAAGTCGACTTGCTGAAGGCGATGGGCGCGGAAGTGATCGTCTGCCCGACAGCGGTCGCACCGGACGATCCGCGCAGTTATCATTCCGTAGCCAAAAAGCTCGCCAAAGAAATTCCAAATTCCTTCCACGCCAACCAGTACGACAATCCCGCAAATCCCGCCATCCACTTTGAGACGACCGGCCCGGAAATCTGGGAGGACAGCGAAGGCCGAATTACGCATTTCATCGCGGGCATGGGGACCGGCGGGACGATTACGGGCATCGGGCGATATCTGAAAAAGCAGAACCCCGACGTAAAGGTGATCGGCGTGGATCCTCTCGGCTCAATCCTTTATGAATTCTTCCACTATGGAACGATGGGCAAGGCGGAAACCTACAAGGTGGAAGGCATTGGCGAGGACTTTTTGCCCAAGGCGCTCGATTTCAGCGTGATTGACGATGTGATTCAGGTAAGCGACAAAGATTCGTTCCTCTGGGCACGCAAGCTGGCTCGCATGGAAGCGATCTTTGCAGGCGGCTCGGCTGGCACCGCCATTGCCGGGGCCATGAAAATCCTTCCGACCCTCACTGAAAATGACTTTGTGGTGGTCTTTATTCCGGACACTGGCATGCGTTACCTGAGCAAGGTCTATAACGACGAGTGGATGCGTGACAACCGCTACTTTGAATCAGGATTGCCGTTGACCGCCGCCGATATCGTCCATGCCAAGGCTGCCATGGGCCAGCCACGGGAACTGGTCAAGCTGGCACCTTCAGATTCGCTCGACGAGGCGCTTGACCGCATGCAGGCACACGATTTTTCGCAACTCCCCGTCTTTGAGGATGACACGCCCGTCGGCGCTCTTTACGAGGATGACGTCCTCGACCTGACGCTTCAGGGCAAGGATTTCAAGAAGCTCCTCGTGCGCGAAGTCATGCGCGAAGCATTCCCTGTTCTGCCTCCTTCCGCCGTCATCGATCAGGTTACTGCCTGCATCACGCGCGACTGCCCGGCGGTTTTCATCGATCTGGGGGAGCACCGCTACGAAATCCTGACCAAGTATGACCTGCTCCATGCGATTGCGCGGCTGGTGAAACAGCCACAGTAGGGTGCCGGCCCCGAGTTTGACAATTCCTTTCATGCGTCTGAGAATGCTATTTAAGCCGGGAAAACAAAGTTTCAGGGAGAACTTATGGGCAAGAGGGTAAGTCCGCAGGAGGTCCTGGAGGCGCTCAGAGGCGTCGAGGACGCGGCACAGCGCAAGGACATCGTTTCGCTTGGCTACGTCAAGAATGTCGAGGTCTCTTCCGACCACACCGTCATTGTGATCGAGCTGAAAACCAGCGGCTCTCCAAAAGCGAACTCGCAGCTTGCCGCCGCCGTCCGCAAGGCCGCTGAAGCCATCGGGGCCCCTAAGGTGGAGGTCGAAATCGCCACCCCATCGGCAGCCCCCCCAGGGTCGCAATCGAAACTGATCCCCGGTGTAAAGGCCACGATCGCCGTGGCCAGCGGCAAAGGAGGCGTGGGCAAGTCCACCGTGGCCGCGAATCTCGCCGTGGCGCTCCATCGCCAGGGCGCGAAAGTCGGACTGATGGACACGGACGTTTACGGACCCAGCGTCCCGGCTCTGATGGGTGGCAAGCAGGAGCCGCGCATCGTCGAGGGCAAGCTCGAACCCCCGGTTGAGTGGGGCATCAAGATTATCTCGATGGGTTATTTCCTCCCACAGGACGAAGCTGTCATCTGGCGTGGGCCCATGCTCCACAAGACGGTCCAGCAATTTCTGGGCGACGTTAACTGGGGCGAACTCGACTACCTGGTTATGGATTTGCCTCCCGGAACCGGCGATATTCAATTGAGCCTTTCGCAAACGATCCCGCTGACCGGTGCTGTGATTGTTTCCACGCCGCAGGATTTGGCGCTCGACGTGGCCTGGAAGGCGATTGCCATGTTCAGGAAGCTGAATATTCCCATATTGGGGATCGTCGAGAACATGAGTTATTATGTCTGCCCGCATTGTGGCGTCCGGGAAGATATTTTCGGCCACGGCGGCGCGAAAGAGGCTGCCGACCGGCTTGAAATTCCATTCCTTGGTGAAATTCCACTCGATCCGAAGATTCGAATACAAAGCGACGCGGGCCGGCCGGTGGCGCTCGATCTGAATTCTCCGCTGGCGGACGCCTATCTGGCCGTGGCAAAAGCGCTGGCGGAACAGGTGAGCCAGGCGGGCGAGCACGTTCCCCAGATCATCTAAGGGGCAGAACCGTGGCATTGGCTCCCAGAACGATCCGGTTGCACGGCGAGGGCGACGACCTTGTGATCGAATGGGTGGATGGCCACCGCAGCGCATACTCCTATCAATATCTGCGCGACCGCTGCCCGTGCGCAACCTGCCTCGATAAAGAACCGGAACCGCCCAGCGAGGCGGGTCCGCTCCCGATGTTTGGAGCGGGGAAATTGAAGCCACTTAAGGCTGAAATCGTGGGGCGGTACGCATTGCAGATCTTCTGGAGCGACGGACATTCCGCCGGCATTTATACTTTTGACTACCTGCGAGACCTTTGCCCGTGCGATGATTGCGAAGCCGCAGGGGAGAACGTGATGTAGTTCCGCATCGACGGCCCCCGCAGGCATGCTTTGCGGGCATCATCCAGCTCAAAAACTCTTAATCGAGGAATTAACAATGCTCATCACTCGCGCTTCTTCAATCCTCCTTGGGATGGCGCTGCTTTCCCCCATACCGGCTCTGGGCGCTTCTGGAAAGCCTGCTTCTGGTTCGTCCGCGCGCGGGCTGCTTCTTGTGGACAACAAAGGCGACCAGACTTTGGGGATCATCGACCCCGCGGCAGGAAGGGAGATTGCAACGGTCAGGGAAACCGGTTTTACGGCGCATGAAGTGGCTGTTTCGCCGGATGGCAAGACGGCTTACGTCCCAATCTACGGAAACTCCGGCGTAGGCCGTCCGGGGACCGACGGCCGCACGATCGACGTCGTCGATCTTGCCAGCCGAAAAGTGGTTTCGACCATCAACCTGGGCCGTCCCATGCGACCGCATTGCCCCAAATTCTCCCCTGCGGACGGGCTGCTCTATATTTCAACGGAACTGGCCAATGCCGTCACGATTATCGATCCGAAAACGAACAAGATTGTTGGCTCTATTCCCACCAGCCAGCCCGAGTCCCACATGCTGGCCTTTTCCCATGATGGTCGGAGGATATATACAGCGAACGTCGGGCCGGGGACCGTTTCAGTCCTTGACGTGGCTTCGCGAAAGACCCTGGCCGTGATTCCAATCTGCAAAGAAACGCAGCGGATTGCGGTCTCGATGGATGATCGCTGGGCCTTCACCTCCGACCAGCACAACCCTCGCCTGGCTGTTATCGATACGGCCACGAACAAAGTGGCGCGCTGGGTGGAATTGCCCGGCATCGGCTATGGGACCGCGCCGACTCCCGATGGGCGATATCTCGTGGTTGCGATCATCAACAAAAACCAGGTAGCCGCAGTGGACCTGAAAACCTGGAAAGTGGTTCACACGATTGAAGTCCCGGCGGCGCCGCAGGAAGTCCTGATTCGTCCGGATGGCGGAGTTGCCTTTGTTTCCTGCGACCGCAGCAGGCAGATTGCAGTCATTAACCTGCACAACTGGGCAGTTGAAAAGAAGATTGACGCCGGCCCGGTATGCGACGGCATGGCCTGGGCAAAAATCATGGAGTGATTGAACCATTGGTTAATTACACGGTGTTGCTGCAGGTCTTGACACATCGAATGAAGTTTTGCTGTTCAATCGGCGGGCATTTGACTTCAGAGAAGACGCGACTTGTATTTTGAATATCAATAATTCTCTACTCCTGCCATTTCCTTGACGGCTGTTTTTATCGTATGCTATAAATTCAAGACTAAAAGGCATACCACCAGGCTGGTCGTTGAAATCGTTCACGCAATTCACTGATTTCAAACAAAGAAGTTGTCCGAACTTTCGCCGTTAAAATGGGCAACGGCTTGGACGCGAGGAAACACAAATGACCATTTTGTCAGTTCTTCTGCTTATCAGCATACTAATGCTGGCCGCGGCATTTCCGGCTTGCCGGCCGCTATTTATGAATTTATCGAAACGTGTTCGGGCCTGGAATTTGAGGGCTGGCAACGTCGCATCCTTCCAAACCGCGGCCGCCGCACGTTCTGAACGCTCGCGAGCCGGGCGGCGAGTGTTTCCCAAAGTCTTTGCGGCCTTCGCCGCGCTGATGCTGCTCAGCGGAACGGCCGCCTTCGCGCAGACGGGTGAGCAGCCGACGGGAGAAGCCAACCTTCAGCTCCCTGATTTCACCCAGGCCCGCTTCCTCGGGATGGACGGCCATAGCCTCCTGATGTTCGGCATCCTGTTCTGCATCTTCGGACTGTTGTTTGGGCTCGCAATGTACAGCCGGCTCAAGAACCTTCCTGTGCATCGAGCCATGGCCGAAATCTCCAATTTGATCTGGGAAACGTGCAAAACCTATCTCATCCAGCAAGGCAAGTTTCTCTTCCTGCTGTGGATTTTCATCGCTGCGATCATCATTCTTTATTTTGGCGTGCTCCTCAAGTATGAGGCTTTTCGCGTCGGCATCATCCTGTTGTTCAGCATTATTGGGATCCTGGGCAGTTACAGTGTGGCGTGGTTCGGCATCCGGGTCAACACTTTCGCCAATTCCCGCACGGCCTTCGCCAGCCTGGAAGGCAAACCGTTCCCTGTTTACCGGATTCCCGTGCGGTCGGGGATGAGCGTGGGGATGATGCTCATCAGCGTCGAGTTGCTGATGATGCTGATTATTCTGCTTTTCGTCCCGGGCGATTACGCCGGGCCGTGTTTTATCGGCTTCGCAATTGGTGAGTCGCTCGGGGCTGCCGCGCTGCGCATCGCCGGCGGCATCTTCACGAAGATCGCGGACATCGGTGCGGACCTGATGAAGATTGTTTTCAAAATCAAGGAAGACGACGCGCGCAATCCCGGCGTCATTGCCGACTGCACGGGAGACAATGCCGGCGACTCGGTGGGCCCCACGGCTGACGGATTTGAAACCTACGGCGTAACGGGTGTGGCCCTGATCACCTTCATCCTGCTCGGGGTGAGAGACCCGGTCATCAAGCTCCAGTTGCTGGTCTGGATTTTTGTGATCCGCATCGTAATGCTGATCGCCGCCGCCGCCGCCTATTACATTAACGCTGCGATAGCCAGAGCGCGATACGCGCACGCTGAGCGCATGAACTTCGAGATGCCGCTCACCACGCTCGTCTGGATCACGTCATTTGCCTCCATCGGCCTCACGTACCTTGTCTCCGCGTTCATCGTTCCGAACCTCGGGGGCGATCCCACCATGTGGTGGAAGCTTTCGACCATCGTGAGCTGCGGCACACTGGCCGGGGCGCTGATTCCCGAACTCGTCAAGGTTTTCACGTCAACTGAGTCCCGGCACGTCAAGGAGGTGATGGCTTCGGCGCGCGAAGGCGGCGCTTCGCTCGACATCTTGTCCGGGTTCGTTGCCGGCAACTATTCGAGCTATTATCTCGGCCTCACCATGATGGTGCTGATGGCGATCGGCTCGTGGGTCAGCCTGAGAGGGCTCGAGAACATCATGCTGGCGGCGCCGGTGTTTGCCTTCGGCCTCGTGGCTTTCGGATTTCTGGGCATGGGACCTGTCACGATTGCCGTTGACTCTTACGGCCCCGTCGCCGATAACGCGCAGTCGGTTTACGAACTCTCGCTGATCGAGCATTATCCAAACGTCGAGCAGGAAATCAAGCGCGAATTCAACGTGGACGTGAATTTCGAACGCGCCAAGGAGATGCTGGAGGCCAACGATGGTGCAGGCAACACTTTCAAGGCCACGGCCAAGCCGGTGTTGATCGGAACGGCCGTGGTGGGCGCGACAACGATGATTTTTGCCACGATCATGGCCCTGACCAACGGCCTGACAGCCAATGTGGACAAGCTCTCGCTGCTGCACGCGCCTTTCGTTCTGGGGCTGGTTTCCGGCGGCGCCGTCATCTACTGGTTTACGGGAGCGTCAACTCAGGCTGTTACTACCGGCGCTTACCGCGCTGTGGAATTTATCAAAGCCAACATCCGACTGGAGGGAGTTGAAAAGGCTTCTGCGAGCGACAGCAAGAAAGTCGTGGCCATCTGCACGCAGTATGCACAGAGCGGCATGCTGAACATCTTCATCGCGGTGTTCTTCGTTACGCTGGCCTTCGCCTTCGTCGATCCGTTCTTTTTCATCGGCTATCTGATTTCCATTGCAATTTCGGGTCTCTACCAGGCTGTCTTCATGGCTAACGCCGGCGCGGCATGGGACAATGCCAAGAAAATCGTTGAAGTCGAGCTGAAGGAAAAAGGGACCGACCTGCACGATGCCACGGTGGTAGGCGATACCGTTGGCGATCCTTTCAAGGACACCTCTTCCGTGGCGATGAACCCGATCATCAAGTTCACAACACTTTTCGGGCTGCTCGCGGTTGAGCTTGCGGTCAGGCTGACGGCAACGAGCGGCCCGGCTCTGACTCGCGTGCTTGCGGCCGTCTTCTTTGCGATTTCGTATTATTTTGTCTATCGGTCGTTCTACGGAATGAGGATTCGCACGGGCGAAAAGGTCCCCGCGGTCGCTGACGCTGCCGGTGTAACGCGTTCCGTGAATTAGACCAGGATTGACATCCGCGGCCCGCCCTGTCGGAGCGGAAGCTCAGGCGGGTTTCGAAGGGGACGAGTGTTCAATAACCTTTAGCCTCATCCTTGATCTGCTTGGCCAGTTTTTCCACCTGCTCGGCCTTCTTGACGATTTCAAGTGAAAGCACGTTCTCGTTCGTGTTCGCGATTTCCTTCTGAAGAGAAGTCGCCAGTTCTGCCAGATCATCAGCATGTTTTTTCAGCTTCTTGTAATTCAGATCAAGCATGGCCTGTTTCTGCTTCCGGTCCGGTTTGGAGAAATTCGGCTCATTAAGCGGGAAGCGACCCTGGTCAGGGTTCTGGGTCAGGGCGCCCTGGTTCTGGCTTTGATTCAGCATCTGTCCAGCCACGGCGGGAGAAGTTCCCCCAAGCAGCAAAAAGATGAGCGCCGCTGCTGCAATCTTTTTTGCTTTTTCAGAGCGGGAACCTGACCATATAAAAACGCGGTCAATACCTGCCATATTTCCACACCCCTTTCCGGCCCTTGGCTGCCGAACCAACGGAAAATCGGCATTTATTCATTTACCTCATTCTAATCACCCTGTGTGAAACATACAATTTGTAATCGAAGGGTCACCCGGGGAGCCTCCAGGCCCCAGAGCGGAACGCCTGCTGGAGTCCCAGCAGGGTGCGGGCACGTGGGCTTTCAGATGGATTGCGGTCCCGCACGTCAGCGGCTGCTTTCCAGAAATTGCACGCCGTAAACCCTGGCCGGAGTGCCTTCGATCTCGCGCCGACTGGCGATGCGTGCGCGCACTTCGATGTTCTGGACCTTGCTGTTGTAAGGACAAGTCACCATAACGCCTTCGCCAACCTCGTAAGGCGTTTCACTGATAAAGCAAAACCCGCCTTTGGAGATATTTTCGCTGCGCGTGATCTCAACGTTGCCGTCGTAATCACATATCCGCACCGGCAACTGGAGCGAAACGCGCCTGTGCCTTCTTCTCTCTCTTCCCGGTGCGTCCGACGGTCCTGCTGCTCCTGACGCAACACCTCCCTGCGCTCCGGCACCCGACGCTCCGGTTCGATGCTCGGCGTATGACCACAGAGAAACCACCCCGCAGGATTCGCACTGTTTCTTCAGAATCCCGGATGTTTCGAGGACTTCCACCTCGACAAGCGAGACAGGCGAGAGCCGGACCTGTCCGCATTTCCTGCATTCCAGGAGCGCGGTGGGTTCCGTTGCTTCCCCGCTCAGTGCCGGAGGAAACTGGATTCCCCAGATATTCTCGGTCTGGTCGACGTATTCCACACCGTATTCCCCACCTCTTCTGGTAAACGGCGCGACTGGACCTACTACTCGAAAATCAGAAGACCGGCGGCCTACCAGGTTGGTAATGCGAACGATTTCCCCGGCGTGGAGGCGGCGGTTGACGCGGATGCGCGCGCCGTGCCGGTTGAGGATCGACGTCTGGGCGTCCAACTGGAAGGGCTGCCCATTTTCATCCTTGCCCTGGATGGAAAGAGGTATGGTCAGGAGGATGCGGTCCGATCTACGCTTCTCTTTTTCCATCTTCAGGCCATTCCGGAGCCAGGGAACAGAATTGCTAGTCTATGTGCAACGGCTTTCGATCCGCAAGCTAATCTCAAGCGTTGCTCCCCAATGCCGATAAATAGATCGACAAGGGCATCGTGTTATTCTGAGTTGACCGAAGACCTTGACGGATGGCGAGGGCTTGCCCAATAAGATGAACCAGGGAGGTACCGATTGTGGGGCAAGAAAGAAACCATAACTGAACAAAGAGTACGGCAAAGTGAGCGAATAACTTTAGCATTGCCCATCAAGATTTCCGGGACCAACCTTTTTGGCGATGTCTTCCTGTGCGATGGCTGGACGGAGGTCATCAGCCAGAACGGCGCTCGCATCCGACTGGCGCAAAACCTTGCGCCGCACCAGGAGATCACTATCCTCTGTCTGGAAACCGGAAAGGAAGCCGTGGCGCGCGTTGTCGGCCGCCTGAACAGTAAATCCAGGGAAAATGCCTATGGCATCATGCTGCTGAATCCCGAAGCCCATCCCTGGGGGATCGATTTCCCGCCACGAGGAGATTCTGCAGTCGCCGTGGGCAGGATTGTTCTGGAATGCCTTGCCTGCCACTCGCGCGAACTGGCCTATCTTGATGGGTTTGAACTGGAAGTGCTGGAATCCAATGAATCTCTTTCCCGCTTTTGCAGGCGGTGTACCGATACGACCATCTGGAGAAAATCTTTCGAGCCGCTTCCTGTTCCACAGGCTTCCCCTGAATCTGCTCCCCAAAACGGCGTTGAGCGGCGCCGCGAAGTCCGCCGTGAAGTTCGCACCGTGGCGTGCATTCGGAGCCGCGAGTTTGGCGAGGAACTTGTGAAGGTCCGCAATGTCTCGCGCAGCGGCCTCTGCTTCGAGGGCCGCAACGCGTATGAAAAAGATTGGCGGATCGAAGTGGCCATTCCCTATTCCTCGGGCGGCGGCAACATATTTCTTCCAGCCAGAATTGCGCGCGTGCAGTTGGTTCCGGCCGGCGCAATCACCCTTTTCGGTGTTGAATATGTCCGCCAGCAAGCGTAGCAATCATCTTTCAGGAGAAGCTTCATGAGGGCGCGTCCGGCTGATCTGTTCAGCCAGATGGTCAATCCGGCGCAGAATTTCCCGATACTCGCCCGCCTCGCCCTGTTCCTTTTCCCTGACAAATGCGAAGGAGCCGTCGGGGTTTAGCGTTGCACGCTTTATTTCCGTCAGAGACGCGATACCCTGCCGGGCGGCTGCGGCCTCGAGTTCGTCCTCGGTGATCAGCACCTTCCGCAGCGCGTCCGGCCGGATATTTCCATTCTCAATCAGCGTCACACCGATATTCCTCGTGCGGCGACGGCGCCTGCTGTACTCGAAATAGATGCGGACTGCCAGATAATCAGCGACCAGCAGCGCCGAAGCACCGATCAACCCTCCGGTTACGGAGCTGTCGTTGCCGATGATCGCGTTCTGGACCGTGTTGGAAATCGTGAGCAGCACAACCAGGTCGAACGCGTTCAGTTGCGCCAGCTCGCGCCTTCCGGCCAGCTTCAATGCCACGACAAGAAATAAATAAACGGTCACCGCCCGCAGGACCTTGTCTAGGATCGGCAAACCAGGAACAAACATATCGGTCCAAATGTGAATGTGCATATTGCGCTCCTTACGGCGGTTTGGAAAAAGTCGGGTCCGTTTTATCCCGCCAGACGGAAAATTCGTTTTCCATTCAGTCTCCGCTAATCCTATGATGTCCGGGCGGCGGGAATCCAGGGTTTCACCTGGAATCTAAAGCGCCGCTCGGCCCGTGATGATGCCCGGGAGAAGTGATATGATGCACGATAAGATGCAGGAAAAGGTTGGTCTTCTAAACGGAGGCATAAACCAACCCAGGAGGCATTCTCATGAAGGAAAACAAGGAAAAACCATCGCGAAGAGATTTCCTTGGCCGCATGGCTGCGGGCATTGCAGGCGTGACGGGGAGCACGCTCGCGCCGTCGGCGCTTGAGAAGGTTTGGGCCGCAACAACATCCAACGGCATGATCTACCGCAAGCTGGGGCGCAGCGGTGAAAGGGTTTCGGCGATCGGGCTGGGCGGATATCACATTGGCGTGCAGTCAACGGAGGAAGAGAGCATCCGCATCATCCGCGCTGCCATCGACAACGGAATCAACTTCATGGACAACTGCTGGGATTACAACGACGGTGCCAGCGAAATTCGCATGGGCAAGGCCCTCAGGGATGGCTACCGGAAGAAAGTCTTTCTGATGACCAAGTCCGATGCCCAGGTGAAAGACCTGTGGAATAAGCAGCTTGATGAATCCCTCCGCCGCCTGCAAACCGACGTGATTGACCTGATTCAGTTCCATGAAGTCATCCGCATGGGCGATCCGGACCGCATCTTCGGCCCGAACGGCGCCTTCGAGGCTGCGATGGCCGCGCGCAAGGCCGGTAAAGTGCGCTATATCGGCTTCACGGGGCACAAAGACCCGGCCATCCACCTGAAGATGCTCAACACAGGCTTCAAGCACGGGTTTACTTTCGACACTGTCCAGATGCCGCTGAACGTGCTGGACCCGCATTACCACAGCTTTGTGAAGGAAGTCGTTCCCGTCTGCGTAAAGCACGGCATCGGCGTATTGGGAATGAAGCCGCTGGCCAATGGAATTATTCCACAGCACAATGTCGTCTCGGCCATAGACTGCCTGCACTACGCCATGAGCCTGCCGACTTCGGTCGTGATCAACGGCTGCGATTCCATGGAACGCCTGAACCAGGCACTCGAAGCCGTGCGAACGTTCAAGCCCATGAGCGAGAGTCAGATGGCAGCGCTCCTTGCGAAGACCGCGAAGGTCGCCGCCAACGGCGGTTTGCAACCTTTCAAAACCACGCACCAATTCGATGGGACGTGGCACAACCCTCAATGGCTCGGATAGCTGTGCATTCCTTGAAGGGGATATGGGATGAAACGCATCGCGCTTTCAGCAGCCGTTGTTGCAGCATGGGCTCTGACAATGCAGTTGCCCGCCGTCTCAGCCCAGCATATGACGCTGGCGCCGGCGGCCCATGAGACCAGCGCGGAGGAACTTCATTCGCTGATCGGCGACAAAGGAAAAGTTCTTGTGCTCGATGTGCGTTCGCCGGAGGAATATGCGAAGGGCCACGTGCCGGGGGCCATCAATGTCCCCTATGAATCGCTTGCCCGGAGAATCCGGCAGATGCAGGTTTCAAAAGATACGACGATTGTCACGATGTGCGACCACGGAGGCCGCAGTTCGCATGCCGCGCTGGAACTCCAGAAGATGGGATACAAGACCACTTCCTTCTGCCGAATCGACTCATGGCAAAAGGACGGGTATAAGATCACGAAGTGAAGTGCCCGTCGAGCCTGACAATCCAGTGCGCCGTGCCTTGCATTGATCGGCGGCAACGCCGGGCATGCCTGCGCGAAGCGGAGATGGTCTGCAAATTTCTCCTCCACCGGGAACACGCTTGAAGTCCTCTGAAACTCTCGTTGAATTTGCCAATGTGCGCGGCAAGCTGCTGCGCGGCATGATTCACCGCCCGCCACGCACCCGCGGCCGCAGGCAGCCGGCGGTCGTGTTCTTCCACGGCTTTACAGGCGACCGCATGGAATCGCACTGGATCTTCATCAAGTGCGCACGGGCGCTCGCTCGCGAGGGAATCGCCAGCCTGAGGTTTGATTTCTACGGTTCCGGCGAATCCGAAGGAACTTTTGAGGAGGTCACCCTCCTGAGCGAAATCTCTGACGCCAGGGCCGCAGTCCGCTTTATCACCCGCCAGAAGGGAATCGATCCCGGCCGGCTTGGACTCTGTGGTCTTTCACTGGGAGGCTGCGTAGCGGCCTGTGTCGCCCACGCGTCCATGGCAAAGGCATTGGTGCTTTGGAGTGCCGTGGCGCATCCAGCCATCCTTCAAAAGCTATCAGAAAATCTCGGAACAAAGTCGCCGGACCATCCCGGCGCAATCGAGTATGATGCCCGCCTTGTTTCCGCGCGCTTCCTGAAGGAAGCCGCCAGGGTTGATCCGCTCGGCGCCGTCCGCCGCTTCACCGGGCCGACTCTGATCATCCATCCCGGCAAGGACGCGAGCGTGCCTCCTTCGCACGCGCAGGATTTCTTTGAGGCAACCTGCGCAACTATCAAAGAAAAGATCGTCATCCCGGGTGCCGACCACACCTTTACATCCGTGGTTTGGGAGTCCGAAGTCATCAGGCGGACCGTCGAGTGGTTCCGCACCTACCTGTAGGACGCTGAAACCCCACGCATACTGCGACGTGACGACCTTGTCTCGCCAGGTCCGTCGCGAAGTGGTGATCCGCGCCTCCGGGCCGAACTCTCGTAGCCACTCCTTCACACACGCACAACAGCTTGTCTGACCGTTGGGCGGGCCTAATTCACCGGCCAGCCGTCCAATAAGGAAGACCCCGCAAGCTGCGACCAGGGTGATGTTGTCTGCGTTTGCGGCTGGAGCGCCGGCGCCAGACCCTGCAGGAAGCATGGATACGGCAACGGGGCCAACGGCGACGGGAGCCTGGGCACCCGTTTGTTGTAATTTGAGAAGTCAAGGACATTGGCAAGATTCGTGATGTCGCTTCCTCCGTCTCTTGCCGTGAGAGGCGGCAGACTCCATCGCCACTCGATCAGTTTCAGGATCGAAGTGTGATCATAAACTGCGCTGTCTGAAACGTAAGTGGAAGTCGTGCGCGTCCAGGGTGACGCCACGACGGTCGGAACGCGAAAGCCCAATAAAACATTCCCGTTGGCATCCATATCGGGATCGACATTGTTTGGGGCCGTTACGCGTTCCGGCGCAACGTGGTCAAAAAACCCTCCCCATTCGTCAAACGTAATGACAAAAACAGTGCTCGGCCATGCCGGGCCGCTCGCCACGGCCTTGAACGTCTGCGCCAGGAAGGCGTCTCCGCGCTGGATATTCGTATGCGGCTCGTCGTCGTTCGCGGTATCGTCATCCAGAATCGTGAAACGCGGGTCAACAAAGGAAACCGCCGGCAGGTTGCCTGTCTGTGCGTCAGTGAGAAACTGGCTGTAGCCGCGCGAGATCGGCAGATACTTCAGTCCCCACAGCGCCACGAACGGCACGTTATTGTAATAGTAGCGCGTGCTGATCCCCGCCCCAATCAGGGAATCAAAAATTGTTGGCAGCGACGAAAGAGTGAGCGAATCGTCCAGGCGGTCCGTCTGGCCGGCCAGCATGAAGATACGGTTCGGATATGTCGGGCCAAGGAACGAGCAGAAGTAATTCCCAAGCGTTTTGTACGAACTCGCCAGAGCGCCCAGGAACGGGATGTCCTTCTTGTTATAGTACCCGATCGAGAAAATGTCATTGTTGGTGTCGAGCAGCCAGCCGTTCATGGCACCGTTGTTGTACTCGACGCGGCCGCCGAGGTAGGAATGGTCCGGGTTGGGATGGCCGCACCCCTGATAGTTGGTCAGATGGTAAGTGTCGGCCGTGTTGTTGCTGTTCAGAATGGGATAAGAGAAATTCTGTGTAGGCGGGCTCGGCAGCCAGCCCAGAAAGTGGTCAAAGCTCCGGTTTTCCATTGTCACTACGACGATATGTTCGATGCCGGAACTGCCCGGGTCCGGAAGCGAAGCCTGCGCAGGCCCACTTTTGCCAATCGCTCGTGAAATGCCCTCCCCGGCAAATGTCCCCAGCAGTGCCGCGCCGGAGGCACTTGTCACTCGCCGCATGAAATCCCGTCGGTCGATTTTCATGTCGTTCACTCCTTTTTGAATTCATTCCACAGGAAATTTGCTTCACGCCAATGAAACGACGGCACGGAAACTTGCCGGAATGTGCGAAACTCGCACAGACGCCGGTTGTCATCCATCTGAGACCCAGGTTCGGAACTGCCCCAAATTCAAGAAACTGTCTGGAAGGAATTACATGCCGCAGGATATTCCCGGCCAGACCCGAAGTCAACAATAAACCTGAACGAATGCAGAATGTCCCTCGCGCAATTCGGCCGGAATCATTTTCAAGGTCATCCGGCAGGCGGTCTTATCAGAGTGAAAGTTTTTCCATTCTTATGCATCAATGGCTCCACGTGCGTTTCCGTAAATTCCGAGTTTCTAATGTTTTGTCGGCTGATACAGAAATGGCAATCCTTTTGCTCGTTCCAGATTCGGTTTAAGTAAGGGGTCGGGAAGTTGGGTTGTAACCACAGTCTGCGTATCCGCACATGAATGGGTGCAGGGTGCCTTCCAGGCGAAACCCTGGAGATGCCTGCTAATACCGGATTGGGCAGCCGCAATCATCGAGAGAGATTCATAAAGTGTATGAGAAATGCAAGGTTCCCAAAGGAAACTGCGTGTGTCACCAACCAGCATTTTTCCGTCTTCTGCAAATCTGAGAAGCAATCCGCTGGACGAAACATCCCGCGACGCTCTTTCTTGATCGCCAGCCTGGGAGCCGCTGCGAGCTTTTGGGCTTGCGGTGGCTCTAATGGAGGTTCCGCTTCCGGCAGCCACACCACCAACTCACTTACCGCTGCTCAAAATCCGATTGTGGAAGAGAATAAGAAAGCAGGCGATCCTTCCTGGAAGCTCACGAATGCGGCGCTCAACCATGAAATTGAGGGCTATGCTTCAGCCACAAGCGTCAATCGCGGAGAGACCATAAAGTTCTTTGTGAACACGTCCGACTCTTCCTATACGCTCGCGATTTACCGCATGGGATGGTATAGCGGAGCCGGTGCGAGACTGGTGGCATCTCCCGTAACTCTCAACGGCATCCAGCAAAGCATCCCGACGCCCGCCCCAGACACGAACCTGATCGAGTGCCAGTGGCAAAGCAACTACGAGGTGACGGTCCCAAACACCAGCGACCCGACGGACTGGGCCAGCGGAGTCTATTTGGCCAAGCTGACCGGCCTGACAAGCGGCAAGCAGGCTTACATCATCTTTGTGGTCAGGGATGACGGCCGGAAATCCGATCTGCTCTTCCAGTCCAGCGCTAATACTTATCAGGCTTACAACGATTGGGGAGGCTTTTCGCTTTACACTAACCCTCCGGCCTACGAGGTTTCATTCAATCGACCTTATCACAGTTGGTACGGAAGTCAGGACTTTCTGCGGTTTGAATATAATATGGTCCGCTTCCTTGAGCGGGAAGGTTACGACGTCGCCTACTGCACGGACGTTGACACGCATCAGAACGGCGACACGCTTCTGCCTTCCCACAAAGCCTTCCTTGTCGTGGGGCATGATGAATACTGGTCCTGGCAGATGCGCGACAACGTGGAAGGCGCCAGAGACAAGGGAGTACATCTTGCTTTTTTCGCGGCCAACACTTCGTACTGGCAAATCCGTTATGCCCCCAGCAGCATCACTGGCGATCCCAACCGCACGATCATTTGTTACAAATACGCTGCGATGACCAAAGACCCTTACGCGCTCGATGGTGATCCCAGCAACGACTACCTGATTACAACGCAGTTCCGCCTTGCGCCGGTGAACCGCCCCGAAGATCAGATGTGCGGGGCCATGTACAATGAAGCGGCGGATACAGGCGTCATCAGCGGCGACATCATTGTGACGGACCCGTCCAGCTGGATCTTCAACAATGCGAACGTGCAGAACGGCACTCACCTCCCTGGTCTGCTTGGATACGAGGTGGATCAGATGTTTGCGAACGTTCCTGCAGGCGTCGCCAGCATCTGCCATTCGCCCTATGTCGATCCTTCCAACGGCCAGACCGAATATGCTGACATGACGGTTTACCAGGCGGCTTCAGGAGCCTTCGTAGTCAACACCGGCTCGATGCGATGGAACTGGGGACTGGATTCGTTCACACCTGGGACTCTCCATACGGATCTTACAAATCCCATTGCACAGCAGGCTACACGAAACATCCTGAGCAAATTCGGTGCTACTCCCGGAACCCCGTAGTTGCCTTTTACAAGAACAGTTCGAAAATGCTTTCACAAGAAAAGCAACTCCTGATCGCGGGTCGCCGCGCAGTCAGGGCAATCAGCCTGCGGCTTTTACAAGCTGGCCTTGGTGCCCTTCGGCTGGCATAATCAGGCATGGGGTCCATTACATGAACGAAAGCGGAGCGCACGGAGAGTCGCACACCTATACGAACCACCTGATCAACGAGAGCAGCCCTTATCTCCTGATGCATGCTCACAATCCCGTGGACTGGTACCCGTGGGGCAGGGAAGCGTTTGAGCGCGCAAAGCAGGAGAACAAGCCGATCTTTCTCTCCGTTGGCTATTCCACCTGCCACTGGTGCCACGTGATGGAGCGGGAGTCTTTTTCCAACCCTGAAATCGCCCGGCTCATGAACGAGCATTTCGTGAACATCAAGGTTGACCGCGAGGAGCGCCCCGATGTTGACCGCATCTACATGACGTTTGTTCAGGCCACAACCGGCAGCGGCGGCTGGCCAATGTCGGTGTTTCTCACGCCGGACCTCAAGCCCTTCTTCGGCGGGACCTACTGGCCGCCCGTTGATCGCTATGGCCGTCCGGGCTTCAGAACCGTATTGGCGCGTGTCGCCGAGGCGTGGAAACGCGACCAGGCCCGCATTGAAGAGTCCGCGGCAGATGTGCTCGAGCAGATTGAGAAGGCTGCCAGCGCGCCTGTGCTTCAAGAGACCGGCGTTAATGCTGCCACGCTGCGCAACGCCTGCGAGCAGATCAAGTCCAGCCACGATCCCGTTCATGGCGGCTTCGGCGGCGGTCCGAAGTTTCCCCGTCCAGTCGTTTTTAACTTCCTGTTGCGGTATTACGCCCGCACGGGCGAGCAACAGGCTCTCGAGATGACGCTCCATGCACTGCGCGCCATGGCCCGCGGCGGCATTCACGATCATTTGGGCGGCGGGTTCCATCGTTACTCGGTGGACGCGGCGTGGCACGTGCCGCATTTCGAGAAAATGCTTTACGACCAGGCACAACTCGCTATCTCTTACGTTGAGGCCTATCAGATAACCCGGGACCCGTTTTACGCCGAGACCGCGCACGACATTCTGAATTACGTCCTGCGCGACATGCGCGGCCCCGAGGGCGGGTTCTTCAGCGCCGAAGATGCGGACAGCCAGATCGAAAAAGACAGTCCTGAACACAGTGAAGGCGCGTTCTACCTGTGGACGGCGGAACAGATCGAGGAGGTTCTCGGCCGCGACGCTTCCACGATTTTTAACTACTATTACGGGGTCGAACCGGGTGGGAATGTCGATCCGCAGCACGATGCTCAAGGCGAGCTTGCCGGCAAGAATATTCTTGGCGCCGTGCATTCGATCAGCGATACAGCGGAGCGGTTTGGCATGTCCCCTGAGGAAATTCGCACTCTGCTGGCCGATGCGCGCGGAAAGCTGCTTGCCGCGCGGAATGAAAGGCCGAGGCCGCCGCTCGACGACAAAATCATTACGGCCTGGAACGGCCTGATGATTTCTGGCTTCGCCCGCGCCGCCCAGGTGCTCGGCGACGCTGTATATGTTCAGGCGGCTGAAGACGCAGCGGACTTCATCAAGTCAAGACTGTATGATCCGCAACACGGCACGCTGAAGCGCCGCTACCGCCGGGGTGAAACCGGCATCAGCGGGTTCCTTGACGACTACGCTTTTCTTATTCAGGGGTTAATCGACCTTTATGAAGCGTCATTCCGCTTTTCAGATCTCGAATGGGCCGTCCGGCTGCAGGAGACTCAGGACCGGCTCTTCCTGGATGGCAAAAGCGGCGGCTACTTTCACACCACAGCGGATGATCCGTCAGTCCTCATCAGAATGCGCGACGCCTACGACGGTGCAGAGCCATCTCCCAATTCTATCGCCGCCATGAACCTGTTGCGGCTTGCCGAAATGGCCAATCGCCCTGCATGGCGTGAGCAGGCGCACAAGCTGTTTCTCGCTTTCAGCCGGCAGTTCGAAAGTTCTCCAGAAACGATTCCACAGATGCTTGCTGCCGTCGATTTCGCGCTTTCAAAGCCGCGCCAGATCGTCATCGCAGGTGATCGAGGCGCGCCGGACACAAGGGCGCTGCTCGACGTCGTGAATCAGCGCTACATCCCGAACCGTGTCCTTTTGCTTGTGGATGCCGTGAATGCAGAAAAGCTGGCGGAATGGCTTCCCTTCGTCAAAGGAATGCAGCGGATCGGCGGCAAAGCCACCGCCTACGTCTGCGAAAACTATAGCTGTAAATTTCCCACTACAGACCCGGAGCAGGTCGTACGCCTGCTCGAAGAACCATCCTGAGTGATGCCACAAGTCCCGCTCCGGCGTTATACGGAGCGAGCGGTTCATGGGACCGGCCTTCGATGCCAATTGGACCTCGGCTCGCGGCCTATAGGGAGCGTAGCCCTGGTTCAAATGAGACACGACGTAGCGGGCTGCTGAAAAACGGATTTTATGCTTGTCGTCGTGAGCACAGCGGACGTTCCCAGCATCCATTTCAGAGAAATAAGGAGATGCTTTGCTTTGATCTCATGATAACCTGGCCTGTTTCAGCAATCCGGTAAAACCGAATCTGGTTCTGCCTGATTCCTACGATAGATAACCATATCCTCGAGCATATTTCGTGTGATTTTTCTTGACAAACGGCGGCTACTATGCTAGTCTCCAGGGTCTTGGGGAGGCTCCTGAGGCGGGTGCAAGGGGCTGGAGGTCGTGGATGCGTATAAGCAGTCTGAATAGACTGCTTTTTTGTCTCTAAGTTGTAGAAAATGCAATATGACTGAATTTTGGAACTAAAATTGTGGGACAAAAAACATCAATTTTGCAAAAACGAACCGGAGAAGTTATTGAAAACAAAGGACCGGCATCTCAAAATGGGACAAAACGAACCGGAGAACGAAGCGGAGAAGTGCTTTAGAATCAGTGCCTGTTGAAAAGACGAACCGGAGCAGACCGGAAAAACGGACTTGGCCATGTTGTTGAAAATAATAGGTAATCTAAAAGCGAACGGGAGCTTCAGCCTCAGGCCCTCTCTCCTTTCCCTCGCTGCATTCCTGCTGGTTTCGCTGGTGGCGGCCCGCACCGCGCAGGCGGTCCAATGGGAGACGCTCTTCACGGCGCAGGACGTACGCGATCATCTCTCGACACAGGCCGGGCGTGAGCAGGCCCTCAGCTTCTGCCGCCGCATGGGGATTTCCAAGGTCTATATTGAGGTCTTCCGCGACGGCTATCAGGCAAACGAGGACACGCTCAAAACCTCGCGCGATTTCTTCCGGCAGGCGGGTCTTCAGGTTTCCGGCTGCGTCACCACGACGCAACTCGGCAAGCCATCAACCGGCTGGAAGATCGCAGCCTGCTACACCAACCGGCAGAACCAGCAGCATCTGGCCGAAATCTTCCGCTACGCCGCAGGCCTGTTCGACGAAATCATGATTGATGATTTCTTCTTCACCGACTGCCAGTGCTCGGAGTGCGCAGCGGCAAAAGGCGCAATGAGTTGGAAGCAGTACCGCGACAGGCTGATGGTTGAAATGAGCCAGAAAAACGTGCTCGGCGCAGCCCGGGCCGTGAACCCGAAGGTCAAAATCATTCTGAAATTCCCGCAGTGGTACGACGACTTCCAGAACCGCGGCTATGTCGTGGACAAGGAAAGCGCGATTTACGATCGCATCTGGGTAGGCACCGAACTCCGCGATCCGAGTTCTGACAAGTGGGGGCACACGCAGCAGTATCGCGGTTTTTTCCTCTACCGCTGGCTGGCTGATGTTGCGGGAGCCAAAGAAGGCGGCGGCTGGTTTGACCCTTACGGCACCGATCCAACGTTTTATTTGGACCAGGCCTACGTGACGGTGCTTGCGGGAGCTCCGGAGGTCATGCTGTTTCATTACGGAGATCTTGCGTCGGAAAAGTACAGCGCAGAGGCTCAGGCGTTCGCCGCTGACCGGCCTCAGCTTGACAGCCTGGCGAAACTGGCGGGCCACTGGGAAGGCATTCCTGCTTATAAGCCGGTCAACAGCGACCCGGGTAATGAGCCCTATATTTTTGACAAGATCGGCATGCTGGGAATTCCACTGTCGCCCACATCGCATTTCCCTGCCGGGGCCCGTGCAGCACTCTTCACCGTTCATTCTCTCGAAGACGTGAACTTTGTCCCGGAACTGGAGGATTTCCTTAGGAGCGGTGGCACGGCCTTTATCAGCGAGTCCCTGGCGCACCGCCTGAATGCTGACCCGCGCCTCACACCGGACAATACGATAGCACTCGCGAAAGATGAAATCCTGAAGCGCGTCTCGGAAGGCAGCGGGCAGATCATTGTTTTCTCCGATCAGTTGCCGCGCCTGGCGTTTGTGACGGCGGAAAACCAGGTCATGCAATTGAACCCGGCGACGCGCGCCTCGCTTGCAAAGTTGCGCGCTGCGGTGGCGGAATTTGTCCCCACATCCCCTGATGCCCCGCCGCGGGTTGTCGTCTTTCCCATGCACGATCGTGTAGCCGTTGCGAACTTCACGGAGCTTCCTGTGACCTGCCATTTGACGGGCCTTGGAGGCATGGGAGCAAGATACACAAAACTATTTGGCACATCGGATACTCGCGTTGCAGGTGACGGTACGGCTCTCTACCTGCCGGCGCATGGCGTGATGGTGGTGCAGTGAAAGCATTCGGCGGAGGCGTTTCTGCACCCGTAATCCGCGGCGCAGGGCGTATAGATGTGCGGTGTGTTAAGCGCTGCAGGGGCGGTTTCGTGTTGATGTTTGCCGTGCTCGCGATGTGCGGCACACCTGCCGCTGCGGCGCAGAAAAATCATCCAGACCCCCGCACGAGTTTCCAGAAAGCCACTCCAGCACCGCACGTTGCGGAGGGACCACACCGCTTTTTTGACAGGACTAACGTGGTCCTCTTCACAGAAGTCGCGGCGGTGCGGGCACTCGACTTTACTTCAACAGAGCGGTTCCGCAAGCTGGGCGACAACGAGGTTCTGCTGACCAACAGCATTGTGGACAACAAGCCACTGTTTGCGGGCATTGAAATTGCGGGCACCGCGCTCTCGATCGGCGTCTCGTATTGGCTGCACCGAACGGGCCATCACAAGCTGGAACGGTGGGTTTCCGCGGTCCACATCGGCGTCGGAGCGGTCGGTGATATCCACAATTATTCCCTCGGCCCACCGCATTGAAAAATGAGGTCTGGAGCGGCGATCTGCGATCACCACGCATGACCAATTGCATTTAGTCAGGGCGGCGCAAAACGGCCGGAACGGAAAAACCATTTTGATACATGGCGGCTTCCGATTCCAGGCGCGGACCAGCAGGACTACGTGTGATATACTTCACACCGTATCAGGAAGAACCTGAAATTTCCCCAATTTGGATCTGCCGCTGGCCCGCTCATGAGCTATGTGATGCCCATCACGGAACAGCCAAATGCTCCGGGTCAGAATGGCTTCATACGGCAAGCAACCGTGGATGGCTTTAAGCGCGTGACCAACGGCTCGGCAGTCTTTATCCGTCTTCAGCAGGGCTGAGCCAAACGGGAGGGTTGCGATGAGGCTAACCGCGAAGGCGTGTCTTTCCCTGGTTCTCTGCGAGTTGCTGGTATTGGTTCCCGCGTGCCGCAAGCGGACCCCGGTGGGAGCGCCGCCTCCCGCGAGACCCGAGCAGATTTCGGAACTTCAAAACGAACTCCAGAAATCTTACCTGGAGCTTTTTGAGACCTCCCCCAGTCTGCATTATTCGAAATCCCAGATCAATGCCATGCGGGATTACCTGGTGAAAGGCGAACAATACTGCATTGACCAGTTCAAGGGGCACGCGAAGGAATACAGGTCACAATTGGACGAGGTACAGAAGGACTTGAAGCAAAAAGGATCGAGTCTGGCAGAAGGCGAGCGACATGCCGCGCATTGCAAGATACAGCAACTGCGCGTGCTCGAGAGCCAGGCCACTGTGCTGGCCGAGAATGCGATTCCCGTCGCTTACGATAACCGATTTGCCAAGCTGGACCTGATTGAGAACTGGCCCGCCCAACTCCAGGAAATCCAGCAGGAAATTGCCAGCGGGGCCTATCAGAACCGACGCTGGGGAGATGTCAAAGACATCGGGTTTCGTGAAATTGCTCCCGGCCAGCGTGACGACATCCGGGCCGGCCAGGAGGCTATCAAGGAAATGAAGCAGTCCGGAATGATGCCGCCGGAAATCAAAGACGCGGCTGTGGTTGACTACGTAACAGAGGTTAGCCAGAAGGTGGCCAGGCATTCCGATCTGCAGGTGCCCCTGAACATCACGGTGTTGAATTCCAAAGAGATCAACGCATTCGCTCTGCCGGGCGGCTATCTCTTTATCGAGCGCGGGCTGCTCGATGCCGCTGACGATGAGTCGGAACTTGCCGGAGTGATCGGGCACGAAATAGCGCACGTGACAGCGCGGCACTCCCACAAGCTCATGAGGAAAGCTACCATCGCCAGTATTTTTTATCAGGCAGCCCAGATTGCCGCTATTGTCTTTACCGGCGGGGTGGCGGGGATCGGGACATACTACGCACTTCAGTATGGCTTTTACGGTCTGGGACTTGTGCTCAGCCTGAACCTTCTGGGAGTCAGCCGCGAGTATGAACTCGAAGCAGACCAGTTGGGGGTCCAGTACACGTGGAACGCGGGCTACGACCCAACCGGTTTCATCCGGTTTTTTGACAAGATTGCAACGAAAAAGGGTTATGTCGAAGGCGTAAGCTGGTTCCGTACGCATCCCCCTTTCTACAAGCGCATGGTCGATACGGAACGCGAAATCATGTTCCTCCCCAGGAAACCGAACTATGTCGTGAACACGGAGGCTTTCAAGGAGATGAAGAAAGCACTGCCGAAGCTTGAGCAGGAAGCAACCAAAGACGAAAAGAACAAGCCTTCGCTTTACGACTATTCAAAGGAAGAGGGCTGTCCGCCACTCAAGAAGTTTGAGTTTGAACCCAATCAGCCCATTGAACAGTTGTGCCATTCCCCGAGACTGGTAACCGTAGAGGAGGGGACGATCCCAACCGGCCAGCCGCAGCAATAGGTTCTTCTAATCGGTGGCCTTTGCCCTCATGCCGCGCATGGCATTTGGCTCCATGTAAGGGCGTATCGTGTTAAGTTTCCTGAGCGCACTCAGTGGAAGTTTCGGGCAGGCGATTCGCGTCCAATTTGTTCAGGAGCGAGGCTAAGCTGCCGAGGCGCGCCTTTGCATGGTTGAAATGTTGCGAGTTGTCTATTGCCCCGCATACTCATTTCCTGCGAGGGCTGATTTGTCCGGGCGTTCTCAAATCAATGTGATAGGCTGGGGAAAGTGACGAAATCGCCGGAAGGACTGCGTTGCAGTTCCTGAATCGGCATTTAAAATTCCGGCTTGAAGGGGAGCAAGCTAATCTTATGGAGCTTACAGATGCGATATGCCGGATTCGTGCTCGCCCTGTTGTTCCTCTGTACTGCATCTCTGGCGTGGGGGGAAGAGATGCACCTGAAAGACGGGAACGTCATCAAGGGTTCCTTCCAGCGGCTTGAGGGCGACAACATTCTGTTCAAGACAAGCAGTATGGGGACGCTGACGGTCCCCGTTGCGAACGTCGAAAGTTTTACCTCGGAATCGAAGGTCGTTGTTGTTCTCAAGAGCGGGAAGACCGCTGAGGGGACATTTTCTGTTACGAAAACCGGCGGCTGGCAACTTCAGACCGCTACCGGCGTCGCGACTCTTCAGCCGGGCGATGTGCTGGCTGCTTACCCCACGGACACCTACATGAAGGAGAACCCGTCGGGGCGTCGCGCACCCTGGCGGGATTGGAAGGGGGCCGGCTCTCTGGGCTACGTGGTACAGGAGTCCAGCCAGCATTCTGCGTCGTTTTCGACTGGTTTCAACGCCGCCCGCACTGAGCCGAAGCTTGAGGGTTTGCCGCCGCGCCGGCGGTCGAGCCTCTCATTCAATATGGCGTTTATCAACCTTACCAACGCGGCTGGAGTGAAAACCAGTGACAATACGCTGAATTCATTTGCCCGGCAGGATTTTTTCTTTGGCGGCGAAGCAAGCAATTTTCTTTTTGTTGAAGGCGCTTTCGATCATATTGAATCACAGCAGTTGGGTCTCCGGCAGACGTATGGCGGAGGCCTTGGGCGCGACCTGATTCGGCGTCCCCAATTTACATTGAGTATCCGGGGTGGATTGACATATGTGAGGACAAGCTTTGAAACCGGTGAGTTGCGCAATGACATGGAGGCGCTGGCGGGTGAAAAGGTCACGCTGACGATTTTCAAACATTTGAATTTAAATCACGCCTTCGATGTTTACCCTAATCTGACATCCGCAGGCAATTATCGGTTTGATACGATCACGACCTTGTCCCTGCCGATCTACCATCGCTTCTCTTTCCAGATCAGCCTGACGGACAATTTCCTCAGCAATCCCATCCCCGGGACCGAACGTAACAACCTGATTATGAGCACCGGTCTCGGCATTAATTTTTAAAGCCGCGGTGAACGGGGAAAGGGCTTTCGAAGCTGTGTGAGTCTAACAGCGCGCTTCCGGGACAAAATCACTTGAACCGCTTCCGGAACTTGAGTTCCAGGCCGAAGATGCCGTTCTGGTCACGGAAGCCTCGCACGGACATGCGCGGGCTGACCGCGTATTCAAATTCGATGACGCGATACTGCGAGTTGGCAGTGCTCGTCTCATAAGTCAGAGTGAGGTCTGACGAGATCTGCTGCTCGACGGTCAGCACGGGCCCTCCGAGCGTCCCGAATTCAGAACTGGTCGGAGAAAACTTGATCCGGCTCACCCCAAACAGGCGCTGGATCCTGCCCGTGACCTGGCTTGACAGCGCCTGCGAGAGCAGCGCGCCTGCACTTGCAGTGGAAAAGGGGTTCCTCGCTTCAGGTGCAAACTCTTCGAGTCGCCTTGAATAGCCGAACGCCAGCAGTGAAAGAATGTCCTGCGTGGGCAGGGGAGGATCGGAACGGTAGGAGAAGCGGAGTTGGTCCGGCGGTCCAGAAATCTCAAGGGTCAGATCATATTTGTCGATGTTTGTACGCACTTGTAAGTCGAGGATAGGTTCCGTGCGGAATGGATTGCTCATCGAAATGTCGCCGCGGGTCAGCGTGTAGCGGTTGCCGCGAAAAATGGCGTCGCCGCTTCGCAGGTATACATTGCCCACAATGACGGGGTTGGCAAGCGTTCCCTGCACCTGCAATTGGATATCGGAGACCAGGCGGAGGTCCCGCGTCTCAATGCGGACGGGGCGCAATGACGCCAGGCTCACATTCAGGTTCACGCTAGACGCGAAGCGAGAAGAGTTTGCTGAAGGCGGGACCTTGAATGGGTTCGGTCCGGAGAGCAAATCCACAAGGTTCAGACTTTCATTTGCGAAGATATTTCGAACGGCGATAGTTCCACTGATTTGCCCCTGCTCCGGGTTCCCGGCGAGGGTCAGGTTGCCATCAAGCACCGATGTAAAGTCGGAAGGATAACGCACACGGGCCTGAGAGAGTTGTACTCGGATCTGATACCGGCGCGGCTCCTGAAGCATCGCAAAGCCGGAAATGTTGACAGCCCCTCCGCCGATAGTCCCCCTCAGTGAGGAGATGGTTGCCCTTTCCCCCTCGAGCTTAATCGTGCCGTTCAGAGCGTTGAGCCGGAACGGAAGGTCCGAGTAGCCGAGCCCCACGTCCCTGATCTGGATTTCGCCGCTCAATCGCGGCTCAGCCAACGCCCCTTGCAGCCTCACCTCCAGATCGGATTCCCCCGTCGCCTGAATGTCGCTCGCAGCCAGGCGCAGGAGAGTAGCGGCAGCTTTGCCTCGAGCAGAAAGGTCGATTGAGCGTTGATGCCCGAAGTGGACGGAGCCGCCCATCTCAAAGTTCGTGGCCTCTCCTTGCAACCGAAATCGCTTCAGGGTGAGGTTGCGGGCGGCATAGCTGATTTCAACAGGGTTTGCGTTCGTAAGTTTCAGGGCGGGGAATTCGACCTGAAGCTGCTGAATCTGGCTGCTTCCGGCCAGTTGTTGCGGGTCTTTGAGAGGACCGGTCACCCTGATGGAGCCACTGGCTGAAATCGCGGCGGCCATTGAATGGCCGGAGAATTCTTCAATCCAGGGATCTGCACGGAAGTTGGAATACTGGCCGGACAATCGCAGCGGCCAATTATCACGAGCTTCGACAACTCCGCTGATGTCGAAGTTGCCGGCCTCACCTCCTCCGCCTTTCACGTCGAGACTGATTTGTTGGCCCTGCCATTCCGCATTGCCGCGGATGCTGCCGAGCGATTGCCCTTTCCATGCCAGCCCGGTTATGTCGAGCGTCGAATGCAGCCGGGCGTTATCGAAAGTCCCCTGGCCCTCGAGATCAAAGCTCACGAGACCTGAGACTCCGCTACCGTCCTTAGCATTTGCTTGCTGTGGATTAAGGAGGTGGATCCGCTCGAGCGAAAATTCACGGCCGTGCAGATTTGCATCAAAAGTGCGCCGCACTGGGTTAACCTGCAAATGGCCTTCCGCGTGCCCACGGCCTTGGACCAGTTTGATATTGCTGATTTCCCAGTTTGATTTTGTGGCGTTTATGTTTGCTGACAGCAAATCGAACGGTACGCCTGCAAACTGGCCCTTGCGGACAGCGATCTGGCCGCGCCCGGAAAGGTCCTCCACCGTGCCCTGGGCTTCGACCTCTCCTGAGACAAGCCCCTCCATGGCGGGCTTCAGATTGAGCGCGGCACGCAATCCCCCGACCGGCGTCTCTCGAGCCGTCGCGCGCAAACGGACTGCACTGTTCGGTTCGAGCTTCCAGTGAACAAGAGCGGCGTCAACATCGAGCAAGAGCAGACTCTTGCCCAACCGCAGCCGGCCTGACTGGATTCGCGCGTGCTGCGGCGACGCCATCAAGCCCGCCTGAAAACCGTCCCAGACCCACCCGCCGAAGTTGAAAGTCCCTGCGCTGATCTGGCCCACGATTTCGGGATTCGAGAACGTCCCTGAAACGCTGCCGGTAAAAACGGCCTGGCTGTGGAGTGTCAGCGGCAGCGGACTTCGAGTCTCAATCAGGAGCCTGGCTCCTGGGCGCCACTCTTCAAAATCTGAAGTTACAAATTTAACGGCGAGGGACGCCCCGTTGCTTCCGAGCGTGCCCTGGGATTCGATTGTCGAATGCGCCGTGGAGATTTGTGCGTTGTCGAGTGTGAGCACTACCTCGCGTCCGACTCGGAGCGACCCCCGGGCTTGACCACTCAGCGGAAGGCCGCCAGGCACTGGACTTGTCGGAGCGTGAATCTGGATCTCAAACCGGCTTTGTAATGGCGATCGCAGTTGCCAATTCGCGTTCACGTTTCCGTTGACGACTGCTACGGGGTGGAAAATCCCAATCGCTTTCGCAAGTGCGGGGACGGCGTCCATAAGCGCAATCAGACTCACTTTTCTGAAGCTGCCGTTCACGACAGCCCGCGGCCTGCCGTTCTCAATCGAAACTGCGGCCCTGCCTTCCGCCCTCCCTTTAAGCGCGGCAAGCGTGATGTTTGAGAGATCCAGCTTTCCACCGGCGATCTCGTAGTCAGCAGAGATATTCACGGTGCCGGGTCTGAACTGGGTTGTGCCCGCCCTCAAATCTCGAGCCTGCAAGCGGCCCTTTACCGAAAGGCCGTTTCTGTCATAAGCGCCTTTGCCATCTGCATAAACATAGCCGCTTTCGAGCGGTGCAAGTTTCAGCGCCTGCGCAAGTTCCTGAAGCCCGCCGTTGGTTCGGAAGTCGAAGTTTGCGGCTGGCTGCGGCACCCAGCGAAGATCGCCGGCCAGGTTTCCCCGGAGATTTGCGATTTGCCAGCTTAACGCGGAAACCTGGAGGCGATTACTCGACAGTTTATATGAAGTTGCGAAAAACACAGGCGGCGTTGTCCTGCCGCTCCAGTTCAGGACTGTATCGGACGAGGCGACTGTTCCGAAATACTCATGATCGTGGTTAATGTGGAGTTGAATTGCTACGCTGCGGGCTGCGATGTCAAAGGGTATTCGACGATTGTTCCATTGCAGGGTCGTATGGCTGAAAGTGATCCGCTCGATCCCAAGGTCAAGAAGCTTCGCCAGGTCCTGCCCATGCATTGGAGTGACGGCTGGTCCGGGAAGGTTTGTTGAGCCATCAGGGTAAGTTTCAATATGGAGATCGGCCTGCTCCCATTGGAGGCTCCGAAGCAACAGGCGAAACTGGACAAACGATTCCGGACTGACATTCACAACAACATCATGGGCCGTGAAGAGCGGGTGCGCCGTGTCTTTTTCAAGACCGTGAATCACAAGGCGGCTCATTCTGACATTCAGGGTGAGAGGCTGAAAGTTCATCCCTTCGATTTCGACTTTTCCCCCTGTCAGTTGCGCCAGATTCTGTTCTACCTTTTGCTCAAGAACCTGCCGAAACCATCCCGTGCTGGCCACGCCAAGGACAACGGCGACGATGACAAGAACAATCCCGGCCGCGTAAATCAGCCAGTGGACCAGCCTCGGTAATTTCAGGTTCCAGGTTTTCACGTTATGGTCTTTTCTCACCGAACTGTTCGGAGTAAATAGCCACGCGGTGCGTTGACTTCAGCCGGTCGAGCCAGTCGTCCAGCAGTTCATTCATTTTCTTCTGCACAAGAATCTCCCGAATCTGTTCTCGGACGTCATCCAGCGGCGGAGGCGCTCCCTGATGTTCTTTTGCGTATGCTGGAACAAAAGTGTTCTTGTAGTAATCTTCGATATCTTTGGGATCGGGCAAGGCGCTGGGCCGAAGCCGGTTATTGATCATCCCCAGGGTGCGCTGATACATCGCCAGCCGTTTCAACACCTGCTGCTCGGTCATGCCCAGAGATTGGAGCGCTGATTGATAGGCCTGCTCATCCGGAAATTTCCCTCGAACTTCCTTCAGAGTTTCTTCGGCACTCTTCGCCGCGTTTTTAGATTCTCTGCCTGATGCGCTGATCTGTTCCGCGAGAAGGGTCTGGCTGATGAGTCGGCTGAGCACAGCCTGGCTCTCTTGCGCATTCGGCGACCCCGTAGGGGGCTTGCCGTCGAGAAAGCGTTCGAAGCGGTATTCTTCAATCACGTCGCGCTGCGTAATGGCAGTATCGCCGACCGAAGCCACAATTCTGTTCAGCATCTCGCCGCGGGCGGAGTTGGAGAGCAAGCCCGCGATGGCCAGCAGTTCGCAGAAAGCGATCAGAAACTTTGACCGATACTTAAGAAATACTGTACGTGCGATAATTGGCGCACCTCCACACTGTTTCCACTGACCACCTGGAACCGGGGCGGGTTCAGCGCATAGCCGACGTCGAACCGCAACGGGCCAACAGGCGTTTTATAGAGAAAACCTAATCCCACTGCGTTCACTGTGTAGTCGAAATCTGTGGGTGAGTTCTGTGAAAACTTCAGCAATCGCATTTTGCGGATTGTTGAATATACGTTGCCCAGGTCGTGAAAAAGGACCACGCCGAGGCGGTCCTGCGAAAAAGAAAAACGGAACTCTTCCGAATTCAGAAACAGGGCATTGCCTCCGATTGGGAAACCCGTCTGAGGATCGCGGGGCCCGGCCTGATTGATCGAAAAGCCTCGCATGGAATCGCTGCCGCCCATAAAAAAGCGCTCAGGCAAGGGAATTTCATGCGTGAGAAGGGTTTCCTTCGTCCCGTCGAGATTAGTGACTGTCACGCGCATTAGCCCCCCGTAAGGCGACTCGACCGCGAACCTCGTGTCGCGCGCGAAGACCAGCCGAGGCGTCAACCGATAGTAAGTGGAATTCTGGGCCGAAAAGCGGAGGAAATTCGACTGTGACCCCAGTCCCGACCATGATACGCCCGCGTCGGCGAGAGAATACGATCCGCGAGTGGCATCCACGGGGTTATCGCGGTGATCGTTGATATAACTCATTGCAAACATGCCGATCCGGGCGGGAAGACTGGCAAGCGGAATCTGGTCTGGAGAAATTCGGTTTGATAAATCGAGCGCCTGAACATTGCGGAAAGCGTAACGTGCGGAGAGAAACGTGGTCGCGCTCCAGCGCTTCTCGACGACGATGGAGGCCTCCTTTCGTCTTGCGGTGAAGGTCAGAACGTTGCTGCTGGAGTCGATATTGCCGGTGAGGCGAACGCTGATGTCCGGTCGCGTAGGGAATTTCGGTACGTAATAGCTGATTGCCGCTCCCTTGTCGAGTGTTGAGAGCCGGCCGCGAAAGCTGAGCGTCTGATTGCGCCCGCCCACGCCGATGCGTGAGACGTCGAGAGAAACTCGAGGGCTGGCTTTCAACTGGCCCTGAGGTTCGTTGCTGCCAAGGCGCTGGACTTCAATCCCGCCGCCGTATCCGACCGTCCACCGGGGCGCCTCTTCCATGCTGACAAGAATCGACTTGTCGATTTCCTGGGTCTGCGGGTTCTGGGGAGCAATCTGGACCTGATTGAAAAGGCCCAAATCATAGAGCTTCCGCTGCGACTCAAGCAGGGCGCTCTCATTGACCGGCTGGTTGTCGCGGAAAGTGAGTTCCCTGCGGACCACGCCCTCGCGTGTGTGCTTATTACCCAGCAGAATCACTTTTGCAATCATCTCCCTGTTGCCGGGGATGACTTGGTATTCAACATTCCTCACATGGTCATCGGCAGCCGGCGAACTGCTGGCCGTCACTCTTGCATGTGCGTATCCTCGATTCGCAAAATACTGGAGGATTGAATCGCGGTCTTTCTGCTCGTTCGCAGGAGAATAGAACTGGCCTGGCTTGTTGGCGAGGCGCGGCAGCAGCGCCTTCCTCTCCTCATCTGTGACCCCTCGGAGCACAACATCCCCTACCATGGTCCGCGGGCCTTCCTGGATTTCGAGTGTCACGAAGAGGTGCTCGGGCTGGCCCTTGTAATCGTAATTGAGATGAGGTGTGATCCTGGCATCCAGAAAGCCGCGCGCTTCATAAGCGGCCTTCAATGAACCGATATCATTGTTGAGGAGCTTGTTGCTGAAGACGGCGCTTTGAAGCGGAAATTGGCCCGGGCGGATGGTCATCAATGACGAGAGGTCTGCATCCGAAATATGTTGGTTTCCGGTGAAGCGGTAACCTTCAAACTCGCCTTTCGGGCCCAGTTCCACCGAATAGGTGACCCGCAGAAGATTGGGTTTAAGGTGTTCCACTGGAGCGACCGTGACCGAAGTCCGGAGATAACCCTTCTGCTGATAGAAATCTTCCAATGCTCCAGCGCCCCTCTCAAGTGAAGGCTGATCAATCACTCCGTCCTGGTATAAGGGAAGAATGTCTCTCACCTTCCGCCGTGATATGCCGGCGCCGCGGACTTTTACCTCGATCACCGGCCCAGCTTCGCATTCAACGTAGAGATCCTCGGTGTCTGTCTTGGGATTGTAAACCCGCTTTTGAATGACCGTGGTTGCCTGCAGGCGGCCTTTCTCGATGTAGAAGTTCCGGATTTTGTAGAGGCCCTTCTCGATGTCGGAAGAGGTGAGGTGGTTGCCTGGATGCCAGCCTGTCACCATTCGCAATTGCCCCTCCGTGTAACCTGGATGGCCGCTGAAAACCACCTTGTTCAGGCGGGCCTGTGGTCCGGGGATGACGGTCAAAAGGATGTTGGCTTCCTGGGTTGCAGGGTTGCGAACAACTTTATCCTCGATCTTCGCCTGATAGAATGCGTTGTCTCGAAGCACTTCCTGGATGTTGTCCTTCGCAGATGCAAGCTCGTCTTCGTAAAGGGGGTGCCCCAAAGTCAGCCGTGCTGCCGCCGCCAGCGTGCCGGAATCAAGCGGCTTTGGCGTCCCCAGAACCTGTACGAGCCCGATGAAGTATCTGGCTTTGCCTGAAAATGTGAGGACCACACCGTTCGCTACCGGCTCAGCGTCAGCCTGAAGAGTGATAAAACGCCCCGTCGCGTAAAGCCGTTTCAGGCTTTCATCCACTTTTTCAGGATCAAGGGGTGATCCTGCCTGCTGGACGATCTGGTCTTTGAACTGGTCGAGGTGAAGCTCAGCGTCGGTTTTAAGATCAATGCGGACAACGGGTTGTCCCCATTCAGGAGGTGAGGCGGAACTGGCCGGGGCGCATCCAAACCACACCAGACCCAGCAGAAAAGCAGAGCACAGAACGCTCTTCCATCCGGAGATGCCGCGAAGAGATCCCCCGAAGCGCCGGAAGGTTGCCTCCGCGCAAGGGGATGAGCAGCGGTGCCGTATGTAAATCCTTATCCAAGAGATCGGTTTTCACTCCCGAACAGTTTGGGGTCCTTCACGCAACATTTTATTATTATAGCTTCGATCTCGCCCGGGGCCGGAATTCCTGCCGGAAAAGGGAAATTCATTCCGGGAAAAATCAAACCTTTCCTGTCTGCAGTTGGCCCACACTTTTTAGAAGGGGCGTTGCGGCAAAATGTTTGCTTTCAGCCAATCGAATCGGCCTGCCTCACCAGTGGCCCCAGCAGTTCCTTCAGCAAGTTTGTTGAGGGAAAGCCCTGGCCGAGATGCTGGCGGTACCCTTCCGCCCAGCGAAATCCTGCGAGCTTTCCAGCCTGCCGCGCCAGGTTGCGCATCGTCATGATGGTCCCGGGAATTCCCTGTTGCGCTTTGAGCCAGGTCTGCTGGCTTTCATGGCAGGCAAGCATCTGTTCTTTCCGCTTGACCGTGGAGCTGATGTCAACCGAGAGCTTGGGCCGAATTTCGTTTCCCAGGATGTCGCGCATTCCAAACGCGTCGGCGTAGTAGAGGTGAGGAACGGCGTCAAGCGGTGGCGCTGAACGGCGCGAACTGGTCTTGAAATTGGGAGCCATCGCTCCAAAGCAGGCCGTCTGGCAGAGGCGGCTCACCGTTTCATGGTCGATCATGTAATCGGAGGGCGAATGCGTCAGCACGAGAGAGGGGCGTGTCCGGCGGACAAGCTCCATCACTTTGTTCAGGTGCGGGCGGTCGTAGAAAATCAGAAGGTCCTTGCTTTTCAAGCAATAGTACCGGGCACCGATCATACGCGCCGCCCGTGCCGCTTCCCTCCGCCGCATCGCCGAAATCTTCCCAGCGGGCAGCGTGGTGCTGCCGCAATCTCCCGAGGTCAGAGTCGCGATGTGAATGGTTGCTCCGCGGTCTGCAAGAAGGGCCAGCGTCCCGGCGCAGAGAAACTCGGCATCATCAGGGTGAGCAAACAGCGCCAGGACATCCAGGCGTTTGGCCATCTGGTTGGACCTCCAATCATCGGGGAGCGCAAACCACTGCTGCACCGTCTAGGCAGCGGCGAGTTTGTCCCGACGACTATTGAGCAACGCTGAAGTTGGCGGTCAGGCGTGAAGTTCCCCAGGCGACTTCGATTTCTCCCTCATTTTGGTGCCCGGACAACTTGATGGTCATCTCTTCAACCGAATCTTCCCCATTTTCGATTCTCATGGGCGCTTCGGCGATTTTGGCGCCCGGGTCGTATTCGGCGGCAGCCTTACTCGAAACAATCAAGACCCATTTTGCAGGTTCAACCATCTGTGCCAGAAGAATATGCTTCCCCTTCGGAACTCGGGTATCGCCAAAAATAAGATCGCGGTCGGAATCGATCGTTGTCGGTGCGCCTGCGCCAAGCCGCCAGACTTCTCCGGGCTTGATCATCTTCAACGGATCGCGTCCCCGGAGCATGGGACGACCGTACTCAATCGAAAGGTGGGCAGACCCGATCGTTGCTCTGGTTTCGCCCCGGCTGCTCCCCTGCGCCAGCAAAACCGATGCACCGATGGCGAACAAACTCACGGCAATCAGAAAGAGACACGTGCGTGCATGGCCCTTCATCGGCATTCCCTCCTTCAGTTACGCTTTTCCAGGATTTTTGATGAAGACCCATTGATGCTGAATGATTGCGCATCACGTTGTTCTGATAAAGCTTTGACGATCGCCGCCCGAAGAGTTGAAGCACTCGTAAACCCGACCCAATGCCCGACAATGATTCCCTTTCTGTCGATCAGGAAAAGCGTTGGATAAATCGAAACGCTTCCGTACGCCTGGTTCGCTTGGTTCGTCCAACGGACGACAGGAAATGTGATGCCTTCTTTTTGCGTGTAGCCTCTGCGCGCTTCGTCGCTGACGCCAAGCCCCAGCAGATCGTCGGCATTGGCCCCGACGATTTCAAATCCCTTTGCTCCGAATTCGCGCTGAAACCGTACGAGTATTGGGGCTTCCTGCATGCAGGGCGGACAACCAGTAAACCAGACGTACAACAGAGAAACCTTTCCCGTCAGTTCTGAGGAACTGACGCGAACCCCGTAAGCCCCTGTAAGATCAAACGCCGGGGCTGTGCGTCCTTCCCAACCGCCAAGTTCATGAACCGCGCCCTGGGCAAACCGGGGATCGTTGCGGACCATTTCGACATCAACTTTCGTGATCTCCCCGGTTTGGGGATCGCGGGAGATGAATTTCGGTACGCGCGGATCAGTTTCCATCACGCGCAACAGAGTGTCTGCTTCTTCCGCGCTGCCAAGGGAAAATTGCTCGGCAATGGTTTTGAGGCTCGGCGGAGCAGAGAATTGCTGCTGATATTGGACCACGAACATCGGAATGCGGAAGAAATCTTTGTAGAGCTTGCTGAGGGCCGCGCGATCCTCGGCGGAAGTAAAAATTGTGTTGTAGAGTTCCGTGATGCGCACCGGCTGGCCTGCCTTCAGGTGGTCGCGGATATACGTGAGGATTTTGGCTTGAGGGTCGGTTTGAGCAGGCAGAAAGCGGGCGCTGAGGCCCAGAACTGCGAGCGAAACCAGGACGAGGCGAAGATATCTCAATGGTTAACGGCCTCTGCTGAAGTGTTTAAGCTTTGCTCGCCTTTTTTGAGCCAGTGCCACTGGAACCGCATGGAGTGTTGCATATACCGGTCAAGAAAATCCCATCCATGCCCGCCGGGCCGAAGGGCATACACGTGCGGGTAATTTTCCGAGTTGAGGATTTCGTCCAGAAGCGCCGCGCCCTTTTCAAACCCATATCGGTCCTGGTCCCCAACGTCGAAGTAAATCTTGAGACCCTGGAATCTTGCGGGATCCTTTGCAAGCGTGAGCGGGCTGTTCTTCTCCCAGTAAGCTTCGTTGGGCGGCGAACCGAAAGCGTGGCTCAGGATCCGCATATAAAAAGCCCAGCGGCCGTCGGTCGGAAAGGGATTCGGGAATCCGGGGACGAGGACGGCGCTGGCCGCTGCAACGGAACAAAACAGGTCCGGATGGACCATAGCCAGGTGCAGCGCGCCATAACCTCCCATGGAGAGTCCGCTGATGGCACGAGCGTCCCTGTTGGGAATCGTTCTGTAATGCTGATCGATGAACGGTATTAGTTCCTGAACGAAGAAATCCTCGTATCGTTCCTTGCCGTCTTCCGAGTTGATGTAGAACGTTTCTCCCCCGTCAGGCAGGACAACAATGAATTCACCGATTTGGCCCTCGGCCGTCAGCTTGTCGAAAACGTCTTTTGCGCCGCGGTCGGCCCAGCGATGGTCGTTGTCAAACAGCCCGTGGAGAAAATAAAGGGTCGGGTAGCGCCTGGGAGCGGACGTGGAGTAATCCGCCGGAAGATCGACACAGTAACCCACGGGACGATCCAGAATCTTGCTGGGAACGGAATCGCACTGCAGCACGCTGGGTGCGGTTGCCGCAAGTGCCTTCGCGCCGGCTCCGAGCGTTATTAAGAAGAATGAGACCCAGGCTGCACACGCGATAGGCGCGGGCAGGCAGAATTGCGTCAAGCGGCTGGCTGCTTCATTCTGCGAATTTCTCATAGATTAGTGCGGCCCCGGCGTGTTTGAGTGGACGTGCTCGCCTTCAACGTAAATGTTCGTTCTGCCACCGGCTGAATCGGCTCCGACAGCCCCGCCCTCATCGTTCGCGGCCCCGGGCGCAGAAGCAGAAATCCCGTACGCGCTGCCATGAATGCTCTTCAGCACAGATTTCTTCCGGCCCTTCGCTTTGAAAGTACCGCCTTCAGTGCCTTTTCCTGGAAAGCCGTCAGCCGGCCGGAATTCCAGGACTGCCCCGCCGTTTGCTTCTGTTGGCTTCGACGAACCTGAGGTTTGGCTGGCTGCCCTGGATTTCTGTTCCCTGGCGCTTGCGTCTTCCGCTACTTTGCGTGCTGCCTCAGAAGTGCTGGGCAGCGTGAGTGAGCGGAGCGAGATTTCGTCGGGCGACTTCGCAGCCTGCGCATTCTTCGCGCCGTGGTCGCCGGGTTGCGTGGTGTTCTTCTCCTGCGCCGATGCCGCAGGCACGAGCAGAGGCAGAACCAGTGCGAGCAGAACTGTAAACAAAGCCGTCTTGCTCATATTTCTCTTCTCGCGGACGTTTCCATTTTGGCCTTGATGCGAAGCGGAGTCAAGATGCCCATCTCCTCAGGTTGCGCCTGAAAATGGGGAAACAAGGTTGCCTTCATGATCAAAACTCGCGGAGAATTCTTCGGGGAGGGCCCTCCATCCTGCCGGTACGTTCACGCCACTCGCAAGAGATGATGAAACAACGACGCGGTTGAGCGCCAGGGTGTTTTGAATCCAGATGATGCGCTGCTCGTCAGGATCCGGCGCTCCAATCGTCGCCAGCAGGTAAGTAAGCGCTTCCTGATCGGAGGGCATGTACATCGGCAGGCGTGCCATCAATGGATTCAATGATGTTCGCACATTGGTGTAAGTCTTGTTGAGATCGATCCTGCGGTAAAGGCGTTCGTGGATAGCGTCCGCCAGGCCAACGCCGATGGCGTTTCCGTCGCTTTCGGGTGTCAGATTGCGAACGTAGATCAGATTGAATCGGGGGCCGTCGGTTGGCTGCGACCTGACGCCGCGGCCGATCACTTTGGTGTCCATCCCGGTGCCGCTGATGTTCTTTCCCATCTCATCAACAATCAGGACGTGGCATTCCGAAAACGGCACGCGAGGGACCATGCTGCGGGCCACGGGAAGAGTTTCCTCCTCCATCGCCGGGATCCGTTCGGGAAGCGCGGCGCGGACGATGGCCACCTGATGCATCTCATTCTCAACGATCGCAAGCCCGCAAAGGATTTTTCCGGTCGAGAATACAAAAGATGCCATCGACCTGATCACGTGCTCATTCCCGTATTTCCGACCCCAACGATGCGTTTCCTGGGCGCCGTCGCGCTTGCCCAAACCGACGGCGATCATCTTGAGCAGGCCGCTTTCGATCTTCCCATTGAAATCTGTGTGGGGCTTAATTCGGTTGACAACGAGAACCCCGTCAGCCGTCCACGCATGGCGATCCATGTAAACTTGGAAGCCCTCGGTTGTTTCGCCCAGACGGTCGGTTGACATGTCCGATATGATCTCCGCACCGACCTCATCTGGGGTGACGCCGTACTCTTCGAGAATGAGGCGCTGGCCTTCGGCTGTTGCACCGCCGTGGCTGCCCATCGCAGGAATTACAAACGGCTGCGCTTCCTGCGCCTTCAGCCAGTTGCAGGCAGACCGGATGATCTCTTTCAGGTTTGCAATGCCGCGGCTGCCCGCAGTGACGGCAATGCGCTTCCCTTGAAGATGCTCGTGAGGAATTCGAAGCGCAGAGAGCGACTGCCGGATTTCCCCCTCCAGGTTTGCCAAACCGGGCATGCTGGGCGAAGTTCGCTCGAGAAGTCTGAAAGTGCTGAGGGGAATGTGGCCGTTCATTGACATTTTTCACCTTCAATAGCGAGCTTAAAGATCGCGAGCGGTCTGGTCAAGCCGAATCCCGGCAGGGCGTTGCATGTCACAAAATTCGTCTTGGGCTCTTTGTTCAGTCCGGATTTTTCACTCCGCCCTATGCAAGACGGAATTCACCTTCAAACGGGCATTATCCCGCTTCGTAAATTTCCTCTTCTGTGGAATTCCTGTGAAGCTGTCCGGGTTGCAACCGTACCCGCAACTTGCCAGAATAGGCGGAGAGTTGCCTGACTGAGGCGAACGCGCCAAGGCATTTTTATTTTCAAGGAGGCAACATGGCAGATACGAGCCGGCAAACCTGTTGCAGTTCCCCGGCGGCGATGCGCTATTGGTTTGCTGTTTCGCTGATTGCGTGGGGCGTCCTCAGTGCTGCAGGAATTTACTGGCACCCGCTCCATGCCTCTTCGGCTTCAACGATCCTGATTGCCGCGTCGATGGGTTGCTTCGCCAACTGGCGCCGGAACCGTACCTTTCATTGCTCCATTACAGGCCCAATATTTCTGATTGGCGGCCTTGCGTTCCTGCTGACAAACGCGGGTTTGTTGCGCATGAGCATTTCCTGGGTCTGGCCGTTCGTGCTGGTGGGGGCCGGCGTCGCGTTTCTGCTGGAATGGTGCTACGCGAGAAACCCTGAAGGAAAAGCCTGAGAAAGCGAACGTTCCTCGCGGCCACGCATCGAATCTATTAGCGTCGCGTCGGCCCTTACGGATTCGTTGAGGAGGATTATTCCTCAGGCGCGGACGCCATGAAAGTGGTTTTACCCATGCAAGATGAAATGCACGACAGAGTTGCAGCGTCCCCTGAAAATACTCCGCATGCCGCTGCGACAGTGAAGGATCCCATCTGCGACATGGACGTTGACCCTGCCACGGCCGCAGGAAGCTATGAATACAAGGGCGTGATCTATTATTTCTGTTGCGAGTCCTGCCTGGAGAAGTTCCGAGCGTCCCCCGAAGAATATGTGCGGGCGCAGAAGCCTGCGAGTTCATCCGTTGATGCTGCGCGCGCATCATCCGAACCCGCTCCCGCCGCCGACTACACGTGCCCTATGGACCCGGAGGTCCATCAATCGAAGCCCGGGCCGTGCCCGAAGTGCGGGATGGCGCTCGAACCGGCAACGATCGCTGTTCCGAAGACGAAGACGCAATATGTCTGCCCGATGCACCCGGAGATTGTCCGAGATGCCCCCGGTTCGTGTCCCATATGCGGCATGGCGCTTGAGCCGCGCACCGTCACCCTCGAAGAGGAAGCCAATCCCGAATATGAGGACATGAAGCGCCGTTTCTGGATCAGCCTCGCGCTGACCGTGCCGCTCATGGCGCTTGAAATGTCGCAGATGCTTTCCGGTCATGCAATGATTTCAGGAAAGGCCGGCGAATGGGTGCAATTTGCGCTGGCGACACCCGTTGTGCTGTGGGGCGGCAAGCCGTTTTTTGAGCGTGGCTGGGCTTCTATCATCAACCGCAGTCCGAACATGTTTACGCTGATTGCCGTCGGCACAGGCACGGCGTTTTTCTACAGCGTGATTGCCACCGTGGCTCCGGGGATATTTCCGGCGTCTTTCCGTGGCGCAGGCGGCGCGGTCGCGGTTTATTTTGAGGCGGCGGCCGGCATTACCACGCTGGTGCTGCTTGGTCAGGTGCTCGAGTTGCGCGCGCGCTCGCAGACTTCAAGCGCCATCAAGGCGCTGCTCGGGCTTGCTCCCAAAACCGCCCGGCGAATTCTTGCCGATGGCTCGGAAGAAGATGTTCCACTCGACCGCGTCCAACCGGGCGACCGTTTGCGTGTGCGGCCGGGGGAAAAGGTCCCTGTAGATGGTGAAGTGATCGAAGGCGCCAGCTTCGTTGACGAGTCGATGCTCACCGGAGAGCCGACTCCGGTCGAGAAAACCACCGGCGCGCGCGTCACGGGTGGAACGGTGAACGGGAAGGGGAGTCTGATTATTCGCGCTGAGCGTGTTGGCGCAGACATGCTTCTCGCGCAGATCGTCCGAATGGTGAGCGAGGCGCAGCGCAGCCGCGCGCCCATCCAGCGGCTGGCGGACGTAGTGTCCGCGTATTTCGTTCCGTCGGTTGTGGCGGCGGCCATTGTCACTTTCGTCGTCTGGGCGATAGCGGGTCCTTCACCGCGCATGGCTTATGCGCTGGTGAATGCGGTCGCCGTGCTGATTATCGCCTGTCCATGCGCGCTGGGACTCGCCACACCGATGTCGATCATGGTGGGTACAGGACGCGGCGCCACGGCGGGCGTGCTGATCAAAGACGCCGAAAGCCTTGAAGTGCTCGAGAAAGTCGATACGATCGTGGTGGACAAGACCGGCACGCTTACGGAAGGCAAGCCGCGCCTGGTTACCATCGAGCCGATGGAGGGGTGGAATGAGCGCGATCTGCTGCGCGTCGCGGCAAGCCTCGAGCGCGCAAGCGAGCACCCGCTGGCCGAGGCAATCGTCGCGGGCGCTCGCGACAAGGGAGTGGACCTCATCGAGGCGCGCGATTTCCAGTCGATCACCGGCAAGGGAGTCACCGGCATTGTGGACGGCCGCCGAGTCGCGCTTGGTAACGGGCGGCTCGCCGCCGAACTGGGTGCGGACGCCTCGCAATTCGAGCGGCGCGCGGAGGTCCTGCGCCAGGAAGGCCAGACGGTAATGTTCGTCGTGATAGATGGCTGGCCCGCTGGTATCCTCGGCGTAATGGATCCCATTAAGAAATCCACGCCGGAAGCGATCCGGCTTCTGCACGAAGAAGGGGTCCGCATCGTGATGCTGACCGGCGACAGCCGCGCTACTGCCGAGGCGGTCGCAAGAAAACTTGGGATCGACGAAGTAGAGGCGGAAGTCTTGCCGCAGCAGAAGGGCGAGATCGTCAGGAAGCTGCAGCGCGAGGGTCGCATCGTAGCCATGGCCGGCGACGGCATTAATGACGCCCCGGCGCTGGCGCAGGCGCACGTGGGCATCGCCATGGGCAGCGGCACCGATGTCGCCATCGAAAGCGCCGGCATCACGCTCCTGAAGGGTGACCTGCGGGGCATTGCGCGAGCCCGCCGCCTGAGCCGTGCCGTCATGCGCAACATCCGCCAGAACCTCTTCTTCGCGTTCGTTTATAACACGCTGGGCATTCCGCTGGCTGCGGGGGCGCTGTATCCGTTTTTCGGCATTCTCCTCAGCCCCATCATCGCCAGCGCCGCCATGACCTTCAGTTCCGTCTCCGTGATTTCCAACGCCCTGCGCCTCCGCCGCGTGGCACTGTGAGAACCTTGTGGCATAACCCTCCGGATCATGCGCCGAACGCATGGAATGCCTTTGTCTATCCATGGGCGGCACGCCCAGGCCACATGATTATTGACGAGGTAAAATTCCTGCCGTGCTCTTATTTCGGTCTGTGGTATTATTCGAAACCACGACGGAGATCTATCTTGCAAGACCATCTTGATAACATACGGCTATGAAACCAGAAGACGCCCCAAATCTGGTAAACAATCCCATTGGCTGGAGCCGGAGCGCGATAATTACCGCGACATTCGGCGCGCTCTGGGGAGCGTGGGGTTCGGCCGGTCTGGGTCGACCTGGAATACTCCTGTGGGTATTCATCCTCGTGGGCGCATTGCTCGTCGCTTTTGGCGTGCGGCAGGTTTCGCGGCTGCGGGCACTCGGTTTGCCGCCGGTGGCAAGTCCATTTCGATTTCCAGCCTACCGCTACGCCGTGCTGTTTGAAGCTGTCGCCATTCCGATCGCGTGCCTTTGGCTTGTGCGAGAGAGGCGCTACGACTTGCTTGCGCCGGTCACTGCGCTGATCGTGGGACTGCACTTTATCGGCCTGGCGAAGGCGTTTCACAGCCGGAGGTATATCGGGGTGTGCGCGGCGATGGTGCTGCTGGCTGCGGGGACAGTTGTGCTGCTGCCTGCCGTGGGGAATGGACGTTCGCCGGTGCATATTTGGCTGCTGGTTACCGGTTGGGGATGCGCGGCAATCCTGTGGGCCGTAACGGTCCAGAACTTATGGCGCGCACGAAGGTATGACACGGGTCCCGCGACCGCTTCAACAGCGCAACTGAAGTAGGGACCGCTTTGAGTCCTTTCGCCGGCGCTTTCTGCAATCTCAAATTGGAAACTTGAAATTTCAAAACGGGCCGGATCGGCGACCGCCCGGAAACCTGGCCTTAGAGAATGATGGTCATGAGAGCCCGCCTGCTCAGGGCGAGTTGTTGTAATAGACTTCGTTGATCAGGTTACTCTGCTGGAAGGTTGTAAACTGCTGCCCGCCCAGGAGCAGCATGCGGGGCGCGAGAGTTGTGGTAGTGAGAAGCGGGCTGAGGATGGCGGCTGCGTTATAAACGTTGGCCTTGATCAGGCCGCCGGAAGGCACAGCGATCCAGGGAGCGAGCGTGCCATCCGGGTTAATGGTACTGTATTCGACTTCATTTGTTCCCGGACCTGTGCCATATACACCTTCTGCGCTGATCACCAGGTTGGACACTGTCCAAACCACGGCCTTTTTCCGATTTGCGATGGTTGGCGTGGTTTGCGTCCAGGCCCCCACCGAACCGTTCAGCACATTGGCGAAATAGACACTGTTCACGCCCGTGTTTCCCTGCGCGCTGGGCGCGAGAGAGTTCGCCGTGTCGCCATCCAGCACGTAGAGTTTGCCGGAATAAACGAACGCTGTGGCGAAGGAGACTGCGAGCGGGTAATTGTTGGCCTGCTGCGTCCACGTGCCGAGCGTGCCGTCGGATTTCACCGGCGCGGTGTATATGCGGTTCGAGGGCGTTGAATCGGGACGCAAGCCCCCGATAAGATACACATAGCCGTTATAAAGCACGGCCGCCATCCCGAGCAGCGGCTCCGGCAGCGGCGACGAGAGTTGTGTCCATGCCCCCACCGCTCCGCTGTTCGAATCGACGCTGGCCCTGTAAATAATCGTCGTGCCGCCGGGCGTATCCCTGGAATTTACCTGCCCGCCGATCACGTAGATAAAATGCGAACCCGAGGGCACGGGAGAGTTTCTGGCATCAGCTTCCACCATGGCATGGTAGGCAATAGTTTCCGGAAGCGGGTTGGTGGGAATGGTCAGCCAGTTGGGGCCGACCTGGCCGTTCGTATTGATCGTGTTGCTGAGGACTTGGCTCAGGTTGGAGCTTCCATCGAAGCCGCCCGTCACCACAACAAACGCCTGAGTGTCACTCGATGGGACCGCCACCGCAGCCATCCCGGTGAGCGGCGCGGGGAGCGGTGTCGTTAAGGACGTCCAGGTGACGTTATTGATGTTAAGGCTGAATGTGCGGGTCAGCTCGAGAGTGACGGCACTGCTGGTGCCGGAGCTTGTAGTCACCTTAACGTCAACCTCGCCAGGCACGGTGAATGAATGCGTGCCGTCGCCTGAGGGAACGTTCACTCCGATGCTGGTGTCCGTCCAGGCGGTGGACTTCGGTGTTACCGTGGCTGTGATTCCCGTCGAAGATTGCGTAAAGACAACTGAACCCGGAGAGTTTTGGAAACCACTGCCGTTGATCTGGATCAAAACATTAACCGGGCTGGAAGGTTCGGTGGCGTTGTTGATGTTGCTGATTGCAGGCATTGCCGGCGGTGCCGGCGTGCCTTTCCCGCCTCCGTTTCCGCAGGCCGGGACGAAAATTACGACCGCAAGCAGAATGATTCCAGCCGTCACGAATGCGAAGTGAGCGCGCGTGCCCGCGCGAGGGAGGTCTGCAACACGGAGTGAAAGCCTTTCACACAGGTCTTGCATAGAAACTCCTTCCCATCCCTCCATTGCGACCGACGCAAGACTGCCATGAAAGCCGCTTTCGATACAGCCAGTATAGATCAATTGATTAACAGAAGGGAAGCGCCCGGCTGCAGGATTGCTACAGCAGTTGTGATATCCTCACCGCAGGGGCCGCAACCGAATTCCTGGAATGCCACTATCCACAGAGGGAGTGTCCGCCGGTGATGTCCGACGTCAGTATCGAACTCCACAAACCGGAGATACCGTGACCACAGGGGGAGATTTTCGATGGGCGGCAAATGCACATGCAGCCTGCCGTAAAATCAGCAGGCTGCATGCGCATTTTGGCGGGGCGCGTTTTCAGGAATAGACCTCAGTATCGATAGGCACGGCACAAGGCCGTGCCCTATCCATTCCTTGCTTATGGTGCCGTATTGTAATAAACCAGCGCGCTGGGCGCGCCCCCGGAGGGCAGGCCGTTAAAAGCTTGTCCACCAAAAAGGAGGAATCGTGGCGTTGCGTTGGGGGACTGGAGCGGGCTCACGATGGCTGCCGCGTTGTACACATTGGCATTGATCAGGTTTACCGCATTCGTGATCCCATTCCATGAGGCCAGCGTACTGTCGGGATTCACCACGGTCCGTTCAAGTTCCAACGACCCCGGACTCCCGTTGTAAATGCCTTCCGCGTCGATCACTTGTCCGAAAGCCGTCCAGGTGATCTGCTTTTTGCGGTTTTTGATCGTGGATGAAGTCGCGGTCCAGGTTCCCACCACCCCATTCAGAGCGCTGGCGAAGTTCACGCTTTGAATGCCCGAGCCCTGACTGCCTTCCTCGTCGGGATTTGTCGAATTAGAATTGTCGCCCCCAAGGACATAGAGTTTCCCGGCAAAGCCAAACGCCGTCGCGAAAGAAACAGCCGTTGGGTAAGCGCTCGTCGATTTAGTCCAGGTGCCGAGCGTGCCGTCTGACTTGATCGGAGCCGAGAAGACATCGGCCGAGGGAGTTCCGTCGGGATGCAGACCGCCTACCACATAGACGTAGCCGTTAAAGAGGGCGGCGGCGGGGCCGACCAGGGGTTCGGGAAGCGAGGAACTTAACTTCTGCCAGGTCCCTACTGCGCCGCTATTATCCACGCTGGCCATATAAACGTCGCCCGTTCCGCCGGGCGCATCGGTGGAATTGATTTGGCCGCCGATAACGTAAATGAAATGCGATCCGTCGGGTACAAGTGAATTTTCGGCATCAGCTTCCACCATGGCGTGATGCGCGATGGTTTCGGGAAGGACGTTTGCACTTGCGGTCCACCCGGTTACGGCACCGGTCGTATCGAGCGTTCCGACGTACACACCATTCGTGTTGGCGGTCCCATCGTAGCCGCCCGTCACCACGACATAAGCGCTCGTGTCACTGATGGGAACCGCAGCGGCACGAAGGCCCGTGAGGGGGGTGGGAAGCGGCGTTGTCTGGGACCACGTCACGTTGTTCACATCAAACGTGAGCGTCTGAACGAGCGTCAGCGTGACAGCATTGCTGGTGCCTCCGCTGGTCTTTACGGTTACCGAAACGGTACCGGGTACGGTGAAATTGTTCGTCCCATTTCCGGCCGGAACTACAACCGCAATGCCGCTGTCTGTCCAGCCGCCGGCATTCGGCGTGACGGTGGCCGTGATGCCGCTCGATGACTGGGAAAAAATCACTGAGCCCGGCGAGCTTTGGAAACCGCTGCCGTTGATCTCAATGGGAAGATTAACGGGGCTGGACGGATCGGTGGAACTGTTAATATTCTGGATCGAAGGGACCGGCGGGGGCGCCGTATTGCTTGAATTCGAGCCCCCGCAGCCGACGAACAGACCCGACGCAATAAGAAAAGCAAGCCCGGCCGCCAGGGACGCACAGTGAAGTCGCCTCCCTGCTTTGGAAAAAGTCGGTCTAAGATGGAATGCCGTTTCGTACAGGTACTGCATTGCATAACCTCCAGGATTGCCGGCCACGCTGCTGGCGCGCAGCCGCGATCAAAGCCCCTCTCAAGCACGGGAGTGTATATCACTTAGTCAATATAGGGGAAGTGTACTTTGGTAGTACCGTGACGAACAGCCTTGGATTTCCTGTCACTTGCGGCAAACCCAGGATTTCAAAAGGGGTTAAAGTCCTGGTGCTCAAGCCAGACATGGAACTTTGGTACCATTGCGGAAAACCAAGAGCCATCGTATTGCTTCTAAATAACATCGGGTAGTGTTCGCCGATGGGCACATCAGGGCTGACAGGCGGGCACTCAGTAGTGGGGTGGCACGAGGAAAGTCCCCAGAAACCCCGGCACGAGAACCGAAAATCCCGGGACGGGTTGCCCGGAAGGAGGAACGGATGAAACGCCTTGTTCAATTGATCACAATTTGCCTGACGATCGCCTTTTCTGCCTTGATCATCTCGCCTGTGGGTCTGTTTGCGCAGCAGGAAAACGATAATCAGGGCTCGCTAACTCTTCAGCAGGTTAAAGAACGACTCAAGCAGAATGAGCAGTACTTGAAGCAAGCTCAGCAGCGGGGAAAAGCCGGAGATTCCGCCGGACTTGAAACCGCACTCGATAATTACGACCGTGGGATCGAAGGTCTGAATACGGCGCTCAGCCAGGGGCGCGTTGAGGGTACGCCATCTCAGCAGGAGAGCGTTTACAACCGCGTCCAGTCGGCGACGAGCAAGCATCTGAAGGTGCTCAACAGCCTGCTCAGCAAGGTTCCCGCACAGGCGGTGCCGCACATTCAGCATGCCATCGACGTCTCCCAGAAGGGACAGCAGATGGCGCTCAGCCACTTGAGCCAGTTGCACGCGCAACAGGCCATGGCGCAGGATAACCAATCCGGTTTCGGACGCTCCCAAGGGATGGGCCGCTCAGAAGGCGCCGGCCGTGCAGGCGGTTTCGGCGAAGCTAATGCTCCCGTTGGGGGGCCGATGAGCGGAGGTTTCGGCCATGCCGGCGGACCTGGAATGGCGGGGGGTCATCCCGGCAGGTAATTTCAACCGTTAAATGATTAATCTCCTGTGCCGTGGGTGCGAAGGCGCTGGCTTTCGAGGTCCCACGGCACAGCTTTTTAGGGCCATTTCCGAAAGCGGGTTGAATATCAAACCGGATCTTGTCTGTCCGCGCAGTCCGGATTTGCCGGATCGGTGAAGAGATTATCGCGAAGCCTGGCGGTTGTTGGTAAGGGATTTGACGAACTCGATCATCCGGGGATCGACCCAGTCGGTTGCTCCGATGATCTTTTCGGCCACACGACCGTCGCGGTCAATGATGTAGGTTTCGGGAAACTTGAAAGTGCCGTACTCGTGGGCCAGGGAGGCATCGGGATCCCGCGCGATAGGATAGGTCAGGCGATAGCGCTGGATGAATTCCTCGAGTTGCTGCGCGTTCTGATCGACGCTGACACCGATGACCGTGACGCCCTGAGATTTCATTTCAGAAGCGAATTGTTCCAGGCTGGGCGTTTCCATTACACAGGGCGGGCACCATGTGGCCCAGAAATTGAGTACCACCACCTGACCACGGTATTTCGCAAGCGAGAGTTTCCCCGAAGGCAATTGCGGCAGGGTGAAAGCGGGCGCGACTTCGCCCATCGACACGGGGCCGCGCGGCTTCGGCCGCAGCACCAGCCACAGAACTCCAGCGGCCGCAATCGCAACCACAACCCATTTGGCAAGCGTGACTCTGCGCATAATTCAGACATCTATTATAATCGCCTGGTTGCTAAGCGGCACTTGGCAGGTTGCTGAAAATCACTTTCGATGGAATGGAGCGGCGGGCTCATCCCGCCATCAGCTCGATCAGTCCGCTCTTGGTTGGCGGTGTAACGCTGCCACTGCTGCGTTTTCGACAACCTGGTGGAGCGATTTGAGGGTGTGCATGGGTGAAGAGTAGAAAAGAGTATGACTTCAGCCGTGCCACTGGCGCATGCATGCCGGAAACTGCCTTATCCGCAGCTGCGGTGCCCGAAGCCGCACGATTGACATCGAATTGCTCGGTGCGGCTAAAGGTTGTGCCTTTCCCCCCGACGCACCGGTCCTGCCTTGTGCCTCACGAACATCTCATCCCAAGTGAGAGGGAAATGGCACGCGATGTCTGAACGCGACCTGCAGACAGTGTCCGTGATCATTCCAGCCCGCAATGAAGAAGGAAATATCGAGCGCGCGGTGCGGTCCCTCGAAGGGCAGGAGCACGTCCGCGAGATTATCGTCGTTGATGACGAATCGACCGACCGGACGCCGGAAATCCTGGCGCGCCTGCGCAATGAAATTCCAATCTTGCGCGTGGTCCGGCTCGACTCGCTTCCGGAGGGCTGGGTGGGCAAGAACCGCGCTGCGGCGGCGGGAGCGGAAATCGCAACGGGCGATTGGTTGCTCTTCACCGACGCCGATACCGAACATCTGTCCGGCAGCCTGGACGCCATGCTCATGCGCGCGAGGGCGGAGAACGCCGATCTGCTCTCGCTTTCGCCGGGGCAGCGGACGCCGACGTGGTGGGAGAAGGCGATCATTCCTTTCGTGTTCGTGCAACTGGCGCGACTCTTTCCTTTTGAAGAAATTTCGGACCCGGCCTCGCCGCGCGCGGCGGCCAACGGACAGTACCTCCTTATCCGCCGGAACGTTTACAATGAAACAGGCGGCTATTCGTCAATCCGGGGCGCGATTCTGGACGATGTCGAACTCGCTCGGCGCGTGAAGGCGGGCGGAAGGCGGCTGGTTTTTCTGCCGGGGGCGAATTGGGTCCGCACGAGGATGTACAGCACATTTGGCGATCTGTGGAAGGGGTGGAGCAAGAACCTCTACCTGCTCTATGACGGCCGGCGCGAGCAAATGATCAAAGGCCTCATTGCCACGGTGCTGCTCGACGTACTTCTACTCCTTGCATTCGTGGCGTCTGCGGTTCTTGTCATTGTGGGCCAGGCGCGGGTCTGGGAGCTAATCACCACGCTCGCGTGCTTTGCCGGCGTGGTTTTGCGACGGCGGGATTACACCCGCAGGCTGGAGCGGCTGGGCTTTGGACGGTGGCTGGCTATCTATCAGCCTGTCGGGGCAGGGCTTTACGCGTTGCTATTGCTGAACTCGATGTGGGCTTACACTGTAGCCGGCGGGGTGGAGTGGAAAGGACGCAGTTACCAGACTTCTGGGCAGAAACGGGGAGAGGAATGATCTATCTGACGCGGCGAGCGGAATTTTCGGCTTCGCACTACTATCACAATCCCAGATTCAGCGCGGAGGAGAACCAGCGCATCTTCGGCAAATGTAACAATCCGCATGGGCACGGCCACAACTACACAGTTGAAGTGACTGTGGCCGGCGAGGTGGATGAAAATACCGGCATGGTCCTTGACCTGAAAGACCTGAAAGCCGTGCTCGAAAGCGAGGTCCTTCAAAAGCTGGACCACAAGTTTCTGAACAAGGAAGTTCCGGCGTTTGCCACGAAAATTCCGACAACGGAAAATATCGCCATCGAAATCTGGAACCTGCTCGCGGCGAAACTTCCCGCGGGCCGGCTGCATCGAATCCGGCTGTACGAGACCGAGGACCTCTACGTGGATTATTACGGGGACTGATGGTATCACTGACGAAGCGTTACCGCTTTTCCGCGTCGCATCGACTCCACAATGACTCGCTGAGCGCGGAAGATAATGCCCGCGTATTCGGCAAATGCAACAGCCCATACGGCCACGGGCACAATTACATTGTCGAGGTCACTGTGCGCGGGCCGGTGGACCCATCGACGGGAATGGTAATTGATCTGGGATTGCTCGATCGCGCCGTCGAAGAGGAAGTCCTCAACCGTTTTGACCATACCTATCTGAATCTGGACGTGCCTGATTTTCAGGGAAGAGTCCCAACCACGGAAAATCTCTGCGTGCAGATTTTCAACCTGCTCAGGGCGAGGCTGGAACCGGTCCGAGGAAGCGCGGAGCTTGAAAGGGTACGGCTGGAAGAAACGAGTTCAAACTCGTTCGAGTATTCAGGCGAGAACGGAAGCCATTTGGAAACGGCGAAGAGAGAAAAAAGATGAAAACCAACCCAATGCCAGGAATTGAGGAAAAAGAACCGGCCATCAGCCATGATCCACTGGAAGAGGCCGTGCGCCGCACGCTGCGCGAACTTGGCGAAAATCCTGAGCGCGAAGGATTGCTGAAAACTCCGGAGCGCGTGGCGAAATCGCTGCGGTTCCTTACCAGCGGCTACCATCAGGACGTTGCCAGGGTGCTGAACGGCGCCGTCTATTCCGTCGCCTACGATGAAATGGTGATTGTGAAGGACATCGAGATTTTCAGCCTGTGCGAGCACCATCTGCTGCCTTTCTTCGGCCGCTGCCATGTGGCCTATGTGCCTACAGAAAAAGTGATCGGCTTGAGCAAAGTGCCGCGCCTGGTGGACGTTTTCGCGCGCCGGCTCCAGATCCAGGAGCGGCTGACCACGCAGATCGCTGAGACCATCATGGAAGCCATTAAGCCGCAGGGCGTGGGCGTCATTATCGAAGCCCGTCACCTTTGCATGATCATGCGCGGCGTGGAAAAGCAGAATTCCGTGGCTGTGACCTCAGCCATGCTGGGCATATTTCGCGATTGTGACCAGACGCGCGCCGAATTCCTGCGCCTGGTTCGGGAAAAAAGCTAAATCGCCCTCGACGGGCTATGTCAGGGCGAAATCCCAATGGGGTAACGGCACGGATGTGTCCGTGCCGAAAACGGAAAAGTACTTTATTGATTGACAACATTGGACCCGATTGTGTCGTCGCGACACGACAAAAGTCGTGCCCTTTTGCGAATGGTGTGCAGTCAAGGTGGCTGAGCGTATAACAGACCATGCCCAGGCTCAAAGACAGAGTGGCTGTTGTCACGGGTGCGAGCCGCGGCATCGGCTTCGCCATTGCCGACGCGCTGGTGCGGGCAGGCGCGCAAGTCGTGCTGGTGGCCCGCAGCAGTAACGGGCTGAAATCAGCGCAGAAGGAAATTGGCGACAAGGCATGCAGCATCGCTGCGGACGTAACCCGGCCGGCAGATGTTGAACGGGTCTTCAGGCAGGTCAGGAAACGGCATGGGCGGCTGGACGTTCTGGTCAACAGTGCCGGGGCGTTTACTTACAAGCCCTTCGGGGAGACGACCCTCGAAGACTGGCGGCTCAATATCGAGTCGAACCTGACTTCTATTTTTCTTACTGTGAAGGCGGCGCTGCCGCTGCTGGAGCGGAGCAAGTATCCGCACGTGGTTAACATTCTTTCCGTTTCCAGCCGGCAGGCGTTTGCCAACTGCTCGGCATACACGGCGGCGAAATACGGTGCACTCGGGCTGACGCGCGTGCTCCGAGAAGAGTTGCGCCCCAAAGGGATCCGCCTGACGGCCATCTTGCCGGGCCTCACCGACACGGAAATGCTTGCTGCGTTCGGATTTGAAATCCCGCGCAGTCGCGTGATGCAGCCTGCGGATGTTGCCGATGCGGCAATCGCTGCGCTTCGCCAGCCAGCGCGGGCGGCGGTGGAAGAAGTCGTGCTGATGCCATCGGCCGGTAAGATTTAAAATTCCCATTTGCCGATGGTTTTTCGTCGCCAGCCTTCTTTTCGACCTGCCGTCGGCTTTTCGGTCACTGTTGGTGGTTCCGCGGTGTGGACACACGCAGCGGAGGATTTCGCCTTCCCAAAATTGAAAACAACAAAATCCATGGACTTGGAGAGATTCCCTACGCGTGCTGTAGTATTTTTTGCCAAAGGCGGTGGAAAAATGTTATGCTAGCTGTTGAAATTGTGGGAGAAAATGTCGGAAACGAGGAGAATTAGCGGATGGCGTTAACCCGGGAATTAAAGACAAAGCTCATCAGCGACTATAAGGTCCATTCATCGGACACGGGTTCGCCGGAGGTGCAAATCGCTCTCCTGACAGAGCGCATCTCTTACCTGACGGAACACTTTCGCGTACATCGCAAAGACCATGCCTCGAGGCGTGGCCTGCTGACCATGGTGGGCAAGCGGAAGCGCCTGCTCGAATACCTGAAGCGGCATGACGCCAACCGGTACAAGCAGGTGATCGACCGGTTAGGGATCCGCAAATAAGGCGGTTGTGCAAGAAGGCGAAAAGACACTGGGTCAGAATGCCACCCCAAGCAGGAGCGACCCCAGGCAGGCGTGCCACGGGTCGCTTTTTGTTTATTGGGGGACAGCCAGCGCGCTTTGGATGTTTGCCGGTTTTTAGAGTATTGGCCTCGGTCCGCATTCCCCTACCTTAAAACTCAAAAGCCATCTGTAGTCCCTGCCGCGAATGGCTGGCAACCGGAGGATGAATCCGGAGTGTACGTTCAGAACGTATAGTGGAGGGGCAAACGGGGCAGCAGGATTCGGAGGATAAAATTCATGGAACGAGTCAGCATCCCACTGGGGGGAAGCACCCTTTCAATTGAGGTCGGCAAGCTTGCCAAGCAGGCGAACGGTTCGGCCTATGTACGGTACGGCGACACGGTTGTGCTGGCGACCGCGTGCTCGGCGGTGCCGCGTGAAGGTATCGATTTCTTTCCACTGACGGTGGATTATCGCGAATATACGTACGCAGCCGGGAAGATTCCCGGCGGATTTTTCAAGCGCGAAGGACGCCCGACGGAAAAAGAGATCCTCAGCAGCCGGCTGATTGACCGCCCGGTGCGGCCGATGTTTCCCGAGGGCTTCAAGGACGAAACCCAGGTGATCGCGATGGTGCTGTCGGCGGACACAGAAAATAACCCTGACGTTATCGGACTCATCGCGGGCGCGGCGGCGCTCTACTTTTCAGACATTCCTTTCCCGACGCCGGTAGCCGGCGTGCGCGTGGCACTGGTGGAAGGTCACCTGGTTACAAACCCAACTTATTCGGAGACGAAGGCAAGCCTGCTGAATATGGTGGTTGCCGGAAGCGAAGACGCCATTGTCATGGTAGAAGCGGGCGCGACGGAAGTTTCCGAAGAAGCCGTAAATGACGCTATCCAGTATGCGCACGGGGAAATCAGGAAAATCATCGCCGCGGAAAAAGAGTTGTTTGAGAAGCTGGGGATCAGGAAGCGCGTGTTTGTCGCGCCGGAATTTGACAAGGCCATCGAGGACGAGGTTCGCGCGAAAGTTGAGGCCGGCCTGCGCGAGGCCATGGACACGTCGAAATATCCAAAGCTCGAAAGCCAGAAGCGGGTTGCGGAACTGCGCAAGGAGTTGCTTGCCGGCTATCCCGAGACCGAGGAGGAAAAGCGCCACAAGGTGGCTGAGGCCTTCGACCGGCTTGAAGAGCGCATCTTCCGCGACGATATCCTGCTGAAGCGCCAGCGTCCCGACCGGCGCGCATTCGATCAGGTCCGGCCGATCACTTGCGAGGTCGGCCTGCTGCCGCGCACGCACGGCTCGGCGCTGTTCACGCGCGGTGAAACGCAGGCGCTGGTAACAGCGACGCTCGGAACGGCGGAAGACATGCAGCGGCTCGATGTGCTCGAGGGCGAAGCTTTCAAGCGGTTTATGCTGCATTACAATTTCCCCCCCTTCAGCGTAGGCGAGGTAGGTTTTCTGCGCGGACCGGGCCGGCGCGAAATCGGTCATGGCGCGCTTGCGGAACGCGCGCTGGCGGCCGTGGTCCCCGACGAACAGACTTTCCCTTACACGATCCGCGTGGTTTCTGACATTCTGGAGTCGAACGGCTCATCGTCAATGGCCACTGTCTGCGGAGGCTGCCTGGCGCTGATGGACGCCGGAGTGCCCATCAAAGCGCCCGTGGCGGGAGTCGCCATGGGCCTCGTAAAGGAGGGAGACAAATACGCCATCCTCACCGACATCGCCGGCGCGGAAGACCATTACGGCGACATGGACTTCAAAGTGGCGGGCACGCGCGAAGGCATTACGGCTCTTCAGATGGACATCAAAGTTACGGGCATTACACCGCAGATCATGGCGGAGGCCCTTGCTCAGGCCAAGGCGGCGCGGATTCATATCCTCGAGAAGATGCTGGAAACACTTCCCATGCCTCGGGCCACCATCTCGTCCTACGCGCCGCACATCCACACCATCAGGATCAATCCGGCCAAGATCGGCGAGTTGATCGGCCCGGGCGGTAAAGTGATCCGCGGCATCGTCGAACAGACGGGGGCGAAGATAGACGTCGAGGATGACGGCCGTGTGAACGTGGCCGCCGTCGATGAATCTTCGGCCGCCAAAGCAATCAAAATCATCAAGGACATGATGGCGGAGGCGGAAGTCGGGAAGACTTACCTGGGCAAAGTCGTGCGCCTGGCCGATTTCGGTGCGTTTGTCGAAATCTTCCCTGGAACCGACGGTTTGCTGCACATCAGCGAGGTGGCCGAGCACCGCATTCGCGATATCCGCGACGAACTGAAGGAAGGCGACCAACTCTTAGTGAAGGTGATTTCAATCGACGGCAACAAGATCCGCCTCTCGCGAAAGGCCGTGCTGCGCGAGCAGCGCCAGAAGGCCGGAAAAGAAGGTCAGCAACATCACGGCAGCGTCGAGCACTCGCACGGAAGAAGCTAGGCGGGATCGAGCCCGTCTTCAGCCGCGGCCGGCGGGAGCGCTTGATGGAACTCACGCGGGCGTACGATGCGGCCTTTCTTTAAACCCCTTTGGCGGGTTTCTTTCCGCCCGGTTGGTTATTATTGCGGGACCGGCCACGATGGAAATCACGGTCGATCACAACGATGATGTGACAATCCTGCGGCTGCGGGGGAGGTTTGTCGCGGGCGAGGATGGCCCGCAGTGCCGCGAAAAAGTCAGGGAATTGATAGCAGCCGGGCGGAAGAAGCTGCTTTTTGATTTCTCCGGCGTACCCCACATCGATTCCACGGGCCTTGGATTCCTGGCCGGCTGTCGTGCGGCCGCTCGGCAGGCAGGCGCGGGACTTGTCCTTGTTTCCCTCAATCAACGTGTACGGCGTGTGCTGGATGAGGTTAAGCTCTCGCAGTTTTTCGTAATCGCCGATAACGAAGCGAGCGGGATTGCCCGACTGCGCGAGTTGGCGGCGTCCTGAGGCATACCGTCGGGAACATCTTCACTGTTTCCGCCAGAGCTTTCGTGGCGGCAGGGCTGGTTTTGCAACCGCGCCAAGATTCAATAGCTGCGACACGTCTCAACTAATCTTTTCCTCAAAAAAAACCGATGGGTACTTACATAAAGCCCGCAGACAGGAAATTTCCGGGGCCATGCGAAGGTTGGGAGCGGAGGTTGATTGAACGGATCCATGCCGGAAGATCAGAAACGACGGACAGATCGTGTGCTGGCGCCCGTTCGCATTCGTGTGATCGGGAACGACGTTTCCGGAGTGGCGTTCAGTGAAGACACGGTAACAGTCAGCTTCAGTCAGAGCGGAGCGCGCATCAGCCTGACGCACCCCCTTTTGCCGGACGACATCATCCTCATCAAAAACCTGGCCAACAATATCGAGGAAGAGTTCCGTGTGGTCGGCGCATTTCAGCAGGTATTCGGTGACCGACGGGAATGGGGCGTCGAGGCGCTTAACCCTGAAAGCGGTATCTGGGGGATCGCCTATCAGCCGCCGGCAGACGGCGTCCAGCCGAAAGTTTTAATCGAATGCGGGGCCTGCCGGAAAGCCATCCAGAGCCCGCTTTCCTCGATCGAGTACGATGTATTGCTGGCCACCGGCCTGATCTCGCGCCATTGCGACCGCTGCAATGAAACGACGCGATGGAAGCCGAGCGACCAGGCCGTCACTCCGGAGATGATCCGGGAGAGCCGGCAGACCAGGCCGCCATCCACAGAGCGGCGCAAGTCACGGCGATTAAAGCTCGTGATGAGGTTGAAAGTCCGCAACAACTGGGGAGTCATGGACATTGCTCAAACCCGCGATGTTTCGAAGGGCGGGCTGTGTTTTCTGAGCACCAAAATCTTCAACGTGGGCGATGAATTGTTCATTACGCTGCCCTTCGCTGACAACCAGGCGCCGGTGGAGACACCCGCACGGGTCGTCTGGACGGCCATGGCGGAAACCGGCCGCTACTATGGCGTGTGCTACATCAAATAGCCACGTGTGTGACAGCGGTCTATGATCGCCGGAGTGTCGTGCGGCGATGGCACGTCGCTGCTATAGAGCCCGAAACTGTATCCGGGGTCTGTGATCGCCGGAATATTCCACGACGATGGCACATCGTCGCTGCAGGATCTGTTACACCATCAATTTCCACGGTGCTCGGTAATCGCGAGTGACGAATTGCTCGGCCTTGTTGCCGCCCCTGACAAGCTTCTGGTTTTTTACGTCCCACACAATCCGCTCCTTGCTGCGAAAAGCCACGTTCCCGAGCAGGCAGGCGCTGGTGGACCGATGCCCGATTTCGATGTCGGAAATCGGCCGCTTGCGGGTCTTCACACAGTCGAGGAAATTGCGAACATGGTCAGAGTGGGAATTGTTCACGGATTTCATCTGCATAGAAGCGGTCCTCGCCACCTCCTCCTTGCCCTGCCCGCGATATTCAGGAAACACTTCAAACCCTCCGCGATCGACAAACAGCGTGCCGTCGGTGCCGTGGAATTCAATCCCGTATCCCTTGCCGTACATGGAATTGGCATTGTCCCAGCGGTTTTCATAGACGCAGACAAAGTCCGGGTTCTGGTATTCATAGGTCACTTGGAGCGTGTCGGGCGTTTCGGCGTTGTCCTGAATGTAGTATTTCCCGCCCAGCGCGGTGATCACGGATGGCCCATCGACCTGCATCGCCCAATGGACGATGTCGATAAGGTGCACGCCCCAGTCGGTCATGAATCCACCGGCGTAATCCCAGAAGTAACGGAAGGTTGACCATCGCGGAGGGAGCTTGGGATCAGGACCGAAGCGGTTCCAGTTGAAGGCAACCTTCGGGGCCGGGCCAAGCCAGGCGTCCCAGTCGAGGTCCGCGGGCGGGTCCGAGTCCGGAGGATTGCCGATCCCCTGCGGATATTCGTTGCCGTAATTCCACGTGCGGACAAAACTGACTTTCCCGATGAATCCATTCTGCACCAGCTTGACGGCTTTCTGAAAATGGATTCCGGAGCGTTGCTGTGTTCCAACCTGCACCACTCGGTTGTATTTGCGCGCGGCCTCGACCATCAGGATGCCTTCGTCGATGGTGTGGCAGATGGGCTTTTCCACATAAACGTCCTTGCCGGCTTTGCAGGCCTCGACCATGATCAGCGGGTGCCAGTGATCGGGTGTGCCCACAACAATCACGTCGATGTCCTTCCGGTCAAGCACCTGGCGGAAATCGGAGTAAGTTTGCGCCTTGCCTCCGGAATCCTTCACGCCCAATTGAAGGTTTGGTTGGTAAACGTCGCAGACCGCGGCGATTTCAACGTCAGGCTGCTCGCGAAATGCCCTGAGGTCGCCGCGCCCCTGTCTGCCCGTCCCGATTACCCCAACAATGACTTTGTCACTCGGTGCGGTCTTTGCAGCCTTGCCGAGGGCGGGTAATGTGATTGCGGCACCCGCGGTTCCAATTGCGGCCTTTTTTATGAATTCACGTCGGTCAAGATCTTCGGCCATAATGAGTCCTCCGGTTTTCATTAAAATTCGGAACGATGAGTTCACCTCGCCAACCAAACCGTCTTGGCAGGTTAACATCCACCTCGTACTTCTGCCCTTTCGAGAATGAAATTCTTATCACATCGCGGACAATTGTAAAAGCGCCTGCTTGATTTCAATCTGAGCGCGTTATAACTTGGTTTTTCGAGGAATGGTTTTATGCAGGGCTTGGCAGGGTGCTGAAAGAACCTTCCGTCATTGTCATTCCAAGGGCCGATGCTTTTGATCAAACCAGCGGATTCACGGTTGTTTTTACCCTCTCGGGGAGAAGCAGGTTTCCAGCTTCGCCACGGCCCATCCGGGGCAGGGTTTCGCTCGAATTGACGGAGTCTGGACGCTTTTTAGCAGTCCGTTAAGGCGAGAGGCGTTTGAATAAATTAGGAGGGGAAATGTACGATCCACAAGCCGTTCAAATGATTATGCTGGCCATTGTGCTGGCGTTCTTCCTCGCCCTCATTATCGGACTGATTTACGGACTGGTCCTGCTTACCAGGATTCGCAAGCAGGTAGCAAGCATGGCCAGGCGGCTTGATGAGTTCCTGATCAAAACGGGTTCGGAACACGGTTCTTCCCGGAGACCATCGCAGGAGGCAGACAGTACCCTCGATATGTAACTTGACGGCACAGGTTTCTGCAAGGCGTCTGCGGGAGCTAATCTTTGCTCAGTTTGCTAGCAAGGGTGAGGAGCAGCTTGCGATTTGGTGTAGTCATGCTCTCAAACGACTTGATCAGCTTGCGCAACGATTTTGACTGGCTTGCCTGAGGCGGCACGCGCGGCGCCGTGGGTTGTCCTGTCCCCTTGAACAGAAGCTGATAAGGCTCAACTTCAAGGGCCTTTGCAAATTTCTCCAGAGTAATCAGAGACGGCGCCGTATATCCGCCTTCGACCCGCGAGATATACGACCGAAGCAGACCCGACCGCTTCTCGATGTCACCTTGCGAGAGGCCCTTGGCTTCACGCAGGATGCGAATGCGCTTTCCGATGTCCATATATTAATAAAATCAGAAATGCAGTTTCTTGTCAATGATTGTCGAAATATCTCAGGTTTGAAACTATATAATAATATGCGAATAAAGCTACTACACTCGCAGAAATTGCCTGCCTATGCCTTTTCGGCCCCGCGGCCGTGGGCGGAGGTCATCCGCGCGGGCTGCGCTGTGTAAAAGGCCACAAGTTCAAGAAATGCAAGAGCGATCAGCGCTCCTCCCGCTTCCGTGAGGACGGGAAAAAGCACTGCGGCGTCTGCGCGCTCGGAGAGTTGCCGGTCATTGTCGTCAGTCAGGGCAAAGATTTTCCGGCTTTTTCCCTGCCGGACTTCACGGACTGAGTCATGGACGCGCGTTTTCAGGCCGCACCGTGAGGATGAAAGATAGAGTACGCCCGAGCCGGGCCGTGTCACACCGCAGAATCCCTCCTGAAAATCCAGCAAATCACAGCCGTGCGCAGGAATTTGGGCCTCCCGGTACAAGCGGCCGGCCGACTGGATCGCGATAGGGAAAAACGCGCCGCCGCCGACAATCCGAAGGTCCGTGAGAGGGCGGAATTCCCTTGCGAACGCGCTGGCGGCGTCGGAAATATGGTTCAGGACCCATTCAACGTGCCGGGGCAATGCTTCGAACTCTTCTTCCTGGGAGTCGAGGGCCACGGTCGGTGCTTTCAGAACTTTCGTGGCGGCTACGGCAAGAAAGACCATGGCGGCGTGCCGGCAAAAGTTGTACCGGGTACTGTCATTTGCGGAGTCCCCCTGGAAGCAATCGATGACGGCATCGGCAATTTCTGCCAGTGGGCCGCCGGGATTGGGTGCTGCCGCCCAGACAACTGCTCCCTGGCTTTTGGCCTTTTTTACCGCCTGCACCAAGTCTTCGCCACCACCCATAGCGATGACCAACGAGCGCGCGCCCACGACACGACAGGTGTAGGCATTGAAATTTCCGGCGCGTGCGGCGACGACTGGCGCTCCCAGAAGGCTTTGAAAAGCCCAGGCACCCATCAGCGCCGTGGGATATGCACGGGCGCCAGCCAGCAGGAAGATCGGCTTTTCGCCCCAACCCACACGCCGGACGAGGGCTTCGTATTGCGGGCGGCCCTTTTCAAGCATTTGCCGCAGCGCATTGGGGATTTCCTGCAATTCTTTTCTGATGCTCAAAGCTGCTCCTGACCTGAATCAGACGTGTTTGTGCCTGTCTCAGACACTGCCCGTCCAGCAGGATTTCAATTATAATGGGTTGGAGAGCCAACAGGTGGCGCTATACTCATGAGCGACCGGTGGGGGAGCATGATCTGACGGCTTTGTGAGCCTCCTGGGTCTGCCCGTCATCCAACCTCCAAACGGCCCAAATGATCCACTGGCACGCCTGAATCCACGCACCTTTCGGGCGGTGCGGAGAGAGCTCCGGTCAGGACTGCGCATGGCGCGGCAAGGGAGACGAATCCGTGTAACTCTGCGGCGCTGGGTTGCGTCAAAAAGAGAATGGAGTGGAGCGTGGGTAGAATTCCAATTTGCAAATTAGGGCTATTGGGGCTGGGCATCGGCGCAGTAGCGATGGCCGTGTTTTTTGCCGGCTGTTCCGAAAAGAACGCCACAGGCACACCCGCAACTTCTCCGATGGCCATGGTTGTGCCGGTCGAGGTTGCGAAGGCAACGCAGCGCGACATGCCGGTGCAAGTGAAAGCAATCGGAAACGTGGAGGCGTACTCCACGGTCACGGTAAAGTCGCGCGTGGATGGGGAAATCCAGAAGGCTTATTTCACCGAAGGCCAGGATGTAAAGAAGGGTGATCTGCTCTTCAGCATTGATCCACGACCTTTCGAGACGGCCCTTCACCAGGCGGAAGCGAACCTGGCCCGCGACGAAGCCCAGGCGCAATATGCCAAGAACGAGGCAGAACAATACACGGCGCTCCATCAGGCCGGCATCGTTTCCGAAATCCAATATCAGCAGTACACGAGTAATGCAGCGGCACTGGACGCCGCAGTCAGGGCTGATAAAGCCGCCGTCGAGAACGCGAAAATCCAGCTTGGATACTGCTCAATCTATTCACCTATCAGCGGCCGCACGGGAAGCCTGCTGGTCCATCCCGGCAATCTGGTGAAGAACAATGATACGAGCCTGGTGGTCATTAACCAGGTGAACCCTATCTATGTTGATTTTTCAGTTCCTGAGCAATATCTGAATCAGATTCGCCAGTACCATGCCCGAGGACAGCTTCGGGTCCTGGCTTATCCTTCCGACGGGAATCCCGACCCATCCATTGGGGTCCTGAGCTTCATCAATAACACTGTGGACAGCAGCACGGGAACGATTGCGCTGAAGGGGACGTTTTCCAACCTTGACCGCCGGTTGTGGCCGGGCCAGTTTGTGAATGTCATACTTGATCTTGCTGTACAGCGGAACGCGAAGGTTGTGCCCTCCCAGGCTGTACAGACAGGCGAAAACGGTCAATATGTCTATGTAGTTAAACCTGACAATACCGTTGAGCTCCGTCCGGTGACGGTTGGCAATACGCTGGAGGGTCTGACGATTGTAGAAAAAGGCGTGAATCCTGGGGAGACCGTAGTGACGAATGGGCAGTTGCGGCTATTCCCGGGCGCTAAGGTGTCTTTCAAGAACGGAGCATCCCAAGAGCAGGGAAGCAGTTCATGAATCTTTCCGAAATATTCATTCGCCGCCCGGTCATGACCACCCTGATCATGCTCGGGATCCTGCTGTTCGGAGTCATGGCTTACCGGGTTCTGCCGGTCAGCGACCTGCCGAGCGTCGATTATCCTACAATTACCGTGAGCGCCAGCCTGCCGGGCGCGAGCCCGGAAACCATGGCTGCGTCCGTGGCGACGCCGCTCGAACGGCAATTTTCCACGATTGCCGGGCTCGATTCGATGTCATCCACGAATACGCAGGGAAGCACGCAGATCAGCCTTCAGTTTGACCTCAGCCGGGACATCGATGCAGCGGCCCAGGATGTTCAGTCCATGATTACCCAGGCGGAGGGGCAACTTCCGCCAGGGATGCCTTCGCCGCCGACGTTTCGCAAGGTGAACCCCGCCAATCAGCCGATCATTTACATGGCGGTCTGGTCCGACACGCTGCCGCTTTACACCACAAGCGAGTACGCCGACACAATGATGGCACAGCGTATCTCGATGATCAGCGGCGTGGCGCAGGTGCAGGTCTTTGGCGAGCAGAAGTACGCTGTCCGGGTGCAGTTTGATCCCAAGGCCCTGGCAGCGCGGCAGATCGGCATCGATGAAGCCATCCAGGCCATTCAGAACGCCAACGTCAACCTGCCCACCGGCACGCTTTACGGCACGCACAAAGCTTTTGTGGTCCAGGCCGAAGGCCAGTTGACCGATGCTGCCGCCTACCGGCCCATCATTATAGCCTACCGTAACGGCGCCCCGGTGCGTCTGGATGCGGTGGCCAATGTGATTGACGGCAGCCAGAGCGACAAAGTTGCGACCTGGTATGGCGACAAGCGGGCCATGGTTCTGGCCATCCAGCGCCAGCCTGGGACCAACACCGTCGAAGTGGTGAACAACATCAGGAAGCTGCTACCCACTTTCCGGTCGGAATTCCCCGCCGCCATCCACTTCCAGATTCAGTTTGATCGCTCGGAGAGCATCCGGGATTCCATCAACGATGTCAAGTTCACGCTTTACCTGACGCTGTGCCTCGTGATCCTCGTGATCTTCCTGTTCCTCCGCAACGTTTCCGCCACCATCATCCCGAGCCTGGCGCTCCCGATGTCGATTATCGGGACGTTTGCGGTGATGTACCTGGCGGGCTATACGGTGGACAACTTATCTCTCATGGCCCTGGTGCTCGCGGTGGGCTTTGTTGTCGATGACGCCATTGTCATGCTCGAAAACATCGTGCGCCACATGGAATTGGGCGAAGGCGTCATGGAAGCCGCGCTGAACGGTTCCAAGGAAATCAGCTTCACCATTCTGTCGATGACGCTGTCGCTCACCGCCGTTTTCATTCCCGTGCTCTTCATGGGCGGCATCATGGGCCGTTTACTGCACGAATTCTCCGTCACGATCATGGCCGCCGTGCTGGTTTCCGGCCTGGTTTCGTTGACTCTGACCCCAATGCTCTGCAGCCGGTTCCTGCGCCATCCGAGGGCCCAGAAGCACGGCCACTTGTTTGAGGTTTCGGAGCGTTATTTCAATTATCTGCTCAAAGGTTATGACTGGAGCCTGCGTGCGGTCCTCCGGCACCGGCTGGTCACGCTGATTGCATCGATTCTGATCCTGATCCTCACGGGATATCTCTTCATGCAGATTCCCAAAGGTTTCCTGCCCAGCGAGGACAGCGGAGCGATATTCGCCTTCACGCAGGCGGCCCAGGGAACTTCCTTTGATCAAATGAAAAAACTCCAGAAGGAAGTTGTCGCCATCGTCCGCCAGAACCCGAATGTGGCAACCGTTTTCTCACTGGCAGGTGCCGGAGGGCCGTCCGGCGGAGGTAACTCCGGCATTTTCTTCTGCCATCTCAAGCCCCGCCCGTCTGCAGGTCAGGAATATCTGGCCAGAATCGAAGACTTCTTCCATATTCCGCACAAGGATTTCGGCCCTCAATACAGGCTTGTCTCAACCGATGAAGTGATCCAGCAGTTGCGCCCGAAGATCGCTACCGTCCCGGGAATCGTGGCCTTCATGCAGAACCCGCCGCCCATCCAGATCGGCGCACATCTGACCAAAAGCCAGTATCAATATACGCTGGAAGGGCCAAATACCAAGGAGCTTTATGCACAAGCTCGGGCACTCGAGGCCAAAATGCGGGAGTTGCCCGGCTTTCAGGACGTGAACACCGACCTCCAGATTGACAATCCCCAGGTCAACGTTCAGATTGACCGGGACAAGGCGCAGGCGCTCGGCGTGACCGCTTATCAGATCGAGAGCGCCCTTACAACTGCATACGGCCAAGGTCGCATTTCAACGATCTATGCTCCTAACAACGAGTATTGGGTGATTTCGGAACTCGAGCCCCAGTACCAGCGGAACCCGGAAGATCTCTCTATGCTTTATATCCGCTCTTCGAGCGGCCAGCTTGTTCCCTTGAATGCCGTTGCCAGAGTAACGCAGGGATTGGGTCCTCTGTCCGTCAACCATTATGGTCAACTTCCGTCCGTCACGATTTCGTTCAACCTGAAACCGGGCGTGGCGCTGGGCAATGCGGTTTCAGAAGTCGATCGCCTGGCACGGGAAACGCTTCCTGCCGACATCAGCGCAAATTTCGAAGGAACTGCGCAGCAGTTCCAGTCCTCGCTCGTCGGTCTGGGCGTGCTGCTGCTGGCCACTGTGCTTGTGATCTACCTGGTGCTGGGCATCCTGTATGAAAGCTTCATCCATCCTGTCACCATTCTTTCTGGATTGCCTTCGGCGGCCCTGGGCGCACTCGTGACCCTGATGGCCTTCCATATGGAACTCGACCTCTACGGTTTTGTCGGCGTCATCATGCTGATCGGCATCGTCAAGAAAAACGCTATCATGATGATCGATTTCGCGCTTGATGCGCAGCGCACGTCCGGGAAGTCAACCGCAGAAGCGATCTATCACGGCGCCATCGTGCGGTTCCGTCCGATCATGATGACGACCTTTGCCGCTCTGATGGGGATCCTGCCTATTGCACTTGGCCTCGGCGCGGGCGCTGGCTCACGGCGGCCGCTGGGCATGGCCGTGGTTGGCGGCCTTGTCTTTTCGCAGATCATCACTCTCTATATCACACCCATTTATTACACGTATCTGGACCAGTTCCAGCAGTGGCTCGGCAGGCGGTTCCACCGCCGACCCGAGGAGGTACCCATCGAAGCCCCCGGTGTGGTGCCGGAATCCGTGCTGGCTGGCAACGGCAACAGCGACGGCGGGCGGTAAGTTTTCAGGATTTTTCCGGGCTCTTCAGAAATTCGTTGTCGAAATATTTCTCAGTGTTATAATGCTGCTCTCGTCAAATCATCGACCTGTTTGCGGGTTCGATTTCGTAATGAGTGGTTTTCCTTGATTTAAATTCTGGATTAGGCAAAACCTCAAGCAAGGAGTCCAATATGAGACGGAAAAAGGACCGGCCGCGCAAAGCTGGGCCGGAGAAGTCCGCATTGACTCGCCGGGATTTTCTGAAGGGCGCGGGCGTCACGGTGTCTGGTGGGATATTAGTCGGCAGCACCGTCGCAAGCGCCGCGCCGCCGGGGCCGGAATCCGGGTTTGTCGGCCCGGGGGCGGTCCCGATCACGCTTCGCATCAATGGCAAAACCCACAAGTTGAATCTTGAACCTCGCGTCACTCTGCTCGACGCCTTGCGCGACCACCTTGACCTTACGGGCGCAAAGAAAGTCTGCGACCGTGCCACCTGCGGTGCCTGCACGGTGATGCTGGACCACAAGCCCGTGTACGCCTGCACGGTCCTGGCCATCGAGGCGCAGGGGCATGACGTTACGACGATCGAGGGCCTGGCTCAGGACGGTAAGCTCTCGCCCGTGATGGCCGCCTTTGTTAAACACGACGCACAGCAGTGCGGGTTCTGCACGCCGGGTTTCGTGATCGCCTGCACTGCTTATCTTGAGCGCGAACACAATCCGACATTGGACGACATAGTCAAGAACCTTGGCGGGAACATCTGCCGCTGTGGAACTTACTGGGGTGTCCGGCACGCTGTTCTAGAAGCGGCCGGCGTGAAGGGAGGCGCATAATGGCAACCTGTAAATATGACTGGCCGCCGGAAGGGCAGCGCGGACTGATAGGCAAGAGCATTGATCGCCTCGATGGTCCGGAAAAATCCAGCGGTCGCGCCAAATACACCTATGACACCAATCCTCCGGGCAGGTTGATTGCCAAGATTCTCCAATGCCCGCATGCACATGCGAAGATCAAATCGCTGGATATTTCCCCAGCGCAAAAGCTGCCGGGCGTGAAAGCGGTCCTGGTGATCAAAGATGCGGGATCGGAAATCCAATGGGCCGGTGACGAAATTGCCGTCGTCGCGGCAGTCAACGAGGAGATCGCGGAGGACGCCGTCCGCCAGATCAAAGTAGAATATGAACCTCTTCCGCATTTTGTGCGCGAAGACGATTTGGAAAAGGCGCAGGCGGCCGGCCGCACCAAGGATGGTGGTGAAGCCAAGCAGGGCGACCCTGACAAAGCGTTTCAGGACCCCGATGCCGTGGTTTCCGAGGGCTTTTACGGTCTGCCCGTGATTACGCATTGCTGCCTTGAATCGCACGGGAGCGTCGCTCATTGGACCGATGCGAAGACCCTCAAGACGTGGACGTCCACGCAGAATGTCTCCGGCGGGCCAGGTCAGTTTGGGCAGGGTCTGCGCTTGAAAAACGTGCAGGTGGACGATAATAACATCGAAACCGTCTGCCAGTACATCGGCGGCGGGTTCGGCAGCAAGTTCTCTCCGGACAGTTGGGGCATCGAGGCTGCGCAGCTTGCCAAGATGGCAGGAGCTCCCGTTCGACTGATGCTGGACCGCGATGCCGAACTGAAGATGGCCGGTGCGCGACCTTCCGCCTACGCCAGGGTCCGTGTGGCGGCAAAGAAAGACGGAACTCTGACTGCATGGGATTCGGAGTCTTGGGGCACCGGCGGCATGGGTCCGGCCGGGCATCCGCCGCTGCCTTACGTTCTGGAATTTCCGAACAGCCATTGGAAACACACTGAGGTGCTTACGAACATTGGAGGAGCCCGTGCGTGGCGTGCTCCAAACCATCCTCAGGCGTGTTTGATCACTATGGCAGCTATTGACGACCTGGCCGCCAAGCTTGAGATGGACCCGATCGAGTTGTTGCTGAAGAATGTGAACCTGGCACCGCCCGTCCTCCGCAAGGCTTATACCGACGAGCTTCACGTGGCTGCGCAGCTTGCCGATTGGAAAAAGAACTGGCATCCACGCGGTGACAAGACGCCCGGACACATCAAGCGAGGCATGGGCGTAAGCCTCCATACCTGGGGTGGCCGCGGGCACAACAGCGAATGCAACGTCATTATTCGGCCGGACGGTTCCGTCACCGTGCGGCTCGGAAGTCAGGACCTTGGAACCGGCACCCGTACGGTGATTGGAATCACGGCTGCTGAAACTCTCGGCCTCCCGCTCGAAGCTGTGAAGGTTGAGATCGGCGACAGTAAGTATCCGCCTTCGGGCGCGAGCGGTGGCAGCACCACGGTAGGTGGAGTTTCCAATTCCGTGCGCCGAGGATCTGTGGACGCGCGCGACGAGTTGTTCGCCGCCGTGGCGCCTTCGCTGGGCGTCCAGCCGACCGACCTCGAGGCCCGCGATGGGAAGATCCAGTCAAAGAGCGATCCTTCAAAAAGCCTGACGTGGAAACAGGCCTGCGCCAAGTTGGGTGTCAAAACTATCCAGACAACCGGCAAAAATCCAGGTCCTTGTCACCTGGGTGACAGCGGCGTGGGCGGCGTTCAGATTGCCGACGTTTCCGTGGATACGGAAACCGGACAGGTGAAGTTGAACCGGATCATCGCCGCTCAGGATTGCGGCCTGATCATCGACATGAAGACGGCCGAAAGCCAGGTGTACGGCGCGATGATTATGGGCGTGTGCTATGCGCTCTTCGAGCAGAAGGTGATGGACGAGACGCTTGGCATCATGCTCAACCCCAACATGGAGTTCTACAAGCTGGCCACCATCGGAGACTTCGGCGAATTCGTGGTCCACATGATGACAGGGCCTGGATACGATGAGCGCGGCGTGATCGGCCTTGGCGAGCCGCCGGTCATTTCCCCCGGCGCAGCCATTTCCAACGCCGTTGCCAACGCTATCGGAGTCCGGGTTCCAACTCTTCCCCTGACCCCTGACAAGGTGCTCGCCGCACTTGAGAAAGGAGCGATGGCCTGATGGAAGCCTTCGAATATGCAAGTCCAAAGACCGTGCAGGAAGCCGCCCGATTGCTCGGAAGCACCTGGGGCGGTACTGAAATTCTGGCTGGCGGAACCGACCTCATCAGCGCTATGAAGGACCGTATTACTACGCCCAAACGCGTCGTGAGCCTGAAGAATGTCAAAGGTCTCGACCGCATCGAGTATAACGGCCGTTCAGGTCTGCGCATCGGCGCACTGGCTACCATCCGCCAGTTGCTCGACGACAAGACCGCCCAGCAGCAATATCCGGGCCTTGTCCAGGCGGCCGATGGCATTCGCGGAGAACAGATGCGGCACATGGGAACCGTTGGCGGTGAATTGCTCCAGCGCCCGCGTGACTGGTACTTCCGCAACGGATACGGCCTGCTGGCGCAGCACGAAGGAAAATCGCTTATCCCCGATGGACAGAACGTTTACGCCGCGATCCTGGGGAATTCGGGACCGGCATATTTCGTAAATCCCTCAAGCCTGGCTCCGATCCTGATCGCGCTCAACGCCAAAGTTACTCTTCAGGGGCCGAGCGGCCAGCGCGAAGTCGAACTCAGTAAGTTCTATAAAACGCCGCAGTCTGAGGACGAACGAGAGTACGTCATCCAACCGAATGAAATCCTTACGGAAATCATTGTGCCGCCCGCAGCGGGCGCAAAAACGGCCACATATGAAATCCGCGAAAAGGAAGGCCTTGACTGGCCCCTTGTGGCGGCAGCCGTGGCGTTGCAGATGGACGGAGATTCTGTGAAAAGCGCTCGCGTCGTTCTGGGACATGTGGCGCCGGTGCCGTGGCCGTCCCCTGAGGCGGAACAGGAACTCCAGGGGAAGAGCCTCTCAGAGGACGTTGCGGAATCCGCGGGCAAAGCTGCGGTGAGCAACGCAAGACCGTTGAGCCAGAACGGCTACAAGGTGCAACTCGCCCGCGTAGCCGTGAAGCGGGCCCTGATGCGGGCCGTGAAAGGAGAAGCATGAAGATGCCCGAACCTCCCACACTGAACAATATCGGCCACGCTGCGTGCCGTTGCCTGCATTCGAAGGAAATGTTTGTCCACGCCGAACCTGACCCGCGGATCCCCAGCATGAGCAGCGGAATTTATTGGTGCGTGCACACTCACAATTGCCTCGGGCCGGACGGCCAGGTAGCCGAGCCATCGGCATGCAAACCAGGTCGCGGTTGCTACGATCCAATTTAACCTGGGTTGTTGAAGCACTGGTGTAGTTTGTTCGGGCAGCAGGCAACATTGTCACTCCCGTCGAGAAGTGCTGGGCGCGTGTACCTTTGGTCCGGCGCTTCTCGGCTTTGTTCTGCAAAACACGTCGCCTAACCACCGGGCTTGCTTCTGCCGCCGGTTTTTCATTCCGCCTCTGCAAACATTGACGATCATCAGCAATTGCACAACATTGATTGCTCGGCGAGTTCCTGTTCAATAGACACGCCTAATTCAACAATGACTGCAAAACTTTGAGGGCCGATGCGGCATCTTAAAGTTGAACGTGTTTTTTGTTGTGGGATAAAATATTGAATGTTAAACCGGGGCAAGGCAAAAGTATTTGAAGGAGGGCGATATGCGCAAGATTTTTGGGGCAAGCCTGGCCGCACTGGTTCTTGTGGGGCTGGCGGTGATTCCCAGCCAGGCGGCTATTACGGGAGATTATCTCGAAGTAAGAAACGCGGATGTCTGGACGGGTCCGTGCTTCGCCAATTCGGAAGTTGACCTGACCGGGAAGCGGGCGATTATCGCGTGGAGGATCAACAAAGGAAGCTGGCAGGGAACCGATTTGAGTGGGCTTACGGTGGTTGCTGTTGTGAAAGCAAGCGCAACCCTTGGCGACCCTTATCGCAATCCGCTGCCGAGCGAGTCCGTTCTGATTCTCGACCAGAGAGCGGATGCTCAACAGCGGGCGGCCCTTGTTAATTTTGCGAAATCCCGGGCGGGAAAACTGCTGGACAACGTCGTTCGAGTTGATTTCGCGCCCATCAGCCTTGAAGTGGGCAAAGGAGCAAACCACGGGTCGGACGTGCTGAAGGCCGGAGACCTTGCGGTTGTAAAGACCCGATCTCTTTGCAGCGGCGACATCATGTGCGGGAACGAAACCGTTTACTATCCCCCGCTGACCCGGCTTGACCACGCCATGCCGGCGTTTACTGAAGTCAGCTCATTCAGTGGCAAGGGGCTGGGCGTTGTGTGGAACAACCGGGACGGCCGCAGCGCGTTTATTGGGACTTTCTCCGATTAACCGGCTAAGGGATTCGGAGCAGAAGCACGGTTGCACAAACGGGGAGAGGTTGTGTGCCTGCTTCCCGTTTTGCGTTTAAGATAGCACGAATTCAATGAGGGAGGCTTTACCATAATGCGACGGGTCGTGGGTTTTTGGGTGGCTTCATTTCTTGTTCTGAGCGTTGCCGCTTTTGCGCAGGATTATAAGATCGAAGCGACGAAAGGTCCTGCTGGGGGTGATGTCAGTCAGGCCGTTCAAAATGCCCTCCAACCGCAGGGAGAGCAGCTTCTCGACAACTCCGGCAAGACGCTGTGCGAAATCTGGCTGAATAAGGACCTTACACCTGCGCAAAGCCCCGACACTTCACCGGATGTCATGTATGGCAAGATCGCGCAGGGATCTCTGGTAGGTGTGATTCATTTTCCAGAAGCCACCAAGGACTATCGCGGCCAGGCGATCAAAGCGGGCTACTATACATTGCGATACGAACTGATTCCGCAGGACGGCAACCACATGGGCGTCAGCCAGTACCGCGATTTCCTGTTGCTCATGCCCGCCGCGAAGGATACTGATCCGTCCAAACTATTGTCCTTCAATGATGCCGTCAAGCTCAGCCGCGATTCCACTGACACCGGGCACCCGGGCGTAATGCTGATGGATTCGGTGAGCGATACCAACAAGACGTTCCCAGCGCTTTTCCAGGACTATTCGCAGAACTGGGCGCTTCAGGTGCAGGCCCCGCTTGGCGGGCAGGAACTGCCGCTGGCCATCGTGCTGGTCGGCCAGTATCAGGGTTAGAACCGGCAGGGAGCGTGAGATGAGCCGTATGAAGTACAGCGTGCCGTCGGCTTCGAAAACTGGGCGCTGTGCGGTTCGGCCGTCGCGTCGTGCCGGTGCAGCAGCGTTGTTGCTGTGCACGGCCGCTCTATTCTTTGCGCCGGTTCCCGCGCGCCCGGCGGACACTTCAGACAGCCAGCAGACGCTGGAGGGAAAACTAGTCAACGCTCAAGGGACCTGCCCGCTGCTTAAGACTGCGACGAAAAGTGTGCCGCTGGCCGGCCGTTACGACTACATTTTCCGGACGCTTGAGGACAAGCGGCTGGGAAATGACGATGTCCGGCTGGAAGGAAAGTATCTCGCGGATGGAAATTTCCAGGTGGACACGATCTATACCATCCATCACGGTGAACTCTACCGCGTCCGCTATTACTGTGAGACGTGTAACATCGTCGGCCTGGGGCCCGGCAAGTGTGTCTGCTGCCAGCAGCCGACCGAGCTTCAGGAAGTCCCAGTCAACAAGGACGACAAAAACGTCCTGATCACCCACTGACAGCGCAATTGACGGCCTCAGTTCTCTTCAACGGACTTCAGGATTTCATACACGCGCGGGACGGGCAGCCCGACCACGTTGAAGTAGCAGCCTTCAATGCGGGGAACAAATTTCGATGCCAGGCCCTGAATGGCGTAGCCTCCGGCCTTGTCAAACGGCTCGCCGCTTCTGACGTAATCTTCGATTTCTTCGTCGCTAAGTTCTTTGAATGTTACGGAGGTGGTTTCGTAGGTCCAGGCCAGTATGGATCCGGGAGCCCGCACAAGGCAGATGCCCGTGATCACGCGGTGTGTGCGGCCGGAAAGCGTGCGCAGCATCCTCGCAGCGTCCGCTGCATCAGAGGGCTTCTCAAGGATTTCACCGTTTATGGCGACCACCGTATCAGCGCCAAGAACGATGCTTCCTGCCGCCGAACGCGAAGCGACATCCAAAGCTTTGTCCCGTGCAAGCCTGCGCGCAAAATCCTCCGGGGATTCTCCGAGAAACCGGACTTCCTCAATTCCGCTGGGATGGACATCGAATTCAAAGCCGGCATTTTTGAGCAATTCGCGCCGTCGGGGAGAATTGGAGGCCAGAATAAGTCGAACCACGCGCCTCATTATAATTGCCGGAGCTTGACGCTCACAAGATGTTTCACCTCCGCGGGAGATTGTGCTACACTCGATCTCCATCTTAGACAGGCAATCTTCGAGCAAGAGTTTCTGATGGAAGAAATCAGCAAGATTCTCCCTCTTATTTTCAGGAGCCAAATCCGGCGAAGCGACCCGCGCGTGGTGGAGATCCTTGCTCTGTTGTGGCCGCAGGTGGCCGGCAAGCCGATGGCGCGGCACTCGCGGCCCGTGGCTTTCGAGGAAGGCACTTTGATTCTCGAGTGCGACTGCGCAGCGTGGTCAGCGGAAATGCGGCGCATGTCGGAAGATATCCGAGCGCAGATCAATATGTACCTGGGTGCGCCGACGGTCCAGAAATTAAAGGTCCGGTACGTTGCAAAGCCTTTCGATGCTGAGTCACCGTGGCCGGACTTGTCGAAGGTCCATTGAATGGCGCTGACTGAAAAAGAAGTGCGTTACGTGGCGGACCTCGCTCACCTTGAGCTGACGGACGAGGAGATCCGGAAGTACGGTCCGCAGCTTGACGCCGTTCTCGAGTACGTCCAGAAGCTGAACCAACTGGACACGACGGGAGTTGAGCCGATGGCGCAGGTGACTTATCCCGCTGCGGAAAATCCTGCCCTGCGCGATGACCATACACAGCAGACATTCACACAGGAGGAAGCCCTCAAAAACGCTCCCGAGTCCGGGGGCGGGTGCTTCAAGGTACCTCAGGTTATTGACCGCGAGTAGGCCGAGCGGGCCCGCGTTGCAATCCGCCGGCTGGAACCGCACATGGAAAATCTGACCAGCCTGACCATCGCCGATATTCATGGAATGCTTTCGCGCCGCGAAGTATCCGCCGAAGAAATTGCGCGCGTGCACCTCGACCGGATCAAGAGGGAAGATTCGAACATCCGCTCGTATCTTTCGACTTGTGAAGAGAAGGCGATCGAACAAGCTCGGGCGGTTGACCGCGAAATCGCCGCTGGCAAGCCGCTGCGCCCACTTTCCGGCGTGCCTGTCGCGATCAAGGACGTGATCCTCACGCGAGGCCTTCCGACGACTTGTGCGTCAAAGATGCTCGAAAACTTCGTTGCGCCGTACAACGCCACTGCAGTCGAAAGGCTGGAAGCGGCGGGGGCCGTGATCCTGGGGAAGACCAACTGCGATGAATTTGCCATGGGATCTTCGACGGAGAATTCCGGCTTCTTCCCCACGCGCAACCCACACGACCCGACGCGCGTACCCGGTGGTTCGAGCGGAGGTTCCGCAGCAGCCGTGGCAGCCAACCTGGCCACGGTTTCACTCGGCTCGGACACGGGAGGATCGATTCGGCAGCCTGCCGCTTTCTGCGGCATCGTCGGTATGATGGGAACTTACGGTCGCGTTTCGCGGTACGGCCTCGTGGCTTTTGCCTCATCCCTCGACCATATCGGGCCGTTCGGACGCTCGGTACGGGACGTTGCCCGCACGCTTAAAGTGATCGCGGGGCGTGATCAGTTCGATTCAACTTCCGCCGATGTGCCCGTGGACGATTACGAAAGCGCGCTCGACGGCAAAGTGAGCGGGATGAAGGTCGGCGTGCCCAACGAATATTTCGAAGGCTTGAATCCCGAGATTCGCAGCAATGTCGAGAAGGGAATCAGCCTGCTCGAAAAGCTCGGCTGCGAAATCGTTCCGATCCGCCTGCCCCACACCGAGTACGCTATTGCCTGCTATTACATCATTTGCACAGCGGAAGCCAGCTCAAACCTGGCGCGCTATGATGGCGTGCGGTATGGCTTTCGCGCGGCGGAATACTCCGACCTGCGCGATATGTATCGCAAAACGCGCGATCAGGGGTTTGGCGCCGAGGTCAAACGTCGTATCATGTTGGGAACCTACGTTCTGAGCTCAGGCTATTATGATGCGTATTACCTGAAGGCCCAGAGAGTACGAACGCTGATCACCCGCGATTTTGTTGAAGCCTTCGACGACGTTGATGTGATTGTCGCGCCCACATCGCCCATTCCACCCTTCAAACTGGGCGAACGCGTGGATGACCCTCTTCAGATGTACCTTGCAGACATCTATACCGTGACTGCCAGCCTGGCGGGCATTCCGGGAATTTCCGTGCCTTGCGGGAAACTCAAAGGCAATTTACCCTTGCCCGTTGGGATGCAAATTTTCGCCACACACTTCGATGAGGCACGTCTGCTCAAGGTGGCGGACGCCTTTGAAAAGGCGGGTGGGTTTGATCTCTCCTGAAGTCCAGCTTTGCTTCTGAACAAACATTCCGTTGGCCGGAGGAAGCGTGTCAACTCTTGAAAAGCGAATCGAAGCGCTTGCGGGCGTCGTCTGCCTGGCTTGATCCGGGGCCTTTGGCCAGCAGGATGGGGTTGGGCTGGAAATAGTCGCAGTAGTTTGAAGCTTCTTTATCCCGGACCCATTCGGCCTGAGGTTCGGCGCACTGGTTGTGTTTCCCGGGATCGTAGAAGCGGCAGTTGCGGCAGCAGTGCAGGTCGGCGTCGCAGCGAGGGCATGTGTCGCGGGTCCCTATACGGTCGGGCGCGTCAATGATTTCGCCGCATTTGAAGCATGAGAACCGCATGAGTGAATCTGGCGGGGCCGGCCGGCCTGAACCTCATCCGCCAAACAGGGCAGGGAAGTTCAGACCGCCGGCCTCGCGGTGTTATTGTGCTGGACGGGCTTCCTCGTCATCCATGAGTTCCGCTGCAATGCCGGGAGAAGGCGGAATCGGACCTTCGCCGGGGACGCCCTCGGTGACCCCCACCTCAGGCGTGGGTGGCTCGACTTCAGTCAGCAGCCGGAAGTTGCGATAGCGCTCGAGTCCCGTTCCGGCGGGGATCAGGCGGCCCATGATGACGTTCTCCTTGAGGCCACGCAGATGATCGACTGCCCCGCGGATTGAGGCTTCAGTGAGCACGCGCGTGGTCTCCTGGAAAGAGGCGGCGGAGATAAACGAATCCGTCGCGAGCGAAGCCTTGGTGATGCCGAGCAGGAGCGAGCGGCCCGTGGCGGGCTTGCCCCCCTGGGCCTTGACGCGATCGTTCTCGTCGCGGAATTTGAATTTGTCCACCTGCTCGTCCAGCAGGAATTCCGTGTCGCCCGGGTCTTCCACCTTGATCCAGCGCATCATTTGCCGGACGATCACTTCGATGTGTTTGTCGTTGATGTTGACGCCCTGCAGCCGATAGACTTCCTGGATCTCGTCGACAAGGTATTTCTGTAATTCCTTCTCGCCGAGCACCGCCAGGATGTCGTGCGGGTTGCGAGGGCCGTCCATCAGCGGCTCGCCGGCACGGACACGCTCACCCTCCTGAACGGAGATGTGAACGCCCCGCGGCAGCAGGTATTCCTTGGGTTCGCCACGATCGGGCACAACGATCACCTTGCGCTGGCCCTTGATGACATCGCCGTAACGGACAACGCCGTCGATTTCCGTGATGACGGCCGGCTCATGCGGCTTGCGCGCTTCGAACAATTCCTGTACGCGCGGCAGACCGCCGGTGATGTCCTTGGTTTTGGTGGTTTCACGCGGGATCTTGGCCAGAACATCGCCCGCCTGGACAACGTCGCCTTGCTGGACCATCAGGTGCGCCCGCGAGGGCATCAGGTATTTCTTGACGCCCTTGGCAGAGCCCTTGCCGTCAGGCCGGATGATAATCTGCGGCTGATATTTCTCGTCGGGTGAATCTTTGACGACAAGCTGCGAGAGCCCGGTTACCTCGTCCACCTGCTCCTGGAGAGTGATGCCGGGCTCGAGGTCCTTGAAGTGGACTTCGCCGGCCACTTCCGTCAGGATGGAGAACGTGTAGGGATCCCATTCCACGACGATGTCGCCCATCTTGACAGGCGCACCGTCCGGATAACGAATTTTGGCCCCGTAAACCACGGAGTAGCGTTCGCGCTCGCGGCCTTTTTCGTCAACGATCACAATCGAGCCGTTGCGGTTCATCACCACAAAGTGCCCGTCGCGGTTGGTGACAGTCTGGAGGTTCTGGAACTTCAGGAAGCCATTGTTTTTGGCTTCCAGCGTGGATTGCTCGGAGATTCGGCTGGCCGTTCCTCCGATGTGGAACGTACGCATCGTAAGCTGCGTTCCGGGTTCGCCGATTGACTGCGCTGCGACGACCCCCACAGCCTCGCCGATTTCGACCAGGCGTCCCGTAGCCAGGTTGCGGCCGTAGCACCGTACGCAGACGCCGCGCCGTGACTCGCAGGTGAGCACGGAGCGGATCTTGACGCGCTCGATGCCGGCAGCCTGGATGGAGGCTGCCAGGTCTTCGTTGATTTCCTGATTGACATCGACGATCACGTTGCCCTCGTAATCCTTGATTTGTTCGAGGGAAACCCGGCCAACGATGCGGTCACGGAGCGGTTCCACAACCTCGCCCGCTTCGACGATGGATTCAACGTAAAGGCCATCCACCGTTCCACAGTCGAACTCGGAGACGATCACGTCCTGAGCGACGTCAACCAGGCGGCGGGTGAGATAACCGGAGTCGGCCGTTTTAAGCGCCGTGTCTGCCAGTCCCTTGCGCGCGCCGTGGGTTGAGATGAAGTATTGCAGCACGTTCAGCCCTTCGCGGAAGTTGGCGGTGATGGGCGTCTCGATGATTTCTCCGGAAGGCTTTGCCATCAGTCCGCGCATTCCGGACAACTGGCGAATCTGCTGCTTTGAGCCTCGCGCTCCGGAGTCGGCCATGACGTAAACAGGATTGAGCACGCCGCTCTTGTCCTGGGCTTCCATGGCCTGGAACATTTCATCGGCCACGCGGTCCGTTACGTTGGACCAGATGGCGATGACTTTGTTGTAACGCTCGCCGTGCGTGATGGCACCTTCCTGGTACTGCTTTTCGACCTCGATCACTTCCTTCTGCGCGGCCCGGACGAGGTCGGCCTTGTTGGACGGAACGACCAGGTCATCAATGCCGAGCGAAATGCCGGACTTGGTCGCGTAGAGGAAACCGAGCGATTTGACCTTGTCCAGGAGGGCCACTGCGGTTTCCAGCCCGAAGCGCAGGTAGCAGTAATTGACTACGGCGCCCAGCCCCTTCTTGCGAAGCGTTCCGTTGATGAAGGGCATCTCCGGAGGCAGATGGTCGTTGAAGATCACGCGCCCTACCGTCGTGTTGACGAACTGGTGTTTCAGCGTGATCGGCTCAGTGTGGAGAACGTCCTGGTCATCGTATGCCGTCGTAAGGTCAATGACGCGACCGGTGTAGCGCAGCCGGATGGGAGTGCGCGTCTCAACTTCGCCGGCGTCAAGCGCCAGGAGCACTTCTTCAGGATTGGCAAACGTGCGCCCTTCGCCCCGGGCTCCCTTCTGCTCTTTCGTCAGGTAATATACGCCAAGGACGATGTCCTGCGTGGGCGTCGCGAGCGGCTGGCCGTTTGCCGGCGAAAGGATGTTGTTGGACGCCAGCATCAGGACAGACGCTTCGATCTGCGCCTCGGGCGACAGCGGAATATGGACCGCCATCTGGTCGCCGTCAAAGTCCGCGTTGAACGCCGTGCAGACCAGCGGATGAATTTTGATGGCCTTTCCTTCGACCAGGACAGGCTCGAAGGCCTGAATTCCCAGACGATGCAGTGTCGGTGCCCGGTTAAGAAGGACCGGATGGTCTTTAATGACCTCTTCCAGAATGTCCCAAACCACAGGTTCCTGGCGCTCTACCATCTCCTTAGCGGCTTTGATGGTAGTGCAGTGGCCGGATTGCTCCAGCTTGTGGTAAATGAATGGCTTGAAAAGCTCGAGGGCCATCTTTTTGGGCAGACCGCACTGATGGAGCTTGAGTTCAGGCCCCACGACAATCACGGAGCGACCGGAGTAATCGACGCGCTTGCCGAGCAGGTTCTGGCGGAAGCGGCCCTGTTTCCCTTTCAGTGTGTCTGAAAGAGACTTCAGCGGGCGGTTGTTCGCCCCGCGAAGGACGCGACCGCGCCGCCCGTTATCAAACAGCGCGTCCACGGCTTCCTGGAGCATGCGCTTCTCATTGCGCACAATCACGTCAGGGGCGTGGAGTTCCATCAGCTTCTTCAGGCGGTTGTTCCGGTTGATAACGCGGCGGTAGAGGTCGTTCAGGTCGGAGGTGGCAAAACGTCCGCCGTCAAGCGGCACCAATGGGCGCAACTCCGGAGGAATCACAGGGATCACATCGAGGATCATCCACTCGGGCTTGTTGCCGGACTTGCGGAAGGCTTCCACCACTTTCAGGCGTTTCGCGTACTTGATCCGCTTCTGCTGCGAGGGGTCGGACTTCATTTTCTCCCGAAGCTCGACCGCGAGCTTTTCAATATCCACTTGCTTCAGGAGTTCCTTGATGGCCTCCGCGCCCATGCCGGCGCGGAACTTGCCCGCGTATTCCTGCTGCAATTCGCGGTAGCGCTCTTCCGGCAGAACTTCCTTTTCCTTCACAGGGGCTTCGCCGGGATCGATGACAACATAGGCCTCGAAATAGAGGATTTTCTCAAGGTCGCGCAGCGAGAGGTCCAGCAGGTGGCCGATGCGGCTGGGAAGGCCCTTGAAGAACCACACATGGGAGCAGGGAGCTGCCAGTTCGATGTGGCCCAGCCGTTCACGCCGCACCTTGGACAGCGTGACTTCTACGCCGCACTTGTCGCAGATAACTCCGCGGTGCTTCATCCGCTTGTATTTGCCGCAAAGACACTCCCAGTCGGTGACGGGCCCGAAGATGCGCGCGCAAAACAGGCCGTCGCGCTCAGGTTTAAAGGTCCGGTAATTGATCGTTTCCGGTTTGGTTACTTCGCCATGAGACCATGAACGGATTTTTTCAGGTGAAGCCAGGCTGATGCGGATGGCATCAAATTCTCCAATCAGGCTGACTCGATCATAAGGGCTGCTTCGAAACAATTTTCCCTCCTTCTCAAGCGAGAAGAGTTAAGTTGCTGACTCTCGCGGCTGGTGTGACTCACCGCTTGCAGTGTCACGCCGCCGGATAAAGTTATTCCGCGGCCAAGGGGACTGGTTGCAGTTCCTTTGGTTTCTTGATTAATTCGACGTCGAGGCAGAGGCTCTGTAACTCACGCACGAGCACGTTGAATGATTCCGGAACGCCAGGTTCAATCGCCGCCTCTCCCTTAACGATCGCTTCGTAAATCTTGGCGCGCCCGTAAACGTCGTCGGATTTCGCCGTCAGCAGTTCCTGAAGGATGCAGGCGGCGCCGTAAGCTTCGAGCGCCCAGACTTCCATTTCTCCAAACCTCTGGCCTCCAAACTGGGCCTTGCCGCCGAGCGGCTGCTGCGTGATCAGAGAGTACGGACCAATGGATCGGGCGTGAATCTTGTCATCAACCAGGTGCGAGAGCTTCAGCATGTAGATGTAGCCGACAGTCACCGGCTGCTCGAACGGTTCGCCGGTCATGCCGTCGCGGAGGACGATCTTACCGGACGTCGAAAGCCCCGCCTTCTCGAGGTACGCTTTGATCTCCTTTTCAGTCGCACCGTCAAAAACCGGCGTGGCGAAGCGCAGCCCGTCCCTGACGGAGTGAGCGAATTCCAGGATTTCTTCGTCCTTTGCCTCTTCAAACTTCTTTGCGAGCGGCGTCCCGCTGAAGATCTTCTTCAATTCTTCCCGGAAGGTTTCGGCGTGGCCATTAGTCGAGACAAGTTCCCGGATTTTCTCTCCCAGTCCTTTCGCCGCCCAGCCCAGGTGCGTTTCGAGGATCTGTCCGACGTTCATGCGGGAGGGCACACCGAGAGGATTCAGAACGATTTCAACGGGCGTACCATCGGGCAGGTAAGGCATGTCCTCTTCCGGCAGAATGCGTGCGATGACGCCCTTATTGCCGTGCCGGCCCGCCATTTTGTCTCCGACGGACAGCTTGCGCTTCATTGCGATGTAAACTTTGACCAGCTTGATCACACCGGGAGGCAGTTCGTCGCCTTTCTTGAGTTTCTGCTCCTTCTCCGCAGTGATCTTGCGCAGGATATCGATCTGGCGCGAGGTCATTTCTTCGATCTCGTCAATCTGCTCCACAAGCGTGGGATCGCGCTTGACGATTTTCAGCCGCTTCAGGTTGCGCCCGGAAAGGCGGCTTAGCGCCTCACGAGTCAGTACATCGCCCTTGGACATTAAGCGCTTGTTGGTCTTTTCGTCATGCAAGTCTGCCTGGAGCTTTTCTCCTTCGAGCAATGCGCAGAGGCGGTTCAGGCGTTCATCGTTCAAGATACGAATCTCGTCGTTCAGGTTCTTGTGCAGGCGGGCGATTTCCGCTTCCTCAATGGCCCGCGCCCGCGCGTCTTTCTCTGCACCCTTACGCGAGAAGATCTTGACATCTACCACGATGCCTTCGATGCCCGGCGGGCACGTGAGCGAAGCGTCCCGCACGTCTCCTGCCTTTTCGCCGAAGATGGCACGCAGCAGCTTTTCCTCCGGTGATAATTGCGTTTCACCTTTGGGAGTTACTTTGCCGACGAGGATATCTCCTGGCTTGACGTAGGCGCCGATGCGGATGATGCCGCTTTCGTCCAGGTCGCGCAGCAGCGTCTCGGAAACGTTTGGAATGTCGCGGGTGACTTCCTCCGGACCCAGCTTGGTGTCGCGCGCCTCGGTTTCAAACTCCTCGATGTGGATCGAGGTATAGGAATCTTCCTTCACCAGCTTTTCGCTGACGAGGATAGCGTCTTCAAAGTTGTATCCGCGCCAGGGCATAAATGCGACCAGAATGTTGCGGCCCAAGGCGAGTTCGCCGTGGTCGGTGCATGGGCCGTCCGCGAGCACTTGTCCCGTCTTGACGCGCTGCCCCTTCCTGACAATGGGCTTCTGGTTGACGCAAGTATTCTGGTTGGAGCGACGGAACTTGATCAACTGATAGATGTCGGCACCAACTTCGCGCGAAAGGTGCTGGCTCTGGCCGTCGCCTTCTACGCGCACGATGATGCGTTCGCTGTCAACGCTGTCCACAACCCCATCGCGTTTGCAGATGACCACGGCGCCGGAATCCCGCGCCGTTACCTCTTCCATGCCGGTGCCGACCAGCGGTGACTGGGCGCGGAGCAGGGGGACCGACTGGCGTTGCATGTTGGAACCCATCAAAGCGCGGTTCGCGTCGTCATTCTCGAGGAATGGAATCAGCGAAGCCGCGACGCTGACCAGTTGTTTCGGGCTGACGTCGATATAATCCACGTTTTCGCGCCGCACGAGAACGAAGTTGCCGGTTTGCCGCGCGTTGACCAGTTCGCTGGCAATCCGTCCCTTTTCATCGATGGGGACGTTGGCTTGGGCGACAACATAATTGTCCTCTTCCCAGGCGGACAGGTAGAACGAATACGGTTCGAATTCCACGGGCCGGCGCTTCTTCGATCGCAGTTCTTCGTTCAGCGATTCGACCTGCTCCCTTTCGACGTGCTCGCCGACCTTCCATGGGCCGTCGCCGCCGTGCGTGATGGTGACGTAATCGATGACCCTGCCGTCGCGCACCTTGCGATACGGGCTTTCAATAAAGCCATACTCGTTGATGCGGGCATAGCAGGACAGGGAGGAGATCAGTCCGATGTTGGGACCCTCGGGGGTCTCGATGGGGCAGATGCGCCCGTAGTGCGTGGGGTGGACGTCGCGCACCTCAAATCCTGCGCGCTCGCGTGACAGTCCGCCGGGGCCCAGAGCCGACAGGCGGCGTTTGTGCGTGATCTCGGAGAGCGGGTTGGTCTGGTCCATGAACTGGGACAACTGAGACGATCCGAAGAATTCACGGATGGCCGCCATGACAGGTTTTGCATTAATCAGATCGTGGGGCATGGCGGTGGACATTTCCTGGTAAACGGACATCTTTTCTTTGATGGCCCGCTCCATGCGGACCAGCCCCAGACGGAACTGGTTTTCAAGCAGTTCACCCACCGCGCGAACGCGCCGGTTGCCGAGATGGTCGATGTCATCCACTTCATACTTGCCGCCCGGGTTCTTTTGCAGCTTCAGCAGATAGCGGATTGTCGCATAAAAATCTTCGGGGTCAAGCGTGCGCTTGTCGAGCGGAAGCTGCACCGGCGCAGCCTCGGAGTGCTCGGTCGCCAGCGTTCCCTCACAGCCACGTTCGACTTCCGTGCAGATGTTGCCTTCACGCTTCCGAACGTAAATCTTTTCCTCGTCCACAACGACGTAGAAGTTGGATTCAGGAAGATTTCTGGCATCTTCAAGCTCAAACTGCGTATCCTTGTCGTCCATGCGGACCTTGAGCTTGCTGTAGTAGCCCAGCTTGATGTTGAACTTCAGCCGCCCGACGCGCGAAAAGTCATACTTACGCGGATCGAAGAACATTCCAGTGAACAGGGCCGTCGCGGTGTCCAGGGTCGGAGGATCGCCGGGCCGCAGCTTGCGGTACATTTCGATCAGGGCTTCCTGAACGGACTTAATGGTGTCGCGCTTGAGCGTCTGGCTGATAACCGGCCCGATCTCATCCCGCTCGGGGAAGAAGACATGGATTTCCTCAATTCCGCTGTCGATGATCGTGTTGAGTGCGGAGGGTGTAAGTTCGTTGTTGGCTTCCAGCAGGACTTCGCCGGTTGACGGATCAACGATATCCTCTGCGGCACAGGCTCCTTCCAGATCGTGCTGGGTGACTTCCACTTGGCCGATATGGGCCTTCTGAAGCTCTTTGAGGATCGAAGGTGTGATCCGCTTCCCGGAGGCGACGATGGATTCATGGGACCGGGGGTGCTCGATGGCCTTTGAAAGCCTCATGCCCAGCAGGCCGTCGGAAACCTTCCAGAAAAGCTTGCGGTCCCTAAGGCTGATGTCCTCGATGCGGTAGAAATTCCTGATGATTTCGGCGTTGTCCTTCAGTCCCAGGGCGCGCAGGAAGACCGTGCCAAGGATTTTCCGCTTGCGGTCAATCCGCACGTAAAGAATGTTCTTGGTATCGTATTCGAACTCTACCCAGGAGCCGCGGTAGGGGATCAGTTTACCCAGAAAGTAACTTCTGGAGGCGTTGGTCTCAAAGAAAACCCCAGGCGAGCGATGGAGTTGGCTGACGATCACACGCTCGGTCCCGTTGATGATGAACGTTCCGTTGTCCGTCATCAATGGGATTTCGCCGAAATAGACTTCCTGTTCCTTAATGTCGAGGATGTTGCGTGGGCCGGACTCACTTTCCTTATCGTAGAGAGTAAGGCGGATGGTGACTTTGAGCGGCGCGGCGAAAGTCATGCCTCGCTCCTGGCATTCGGTGACGTCGTACTTGAGTTGGAGGGTAACCGGGTCGCCGCATTTATGGCAGAAATCAACTTCGTTCTTGTTGAACGTTCCGCACTTCTTACAGAGCACATCGCCGGCTTTGAAAGGGTCGGTGACAACCGTGTATCCGCACTGCTTACAAGTGCGGCGCAGGTGATGCAGGCCGCGGAGGCTTCCGCACTTGCATTCCCAGTCTCCGATTGAGTAATCTACGAAATCCAGTTGTGCCACGCCGCGGAAATCTGTGATGGGGAAAACTGAATTAAAAACCGCTTGCAGCCCGATATCATCCCGCTCGGAGGGAAGCGCGTTCATTTGCAGAAAACGGTCATAGGAGCGCTTCTGGACCTCGATAAGATTGGGGATCTGAATGATGGATGGGATCTTTGCAAAATCGATTCGACGCGGCAGAACGCCGTTAACGCCGTTTGGCATTCGTTATGCTCCTTGCTTTGATTTTAAAGGGCTACGAATCAATGGAGACACGTGCACTCTATTAGTTTGATGCATGAGAGGGGCTGCGGGATGCCGAAGGCCCTCCAGACGTACTTCGACATCTCCGCCATGGTCATTCAGAATTGAGAATTTACTATCGCCGGTAACAGTCCTTAGAGTATTCAACTCAAAAACACCAGCGACCGGGCAGCGCTCAGTATGTTCCCCTGGCCCGGAGGGTTCTATTTCACTTCAACAGTCGCGCCCGCTTCGGCAAACTTCTTCTTAATGCTCTCTGCTTCTTCCTTGGAAACACCTTCCTTGATCGGTTTGGGGGCGCCATCGACCAAGTCCTTCGCTTCCTTCAGTCCGAGGTTCGTCACTTCGCGAACGGCCTTAATAACGTTGATCTTGTTTGCGCCGACGGACGTAAGAACCACGCTGAATTCAGTTTTTTCTTCGGCAGGCGCCGCTGCCGCCCCGCTGGCCGCCGCTCCTGCGACCACCACGGGTGCCGCTGCCGCAGCCGAGACTCCCAGCGTCTCTTCCAGTTTCTTCACCAGTTCTGAGGCTTCAAGGAGCGTCAGCCCTTTGATCTGTTCAACAATCTTGTCAATGGTTTCGGACATTGTATCGTTTTTCCTCCTGAAATATCCTGACCTGCCCCCGGTTCGGCGAAAGGCAAACGTCCTCTTCGCCGCACCTAGTTGCCGCCGGATTCCTTAAACTTGTTTTCCTTCACCGCCTGTTGAATTACTCGTGCCAGGTTGCGGGCGACACCTGAGACGGTGACAGCGAGTTGCTGCGCGGGAGCTTTCATCAGGAACAGCGCTTTGGCGAACAACTCTTCGCGGGAAGGAAGTGATGCAAGCGCCTCGACTTCCGCCATGGAAACCACCCGGCCCTCGACCATTCCCGTCTTAAAGACCAGCGCGGGGTTTTCCTTTGCATAATCGACCAGGACTTTGGCCAGCGATACCGGGTCGGTGGACGTATAAGCGAGCGAAGTCGTGCCTCGCAGCTTCCGGGCCGCAGCCTCGGCTTCAGTGCCTGCCGCCGCCCGTTCGATCAGGCTGTTCTTGACAACCTTGTACCGGGCGCCGGTTTCTGCAATCTTACGGCGAAGCTCCGTGTCCTGCGCTACCGTCAGGCCCTCAAATCCGGTCAAAAAAACCGTTCGAGCCTTCTTCAGTTCCTCATGGAGGTCTTTGGCCTGCTGATGCTTTTCTTCCCGCTTCATTCCGTTCCCCTTGGCAAGAGTCTAAGCCTTCTACGCGGCTTCCACTGAAGCCAGATCAATCGGGACCCCGGGCCCCATCGTCGATGAGACCACGATGCTCCGCACATAGCGCCCTTTAGCTGATGCCGGTTTCGCCCGAACCACGCTGGAGATCAGGGCTCTCGCGTTGTCGGAAAGCTTCTCTGCGTCGAAAGACACCTTTCCGACAGCACAGTGAATAATGCCTGTTTTATCGACGCGGAATTCCACTTTGCCGGCCTTCAATTCCTGCACGGCGCGGGCCACGTCGAGCGTGACAGTGCCGGTCTTGGGGTTCGGCATCAGCCCGCGCGGACCGAGAACTTTGCCCAGCCGCCCGACGGATTTCATCATGTCCGGCGTCGCCACGACCGCATCAAATTCCATCCAGCCGCCCTGGATTTTCTGCACCAGGTCTTCAGCACCCGCTTCATCGGCGCCTGCTTCGCGCGCTTCGCGGACTTTTTCGCCCGAGGCGATCACAACCACTCGCGTAGTCTTGCCAAGCCCGTGAGGCAGAACAACAGTTCCACGCACCATCTGATCAGCGTGCTTCGGGTCCACCCCAAGGCGGATCGCCACCTCAACGGTTTCATCGAATTTTGCGTAGGACGCCTTTTTCACCAGAGGCATCGCTTCGGGAAGCGGATAAGCAGGCTTATCAATCAACTTCTTGCTGGCTTCGTATTTCTTCCCCAACTTTCTCGATCCTCCTTCCTGATCCTGTTGCCTCATCGCCTGATTTCTTCAGGCAACGACTTCCAGCCCCATGCTTCGCGCGGTCCCCTTGATCGTAGCGACAGCTGCCGCGAGGTCACGCGCGTTCAGATCAGGCATTTTCTGCCGGGCGATTTCTTCCACCTGTTTTTCCGTGACGGTCCCCACTTTGTTCTTGTTGGGCTCCCCTGATCCCTTGGCGATGCCCGCAGCACGCTTTAGAAGGACCGAAGCGGGCGGGGTCTTGGTTACGAAACTGAAGGTGCGGTCATGATAGACCGTCAACACCACGGGAATGACCAGGCCTTCCTGGTCCTTCGAGGACGTCTTGGCGTTGAAGGCCTTGCAGAATTCCATGATGTTCACGCCGTGCTGGCCGAGCGCGGGGCCCACCGGAGGCGCAGGGGTTGCTTTTCCGGCGGGAATCTGCAACTTTACCATTGCGACGACTCTTTTTGCCATGGCCTTTATACCTTTTCCACTTGATAAAAATCCAGTTCCACGGGCGTGGCACGTCCGAAGATGGTCACCATTACGCGCAGCGTTGACCGGTCCGTGTTGATTTCCTCAACAGCTCCCGTAAAGTCCTTGAAAGGCCCTTCGGTGATCTTGACGCTCTCGCCCTTTTCGAATTCAAGCTTCGGCTTGGGGCTTTCGGCCGCAACCTCGATCTTGTGCACAATGCGGTCAACTTCTTCCAGTGAAAGCGGCGTGGGCGTCGAGCCCGAGCCGACGAACCCTGTCACGCGCGGCGTTGACCGCACCACGTGCCAGGTCTGGTCATTCATTTCCATTTCAACCAGCACATAGCCTGGGTAGAAGAGTTTCGGCGTCACAACCTTCTTGCCTTGCCTTACTTCGATTACGTCCTCGGTGGGCACCAGAATTTCGCCGAACTTATCGGAAAGTCCTTCCGCGGCAATGCGGCTTTTCAGCGACTCCGCGACTTTCCTTTCAAATCCCGAATAAGTGTGGATAATGTACCAGTGTTTTTCCATTTTCAGGGCTTGTGCTGTTCAGGCTCTATAACGACTTCCCCCATTTCAGGATAAAGGAAATCAGCCGGGAAAAAACCTCATCGCAAATCATAAAATAGAACCCGAACAGGAAGGTTGTAATGATCACCATCACAGTGGTACCGTAAACTTCCTGCTTGCCGGGCCAGGTGACCCGTTTCATCTCCGCGCGCACATCGCTGACGTAATTCCGGAGCCTGCCAGCCCAATCCTTGCTCATTGTCAACTCATTGGCCATACGATGCCTTTTCCGCTCTGCACTTCAGTTTTCACAAGCCACGCCGCCGCGGGGCTGGAATTACGTTCGACTGGCAGGGGCGGAGGGATTCGAACCCCCATGACCGGTTTTGGAGACCGGCAGATTAGCCGTTGATCTGACGCCCCTCCGAAAATAACGCATTCTGTACCGTCACAAGTGCCGGAATCGCTCAATCCCCGACCGCCTGTGCTGAGCGCGCACCACTCATCCCCGCTGCCTTACTTTACTTCTTTATGCGCCGTGTGATGCCTGCACGTCGGGCAAAATCGCTTGATCTCCAGCCGGTCTGTGTGCTTCTTCTTGTTCTTGGTTGTCGTGTAATTGCGATTCTTGCAGTCGTTGCACTGTAAAGTAATGATATCACGCATTGCCTAAACCACCAGAGGTTCTTTTATTGAATGATTTCGGTGACGGAGCCGGCGCCGACGGTGTGGCCGCCCTCGCGGATGGCGAACCGCAGCCCCTTCTCCATGGCGATCGGCGTAATCAACTCGATCTCCAGCGTCACGTTGTCACCCGGCATCACCATCTCCGTCCCCGGCGGCAGCGTC
>DASRCX010000046.1:0-106114 GCA_035652895.1 Terriglobia bacterium
CCCGCACCTACACCGAGCTCCACCGACGTCGCTCGGTCCGACCCAACGGCGCCAGCAGGTCGGCCAGGAATTGTTCCAAACGGATCCGGCATTTCTCGATTTCGCTCGCGGTCATGAACCGCAGCGGAACACCTCCTTCGCAGAAGGTCAAGGATACTTAACGTAGTAGTATTAGAGGAATCTTTTGAAATTGTTTCTGGCCCGCAGCGCTCCACAAGCGTTGACGCCAACGACAGCAGCGAGGATAACAGCAAGAAATATTTTTCTCATTATTCTGAATTCTCCATTCCGTAGTTTGAATGGTTCCTGTAAAAGCATTACGCAGTTAATCCATGTACTGCGTTTTCACAGCCCGGTCATCTTGAGAAAAGGTTCAGGCAAACGAGCTCCTTCAAGTTTCAGCCTCGAAACTGCTTCATCAATCTCTTTGAGATCAGTGGCAGTCAGCTCGACGTGAATTGCTCCGAGGTTTTCCTCAAGGTGATGCAACTTGGTGCTTCCTGGGATGGGCACGATCCAAGGCTTTTTCGCCAGCAGCCAGGCAAGTGCGATCTGTGCCGGTGTTGCACCTCTTCGATCGGCGAATGTCTTAACCACTTTCACCAAGGCCATGTTGGTCTTGCGCGCTTCAGGTGCAAAGCGCGGTACCATGTTGCGGAAATCGGTAGGGCCGAATTGGGTGTTCTCGTCGATCGTGCCAGTAAGGAAGCCTGCGCCGAGTGGGCTGAAGGCCACAAAACCGATTCCGAGCTCTTCCAGTGCGGGCATCAGCTCGGCCTCGGGCTCGCGGTGGAAGAGTGAGTATTCGCTTTGCACCGCGGTGACAGGCTGAACTGCATGGGCGCGGCGTATGGTCTGCACCGAGGCTTCCGAAAGGCCAAAATGCCGGACCTTGCCTTCGGCGATCAACGCTTTCACGGCTCCAGCGACATCCTCGATAGGCACATTCGGGTCGACGCGGTGCTGGTAGAAGAGGTCGATGGCCTCCACCCGCAGACGACGGAGAGATGCTTCGGCCACAACCTTTATATGCTCGGGGCGGCTGTTCGTTCCGGGGCCGCGCTTGCCTGTGACAGGATCAATCTCGAAGCCGAATTTGGTGGCGATTGTAACTTGGCTGCGGATAGGTTGGATCGCTTCGCCCACCAGTTCTTCGTTAGTGAAGGGTCCATAGGCCTCGGCCGTGTCGAAGTGCGTCACGCCCATTTCATGGGCTAAGCGGATCAGCCGGATCATCTCGGCCCTGTCGGCTGCCGGACCGTAGGCTGAGGTCATGTTCATACAGCCGAGGCCGATGGCTGACACTTGCAGTTTGTTTCCTAATGTACGCTTCTTTTCGATTCTTAGCATGTCTCTTTTGCTGAAGCTTAGGTTCGCTGCTCGCTGAACTGCTACCCTTACACGCTTGCATTACGGATCGGCGCGGTGCCCGGATTCGGTGGCCAATTGCATCACATCAAGTCTCGGCTTCCAGGGATCGACGATGGCACTAGCTGAGCCGTCTGGATGGAATACAAAGATCAGATCTTGGTTAGGGTTGTAATGCGGCCAGACCGGCAAGCCAGGGCCATTCGGATTTCCGCTCTCTGCAAAGTTTACCCAGTAGCTTTGCACCATTCTGGCAACGGTTTCATCCTCCACCGTCGGCGGAATCGGCGGGCCGAAACCTCTGAAGCCCAAAGTACCAAATACGAATGGAATTTCTCCACCATGAGGAGTTCCCGGCAACCGGTCCCGTAGTGCAGTTTGCACATAACAGAATCGGTATAGATAAACCGGCGAACCGTTAGCGGCAAATGCTCTCGCCGCGAAACGGGCCGGCTCAGCTTGGCCAAAGTCGTTGTTCACCTCGGATAACAGGGTAGCCAGCTGTGCCTTTCCTTCAGGATCATAAGCCATCCTGGCCTGAGCACTCCATTTACCGAAATGTGCAAACAGTTGCTCCTTGGTGGTCGCCCTGATTCGCGGACCCGCTGAATCGGCACAGTTGCTTCCGATCATAATTGGAACGTGTGGTGGACGGCCTGCTTTGTAGGCAGCTTCTGCCGTTTCTGTAATCAGTTTTCCGTCAAAGATCGGTGTCGTCTCGTAAGAGGGACTGTTCGATGTCCCATGAAGAACCTCCTCTGAGGTGAGCTTGCGCAGACGTGCCAATGCGGCTCGATCCGTGCCTTCGATTCCCATCGAGCGCGCGAACTGGATTCCAATCGTCTCAGCCGATATCGGATAGTTCGGATCCACACCATTCTTGTTCATAGGCCGCGCCGTAAGCACGCCGTCGCGTGAGCCGCCAGATTCAACAATGGCCTTCTGGAAGAGGCCGCGCGCCATTGGAATCGTGAGGAGGCTGTGTACTGAGACGCCGCCCGCGGAGAATCCAAAGATCGTAACGTTGTTCGGATCGCCTCCAAAAGCAGAAATGTTTCGTTTGACCCACTGGAGCGCTGCGATCTGGTCCATATACGCGTAATTGCCCTTGGGCTCTTCCGGGTGTTCGCGGCTCAACGCGGGAAAGGCAAAAAAGCCAAACCGCCCCAGGCGGTAATTGGCAGCGACTAGCACGACACCGTGCTTGGCAAACTGTGTCCCCGAGGTCATAGGCGACGCACTGGAGCCGGCGACAAATCCTCCCCCGTAGATCCAAAACATCACCGGTAGCATCGCCCCTGCTTTGGCACTCTCCGGAGTCCATACATTCAGATACAAACAGTCTTCAGAGGGTGGAGGCATTGTCTGTACAGTTGACGCATCGCTTCCTGTGGCTGAAATGCCGGGCTGTGAGCGCGGTAAACCGAACTGTTCCTGCATGCAGTCCGGCGCGAACTTTGTGGCCTGACGGACGCCAACCCATCTCGCAACAGGCTGAGGCGGCCGCCACCGCAGTTCTCCCACGGGTGGCGCTGCAAAGGGAATCCCCTTGTAGACAATCACGCCGTCCTCAAACGCGCCTTGTAGAAGGCCCGTATCTACGCGCACAGTAGGCGGCTTCTGCTGCCCAGCGGCATTTCTACCCAATGCGATCGTCCCTACAACGACACACAAAAGAAGCCGCATCCTCCAGGATACTTGCCTGACACTGCAGTTGCGTTCTGTAGGCGATTCACTCCTTCCTATCGTTCTATCCTCCGCATCTCGCAAAGGCCTTCTATATCGGGGTCCGTTTTGAATCGAATTCAAGTTCGGAAACCTCGAGATCATTTTCTTCAAGTTTTTTCTTCTTTACGCGACTATTCCTATCTGCCAATCCATTGAACGTGCCAAATAGTGCGGCTCCCATCATCGACCACGAAAAGCGAACCATCTTTGCCCACCGCCACGCCTACGGGCCTGCCCCAAACCCTACCGTCTTTAGTCACAAAACCGGTCAAGAAGTCGTCATACTCGCCACTCGCATGACCGTTCTCCATTGGGATAAAAATTACCTCGTAGCCAGCTCGATTGGCGCGGTTCCAGGAGCCATGTTCGGCGACGAAAATGCCTCCCTGGTACTCGCGCGGGAACTGTCCATTGCCCGTGATGGACCCAAGTGCGGGATAAAAGACCATCTCGAGCGAGGCCATATGCGGCTGAACCAACACATCCGGAGTACGCACCTTACTCGATATATCTACACGCTGGCAGTTCGCTGCTTCTTCTTTGCTGAGCGGCGAAGTACGTTGTGGGTTAGACCCCGTGCCATTGGCGCAGGGATCAGGTAAGTGCGGGTCGTGGTGGCCGCCCATGTAGTACCAGGGCCATCCAAAAAAGCTCCCCTCGGGAACGCTGGTGACATAGTCCGGGACGAGGTGATTTCCGAGACCATCACGTTCGTTCGTGGAGCACCAGAGGTCGCCGGTAATCGGGTTGACAGCCTCACCCACGCAGTTCCTGATTCCGTGGGCGTAAACCCTTTCAAACTTGCCCTCCGGCGTGTATTCGAGCACAGCAGCGCGGTGAAATTCGCTCGGATGAGTATCGGGATCATCGACATTGGAGCCGGATCCGACCGAAACTAGCAGGTGCCTGCCATCCTTTGTGAATGCCACATCTCGGGTCCAATGTCCACCGCCCGCAAGCTGCGCATAACCCGGAATATCGGGAATAACGGTCTCGGGTGGGCCCGAGGCGTGAACGTCACCATTGTGATAAGGGATCCGGACGACAGTCGTGGCGTTCGCCACGTAAATGTAGCGAGGATCCTCGGCAGGATAGAACGCAATGCCGAACGGATGGTCGAGGCCAGTCGCGAAGTGTTCGAATTGTTGATATTTACCATCGGATCCGACGCCGCGCAGGACGTCGATGGCTCCGACGCCCGAATCCGCAACAAACAGATCACCATTGGGAGCGGAGCGGATGATCCGTGGTTGGGTGAAAGTTCCAAGGGCTGGCATCATGTGCTCGGTCACCTGATAGCGCTGCAGCGGCCCATTGTCACCGCCGGCATAGAGTGTCACCTTGAATCCAGGTGGAGCAATCGGTAAAGCATCCTTAGGGCGAGCGATAACGGTCGGTTGATTCCTCACCGATTCTTCTGGTTTCGGCTGCGGGAGGTCGGCAAGGGTAATCTTGTGCCGAACTCCAGGCGCCTGTTGGTTCCAATCGGTGAAGGCAGACTGACCCGTGAGTAGTGGTCTCGATTGGACTTGTGTTCCAGGCATTGGGATTGAGCCGACTTTGCCCGCATCGAGCTCGGTATACCAGACCGTGTCGCCCGCCGGTTCGATCCCAGTCGGCCTTTTCAGCCCATCCTTCAGCACCGTGACCATCGCCCGGTCTCCGCTGATCGTCAAGGACGCGATCATCCCCGCGCCGTTCTCAGCCAGGAAGAGCGTGCCATTGGCAGGGCGCATACCATCAGGGCCTTTGAGAGGTTGATCTGTGGAGATCTCAATTGGCTGTCCTGCTTCGCCTCCAGCGTTAGCGGGTATGCGGTACAACTTGCCCGAGAACACGTTGTTGACGTAAAGCACCCCATTCAGGAATGCGATGCCATCAACGCCTTTCAGTGCCTGATGTTCGAGGTAGAGTTTTGCCGCCGATGCTCCCGCGGGGAGCTTGAAAATTCTGCCGCCGAAAGTGTCGGTGATGTATAGCGCATGATCTGGGCCCAAAGCGAAATCGTTGCAAGCCGTGTTGTCCCCTGGGAGGTCCCAACGGAGCTTGGGCTCGCCGGTCGAGAGATCGAATGCTCGCAGAGCGCTCTTCCCGCGCATTGGAGACCCGTTCGGAGTGCCGATCCGTTGACAAGCCCATAACGTATTGTTAGCGGCATCTGCCAACGCGCCGAGGAAAGAAGTTCCTGCGCCCTCGGCACTAACGTCAATGAACTTCTCGGCAACGGACGAACCCGGGCGTACCTTATATATAAAAGGCGAACTGGCACTCCCAACAACCAGTACACCGCCCGGTGCCACGGTTAGGCTCTCCGGGCGCGACTTTTCGTCACCAATGACAATTTCCGCTGCAGCCGCGGTCCGTGGAAAAGCGACTGAGAGAACGATGCAAGCAGCGAAGTGGCGACCACAGAATCTATACGTAGTCATCGCAAAATCCCTTCCCCAGCTCGGAGACAGCCGATCTGGATACGCCTAGCTTAATGCGAGCGGCCAAAGTATTACCATGCAAACTACGACAAAGATGCTTCGGATTGCGACAACTGGTTATCGTTGTGTTAGGCGCGTTTAGCAGCCATTCTGTCGCGTATTGCTTGCTGGGATGCATAGAGTTCTGCTACGCTCGAAGCTGAGGGATCGCTTGCTCAAGCATTTTCGTGTCCCCGGCCGTCTCGCCGTCAAACTTCCGGAGATCGGTGTATCTGTCCAGGCAGTTCTTCGCAAAGCTGGACTCCCGCGCGATCTGTTCGAACAGACAAGGATTCTTGTCTCGACCCAGGAATTGTTCGCGCTGTGGCGATCGATTGAGCAGGTGAGCGCGGATCCTTTGATCGGAATCAAACTCGGAGTCGAAACAAAGATGGAGCGGTTCCACGCGATGGCGATTGCGGCTCTGTCCACAGAAAATCTGGTGGCGGCTTCCGAGCACATGGCTCGCTATAAGAAACTGACCGCTCCGGAAGAGATTCTGACGCAACTCGATTCGCACGAATTTAGGATCAGCTTCCGATGGCTGCTGGCCGTAGAAGCCGAGCCAGCGGTGCTGACGGACTACTACTGCTTCTCCTGGACGCGCTCCCTGGCACAGCATGGAACCGGTACCGAGGTCAACCCGGTGCGAGTGGAGTATGTTCAAGAGCGCCCAAACCGGAGGCAGATCGAGCGCAGTCTCGGTTGTGAAGCCGTGTTCAATGCACCGTCTAACGCCATAATCTTTCGCGCTTCGGATGCCACAATGCCCTTTATCACCAGAAACGCGGAATTGTTGGATTTGCTTGTGCCGCAGTTTGAGAAACATTTGAAGCAATGCGAGGCTGAGGATAGTTTTCTCGAGCTAGTGCGCCGCGCCATTCAGGACAGGCTCACGGGCCACCGCCCCTCGATCGACGAGGTCGCCCGGGCCCTGCATATAACCCCGCGTACCTTGCAGCGCCGCTTACAGAATTCCGGATCCAGCTATCAACGATTGCTTGATGAAACGCGCCACCAGATGGCCCGCTACTATCTCAGCAACTCCGCTCTTGAGTTAAATGAAGCGGCGTACCTGCTCGGCTTTGAAGATCCCAATTCTTTCGGGAGGGCATTTCGTGTTTGGGAAGGAATTCCTCCCAGTGACTGGCGAGAACTTCAGCGGACGACGCGCAGCCGATTGCAACGTTCAGGGCGACGGCCCAAGTTGAGAACGGGCTGACCGTTTTACGGTTGACCATGGACCTTTCTTCTGTTTCACCTGGGCAGCATGTGCTCGCAACGAGGCATGGCGGGGAAGCGTGGCGGTATTTTCGGTTTATGGTAGGGTAATCGCAGAACGGATGTTCTCTCTGCTAACTCGTGGCGGATTGTGCGAACACGACACCGTTTACCGCCGCTTGCAACTGCCTGTCCATACCTTGCGCCAGCGCCTCGCGGGTCAGATCAACCTCAACATCTGGCGCGACACCACGACCTTCGATGCATTCGCCGCGCCAGGTGTACCAGCCAGCAACCGGCATCCGCAGGCGGTAACCTTTTAGCCCGGTTTATTCATGAAGCAGCGACAAATTTCAATTTCGTGCTGCACGATGCCTGACTGGAAGGCTTGGCAGCGGTGGGCCATTCGATGCTCGTCATTTTCTACCATCTGTTGAAAGAGGGCACCCCCTACGCTGATCTCGGCGGCGACTTCTTCGATCGTCTCGAACCCCAACGCTTGACTCGCTATTACGTGAGACGCCTGGAAGCTCTGGGTCATAAGGTCACGCTCGAATCCCGAGTCGCTGCCTGACCGGAATTTTCAGGGCAGAAAAGTCCTGGGGGAATTTTCAGTTGACAATCACACCTGAAGGAACTGGCAAGAAAGTATCAGGTGAGCAGGGCCAGCATCTGCAAGCTGCTGAAGGATCAATGTGCCAGCCAGGAATAGACACCTCTTGCTCAGGGCAGGCCTTGACACCGCAGCGACGGAAGCGGGTTGCTGCGGCCACTGGCTTGAGTTATACTATAATATAACTATTGGGAGTGACCATGCACACAACGAAATTGCGGAAGGTCGGGGGCTCGGTGATGCTGGCCGTGCCGCCTGCCCTGTTGGATGTCCTCGGCCTCGAGGCTGGGACCAAGGTTGGCATCGCGGTCGAAAGCGACCGGTTGGTCGTCGAGCCCGAGCGGCGGCCCCGGTATACCCTGGCGGAGCTTCTTGCCCAGTGCAACCCGAAGTCCCGGCGCAGCAAGGAAGATCGGGAATGGCTCTCTGATCGGCCGTCAGGGGGAGAGTTGATCTGATGAAGAGGGGCGAGATCTGGCTGGTATGCCTTGACCCTACTGCGGGACACGAACAAAAGGGGCGGCGCCCGGTACTGATCGTGTCCCCGGAAGCCTTCAACCGGGTGACGAAGGTCCCTGTGGTTTTACCTATCACCAGCGGGGGCAGTTTCGCGCGGACCGCCGGGTTTGCCGTCTCCCTGACGGGGGCCGGAACAAAAACAACGGGCGTGGTCAGATGTGACCAGCCCCGTGCGCTCGACCTGGGCGCGCGCGCCGGCAGAAGACTGGAGAGCATCCCGGAAACAATCATGGAAGAAGTCCTCGCAAAGCTGACGACGATCTTCGAATAGGGCGGGAAGGACAAGCACCGCTCAGCGGCCGGACTAAACTTTTCCTTCGCAAAACTATCTGCAAACCTCTGAAACAGGCCTCAAAACACGAGTGTCATAAAACCACGGTTCGTCAAAGTCGCGATTGCTGATGAACAGCAGGGAAGGCCCGCGAGGCTGGGAATGGAGGCGGCAGCATCGCTACGAGAGATTGTGGATTGCCAGCGGAGAGAATTGCGGGGCGAACGGATTAACCCAACTTCCGCGGTCGGCTAAGTGAAGCGTTTGTTTGCAAGGGGTTGCGTATTTATTCCGTCACTATGTGCCCGAGCTTAACTGCACGGAGCACACGCGCGATGGCACGAGCGACGGGCGTGAGCGAGGCCACGGTGCGACGCATCTGGCGGGTCCACGGGCTGAAGCCGCATCGAACCAAGACCTTCAAGCTCAGCAACGACCCGGCGTTCGCCGAAAAGCGGGAGGATATTGTGGGCCTTTACCGGAATCCTCCTGTGCACGCTTTGGTGCTCGCGGTGGACGAAAAGAGCCAAATCCAGGTGCTGGACCGCCCGCAGCCGGGGCTGCCGCTCGCGCCGGGGCGCCTGGCCACGAGGACGCATGACTATAAACGGCATGGGATGACCCCGCTGTTCGCCGCGCTCAACATCCTGGACGGCAGCGTGATCGGTGCTGGCATGCCCCGGCATCCGCATCGCGAAGGGTTGAAGTTCCTCCAACGGCTGGAGGAGAAAACACCCACCCACCGGCGCCTCCTGGCTCAACATGATCGAGCGGTTCTTTCGCGACCTCCGCAGCCAGCGGATTCGCCGCGGCAGCTTTGCCAGCGTGCACGAGCTGATCGCGGCCATTGAAAGCTATATAGCCCGGCCTTATCAGAAGCCGAACCCTTTCATCTGGACGGCCAAAGCTTCCGACATCCTGGAGAAAGTCAAACGCGCAAGAGCCAAGCTGAATAAGTCACGATCCGTGTGACGCACTACACTAGATGCTATCCCTTTATACCGTAGAGTACTTGTCGGCCATGCAAGTTTGGTGTCCTTTTGGGTGTACCCCTCAATCAAAATCCATCGCCATTAATGGCAATTCATCATAACCCCTGAATGCGACGGAAGCCGTATAAATAGCGGGTGATCTTAATCCATCGCAAATGGTTGCAAAGGCCTGGTTTACGCTTTTAAAGTGTGGGCCCATGACAGCCGAAAACTTCTTAACGGAGACCCTCCGTTGCATTAACGTGGAGTCTTATGCGGATCAGCTATTTGGTGTGTTACGACATTTCGGACGAAAAGCGGTTGCATAAGGTCTTCAAAGCCATGCGGAACTATGGCGATCATCTGCAATATTCGGTTTTCGAGTGCCAGCTTACTCCGACAGACTTGGCACGGTGCCGGAATGAACTCTCCCAGATTATCCATCATGACGAGGACCAGGTGCTTTTCGTGAATCTGGGTCCGGCGGAGGGTCGCGGTGATCGGGTGATCACGGCGCTGGGCAGGCCCTACGTAGCTCTCGATGCGCCTTGCATCGTGGTGTGAACGCAGCCCCAGAAGACATGGAAGGAGCATCAGGTTCGACACACTCTCCTGACAACGCCCGGGGCTTGGGGCTTAGAGGAAGGGTTTCAGGGGAGCTCTTGCGGAAATCGTACAGAGAACGGAGCGTGACCTGCCAGACTATCTGCCGGCACGGATGGTAAACGAGTTCGTCTATTGTCCTCGCTTGTTCTTCTACGAGTGGGTCGATGGCGTCTTCCGGGAAAGCGTGGATACGGTCGAAGGCACGCTCCAGCATCAGCGCGTGGACGCCAAAACCGACGAACTGCCACGTCCGGAGGATGCAGGAAGCGAAGTCATCCATTCGAGGTCTGTCACGCTTTCGAGTGAGCGCCTGCGCGTCATTGCCAAAATGGACCTGGTGGAAGTTTTGGAGGGCTCGGTTACGCCGGTCGATTACAAACACGGACATCCGCGCGAAACCGATAGCGGCATTGAGCTTTGGCCGACGGACCGCGTCCAGCTTGCAGTGCAGGGGCTGATCCTGAGCGAGAATGGTTATGCCTGCGAAGAAGGCGTGGTCTATTACGTACGGACGCGCCAGAGAGTCCGCGTGGCCTTTGACGACAATTTACTCTCCGAAACCGAACGCGCCATTGCTCAGGCTTGGGAACTGGCGCGCTCCGGGGCTATTCCGTCGCCACTCGAAGATTCGCCCAAGTGTCCGGGCTGCTCGCTGGTCGGCATCTGTCTACCGGATGAAACCAACACACTGCGAGTGACGCTGGCTCAGGAGACGGCTGCCATCCAGCTTAACCTTTTCCCGGCGGAAGCTGGCGAAGCCGCGGAATGTTCGCATGCCGAGCCGCGCCGCCTTGTAACGCCGCGCGACGATCTCCGCCCCCTTTATCTCAACACGCAGGGGGCACGAGTGGGGAAAAGCGGCGGTGTGCTCCAAGTGCGCGACAAGGAGGATACACGCCAGGACGTTCGCATCGCCGAGATTTGCCAACTAAACGTGATGGGGAACGTTCAACTTACCACTTAGACTATCCAGGCTCTTTGCGAGGCGGAGATTCCCATCTGCTATTTCTCTCAGAGCGGATGGTTCTACGGCATCACCACCGGTCTCAACGCGAAGAATATTTTCCTGCGCAAAGCTCAGTTTCGGTTTGCCGATGAAGAGTGGTTCCAGCTTGCCCTGGCACGCCGTTTGGTGGCGGGCAAGATTCGCAACCAGCGCACGATGCTGCAGCGCAATCATACCGAGCCCAATTCGCAATCGCTGCGGAGCCTCAAGCAAATGGCCGAGCAGGCCGAGCGCGCTCGAAGCCTGGAGGAACTGCTCGGCATCGAGGGCAACGCGGCGCGGGCCTACTTCGCCGATTTCGCCGGAATGATCAAGCTGGAAGAGGATGGCGATAAGGGAGCCTTGCAGTTCCGGTTTGACTTTTCGTGCCGCAACCGCCGCCCGCCGCGAGACGCAGTGAATGCCATGCTGTCACTGGCCTACAGCTTGCTCACCAAAGACTTTACGATCGCTTGCTACGCGGTGGGATTCGATCCGTACATAGGTTTCTATCTCCAACCGCGCTTCGGCCGGCCGGCGCTTGCTCTCGACCTGATGGAGCCTTTCCGCCCTCTGATCGCCGATTCGGCCGTGCTCACCGCCATCAACACGCGCATGGTGACGCCGCGGGATTTCGTTCAGGCCGGCCCGGCCGTGGCCCTGACGCCGAAAGGCAGAAAATCTTTTTTCCATGCCTACGAATTGCGCATGGATACGCTTGTCACGCATCCTGTCTTCGAGTATCGTGTCAGTTACCGCCGCCTGCTTGAGATACAAGTCCGGCTGCTGGCTCGTTACCTGGAAGGTGAGATCGGTGAATACCCCGTGTTTACCACAAGGTGACAGCTTCCCAGCGCTTGTGTAGAATGTCCCCAAACCAGCTTCGTTTTTGAGGCTTCCCTATGGATGTCCAGCGCAACTGGAGGCTGAGGGCTCTGACCCCAATCTGGACCGGCGACGTAAATCGCAAAGATGACCGCACGATTGCGACGGGCCTGCTTGGTTCGCTCCGCTGGTGGTTCGAGGTCCTGGTACGCGGGCTGGGCGGCAGCGCATGTGACCCGTCGGACCTCGCTAGCCGGTGTCCCGACAACAATGGTAAGCACTGTGTGGTATGCGAGCTATTCGGATGCACGGGCTGGGCCAGGAAGTTCCGGTTCGACGTTTTGGATGAAAGCGGCAAGATCAAACGGGATCAGATCAAGAAGGATGAGAAGTTCCAATTTCGTTTCACGCCGCTTCGTCCGATGCGTGACGAGGAGTGGGCGTTGCTTGACCTCACCCTGCGCCTGATCGCGGATTATGGTGCTATCGGCGGAAAAACGGCTCTGAAGCCTTCCGATGAGAACAATCGGAGCAATCAACCACATCATCAGGATTACGGGCTGATCGCTGTTGAGCAGCGTCCTGATGTCCCGTCAATGAAGAAAGAGGCTCTCCAGAGCTACGTAGTATCGGGTTGGCGATCAGTCGACCATGGCGATTTCGGCTGGGCATCGATTGAGAACTTCTGGTGCGTTGGAGGGAAATTCCTCACACGGGAGAGTCCGACCAGTAGCACTTTCAATAGGATCCTCGACCGCGACCAGCGAAAGACGTGCACCGACTGCGGAAACATACACAACCCGCCGACAAGGTGTCCCCAAACCCGGGGACACCCGAGGCGCTATAGCGATGGGAATCCGTCTGCGCAGCCTGAGAAGTGGCTAGCCGGCGGGCAAGGAGAGAGCAAAAAGGTCTTCAGCTTCAAGAATCCGCCCCGAACATTCGGATTCGTGAAACCCGGCCTGATGACTCTGGACGCCATGCACCAGCGGTTGAGGAGCGTCTGGTCAGGCCTCGCCGACAACGAGTTCCTCACAGGTCCAACCATTCTTGACCGTCTGTTGGCCGACGCTAAGGGAGGTGCTCGATGAAGTTTGATCTGTATGCTGAACTGGCATCTCTCCAGGCATGCCCGACGACGTCGGCCTTACCGGGCGGGCTGGCGTCGGGATTCGTTGACGGCTGCACGGCTTTCAATGCGCGTGGTGGCCAGTCCAAAAATGAGGCGCGGGACTGCTATCGGAAGCGTGCGGCTGCCGGTACGCTCCAACTTCCCTCCGAGCTCAATTTGGATCCGGACCTTGGAGCACCTCTCCTAAAGCACTGGCTTGCTATCGAAATCAAGTTTAAGCTGCTTTCGCCCTGGTACTCGAAGGACGACCGCCCATTCCACGTTCTCGACAACCCGGTGCGCAAGGACCGGGTGTTTGGGGTTCCTTACATGTCAGCGGCAAGCTGGAAGGGCCTCTTGCGGTGGGCATTTCGCGTGCACACCGGGCTGATCGGTCCCGCCCCAATACAGGACGAAGAACAACGAAGGAAGGCCGAGGCCTGCGAAGTGCACTTGTTCGGCAACGAGAAAGGGGAGAAAGAAGATTTCCGGCAAGGGTCGCTGGCCTTCTATCCGACCTGGTTCGACAAGATCGGCTTTGAGGTGATCAATCCGCATAGCCGGAAGACACGCGCGGGCACGCAGCCCATTCTCTACGAAGTCGTTCCGTCGGGCACCGAAGGCGTGCTGCGCCTGCTTTATGCGCCCCTTCCAGGCGACGATGGCCTTGGAGTTGCCGAACGCATCGATGCGCTGCAAAAGCTGCTCGATGCAGCCGAACAACTCCTCACAGTCTAAGGTTCTTCCGCCAAGCGTACCGCCGGCTGGGGTATTGCAGAAGTGATAGAAGCCCGAGCCAATGGCGGGGAGTGGAGACAAGAGCACCCTCTCCAAAAGTTGAAGGACGGGCTCGATACTCTGCTTTCATCAGAGGTCGATCACAGATGAGTGTTCCGGCCCAAGAAACGATGGTCAACAAACTCCGGGAAAGCCGGTCGCTCCTGCTGGCCTGCGAAGCCATTGGCTGGCTCCACATGACCGGGAAAGCGCACCCCGATTTCCTCCGACATCACGGGGACGCCGGCGTGAGCTACAAGCCCAAGGACTGGCACAAAGCCCTTGTGCCCGCCTGGAGCGACCGGCTCGCCTGGCTCAGGTTGTCCAACAGCGGGTTATCTCTGCCCGGCAGCTTAGCCGAATTTCTGGAGAAGTACGACGCGGGGCAATCAGAGAGCAGCTTGGTCGGCTTCCTACAGGCTGCCCACGCGATGGCCTCAGGCATCGAAAAGAACCTGCCTTCCTCCACCTCGGCGTACCTTGGCCAGGACGTCACGCACATGTGGCTGGCTTCGCCGTTTGGGCATCCGGTGAGGAATCTCCTTGCCGATCCGCCGCCCATCCTGGCGCCGGGCGCCTTCGAAAGGCTCCTGGAGCGCATCGGGAAGTTGCTCGACGATTTACACCAGCTCGTTAAGACAGCAGGCACAGACGTGGATCCGTGGCAGCAATGGCGCGAGGCTGCTATCGGCTCTGACGGCTGGCTGCGCGGGGCGTTCCTTTCCACACTCGCTGAAACACGGCTGCCGAACAACGACGTGACACTGTGGGATCAATCCTACGTTGCGGCAGCCCTGTTTAAATCTGCCGTGGCTGGAGCTTTGTTGGCGGGGTGCAACGAGTGGAATAACCTGAAGCAGCAGACGCGCTGGCGCGTGCTTACGATCGGTCTTGGCAGCCGCCACTACGAAGCGCGCGCTGTGAAGATCGGCGACTGGGCAGGCGCCCGGCGTGACATCGACGGCTTCTTTGATCAAGTCCGGCGCTTGATCGAAGTAGACCTTGCGGCGGGTTCCCTGATCTACCGGGATGACGAGACGCTCGCCTTCACGTTCCCGAACCTGCGCCTCGACGCGACCAGTCAAAATTCCAAAAGCAGCCTCGACGATGCGTCCGCCGAATCACTCCGAGGTGAGATAGAAGTCGAAGTAGAAGACTTTGCAAGGGGCAAACGGTTAGAGACACCGCCACTCACGCTGCTGTCCGGCTCCACGCGATCGTTCGTCGGCATGGTAGCTGAACTTCGCAAAGCGCGCACGATTCTCGCTATTCCCCTGCACCGGACGTGGACGGTCCCGGAGCCCGGCTCGGCCAGAGGCCACGTATGTCCCGTCTGCCAGGTGCGGTTCAATCAACTTGGAACGAATGACCGAACTGAGAACGACCGTAAGCAGCGCGTCTGCGCGGTGTGCGCGGATCGGCGCAAAGGGCGGCTCGATGCCTGGCTAAATGGTGACGGGGACACGATCTGGATCTCCGAGGTCGCCGATAACAATGATCGGGTCGCTTTTCTGAGCTTCAGCCTCGAGATCGAAGCATGGATTGGCGGCGACCAGGTTGATTCCCTCCGTGCGCAAAGCATCAGCGAGTGGCGGCGCTTCAACGCCACGCTAGATAATCGCGACAACCCGATCGACCTTGCCAAACCGTTCGCATCTTTGGTTGAGTATGTTCGGGCGAAGCTTCCGAGCCTCGACACGAATGATCCGGTCCTCCGCAGCCTGCAAGAAGGCTACCGGCACGAATCGAAATGGGACAGCTTCTTCTCTAAGATCGTCGAGGACCGTTCCGGCGCGCCGGAATGGGGGCAACTTGACGATGATGCGCGAGCACGGTGGATCGTCCATCAACTCTTTCGCAAATTGCCGTCGCCTGGCCGCATCCACCGCTTCTGGCGCGCTGCTGAGACCTTCTTTGATGAACTGTTGATCCGCTTCCGTGAGATAGCCTCTGCTCATCCCAATCGCTGGAGGGTCCGGCGGCTACTGCTGGCACCGGATGGGCAGGGCGGCGGCTGGGAGGACCGGGAGACCTACGCCGGCCGGCTGGGAGACGCTCCGTTCGAGGTTCTGTACCGGGCCGACCTCGGCCGATTCGTGACGATTTGCAATCTGGCTCGTTGTCTTGACGCGGCATCGCCCGAGCAAAGCCTGCGAGGACGCTCTCTCGAAATGAAAGGCGACGACGGCCGAACGCGCACTCTCACGATTGAAAGCACTGGCGAACCCGACAGGATTGCGGCCTATGCACCGGTGATTCCTCTCGAACGCAGTCCGCAGCGGTTCCGGATGCTCGTTCCTCTCGAATGCGCTCCAGCGTGCATCGAAGCGGCGACCGAAAAATGGCAGGAAGAGTTTGGCCGCGTGTGGGACCGGATGCCTCTCCGCATAGGTATCGTCGCATTTCCCCGGATGACGCCCTTTCAGGCAGTGATCGAGAGCGCTCGCAACCTGGAAGCGGATCTTACGGAAACGAAACCCGAAGTGTGGCGCGTGAAGGATCGCCGCACAAAGGACGGGGTGACGGCTTTGACGCTGGTTCGTCCGGATCGCAACCATGAGACGGTTCTCGTGCCCACCGGATTGCCCGACGGCCGGGATGACGTTTTCTATCCGTACTTCCAGATCGAAGATAACGCGCTCCGGCACGCGCGCGACTTCCAGCATCCGAACGGAACAGTGTACCGGCATGCCGCGGCTCTCCATGCCGGCGATGGCGTCGTTGTCCACCCGAGCCGCGTCACCGCCGTCTTCCTCGATGCAACCGCTCGCCGGTTTGAGAAGGGCAAAGGTTGGTACCTTTCCGATTTTCGGCGCATGCGGGACACCTGGACTCTGCTGGAGCTCGTGACACCGAGCCTGGGCGCCTTGCGCGGAGCGTGGGCCGAGTTGGAAGAGCGGCAGATTGCCTGGCGCAACGCAGACGGGAACTGGGTAGATGGCGCAGACAAGGAGTGGATCGAATTCGCGCGTGCTGTGTTGAGCGACCGGCTGGGTGTTTCCGGGGCGGCGCTGGAACACCTCGTGGAAGCGGCCCGCGATGGCATTCTGGAATGGGCCATCGAATGGCATCTGGGCTGGCTGAAACGAGGAATGGAGGATTGAGCATGGGAGAAAGCTTCAAAACGCATCGCATCACAGGGATGGCAGTCGACCCGATTCACGTCGGCACGGGCGGCGGGCGGCTCGGCCGCGTGGATCAGTCGATCGTCCGGGATCCGGTCACCCGCGTGCCGAAGATTCCCGGCTCGAGCCTGGCGGGCGTTTATCGGGCCTATGCCGCCATGGCCAAAGGGAAGTACCCCGACTGCGCAGGTCAGGGACAGCCGGACAAGCAAGGCAAGGGAGGCCATTGCGGCAAGCCTGACTGTCCCATCTGTACCGTGTTCGGTTTCGCCCGAAGCGCGGGCGGCGGATTCGCCGGGCTTGCCGCTTTTGCCGACGCTCAGGTGTTGCTCTTCCCGGTGGCGACCCGTGAAGGGCCCGTGTGGATCACGTGTCCAGGAGCGATGAGGCTCATCGGCGCCGAGATTAGCGGACTGAGCGACGCAGTGGTGCATCGCCCGACCAAAGGACAACCCTTGAACTTAGGCTGGTTGCTGTTGCCTGTCGAGAAGCTTCCCGAGGGGAATGATCTCAAACAGTGGTTGAATTCAACGATTCCCAGCTTCATCGGTGACCGCCTCGCTGTGGTCTCCGACAAGCTCTACTCCCACATCGTCAACAGCAATCTGGAGGTGCGGACTTCCGTGTCCATCAATCCGGAGACCGGGGCAGCCGAGGAAGGCGCCCTGTTTACCTACGAAGCGCTCCCGCGCTCTACGGTGCTCCTGTGGGAGGTGATCTCGAAGAACCCGGCACACTTCAAGGTGGGCAATGCCGCGGTTGACGCAGTGAAGGACACGGATGCGGTCTTCAATGTGGTGGCCGCAGCACATCCCTATCTGGAATGCCTCGGGGTCGGTGGCATGGGCACGCGCGGGATGGGACGACTCCACGTGCTTTCGGCGAAGGAGATTTCGAAACAGGCTTCGGTTTCCGGAAACCAGACAGGAGGCGCCTGATGCAGAACCTGGACGTCGAATGCGCGAAGCTCGGCCGGGCGCTGGCCGAACTCGATAGCGATGACAAGACGCTGACCAGCGCGTTGAGCGTGCTGGAAGAGCAAGGCGTCTATGCCTGCTTCCTCTTTCTCCATGCCCAAGGCGGGAAGGCCGGCAAAAAGGTCAGCAACGAGCTCGATAAGTTCCTTCGGAAGACCCCCGCGGAGTCGCCTCTGCTCGGCGACGGCGACTTGTTCACCGCCCTTCAAGCGCTTGCCGCGGATCTCGACAACTTGCTCTTCGCGCGGGACCTGCTCCGCCAGGCGCTCGTCTATGGCCGCTATCACGCCAAGGCCAGGGAGGCGAAGGCGCAGTGAGCTGGACGCTCTATCGCTGGACGTGGCGGCTGGAGTCTCCCTTGTTTGTGGGCGCACCACCTGCAGGGAGCCTGAATCGTTGCCGGCTCTACGTGCCTTCGCGCGCTCTATGGGGCGCCCTCACGGCTGAGTTGGCGCGACGCCGTGCGAATGCTTCCCCGAGTTACGAAACGGAGGGCACAACGCTCCACGAGAACGCCCGCTTCACCTACCTGTTTCCCGCGGAATGCGACGGGAAACATTGGCGGGCCTGGTTGCCACGCTATGAAGAGAACAATGGGTTGGTCTGGCGGCGCGAGGACCGGCCGGACAGCAAGCACGACATCACCAACCGTCAGATGCGCCTGCGGCTGTTAGATGCCCGCCCGGGAACCGCAATTGATCCCGATTCCGATAGCGCCGAGGAGGGCAGTTTGCGCGAAACCGAGTGCGTGTTGCCCCGGTGGCGAGACATCGAATCTCCCGTCGCCTTTGTGGGCTACGTATTCTTTAAAGAGGGCTTCTCAGACCTGCGAGACGTCAAGGTCATCTTTGTGGGCGGCGACACGCGCTACGGGCTCGGCCGGCTGCGTCGCGTCGGAGAGTTAGCTTCCAGTTCCGATCTCTTTGGGGCTCAGGTGTTGCTTGACCAAGATGCTCCCATGATCCAGACCAGTCATCTCCTGGCGCATACTCATCTGAGCGACCAGGCCCCGAAGATTGTCGGTAGCCAGGAAGTGCTTGCGGGTTGGGACCGAACGAAAGCCGATGCGTTTCGCCGTACCGCGGAAACACCCCTATGGACACCGGGTTCACAGGTCTGCAATGGAGATGTGCGAAAATGGAAAATCAGCCGGGACGGAGTTTGGAAATTTGCGCCGGAGGGTTCAGGGTCCCATCAGGGGCGAGGGTGAACGGAAAGATACCTCAGAATGCGGCGAGATGGAATTTCTCTCCTCGGCAGCTTTTCGCCCGCGAGCGGTGAGGTGGTGGCGATAAGCCGGGAGCCGCTCGCAGCATATAAGGACTTTGGATGCCTGGAGTTTGGTGACAGGACGTAGCAAGGCACTGAATCGTGCCGGTGGCGACGGCCCAACCGCTCGCAAACCGAGCCGCAGATCTTTGAAAACTGATAGGATAGAGAGGCGCTATTTCCGCGATCATTTGATCGCGGCCCCATTGAAGCAACAATTGAAGTTGACGCAAGCAGGGGACTCTTTAGCTATTTCCGCGATCATTTGATCGCGGCCCCATTGAAGCCAGTTCAGGTCCGCACCGGCGCGACAGGCCGCATAGATTTCCGCGATCATTTGATCGCGGCCCCATTGAAGCACGTTTGTCGAAATGACAAAGTCAACACCCGCAAGCATTTCCGCGATCATTTGATCGCGGCCCCATTGAAGCGGGTTTTGAACGCCGGTTGTGTAATCACCGCCAGCCGTCATTTCCGCGATCATTTGATCGCGGCCCCATTGAAGCCGGGATTTTTAAGTCGTTCCGTCACCACCCACAAGATTTCCGCGATCATTTGATCGCGGCCCCATTGAAGCCATGATAAAATTTGGACCGCCATACGGCTTGCACTATTATTTGAGACCGACTGGGGAAGTAAACCAGTGCTGAGACGGAATGCTGTTGCAAAAGGGCACAAGCCTAAAGAGTCTCGCGTTTGAGTACTGTGTCTTAAAGTGCTATTTTCCCCTGCGGTAAGTTCATCGCGTCGAACCATGGCCGCCCATGACCCTAAGTCATTACTACACTCGGCGCTCCGACTAGAGGACGACCGTTCACCATTTCCATGGCAAGAGGTTCTTCTGGAGAAGATGTGCCGGGGCGAGCTTCCGGATGGGCTGGACATACCGACGGGCCTGGGAAAGACGTCCGTTATGGCGGTCTGGCTGGTGGCGCACGCCTGCGGCGCTCGCCTGCCAAGACGGCTGGTTTATGTGGTAGACCGACGAGCCGTAGTAGACCAGGCAACGGAAGTCGCCGTAGGTCTCCGAGATTGGATCGGACAACAGTCGGACCTCGATCGGCCATGTTCATGCAGACCGCGAGATCCGGCGCGCGTTAGTTGAAACTCCGGCCGCGTGCCTCCTTCACCCGAAGGACGTCCAGTGGGCGTTTTCCGGCCTTGATCTCGTCGAGCCTGATGGTGGCGAGGTTCATGCAACGCTGATTCGGACGGACAACGACAGTTTTCTCAGGCATTATGGAGCGGCGAAGGAAGATCGCGCATACCGTCTTTGGCGCACCGTTACGCCAGCCGTGCTTCCCGAAACGGCCCGGCGACGCCGGATCGACCCAGCGCGTAAGATTGAAGAAGCGAAAGCAGGAAGCGAACGCCGCGCCGAGCAGGAACGTGCTGCCGCAGCCGTCACGCAAGCACTGCGCCATGCTCAGGTTCGCGAGGGCGTAGATGCGATTCGCGTGCAACGGGAGCCATTCGAGGCAAACGGGCGAAGCGCCGAGGACTTCGCTGAAGGAACCCGCTTCGAGAAACACCGCCTCTGGCATGTTGAAATCGAGTTTTCTGCACCAGTTCAGGGTCCGCTGACGATGGGTGACGGTCGCTTCCTTGGCCTGGGGGTAATGGCGCCGGTGATTCAGGCGAGAGGAATCTACGCCTTCGCGGTTGCATCTGGACTGGTGGGCTCACCGGACCCGGAAGACCTCGCTAAAGCGCTGCGGCGGGCCGTGATGGCACGTGTACAGGAACAGATACAAGGGTCCCTGCCGAGGTATTTCTCTGGCCATGAAGCAGACGGTTCGCCCGCACGCGCATCCCACAGTTCCCATCTTGCCTTCGCTTTTGACCCAGCCCAGGGAAGGCTGCTCGTCATCGCTCCGCATGTTTTAGACCGGCGCCCTCCAGCGGAGGATGAGGCAGACAATCTGGCAATCCTCGACCGTGCGCTTGAAACGTTGCGGGAACTCCGAGCAGGCGAAGTCGGTATTCTGTCCCTCAGGCCTACCGTGATGGTTATGGAAGAAGATCCGTTGTTCGCTCCCTCACGACAGTGGAGCACGCTCACACGATACCGGGTGACGCGCCATGTGCGCGCTGCGGATGCTCGACAAGCGCTAGCGATCGATATCCAAACTCAGCTCCGCTTGCGTCAATTTCCCGAGGCGGAGGTCACGGCTTTTGAGTGCAAAGGGATCGCTGGCAAGGGGCTAGAGGGAGGTGCAACATTAAAGTTCAAAGTAGCGGTCACGGGACCTGTGCTCTTAGGTCGGACCCGCTTTCTGGGCGGGGGTATGTTTGTAGGCCAAGATACCGCTTCGCGCTAAATCCCCTTTAGCAAGGTGCTGCAAAAGCGATGATTTTTAAAATGCGGAGGGGTTCCCACGCGAAAAAGCATGACTGCGGAGCGGGATGTCGCTCCTCGTTGGTGTTCGTTTTTTCGTTTGACATCGCCTCTGCCTCTCCGTTGGGGCTATGCAGTGGCCTCCAGGTGGGCCAAGCGCAACAGATTAACCCGAATTCGTAAATTGAGGGGCACTGTTCCGAGCGTAATCCGTTAGATTGAAGTTGATTAGACAAAATCTGCGGAGGCACAGAACAGTGCAGAGAAAAGTTAGCTCACTTTGGGGCAGAAAGAAAGTGGTTTTGCGCCAGACGCCACGGGCGGTGACACCGTTCGGGGGCTGAGCGTTTTCATCGAGTTTCTGAAACAGATCGGTTTTCCGGAGCAAGTGCGTCGGGACCTGCCGTTTTGTTTGAGCTCACCGAATGCCATTCCGGCCGAAGAGACCTTCACGGCGTTTGTGATCTCGGTGGTGGCGGGGGCGCGGCGTTTTGCGCACAGTTCGATGTTGCGGGCCGACCGCGCGCTGGGGGCGCTGTTGGGGATCAAGCGTTTTCCAACCGACGGGACGATCCGGAATCTGTTCAAGCGTTTCACGCAAGGGATGGTGGTGCGGAGGTACGAGCCGCTGTGGGTCTGGCAGGTGGCAAGGTTGCCCAAGCGCGAAGAGGGTTACAGCCGGGACCTGGACTCGACCGTGTTCGAGCGCTACGGGAAGCAGGGAGGCGCGCGCAAGGGCTACAACCCTCGGAAACACGGACGGGCCTCACACCATCCGTTACTGGCGGTGTTGGGAGAAGCCTATTTCATTCTCCACGGCGGGTTGCGGAGCGGGAACACGACGGCGGGGCGCGGGGCGGTGGAGTTTCTGAAAGAGGCGCTGGCCAAGCTGCCCCGTCTCGGATGGATTCGGGTGATACGGGCCGATGCCGGATTTTTCGGTCAGGCCCTGCTCGCCTACCTGGAAGCGCAAGGGTTGTCGTACATCGTGGTGGCGCGCCTGACCCGTTGGCTGAGGCAGGAGGCGGTGCGGGTTCGGGAGTGGCAGGCGCTGGATGCGGTCTACGCGGTGGGCGAGTTTCACTTGCAACTGTGGGGATGGAATCGTGCCCGAGGCTTTGTCGTGGTGAGAGAACAGTTGCGGGAGACGTAGGGCTCGCTGGGCAAGAAGCTGTTCGAGGTGCCGGGCTACACCTTCCGGATTTTCGTGACCAATCGAGCCGATCCGCCGGAGGAGATCTGACGCGACTACAATCAGCGGGCTTCGATCGAGCAACGCATCGAGGAGTTGAAATCGAACCTGGCGGCGGATGGTTTCTGCCTGAACCAGTTCTATGCCACCGAGGCAGCCTTCTTGAGCATTCTGATGCTGTTCAACCTGCTGGCGGAATTCCAGTGCGCGGCTGGCCTGAGCGGCTATCGCCAGCCGGCCAGCTTGCGGGTGCAGGTCTTCCTGTGGGGGCGATTCTGGGCCGCGCCGGACATCGCACGGTGCTGCATCTGTCCTCGGCCTGGGGCGGTCTCGAAAAGCGCAACCCGTTGTTGGACAAACTCTTACACTATGAAATCCCAACTTCGCGCAAGTTGGACCTTCAGCCCAAAACCGCAGGCTGACCCGAGACTCTCATGATCCAATTCCTCTCTCGAAAATGCACTTCAACTTACGAATTCGGGTTTATTGCTGGTCAGGATCATCGACCCGTGCTCGTAGCGGTCGCTGACCAGTTGAAACAGGCAGGTGGCCCCGAACGGGTCTAAGGCCAGGTAGCCAATTTCGTCAATAAATGTTGAGCTCAAAATTTGATTGACGAGTTGGGCTATCTGGCCCTCGACCAGGAGACCTCGAACCTTTTCTACCAGGTCGTCTCCACCCGTCACGCTCGCAAACGGAGCACACTGATCACGACCAACAGCGCCTTTTCCGAATGGGGCAATATTCTCCACAACACCACCATCGCTGCTGACCATCAAACCGGCAGAACTGCTGCTCTTTTATTCCGGCGCGGACACTCCATCAATCGATGGTCCGCCGGGTGGTACATCCCACCGTTTATTCGAACCGCCGGAGGCCACTTCCAGCACAAGCCTGGGGGACCGCAAGTTTCGTCAGTTTCGGCTGCTTAGAACTCCGCCTTGGCTGAGCTTTTGAAACATATGGAATGCCTGTTGTGCCTTATCATCTCTCCCCTGCCGGTGATAGATGCGGCCGAGTGCGTAGTAGGGTGCGGCAAAAGAGGGCTTCAGCGACACTGCATGTTCAAGCTGGAGCATTGCTTCCTTGTCTTTACCCTGTTTTTCCAACATCAATCCCAACTGATAGTAGGCATCCGGAAAATGCGAGTCGCAGTGGAGAGAGTTCTCAAGGGCAGCCGCCGCCTCAGCAAATTGATTCATCTTGATGAGCAGGGCCCCAAGGTTTAATCCCGGCCATGGAGAGCAGACTTCCTGTTGGTTCAGCTGCAAGCCTTGACGAAATACTCGAACCGCCTCATCGTATTTGCCCAAGGCCTCTAAACAGAGCCCAAGATCCTCGTAGGCATTCACAGAGCGGGGATTGAGTTCGATGGCTCTATGAACTTCATCTATTGCCTTCGCATAGTGCATTTCATCGTAGTCCAGGCGTGAGAGCCAGTAAGGGTAAAGAAAATTCTGCGGGTCGGTCCTCTCAAGCTTTTCAAGCTCTGGCCGTGCCCAGTCGCGACGTCCCAGGACGATATAGCTCATCGCAAGGGTAAATCGGCTCCGTGGATCGAGCGGTGCTATCCTTTCTGCCTTCTTGTAGGCAACGGCAGAGTTCAGGTATTTCCCGTCAAGGAAGAAGATCCCTCCCAAGACGATAAGCAAATCATGTGACCGTGGCCGGTTGTTGATTTCGTGAACCAGCAATTTCTCCGCCGTTTTATAATCGCGGTTGTTAATGGCTTGCTCGACGTTCGTTCGCAACGGCTCGGTCAATGAGCGCGTCAGAATGTCATTCGCAGTGACTTCATGGGGGAGTGGCGGTTCCTGGCATCCGGCGACAGCCGTGACCGTGAACACGATGGCGAGCATTGCGGTCCAGACATGGAACTTACAGCCTCTCATGACCTCGCCCATGAGAATCCGCGGGGGTATCGTGCTTTCATCGGGCCTCCTGTTTAAGCCTGCTTTCGAGGGCAAGTGCAGCAGCACTTTGTGGGACCAGGGCCAATTCCTTCCTAACTTCTGCAAGGGCAACCTGCGTGTTCCCCTGCTGCAAAGCAATTTCAGCTATTTCAAGATGCAGGCCGGGAAGTTTGGGATCTTCACGAACTGCGCTTTCAAGCAGGGTCTTGGCGCGATCCAGTTGGCCCTGGGCACGATATCCTTCCGCCATGACTTGAAGCAACCGCACGGACCTCGGATCGATTCGCTGAATATTCCTCGTGCACCATTCAGCTAACTTTAAATAGGCTATCCCCAGTTCATATGCATACTCGGCCGCATCCGGAGAAATTCGGCGCAGAATCTGGAACTGTTCTACTGCCTTCAAGGGTTGGTCCGCATCCAGGTACGCTTTCCCGAGTTCGAGCCGGGCTAAGGGTTCATTTGGGGCGATGAGGGTAGCTTTATTAAGCTGGCGAATCGCGTCAGAAATCTGCCCGAGAGACAAAAGACTCGCACCCATCAGAACGTATGGAGACTCATCATCGGGGTCAAGCCGAATTGCACGCCGAAACTCCGCAATTGCCTTTGTGTGTTCATGCTGCATTTGGAAGACAATGCCAAGATTCGTGTGGACAGCGGTTGTCTCGCCGCCAGCGCGAATGACCTCCTCAAAGATATGCTGCGCGTCAGTTAAACGGTCGGACTTCAAGGCCTGAACTCCTGCGCGGAACCGGGCCTGGAGATTCACAGGCAGCGGGCTCTGCGGGCTATTGCTATTCTGTGCAGCTATGACTCGTGGAATAAGAACCATCGCGGCCATCATGATGCCGAGCAACAGAGCATTACCTCTGGCTGGGCGTTTCCACGCTCCTGCGGCAGAAGGAGGGTTTAGGTTTGGCCTCGTCCCTTTCTGTCTATCTCGGCCCAAGTGGAATAATAGTGTCATTGTCGATGACCCGCTGGCGAGATTTGATCTCCTCCTGCGAAAGCCGCTCAGATGCCGCCAGCGCTTTCTGCGCCTGTGATAACATTCCCATCCTTCCGTAGGCCCTTGCGAGAAGCGAGTATGCCTGGCGCATCCGAGGCTCAAGCCGTAAGGCTTCTTCAAGCTCAGCTACAGAGCCCTTCAGGTCACCTATCCTCAAGAGCGCATCTCCCAGACCAAAGTGAGCCGCTGCTGATCTGGGATCGCACACGAGTGCTAATCGGAAATATGGAATTGCAGCGTTCGGCTGCTGAAGGTACAGGTAGGAAACTGCCATTCCATACGCGCTAACATAGTTACGCGGGCTGACTTTGAGCGCTTGTGAATAATACGTGGTGGCGGATTGAAAGTGAAATTGCGAGCGTTCCAGGTCCGCGATTGCTACAAGCAGTTCCAGGGAGTTGGGAGCAAGCTTGAGAGCCTCCTTGTATTCTTTAACAGCATCGGCTATGTCCCCTCTGGAGCGATACGATTCCGCCATTAACTGGTGAACTCGGAACGAATTCGGATTCAGCCTCTGCAACTCGTGGAATTCCTGCTGGGCCATCAGGGCGCTTATTTGACTGAGAAAATAGAGCACGTCGACATTCTTGGGGTCGATCTGTGTGGCTGTGGCGAGTAGCTTTAGTCCCTGCTGATAGTTGCCTTCGGCGATTACAGCGCGGGCAAGCAGAGTGAGTCCGGCGGTCGAAGATCGATGCAGCTTCAAATAACTCTCGGCCAGCGATTCCGCCTGCCGATAGTCTCCCCGATATAAGGCTTGAGTTGCTCCAGCGAGTTCGCATGCGTCGTCCTTGGAGGAAACTCCGCCTGCCAGTGTCACCGAAGCCACGAATGTTATGAGGCAAGCAGCTACAATAATGGATCGAAGGTTTTTCCAAGCAAACATCTAACGTCCGTCGTTCTCTGCTGTATACCGTTCAATCCTGATCGATCGCAGGAATTCCCTGGCTGTTTGGGAACGGGTTTCTTCCAGCTTCATGAAGCGTAATCTCTGTGATCTTGCACGAGAATCGTGCGTCCGCTCGTACAACATCATCAAGTTAAGATTGGCACGATAGTTCGTGGGGTCTTTTTGAAGGGCGGTTTCCAGGGCCGCCTCAGCCGCCCCATATCGCTGTTGCTTCATGCACAGGATGCCACGCTCTGTCAGAGCATCAGGATAGTCGGGGTCTTTCCGCAGCGAACGGTTGATTTCAACCTCAGCCTGATCCAGTTTACCCTCCATGTTGGCAATCCGCCCGAGAAAATAATGTGCCGCCGCGGATGTCCGCTCATATCTCGTCGCCTTCTCAAACTCCTTCTTTGCTGAGTCGAGGTCATGGCTATAGAAGTAGGCAACGCCAAGTGCAAGCGTCCCTCGGGGATCCTGTGGCTTCGCCAGGCAGTATTTCTTGAAGTACGCCACTGCAGGGTGGGGATCGTCGCGCACGAGAATTACAGCTCCAAGCGCGAAATCGTAATACGGGTTCTGAGGATTAAGTTCGACGGCCTTCTGCAGGGAGCGATAGGCTTCTTCGCCCAAGTTGGCTTCAACGCAGACCAGGCCAAAAAAGAAATGAATATTGGCATCCGACGGATCGATGTCCCGAGCATGAGCTAGATATCCAAGCGCACCATTGTAGTCCTTTTGCTGATCCGCAACTCGTGCCAGTCGCAGAAGAATCGGTATCAAGTTCGGAGCGGTCTGGACCGCTCTTTCAAGCACAGACCGCGCTTTTTCAAGTTGCCCCACGCTCTCGTAAAGCATTCCCAAGTGGTAGAGCCCGGCCCATGATGCCCCCCCATTCCGGTCAAGGGCTTCGAGCAGTTTTATTCCCGCCCTCTGCCCCCGCGTTCCCCGGAGGAGTGGGAGAATCACCAGGATGTCCGACTCCGCAATGGATTGATCAAAAACGAAGTTTGCCACTTCACGGTTCACAATTGTCCAATTTCCTAAACCAGCATTGTCTGCAATGCGCACGAGCCGCGTGCGAGATTCGGTCTGCAGCGCAGAGGGCAGCCGGTCTAAATGAACCAGGGAAGCCCGGAAATCATGTGCCTGCTCGAACAATAGAGAAAGTTGGAAGTTCGCTTCGATGTTGTAGGGATCAATCTCAAGAAGACTCCGGTAGGTGGCAGAGGCCTTCTCCTTCATGCCATCCTTCCGTCCAATCTGTTGCTGATAAACATGAGCCAGATTCAGATAGGCCCCGACTAAGTGAGGGTCCAGTTCGATCGACCGTCTGAAGTCATTCTCTGCTGCACTAAGGTTTCCTTCGCTGGCCTCGACGACGCCTAGGAGATCAAAAAGATCCGCCGAGTTCGGCTGTTTTCGGATCGCCAACTCCAATTCCATGCGAGCTTGCTGAAGATCTTTGCGACTAATGAGATCTTTCAGGCGGTTTATGTCAACTGGGGTTAAATCAGATGGGTAGGCTATGATACCGCTGAGGCAAAAAAACGTTATAAGCACGATCAAAGTCTGGGAGACGTATCGGGATATCCCGAGCAGCCTTTCATATATTAAACACGCGCCGGATTGTGTCCTGCGTCTCATAACCAGACATGCATACTTGTCTCCCCAACGGAACTGCTCTTTTCTGACAGGAGCTTCCTTGACAGTCGTAAAACCGAACCCTGGGGTGTCTCCAAGGCAAACCATCCATTCATAGGACAACGAGTTGCGCTTCAGCGAACCTGACCTTGTTACCTTTCCTAACCTTGTGCGATAAATTTGAAGTCTGGTGCGCCGTTTGGCAAACCCAGACAGATCTCAGACATTCTGAATTATGAGCTCTTTCCCCCGCTTTGCACAACCGGGTTCTGACGCTGCGAAGCCTGTTGCGTTCGGCAAGCTCTCAATATCTTAGCGGGTCGGTTTGGTTATCCACAAGGATGGGGATTGGCCAGGCTCGCGGCGCCAGATGTCCCCATCTGGCCGCTACCTCAGACTCTGAATTCCCCTGAGACGAAGCCGATTAGATCAACAGGCTTGGCCCTGCCAATTGCGCTTAAAAGTCAATCCGGGCCCCAACCTGGATGTTGCGTGGATTGGATACGCTTCCGTTCCATTCTCCGAAACTCGGACTGGCAATATCGTTGTTGAAGGCACGTCCTCCCCACTCGCCGGAATTTTCAAATATATGCCAGTTCCAAACGTTAAAGAACTCAGCCCGTATTTGAAAGTTGAGGCGCTCCGTAATTTTTGTGTTCTTGATAAATGCCAAGGATTGGTCGTGATAACCGAACCCGCGAATGGTTGTTATCCTCGATCCGCTCCCCGCATAGAAGTTGAAACTCGTGGCCGGCTCAAACGCATCGACGTTGAACAGTGGCCCCTTCGCCGGATCAAAGCTCCCCTTGCTCTGCGCGAAGACATTCCCCCCGGGAACAATCCCAGGGATGCAGCCCATGCGGAATTCGTAAGGGATGTTGCAATAACTCGATCGGAAGTAATAGGGAAGACCACTGGAGGCGTGAAAGATACTGCTCATTTGCCATCCACCCACCAGCTTGTTTACAACTCCCGATGATCCACCCAGGAATCGCTTGCCGCGACCGAAAGGAAGGTCATAGACGAAGCTGACGGAAAGAGATTGTGGGACATCATCCTGGCCTAAGCCCTTTTCGCGATTTCGTTCATAGGGCGAAAGCACTCCGCTCACCCCGCTCCATGTTGTTGCGTCAGCCTGTGTGTTGTCAACGGCTGTAGTGAGAAGCTTGGACCATGTGTAAGAACCCAGGAGGAAGAGATTTCCGGAAAACCGCTTCTCCACTTTCATCTGTAACGAATGGTAAGTGGAACTGCCGGCGTTTTCATTCAGACCCTGCAGATTTCCACAATATTGCGGGTAAGGAAGCAGCGCCTGAGCGACAGTCGGCGCGCAGGACTGCATTTGTTCAATCCAGCCGGAGTACGGAATCGGCACACCATCAAGGCTTGTCATCCCTGGCTGGAATTGGTCATTCAGCGCGCTTCCCATGGAAAGGAGGCTTGGGTTTAAAGCATTCAGAGGAGCCAGGCGCGATGGGAGGCGGGTGCCTTTGTTTGCCACGTACGCTGCTGACACCATCATGTTATTCGTGAGTTGGCGTTCCAGGGAAAGGTTCCACTGCTGCGCATATGGCAGGCGGTTTGCGTCAAACGGCCGGTAGAGAGGCGCATTCTTACCGTTGTCAAAGGCAGAATCAATGAACGGGGGCTTCTGGAAATTCTGGGGGAATCCCTGACTCAGAATCATCGCTGGCGTCATTCCGTAGGGAGTGGCTGAAAAGGCTACGTCTTTAGTAAAACCATCCTGGGACATCCCTCCGCCCCAACCGGGGTAAAATGCTTGCGAGTAGAAAATCCCGTACCCGGCCCGAAGCACTGTTTTAGGGCTCAATGTGTAGGCTATCCCAAGGCGGGGAGCAAAGCCGGTTTCCCAAAGAGTCTCCGGAGCCCTCCTTCCGAAGCTCGCAGGCCCCCACTGGTTTCCAGCAAAGGCAAGCCGGCCCGCCCGATTGTCTGCACCTGGATTTGATCCGAGCGGATCAAAAAAGGAAAATCGGTTCCACTTTTCCACCGAAGGGGTGTACATGTCCCAGCGAACACCATAATCTACAGTAAGCTTGCGCGTAAGCCTCCATGTATCGCCGGCGTACCACGTCCAAGCATGCTGCCGGGGGTAATCCGACGCGACGCTGAGGAACAGCGAATCGGCCGAATCAACCTGTTCTAACAGGAAACTTGCCATCGAATTTCCGCTGATGATGCCGGGCAATCCGGTCTCTGCATCAGAGAAATTGAATGTTCCGGACTGACCGCCATCGGTATGCACGTTTCCCGCAATGTAGCGAAATTCAAAGCCAAACTCGAACTGGTGCTTGCCCCGTACCCACGTCAACATGTCATTCGTTATAGCCGTTGGACGTGTTGTGATATTTCGCTTATTGATACCTGCCCCACAGCCGAATCCCTGATAACCATCTCCAAAATTGATCACCGGAGGAACATTGTGGGCGGCCACGCCGGATATTTGGGGTATTGTATCGACGTACTTTGCGTCAACACAGCCGTAGCCTTCATTGCGATTTTGATAGCCAAATGTAGCATGGTTCAGCAAACTCGGGCTGATGGTATAGTCCCAGTTAAAGCGGTCCACAAACGAATATTGGGGATCTGAGAATGTCTCCGTAGCGAGTTGTTGAGGAAGAACAGAATTGAACTTCGGCGGAGCAGCTTGGTAATAGACCGCCTCTTTGAAATGATGCTTGGACGCATAATACTGATCGGCAGTCCATAACCAGTAATTAGTTTGCGCCAAAATCGTGTCGGGAACAGGGGTGGGAACGCGGTAATTATTCACGATGCCCGGAAGGTTCGGAGCGGGTAGATACTTAAGCCACTGGTTCGCAAGGCTATTTTGCAGCCTTGGGTCCGACGGACAAATCACGTTGGGGTGTTGACCATCGCACCCCATAAACTGTTGTCGCGTGAAGGGTTCATTCCCAGGTCCGACTGGCAAGTTCGGGTTGAAATTGGGATTCGACTGGGTCGTCGCGGGATCATAAATCGGAATCAGGTTGCCCTTGGAGTCTTTCCAGTCGCTGAAATCACCATTGCGTTCCTGCATCGTTGGAAGCGTAATGACAGGCTGATTAACCCCTCCGGCAATCCTGAATGCTTCGAAGTTTACGTAAAAGTAAGTCTTGAAACTGTTTGACCACAACAACGGTAACTTGGCCGGACCGCCGACATAGGCGCCAATATCATGCTCAATGTCCTTGGGACGCTTGTCAGAACCCCACGGGCGGGCGTTCAGCACTGTGTTTCGGTGATATTCATATGCGCCGACATGAAGCGTGTCCGTGCCTGACTTTGTCACAGCGGCGAGAACGCCGCCAGTCGTAGAGCCATATTGCACGTCGTAGTTTGAAGTCAGGACCTTCACTTCGCTCACCATGTCTGGTGTCATCGGCCAGTCTTGGTAAAGTGAAACCATGCCATTCTGGCTCATGAAGCCTTCCTGCATGCTTACGCCGTCAAGTTGAGCCTCATCGCCTGATTGCAAGCCGCCATTGATCCGCGCGTCGAATGGATTGCCCCCTCCGCCCGTCGTGACTCCAGGTTCAAGAATGGCAAACGCAATCGCAGAACGAGGATTCCCCGCAACCAGGAGAGGAAGCTCTTGCAAAGTCTCGGGCGTTATTCCGCCTCCCTGCGTGGGAGTTTCATAATTGAGTGGCGATGCATTGGCTGACACCTCCACCTTCTGGACAGCTGAGCCCACTTCGAGCTTAACATCGATCCGATAAACGCCCGCCATGGCGACTTCAATCCCGTTCTGCACGTAGCTTTTAAAGCCGGGAGCGGAAACAGTAAGGTTATAGATTCCTGGTGAGATGTTCGGAAATGAATAAAGTCCCTGTGATCCACTGACCGCAGTCGAAACAGCCCCCGTCGCAACAGATACCAAGGTCAGTTTGGCCCCCGGAATCACTGCACCCGTTGGGTCAGTCACAGTGCCACTAATCTGGCCGTTCATTGTTCCGGCTTCGGTTGGCAGGGGAACCAACAGGACTATAGAAAGCACGGAGATGCCAATAAGGGAAAATGGTGATAGTGTTTTCATTTTTGTCGACCTCGCTACCCGGTTTGTAGTGTGTCTATATTAGACCAGGGAAAAAGTCAAGCAGTTTTTATAAAAATGTCTCATTACCACATCAAATGTCCGGCTGAACCCGAACTCGTAAATTGAGGGGCACTGTTCCGTTCTGATCTGCTCGATTGGAGTTGGTTAGAAACCGTCGACGAAGGAACATCTATAGCGGCGTCGGTGTTGTCAAGTGGTTTTTAGGCACACTATCGCGCTCGCGTGCCGGGCGCAAGGTCAAGAGCGGTCCCGCGCCCTTTGCCGGAGCGTTCATCGAAGACCCTTGACGCCGCGTTCGGCACCCCCCAATTGGTGGGGGACGAAGCGAGGCTCGTCGAGCGAAGCTTTGTCCCTAGGAGTCTGTCGGAGATAGGGCGCGTGGATTAATTCTTGCCGTGCCCTTGGGCCTTCGGTCCCTGGAGCGCGTCCCTACTGGGGGCTTCAGGGGGAGACGCTTCCTTTCTGTTTTATGCCCTCTGGGGTTTCCATCCGCAGCGGTAGAGTTTCAACAGGTTGTGGGCGGCACAAATCAAGCGCCACTCGCCTATAACTCGTTTCAGTCCGCGCAGCAGAAAGCGGCGGAACCCTCGTTGCTCCTTGATCTGTGCAAAAACCGGTTCGACCACCGCCTTCCGCATGTTGTAAACCTCCCGGCCTTGGGGTGTCCATAATTTGTCGCGCAGGACCTGGGCCGGAGAAGCTGTCGGAGATAAGTCTAGCGGACCGGTGGTCACGGGCACTGCCTCGCCGTGCTTCTGGCGGTCCGGCGCCACCAGCAGATCGATGCCCGCCTACTTCGGGTCCGTCACCGCCGCCTCGCTGAAGTAGCCGCTGTCGGCCGTGGCTTGCTGCGGCTGCCTGCCCGTCATCCTTCTCACTTGTTCCGGCATCGGCGCCAGTTGCCGCTTGTCGTTGGCTTCTTGCGTCACGGCCGCCGCCACGACCACCTGCGCCTGACTGTCCACCGCCGCCTGCCCATTGTAGGCTTGCACAAATCCTTTCGTCGCTCCGTCCTTCATGATCCGCGAATCCGGGTCGGTGGAGTTCCGCTCGGCGGGGGCGGGACGGGGGCGGGACGGGGGCGGCGCGCGGGCGGCGCGCGGCTTATGGGACGACTGTGGACGAACCGAGGAGATTCGCCGAGTCGAAGGATGTCGGGGCATATTTGGGGCTCACTCCGCGAAGGTATCCATCCGGCGAGGTCGATCATTCGGGGCGGATCTCCAAAGGCGGGGACCGAATGACGAGGAGCTTGCTGTTTGAAGCAGCCGGGGTCTTGTTGAGTCGCAATAAGCGGGCCTCGGATCTGAAAAGCTGGGGATTGAGACTAATTCGGAGAGTAGATTTTGCCAAGGCCCGGGTCGCCGTAGCGCGGAAACTGGCTGTGCTGATGCACTGTATGTGGATCCGTGAAACGCCTTTCCCAGGCAGCCCGGCAATCTAAGCGGATACACATTGAGGAGTGGAGCTTTTCCGATCAACGTTCGCAATGCGGTCCATCTGGGACGTCGCCAAGATCATCCCGAGACTCGCCTATCGGCGTGGATTGTTCATGACCGCGGGAATCACATAGGGAGATTCGAGCGACCTCTGGCAACCTGTTGAGGCGGATAAAACCCGACCTCGGAGACGACAACGAACCCAGATCCGGACACCCCCTGCGTACGAGAGGAAAAGCATGTTGACAGCGATTAGACGACAAACGGGGTCTGCGGATGACGCGAGAAGACAATCTGCTGGCGGCGCAGCCGCGGGCCTTCCTGGTGACTCCAGACTCGGGTCACGGCTTCGAGGTCTATCTGAACCTGGCGGGCCAGATGAAGCTCACGGTATCGATCAGTTCTGGGTCGCTGACATCAACGACATCCGGTTGAAAGCAGAATTCGTTTACTTGGCCGTGATCCTCGACGGGCACTCCCGGAAAGTGGTGGGCTGGTCTCTGGGCCGTACGCTGACCGCACGTCTGGCGATCGCTGTGCTCAACCGAGCGATCGTGGAACGGCAGCCGCTCCCTGGCGTGGTTCATCACTCGGATCGCGGAGTGTAATACGCCTGTGCGGAATACGTGGCTGCTCTCAAAAAGCACGGGATGATTCCGAGCATGAGTCGGGCGGCCAATGCGTTCGACAATGCGAGCTGCGAAAGCTTCATCAAGACCTTGAAACGGGAGGAGATTTACGCCCGCCAGCACGACAACCTGGAGCATCTGCGGGCGAACATCGAAGAGTTCATCGAGGAGTATTATAATCGGCCGCGGCTGCACTCCGCGCTGGGCTACGAGTCGCCAGAGGAGTTCGAAAAGCAAAGCGAGTTTTCGAGCGCGGTGTCCGATTTCCGGAGGGCAAGCATGAACTTTTTTGAGAACAATGGGAACAAAAAGAGGGTTTCTGAATTGATGGTCAGGGAGGGGGACTCAATCACCGTCCCCTTCCCCGAACCCCAACCCCTGCTTGAGGATCCGGGGAAAACCCAATGAGAACAGTACAAAGTTCGAACATCAAAACTGTCTCACTGGAAGGGTTCACCCCAGCGCCGGGGAACATTAAGGGAACAATAAGCGCCGAACACCCTGAAAAACGAAGTTTCTGACCGAAGACAAAGCCAAGCGAGCCAACAAGTTAATGTTTTCGCTTCTAGCTGGCAGTCATGAGGTCGAGGGTTCGAACCCCTCCAGGTCCACCAATTGAGCCCTTCCAATTCAACGTTATGCAATTTCCCACAACCAATGACAGTCAGTAAACTGTGTCAAACTGTGCTAGAGGGTCTTACATTTGGCGTTTCCATACGAGGTTTCGGACTGTATCCATTGGCTTAGCGATCGAGCTTGGCTAACACTTCGCACATCAGCATCAACTTCGCCCAGCCGGTCCGTCGAGAGCTAAACTCACGCGATCATTCGCGAACCAGCGCTGTTGTGTTCTGTCGCAAAATGACCCTTATAATACGCAAAATGGGGGATTGACATATTTTCATGGGTGGGAGCATAGTACGATTCGATTATCGGCTACGGAGCCGGTTGCGCGGGATGTACACAGGTAGTCGGGCGGAGCTTCAGACGGTTTCAAGCAACTTTGTGGTGTAGCGGTACGGACGAGGGGCTGAACTTGGAACCATAATCTCAGGCTCTCAAATCTCAGAGACTGTTATGGCTTGGGGCCGGTAAACCAACTCGAGCGGACATGAATTTAGGTTCAGAACGGCGAGTGTGGGCTGTGGCCTCCGTGGTTTACACACATAACCTCTAGCGAAATTGCGATATAAGGAGGGTTTGCCGATGAGGGGGATTGGCGGTCTGAAAGGCAACTGGCGACATGGGAGATTTTCCGTCTTCTTAAAAGAAGGGGCTATCGAGTTTGTCACAATCTTAGCCCTCATAGCTTTTTCCCAGACGTCGGCATTCGGGCAGGCAACCGCTGTAGTGAGCGGGACAGTCCGCGATCCAAGCGGGGCCGTGGTTCCCGGTGCCACTGTTATTCTTCGCAATGAATCCACGAGCACAGAGGCGCGAGCTGTTACTACGACCGGCGGCTACTATGCTTTTGATTACGTTGTACCGAGCACTTACGATCTTCGCGTGGAAGCAAAGGGGTTCAAAGCTTACATTCAAACTGGCATCGTTGTGCAAGTCGCGCAACATGTTTCAATCAATCCCCAACTGCAAGTGGGAGCGGCTGTCCAGAAGGTAGAGGTAACCGCCAACGTAGTTACCCAGATGCCCCTCAGCAGCGGATCGGAAATGCATGTAATCACTTCCGATCAGATCAAGAACCTTTCGATTGAAGGTCGGAACTCCATGGAATTGCTGACGCTGCTTCCCGGCGTCGTCAACAGTGGGTTCGATCCGAATTTTGGATCAAGCACGGGACAGGGCATTAATCAGTTCAATGTTAACGGGCTTCGGAACGATCAAAATTCCATCCGGCTCGACAATGCCGACATGATCGACCCCGGTAATAACGGGGGATTTATCATCGAGCCCAATAATGACATGATTCAGGAATTTACGCTGAAACTTTCAAGTTTCCAGGCAGACCAGGGAAGCGCCGGAGCAATTATCAATGCAGTAACAAAATCCGGCGGCAGCCATCTGCACGGAGAAGCTTATTATTACGGCCGGAACGCTGCACTCAATTCGAACGATTGGTCAAACAATGCATCGGGGGTCCCGCGGCCGGGGAGCAAATTTAACTATTTTGGATTTAATGTGGGCGGCCCGGTGCGTTTTCCCCATTCCAGTTTCAACAAAGATAATAACAAGCTCTTCTTCTTCGTTATGGCGGAATGGCAGCACCAATTGCCGGACTTCGGTTCTCAGAAAGCTGTTGTACCCTCGGCTGCCATGCGTAACGGTGATTTCAGCCAATTACTGACGGATCCCGCGTGCCAGGGCAAGTCTCGCTGCCTCAACATGCCTACGCAGTTGCTCGATCCCGCCAGTGGGTGGAGCAATACACCGCTTCCCGGCAATATCATTCCAGCTTCGGAGATTGATCCCAACACAGCCAAGCTGCTGAGCGAGTATCCTTACCCGAACTACTACGATCCCACGGGCAACTACAATTTTGTCGGACACCCCCTTTACCCGCTCAACCGAAGTGAGCAGAACGTTAAGCTGGATTATTATTTGACCAGCATGACCCGCCTTTCGGTTCGACTTTCGAAGAACCACGAAACGAACTTTGCTCCATGGGGTCTGTGGTCGGGGATCGGCAGTGGTTGGACGTCTAACGTTCCCGAACCAACGCCAACTGTTGGTAATAACATCGGTAAATCGGTCGTGGTTGACCTCGTAAAGACGATCAGTCCTACGCTGATCAACGAGTTTCAATTCGACGCTCAAAGATTGAACCTTCCCAACCATTATCAGGATCCTGCCAAGCTCAGCAAGTCTGCCCTCGGGTTCCAGTTTTCCGGCATGGACTTCAAGAATGCGCAGGTTCCAGGTTTCCAGAACGGCATGACATACGGTGGCGATTTCATGCCTCAGATTACTGATCAGTGGAACTACTACAGTGGTGGCAATCCTGGTACGGGCCGATGGGGCGAGGGTGACGTTGGTGACGGCATTTTCGCCGACAAGACGATTTTTGAGTTTGCGGACAACCTCACAAAAGTCCAAGGAACGCACACCTTCAAATTTGGAGGCGGCATGAACCGGACCCGCAACGATCAGAATGGCGGTCCTGTTCCAGAAGGCATGCTGATCACCGCGGAAAATTGGGGTGGATATACGACAGGAAATTCATTTGGCGATATCCTGACCGATAACTTCCGGGCCTTCGAGCAGGGAATCCCCAATAACGATGGCCTGTTCCGCTATTGGACCGTGGAAGGCTACGCGCAGGACTCCTGGAAGGTGGCGCGCAGACTTACTTTGAACTATGGTGTGCGTGTTTCCTGGCTGGGACCGTGGTATGAAGCTCGAGGACATGCCCAGGCGTTCCTGCCGTCTGCTTACGACCCCGCAAACTCCACGAGTTTCCTGGACGGAATAGTAACCCCTGCTTCCGGTAAAATTCCCGACAGCGCATTTCCCAATCCCCATCCCGTCTTCCAACCCCGCGTCGGATTTGCATGGGACATGTTTGGGAATGGGAAGACTGTATTCCGCGGTGGTTTTGGAATATATGTGACACGGAATCAGGGGAACACCAGCTTTTTCATGGCAAATTCCATTCCGTACTCTTTCACTTCAACGATCAGTGCGACGGGATCTATGCCCTCCCTGACGCTTGCTGATATCGAGGCGGCAAATCCGTTTACCGCGCTGGGCAACATCAGCCCAACGGTGGCTGATCCCACTGATCGGAACGTCCCGCAGACTTACGAATGGAACATCGGTTTCACTAGAAATGTGGGATGGAACACGATTGTAGATGTGGCTTACGTCGGGAACGTAAGCCGACATTTGTTCGACCAGTACAATCTGAACGCAATTGCTCCGGGTACGATGTTCATTCCTGGAACGACCGATTGCTGTAAGAACGGAGACACGACGACGGCGGACTACGTTCCGTATAAACCGTTCGGGAACATTGCATGGTCCAGAAATGCCGACACCGCGAACTATAACTCAATGCAGGTTACCTTCCGGCGGAATGTCTCCAAGGGATTGACCCTGCTGGGTTCATACACCTGGTCGAAGACGCTTGGCTATACGGCAGCGTTCAATAGCGAAGTGGATCCTTTTGACACGAGGCGTGATTATGGCCTGCTTGGGTATGACCACGCGTCCATTTTCAACTTCTCATACATCTACCAGTTGCCAAATGTCGGCACCAAGCTGCTGGCGGGCAACAAGTTTGCCAAAGGCGCGCTGGATGGGTGGATGGTGTCGGGGATCACTCACTACACGAGCGGCGCGCCCGTTTACATAGGAACACCGACAGTGAATTGCACAATGGCCGCGGGTGCCTCAACCAATTTATGTAAAGGCGGAGCGTTTGATAATGGGCAAAGTAACTTCAATGGAGGCAGTGTTGGCTGGTACGGAACGCCTGATATTGCTCTTCGGCCCATCATCAACTGGCAGGCAGGAAACTTCAGTAATCCCGGCGACCACTTCTTTAGTCCGAACTCAGTGTCCCTGCCGGGTATCAACCAGTTTGGAACATTCGAAACCCCTGTTTTCCGCGGACCCGGGAACAACGACTGGGATTTGACTCTCTCCAAGCAATTCGGCCTGGGCGGCGAGGGACGATCATTGGAACTTCGCTTCTCGGCGTTCAACATGTTCAACCATCCCAATCTGGATGACAGTGCAGCCAGTTTCAACAGAACTCCGATATTCAACTGGGTATTACCAGCCAACGCGACAAGTTTTTCGCAGGGGCAGGCCGTATTGGCCAACCCGGATACGTTTGGTGTCCTTGATTTAAAGAGAGGACACCGTGAAATCGAGTTCGCCGCCAGGCTGTATTTTTAGCACGGTTTTCCCTGCCGCCTTGCACCAATGGCAGGGTGGCAGGGACTCCTAAATGACCCCCATAGAATATCGTCATTAGCCGCTTAGCATCTTGCGCTGGGGTGCGTTGGGGTGTTAGGGTGATCGGGTGAAAGCAAGACGAGTATGGGCGGTTCCTCTGGCTTTGGCAGGAGGTTTGGTGCTTGCCGGGTCAGGGCTCGCCGTACCAACACCCCAAACCCGGAAGGAGCCTCCAGACTGTGTAGAAGGGGATTACGCGCTCGCACAGCACCAGTCTGATCTGGCCATTGCTCAATTTCAAAAATGTATTGCCGAGAATCCCCCATCCGCGGAGGCCCTTTCTAACCTCGGGGTCGCCTTTGCCCAGAAGGGCGACTTTGACCACGCCATTCAAGCTTACACGCAGGCCCTGGCGCTTGATAGTAACGACGCGAACATTTTCCTCAATCTTGGCCTCGCTTATCTGAAGAGCAAGCATGTCAAAGAGGCGGCCAAGGAGTTTGCCCGTTCCCTCATGATTAAACCGGGAAACCCGAAGGCGCTTGAACTCCTTGCTCTCTGTCATTACCAAATGGATCAATTTGAACTGGCCGCGTATGAGGCCAAGCTGGTGCATGATGCCCTGCCCGACGAAGCTTCGGGTACGCTTCTTTACGGCTTAGCTTGTCTCCATCTTGGGTTGTACAAACAAGCCGCGACGTTGATTTACAGTGCCGTATCCACAAACAAGTCCGCCGAGGGCTTTAAAGCTTTGGGAGAAGCCTTACTGGGCGTCAAGGCATATCGCAATGCCTTGGAGGCATTTCTACAAGCAGAAAAAACGGACCCGAACCTTCCGGGGATTCACTCGGACTTGGGGATCAGTTATGCCGGTCTAGCGCAAACTGAGCAGGCCACGGCCGAATTCAAGAAGCAGCTTGCGCTGGATCCCGATGACTTCAACGCGAATTATTATTTGGGTCGTCTGGACAGGTTGGCTGGTAATGATGCCGATGCACAGCGGTTCCTGGCTAAGGCCAACCAGTTGCGGCCGGGGGATTCTTCGGTTGCTTATGAATATGCTGTCCTGGCCATGCAGGCAGGGGATTACGCCAAAGCAGCCTCCCTGCTCGAGGGCATTTTACAGAAAGTTCCTGGTTACCTGGATGCCCGTGTTCTATTGGCGCAGGCGTATTTTCGCCTGCACCGCACCCAGGATGGCAAACGTGAGAGTGCACTGGTTAATGCGATGAAACGTGAAGCTCAGGCACAAGTGGATGCGGAAGGGCAGGAGGTGAAAAAAGCGGCTGAGCAAGCCCGATCGCTCGCGGACAAGCATCATTGAGATTGTTAGGAAGCACTTGATGATGAACTGGCGGGTAATTAAAAAGGTGAGAAATCAAGCAATCCTCCGCTTTTTATGGCCGGGCAAAGCGTTAGCAATCCTCGTTGGGCTACCCATCAGTGTCCTTCTCCTTTGGAATCCCCAGACTTCCTGCCAGGCCCAGATGCCTGTACAAATGAGTTCCGCGCAACAGGAGCGTTTAGAGGCGGCCGCAAAAGAATTCTCCGCACTTGTGAAAGAACATCCTGACTCAGCGAAACTCTGGAGCAACCTGGGAGCTACAGAGGCAATGAGTGGAAAGTGTAGCAAAGCCCTCGTTGCACTGGGTCGTGCCCGCACGATTGATCCTCAATTGTTTGTTCCCTGGTATTTCTCCGGATGGTGCCACCTGGTGTTCCACAAAGACCGGCAGGCTTTTTCTGAACTTGCGAGGGCGACGCGTCTGAATCCTCGCGACTCAAATGCGTGGTTCTTAAGGGCACAAGCTGCTAACAATCTGAGCGATCCGACGAATTCTCTGGCGGCGGCAGTTCGCTCGCTGACGCTCGATTCCGACAGACCCGGAGCCTACTATCTTGCCGGCGAGGACGCCCTGAGCCTTGCCGCCCGTGCCTATCAAGAGCTGAGCTTGACCGCGGGTCCTGATTATTATGCTCTATTGTTGGACGGAGAGCGCAACGCGGCTCAGGGAGTTTTGGGACTGGCGATTAATGACTATCAAAAAGCCCGGGGCTTAGCCCCCAATAACCGCGAACTCCAGTTTGCAATGGCTACCGCGTATCTTCAAGCTGGCAGGTACGCAGAGGCTGAAGAATTATTCCGTGCCCTGTTGGTCGCTAACAAGCCCACAGAGTGGGTCAAAACGCGGCTCGCTCTGGTGTTGGCGATGGAGTCTCGAAAACAGGAAGCGACTCAATTGCTTCGTTCACTCCCGATTGGCGGGCTGCAGGCTCCTGTAGTTTTGAATGACTATGTCACCTGCGCAAAGCTGCTGGGTCTGAGTGAGCTGGCCCAACAGGCGCTCGATCAGGGCAGAAAACTCTTTCCGATGGACCCGGTGTGGAGCTACTGGGGACAAAGGCTGAATGAGCCTAATCTATCCGCTTCCTCAGTGAGGAACAATTCTGATCTGACCGGGATTGGTTTGTCACTCCGTTTTCTGCTTATCGCCGAGCCCGAGGGTGACAATCCTGTCCGCGAACTGTTTGTCGACACCGAAAGTTTTCAGAGATTTCGAGCATCATTCCTACGGTCTGAATGGGTAAGCGCGGGCCTCGAGATTCTTCCTGTTCTCAAGAAGTGGCCTGCTGACTCGGCGCGCGTTTTTGCGCTTGGCGAGGTGCTTCATTCATTGGCGTACGGATTTTACCAGCATCTGGCAACAGCTTATCCAGATTCTGCAGAAACCATGCTCTTAGCGGCGGAGAACTACTCTGCGATGGGAGAACAAGCCAAGGCCCTTAACATCTACCGGGAGATGTTATCGCGAGTTGGAGCAAGCCCCGACCTTCTGCGGAAGGTCGCCAAAATTTACTGGATACAGCACGATTGGTCGCATGCCTCAGAAGTACTTCACAACCTTGCAAAGCTTGATTCCAGCGATCCTGCAACCTTTGTGAATCTTGGGCGCATCGACTTCTACGAGCAGAACGTAAACTCGGCAGAAGAGAACTTCAGACGCGCGATTCAAATCGATCCTAAAATGCCTGAAGCCCACCTTGGATTGGCTGAGGCATTCCAGAGGAAGGAAGACCTTAAAGGAGCCGAACGGGAACTGGAACTGGCCGAGAGGCTTGACCCTTCCAACGCCCGAGTTCATTATGAACTGGCGCAGATTTACCGCAAGCAGGGGAGCAAAAAGCTCGCTGGAGAGGAAATGGCACGATTTGCCGAACTTCAGCGTTTGAAGCATGGAACCTCAGAAGTCAACGCAAACCTCGTTCCGCTTAATTAACCGTCCTGATGGTGTATGGATGCCCAGGTTGGCGAAGAAACAGAGGACTCTGCTTGCAAGAGACCTGCTTGTCGCCGTCGCGGTTGTGCTAATGGGCGCCGGACTGCTGAATGGCGAAGAAAAAGACCATCAACCAACCGGTCAACAAATACAGTTCCAGCAACTCTCCGAACAAGCCACGAAATCACGTCTGGCTGGCGACCTCACAAAAGCGCTGGAATTGTACCATCAGGCCCTCAAACTCAATCCGCGCTGGGATGAGGGATGGTGGTATGTCGGAACAATAGATTACGATTCAAACAATTATCGCGAGGGCGTGCAAGCCTTCAAGAATCTTGTCGAGCTGGACCCTGATTATGGCCAAGCCTGGGTGCTGCTTGGACTATGCGAGTTCGAAATCCACGATTACAAGAACGCGTTTATTCATTTGGAACGCGGCCGGTTGAAGGGAGTCGGTAATAACAAAGAGTTGGCCAATGCGGCCCGCTACCACGAGGCTCTGATCGACATCCTTTTGCGGAATTTTGATGAGGCAAAGTCGCTGCTGTCGTATCTTGTGACCCAAAATATCCTAACTAACGATGTGAAGGAAGCCATGGGGCTGGCACTCCTCCACGTGCCTCTGCTGCCCGGCCAAGTGGACCCTTCTAAGGATGCGCTCATCTATGCAGCCGGTGAAATCGGCGAGTTGGAAGCGCTGGAGAATTTTGACGAAGCAGACCGGGCCTTTCAGAAGCTTGTGCAAAACTACCCCCAAGTCCCATTTGTACACTTCGCCTATGGATCGATGCTGGCGGACCTGTCCCGCTATCCACAGGCAGAACAAGAATTGAAGGAAGAGATCAAGATTAATCCTGGCAGTTCTTTGCCTTATTTGCAGCTAGCGTATATTTATATCCGGCTCAGCCGCTTCAAGGATGCGTTGCCGCTTGCGGAGCAGGGCGTAAAACTGGCTCCCGATTCCTTCGTTGCCCACTATCTGGCCGGCCGCTCTCTTCTCGGGTTGAGTGACACCATAAGGTCGGTCCAGGAACTTGAAATCGCCAAGCGCCTGGCGCCTTACAGCCCGCAGGTCCGGTACAGTCTTGCGATGGCGCTTGCCCGAGCGAAGCGGCCGCGGGAAGCCGCCGCCGAACAAGCTGAATTCCGCCGGTTGCAGGCTTTAGTCGCAAAGGCGGAGAGCACAACGGGGCCCACTTCCTACCGCATGACTACCCCAGAGGGAGGACTGAAGGTTCCTGAGGGAATTTCTTCAGAGGGTCCACCCAGGCAATAAACCGGGGCATCCCGTGATAAACGGACGGCACGATGGCAGGCGGTAGTCAGTTGGGGTGCAATAATTCCGCTTAAGAGGGGCACGAAACCAGGGATGATGAGAAATACAGGGCGGAGGCGCCGTGGTACGTCACGCCGCTCCTTTCTGAAGTCTTTGTTCGGTTCGGGACTCACCGTTTGGGGAACCCGTTCGCTGGATTTTGCGCTTTCTCCGCTTCAGTCGGCAGGCGGCTCGCCAGCCATATTTGAATGGGTCCCGGGTTCCGTCAGCAAGATCACGTGGCAGCATGTCAATGGCGCCTCCCCGGAGTATTACCTTCCGGAAACAACTGGGCCCGGGTGTGCGTTCTTCGACTATGACAACGACGGCTGGATGGATATTTATCTTGTCAATAGCGGCAAATGCGACTTCTTCAATCCCTCCACGCCGCTGCGCAACGCCCTGTACCGCAATAACCGGGACGGGACTTTTACGGATGTTACTGAAAAAGCGGGTGTGGCAGGTGGGGGATTCGGCCAGGGAGTGGCAATAGGAGATTATGACAATGATGGCTTGCCTGACATTTACGTGACTCAATACGGACACAATATCCTGTATCACAACAATGGCGACGGAACATTTACTGACGTCACCGCAAAGGCTGGAGTCGCTGCACCGGGATGGTCTTCGAGTGCGGTCTGGTTTGATTATGATAACGATGGCAAACTCGATCTTTTCGTCTGCCGTTTCGTAGACTTTGACAAATCCAAGAATCGATTCTGTGGCAACCCACAAACCGGCGAGCGCTATTACTGTGTTCCGCGAGTTTATAACCCGATGCCGAGTTGGCTTTTTCACAATAATGGTGACGGGACGTTTACAGATGTCAGTGAGGAATCGGGAATTTCAAGCGTATTGGGCAAGGCATGGGGAGTCGTTGCGACGGATATCAACAATGACAACCTGATGGACCTCTTTGTCGCCAACGATACCGTGGCAAACTTCCTTTTTGCCAACCGTGGCAATGGGAAATTTGAAGAAATTGGCCTGCAGGCGGGCGTCGCCTACAGCGCCGATGGCCGGGCGAGGTCCGGGATGGGCGTCGATTCGGCCGATTTTGATCAGGACGGTTGGATGGATCTGTTCGTGGACAACATTGACCACGAAATGTATTCCCTTTACCACAATAATCACGATGAAACTTTCGACGACGAGGCGATGCCGGATGGCATTGGGATGGCTGTGATGCTGATGAGCGGTTGGGGCGTTAAATTTCTCGATTACGATAACGATGGCAACATTGATTTATTCATAGCCAATGGCCACCCTGACACCAAAGTTCAGGAGCGCGACAGTTCCGTACAGTACAAGGAAAAACTTCTCTTATTCCACAATACGGGCGGGGACTTTAAGCATGCATTTGAAAACGTCAGTCACGAAGGCGGTCCCGTTTTTAACGAACGCTTTGCATCACGCGGATTGGCCATTGGAGACTACGACAATGACGGCGCAGTGGATGTCTTGGTCGGCGTCAATAATTCGGCTCCCGTCCTGTTGCACAATGTCGCAGCAAAGCGCAATCACTGGTTGGGAATCCGTCTCATCGGGAAAAAGGCTAATCGCGACGCTGTAGGAGCCCGTGTCACGTGGCAAGCGGGAGATTTGAAGCGCCAAAGGTTTAAGGTTGGCGGCGGGAGCTATTTGGCTTCGCATGATCCTCGGATGGTATTGGGGATTGGCGAACGAACAAAAATCGACTGGGTAGAAGTCACATGGCCCTTGCCCAGCGGCAGAACGGAGCGCTTTGTTAATCTGCCAATCGATCGCTACATTAATATTGCCGAGGGCGAAGGTGAGACGGTAACTACCTGAGCCTTTGAGCTCCACGTCGAGTGCGCGGATACGAAACTTCGCTCATGGTTATCGCCTTTCGAGGGATGCAGGCATGGATTAAACTTCGGCGCACAGATCATCTTCGTCAAATCCCTGTTCACTTGTTCTGCCGTTCCGCAACCCGACTCGCAGTTCGTACTGCCGTTGCATATCCTTATTGGCATCTTCTGCTTTTGGTGACAGGCAACAGATTCTGGCGGGATAGACAGTTTCATGAAGATGTTGCTGAAATGCAGTCGAACTTCTTTTGGCAATAATCAACGAAAAGGGAGATTCCTACGCGCTTTCCTTCGTGGCGGGTTTTGCCTGGATTCTGGAGAATGTACGCCTTGGAGGAAAATTGGTTCCCTGATCGCTGGCGTTTTAGCAAGCGCAGTTCTCGCCTGTGCGGCAACATTATACAAGGCGCATCCATCCGAGATTGTAACCGCAGATTGGAACCCAACGAAAGGCTCGCCTCCGGGTAGGGAATATGTTGGTGATCGCGTCTGTTCCGGGTGCCATGTGTCGGAAGGAAAAACGTATTTGGGAACACCCATGGCACAGGCGGCTGCACTGGCTCCTGATGCAGATATTCTCCGCAATCATCCGCGATTGAAATTTCGGCAAGGTCCCTACAGTTATTTGATAGTCCGAAGGGGGAATGAATTCATATACTCGGTGAGTGATGGAAGACGCACGATTTCAGCGCCCATTATCTGGGCATTCGGCAGAGGAGCGGCTGGGCAAACGTACGTATTCCATTGGAACGGCGCGTATTATCAAAGCAGAGTAAGTTTTTTCAACGATATCCAGAGCCTGGACCTGACCATGGGATCTCCCCGCGGTGTGCCTCCAAATATTGAATTCGCATTGGGGGCTCGCATGGATACGGACGGTGTGCGCGCTTGCGTCGTATGCCACACCACGGGTGCGATTCGAGGCGGAAATTTCCTGCCAGCACAGGCTGTTCCGGGTGTTCATTGTGAAGCATGCCACGGTCCAGGAGGGGAGCATGTAGAGGCCATAAATACAGGACACTGGCAGCAGGCGCAAGCTTCGATCTTCAATCCCGGCCGGCTTTCTCCAGGCCGACTGGATGATTTTTGTGGTTCCTGCCATCGGACCTGGGAGCAGGTCGAATTGATGGGACTAACGGGTATCTTGAACGTGCGTTTCCAGCCCTATCGCCTTCAAAACAGCCGTTGCTGGAGTCCAACGGACCCGCGAATCAGTTGCCTCTCCTGCCACAACCCGCATGAGAACTTGGTAGCCGATGCCGGATTCTATGATTCCAAGTGCTTGCGCTGTCATCTCATTAAAGAAGTTAAAGAAATTAATGCGGACCCAAGAAGGCAAACCCCAGCCTGCCCAGTGAGTTCGAATGGGTGTATTAAGTGTCACATGCCCCGTTACGAATTTCCCGGGGGTCATTACGCATTTACTGACCACGATATTCGTGTCGCCACGGCCGGCGCCTCTTATCCTGATTAGGAGGAGGGCAAAATGCGCTGCCGCATGCTCTGCCCGCACGGCAAGGTGTGAATTTCTCGGTCATCCCAGGGTCAAAATCGGTTTGCGCATGGTCTCTTGTCGATTCCCACCTCGAAACTCGTTCGTATCCGGTTGATCGCAATTCAACCCCGCGATTTAGCCTAACGATGAGAAATGCGAGCTAAATCAATGCGTTCGTGTCAAGATTGCTGGCGTTGGGACCTCTTTGAGGAATCTCTCTCGGCCTGATAACATAGCGTGTGCGGGCAATCTTGCCGAATGATTCCAGTCAGGTTAGTCAAAGCCTTTGAAAAGCGTTTTGATTTCGACATATGAACTCGGACGTCAGCCGTTTGGACTTGCATCTGCGGCGGCGTGGCTGCGCCGCGCGGGCAGTGAGGTCGCGTGTCTCGACTTGTCCTGTCAGCCGCTTGACGAAAGAGCAGTCAAATCTGCAGACGTGATCGCGCTCTATGTTCCGATGCACACTGCCACCCGCCTGGCCGCGCAGCTTCTTCCTGTCGTCCGGAAACTGAACCCGCGCGCGCACATCTGCTGCTTCGGGCTCTATGCACCCATGAATGAGGAGTTTCTGCGCAATCTGGGAGCACAAACAATCATAGGCGGGGAATTTGAAGAGGGCCTGGCCGCAGTGTTTGAGCGTTTGCGCGTTGGTGCGAATTCGTTGTCAGCACAGTCAATTGCTAGGGTTTCCCTTGCCCGGCAGAAATTTCTCCCGCCTGAACGGGACTCGCTTCCACCGCTGAGCCGCTACGCGAGGCTCATTGACCAGGATGGCAGGGCTCACATCACGGGTTACACCGAAGCAAGCCGAGGCTGCAAGCACTTGTGCCGCCACTGTCCTGTGGTTCCTGTTTATGGGGGACGCTTCCGAATCGTCCAGCCAGAAGTCGTGCTGGAAGACATCCGTCGCCAAGTCGCGATCGGCGCCGAACACATCACGTTTGGGGACCCGGACTTCTTCAACGGCATAGGTCACGCCATGCGGATCGTGAACGCGCTGCACGCTGAGCACCCGAAGATCACATACGATGTTACGATCAAGGTCGAGCACCTGCTAACGCACGCCGATCTGCTGCCCGTACTGCGCGATACAGGATGCACATTTGTAACCACCGCTGTAGAATCGCTGGATGATGAAGTCCTTCGCCGTCTTGACAAGGGTCATACGCGCGCCGATTTTATGCGCGTGCTCCAATTGTGCCGCGACGTGCGCCTCGCCCTTTCGCTGACTTTCATTGCTTTTACTCCCTGGACTACTATTGAATCCTACCTCCATTTTGTTTGCGAACTGCAGGAATTGGACCTTGCTGATTATGTTGCGCCGATACAGCTTGGCATTCGATTGCTGATTCCAGCCGGTTCCCGACTGCTTGAGCTTCCTGAAATTGCAGAAGCCGTCGGGCCGTTTGACGAAGCCGCGCTGGTCTATCCATGGAAAAACCGGGACCCGAGAGTGGAGCGATTATGCGCGAAAATCCAGAGCATTGTTTACGAAGGCACGAAGCGCAAAGATTCGCGACGGCGAATTTTCAAGAGCGTGGTGCAAGCGGCATACGAAGCCGCTGAAGCCGAACCACCAGCGACGCTGGAGCAGACAGATCGTCTCGACCGGGCAGCGGTCCCATATTTGACCGAGCCCTGGTATTGCTGAGCAGAACCTACCGGAGACCAGTTGGCCTCCATCAAACACAGTGAAGCATTTGTGTAATGCAACCGCCGGCAGGAGTGAGGTTCGAATTCGAAATATGCCCTGAGGGACCATCATCAAGAGGCAACTAAAGGAGAAGCCATTGACCTACCGGGAATTTGCAAACATGCTTGCAGAGAAACTGAAGCTGAAGCGCACGCCGATTGGAATTGCCTTCCTCGAGGAGGCACCGAGCGGAGTGAGGCATTATGACAAGGCTGTTCCCTCCGCCTGTACGTTCTGGAAGGCCGCCGAGTACGAACTCTTCTACGCCACTGCCGAGGACCATTACAACTGTCCCATCGGCGCCATCACGCAGGGATTCACCATTCCGCAGCCAGTTTCGGAAAACGCGTTGTCGCTGATCGGGATGATGGGCAAAGTCTCTTATCTTGAGGCCGCGGAGGCCAGCCACCTTCCAAAGGTGGAGAAGATCCACAGTGTAATTGTTTACGGGCCGCTCAGGGATTTTGACGGGATCCAGCCGGATGTGGTCCTGCTTGTCGCCACGCCGTTTCAGGCAATGATGATCTCCGAGGCCAGCGGCACGGCATCCTGGGGAACAGGCCCAGGAAGCCGCACTCTGGGTCGCCCGGCCTGCGCCGTGATTCCAACGGCGATGAAGAACGGCACAACGGCCATCAGCATGGCCTGCATGGGCGCGCGGACGTTTGCGGATATCAAGGAGGAAGAACTGCTGATTTCGATCCCGGCTGAAGCGCTCATTGAACTCCAAAGCCGGCTGCCCGTTATTCTGGACGCAAACGTCGAAATGAAGGAATTCTACGACACGCACAAGAGCAATTTTGCGTCTGCATAGTGTTATGGAAGACCGCTCGAACGAAGTCCCTTCGTCCGCTGGTGGCGCCGAAACCCGACGGCTGATGCTCCTGACCACAACCGCCGGTTATCAGACGCGGGCATTCGTCGAGGCGGCGGAAAAGCTGAAGCTTGCCGTTGTATTTGGGACCGACCGCTGCCACGTTCTCGACGATCCCTGGCAGGATGGTGCGCTTGCGCTGAAGTTCGAGAATCCGGAGGAATCGGCCGCGAAGGTCGTTGAACACGCGCGCAGCCGGCCGGTGCACGCGATCGTGGCGCTTGGCGATTGCACGCCGCCCACGGCAGCAAGGGCTGCGGCGGCACTGGAGCTTCCTTATCACCCGCCTGAAACTTCGGACATATGCCGCGACAAGTATCGCTCGCGGAAGCATCTCGCGGATTGCGGGCTGAGGGTTCCACGTTTCGCACGTTTTCCAATTGGCGCCGATCCTGCCGGGATTCTGAAGCAGAAAACTCCGGCAATCCGCTTCCCTTGCGTGCTCAAACCACTTACGCTCTCCGCAAGCCGCGGAGTGATTCGCGCTGACACTGCGCAGGAATTTATGAGCGCGTTCAAGCGCATCCGGTCGCTGCTGCGGTCGCCGGATGTCCGAGTGACACGGCAGAAAACCATCAACTTTTTGCAAGTCGAAGAGTATATTGAAGGAACCGAAATCGCCGTTGAGGGCGTTGTTGAACGTGGCCGCCTCAAAGTGCTCGCGATATTTGACAAGCCGGATCCGCTGGTCGGACCGTATTTCGAAGAGAGCATCTACGTGACGCCATCCCGCCTCGCGGTGGGAACCCAGGCCGCGGCCGTAGAGACCCTGCGACGCGCTGTGAAAGCCCTCGGCCTTTACCACGGTCCCCTGCATGCCGAGTTGCGGATCGGCAACGGGGGACCCTGGATACTCGAGGTAGCAGCGCGATGCATCGGCGGATTGTGCTCTCGTGCCCTGCGCTTTCGTATGCCTTGCAAGGATAAAGAGATTTCGTTGGAAGAATTGATCATCCGGCTGGCTCTTGGAGAAGACATCGGAGAAATCCAGCAGGAAAATGCCGCCTCTGGCGTGATGATGATTCCTGTCCCCGGAGCAGGCATTTTGCAGAGGGTGGAAGGGACCGACGATGCGCGCGCAGTGCCCGGCATCGAAGAGATCATCATCACCGCCCGACCCGGCGAGAAGCTTGTCCCGCTGCCAGAGGGATCGAGCTATCCCGGCTTCATCTTCGCTCGCGGGCCGTCACCTGAGTTCGTTGAACAAGCTCTCCGAAGCGCACATCAGAAATTACGCTTCGCGCTCAGCGCCGCCCTGCCGGTGATCTGAGAAATTGGAATTGCGAAGTCGCCTTCGGCTTTTCAACTTCTGCGAAGTGGGATTTGCACAGCCTAACCCACCATAAAAAGGTTGTTGGTCAGCAGAGGCCCTCAACAACGAATTCGACTTACGTGGCAGCTTCGCGGCCGCACTGCAAGGCAAGTCCGTGGCGTCGCACGGATGTCATGGATACTAACTCCTCCGCATGAGCGTATGCGCCAGGTTCTGTTTCCCACGTGCGGCACGGATGAATCCCCGCCCTCTTTGCAGCAATGTTTCGGCGATCGTACACCGACGGTGCACGTCGCGGAGGAGGAATTTCAGCCTTTCTTTCGTGGCGGCGGGACGTAGCCCGGAGGCAGCGCGGCTCCTTCGCCAAAGAAGAATTGTTCCATCTGCTGGGCGATGATTTCCTGCGCTTCCGGAGTGGCGGGGGCCAGGCGATACTCGTTGATCAGCATCTTCAGGTGCTCGAGCCACAGCTTCCAGGCATCCTGCGAGACGTTGTCATAAATCCGTTGCCCCAGTTCGCCCGGCCAGGGCGGCTCATCCAGGCCCGGCAACTCTTTTCCGAATTTCACGCATTTCACCATGTGGACAGCCATCAGATGCCTCCGCTAAAAGTCTATCGCTGAGCGCCCCAATCATCGCCCGGAATGGGAGCAAGAACAACCGATTATTATACAGGAATTGTGCCGAGCACACAGGGGCATAAAACGAAAACACCTCACGCAAAGACGTCAGGGCACGAAGGGATAACGTTCTGGCAGAAATCGTTATGCCCAGTAGTTCCGGTCGAGCGACCGATATTGGATGGCCTCCGAGATGTTAGAGGAGGCGATGGATTCGGCGCCATCGAGGTCGGCGATCGTGCGGGCGACCTTGAGAATGCGGTCGTGGGCGCGGGCGGAGAGGCCGAGGCGGGTCATGGCACTCTCAAGCAGGCGCTCGCAGTCCGCCGAGATGTTGCAGTATTTCCGGATCTGGCGCGGGCTCATCTGCGCGTTGCAGTAAATCTTTTCTCCTTCGAAGCGTTGCAACTGGCGCTCGCGCGCCTTGACGACGCGCGTGCGGATTTCCGCCGAACTTTCTCCGCCCGAACTCTGCCGCAGTTCGCTGTACTTCACGGCGGGCATGTCGATGTGGATATCGATGCGGTCGAGCAGCGGCCCGGAAATTTTCGAGACGTAGCGCTGAATCATCGGCGGGGTACAGGTGCACTCGCGCGAAGGATCGTTGAAGAACCCGCACGGGCACGGGTTCATCGCTGCGGCCAGCATGAAGCGGGAGGGAAACGTCAGCGACATGGAGGCACGGGAGATCGTCACCGCTCCGTCTTCAAGTGGCTGGCGCAGCACCTCCAGCACGTTCCGCGCGAACTCCGGCAACTCATCGAGAAAGAGCAGGCCGTTGTGTGCCAGACTCACTTCGCCCGGACGCGGGACAGCGCCGCCGCCGATCAGGCCCGCGTCTGATATCGTGTGGTGCGGAGCACGGAATGGCCGCACGCCTACGAGGCCCGTGCCCGGTTCGAGCAGCCCGGCCACGCTGTGGATCTTGGTGGTCTGGATGGCTTCGTTGAAAGTGAGCGGCGGCAGAATCGTCGGGATGCGCTTGGCCAGCATCGTCTTCCCAGCCCCCGGCGGGCCGATCATCAGAATGTTGTGGCCGCCGGCCGTAGCGATTTCAATGGCGCGCTTGGCGTGCATCTGGCCTTTGACGTCGTGGAAATCGACGTTGTATCGGCTGCTCTGGTCCAGCATTTCTGCCGTGTTCACGCGCGTGGGTTTGAAGTCGCGCGTGCCGTTGATCAGGTCAATGACTTCCGGCAGCGACCGCACACCGTAAACGTCAACTTCGCCCACTACAGCTGCCTCCGCAGCATTCTCTACCGGAACGATCAGCCGGCGAATTCCCTTCTGCTTAGCCATTGCGGCGATAGAAAGTGCGCCCTTGATTGGCCGAACGCCGCCATCGAGCGAAAGTTCGCCGAGGAAAATGTAGTCCTTCAGATGATTGTTCAGGAGCGCGCCGCTGTTTGCGCCGAGGATGCCGAGCGCAATCGGAAGGTCAAAACCCGAACCTTCTTTCTTGATGTCGGCCGGCGCCAGATTGACGGTGATGTTCTGGAAAGGGTACTCGAGGCCGCAATTCTTGATGGCGGCCTTAATGCGCTCGCGGCTCTCGCGGATGGCGGCATCAGGCAGGCCGACCGTGGTGAAATTTGGGTTTCCGGCGGAGATGTCCACCTCGACTTCGACGAGGTAAGCGTCTATTCCAAATGTCGCGGCACTGAAAGTCTTGAAGAGCATAGCAATCTGACGGCCTCCGGCAAAGGAGCCTACCATAACGCAAGGGAGCGCGAGTGGCAAGAGATTTATGAGAAGAGTTTAATCGTGCGCTTTTTGTCGCAAGCTGGGGCCGCGCATTTTCGCGATGTGTTTTGGCTGGCGCTGGCAGCGAGGGCAGAAGTGGCTGCTGCGGCCGGCGATCACGATGCACCGGATGGAGGCACGACAGCGCGGACAGGGCTGGCCCGTTTTCTGATAGACCTTGAGCCGTTGAAGATAGTTTCCCGGACGGCCTTCGATATCGATATAGTCGCGGAAGCTGGTTCCCTGCAGAGCGATAGCCCGCTTCAGGACCTTCTTCACCGCGCGGTAAAGCCGCTGCGCAGAAGCTGCCGAAACATGCCCTGGTTGCGCGAGAGGATGGATGCGCGCCTCGAAGAGCGCTTCGTCCGCGTAAATGTTACCGAGACCTGAAATCCCCCGCTGGTTAAGGAGCCAGCTTTTGATGGCGCCTGTGCGTCCGCGCATAGCGCGAAAGAATTCATCGTCGCTCGCCTGCAGCGCGTCCGGGCCCAGGCTTTTGAACAAAGCGACGAACTCCTCGCGCGTGCAGCAGCGCAGTCGGCCGAAACGGCGTACATCGCGGAAACGCAGTTCGTCCTTTCCTTCGTCCAGCAGCAAACGCACATGCGTATGAGCTTGAACCGGGGAATCGGCCGGCTGGATGGTCACCTGGCCAGTCATGCCGAGGCGGATGACAAGAAAAACCGGCCCCGAAGATTTCGGACCGGCAAGCTCAAGAGCCAGCACTTTTCCCCGGCGGTGTACGGAGGCTATAACCTTCCCTTCGATCTGCGAAACGAACTGATCTGCGTCACCGACGATGATCCCCGCTCGCAGGATATCAGCCGCAACAATGCGCCGGCCAAGAGCGCGTTGGCGCAGACCGCGCAGGACGGTTTCAACTTCAGGTAGTTCAGGCATGCGGATCAGTGCGGATCAGTGATGAGCTTCGGATCTTTCAGGAATAAATGCCAGCACGCGTGCGGGTGAGCCGGACCCACCGCCAAGTTTGAGCGGCAATGCGATGATGCAGAAGCCGGTGGGAGGCAACTTGTCGAGGTTCGCTACATTCTCCAAATGATAAAGGCCGTGCGACATCGTGAGATGATGTACCGCGAAATCCTTTGACGCTCCGTAATCGATGCTCGCCGTGTCGATTCCAATCGCCACGGGATGCGCACGCTCGAGGAGATAACGCGCGGCCTCAATCGACAGCCCGGGAAAATGCAGAACGCCCTTCGCATCTGTGTTCATGTAATTTTTCTGCGATGGCCAGCGGTCGCCCCAACCGGTTCGGATCAACACCACCGCGCCCAAAGGGACAGGTCCGTGAATCTTCATCCAGTTCTCAATGTCCTGAGCGCTAACGCGATAATCTGAATTTGATTTCACCGCGGCGCTGACGTCCGCCATCACAGTTGGTGCAATCAATTTCTGGACGGCAATCCGATCGATCGTCAAGCCCTTAGGATCGAAATGGATGGGCGCGTCCATGTGCGTACCAAAATGCTCCGGAATGGTGAGGTTGCGGGCGAAATATCCGTCCTTCTGATACGTGGCAGCGATGCTTGTGTGGAAGGGTGTACCGGGCGTCTCTTCCGGCCAGTAAGGCGCGCTCTTGTCGATGGTGTGTGTCAGATCAACCACTTTCACGGTGCCGTCTTGAATCCCATTGATGAAACGTCTCACGGCGTTCGGTTCGCCCTGGCTGAAGGCAGATGCTGAACAGCACAAGGCGACAAGGATTGACGCCGCCACTGATGCACCGCGACCGTTTGCCATTTCACACCCTCGTAACAAAAGTTCGCACTCCGGATATAATCGGAAATCACGCCTTGACTGGTGCCGTTAAGCCGTTAAATGGCCACCTTGATGTCGTCACCTTCAATTTCGACCTGATAAGTTTCAAGTCTCAGCAGGCTGTCTTCGAGGTTTTCACCGGTGCGGACGTTATACTGCCACATGTGCCATGGACACGTGACAATATCCCCTTCCAGCGTGCCTTCGCCAAGGGGCCCGCCCTGGTGCAGGCAGGTATTATCCGTCGCGTAGATTTTTCCGTTAACGTTAAAAAGCGCGATGGATTTGCCGCTCACCTCAACAGCTTTTGCGACCCCAGGTTCAAGTTCTGACAATTTCGCCACTTTCACAAATTCGGCCATAACTCCCCCGTCGTTCAGATTCAGAGTAACGCCCTCTGCATGCCCAGTTGCGGAATTGGATTTCAGAAAACCGCGCAGTGGTTCAGCCTGTCTTAAGCCAACTTTCGGGGATTTGCGCAGCGCGCGAAAGCCCCTCTTTCGCCCGGAGTTATTCGATCATCCCCCCACGGCCCCAATCAACAATTTTCGGCCACATTATAACGCTGTCGGGAGGTGTTGCACCACTATTGGTCGGTAATGGGGCATGAAAAGGACGAATGCTGTGGCTATTGCTTTTTGATTTCGCTGCGGACTCGCTGGGCTTTTGCAAATTCACCTGCAGCTTCAAGGGCATTGGCTTCAGCCTCATACGCCTGCCAGTATTTTGGATCAATCTCTCGCGCTGTGTGAAATTCGCTGGCGGCATCCCGGTACATGCCGAGCTTCATCCAGCAGGCGCCGAGATAGAAATGAGCGGTGAGGTCCTCAGGGTCCACCTTGACGGATCGCTGGAAGTATTCCGAGGCTTTAGCGTACTCGCCCTTCGGGAAATATATGGCGCCGAGGGCGTCGCTCGGCTGCGAACTGTCCGGCGCAGCCCTCTGCGCCTTCTTGAAGTCTTCAATGGCTTCCTCCACATTTGCTTTTCTTAGTGCGATGCGCCCAACCGCAAGAAAGTAGTCGTGATCCATGTTGAGCGGCCACGAGCTTCGTTGATTCAGTTCTCTAGCGCGGTTGTAGTCTGCGAGTGCGCCGTCGAGGTCGCCGTGCTCATATTCCCGGACAACCCCTCTTGCCATGAGCAGCAGGGGCGAATTGGGCGACTGGGTCAGGGAGTAATCGACAAGCGCCCGATTGTCACGCCAATTCGGGATGGCACGGACAGTCTGGGCGGCGTAGAACACCATGACAAGCCCAAGAGCGCAGCCAGCCGCCGGAACCAGCTTTTCCTGGTGGAAACATTGAGGCAGCCAAATAAGAATCACATAAACCGCGGCAAGAGACGGCCCGACGGATGGGAAGTAAAGGAAACGGTCTGCAAGCTGAGGGAAACTGAGTTGGCGGATGTCAAGCACCGGTATGAGCGTTACAGGCCACCATGAAATCAGAAAAGCAAGGCTCGGCTCGCGGCGGCGTAACCAAACGGTGCCGATCAGCGCCAGAATAGTGATCCAAGGCCATGGCGAAAGAAGGCTCGGGCCAAGGTGAAAAATCCGGAAGACGTTCAGGTGCACAGGCCATATCAGGATTTTTGTGTCCTGACCCATCAAGCCGAAAGCCGCTCCGAAAACGCGAAGCGGAACCTTCCAAAGATGGCCCGATTGCGTTAAGTATCCCAGCACATGATGCCGGATTACGATGTATGCCAGCGTGGCCGCTGCATAAGGCAACCACCGCTCCAAGCGGCGCCACCAGCTTTCCGGCTTACCCAGATAGAACCAATATGCAAAAAGGAGAATTGGAAAACTAAGGGCCATTTCCTTAAAAAAGAGTGCAATGAAGAACAGCAGGACCGCTGGTACGTGATAAATACGGCGCGCTTCGGCATAATGCTCCGCTCGAAGGAAGCAAAGGAACGCGAGAAGCGCAAAAAACGCAAAGCCAACGTCCGGAAGCGCCGATATCCAGGTGACGGCCTCCACATGAACGGGATGAAGTGCCCAAAGCAGTGCGCCGACAAGTGAGACAAATTCATGAGCGAGCAGTGCCCGTGCCACCCGGTAAACCAGCAAGACCGACACTGCATAGAGCAGAAGGTTTAGAAGGTGGAACAACGCCGGATTCGGACCGCCGATGCGATACAAAATCCAGTAGCAAGCAAATTGCAGCGGGCGGTAAAAATTGGTCTTGCCTCCCTGGAACGACCACACCGAGCCGGTAAAAATCTGCTTCCAGAGATGAGAATTGAGGATGAAGGGGTTCTGAAGGACTTGCGGATTGTCGTCGTAAACGAAGCCGTTGCCGAGCGAGCCCGAAAAGACGATAAAAGCGGCCGCCGCCAAGCTCATGCCAGCAACCCCACGATGACGGGCAATCCGTTGGCTCAGGTGGTTAAGCCATGAAAGTTGCCAACAGTCGGCTTGCAGATTCTCTGCGCCTTGATTGATCTCGGCCACGGTTCCATTCATACCATTATCGCGGGCTGAGCGAGTTGGTGGTCCACCACCCAGTTCGAGGTTCCTCAGCAACCGCGGCGAGACTGGGCGCGACGGGCCAGGCTTGGTTCCATAGACCAGCAGGGCGCCAACCTGATGGAAGTTCTTCATCTGCTCCGCATCTCGAAACCAGCGACCGGAATAATTCTCGGGAACGGGTGTAGGGTCGGGTATCTGGCGATGCTCGACGTTCACGAATCCCGCCCCGCGATAGAGGCCCTTCCAATCTTCGATTGAAAGGAGGCGCGTGGGAAGATTGATAATTGATCCCCATTGATGCGAATGCGGGTTCTCCACGTAATAATTGATCAGGATCCATGCGCTTCCCCCGCTGCGCAGAACGCGGAACATCTCGCGTACGCTTGCTGCCGGGTCCGGCCAGTAATACGCCGACTCCACGGAAATGATCTTGTTAAAGGCGCCGCCGCCACACGGAATTTTATCGGCAAGGCCCTCCACAAAATTGAGATTGGCAAATTCCTTGCTTGCCGCGCGCGCCCGTCGGACCATCTCTGCCGCGATGTCAACACCGACAACGCGGCCTTGCGGTACAAGCCTTGCAATACGGCGGCAAAGCCATCCACTGCCGCAGCCCAGGTCGAGCACATGATCATGCGGTTTGATGGCCATCAGCGGCAGCACAGGCGCTACAATGGGAAGATGATGGTCTTCCATCTCCTCACCGCGACCGGCCACAGCCCACTGGTTGAATTCCTCGCGAACTTTGAACGCTGCCGGTGTGTCTGTCATAACCGCCTTTCGATACACTCCAAATTATGTCATGGAGGGCTGCCACACTTGGCTCAAAGCAGACTCAGCCTCCAACTGCCGATTATAGCCGCCTGATGAGGAGGCGCGAAAGATTCCAGGGGAGGCTTGCAAAGATCGCGCCTGCCGATGGTATGATGGTCGAGGTCTATTGAGGCAAGCGCGTTATCTGCCGGAGCAAGATTCAATTCGCTCGTTTTCACAACCAAAAATGCCATGACGGGTCGAGTATGATTGAAATCATGATGAAGAATTTCGCGACTTGCAAGAACTCACTTTCTGAAGTACTGAGAGAAATTCAGGGATTCAAAATGTTTGCGCTGGCGGCGGCCTCCGATTTTCAGAACATCGCGTCGGTCGCTCCCAGTTCGCGCCGACTGGCTCTGGCGATGCTCGAGGGTTTGCCTGTCGACAGGGTCCGTACAGTGATTGAACTGGGGGCCGGGACAGGCGCCATCACTCGTGTGCTGCTGGAATACGTGCCTCCGCAGGCAACGGTTGTTGCATTTGAAATCAATCCGGAATTTGTTAGCTACATTCGAAAGACCCTTTCCGACCCGCGCCTTGTCCTTCTGAACGCGCGGGCCGAGGAGGCGGGCCGCGAGTTGCGGCGGCTTGGCTACAGCCGAATCGATGCGGTCGTCTCATCACTCTCGCTCCGCTTCATGCCGGACCACCGTCAGCGTATCCTTCAGGAAGTTCTGTCGCCGTTCATGGATGAAAGAAGTGTGTACACTCAGTACCAGTACATCCACGGCATGCGATACGAAAACGGCAAAATCTCGCGCCATTCTTCGCTCCCTTTTCTCCGCCGATATTTCCGCTCTGTGCAGTGCCGTACTATCTGGCGCAATCTGCCGCCCGCTCAGGTTTTTACGTGTCGAGGAAGGATTACAAAAGATCATGCGCTGGGCGCTCGCAGCATCAGAGAGCATCGGAATGCGGCCCTGCCGGCCAGGGAGCCCGCCTGAATTCGTCTGGGGGCTGAACCCAAAAGGAAATTACAAGCATGCATTGGATATACGTCGTTATTCTGGCGGCGGTACAGGGGTTGACCGAACTTCTGCCCGTTTCAAGCTCCGCCCACGTGATTGTCACCGCAGAACTGCTCCATGAAAACATGTCCACGCCGGCTAACGCCTTGCTGCTGGTGATGCTCCACACGGGAACCATGTTTGCCGTGATCGTCTATTTCTGGCGGCAGTGGGTCAACACGTTTTTCAAATCATGGAACGCGTTTTACCGCTTCGCAAGAATGATCTTTGTGGCCTCGTTTCTCAGCGGTCTGGTGGGCTATCCAGTAATTCTGCTGGTCGAACACATCCTCAGCCACGGCAATCATCACGCCGTGATCGAGGCGCTGTTTCACAAGCTCAATTGGATTGCGCCGGCGCTTGCTGCCGGAGGAATTCTGATTCTCTGGGCAGGGCTTCGCGAAGCGCGCAACCCCAACAGCAAAACGGGGTCCGCCGGCGGAATCACGTGGGGGCAGGCTATTGTGATGGGTGTCGTGCAAGGCTTCGCAATCCCGTTTCGCGGGTTCTCACGCTCAGGCTCAACCATTTCGGCAGGGCTGTTAGCCGACGGCGACCGGGTGCCAGTCGAGTCTTTCAGTTTTGCTATGGCGGTGGCCATTACTCCGCTTGCAATTGCCAGGGAACTCTACCGCCTGGTAAATGCCGACGCCCATCCAGGTGTACATCCCAGCCTGGTCACATCGCTCGCGCCCAGCTTTCTGGGTATGGTCTGTGCATTTTTCGCCGGCATCCTGGCGCTCAAATGGTTGTCGAAATGGCTCGAACAGGGCCGTTGGTATCTCTTTGGAATTTACTGCCTGGTTGCTTCGATCGTAGTAATGCTCCTTTACTTGCGGGGGTGGTGAGGAAAGCATCTGGAGGGATTCTTATCGACTCCCAAAGGTATCTCGCATGCCACCGTCTTGAACGAGGGTAAAGGTCTCCTGTCCAGAAATTGCCATGGAAAAACGTTTGTATCGTTTCTGTCAAACCAGAAGCAGGTTCCTCGCTGCGTTCGGGATGACAAGTCCTGCATTCTGCCGCGATGCAGAGCCACCGGCTACTTCCCAACCTTCGCCAGCAACTCCACGAACTTCTGTTCACGCTCTTTCTGGTTGAGCCCGAGGTGTTTTTCCATCACCTGCGTAGTGTTCATCGAACAGAACTTGGGGCCGCACATAGAGCAGAAAGCAGCATCCTTGTAATATTCATCGGAGAGCGTCTCGTCGTGCATGGAGCGCGCCATTTCAGGATCGAGTGAAAGTTCGAACTGCTTATTCCAGTCGAAGAGGAAGCGCGCGTAGGAGAGAGCGTCGTCACGGTCGCGCGCGCCGGGCCTGTGACGGGCAACGTCCGCAGCGTGGGCGGCAATCTTGTAAGCAATGATGCCCTGCCGCACGTCGTTCTTGTTGGGGAGACCCAAGTGCTCCTTGGGCGTTACGTAGCAAAGCATCGAGGCGCCGTGCCACCCGATCATTGCGGCTCCGATGGCAGAGGTGATGTGGTCATAGCCCGGAGCGATGTCCGTAACCAGCGGCCCCAGCGTATAAAACGGCGCTTCGTGGCAAAGCTCCATCTCTTTATCCACCTGGAGCTTAATCTGGTCCATCGGAATGTGCCCTGGCCCTTCGATCATTACCTGCACATCGTACTCCCAGGCTTTCTTCGTAAGTTCGCCCAGAACTTTCAGTTCCGCAAACTGCGCTTCGTCGCTGGCGTCGGCCAGGCAGCCTGGCCGCAGCCCGTCGCCAAGTGAAAAGGACACGTCGTATTTCTGGAATATCCGGCAGATGTCTTCAAAGTGCGTGTAGAGGAAATTCTCCTTGTTGTTTTCCGCGCTCCACTGCGCCATGATGGCGCCGCCGCGGCTGACGATGCCGGTGATGCGATGACGGGTGAGCGGAATGAATTCCCTCAGCACGCCCGCGTGGATGGTCATGTAATCAACGCCCTGCTCGGCCTGCTCTTCGATTACTTCAAGCATCAGTTCGGGCGTCAGGTCCCGTACGTGCTTCACGCGGGAAAGCGCCTCGTAGATGGGTACAGTGCCAATAGGAATGGGGCTGTTGCGAAGATTGGCCTCGCGGATGGCGTGGATGTCGCCGCCGGTCGAGAGGTCCATTGCCGTGTCTGCGCCGAAACGAACGGCCGTGTGGAGCTTCTCAAGTTCTTCTTCCAGATTAGACGTCGTTGCGGAGTTGCCGATGTTCGCGTTGATTTTGCACCGTGCGGCGATGCCAATGCACATCGGCTCAAGTTCAACGTGGCGGATGTTCGCGGGGATAATCATCCGCCCGCGCGCAACTTCAGAGCGGATAGTTTCCGGCGAAAGGTTTTCACGCTTTGCCACATACTCCATCTCTTCCGTGATAACGCCCTGCCTGGCATAATGCATCTGAGTCACAACAGGTCCTGTCCGTTTCCGGACCCATTCACTCCGCAATGGATGCAGCATGATGTTTTCCCCTTCTCAGTCGGTAAAAAGGCGCCGTGGCGTCCGCACGCTACTGGATGCGGGACGGACCGGGCGGGAGGTCTTCTGAATCGTTTCCATCCAGCCGCCTGCGGCCCGCAAAGCCGTCTTCCAGCCCGTGCCAGTATTCAATACGTTCTTCGCCCAGCTTCCAGCACAGAAACGCTTCCTGGCCTTCGATCAGGCTGGGAAAATCAATCAGTCCCTCATCAATATCTTTAACCAGGCAGCCCGTTTCCTGAATTTTTGCAATTACTTCAACAATCTTCGCAGAGGCCTCGTCGCGTTCCCTTTTCTTTGCCACTAACTCGGCATAAGGAGGATACGAGCCGCCCATCACCATAATGCGCGAGGCCGCCTTGGTCAGCTCAACCTGCGCAGCGTCCACAGTCTGCTTGTGCTCCTGCGCCACTTTCAGGAATTCTTCAATGAACGGCAATAACTGCTCTGCTTCATGACGGCTGAAATACTTGCTTGCCATAACAATCTCATCCGGCCGCGCACAAACAATGCCGAAGTCGGACCTCTCCCTGCTCCTTCTCTTGCTTTGCTTTCAATCAACTGCCCACGGCCCCCACGCGACTCGGTGCCTTACACAATTTCCAGCATTCGATCAAGCGCCAGGCGCGCCCAGCGCCGCGTCTCTTCATCCACCTGGACTCGGTTCACTACCTGTCCGGCCACCAGGCTTTCCAGCACCCAGCACAAATGCTGCGGCGAGATGCGGTACATCGTGCTGCACAAGCACCCGCAGTCGTCCAGAGAAATGACAAAGCGATCGGGATTTTCCTGCGCCAGCCGCTTCACGAGATGGATTTCTGTTCCTACGGCAAACTTGCTTCCCGGCCCGCCTTCCGCAATCTTTTTGATAATGAATTCTGTTGAGCCTACGGCGTCCGCCAGTTCGCAAACATCCCAGCGGCACTCAGGATGGACGACCACCTGGATGCCCGGATAATCCTTTCGCGCGCGCTCGACGTGTTGCGGCAGGAAGCGCTGATGGACCGAGCAATGCCCCTTCCACAAAATCACACGCGCCCGTTGTATTTCTTCCTCTGTAAGACCGCCCAATTCCTCATGCGGGTCCCAGACCACCATTTCATTTAGAGGAATGCCCATGCGGTAGGCGGTGTTTCTTCCAAGGTGCTCATCGGGAATAAACAGGCCCTTTTCGCCGCGCGTAAGCGCCCATTCCATGATTTTGCGTGCGTTAGATGACGTGCACACGGCACCGCCCTGCCGGCCCACGAAGGCTTTAATCGCCGCTGTGGAATTAATGTAGGTGACAGGAACGATCTTTCCTTCCACGCGACTCGTAATTTCTTCCCAGCAGACCTCAACTTGTTCTAGTGCGGCCATGTCCGCCATCGAACAGCCTGCGTTCATGTCAGGAAGGATAACAATCTGGTGCTCGTCTCGGAGGATGTCCGCACTCTCCGCCATGAAATGAACGCCACAGAACACGATGTATTCCGCTTCCTTGCGGCTGGCCGCCAGGCGGGAAAGCTTCAGGGAATCGCCTCGGTAATCCGCGAATTTGACGACCTCGTCCCTCTGATAGTGGTGCCCGAGAATGACCACGCGCGAGCCCAGTTGTGCCTTAGCCTGCGCAATGCGATCGTCCAGTTCCTGCTCAGACAATTCGACGTAATCTTCCGGTAAAAGACTCAGTGCGCTTGTTGCCATATGAGACCCGTCATCTTGCTATTTTAGCACTCTGCATGCCCTGATAAAGGGTGTGAATTGAACATAAAGGAGTCCCGCGAAACTCCTTATCGATTATGCATCATGCCCGTTATAATCAAACCGCGCCATTGGACGACGGCCTCTGAAGCTCCAAACACTGGCAGGGCTTACCCGCCAATATAAACCATCGTCCGCGAGGGCTGGACAAAATCCGGCTCGTTGATCCTATGGCCAGCCTCCTTGTGTTCGACGGCAAAGCGGATCAATCTTTCGATCTCGGAATCGTCAGCGCCGCTGCGAATTGGTCCCGCCAGATCGTGTTCCGCAAGCGAGAACAGGCAGGTGCGCAGCTTGCCATCGGCCGTCAAACGAATGCGGCTGCATTGCCCGCAGAACGGCATTGAGACGGGAGCGACGATCCCTATCTCTCCCTTGCCATCCCTAAACCGGTAACGCAGCGCCGTTTCACTCGCTTCATGTCGCGGAATTTGTACCAGCGGGAAAACGGGATTAATCGCCTCCAAAATCTCGCGTGCCGTAACCACCCGCGACCGACTCCAGGCGTGGTCTGCGTCGAGTGGCATGAACTCGATGAATCTTACGATCAATTCTTTTGCGCGGGCAAGCTCCGCGAAGCCGAGGATTTCGTCCTCATTGAAGCCGCGCACGAGCACGACGTTCACTTTCACGGGATCGAACCCCGCATCGATTGCGGCGTCCACCCCTTCCATCACACGCTCAAAGGAGCCGGGAGTGCGTGTAATCGCGGCGAATTTTGCGGGATGCGAGGAATCCATGCTGATGTTGATCCGTCGCACACCTACGCGGGCAAGGTCATAAGCCTTCTCCGCCAGCAGATAGCCGTTCGTCGTAAGCGCCAAGTCCTGAATGCCCTCGATCCTTTTCAGCTCGGAAAGAAAATCGATGATGCCCGAGCGCAACAGAGGCTCGCCGCCGGTGACGCGGACCTTGCGAATACCCAGCCCGGCCATGATGCGAGCCACGCGGAGAAACTCGTCCCAATTGAGGAGGTCGCGATGAGGGAAATAGTTTTTCGGGTCGGCCGACTTGCAGTAAACGCAGCGGAAGTTGCAGCGGTCTGTTACGGAAATTCTCAGGTCGTGAATCGAGCGGCCGTAACTGTCTTTCAGCATATCAATCTCTCGACCGATCCCGAACAGTCCGAAATTTCATGCGCGACAGAATTTAGCCCGGAAAATAAAAACGCCTACCCGTATCCGGCGTAGGCCTGTTCCCCTTTCCAAATACGGGAGGCACCCGGATTTCTCCGCGCACCCTGTCGGCCTGCGGTGCATGGACTGTTTGACGCTCTTTAGCCCCCGCAGGCTCGGAGAACTACTTTATCGTACCGCAACCCTCTGGCAGGAGCAAGGCTGACTCCCGTTGCTGAGGCCTGACGACCAGCTTTCTCTCACTTAAAGTTTCGCGTCTGCCATTGCCGGGTAAGCTCGCAGGCACCTGCCGCAGCGTGGGAAGATTCCCTCTCGTTTTACGAGTCCCAAAGAAAAAGGCCGCCCGTGAAGTCGAGAGAGGGCGGCCTGGTCAGCTTCAACTCTCCGGAAGACTAGACTGGGACTTTTTCCTGCTCTTTAGGTTGCGTAGCGTTGCCAATCTGCACGAGTTCGATCTTGGGCTTCTTGAGCACCATTTCCTCGTAGTAGGCCCTGGCCTGCTTGGCCTGCCATTCGGCCTTGCGCCGTGCACGCTCTTCCTCGGCTGCTGTCATCGGGATATCGTGCTCGCGGTTGCGAACGCGGGCAGCGTCCTCGGCGTTGATAGTCAGTGAATGGCTATACTCGGGCAGGTTGACTTTCTTGCCGGCGGCATAGATCTCATGCTTGCCATGGGTCTTATACCACTCGGCAACCGTGGCGTTCTTGTACATGTTCTCGATGATGTTCCGCCAGCCGATTCCCGTATTGTACGCGCAGAAGGAAATTTCGCCCTGCTGCGTCGCGTAGGGAATGATGCACATTTCAGTGCGACGGAAATCATAGTTGAACAGGTCCTGGAACCACATGCCTGCAATGAACAGGAAATTCCAGGGGTCCGAGCGGCGCTTCAGCGTGTCTTCCAGCGTGCGCTCGGGGCTCGATTTGCCGTAGAGCTTGTCAGCCCGCTTTTCGCCCGTCAACGCAAATGATTTGTCAAACTTCTTCAGTATATCGACCAGCGCCAGGCTCGGCGGCGCACCAAAGGGGTTGTAGTTCTTCAGGAGCGCGAGAGCCATCATGAAGTTTGAGAACCATTTGCCGCGGCCCGCGTCGGTGATCTTCTGCATGTCCTTGACAAGGCCGGGGATGTTGAGGAACTGCGGTACTGGCGCCCATTCCTTGTTTTCCTTGTTGATCATCAGCGCGGTCCCGACACCGCAATTGGGATGGCAGCCGCAGCTTACCTGTCCCCACTGAGCTTCAGGCCCGTGCACAAGGTCAGCAAAATCGGCGAAGGCGCCCATCAACGAAAGAGGAAACCAATCGCGCGTGGGTTCGGTAATTCCCAACTGTTTTTTGACATCCGCAGCCATGTGCGAAAGGGTGTAGCGCTGGCGCATGCGGCGCTCGGGAGTGATGTCTTCGTCGCGGCCGGTAAACGAAACCGGCTGGAAGGCGATGAAAGCGATCTTCTTGGGGTTTTCACGGGCGAAGTTGATGATCGGTCCCACCTGGTCATTGTTGACTCCGTTCACCAGCGTCGTGACCAGAATGATCTCGATGCCCGCCTCGTGCATGTTGTCGATGGCCTTCAGTTTGACGTCAAACAGATTGCCGACCTTGCGGTGGCTGTTGGCATCGTTGCCGATGCCGTCAAACTGCAGATAGGCATAGCGAAGTCCGGCTTCGAACGCCTGCCGGCAGAATTCCTTGCTCTTGGCAAACTCGATGCCGTTGGTGGCCGCCTGAACGCTGTTGAAGCCGAGCTTGCGTGCGTAGCGGATGGCGTCGATAAAGTAAGGTGACATCGTGGGCTCGCCGCCTGAAAACTGCACCGACATCTGCCGGCGTGGCTTGATCTTGGTGGCGTTATCGAGGATCTCCTTGATGTCTTCCCAACTTAGTTCGTGTACGAACCCAACCTGGTTGGCGTCCATGAAGCAGGGATCGCACATCATGTTGCAACGGTTGGTCAGGTCCACCGTCAGCACGGAACCACGGCCATGGCGGATTGTGCTGGAGCCGTGATTATGCAGGTCCTTGTCATTGTGCGCCCGAATGTCGCGGCCGGGGAAGTTCTGCTCAATCCACTTCAGGAAGTTCACATCGATCGCCATGATGTCTTCGTAGTGACCGTGGATTGGGCAATCCTTGACCATCCAGACCTGTCCGTCGCGCTCGATGATTTGCGCTTTAATTTCCCCGACCTTCTCAGTCAACAGGTCGCGCCAGTCTTTCTTCCCAGAGATAATTGCCGCGCGCGCTTCTTTCACGCAGCCCGGACAAAGGGAATCGGTTTCGCGCGGCCAGCCGAGCTTCGGCTTGGTTTTCTGCCAGGATTTCAGGATCGGCTTGTCCGACCATTTGGGTGTGAAACTCGGACCCGGATTGTATTTATTGAAAAACTGAATCGAATCAAACAATACTCCGGCCGTTGCAGTGATCGCACGGTCAAAGTACTTCATCGCTCGCTGGCCTCGAATACGTGGCATAATCAGCACCCCTTCTTCTTGAAATATGCACCCTCCGCCTCGGCAGGGTGTGTCGTCCCTCTCACGTGGAGCGAGGTCATTCGGTTGCAGCCCTGAGCATGCAACTCGGAACAACTCCCGCAGTTAATCCCTGGGCTCTTCTCGTAAAGGCCTGGTCAGGCAACTCGCTGCTTTGAACCCCCAACGTCATCTTTCACGTTCACGGAGTCCACGCAACTTTGATTGCTGTGTGGTTCTGCTTTAAAACAACCCGCAATCTCAGACACCCAGCCTTACAGCGTGCATTCTATGAAACATCCCACGTCCGGTTAAGCACTTTACGCCAAAGTGCTGCGATTAGGGGTTGGATGGGCACAAAATCCACCTGAACGGCAACACCTGATCTCCTTAAAATTCAATATGTTGGCCCCCGATTCTGCCTTTTTCAATCCTTTCAGGACGTTTACTGGCAGGGCGACCGGGACATCCTTCAACTGGATAAGAGCCGTTACGCGAGTGAGCATTGCACGCAAATGCGCCAGCGGCTTTTGGATTCTACGGGTTTTAAAGCTTTGCACCCCTCACCCCTTTGCGCGATAGACAGTTTGAGGTGGTATTTTCAATCATGCCCCTTACTTCCGGGGAAATCGACTTCAGCGTCGCGAGGGCTGCGCTATGATGAAGCAGGAATGCCACTCCATCTTCTGATCAAGAAGAAAGCGCTCGAGATTGGCTTTGACCTGGCTGGAATTTCGCCGATCGGCGTGTGGAAGGACCTCGACTTCGCCCGCCGATGGGTTGAAGAAGGACGCGGCGGGGAAATGCACTACCTCGAGAACCCCAAACGCCAAGACCCGCGAACTGTCTTGCCCTCTGCCCAATCGGTCGTCTGCGTAGGACTGATCTACAACACGCCGTTTCCCTATTCGACGGAGGTCGCCAGGGAACGATCTGAAAACATCTATTCGTCGGAAGGAACAGACGGAGGACCAGTCCCGCGCGCGTGGATCTCGCGTTATGCCTGGGGACAGGATTATCACGAGATCATGCGCGCAAAGCTGGAGGACTTGAGGAAAGCGATAGCAAATCTCGCGCCTGAAGCCGAAACCCGCGTCTATGCGGACACGGGCCCTGTAGTCGAGCGGGCCTTCGCCCGCCATTCCGGAATCGGCTGGACTGGCAAGAATACTTGCCTGATCAATCCTTCAAAGGGCTCCTGGTTTTTTCTCGGCGTGATTCTAACCAGCCTTACGCTGGAGCCAGACCTGCCTGCTCCGGACCGCTGCGGCTCCTGCACACGCTGCCTGGATGCCTGCCCTACCGGGGCACTCACTGAACCTTATGTGATGGATGCATCCCGCTGCATCGCCTATTTCAACATCGAGCTTAAAGGCTCCATCCCTGAGGAATATCGGGCAGACATCGGAATGAACCTCTTCGGCTGCGATATCTGCCAGGATGTCTGCCCGTGGAATAGAAGACAAAACTCAAAAGCCATGAGTCGCCAGCATTCAGCGCCCACCGCGCCGAAAGCGGGCAAAGGATTTGGACGGCCCGGCGCGGCTGCAACATCCCTGCCGGAGTTTCAGCCGCTTGAAATAAAGCTTCCACGGCGTAATGGATTGGGTGAAGTTATAGCAAGTCGATCATCCACGCAAACTGGCCCTGATAATGGCGTTGCCTCGTCACCGCCAACGAGTTTTTCTTTGTTCAACCCGCCTCTCGACAAACTGGCCGAATTGACCGAGCAGGATTTCCGCCGGGTGTTTGCGCATTCGCCCATCAAGCGGCCGAAATATCGCGGCTGGCTGCGCAATCTCAGCGTGGTCTTGGGAAATTCCGGCGATCGCCGTTTCCTCTCGAACCTTGAGGAACTTTCCCGCCATGACGACCCCATCGTCCGCGAGCACGCCCAGTGGGCAATCGCACGACTCAACCGGACCTGACCGCGTGAACAGCATGAGGGAACTGGACGTTGTCACAGGCGCCACCGGCTATTCTGGCACATACATCGCGCGCAAACTGCTGGACGCGGGCCGGCGTGTGAGAACACTGACGGGGCATCCCAACCGCCCGAATCCTTTCGGCAGCCGGATCGAGGTCGTCCCCTACCATTTTGATGAACCGGACTTGTTGCGCAAAGACTTGGAAGGTGTGGCAACGGTTTATAACACTTACTGGATCCGCTTTCCGCACGGCCGGTGCACCTTCGACCGGGCGATTGCGAATACAAAGAGGCTGATTCGCGCCGCCGAGGAAGCCAAGGTCCGGAGGTTTGTCCATATCAGTATCGCGAACCCTTCCAAGGATTCCCCGCTCGGCTATTATCGAGGTAAAGCGGCTCTGGAAGCGGCGCTTGCGGACTCCAGCCTTTCGTGGGCTATTCTTCGCCCGACGGTAATTTTCGGCCCTGAAGATATTCTCATCAATAACATCGCATGGATGGTCCGGCATTTTCCGATTTTTGTGGTTCCAGGCTCGGGCGAGTATCAGTTACAGCCCATCTTTGTCGAAGACTTCGCCGAAATAGCCGTCCGCGCCGCATCGAAGTTGGAAAACGTCACGATGGATACAGTGGGGCTGGAGGCTTATACATTTAACAAACTCGTCTGGCTGATTGTCCGCACGCTCCGGCGCAGCGTCCGGATCGCCCACGTCCATCCAAGCGTCGCATATCTCCTGACCCGCACGCTGGGCCTTGTGGTGCGCGATATCATCCTGACCAGGGAAGAGATTGCGGGGCTGACGGCGAATCTGCTCGTTTCGAACCATCCCCCGCTCGGCCGGACGAGTCTTTCCCAATGGCTCGAAGAGAATTCCGATCGCGTGGGCCGCCGTTATGCATCTGAACTCGCCCGACACTACAGGTAACGGGGCGGCCCCTGGATTCGGAATTCCTCTTGACAATATTCGTTATAACGACTATATTGGACGTATGACAAAGCAACTGCAGGCTGAACTGAAGCAGAAGGCCCCGTTTACCAGTCTCGAGGAGGAAGTATTTTTGAATGTGCTCAAGACGGGCGATGCGCTTTCGCAGAGCGTCGAACATCTCTTGCGTGTGTCCGGCCTTTCCCTGACCCAGTACAACGTCCTGCGGATCCTTCGGGGTGCAGGGTCGGCGGGACTGACCTGCGGCGAAGCCGCTGAGCGCATGGTGACGCACGATCCCGACGTGACGCGCCTGCTGGACCGGCTGGAAAAAAGAGGCCTTATTACGCGCTCCCGCGACGCCCGCGACCGCCGCGTGGTTACGGCGAGGATCACCCACGAAGGGATGCGGCTGCTGGCCGCGATTGACAAGCCGCTGGCGATGCTGCATCGCAGGCTCTTCCGGCACATGCCGCAGCAGGACTTGAAGAAACTCTCATCACTGCTTGAGCAAGTAAGGGCCGGGAGAGAATGATTTTCGGTAGCACATAGTCGTTGTAACGATATTCGTTGGTCTACATCTATTATCACAGGAGGTGCAGAATGGCACAGACTCAGCAATTCCCGGCAAAGCCGGCAACAACCATATGGAACATCGATCCGGCGCATTCGAACGCGCAATTTTCCGTCCGTCATTTGATGATTACGAACGTCAAGGGAGAGTTCACCAAGATCACGGGCCAAGTCGTGTATGATCCGGAGAAACCCGAAAGCCTGTCCGCAGAAGCCACGATCGACGTCAGCACGATCAACACCCGGGAACCCGACCGCGACAGCCACCTGAAGAGTGCGGACTTCTTCGACGTGGCCCAGTATCCCACGATCACGTTCAAGTCCAAACATGCGACAAAAGGCATCGACGGTCTGAAGCTGACGGGCGATCTGACCATCCACGGCATCACCCGCGAGGTCACACTGGACGTGGAAGGCCCGACTCCTCCGCTCAAGGACCCGTGGGGTTTCATTCGCGTTGGGGCATCGGCGACCGCCAAGATCAACCGCAAAGATTTCGGCCTTACGTGGAATCAGGCACTGGAGGCCGGTGGCGTTCTGATTGGGGATGAGGTCAAGATCTCCGTCGATGTCGAACTGGTGGCCCAGCCGGAGGAAAAGAAATAACGACCGTGCACTCTATCGCTTCAGCACCGTCGCGCGATTTGAGGCTGGTTACGCCTTGAGCCCGTGCGGGACCAGGGGCATGGAACGAATACGTTTGCCCGTGGCGTTGAAGATAGCGTTGCCAATGGCAGGTGCAAGTCCGCAAATGGGCGTTTCGCCGGCACCTGCGGAAGGCTGGTCTTTGCGGTCGATCAGGACCGGCTGGATTTCCGGCACGTCGCTGAAGCGTGGAACGCGATACTGCGCGAACGTGCCGTTGGTGATACGGCCGTTGCTGAACTCGATGGCTTCAAACAGCGCTCCGCCCAACCCCATGATATTCGCGCCCACAATCTGATTGCGAAGACCGTCAGGATTCACAACAGCGCCGCAATCGAACGCCGTTGTCACGCGCAACACATGAACATTGCCGTTTGAAGGGTCCACAGCGACTTCCGCACAGGTCGCAACATAGCCACCCTTCTCAAACCCGCCGCCGATTCCGAAGCCGTGCCCCTTCGGCGGCTTACGAGTTTTCCATCCGAAGGCAGTGGCCGCCGCCGTAAATGCGAACTTCAGCCGTTCGCTCTTCAGATTTTTCAGGCGGAAATCGAGCGGATCCATACTCGCCAGGTGCGCGAGATCGTCCATGTGCGATTCGCGGGCGAAGTGGTTGGCCGTAGCGGCCAGTGCGCGGTAAGAGCCCTGCCGCAGCGGCGAATTGACGGGATGGAACTGAATAAGCTGATTCGGAACATCGTAAGGCGTGCGGATGGCCGCCGCCCCGGAGTTATAGTTGTGAAATTCCCAGGCCGTCAACAGGCCATCGGCCCCCACGCCGCTATTGATTTCGATGACTCCAGCAGGGCGAAAATAGGCCCAGGTAAATTCTTCTTCACGCGTCCACACCAGTTTGACGGGCCTGCCCACCGCGCGTGCCAGCCGCGCCGCTTCGATGGCACACTCACCGGTGTGCTTGCCGCCATAAGCCCCGCCCGTGTCGGGAACAATCACGCGACAGTTGTCCTTTGTCAGGTGGAAGGCTTGCTCCAATTCCTCCTGCACGCCGAACGGGCGCTGTGAACCCGTCCAAACAGTCAGTTTGTCGTTTTGCCATTCCGCCACGGCGGCCCGAGGCTCAAGTGGCGCGTGCTGGATGTAAGCGATAGTGTAAGTAGCGCTCAGACGGTGTGCCGCGGAGGCCAAGCCCTCTTTCATCGAGCCCGCTTCGTAATCCGCGCGACCCTGCTCGGCATGCGACTTGAGATAATCAAACAGTTCAGCGTTCGACGGCTGAGGTATGGATTTCCATTCCGCACGGATCGCCGCTGCAGCACGTGCGGCCTCAAATTCACTGGGTGCAACCACCCCCACAAAATCACCCTCACGGACCACCGTTACGCCCGGCATGGCGCGTGCCTTCCTGTCATCAAGCGATGTGAGCGTGGCCCCATACGATGCCGGGCGTACGATCTTGCCGAACATCATGCCGGGTCGGCGGATGTCGGAAGGGAACAGGTGTTCGCCGGTCATGAAGGCGCGGCCGTTAACCTTGGGAACTGAAGTCCCTGCCACTGTCCACTCGCTTGCCGGGGTCAGCGGCTCGTTTTCAACAACGGCCCGTGCGAGCGTCTGCCCCTGGGCAAGTTCGGCGTAATCTACAGTCCGGCTGCCATTGCGTTCGCGGACGACACCGTTCACCGCGACCAGGTCGGCGGACGAAACGTTCCATCGCTTTGCGGCCAGTTCGACGAGCACGTTGCGTGCGACGGCTGCCACGCGCCGAAGCTGCTTGTTCATGGTCGGCGTAGTGCGGCTGCCGAATGTTCCCATATCGAACGGCGTGAGTTGAGTATCACCCATCACCAATTGGATGGCGCCGACCTTGACGTGCAGTTCCTCCGCCACAGCCTGAGTGAGCGACGTGCGGATGTTCTGGCCCATTTCCGCTTTGCCGGTATAGACCGTGACCGCGCCGTCCTCGCCGATGTGCAGCCAGGCACCGATATTTTGGGGCAACGGTTCGTTGAATCCAAACCCTCTGCGGCCGGATTCCTGAGCCAGCGCTTTCGGCAGCAGCAGAAAAACGGCCACACCACCGCCCATGAGCTTGATAAAGTCGCGACGGTCAATCTCAAAGTGGTAAAAGGGCGACTCCCGTAACTCGTAACGCTCGGGTTCGATGACGGTGACCGGAATGGACCCTTTGTTCATGCTCAAGACTTTTTCATGGCTGCTGCGGCGCGCCGGATGGCATCAATAATGCGCGGATAAGTTCCGCAACGGCAGATATTGCCCTGCATAAACTGTCGAATGGTTTTCTCATCAGGGTCAGGATTCCGATCGAGCAGTGCTACCGCTGTCATGATCATGCCGGAAGTACAATAGCCGCACTGAAAGGCTTCGGCGTCAAGAAAAGCCTGCTGCACGGGATGAAGCTTGCCGTCTTTTGCCAGGCCTTCGATTGTAGTGATTTGTTTATCCGCGGCTTCGCCCACGGAGGTAAGGCAGGAATGGATGGGCTTTCCCTCCGCCAGCACCGTGCAGGCCCGGCACTGGCCTTCTCCACATCCGAACTTAGTCCCGGTAAGCCCGATCTGATCACGCAGGACGCTCAGCAGAGAAGCCTCTGCGTCGGCGTCAATCGCGTGGTGCTTCCCGTTCACGTGGATTCCCGTGATCCTGGCCATAATGGCGAGAAGTTTCCTGCAAACACTCCAGGACGCATGAGGGGGCGTACAGGTTACAGAAAATCTTCCCTGCAACCTGTGCCCGCTCTTTCAAACTATTTGCCTGTTGTGAAGCGCTTCTCTATGGCGTCCCAGTCCACAACATTCCACCAGGCCTGTATGTACTCCGCCCGCCGGTTCTGGTATTTCAGGTAGTAAGCGTGCTCCCAGACGTCGAGTCCCATCACAGGGAATTTGCCTTCCATCAATGGGCTGTCCTGGTTGGCCGTCGAGTAAATGTCGAGCTTCCCGGACTTGTCTTTTACCAGCCAGGCCCAGCCGGACCCGAAGCGGCCCATTGCCGCAGCCGAGAACTTCTCCTTGAACTGGTCGAACCCGCCGAAGGTGTTCCTGACGGCTTCCGCCAGTTTGCCGGCCGGCTGGCCTCCCTTCTTCGGCCCCATGATCGTCCAGAACATTGCGTGGTTCACATGCCCGCCCCCGTTGTTGCGGACAGCCGTCCGGATGTTCTCCGGAACGATTGCACAGTTATTGGCAAGCAACTCTTCGATCGTCTTGCCGGCGAGGTCCGGCACAGATTCGATGGCCTTATTCAGGTTCGCCACATATGCGCCATGGTGCTTGTCATGGTGAATTTCCATCGTCAGCTTGTCAATGTAAGGTTCCAGAGCATCGGTTGGATAAGGCAGATCAGGAAGAGAAAACGGCATCGCGCCTCCTTTAGCAGTGGTAGGTGAAGATCCCATAGTAACCTCCTTCTTAAAGTCGAATTGATGCGGCTGCAATCCAGCCGAAGCCGCATCATGCATGCCTTCAAGAAAGCGGCATAGGGGAGCGGAGTTTCGGCTCCCGAGATCCGGCCTCGAGCAAACCACGCCCGCAAAACCGGAACGCAAGGCTTTTTGCCCAAACACGAGTGCATGACTTCCGTATTTGCGTCGCCCCGCTTTTCATTGGTGTCACCAGTTTATCACACCTCGTAGAGGAGGGATCAATGAACCCGGCAGAATTGCTTCAGAGGATGAAATGGGAGGGAGGGCTGGCTGGTTACCCTCTGCATTCGCAGGGTTGTCGTCTGGTTCGGACACAGGTGCTTCCCAGACATTCATTGCGAGTCAGAACATGTATGTACCACAGACCTTTTCGTAGAATATATTGAACTCCTCCGGCCCTGTGTGACTACTACCGCAGGCAGGGCCGGTCATACTGACCTTCGCCGCCTGTGTCGTTCGCTGGGTCTTTAGTAACCTCCAATTGTGCGTTGAGGTCAGCTTGTTCAAAAGCTCGAGATCGCTGCTCCAAAGCTCGCCAAAGATGCTGTTGAAAGCAATCGTGACAAAAGGATGTCCGCGATTATGCCGGACAATCGGCTCGGATTGAACATTGCAACCTCCAATAGATTGGACGGTGCGGCGTCAGGGAGGCCAGGATCAGAAGTCAGGATTGCAAAGGGATTATCTCGGGAAACCTAACGGCGCCGCACGAGATGACTTCCCGCATAGCGGGGCCTCACGGTCGTGGAAATGGCCCAATCATATTCTTGGGGGGATAGATGTCAGGGTAGAAAGTCGGAAAAGATTAAACACGTACCAGCCGCGAAACAAAGCAGCCAGAAGCAACCTCACCGCCGCACAAACAAGTGCGGTTGGCGGGCACCAGGCTGACAAGTGCATTGGACGAATTAAATCTTTCGGTTACAACTGGGAGTACTGATCCACTTGCGCCGAAGGCGGAGAATCTATTGCGGAAATTCCTGATCCGAGGGGGATCATAACCGAAACGTAGAACGCCCGGGATCCCCCCTAATATTTCCCTCGGCAACGAATATTGGCGGTAACCTTGTCGGCGCACTCCACACGTTCACCTGACTGCGGGCGCGGGACGCTCGGCCAGCTTCTTAGCCAGCGTCAGCAGCACGTCCCGGTCAGTGGGAGAAAGCCGTGGCTGAAGACTTCTCAGCTTCAGCAGGAACCTGGCTTCAGCGCCCGCAGCGCCCCCTTCCTGGGCGAGGCGCTCAAGTGTTGCGTCCGTTGTGGAATCCTCGCCCTCTTCAAGTTCAGCTTCGTCACGATAGAAAAGCTTGTAAAGCGGCACATCCAGTGCGCCGGCAAATCGCTCCAGGGTTTCCAGGGACGGGACCGTATGGCCGTTCTCGACGCGCGATATGTAGCACCGTAGCAGTCCGGTTCGCTCTTCGATGTCGCCTTGCGACAGGTGCTTCTGCTCCCGTAACTCCTTGATTCGTTCGCCAATCCCCATGATCAATAGCCTCCGAAAATTCTGCCGTGAGCACCCCTTGGTCTCACTGTCGCAAGCGTAAGGGATAATAACTCCTGCGGACAAGAGTACGTGAGTACTAGTACCAGAGTTCCAGAGGGGATGTCTAAGCCCAGCAAGCACTTACGACAGCAGCGCCTTCAACAGCGCCATGCGGACAAACAGGCCGTTCTGGGCCTGGCGGAAGTAGGCCGCCCGGCGATCCTTGTCAACTTCCATCGAGATTTCATCAAGGCGGGGAAGAGGGTGCATGATGATGGCGTTGGATTTCATCAGGCGCAGGGAGTCCTGATTGATGACATAAATCCCACGGCAACTCTCGTAGTCGGCGATCCTGTCGCCGAACCTTTCCTTTTGCACGCGCGTCTGATAAACCACGTCAACCTCAGGCAAGACGCGGTCGAGCATGGTTTCCTCCGTAAACCATGTGCCGTGTTCCCTGAGATGTTCGAGGATGTCTTCTTTCATCTTCAGCAGCGGCGGCGCAACAAAATACATCTTGATACCTTTGAACTTGCTCAGGAGGTAAGCCAGCGAACGCACGGTGCGACCCTGCGCCAGGTCTCCCACCATGGCGATCTTCAGGCCGTCGATTGACCCAATCTCTTTGTGAATCGTGTACAGGTCAAGCAGAGCCTGCGTCGGGTGTTGGCCCACGCCGTCGCCGGCGTTGATGATGGGAACACGCGAAACGGCCGCGGCTCGACGGGCCGCACCCACTTCGCTGTGGCGCAGAACAATCACGTCTGCGTATCCGTTCATGATGCGGACCGTGTCTTCCAGCGTTTCGCCTTTTGCCACGGAAGAAAACTCAGCGGCGTTTTCTGTTGAAATCACGCGCCCGCCCAAGCGGTGCATCGCGGCCTCGAAGGAAAAGCGAGTGCGCGTGGAGGGTTCGTAGAAAAGGGTGGCCATCAGGCGGCTGCGGAAATCGTCGCTGCCCCCCCGGGCCACCAGATTTTCCATTTCTGCGGCGACTTCAAACAGCTTGCTAATAGTGGGCAGGTCGAATTGCTGCGCTTCGATCACGTGGTGCAATTTCATCCGTAACCCCTTCCTTCAAGCACCGACTGCCACAGCGGCGCGACAATGAATGATCTCAATTATCAATGAAGAACCAAGTCCAGAACATAGCCTGTCGCTATGCCCTGCGTCAACCCGGGTGGAAACACGGATTTTCGGCTGATGGGCCATGTTCTCCGGAGAGACCGCACCCTGCCGGTGCGACACGAAAGCCCGATCAACCGAACCCGTACCCTCGTTTTTTCTTTAGGATCAATAGGATGCATGAAGAAGTTCAATCTCTGAGCTCGCCGGCGCGATCTCAGCTAACCAGGGATGTCCGCTGGCGGCGACTTGGCACTAACGCTTAGAACCCAAGTCGCCGATAGAGGAATCTTGGGAATAAAACCTGGAATCGGGGCCCCGGCGTTCACCCGCCAGGCACTCTCATCGCAGGTGCGGATCCATGAGTCTCACGGCGGGCTACGTATCGTCGTAATGTCTCGACTTGGCATTGCTCTGCCAAGCTGCCGCGGAGGATCGGCGATGAAGTAAGGATAAATGCAAGTTCAGGTTCTTTGTTCCCTGCCGGAATTGAGTCACACAAATGAGGTCGTGCACTGTGTGGGTGACCCCGGCATCACGGGAGAACTCCAATGGCTGCTGAAGAAGCCAAACCCCGGATCCTGCTGGTGGACGACGAGAGCGCGGTTTGGCAGTTGCTGGGAGAAAAACTGGGCCGGAGTGGTTTCGCATGGCATGGGTGCTCAAGCGCGGAGGAAGCCCTTGCCTGCCTGGAACACGAACAGTTTGACGCTGTTCTTTCTGACCTGAAAATGCCTGGGATGAGCGGGCTTGGACTGCTCGCCGAAATGCAGAAGCGGTATCCGCATGTGGCGTTTGTCATGGCCACGGGCGAGGATGACATCCGCGTGGCTGTTGAAGCTATGAAGCACGGCTCGGATGACTACCTTGTAAAACCGTTTCATCTCGATGCAGCGGTAGAGTCGGTAAGAAGAGCGATCCGCAGGAGGAATCTTGAGGCGGAACTCGAAAAGTACAGGCAGCAGTTGGAAGAAATGGTCGAGGAGCGCACGCGGCAACTTCAGGTAGCAATGAAGCGCATCGAGCGCGCCTATGACGACACACTCGAGGCCCTTGGGGCCGCGCTCGATCTCAGAGACACTGAAACCGCCGGCCACTCGCGGCGCGTCAGCCTGTACTGTCTCGAAATCGCCCGGGCTATAGGCTGCACGCGCGAGCAGCTCAAGACCATCGTTCGCGGAGCGTACCTTCATGACATCGGGAAGATCGGCATCCCTGACTCGATCCTTCTCAAGCAGGGTAAACTGACTCCGGAGGAGATGACGATCATGCAGACCCACGTGCGGATCGGTTACGAACTCCTCAGCCGCATCCCTTTCCTTTCGCCCGCGGCGGAAATCGTTCTTGCGCACCAGGAACGCTACGATGGCACGGGCTATCCGCAGGGGCTGCTGGGAGAAGAGATTCCTCTGGGTGCCAGAATTTTCGCAATCGCGGACACCCTCGACGCCATGACCTCCGACCGCCCCTATCGTCAGGCCCTGCCGTTCAAGGCGGCGCGCGACGAGATCATCCGGGAGTCAGGAAAGCAGTTCGATCCCGATGTGGTTCGCGTGTTCCTCTCGTTGCCGGAACAAACCTGGGAAAATATCCGCCGGCAGGTCGCGCGGGCCCGCGGGCGCATCAACCATTCGGCCCCAGGCGAAGAGCAACCTTTTATAAAGGAAATGCTCGTCAATTAGAGTCGGTTACTGCTCAATGTAGCCCAGAATTTCCGCCGTGCATCCCGCGAGCGTTCTGCCGTGGTGTCCGGGCCGGCGATCGATCTTGGTCGCAAAAGCAACTTTCTGAATGATGATCCGGTATTTCTGAAACTCGCATTCGTCGGGAAGCAGAAGGTGGTCACTCTCCAAAACCTCCCCGAAAGTTATTTCTTTCGCTTCGAGATTCACTTCCGCTCCGACAACCTTCGCTACAGGTTTCCCCTTCTGGTAAATCACGTCCTGCTCCCGGCCCGGTGAGCCGGACAAGCCTGAATGTTGTTGTGTTCCTTCCTTCGTGGTGGACTTCCCGTTCACAGCTGATTGACCCCCATCTAATACTTTGGATAGAAGCCGCTGCCAGCCCAGTTTCGACCGCGGGCTTTGAACCAACTGCCTGACTTTCCAACAGCCCAAACACATTTTTTAATAAAATCGGGGAAAACGGGTCAAGACCGTGGAGCGCCAAAGCAAGCAAGCTGCTGAAAAGCGGGTTCTACGCGTGTGATCGCGAGCGCGGCGGATGAGCCTTTTGTTTTTTTTCAGAGAAGCTTGCAGATGCTTCGTTTTACCCCGCATGCCAATTTGGCTGATTTCAATAGCTTGCCCGAGCCCTTATTTCAAACGATTTTGCTGATTTCTACATTGTCAGAAAAGCAGTTCAAGCATATACTTCAGGCACTAAGGCTGCTGTTGCTGGGAAGATTGCGGCCTAACGGGGGTGAAATATGAGCAGTACGTCCAAGTGGGGGCTCTTTTGTCTTGGTTCATGGCTGATGTGGGTCCTGCCTTTGGCAGCCGAACAGCCGCCGCGTGTTGAACTGCTGACGGCGCGCCGGATTGGCAATACGCCCCCGATGGCCGAATATCTGGCAACTCACCATCCGGTTCCTAATGCGCCGTTCCAAGTGTTTCCTCTTCGCAAACCGGGCTCGAAGCCGGGGCATGGTGGCGGCGGGGGCGGGACAAGTTGGACGGACCCGGTTCTGCAAACGGATTATTCTTTCCCGCCGCAAATGACCGGAGGGGTGCAGTTCGACGGCATCCCCGCAGACGGGTACGTTCCACCTGATACAAACATCTCGGTGGGGAATGGGCAGGTTGTCGAAACGGTGAATGTTAATTACGCCGTGTACAGCACGTCCAGCACGAGTGGAACTCCGCTTATTGGTCCGGCCCCCATTCATTCGATCTTTTCGGCAGCAACCAATGGCAACATCTCAAGCAGCGATATTTGCACTTCCGTTGACGGCGGCGACCCTATCGTCCTCTATGACCGCATCGACAAGCGCTGGATCATCAGCCAACTTGCTTACAACAACAGCTTTTCAGACAACCATCTCTGCCTTGCAATCTCCGCTACCTCTGATGCCACAGGTAGCTTTGCTGCCTATGACATCCCATTTGGAAGAAACCTGCCCGATTACCCGAAACTGGGTATCTGGACCAATGGGAGTTGGAACACGAGCAGCGCGCAGGCGGGCGTGTATTTCTCGGCCAATATGTTCAGCGGAGGCAATACATTCATTGGGGCGATGATGTGCGGGTTCCCGCTCAACGCGGTAGCATCACCGCCTCCGTCAATCACATGGGTCTGTGTCCAAAACGGATCAGCCGTGTATAGCATCCTGCCCGCGGACCTTGAAGGCAGCCCCGGCGTATCTGGAACATCGCTGCCTGCGCCTTCCGGAGCCTCAGAGTACTATTTGCAATTCAGCGGCAGCAGCACTTTGAATCTGTACCAATTCACGCCGGACTTCAGTGCGAATACGGCCTCGGTGAAAACTGTTGCCAATCTCGCAGTCGCGACGTTTCATGAAGCGTGTGGAGGAGGCGCCTGCGTTCCGCAGCCTGGCACATCCACAAAGCTCGACTCTTTGGGCGACCGGCTGATGTACCGGCTCTCTTACCGTAATTACGGCGGATCTGCCGGCGAGTCCATGGTGGTAACTCACTCCGTCCAGGACAGTTCGTCCAGTAACCAGACAGGCGTACGCTGGTACCAATTGAAGAACACGGGCAGTGGGTGGGGCGTGGCACAGCAGGGGACCTTCGGGCCAAACGACGGCAACTACCGATGGATGGGCAGCATCGCGCAGGATAAGGCGGGAGACTTGGGCATCGGTTACAGCGTTTCAAACACTTCAACATATCCCAATCTTGCATACACCGGTCGTGCGGCAGGTACAGTCACAGACCCCTCAAACATGCTCGAGCAAGAAACTTTCATTAATGTCGGCCACGGAGTGCAAAAATCGGTCAACCGCTGGGGCGACTACTCCAGCATGAGCGTCGATCCTTCCGACGATTGCACCATGTGGTACGCCAACGAGTACCTGAAGACCAGCGGCTCCTATACGAACTGGGGCACTTACATCACCAGCTTTAAGTTCAACGGCTGCTTGTAAGCTCCGGCATTCGCCTGTGCCGTCGGCTGCGAGGAAATCCCCTCGCGTACTATTTTCCGCTTGGCCCAAAATTCGGAGCGCCCAAAGGAGACCCGTTCCTGCCACATGTGACCCAGTGGCCTATCTATCCATAACACAAAAAACGCAATTATTAATCTCTACATGGCAGATACAGTTTGCAAACTCTTTGTGGAATGATTAATCTTCCCCGAAGCGGACGGCGCTAAATCCGTGCATACCGGCTGGTTGTGTTTTGTAAAGATGGAGGACCTATTGCCCCGCAGACCGATAGCAAGTCCTGATCACGAGTTGGAATTGTTCTCGCCTTTGATTTTCCAGCGCCTCATTCGCGGAACATTCTTTTGCCTCGCGCTTTTATTTTCCTCCGGCAAAGTGATGCATGCCCAGACGCAGCAACTCACAGCCTTCGAGCGGCAGCTTGCAACCATTGTATCGAGCTTCGGCGGTAAGGTCGCTCTTGCGGGTGTCAACCTGAAAACCGGCGAGCGGTTTGGCCTGAACGCAGAGCGGCCCGTCCAGACAGCTTCTGTCATCAAGCTGCCGGTTATGGTCGAGGCGTTTTATCAGATGCAGGACGGCAAGCTGCAATGGTCGCAGCATGTTGAGGAGACTGACTTCGACCGGGTGCGAGGTTCCGGCATCCTCCAGGACCTCAGCCCGCATATTAACCTCACGCTCGGCGACGCCATCACGCTGATGATCGTCTTAAGCGACAACACCGCATCGAACATCGTGTTCCGCACGGTCGGGATCGATGCGGTGAACGCCCGGATGAAAAAGCTGGGGCTCAAGCATACTGTCCTTTTTGGCTACGTCTTCCACAAGAAAGTTCCTTCAACCCCTGAATCAGAAAAATTCGGCCTCGGCGTTACCACCGCCGACGATATGGTCCGTCTGCTCACGTTGATCAAGCAGCACAAGATCCTGACTCCGGAAGCGTGCGGCCGCATGCTGACCATCCTCAGCAAGCAGCGCGACATCGACGCCTTTCCGCGCTATACAAGCAACTATCCCGGGGTCACGTGGGAACACAAAACGGGAGCGCTTGATGCCCTGCGCAATGACGTGGGCATCGCCGAAACGCCCGCCGGCCCGATCGTACTCGCCGGCTTTGCTTATGATTCGCCCGATCAGCAATGGACCGCCGACAACGCCGCAACGCTCGTCCTTGCGCGCCTGGCCAAAGCCGTCTTGGCGCATTTCCTGCCCGCGCCTGCAAAAGCGAATCCGTAAACGGCATTCCCAGCCCGTATGAGGCCTTCCTCAGTTGTCGCTGCTTCAAACCGGCATCACAGGTTTATTTGTTGTATTGCTCATCGGTAACGTGCTCCATCCACTCAACGGCCTTGCCATTGAGCTGCTCCTGAATGGCAATATGCGTCATCGCTGTGGTGGGCGCCGCGCCATGCCAGTGCTTCTCGCCGGGAGGAATCCAGACCACGTCGCCCGGCCGGATTTCTTCAATTGGACCTCCCCAGCGCTGCACGCGCCCGCAGCCGAAGGTAACGATGAGCGTCTGCCCCAGCGGGTGCGTGTGCCATGCGGTCCGCGCGCCCGGCTCGAATGTGACGTTTGCCCCTTGAACACGCGCCGGATCAGGCGCCTGAAAAAGCGGATCGATTCGCACCGTGCCGGTAAACCAATCGGATGGTCCCTTGGCGGAAGGTTGCGTGCCAACTCTTTTGATTTCCATGTCGCTACTCCTTACCCCTTTCTTTGCTTGACGCCGCTTCGTGCATTCTGCCGACCCCGGAGTTAAACTTCGTCAGTAATTATCGACAACGCTTTGCCGATGAAAATCCTGTTTGAACATGCGCCGCAGAATGGTTGGCCTTCTGCGAAAGATAGCCAAGAGTGGACAGCCAGGTCTTGAAAAGATGAACCCATTCATCTGACGGAAGATTTTGCTTTTTCATTCCGAAGCCGTGCCCTCCTTTGGCGAAAATATGGAGTTCCGCCGGCTTCCCCGCTGCGTGCCACGCTTCGTAGAGTCTCGCTCCAGAAATCGGCGCAACGAGCGGGTCATCATCCGCGAGCGCAATGAACAGAGGAGGGACGTTTAAGGGAACCGGAGACGCTGTGCGATAACCGGGGTAAATTGCAGCGGCGAAGTCCGGTCGGCTCTCAGCGTCGAAGTGCAAAGCAGCATTCACAACCACTCCACCACCGGCGGAAAAACCCACGACCCCAATCCGGTTGGGATTTACACCCCATTGGGCCGCGTGTTGACGAACGAAACGGATGGCTTGGAGGCCGTCTTCTTCGCCCCACGTCCGGGCCTGCTCGACGGCCTCTGTACCGACCGGAGGCGTCTCGACTCCGGGACCAGGGTGAGGCAGCACGCGAAACAGATTTGCCAGGAGGCCTTCCATGTCCGCATCGTTTTCTGGAGAATGTGCAACGCGGTACCTGAGGACGAATGCCGTAATCCCTTGTCGCACGAGCCAACGCGCCACATCATAGCCTTCAGTATCCATGGTGAGAAAGGTGAACGCCCCTCCAGGCGCGACGATGATTGCGGTCCCATTCGCTTCGCCAGCGGACGGCTTAAAGAGCGTGACCGTTGGAAGTGCAACATTTCTGATGATGAGGTTGGGCTTTGGGCTGCCGGGGAACTGGATCTGCATCTGCTGTTCATGCCAGGTCCACGTCTTTGAGCTGGGCGGGACACCCGAGGCAGGCCATATCGCATACACGCCCGATGCATCCGGAGGCCTTTTTATATAGGAGGGCAGTTGCTGCGCGCTCCCAGGCGATGCGGCTGAAAGCACTAGGAACACTGCGATCAGGCGGGTCATTCTCCACGCTCCTCCTGGAAACCATTGATCACATGCTTAAAAATGTCTTCATAATCCAAGGACAAACCAGCAATTTCCGCCGACAAGTTGAAAGAGCACCTGTTAACTCCGCCTTGCAAGACCGAACGCGCCGTAACTCATGACGTAACCGCTGAAGAATGTAATTGCCCTGAAGCAAAGGCGCTTTATGTCTTGCAAAACTATAGGTCCCTCAGCTCATATCCCGGCTTCTTGTAGAGGTTGCGCCACTTGTTTTGAAAGTCAGGTTTGTACACTTTCTCCGCCCAGTCTTGAGGCTTGATTTCTTCAATTGCCACAGATACGGATTCCTCTCCGTAATGCAGAATCTCCATTACATCTCTCGTGAAGGCTTCGGCAAGTCGGGTTTTCTGCTGCTCAGTTTTCCCAGGCCATAGTTTCACAATGACATGAGGCATTGTACTCTCCTGTTCCTCATCCCTACAGGGGATTGCGGGGCATGATTCTTACTGTTGCAGAGCGGGCGCGTTCCCCGATCATCGGCCTGAGATAGGGGCTGCCCTTGTACTTTGTTCGGTAGGCATCGTCGACACGGTCGTTCATTGGCCCCTCGACCGGCTCGAAGGTGACTTCCTTCGTCATGCCGGCGGCCGTGATGCGCCCTGCTTTCTGCCGGACCGCCGCCTGATACCAACTGGATTTTTTCCCGTTGTATGCGCGCACGTAAACGGCATCATCGACGACAACCGACCAAATCCACGTCGGCGTTCCATAAGTCTTGCCGTCCTCGCGGAAAGGCGAAATATGGAGGTCGTCGCACTGTGCGATTTTCTGCAGTTCAGTTCGATCCCATTCGCTCATGTCGAGATCCTTATGGCCACAACAGGGTCTTGATCGCGCGGCGTTCGTCCATCGCCCGGTAGCCTTCCGCCACCTGATGGAGCGGCAGCGCCAAATCGAAAACCTTGCCGGGTTTAATCCTTTCATCGAGCACGAGCCTGATCAGGTCAGGCAGGTAGCGCCGCACCGGTGCGGGGCCGCCATGGAGGTGAACATGGGTAAAGAATAATTCCGAGCCATCGAGGGCAACCCCGTGTGGGACGCCGACGTAGCCCACTGAACCTCCAGGGCGCGCGCATCGGATCGCCTGCATCATCGCCTCTTGGGTACCGACGCATTCCAGCACCGAATCCGCCCCGATGCCGCCAGTGAGATCTCTGACTCGCTTCACGCCCTCATCACCACGTTCCGTTACAATCTCAGTAGCACCAAACCCCATGGCAAGCTTCTGCCGCGCCGGGTTCCGGCTCATCGCGATAACCCGCTCCGCTCCCATCTGCCTGGCTGAAAGCACACCAAGCAAGCCGACAGCTCCATCACCCACAACGACCACCGTCGCCCCCGGCTTCACGTTGGCTGCATCCGCGGCGAACCAGCCCGTTCCCATGACGTCCGAGAGCGTTAACAAGCTCGGAATCAAGTCCTTTGAGGGAATGTCAGGCGTGGTGACCAATGTGCCATCCGCAAGCGGGACACGGAGCATGGGTGCCTGCGCCCCGACAACAAATTCGCGCTGCTGGCACGAAGACTGGTATCCGATCTGGCACGTGGGACATGTATTATCCGACGCAAAGAAGGAGCCGATGACGAACTGGCCTGGCCTGATTTTTCTGACCTCCCGACCGACCTCTTCGACAATCCCGCAGTACTCATGCCCCATTGGCGTGGGGCCGTTGATCGGCTGCAAACCCCGGTACGGCCAAAGGTCTGATCCACACACACATGTCGCCAAAACCTTGATGACCGCGTCCGTCGGATTGAGGATTTTCGGATCTTCAAGCTCCTCGTAGCGCACGTCCCGCGGGCCGTACAGAACAGCTCCTCGCATGATTTCCCCCTCGCTCTCAACTTTTCTGCAACGATCCCCGTAATCGGTTTTCAAGATTTGGAAAAGAGGTCCTTCGCAATGTTCATGGCGATCATCGCATTTGGCCAGCCTGCGTAAAAGGCCAGATGTGTGATTACCTCGATCAATTCATTCTTATCGACTCCGTTCTCCACCGCTTTGCCGAGATGAAATCGCAACTGGTCCGGACGATTGAGTGCGACCAGCGCCGCAACCGTTATCAGACTGCGGTCACGCTTTGATAGCTCCTTCCGTTCCCAAACGTCGCCCAAAAGCACCTGGTCCGTCAGCTCAACCAGTTTGGGCGCAAAGTCACCGAACAGCTTCTCAGTCCCCGACGGCTCCCTACTCATGCTTACTCCTCCTTCTCGGTGTTCAAACTGCTGATCCTGAGCTTGGCCAGCGCTCAGTAATGCTCCCAGGCAACTCTCCAGTGTTCATTCGGATCGGGCGACTTCACGATCAGCTGTTTGCCGGAAAACTCGTAAACGCGCCTGAAGTCTTTACCGACTAGAGACCGCACCAGCGCGCCGTCAACGTGATAGGTGAAGGTGTGAGCGCGTTTGTTGACTTCATACCTTCCAAACGAGGCCTCATAGCCGCTCTGCGCGTATTGCACCGGCCCACCCTGTGCTGCTGCCCGCGGATTTCGATACATCACTTGGACCGACATGTGGCCGTCGCGTGTGTAAGCGAGCAGTCCTGTACAGTCGGCCTTGTGGACTTTTCCATCCGCACCCGGCTCTTCCAACCAGACAAGCCGCCACGCGCCGATGAACGGGTCCCGGATGTTGTCGTTAACACCGCGATCCTTGCTGCCGGACAGTGCAAAAGCGCAAATTGCTGTGCCGCCGATAAACAAAAGCATGACTCTATGCCAAAACAGCTTTTTCATATTCGGTACTCCTGGTTGCCATCCTTAATCGCTCAGCGATAGGTGATTTGTTCCATGACCTCGGGATACCGAGCGCCATGGATCGTAATCTTGGAGGCGGCGGTTTGGATTTCGCGGAGATCATCGGGCGTAAGTTCGACTGCAACTGCTCCGATGTTTTCTTCGAGCCGTGCAAGCTTCGTAGTTCCGGGAATCGGAACAATCCACGGTTTTTGGGCCAGCAGCCAAGCCAAAGCGATTTGGGCGGGTGTTGCCTTCTTCCGCTCTCCAATCTGGGCGAGCAGATCAACGAGCGCTCGATTTGACTTCATGGCCTCCGGGGTAAAGCGGGGAATCTGGCTGCGGAAATCGGAACTGTCGAACCTGGTATTTTCGCTGATTTTGCCCGTGAGGAATCCCTTTCCCAGCGGGCTGTATGGAACAAAACCAATCCCAAGCTCCTCGCACGTCGGCAGCACTTCTTCTTCCGGGCGGCGCCACCAGAGCGAATATTCGCTCTGCACTGCTGTGACGGGCTGGACGGCGTGCGCGCGGCGGATCGTTTTGGCGGCGGCTTCGGACATCCCGAAGTGCTTGACCTTGCCGGCCCGGATCAAATCTTTCACGGCTCCCGCCACATCTTCGATGGGCACATTCGGGTCAACGCGGTGCTGATAGAAGAGATCGATCGCGTCAACCCTCAGGCGTTTGAGAGATGCGTCGGCGACGCGCTTGATTTGCTCTGGACGGCTGTCGAGTCCCGCGAGCCCTCTCTCTGCCTTGGGATCAATTTTCCAGCCGAATTTGGTCGCGATCACGACCTGACCGCGGAACGGCACGAGTGCCTCACCAACAAGTTCTTCATTCGTGTACGGGCCGTAAACTTCCGCCGTATCGAAAAATGTAATGCCACGTTCGACTGCGGCCCGGATCAAAGAGATCATTTCCTGCCTGTCCTTGGGTGGTCCGTAGGAGAAGCTCATCCCCATGCAGCCCAGCCCGATGGCTGAAACTTCAAGATTGCTTTTGCCAAGTTTTCGTTTCTGCATTGATTTTTCCCCCTATTTCAAGCCTGCCCGTTGATCCTGGTGTTTCACGGGCCGGCTTCCTGCTTCTCTACAAACCTTACATGAAGGCTGTGTTTGAGCGTTAGCCCGATCCTGCCCAATGATTGCCTATTCCTGTCGGAACTCAGGATTTTGCATACCCCTTTTGCCGATTTGGGTGTATTTTTGATTTTTAAGGGGGTTGCGTGGCGCAAGCGCGAAATCAGAAGATAATGAATACCGAGCCGTCATCGCCGGTGGCTGCGATGCGAAGAGACCTGGCGCAAAAGATTGCTGCTCATACTCCGCAAGCAGGCGCACAGGCAACCGCCATACCCGGCCTCACCCTCTATCGAAGGACCTCGCCAAGCCCGTGCTATCCCGCGACGTACGAGCCGAGCCTGACGGTCTTTGCGCAGGGGCGAAAGCGCATCAATCTCGGCGGCACCACATACTTCTGTGACGAATCGACGTTTCTCTTAAGTTCCGTGGATGTGCCCGTCGTAAGCCAAATCGTTGAAGCCAGCGAAGAGGTGCCGTTTCTTTCGTTACAGCTTAAGCTTAATTTAAGCGTCGTCCGGGAAATTCTCAGCCAGGTGGAGTTCCAACCCCTGGTGAACTCATCCCAGGGCCGAGGCATTGCGATTGGGGTGACCACCGTTGAGCTCTTAAAGCCCTGTTCCCGGCTCCTCGATCTTCTGAAAACTCCTGAGGACATACCGTTCCTCAACAACCTGATCCAAAGGGAAATCGTTTACCGCCTGCTCCGAGGTCCCCAAGGGGAGCGCCTCCGCGCCATTGCTACGACGGGAGACCAAAGCAATCGAACCGCCAAGGCGATCGCGTGGCTCCGGGCCAATTATTCAAAGCCTTTGCGCCTCGATGAACTCGCAGAAATCGCACACATGGGCATCTCGACGCTGCATCATCATTTTCGCGCCCTGACAGGAATGAGCCCGCTTCAATACCAGAAGCAACTCCGATTGCAGGCTGCGCGAGAGCGCATGCTCATTGAGGGGCTTGATGCCGCAAGCGCCGCCTTCGAGGTCGGGTATGAAAGCCCAAGCCAATTCAACCGCGAGTACAAACGCTTTTTCGGCCAACCGCCAATGCGCGATATCAAAGCGCTGCGAACTGCCAGCGCTCCTCCCAGTAGCATGATTTGACGAAAAGACGCTGCGACTCAAAAACGTATCTGCCGGTGCTTCAGGAAACTCGCGCCAAATGGCAATGGGGTATTACGGCGTTCGGGGCCCGAGTTCCGGCCAGAGCAACGCCATCCGGACGCATGAGAATATGCCGCTAAAGAGCGACAGAAAAAGGACGTTGCTGCTGCCGCAACGCCTTATTCGCGTGCGGGAGACGGAGGAACAAGGACCACGGGTGTGCGGTCGTTCGAAACGGGCTTGAGCGGCACGACCGATTTGATGTCGAGTGCGTCCGTTACATTGTAGTCCTTATACTGGATCGTAAGAAGCGAGCGCCCGAAAATTCGAACGTTCGTAACGGTTTCGTTCAAAGCCGGGAGCCAGAAATCCCCCACCCGCTTGTATCGATAAACGAAGTTGACTTTGGGGGTCCACCACGAAAGCATCCTGGCAGGCTGGCCTTCAATACGCACGATCGCGAAATTCTGATCATTTACCCAGATGAAACCCTGAAAGAGAAACTTCCTTTTCACTTTGGGAGTCACTTTCAGGATGTAATTGTGCCCGTCGCCGTCACGCTCGTAGCCGGCAAGCTCGAAATCGTAGTTTTCAGGAGTAATGGCCACCTGGCGACTTTCATCCCGCTGCGACGCCTGATTTTCGGCCTCGAGAAGGCGCTTGAAAACATGGTTTCGCACATACGCCGACCCGCTTTGGGAAATGATGGTGAACTGTTTGACGCCCGAGTGGTACGTCATTTTCACTTCCATGCTTGCACGCAGATGGATCAGGCCCCGCAGTTCCAGACTGTAATTCCGCACCGAAGTGTAGCCGCGCAAGACTTCTCTGCGAAGGCGGTTCGTTTCAACCATTCTGCTGACAACCTGCGCGGCTGTCAGTGGGGGGCCATAAGCCGGCTCGATTGTTCCGGCGGCCAGCAGGTGCGGCTGTGCGGCCATCAGGCAGGGACAAAGAACGATCGCCAGAATCGCCGTTTTCATGCTGAAAGTTTGGTTTGCCGACTCTCGCTTCAAGGGAAAAAACTCCTGCTATTCTGTCTTCTGCTCTTTAATCAATTAGATGCCGGTTGGCAAATAAGGTTCTATAGGTGTGCAGTGCTCCAAAGGTACGTGAGCTTAATTCCCGCACGGCGCAATCCGTATTCCCCGCGTAGCGACCGGCCGTAGCCCAGCGGCTGCCCACCCGAAAGTGCGTGGTGCTTCATAAATTACGAAAGAGGGTCCGCTGCAAGACCCGAAAAATCTATGCCTATGCGATGCGCCATGGGAATGGGCTAGAATTTAGTTTTGCGTCAGGCAGGACTTTGCCTTCCTGTGCGTATTCTTATCGTGCGGGAAAACAAGCCTGCGCATGCCGCGAGCGTCGTGGAGACTAAACGAATGCCATTAACTCAGGCGGAAAGCCGCCAGTCCGTTACTGCTCAGACGTGGTATAAGGACGCTGTCATTTATCAGCTTCATGTCCGCGCTTATCAGGACAGCAACGGTGATGGCATTGGTGATTTTCGTGGACTCACGCAGAAGCTCGATTACATCCAGGAACTTGGCGCCACGGCCATCTGGCTCCTGCCTTTTTATCCCTCACCGCTTAAGGACGATGGATATGACATCGCCGATTACTACAGCGTGCATCCGTCCTACGGCACCCTTGATGATTTCAAAGTTTTTCTTGACGAAGCCCACGCGCGTGGCATGAAGGTGATCACTGAACTGGTCTTAAATCACACTTCGGACCAGCACCCGTGGTTTCAGCAGTCCCGGAGTTCGCGCGACAACCCCTACCGCAACTGGTACGTTTGGAGCGATACCGATGACCGCTACCGCGATGCGCGAATCATTTTCATTGACACGGAGATGTCCAACTGGGCCTGGGACCCGATCTCGAAATCGTATTACTGGCATCGGTTCTTCAGCCATCAGCCGGACCTGAATTACGACAACCCGGACGTGCGGGAGGAAATCTGGAATGTGATGAAGTTCTGGCTGGAAATGGGCGTTGACGGCTTCCGGCTGGATGCCGTGCCTTATCTCGTCGAACGCGAAGGGACCAATTGCGAAAATCTGCCCGAAACACACGAGATCCTTAAAATGCTGCGCAGGCGGCTGGATGAGAATTTTGCCAACAGGATGCTGCTGGCCGAAGCCAACCAGTGGCCGGAGGACCTTGGCTCCTACTTCGCTGACGGCGATGAGTTCCATATGGCGTTCCATTTTCCGCTGATGCCCAGGATGTTTATGGCCATCAAGCTGGAAGACCGCAAGCCGATCATCGAAATCCTTCAGCGCACGCCCACGATCCCGGAGACCTGCCAATGGGGTATTTTTCTTCGCAACCATGATGAGCTGACGCTTGAAATGGTGACCGATGAAGAGCGGGATTACATGTATGACGAATATGCCAAGGACAAGATCGCAAAGCTCAACCTCGGCATCCGGCGCAGGCTCGCTCCGCTGCTGGACAACGACCGGCGACGGATCGAACTGATGAACGGGATGCTTCTGTCGCTTCCAGGAACTCCGATCATCTATTACGGCGATGAAATCGGCATGGGCGATAACATTTATCTCGGCGATCGCAATGGCGTCCGAACGCCCATGCAGTGGAACGGGGGCTGGAATGCAGGGTTCTCAACCGCCGACCCGGAGCGCCTCTATTCGCCCCTGATCTCTAATCCTGTGTATGGTTATCAGGCCATCAACGTGCTGGCGCAACAGCGCTCCGAGCATTCCCTTCTCAACTGGATGCGGAGGACTGTCAAGCTGCGAAAGTCCAGTTCGGTATTTGGACGCGGGACGATCGAGTTCCTGAGCCCGGAAAACCACCGCGTGCTTGCCTACGTTCGCGAATGGCAGAACAACAGGGTCCTCGTGGTCAATAACCTCTCAAGTTCCGCGCAGGCAGCCGAACTGGACCTGAGGCAATGGCGTGGGTACATACCTATCGAGATGTTCGGAGGCAATCCCTTCCCGAGAATCGGGGACTTGCCCTACTTGCTCACGCTGGGACCGTATCAGTTTTACTGGTTTCGGCTGCGCAGGTTTTAAGCGCGCGCCTGAGCATCCGGGCGATCGCCGGTATATACTGTGTCCGGTTCAGTCGCTTCGCGAACGGTAAAATCCGGGAAGCGTCCCTGTGAATTTCAAGCCGGGAAATGGCAGCGCCATCCGGGCAGAGCCGGCACCTCAGCTTCTTTGTCATCGTCTGTTCCGAATTGCGGATTGCAGGCCGTTTCAATAAACCGATAGAATCGCGGGCATGGGCCCGGGAGGACCATCATTGGCCGAGGAGACATTTCTCTCGGACGATTTTGTGCGCAAACTGACAGCCGTCGGCGAGGTGGACATTCTCGTCGGAGTGCCCACTTTTAACAATCGCACCACGATTGCGCACGTGGTGAACGCTGTCCAACTTGGCCTGGTGAAGTATTTCCCCCGCGAGCGCGTCGTGATCATTAACCCGGACGGCGGATCAACCGATGGCACATCGGAGATTGTCAGGACTTCCTCCATCCAGGATTTCCGCTCGATGCTTTCGGCAAGCCCCCTTCGAACGATTCACCGGATCACGACTTCTTACCGGGAAGTTGATGGCAGAGGCAGTGCATGGCGCATCATCCTGGCGGCTGCGGACCTCCTCCGGGCTAAGGCCTGTGCGGTGATCTCGCCCGACCTCGAAAGCGTCACTCCCGAGTGGATTGAAGGGCTTGTCCGGCCTGTTTACAAGGAACAATTCGACCTGGTGACGCCGATCTACCATCGCCATAAATATGACGGCCTGCTGGTCAAGAACATTATTGCGCCGATGGTCCGTTCGGTTTACGGAGTCAAAGTCCGGGAACCCGTGGGCGGGGAATTCGGCTTCTCCGGTCGCCTGGCGTGCCACTACCTCGAACTGGACATGTGGCATGAAGACTTTGTCCGCGCCCGTACGGAAATCTGGATGACGACACGCGCCATCGTTGACGGGTTCAAGCTCTGTCAGTCGTTTCTCGGTCCGAAGATCCACGCGCAGAAACCCTCGAGCCAGAACATTGTCGCCACAATCCAGGACGCGCTTGGGGCGCTGTTTCGCTGCATGGAAAACCATGAAGCATACTGGCTTTCGCGCACCGAGCCGCCGCAGGCGATCCCCGTCTTCGGGTTTGAATACAGCTCGGGGCTCGAACCCCGCCGCATCAACCGCAAGAAAATGCTGATGATGTTCCAGAATGGCGTCAGCCAGTTGGCGCCGATTCTGGAGTCCATTCTTTCGCAGGAAGTCCTTGAGCAAATCCGGCAGATCTCTCAACTCGATGAAAAACGCTTCCGTTTCCCGGACGAACTCTGGGTGAAGACCATCTATGAATTTGCCGCCTCCTATCACCATTCGGTCATGAATCGGGAACACCTTCTCCAGGCCCTGACCCCCATCTACCGGGGCCGCATCTGCTCGGTGGTGTCGGAGGACCAGCGCGCCGATGCTGAACAGATCGAACAAAAGCTCGAGGTCCTGTGCCGGGAGTTTGAAAGATTGCGGCCTTATCTGGTCGAGAGGTGGGCCCGGAAAGCATGAGGTGAATTATGGGACAGCTTGTTCTGGACACACTTAGCCGTACGCTGGGAAGTTTCTTAGACGCGCTTGCGCTGTTCCTGCCGCGCGTCCTGTCGATGATTGTTGTGATTGTCGCAGGCTACATCGTAGCGCTGCTCCTCAAGATTTTCGTGCGCAGGGTTTTCGGCATCGCGAGCTTCCGGAAGTATTGCGATTCGGCGGGCCTCACTCAAATGATGCGCAAGGCCGCCCTGCCGCCGCCGGTCGAGTTTCTCAGTCAGTTGGTTTTCTGGGTGGTTTGGCTGGTGTTTATCGTGCTCGGCATCGACGCGCTTGGCATCAGCGCGCTGCGGGACCAGATTTCTCAATTCTTCATGTTCCTGCCACAGATTTTCGTAGCATTGGTCGTCCTCTTTATCGGGTTGCTGATTGCGAATTTCTTTTCCCGCGCCACTCTGCTCGCCCTGGCCAACGCAAACTATCCCTCCGCCAGGCTCGTCAGCAGCATGGTCCGGCTGCTGATTCTCCTCTTCTTCGTCACTATGGCACTGGAACAGATCGGCCTGGGCCGCCACGTTGTCCTGATCGCCTTTTCAATCGTTTTCGGCGCCATGATGCTGGGAGCAGCCATCGCCTTCGGACTGGGTGGGCGTGATGTCGCGCGGAGAATCCTGGAACGGCAATTCCTGCAGAAGCAACCCGAAGACAAAGACGAGGAAATTTCCCCGCTGTGATCCCGCTTGCCCAGCGTGTTCACAAGCACTTTTCTTCTCAACCGCGCCACGGTGCCATCGAGCGAAAATGCCGGACGGATGCCGGAACCCTTCGAAGGAAATGCGTTCCAACCTGATATAATGTTTGACCGGAGGCAGTCTGCTAAGCCATGAAATTAGGAATTGATTTTGGCACAACGCGCATCGTAGTCGCGTTTGTGGACCGCGGAAACTATCCAGTCGTGGTCTTTGAATCGCCGGACGGGAATTCGTTCGAATGGTTTCCGCCGCTGGTCGCCGTAAAAGGAGACGAACGGCGCTACGGCTGGGAGGCGTGGGCCACGCAGGAACAGCCCAACTGGACGGTCGTACGCTCCCTGAAGCGCGCGCTCGATTATGCAGGGCCTGCCACGCTGATTCAACTCGGAGAGCAAAGGGTCCCGATGCTGCTCGTGCTGCGCGAACTGGCGCTGGCGCTCCGCAAGGCCCTGCTCGAGAACTCCACGCTGCCCGTCAGCCGGGATGAGTCACTTGAGGTGATGCTGGGCGTGCCGGCCAATTCCAACAGTAATCAGCGTTTCCTCACGGCGGAAGCCTTCCGCCAGGCGGACTTCAATGTGCTCGGAATTCTAAATGAGCCTTCGGCCGCCAGCATCGAATTCGGCCATCACAAACGCACCTCGCACCAGTTCGGCGAAAAGATGCACATCCTGGTTTACGACTTTGGCGGCGGAACGTTTGATGCCTCGCTCGTCGAACTGGACGCGCGCGAGCACGTTGTTATTTCTTCCGAAGGAATCCCAACGCTCGGCGGAGACGATTTTGATGAGGTCCTCGCCGGACTGGCGCTCGAAGAAGCGCGAATCAGCGTCATCGAGCAGGACAGCCTCACGCAGGCTGAGATGTTCCGCCTGCACGAAGAGTGCCGCCAGAAAAAAGAGGGCCTGCATCCCAACACACGGCGCATTGTGATCGACCTGAACAACGTGCGTTCCGGCTGGCCCCAGGTGACGGTTGCCATCAACGACTTTTATGACCGTTGCCGCCCGCTCGTGGAAGAAACCCTGCACGCGACGGAAGACCTGCTTGCCGCGCACGGCTTCGCTGCCGGCGGCTCCGGTGATGGACAGGGCGGCGAACAGCGCCTTGAAGCCCTTTACATGACGGGCGGCGGCAGTGAATTGCCTCTGGTCGGCCGCATGCTTCGCGAGCAGTTCGGACGCCGCGTTCGCCGCTCCGCGTACACTCGCGCAGCCACCGCCATCGGGCTCGCCATCCAGGCGGACGCTTCTGCCGGCTACGTTCTGCGGGACAAGTTCACGCGGCATTTCGGCGTCTGGCGCGAGGCGGAAGCCGGCCGCAGCATCGTCTTCGATCCGCTCTTTCCCAAAGGCACGCCGCTGCCCGGCCCTTCCGATCCGCCGCTGCTCAACTCGCGGCGTTATTTCCCGGTGCATAACATCGGCCACTTCCGCTATCTCGAATGCACCCATCTCACGGAGGAGGGCCGCCCTGCGGGAGACATCACAATCTGGGATGACATCCGCTTTCCGTTTGATCCCTCGCTGCGCGATCATGCACAACTGGAAGAGATACCCGTCGGCTATCTGAATAACGGACATCGCTGCGAGGCGGAAGAAAGCTACGCGTGCGACCGCAGCGGCGCAGTGACCGTGACCATCGCGAACCTGATAGAAGGTTACAATCGCAGTTACCGGCTCGGCCGTTGGGCATCATCCGAGTCGCTGGTCGTTCCCGGCCGCAAACCAACGCGCAGCCGAAAAAGAAAAGAAGCTTAGGCGCAACTTTCCGATTTGGGAATCTGCGCAACAACCACCGGTCCCAAGCGGTAATTGCGACTTCCTCAGGGCAACGGTGGAGGCGCCGACGCAATGCCCGGATTTTCCGGCCCTCTCGGGGAAAGAATGAGGGCGCAGCAACCGATTAAGGGGCAAACGAGGCATCACTTCAACTTCCGAGGAACATGACATGCGAATCGTTATCGGCGCTGACCACGCCGGCTTCATGCTGAAGGAAGACCTTGCTGCACAACTTCGCAAGCTCGGACACGATGTACTTGACGTGGGAACGCACAGCACCGCTGCGGTCGATTATCCCGATTTCGCCGAAGCAGTGGGCAAAGCCATTCTCGAAGGCAAGGCCGAGCGCGGCGTGCTGATCTGTGGCAGCGGCGTGGGCGCTTCGGTGGCTGTCAACAAAATTCCCGGCATCCGCGCGGGCATCTGTCATGACACGTACTCCGCCCATCAGGGCGTCGAACATGACAACATGAACGTGCTGGTGCTCGGCAGCCGCGTCATCGGAACGGAACTGGCGCATGAACTCGTGCGGGCTTACCTCGCTGCAAAATTCTCCGGCGAAGAGCGCCACGTTCGTCGCCTCGCTAAAGTGCAGTCCATCGAAAGCCGATACCTCGTGACCAAATCCGCGCGTTAATTCTGCTTGAGTTCTATTTTTCCACGCGCTGGCACGGGCGCCTCGCCCGTGGCCGGACACGGCCAGGATGGCCGTGCCACGGCATACCCATCCCTCGCCGGTCCAGCTTGATGTCCCAAGGCGGATTCGCGCTGCGTCCATGTTGTGGAGTCTATCATCCGGCTCCCTGCGCCGCCTCTCCGGGCATGCCCGGCGAGACCCCTACTCTGGTCCCAGGTACCAAAGGCCTATTGCCCTGACCGCACGGCAGGGTTAGGCTCGCTGCTGAGTGCAACACAGGAGGGAGGACTGGCAATGCAGACGACTGAGCAGAACGGGGATGATCTGGAAGTAACATCTGTCATTGAGATTTGCCCGCGACACGGCACCAGGGTCCGCCGGTATTTCGGCTGCCCCAGGTGCGTCATCGAGGAAGTCCGGCGACATGAGAAGCGCATGGATGCTGCGCTCGAGCGCGATGGGACCCTTGCAGCTTTCCATCCACAAGAAAGCACGCTGTAATTGCGCTTCGGGCAAGGAATCGGTCCTGGCCCTTTCCGGGCAAACGCAAATTGTGGGGCGCGCATGCGTTTCCCTGTGCGTTTTAGATTGTCTCCACAGGAGCGTTCTCCGTCTCTAACACATTGAAGCTACAGGACTTTTCTTGTCTGAAAGGTCTTTAGTTCCATTCTTCGTAGCCACAAGTTCCATTGTGTTTCAAACACTTCAGAGCTATATGTACGCCGAGGGGTCCTGGGTCCTTGCCGTACCGTTCGGGTCAGACGGCCCGTGCCGGAGCACAAAAACCTCTTCCGGCACACTTCATGGGAGGCCGGAAGCAGATGAACCAGGACTATTTCCTTCTCGCGTCTCTGTTACTCGGCGCGATCCTTACGTTTGTCGGGCTTGTCTCGCTCATTCCCGTCGAAATTTACCGCAAAATTTTTGGTTATGTTCTGCCTGTGGACCCTCAGGAACCGCGGAGTAAGGCCGTCCAGCGGCGTATGGTAGGAGCGCTGATCACTGCGATTGGACTCACCGCCCTGCGGGCCGGCATTGAGGCACTGTTCCGTTAAGAGAAACTGACATTCAGGGCAGCGCTGTTGATTTTCGTACGGACCATCGGCTGCCCGCGTGTGCGTACATGCGCGCCACTGCCTCGCCTGGCGCAGCCGAAAGGCTTTGCTCCCCACGCACTGCTTGCCAGCCCTCCCGCCCGTGGCTTATGATGGCTTCCAATCTTCGGTAAGGTCCAAACGCAGCCATCAGCGGTTTCCGCCGCTTGCAGGGAGGAACGATGAAAGGCAGGTCTCTGGTTCTCAACGTGGTTCTGGTATCTCTTTGCTCTTCGGTCCTTTCCGCCCAGGACTGGGCGCGGGCCAAAGTGGACAAATCTCCGCGGCACCGCGAGTGGGTCACGGTCAAACACGATGGCCGCAGCGTGCAAACGTTCGTTGTCTATCCCGAGGTCAGCAACAAGCGGCCCGTGGTCCTGATCATTCACGAAATCTTTGGCATGACGGACTGGGTGCAGGACCTCGCCGACCAGGTGGCCGAAGCCGGCTACATCGCTGTCGCGCCCGACCTGCTTTCCGGCATGGCGCCAAACGGCGGCGGAAGCTCCGACTTCGCCCAGGGCCAGGCTGTCAAGGCGGTCAGCATGCTGAATCCTGACCAGATCACCGCCGACCTTAACGCTGTCGCCGACTACGCGCTCAAGATTCCTTCCACTAACGGCAAGCTTTACGTCGCCGGGTTCTGCTGGGGCGGCGGGCAGAGCTTCCGTTTCGCCACCAACCGTCGCGATCTCTCCGCCGCGTTTGTCTTCTACGGACCGCCTCCGCCCCCCGACGCCATGGCGCGCATCAACGCTCCCGTGTACGGCTTCTACGGCGGAAATGATGAGCGGATCGACGCCACGATTCCCGCAACTCGCGAGAACATGAAAGCCGCCGGGAAGATCTATGAACCCGTGATCTACGAAGGGGCGGGCCACGGTTTCATGCGCGCGGGCGAAGCCCCGGACGCTACCCCGGCCAACAGGAAAGCCCGCGATGAGGCGTGGGCGCGCTGGAAGAAAATCCTCGCGCACGGTTCGTAGTTTCCCATCGCATCGCACGACACCGCAAAAGTGTCGGTGGTCACGGCATCGTCTCGATGCCGTGGACTTGTCTTGGAGTGCGGGCGCGAAGCCGCCGCCTTAACAAAGGCGGGAGCCGGTGCTCCCGCACTCCAAGGCCGCTGGCGCCCATGTAAATGAACTATGAATGGCGGCAAAAAGACAGACCTGTTTTTGTGCTGCCACGGCTTAACGCTCGCGCGGGTGATCCAGCACGAAACGCACAATGGTCCGGCTGGCATCAAGCTGGCGACTCGCAACGCCGACCACAAAGCGCGGCAGATACTGCGGGCCGCCCGGCCAGGTGTGACCGCCGCCATCAATACGATACTGTTCCACCGTCGCCGAGCAACCCTGCGCGCGGCGGAACACGACGCGGGTCCGATCAAAGACCGCACGCGGCTGTAACTGTATTTCTTTTCCCATAGCCTTGCAGCCATCAACTGCGGACCAGAAGGCCATCGTGTCGGTCACGGACAGCACGAGGCCGCCCGGGCCCCGACCGCCGAAGCTCTTCACCGCTCCGCCCCGATAAGGCACGATGGGGTCGTCTGTCCCGTTGATCTGCAGCACTGCCACCCGTCGGGCCGGTCGGCAGGTGCCGCGCAGGTCGGCCGCCATCGAGCCGGCAACCGCGGCGATCGCAGTAACCCGATCGGAAAGTTCACAGCCCAGCCGTTCGACAAACATCGCGCCATTGGAGATTCCTGTTGCCCCGATGCGCCGCGAATCCAGCGGTACACGTGCGCCAACATCTTCAATTACCCTGGCGGCAAACGCCACGTCATCGACATCGGGGCGTCGGGTTGTCACTCGGCCGTCGTTCCAATGCCGATCAATCCCCTGCAGATAAGCGACGGCGATGCCTTCGTGGTCGGCCAGTTGGTCCAGTCCGGTAAATCTCGGCATCGTCTTAGCGCAACTCCCGCCGCCATGAAATACCAGCAAAAGCGGTATGGGTCTGTCCTTCGATGCAGCGGGCAAATGCAACAGATATTCCCGCTGCCGACCGCCGGCCTCGATTGTGATTGAGGCGTCGCGAGCCCACGCGCTAACCGTGAAGGTTCCGAACAAAACGACGAAAACAGCAGGACGAAATTTCACGCGTCTCATTCCCAATAAGTATTTCAGCCGGAATTTGCAGTTTCAAGGGTGTTATCCATTGCAATTCGCCGCGTAACCGCGGCAGGGATTCCATGCCGTGGGCTCGCGTTGTCGTCCGTTAAAGGTCCCACGGCACAACGACGGTGCCGTGGCTACTCCTCCTCCTGCGCGCTGAATTATCAGGCAAAGTTATGCCATGGTAGTGCGCATCTTGGAGTGCGGCCGCGAAGCTGCCGCCTTAACCAAGGCATGAGCCGGTGCTCCCGTACTCCAGGGCCGCCCCGCCGATAAACAAATCCACCCGAATTTCTTTGCTTGACGAACGAAAATTTTAGATGTAAATCAATAGCCGCCATTCGCATTGAATCGAAATGAACCAGAAAAGAGGTTGGGGTCGGCGGGCGCAGGCAAGAAGGCCTGCCGGGGGTGGCGCAGCAGGAGGAACGGCATGTGTTCTCCGAGTGACGTTAAAGGGTGCGAAGGCGGGAAAGAGGCCGGCGGCCCGGCTGATCGAGGCGCGGCTCCGCCCACAATGCCGCGGCGCGACGCACTGAAGATTGGTGCTTCCATCCTTGCGGCGGGCCTGCCCGTTGCGGCTGCGTGTTCGAGGCCGCGGCCGGGCCGCAGCAAGAAGGTCATCATCGCCGGCGGCGGAATTACGGGCCTCTCTTGCGGGTACGAACTGATGAAGCGAGGCCACGAGGTGGTTGTACTTGAGGCCTCGGGAAGGGCCGGAGGGCACGTTCGAACGCTCCACGAGGGTCTGGAAGACGGCCTTTATGCCGACCTCGGCGCAGAGCAGTTTACAAATCCCGGCTACGACCTTTACTGGGGTTACGTGAAGGAATTTAACCTGCCCTATCAGTACTATCCGCGGCGCATGGGCCTTGTTCGGTTTATCGATGGCAAATTCAGGACGGAAGACGAACTTCACAGCCGGAGTTTTCTGAGCAAGCTGGGCTTTAACGGCCGCGAAGTGGATTTCCTCGTAAAGAATGCCTGGTGGAACCTTCCGATGCTGTATTTCCAGCCCTACGTCGAAAAGTTCAAGGACGAGTACAAGCCTTATGAGGCAGGGCTAAACCACCTTGACCAGACAACAGTGGGAGATTTACTGCGGAAAGACGGGGCTTCCGACCGCGCGATCCGCACAATCGGCGACACAAACGCCTCGGCGCTCCATGTGATCTGGCACGCGGCCATACTGAATTTGCGCGGTGTGCCCCTGTATCCCCCCGACGTTTATCGCCTGAAAGGCGGCAATCAGTTGATGACGGACACTCTGGCCTCGAAGCTGGGTGGCCGCGTGCACCTGAATTCCCCGCTCACTGGAATTGAACGGGGCGAAAAGGGCGTGCGTGTCACGTACAGAGAATCCGGCCAGGAAAAGAAAATGGAAGGAGATTACCTGGTCTGCTGCATGTCCGCCGTCATGCTCCGGCTGATTCCCGTCAAGCCTGCGTGGCCGGAATCCAAGCTCTTCGCGATTAATCACGTCCCGTACTACTCGGTCGCACGGCTGGTCTTTCAGACGAAAACCCCATTCTGGGAAGAAGACGGGCGGAGCATCAACTGGGAAACGCCAGACCCGAACCTTGAACTGCTGTGGCGGATCGCGGAAGAAGTCCATACAAGACGCGCTGCGCTCATGGGCTGGGCCGAAGCCAGCGTATCCCGTGAGAGCGCTCTGGCGTCCTTTAATAAGTTCTACCCGGGCAGGTCAGACAGAATCGAGAAAGCTATCGTCCACAATTGGGCGCGAGATCCCTGGGCCATGGCCTGCGAAACCGTTTCCTATTCACCTGGCGAACTGATGAAAATCTGGCCGAGCATTATCGAGCCCGTAGGCCGGGTCCATTTTGCGGGCGCATACGCGGATAATCTCAACTGGGGCCAGGAAGCAGGAACACGATCCGCCCGCCGCGTAGTGGAGGCGATCGACCAGGATTGATTCCAGGACGGCAATCTTGAATCGGACGCGGCAATTCGGAGTGAAAAACACGCCGATTGGAAGCTTCTTAAGCTGCGTCGCTCAGAGCAAGCGGGTTTTCGAAAGGGCCGGGGAAACGGAAATAAAACGGCCGCGTATCGAAACCATCCGTCTGCAAAGAACAATCATTGCTCGAAAGACTTCGTAAATGCATGTTACATTCTGGCAGGGCCTGTTCCAACCTTATGACCCAAGTTGATACAGTGAGGAGCGCGACGATGGATAAGAACCCAGAACAATCACTGGTTATCGAAGGCCGGGTAGCCTCCCTCGATTTTTTCCGTGGCATTACGATGTTTTTGCTCATAGGAGAATCAACCGGCCTCTATGAACTGCTGCGAAACCCCTCGCTCCATGGCACGATACTTGGCTTTGTTGGCCTTCAGCTCGATCATCATCCATGGAATGGTCTTCATTTCTGGGACCTCGTCCAGCCGTTCTTCATGTTCATCGTGGGAGTCGCCATGCCTTTCTCTATTGGCAAGCGCTGGGCCAGGGGCGACACGTGGCGTCAGACTTTTCGTCACGTCCTCAAGCGCTCTGGACTGCTTCTGTTCTTCGGGTGGGCGCTTTACTGCATTGGCCCCGGCCATATAACCTTCGAGCTTTGGAACGTTCTCGCCCAACTCTCCTTCACGTACTTGGTAGCTTTCCTGATGATGCGCAAATCTCCGCGGGTCCAAATTGGATTCACGTTTCTTCTACTCATAATCACTGAAGTGTTGTACCGGACTTGGCCGGTTGCGGGCTTTAACCAGCCCTTCGTGCCCGATCACAATTTCGGCTCATGGGTGGATCTTGCGATCATGCCGCACCTTTCCGCCGGACACTGGGTAGCGTTCAATGCCGTCCCGACGACGGCGCACACGATGTGGGGAGTGCTTGCCGGACAAGTTCTTCAGAGCAACAGGGGAGCATGGAACAAAATTAAAGTGCTTGTGATTCCGGGGATCATCGGCGTCATCGTCGGATTCTCGCTGAATCCTGTGGACCCTATTATCAAGCGCATTTGCACCGCTTCATTTGTGATCGTCAGCGGTGGCTTCTGTCTGCTCGCTTTGGCCCTTTCCTACTGGTTGATCGATGTAAAAGGCTGGAAGACGTGGGCGATCTTCTTTAATATCGTGGGAATGAACCCGATCTTTATTTACTTGTTTACGAACACCTACGGAGCGGAGTGGTTCCACAAAATCGCGCAGCCGTTCACCATGGCGGCGTTTGCATGGGGCGGCCAGTTGACAGCCGAGATTATGACCAGCCTCGTTGTCTGGCTGATGCTCTGGTACCTTTGCTACTGGCTCTACAAGCGACGAATCTTTATTAAAATATGATTTCCCAACCTCGAGAATCTGAGCCTGGATCCCTCGCGATCTTTTCTCTTCAGGTCAATTCGAACCTCGTGTTCCGGGCAATATCGTGGCCGTGCGAATAGATTAATCGTCTCAACGATCTCGCCAGTCAACCGCTCACCTTTTCGCCGCGCGTAGGGGTTAGATTCCTTTATTCAATTCAAGTGTAACAAGCGGCGGTGGCCCCGCAATTGTGCGCCGCACCGGTCTGACGCAGGCGAGAACTCTGTGAGTTGTGTCACTGCGGAGGATGTCTTGCATTCCATATCATATTGAATGAGGGAAAATGAAGAGACGGTTTATGAACTCCGTGAGGCGTAACCGTGACAACATCAAGAATCTCGACCCTTGAGAGCGCACAGGAATATGCCGTCATCTAAGCCCGAACGTGCTTGGTAGAGGGGCCGGCGGCCGGAGTGCAAAATTCATTTTCTCTGACGAATTACAAACATCCGACCTCGGCATGGGCTGAATGAGGCGTCAATATGCGCAGGGTTGGACTGATTGCTTCAGCAGTTGTCGCAATCATTATCATTGCGATCGGCGTCTTCCTGATCCGGTTTGACATCAACCGTTACCAGTCGGTCATTCAATCGAGCCTCGAGCAACGCCTTGCGCGGAAGATGACCTTAGGTGAGATGCATCTGGGTCTTTTGCCACCTCGCTTTCGGGTGCAAGACATTTCAATCGGCGACGATCCGAGCTTCAGCACGCAGAGGCCCTTTATACAGGCGCAGGAATTGGATGTTTCCTTCAAACTGCTGCCTCTGCTGAAGAAATCTTTGCTGATCGATTCCCTGACGTTGCTGCATCCCAGGCTTGAACTCATCAAGAACCAACGGGGCGTTTGGAATTTTGCATCATTAGGAAGCGTCCCTCGGACCTCCGAGCAGATTAATGTCAGACCGCTTGCCGTGGCGCTGATGCAACCGCTGCAGTCGAACGCCACACCAGGTGAAAACCAATCCGGCGAAGTACATTTCGCTCTCCGCGAATTGAAAATCCACGACGGCGAAATTGCCATCACCAATCTACAGAGCGGAAGTCCGCGCAGAGTCTACGATCACATTGACGCCATTGTGCAAGGTCTGAGCCCTGACCGTCCTTTTTCTCTCGACGCTATTGCCCGCCCTTCCGGCCCCGGCAACCAGGAAGTGCATCTTGAAGGAAAGATCGGCCCTGTCGTGATGAGCCAGCCCGCCAATACTCCATTCCATGGAACGCTGACGCTCAGGCAAGTGGCGCTCGCAACTCTCACTGCCTTCCTGAACTTTCCGATTTCCAGGAACACCGAGGGAATTGTCTTCGGCGAGAGCGATATCGAGAACAAGGCCGGCAAGATGGTTCTCCAAGGAAAGATGGACATCCAAAATCCGCGGCTGCGTGGAGTGGATCTGGGATATTCGATCCCTGTGCAATATGTCGTGACAGACGACCTCGCCGGCAGCACGATCACCATTCACAGCATCGTTCTCAAGCTCGGGACAACGCCCGTCGAGATCAGCGGCAAAGTGAGCGGTGGGCAACCTCCCGCACAACTCGATCTCCAAGCGAAAACCGGAAAGATCTCGGCTGCGGATGCGGTCAGGCTGGCGGCGGCATATGGAATTGCGCTGGCTTCAGGAACGAACGTGACGGGCACGGCCAGCGCAAACATAAACCTCAAAGGAACAACAGAGAATCCTCGGGTCGATGGGTCCATCGTTGCGCATGACGTACAGATCAGCGGAAAAGACCTTCCTCAAGCGCTCCATGTGCCGGCCGTGAACCTTGCTTTCACGCCTTCGACAATCCAGTCGGACAACTTCGCGATCATCTCCGGCGCGACAAGGATGAGCGCCCAAATGACCGTCCGGCAGTATCTGTCAAGCTCTCCTTTTGTGGATGCTACGTTGAATGCTCACAACGCGCAACTGCCTGGAATACTCTCTCTCGCGAGGGCCTACGGCGTGGCCGGGGCCGATAAGGTTTCCGGTTCCGGCGTCATCAACCTGGACGCGCGCGCAACCGGCCCCGTCAAAGGGTTCACTTCACCCCAACTGCTGCGTGCCCTGAACGGCGCTGTCACTCTCGACCTGAAGAATATACGTTACAGCGGGACCGATATCGGCTATCAACTTGCAACCGTCGGCGGTTACCTCGGCAAGTCGAAACAATCCGATCAGGGCTACACGAACATCTCAAAGATGACGGGCAAAATCGCCGTAAAGAACGGCATCGCCCAGACCAACGATCTCGAAGCACTGCTCGATATCGGCAAGCTGGGGATTACAGGAACAGCGGACCTGGTAACACAAGCGCTCAACCTGCAACTGACCGCAGTCCTCTCGAACACATTCATTGACAGGCTCGGCGGCCTGGGAGGAATTGGCGGTCTCCTCAACACTGCCCTGGCGAACAATCAGGGTGAAGTGATCATTCCCGCAACTGTTTCCGGGACTTTCCAAAACCCCAGGTTCACGCCCGACCTTCAGCGGATCGCGAAGATGAAGTTGAAGGGACTCGTACCGAACTCGAACGATCCTTTTTCTGCCGTGTCGGGAATCCTAGGCGGCATACTCGGCGGAAAAGGTTCCGCTCAGGCCGAGGAGCAATCAAAGCCGAAGAAACAGGACACCGTCGAACAACTTTTGGACATTTTCAGGAAGAAAAAACTGCAACCGCCCAAATGATGCCGGCCCGCGCTGCACACCAGGCCAATCACGAGCATCTGGATTTCAGGCGCGTTCATCGCGATGCCGCCCGGTGAGGCACGACAGCCAACAGGGATGTTTTGCGGCGCGTACGTTCCGTGGCTGCCATTTTGCGGGGCGGGGGGTCAGTTGTTGTCCGGCTGGTGGTGGTAGAGGTCCCAGCCTTTGTAATTGCCCAGCGCCTCGGCAATCGCCCGCGCGCTCCGGCCGAAGTTCACCGCCACATGGTGTTCATATCCGTTCCGGCAAATGTATTGCAGCAACTGCTGCAGCCTCGGAACCCTCAGCACCCCGTACCCCCCAAAGCTCTTCGGACGGTCCTCCGTCGTCTCTCCCTCCCCCACATACGCCCGCATCCTC
>DASRCX010000047.1:0-23238 GCA_035652895.1 Terriglobia bacterium
AAATTGTCCATGCGGAAAATCAAGGAAGTGTTGCGGCTCCGGTTCGAATTGGGCCTGAGCCAGGATCAGATCGCTCGCAGTTGTTCGATCTCGCAAGCCAGTGTTTCGAATTGCCTCGCCCGGGCCCGGGCGGCGGGCGTCCGATGGCCGCTTGAGGAAGGCTGGGACGAGGCGCGGCTGGAAGAAGCGCTCTACGCGCATCCCCGTCACGGAGGACCCGCTGGGGGCGAGCCCATTCGGGGTGACCCCGTTCAAGGTGAACCCGTCCAGCGCCCTGCGAAAACCCAGCGGCCCACGCCGGACTTCGCGCACCTTCACCAGGAACTTCAATCCCACCGCCGCTTGACGTTGCTCCTGCAGTGGGAGGAATACCGCCAGAACGACCCCGACGGCTAACGCTACAGCCGCTTCACGGAACTCTATCATCGCTGGCACCGCCATCTGGATGTGGTGCTGCGCCACGAGCACAAGGCGGGCGAAAAGCTCTTCGTCGATTACGCCGGCGACACCATCCCCATCTTTGACCCGAAGGGCGGATCGGAGCGCGAAGCCTCCATCTTCGTGGCCGTGCTGGGCGCCAGCAACTGCACCTACGCCGAAGCCACTTGGAGCCAAGCTCTGGAAGACTGGCTGGGGGCTCACGTGCGCGCCCTGGAATTTCTAGACGGCGTGCCCGAACTGGTGGTGCCCGACAACACCAAGACCGGCGTCCGCCGCGCTTGCCGCTACGAACCCGACCTCAACCCCGCCTATCAGGAGATGGTCCAGCATTACGGCGTGGGGTCGTGCCCGCGCGGCCCTACCGGCCCCGCGACAAGGCTTACGCTTCATACTGCACCTCATTAGCAGATGAGATGTTACTTGCCTTCATGATTAGGTACGGCCCCTTCTTTTTGAACTTGCCAGGAAGATCGTACGGCGGTGGTTCATAGAGGCACTGACCTTTTCCATTGTACCGATAAGCCTGCAGCAGCCCTTTGTCCCGCCACTCCTTCACCACGCAGCGGGCAATGCCGAGACACTCGGCCATTTCATCAATGGTCAGTAGACCACGATCGCGCAACCGCTGGAAGCGATCCCGCAACCCATAATTGCGGCGTATGTTGATCACGGTCATCGGTGTGAACGCTTGCCCCGCTCCGGACCGTAGACCGCATTCATTTAACAGCCCAGCGATTTCGGTTTCGGTATGGTGATCCAAGAGTCGATCGACTTCGCGGACGGCGGCGGCGGGAGTCTTCCTCAGAACCGTCGTACTCAGTGGGAGTGGAAGCAAGAGGCTTTGCCCTGCGCCCCCTTTGAAGCGAACGTGCACCTGAACCTGCTCCCGCTTCAGGAGAGTAACATCTTCCAGGAGCAGACGAGCCATCCGCTTCTTTTCGCGGTCGGGCGTCCGCGGATCTTGCCACACCTTCGGAAAATCTCTGACCAAAGCCGCAATGCGTTCTCGCTGCGCTCCATCGATGGCGAGGCGGTCCGCTTGGCATAGGCATTCGTACCCTTCTTGCGCCTCATTCAGAGCGCGAAGCCTGCTGTTCCATTCTGCCTCCAGAGCATCAGCGACTAAACGATTGGCGGGGTCGACGTGCATGTAGCGCCGTTGAGCCAGATCCACTTCATAGCGGGCCCGCTCCACCTGCCGACGTCGCAACCGATCCACTTCCTCCATCCGGTTCTGGATTTCTTGCTGAACTGCCAGGGCGACGTCGAGCGCTATCTGCGTCATGGTTTCCAAAAGCAGGTCGCTGATCGCCTGATCGATCTGCTCGCCGTTGATGATTTGGCAGGCGGGTTTCCCGCGCTCGATGCCCTCGCTTTGGCAGACGTAATCCGGTATCCTGCGGATTCCCCGAGAGTGATACCGCACGGTCATTCGATTCCCACACGCCCCGCACAGTGCCAGCCCTTGGAGCAAGGCTGGGCCTTCCCGCGGGGGACTCTTCCGCCGATCGTGGCCATGCGCTTGGGCATTCTCGTGAAGCCGCCGCTGATTCTCTTCATATTGCTCCCACGAGATGTAGCTGGCGTGCAGGCCCGGTAATAAAATCCATTCCTCGCGGGGGCGCTTTAAGAAACTAACCCGGCCGTTGGCCTTCTTGCGAGTGTAGGTCCGGCCATAGACAAAGGCTCCGGCGTAGCGCGGGTTGTGCAACACCTGCAAGGTGCGGCTGTGGGTCAGCTCAGCCCAGAGCAGGTCACCTTTATGCGGCCCCTTCTTGAGCCGGCGGGGAAAGATCAGCCCCTGTTGGCGGAAAGCCTTGACGGTCGCTACCGCTGACCCCGTGCGATGAAAAGTCTCGAAAAAGAGCCGCAGGCTTTCCTGCACCTGTTGATCCGGGTCTAACACCGGCTGGTTGACGGTATTGTAGATGAACCCTACCGGGAGCGGCGATCGGAGTTCACCTCGCCGGGCTTTGTTCAAGATACCTCCTTGCAGACGGGCTTTGAGGACGTGCAGCTCCGCTTCACTCATCGTTCCTTTTAGTCCGAGCAGCAGCCGGTCGTTGAAGTGGGCCGGATCATAAAGTCCGTCTTCATCGAGAATGAGCGTGTCCATCAGGGCGCAGATCTCCAGCAGATGGTGCCAATCGGCGCAGTTGCGAGCCAGCCGTGAGACTTCCTGCCCGAGCACGATCCCGGCCTTGCCCAGGCTCACCTCGGCCACCAGCTTTTGGAAGCCCTCGCGATCCACCGCCGAGGCGCCCGATTGCCCCAGATCGCTGTCGATCACGATGATCTGCTCGACCGGCCAGCCCAAAGCGGGGGCCTGCTGCCGGAGCGCATACTGGCGTTTCGTACTCTCCGTGTTTTCGAAGACTTGGCGGATCGTGGACTGCCGGACGTATAGATAAGCGTTGCGCTTCAGATGACCGTCATGCACTTTCTCATGGGCCTCGGCTCTCATGAGGACACCTCCAGTTGCCGACTCAAGATTACTCCTGCGAGAATGCTCGCGATCTGGGTCCGGACATCAACGGAAAAAGATGGGAGCGTCGAGGGCCGCGACGCCGCTTCCGGTGCGACCTTGGGGGTGCCAGAGGGCCAGGCGCGCATCCAGGCCACCATTCCTTTCCGCAGGAAGAGTACCAATCCCGGCGTTGGCGCGTGGCCAGCAGCTGAGGAGAGAGCATCCTTCCGCAGTTGCTCATAATGAGCCACCAACTCGTCGTTGCGTCGCTCCCGGCTAATCAGTTCATTCCTCCCGCTGTCGTTTTTTTTGACTTCGCGCTAAACCACGCTCGATGGTTCGCGGGTGAACCGTCAGGTTGAAATGTTCCCTGATCAAGCCCACCAAATCCGCCGTTGGTAAGGAAGGATCTTGCAGACGGGTTTCGCGAATGAAATCGAGGACCTCCGCCCTGAGCTTGTGCGCTTTCTTGAGGCCACGCTTGCGGGGAACCAGACGCGCCAAGCCCTGCTGCTGGGCCTGAGCTTCAACTTGTACCGCTTGAAGCATCGCTACTTTCTCCAAAGGATGTCAACAGACCACAGAACCTCTAAGGACCAAACAACCCGACCACTTAAGTTAGTCCCGTCCTCGTCGAAAGCATGGAATCGTTTGCTCATGGGCAAAGCGGCATTATAAGCCAGAAACAAAGAAACAGGGGACAAAGTAAGCCTTGACATTGTAAGCGCTTGCATATATACCCGAGCCAACATACTATCGTCAGTAGGAGGAAGTCATGAGACGAACATGGGTAAGTGAAGGAATAATCCTTATCGCAGTTTCCCTCCTTGTTTTCTGGCCAGCCAGGATGGCTGGCCAAGGGCTTTTTGGAACCATCAGCGGAGTGGTGACAGATCCCAGCGGTGCGGTGGTTCCTGGCGCCACGGTAAGAGTAACCAACGTTGGCACCAACGCCACAACAACATTGATTGCCAACGGGGCGGGCGTTTATTCCGCAACGAGTTTGAATCCTGGTACGTACAATGTGGAGGCCCAAGCAAAAGGGTTCAAGGCCGTGGCGATGAAGGGCATTGTGCTGGAGGTGGGCGCGAATGCAAAGGCCAACTTGGTTCTCGAGGTTGGACCTACGACACAGACAGTCGAGGTCACCGCAACCCAGGCGCCATTTCTGCAGACTCAGCAGTCAAACTTGGGCCAGACCGTCACGGAGCGCGAGCTTGACCAGCTGCCGACGTAGAGTGGCAGTGGCCGCAGCGTCTTCAACCTGCTCTACCTGACCGCGGGCGTCTCGGAGCAAATAGGTAGCGGCGACAACAACAACCTACGCATCAACGGCGACAGGCCGCGCAGCGACGATTACGTGCTTGACGGCTCGAGCATTGAGCAACCCGTCTTCGGCGGGCAGGCGTTGGATCCCTCAGTGGACTCTATCCAGGAGTTCAAGGTGCAGACCAACAGTATGTCCGCCGAATACGGCACTTCGAGCGGCGGTGTGATTATCGCAGTAACCAAAAGGGGGACTAATCAATTTCACGGGTCGGGGTATGAATACAACGGCAATGAGCACTTCGATGCCAGAAATTATTTTGAGAATCCGGCGCAACGGAAAAACCCATACAACTTCAATGAGTTCGGTGGAACCATCGGAGGGCCGATAATCAGGAACAAGCTTTTCTTCTTCACCGACTATCAGGGAATTCGCAACCCTGGAAGCAGCCCCGTGACGGGCTCGCTGGTTCCCGACGCGGCATTCCGAAGCGGCAATCTTTCCGAATTGTGCACAGCGGGATTCGACCCCACGGGGACCTGTAACGATCGCAAAGGCCAGATCTATTATCCCGGGACGACTACGCCCATCCCCTACGACACTATCACGCAGATCAATTCCGTTTCCCAGAAAATACTCGCCCTTTATCCAACATCTTCGACGTCGGCGAGCGTGCCGGGGACGGATGTCCTAGCCTATAGCTCGCCGTACCGCAACACGCTGAACCGATTCAACCCGCGAATTGATTACAACCTTTCGCCCTCTGACCACATTTTCGGCGTCTTCCACCGGGAGACAGGTGAGAACACCGCTTACGACCTAGTTGTAGGTCCGGCTGGAGAACAGCTCAGCGAGACGGACGACTACGCAACGACGATCGGATGGACGCATATTTTCAACTCGAGCACGCTGAACGATTTCCATTTCGGCTATATGCACCGTATTGGCAACCGCGCTACTTACGGCCAAGGCTTTACGTCGCCATCGGATTTCGGAATTAGCGGCATTCCGAACTGCCTGGCAAGCGTTCCCAATACTGCCAATGGTACCAAGTGCGGAACGCCAGGGGTAACCATTACGGGCTACACTGGGCTCGCTACCGGCGAGACTCTCTATGAGCCGGCCGGCACGCTCCAGTTTACAGACACGGTTACAAAGATTGTGGGACGTCACACGCTGAAAATTGGAACCACTTTCCGTCGATATTCGATCAACAATTACCAGCCGAACGGCGTCGTCGGAAGCTTCAGCTTCCTCGGTGACGAGACCGGGAACGCTTTTGCTGACTTCCTTTTGGGCGCAACCGGCGGCAACAGTTCAGTTCAGGTTCAAAACGCCATGGTGGAATCGCGTGCATGGTCCGGAGCTTATTTCATTCAGGATGATTTCAAGTTCACGCCCAAACTGACGCTGAACCTGGGACTTAGGTGGCAGTGGGACAACTCCTTCCATGAGTTGCACAATGGCGATGCATTCTTTAACCCCTATTCAGCCAAGTGGGAACAATTCGGTGTCAATGCGCCTTCCAGCACATTCGATTCGTGGAAGACGGAGGTCGGGCCGCGCGTTGGATTTGCCTGGAATCCCGTGGCGCGTTTTGTCGTGCGCGGAGGCTACGGGATCATGTTTCCAGGCTATGCCGGGCATGGCCGCGCCGGGGACGGGCAACCGGGTCCAAACCTGCTGGCTACGACCCCGATCAATGCTGGTACGAACTGGTCAAGCTTGCCGACCATTACAAGCCCCGATCCTTCCGCGATCAGGGCTCCCATCCCGGTAAACGGCAATGTATCGTTCTCCTCCTGGGCGCCACGCAAGCAGACACCTACATACATCCAGCTTTGGAACTTTACGGTCGAAAAGCAAATCGGCGCGAACAGCGTCGCGCAAGTTGCATACGTGGGCAGCCACGGCACTCACCTGCCCGTCAACTATGCCTATAACATCTGCCAGCAAACTCCCGAAAGCACTGCGCAATTTGGCTACAATGCGACGACAAGCCCCTACTGTCCGAACGCCGCGGTGGCCGTACTAGCAGGTGGTGGCAACCTCTACGACTTGGTTGTGAATCCTGGCTGGTGGGGGCTTTCCAGTTCGGTTTATCACTCGCTCCAGGCGAGTTTCAACCACCGCTTTTCGCATGGTTTCTCACTTGTTAGTAATTTTACCTGGAGCAAGCTGATAGACGATTCCTCCTCCGACTGGGGCGGCTTCTGGTCCCTGGATGTGCTTGGGCAGGACTTCTATAGTCGCCGGGCGGAGCGGTCGGTCAGCGCGGGCGACCTTCCGCTCCGCTTCACCATTGCTCCCATCGTGGATCTCCCCTTTGGACCAGGGAGAAAGTGGGCGCGGAGCGGTGTTGCCAGTCAGGTCATCGGAGGATGGCGGGTCACCGGGATCTATACTCTCAGCGACGGTTACCCCTTCGCCATCACGGATAATTCGTATGGGTACTGCAATGCAGCCCACCTACTCGAGGACCGTCCAAATATGATCGGCAATCCACTACCATCCGGGTTCCATCAAACGATCCAGCACTGGTTTAACACAGCCGCTTTCGACTTCTCAGGAACATGTCCGGCGGCTGGGTTGGTAGACCTCACCGGCCCGGGAGATCCGACGAAGGCGTTCGGAAATGCGCCGCGCTATTTTCCTAACATCCGGGTGCCGGGTGTCAACAACATCGATTTCTCATTGCAGAAGGATTTCAGAATACCAGTGGGAGAATCAACACGACTCAAGTTTGAAGCTGATTTGTACAATGCTCTGAACCATCCGCAATTCGGTGCGCCGGTTTCGGATCCGCTGCAGGCGACTTTCGGAACCATTAATTACACGTCCATTAACAATAGGTCGATCCAACTAGGATTGCATTTGTATTTCTGAAGACACACAATCAAACGTTTTCGGTCTTTTCTCGCGAGCGATTGCGGTTTGGCAGGCGGTACGCTCGGGGTGACGTTCGACTCAATACAAGGCGGCGAGATTGAATCTTGAGGCTAGGCCCAGCGAGCGGCGCACGCTGAAACTGGAGAAGTGCTCACGAGGCTGGCTGTATAATCGACCGATTAGGAAAGAGTCTGTAGACGTGTGGAGGCGGATGTCATTCACTCCACGGTGCCGCATGGTACCGTACATGTTGATATTTTCTCTCGCCTGGGGTGCGTGGGCTTCCTCGCGTGCCTCAAGGAATTCCCTGCAAGCCGTTTGGAATGTCCCGCTGAGCACCAACTTAATGCCTCATTTTGAAAGGGTGAATGGGCGGGAACGGCTTTTCGTTGAAGGCCGTCCTTTCACGGCGCTGGGCTCCGAGATCCCATGGTGGGACCTCGTTATCGGTCATTACGGCGAGGATTTGAAAGTCTACGATTACCTTTACCCAGCCGCAGAGGCGCTGGGGCTAAACGTCTTAAAAGTTCCCGTGAAATGGTCCATGGTCGAACCCAAAGAAGGTGTCTATGACTTTTCGTACGTAGATCATGCAAGAAGTATGGCGGAGAAATATCATCTGAAGCTTATTCTCGACTGGTTTGGCCATTATGCAAGCGGACCCGGTACGATATATGAGAACCTCACTGGCGAAGTGTACGCGCCGTATTACATAGTGAGCGATGAAAAAACCTACCCTCGCGCCGTGGATGCGGACGGTGTGCCGCACCACAATGCGGTTTCCTACAATTATCCTGCTGTGGTCGAAAGAGAAGTAACTGCTTTTCGCGCCTTCCTCGGCCATATTCGCCAGATTGATTCCGAATCGCATACCATCATCATGATCCAGGTCGAAAATGAGATCGCAGTATTCGGTGCCGACCGCCATAACCGGAAGCTATGGCGCGATCATTCCCCGGCTTCCAATCGACTTTTCCGGGAGAAGGGGTTTACTGACGATCTGAAGTACAGCGCCTGGGATTTGAGCTACAACTGGATCCGGCCGCTGACGGACGCGGGCGCAGCGGTCTACCCTTTGCCTTTCTTTCTCAATTATGTCGGCGGCAAGCTCGAAGATGGCATTGTGGGTGGTGCACCCGGCGAGGATGTGGGCACATACCTTCAGAACTGCCCGCACATTTCCTTCATTGGGCTGAACATGTACGTTCCGAATGACAGTTCGACCGATTACCTCCGGCACCGGTTGGATGATTATCGCGTGGGCCGCAATCTCCCCGCAATCACGGAAACTAATAGCGGCGCCGACCCTGTCGCTCCGCGCTTGGCTTACATTGCAGTGGGAGAATATGCTGCTCCCCTTTTCGCGCCTTGGGCGTTGAATGTCTCTTACCCAGCCGATTATCAGCCTTACGTACTGCCGAATGGCTCTCTTGCGAACGGAGCGTTCGCTTTGCGGGACGCGTACACGTCGCTGAGGATGGCGCTGCCGCAGGTTTCCTATTACGCGGGTACCGGCAAAGAAAGGGTCTTCATGGCCGACTTGCCCGGTCAGAAATTTTCCGAGACGAGGGATGTAAACGGCTTCACGGTTACGGTGACCGGAGCAGACAACGGGCAAGCCATCGTGATTCATCCTTTGGGACACGAATTTCTCATCATCGGCTATCGCTGCGAGGTGAGCTTCAATTCAGATGACTTCGAATGGCCGGGTATCCAGAAGCTCCGTGTTGAGAGTGGTTCATTCGTCGGCAACGATTGGAAGCCACGGGGAGGGCCATCCTATAGCATCGATGAGAGCCAGCGGGCTCTCGATGTTGACCTTGACACGCCACAGGCAATTCGCATCTCGTGGTGAGAATATAGTCCTGATTTGATTGAGTGTGGACCACCTTCGTGGAGAATGAGGTTCGCTTGATTCTTGGTTCTTTTCGACAATTTCGAGGTCGAGGTGTACAGGGTCGGGCCCTGCCGCGACACTTTGCTGCAGTTTTGTTGCTGGCATGCCCGATCTGCTGCTCGGCAGCTGAACAGGCCCCGAGTTCGGCCCGGATGGGCAATCAGCTTATCTCACGCCGTTTTGAGGTAGTGAACGGCCAGGTGGACGTGCTGGCGCTAGGCAACTCGACGATCAGCGCCACGTACAGTGGTTACACGTACTACTACTACTACTACTACGCGCCGCAGGCGGGAACGAAGCCAAGCGGTCAAGGCGCGCTCGGGATCTCTCCCGCTGTGGAAATGGCGCACGGTGGAAGCGTGGAAAACTCAAAAACCGAGTTGCCCCCTCTTCCTACCGTGCTTGGAAATCCAGCCAAAAAGCGCTGGATTTCCACATTCCCACAGCGTCGGCGACGGCTGTCATATAGACACAACTTTCAAACTACTCCCCCGCCCGCCGGCTGCACTATCAGGCACAGGTGACCAAAATCGAAGAGGGGAAAGAGAAAGTCTTGGAGCTGCGCTACGGTGCCGAGTCGATCTGCCTGCCAGAGCGCGAGGAGAAGTTGCTCTTGGTCGTGGTGGCGGGGTTGGGGGAGGAGCCGATGCTGCTGCTGACCACTCTCTGGGGAGCGCGGGACTCGCAAACCCTATGGTGGATTGTGCGAATTTATCCGACGCGCTGGAAAATTGAGGAAACTTTTCGCTTCATCAAACAGAGCTACCAACTTGAAGATATTCGGGTTCTGCGCTATCAGCGGTTGAGGAACCTGGTGGTGCTGGGGACGGCAGCCGCTTGCTTTGCGGCCACCTTTCTGGGACAAAAAATGAAGCTGAAAATTCTGTGTGAGAAGCTGCTGATCATCTCTCGGCGATTCTTCGGCATTCCGCCCTTTCGCTTCTATGCCCTGGCCGACGGGATTAAGTATCATCTTCTTGCAGGGACCGGCCCCAGCACTCTCCCGGAGAAACCACCTGACCTACAACTTGAATTGCTGCTCGCCTGGGAGTCGTAAAAAAACTGAGGAAAGTCCTGCCAAATTGCTTGACATCCGTCCTTCATTGTGATATGTGCTCTCGAGAAAACAATCGCATTGTTTTGGAATGGCCTCTGAAAAGTTTCAAGTCATAAGAAAAAACCTTGGGGCAACATTAACTGCGATTGTCGTAATTAACGCGTCGGGTGTTGCGTTTATGAATTGAGGAGGCTCAATGCTTCGCAAAATACTAGTGGGGGCAGTTGCCACTTCTGCCATGTGCCTGGTTCCGATGATGGCCATAGGACAGAGCACATTCGGCTCGATTACGGGAACAGTTACCGATCCTAGCGGCGCGATGGTTCCCTCAGCCCAGATACAGGTGACCAATGAAGGAAGTGGGGTGGTGCGGAGAGTAAGTACGTCCGCGGTCGGTGTCTTCAACGTTCCCGACCTTGGAATTGGCACCTATCGAATCCGGGTGACTGCGAGCGGATTCACAACATACGAGCGCGGGGACCTTCATCTTTCCGCTAACCAGATTCTTAACCTCAACGTACAACTCAAGGTTGGTTCGACTTCGACGGTAGTGCAGGTCCAGGGCGCGAGCCCGGTCATCAATACAGAAGCGACTGATATCTCGGGCTCAATAGGCCATCAGGCGATTGAGGCATTGCCGCTCGTTTCGCGCCATTACGGTGATGGAGGATTTTACTCCTATACGCTGTTTAATACGGGCGTGGCGTCGGTTTCGACGAGCAGTATTCCCGCTGTTGGTGGCGCCCGGACTGAAACCGGCACGCTGCCGACCATGGATGGGATTGCCGTGATGGCTTACTTCCAGGGAGCCAGCCCGGTGCAACCCAGTTTAGAGAACGTTGAGGAAGTCAAAGTCGAGACCGCCGTGGCGCCGGCAGAATTTGCAACGGCGGCAAACTTCCAGGTGATCTCCAAGCCGGGAACGAATCAGTTTCACGGTGGGGCTTTCTGGGATTACAACGGGAGTGCTCTCAACGCCCGCAACTTCTTCGGTTCAAAAGTCCCGTTCCGCGTTTATAACGATTTTGGTGCGAGCCTGGGCGGCCCGATCAAGAAGAACAAGCTTTTCTTCTTCTTTGATTACGAAGGTTCGCGGGAGGCCGCAAACACCGTGCTCACTGAAGACGTTCCGTTGCCCGCGTGGAAAAACGGTGACTTCAGCGGACTCTCAACTCCCATCATTGATCCCAAGACAGGAACTCAATTTCCGAACAACCAAATCCCGGCGAGCCGGATCAGCCAGGTTTCTCAGAATATTCAGAATTACATATTCCCCTCGCCAAACACTGGCGGCCCGGGGGCCTTGTTCAATAACTGGTCGCAACAGTATCCTGGGACAACAGGTTTCACCAGATATAACCAGTTTGATGGCCGCGGGGATTACAACATCAGCGAGCGAGATACGGTTTTCGCTCGGATCAGTTGGAAACGGATGCCCCTTGATTACACCGATGTCTACCCGTACCATGTAACGCAGCTCCGTTACGGCGAGAGTGCGGTTTTCTCGTGGACCCATACGATTAGTCCCACCGCCTTCAACGAATTCCGCTTTGGCGGAACGTATCACCGCAACTATTACGCCTCGGACGTCATCGGAAGCACTCTCCTCCAGCAGTTCGGAATTCAGGGGATCTCCACTGCGGGTATTCATAACGCTCCTGCGTTTGACATCACGGGGATAACGGCAGTCGACCTCGACCAGACCGACGACTCTTATGAGAACAATCCTGAGACAACCTTGGAATGGATCGACAATCTGAGTTGGAATCGGGGCCGGCACTTCATGAAGTTCGGCTTCGATGCCGTCCGAGACCGCCTGAACGGAAACCAGATTTCTTCCGACATTTACGGAATCTATAACTTCAGCGGAATCTATACCGGGCTCGGTTACGCCGATTTCCTGCTCGGTATCCCGGAAACCACCCAAGTTGGCATTCCCAGTCCCGAATGGGATTTCCGAGGTACAACGTATGGGATTTATGGCCAGGACCAGTACCGGGTAAACAGTCGGCTGACTCTGAACTACGGCGTAAGATGGGAACTGGAAGGACCTTATCACAGCAAGTCGGGTTCGATTTACAACTTCGATCCCAAGACGGGCGCGCTAGTCGTGCCTAACAGCGGAGCAAATCACATCAATCCCTTTTACCCTTCCAATATTCCAATCACCACAGCGTCGCAGGCCGGGTATCCAGCAGACACATTGCTGAGCTTCAATAAAAATACGATCGAGCCGCGCGTTGGATTCGCCTATAAAATGTTTAGCGGGAACAAGACCGTCGTGATCCGCGGCGGATACGGAATCTACGGCAATTTGATTTATGCGCCTATCATCCGTGGTGCACTATCCGGCGGCCCGTTCTCAGGAAACGTTACTTACATCAATGCCGTTAACAATGGGACGCCACTATTCAGCTTCCCATCACCGTTTCTCTCCACTGGGACAACCTCCACCCAAAACGTGAACGGGGTGAATCCAAACCTGAAAATTCCTTATACGCAGCAATGGCATCTCAGTCTCGAACATCAAATCGGGCAAATCGGGCTGCGTGTTTCGTACCTGGGCTCGCGTAGCGACCAGCTTGTTTACCGGCGAAACCTGAATGAGCCAGCTCCAAGCACCGCTTCCTATTCGACCAAAGTGTTGCCCTATCCCACCTATCGTCAAGTCATCTATGCCGACAGCGGCGGAAATGAATTCTATAACGCTCTCCAGATGTCCGCCGAGAGGAAGTACGGGCGCAATCTGATATTTAATGCCGGTTGGACCTGGGCGAAGGATCTGACGGATACCCAGGATGCCGGAGGCGGCGGTGGGACCTTTGGCGGCCAGGTTATCCAGGATCAGTTCAACCGAGCTGTTGAAAAGGCCAATAATGGCGTAACCGTTCCGCATCGCTTCTACGGGTATGTTCTTTACACGCTGCCATTTGGGCAAGGCCAACGTTTCCTCTCGGGTGCCCTCGGGCCCATGCAACAAGTCTTGGGGGGGTGGCGTACTACCTGGACGGTGACGAGGCAGTCGGGCGGATGGTTCACTCCTTCGTTCTCTGGGTTTGACCCATCGAATACTTCCACTTTCGGAGGACGGCCTGACCGCATCGCCAACGGCAACATTTCTTCCGGGGACCGAGGGCCGAACCACTGGTTCGATCCTTCGGCGTTTGCAATTCCGGGTTGCCCAGCATCCCAGCCGGTTTGCAGTAGCCCTGTAAATGTGGGGCGGTTCGGGACTTCCGGCCTGAATATTCTTTCCGGGCCTCCAATGACCGATGTCGATTTTGCCCTGGACAAGACCTTCAAGATCGGCGAGCATGTGGGGCTTCAATTCATCACCACTATGGCTGACGCATTTAACCACCCGTTCTTTTCAAATCCGCGAGCGAACATAAGTTCGACGCATTCGGTCGCAACGATCAGCGGCACGGCGCATCCGCTGCTTAGGCAGCCCAATTCACGCGAAATTGATTTTGGCCTTCGCCTGATGTTCTAGTTGTTTCCGTGCGAGTGCCAGTGCCGGTTGGACGATTCAAGGTTGCTTCAAGGGCCTGGCCGCCTCGATCATCATGCGGTCAGGCCCTGACAGGTTGTTGAAAGACTTGTAGCGGCGGCTTTACGCCGCCAGCCAGTGTGTGGGAAACCTTGGATTTACGGCGAGGTAAACTCGCCCCTACACGCCTCCGCGCGAGTTTTTCAACAAACTGGTACGTTTTGTTGCCTCATCGGGCGGGCAAGAGGTCCGAAATCCTGAAGCCGAATCCTTCGCGGGGGGACCAGTCCTACTATCAGGTACAGTCCAGGCTTGGGGACGGCATAGTTTTCGTGCTGCCGATGCTTCAGTTTCAGCCGTAAGAAATACTCTGGCAATGTTGCCGGCACGCATCATTGGCCTTAGCACGTTGCTGAAAAAAGCTGTAGCGGCGGCTTTACGCCGCCAGCCCATGCTGAAAGCAATGGGCCTATGGCGGGATGAACCCGCCGCTACACCCCTTCCAAGGTGTTTTTCAGCAATTAGGGCGTGTTTGACAAATTGGGCGCCCTTCGAAAGTGAAAATTAAGGTTTGACAAGCGGGACGCATTGTTACATGCTGCTGAGCTTTGCAGAGGTTGCAATATTCCGGAACGCTTGAAATCGGTGGGGTCTTTTCGACATTCAATGCAATGGCGGGGCCGACTGCTGCAAGGCGATTATATTGCCTCCCGCTATGGGCCTTTTTCCGCCCTCCTTTTGATCTTGCTGGACGTTTGCTGACGTTATTGATATACGCACCTTTTCGAGTTTTGCCATTCTGAGGAGCCATCAATGAATCGCAGGGATTTTATGAGCAGCGTCGTAATCGGCGCAACCGCCATGAGTGTGCCCGGCGTGCTTTCTTCGGCCGAATCAGCACGGGATCATCGGACCCCGCCCCCTTGGCTTCCTAACGAGCCCTTGATCATCGTCGGCGCCTGGGACAGTATGCCGATTTTTCAGCGGCGCCGTGGCGGAGAGTCGGTTTTGCAGGAGGCCGAATATCGCGAAGAATCGCATGAATCAACCGTTCAGAAGCTCAAAGACCTTGGCGTGAACCTTGCAGTCATCCACTTTTATAAAGGGTTCGGGCTGGAGGCGGAACGAGATCACATCGAAGTCGCGAAGAGACTGGCGGACCTGCTCCACAAGTATGGGATCAAGGTGGGGCTGTACGTGGGAAGCACCATTGCGTATGAGACTTTCCTGGTTGAAAAGCCTGAGGCTGAGGAATGGTTCGTTCCCGACTATTTGGCGAAGCCGGTTATCTATTTCGACCAGACGTTTCGCAAGCGGGTTTACTTCATGCATCCGGGTTATGTGGAGTATATGAAGCGCGTAGTGCGGATGGGGGTCGAGGAATTAAAAGCTGATGAGATAGATTTTGACAATACCAGCCTGCAAGCCGAACCGCCTATTTTCCAGCATCCTTTGGCTATCAAGGACTTTCGCGAGTATTTGACCTCCAGTTACACGCCTGAAGAGCTCACAAGACGGTTTGGGTTTTCCAATATGCAGTACGTCGTGCCGCCGAAAGTGGATTTCACGTTGACCGCCATCGACGACCCGCTCTTCCAGGAGTGGGCGGGCTTCCGCTGCCACCAACTCAACCGTTACTACGCGGAAATGTACACACTGATTAAAGGCCTGAATCCCAACACAGCCATCGCAACCAACCCGCATTCGGGCATTTCAGGCCGCAACACCGTCTGGGAACAAGGCGTCTATTACCCAACGCTCCTGCCGAACATGGATATCAATTGGACCGAAGAGGGCGACTACGCACGCATGTCGGAGGATGGCATACTCGTTTCCAAAATTCGCACGTACAAGATGGCGACCCTGCTGGGCAAGCGCGTCCTGACCTATACAGCCGGCAGCGAAGGCGGTGGCAAGCTGGCCATGGCGGAGTCTATGGCGTTCAACCGGCAAACGCTGGGCATGGTGGGGAGCATGCTCAGCGCCCCGGCGATTCCTGCCGATCAGCGGCGCTACGTGTCCTTCTTTCGTGATCAATTCGGCTATTACAAGGAAGTCGAGAACATTGCGGATGTAGCGGTGCTGTATTCGTACGCAACCATGGGATTCAACAATGACCTTCCGGCGGTGAGCTTCATGTTGTTCACGCAAGCGCTGATTCAGGCCAAGGTGCCGTTCAACATCATATTTGATGAGCACCTGAAAGACCTCTCAAAGTATCGGGCGCTGGTGCTGGCCGATCAGGAATGCCTGAGCGAAGAGCAGATGGCGATGATCCGGAAATACGTGGAGCAAGGGGGCGGTCTGGTGGCAACGGAGCTGACGTCGTTATACACGCCGTGGCGGCTGCGGCGGCGGGACTTCGGGCTGAAGGATCTGTTTGGGGTAGAGGCACCGAAAGCAGGCCGCCGGGACATGGAACGGGACCTGGAGATTCCGCCCGTGCAGAGACGGATCGGTCAGGGAAGAGTGAGCTACATTGCGGCGGTGAAGGCGGCAATAGAGAAGCCGGCGGGGGCGCGGATGACGAGCCAGTACTGGAAGCTGCCGCTGAACTGGGAAGAGATGATTGAGCAGGTGCGGTGGGCGGCGGGAGGGAAGTTCACGCTGGAGGTGGAAGCGCCGGAGACGCTGGCGTTGGCAGCGGCGCAGCAGGAGCAGGCGGGGCAGGATCGGAGGCTGGTACATCTGGTGAATTACGCCGCGCCACAAGGAAAGACGGTGAGCAACGTGAAAGTCGAGGTTGAGCTGCCGGAAGGCAAGGGCGTGCGGCAAGTCACGTTGCTAACGCCGGACGGCAAGGGAAGCATGACGGTCCAGAGCCAGGTGGCCGGTGGTCGAGCTCGATTTACTGTCCCGGACTTGGAGACATATATCTTAGCAGTCGTTCAAATGGAGTAATAAGATGAGCCTATTACAGAATCCTGTAGCTGAGTCAAAACACCTCAAACGAGGGCCCGCGTGGCTTGCTAAGACGCCGCTGGTCATCGCCGGCAATCATGACAGCATCCCGATCTTCAGGCGCCGCACGGGCGGAGGAACGGTCTATCAGGAAGAGGAGTTCAGAAAATCGTACACCGAGGACTTCGCCCGAAAGATCAAGGACGCCGGGATCACGTTGTGGATCACTTACTATTACAAAGGCTTTGGCGTGGAAGCCGAAAAGCAATATATGCAAATTACCACCAACTTTGTGCCAATACTGCATAAGTACGGCATCAAGGTGGGGGTTTACATAGGCAGCACCATTGCATACGAAACCTTCCTGGTGGAGCGGCCTGACGCTGCGGAGTGGCTGGTTCCCGATTACCTGGGCAAGCCGGTCATCTATTTCAACCAGACGTTTCGCCGGCGGGTCTACTTCATGCACCCCGGCTACGTCGAGTACATGAAGCGCGTGGTGCGCTCGGCGGTGGTGGATGCCAAAGTTGACCTGATTCACTTTGACAACACCAGTCTTCAGGCTGTGCCGGCTATATTCCAGCATCCACTCGCCATCAAGCATTTTCGAGAGTATCTGGCCTCCAAGTACAGTCCGGATCAGCTCAAAAAGCGCTTGGGTTTTTCTGATGTCAAATATATCATTCCACCGAAAGTTGACTTCCCGCTAACTACCATCGATGATCCGCTGTTCCAGGAATGGGCCGATTTCCGCTGTCACCAGCTTGACCGCTACTACGCCATCATGGAGGAAGTCATCCGGGGCGCGAACCCTGAAACAGCCGTCGAATCGAATCCTCATTCCGAAATTTCAGGCAGGAACACCATCTGGGAGCAGGGTGTTTATTATCCGAAATTGCTTTCGCACATGGATGCGGTTTGGAGCGAGGAAGGTGATCCGGCCGGAATTAACGATCAGGGAGTCCTCGTGAGCCGGATCCGGTCCTTCAAGAACGTGAGCACGCAGCGGAATACCATGTTTGTTGTAACGGGCGGTCCAAGCGGCTCCACGCTCCAGATGGCGGAGTCGATGGCCTTTGGCCGCCAGTGCATGGGCGATATTAGTATTGGGACGACGGACGAAAAGATTCCTGCCGGCCAGCAGCGTTATGTAGATTTCTTCCATAAACAGTTCGACTACTACAAGGACGTGGAGAACATCGCGGACGTGGCAGTGCTGTACTCGTACGCCACCATGGGATTCAACAATGACCTTCCGGCGGTGAGCTTCATGCTGTTTACTCAGGCGCTGATCCAGGCCAAAGTGCCGTTCAACATCATATTTGATGAGCACCTGAAAGACCTCTCAAAGTATCGGGCCTTGGTGCTGGCCGATCAGGAATGCCTGAGCGACGAGCAGATGGGGCTGATCCGGAAATACGTGGAGCAGGGAGGCGGTCTGGTGGCAACGGAGCTGACGTCGTTATACACGCCGTGGCGGCTGCAGCGTTCTGACTTCGGACTCAAAGATTTGTTCAAGGTCAAAGCGCCACAACCTGGTAGGAGGGCGGCCACAAAGGAGCTGGAAATTCCACCCGTGCAAAACCACGTTGGGCGAGGACGCGTTAGTTATGTTCCCGCCATCAAGCCCGCGATTCCCAAGCCGCCCGCAGTGCCGATGACCTATCAGTACTGGAAATTGCCGCTGAACTGGGAAGAACTGATCGAGCAGGTGCGGTGGGCAGTGGGTGGGAAGTTCACGTTGGAGGTGGAAGCGCCGGAGACGCTGGCGTTGGTGGCGGAGCAGCAGGAGCAGGCGGGTGAGAACCGCAGGCTGGTGCACTTGTTGAACTATGCGACGCTGCAGGGGAAGACGGTGAGCGACATCAGGGTGGAGGTTGAGCTGCCGGAGGGCAAAGGCGTGCGGCAGGTGACGCTGCTGACGCCGGACGGGACGGGGAGCATGACGGTGCCGAGCCAGGTGGCCGGCGGCCGGGCCCGCTTCACCGTCCCGCACCTGGAGACCTATACCTTGGCAGTCATTCAAATGGAGTAATGCGATGAGAATTTTCCGCGCGGCCTGCCTGACCGTTTTCGTGCTCGTACTGTCGTGCCAAGCTTGGGCAGCAAGCCCTGCGGCTCAAACCGTGACGGTGGACTATCGGACCTTCCCAGGCTTAGCCCGGATGGACGGAAACTGGTCAGCGTTGCTGGCGGGAAGCGATGGAAAGGTTTACATGGGGCTCGCGTACCACCCCTACCCCCACGGGGGCGGCTACCTTGTGTACTATGACCCAAAGACTAACACTGTTCACGAAGTCGGTAACTTGAACGTCCTCACGGGGCAGCAGTTCCTGGGAGTTGGCCCGCAAGCAAAGATTCACACAAAGTTTGGTGAAGCCAAGGACGGCAAAATCTATTTTGCTACGGAATACGGCCTTGATTTTGACTTTGCATTCTATGCGACTCCGGGATGGTACCCTGGCGGCCACTGGATGGTGTTTGATCCTAAAACTGGCCAGGTCACTGATCTGGGGATTGCCTTCCCCTATCAGGGAATTATTGCCGGCAGGTACGACCCGGTTTACAACCGCTTCTACGGGCTGACAGATCCTCATGGTGAGTTTGTTTACTACGATATCGCGAAGCATACGGAGAAGAATTTTGGCCGGTTTAACAACTGGGACTCTCTGTGCCGAACCCTGGTTGCCGACGACCGCGGAGATATCTACGGCAGTTTCGGCAGGGGTCGAATCTTCAAATACGACCCTCGGACAGACAGGGTGCGGGAGCTTTCTGTAAGGCTTCCCATCAGAGAGAAAGGAATCTCGCTCGGCCGGGATTATACGAAAGCGGAAACTGCCTGGCGCGCCGCTGTTTGGGACGAGCAGACGAAAAAGATTTACGGCGTCGAGGAAAGCGCCACAACGCTTTTTTCGTTCGACCCTTACGCCGGCGAGGACGGAGTGGTCAAACGGCTGGGGCAGCTCTGCATTCCCAGCTTTAGGGACGCGAGGGATGTCCCCTATGCGACGCTCAGTCTCACGCTTGGAAATGATCGCAAGCTATATTACGCCGCCGCCGGCAGAGAATTCGACTACGCAGGGAGCCGCGCCGTGGCCGCATCCCACCTTATCACTTATGACCTGAACAACGGCGAGATCACGGATTTGGGTGAAATGCGTTTGCCCGATGGCAGTCCTGTGATCGGCACGAACTCGGCGACCACCGGGGCGCACGGAACGATTTATTTTGGGGGTGCGATTGAGGTGAAGCCGCAGCCGGGCAAGCCCGTCAAAGCGGGCGGGAAAATCGGCAATGTCTATTACCGGCTCGCCATCATCATCTATCATCCCCACCATTGAGGCCGCTCCCTTAAACCGAAGAAGCTTCATTGGAGGCAATTATGGATAGAAGAGACTTTGTCAAGCAAGCGGGAATCCTGCCGCTGGCGGTGGGACTGCCGGGCGGCTCGCTGGCGGTTCCTTCCGGCAAGCCTCCGCAGGCGAGTGCGGCGCGGCTCTACAGTCAAATGATGCCGGACATGCTGGTGACCTACCTGACTGAGAAGGTGAACGCCATGGCGGCGCATTGGGACCAGCAGCGGGCGCAGATTCGCACGCCCGGGCAGATGGAAGCGCGCAACCGCTTTGTCCGGCAAAAATGTATCGAGATGATCCATGGGTTTCCGAAAAGAAACCCCCTCAATCCCATCATTGTGAAGTCCTTCGAGCGCGACGGCTATAAAGTTGAAAACCTGATGTATGAAAGCCAGCCGGACTTCTGGGTCACGGGGAACCTCTACATCCCGACGTCCGGCAGCGGCCCCTATCCCGGCATCATTTCACCTTGCGGCCATTACCCGACCGCACGCGGCTTCCCGGAATATCAGGCGGCTTACGTCAATTTCGCTCGGAACGGTTTTGTGGTGCTCGCTTACGATCCGATTGGCGAAGGCGAGCGGCGGCATTTCTGGAATCCCATGACCCATGTCAACGAGATTGGCGGGCCGGTCACGTGGGAGCACTCGCTGCCGGGCCAGTTGCTCCTGTTGATCGGCGAAGACCTGACGCATTACCGCGTGTGGGACGGCATGCGTGCCATCGATTATCTGCTGACGCGGCCCGAGGTAGATGGAAAAAGGATCGGCTGCGCGGGCCATTCCGGAGGCGGCACGCTCACCAAGTTCATTGCCGCCATGGATGAGCGTGTGGCGTGCGCGGCCATCAATGAGGGGGGCACGGCCAACGAGTGGCCCATACATATTCCGATGTACAAGCCGATGGGTACCGGCGACACGGAGCAGCACATGTTCCCTTCGGGAACCTACGGAATCGACAACGTTGATCTTCTTGCGGCCGTCGCTCCGCGGCCGTTGCTCGTCACCATCGAACATTACGCGCCGCCATTCAACAGGGCGGCGGCCGCCATTCTCGCCCGTTACGAGCTACTCGGGGCTGGAGACAAATTCAAGACCGTGCCGGCGGACGATCCTCATGCCTGGACGGTCAAGCTGAGGATCGCCAACACGGACTGGTTCAGCCGCTGGTTTTATAACCGTCCCGGCCCGCAAAGCGAGGCCCCGTTTACACCGGAGCCGTGGGAAAATCTCTGGTGCACGGTGGATGGCTCGATCGAATACTCCCGGCAGGGCCAGACGATCTATTCCCTCATTCTGAAAACACAGGCGACGCTTCCCCCGGAAAGGAAAGCGCCGACGAGCTCATCCGAACTTGTCTCCTACCGGAGCGAACTCGGCGAAGAGATCCGGAAAGTTATCCGCTACCGGCCCTCAAACACTCCACTCGCCCCGCGCCATGACACCACGACTCCGCGCAAGGGTTACAAGATCGAGAAGCTGGAATTCCTTTCCGAGCCCGGCATTTACATTCCAACCTGGGTCTATAAACCCGACGCCGGAGTCAAGAACCGGACGGCGATTCTGTACGTCAGCGATACGGGGCGGGTAGAGGACGGTATGGAGTTCGGCCTGCTCGAGCAATTGACCCTTCAGGGCAACTGCGTTGTGGCAGTTGATGTGCGAGGCATGGGCGCCACCACACCTCCTCACCTTGGCGAGGAGCATGGCGAATTCCGTCAGGTCGATGACACTGAATGCACTATGACTTACATGGCGTGGGAAATCAATGAGGACCTGTTCGGCATGCGCGTTCTGGATGTGATCCGGAGCATCGACTACGTCTTGAGCCGGCCGGATGTTGATCCGACGGGCGTGCGCCTGGCCGGTAGAGGCGCCGGCGCTCTGTGGTCGCTCTACGCGGCGGCGCTCGATACTCGCGTCAAGATCCTGCTTGCCCACGAGGGATTGCTTTCTTACCGCGCACTCACCAGCGTTGACCGCTACCTGACGGAGTCGAGCCTGTTCATCCGCAACGTCCTCACACGCTTCGATCTTCCCCAGGTTGCTGCAGCGGTTGCGGAGCGGCCGCTGGCCGTGCTTGCTCCTCGGGGGCCGATGAAAGAGGCTGTGGATATGGGCGCGGCCCGCCGGGCGTATCATTGGACCGAACAGGTCTATGGCAATCTTGGGATCAAGGATCGATTCCAGGTTTCGGTCATGAGCCCGGATAAGAGCCTTGCTGATCAGTACCTCGAACTGTTGCGAATTTCGTAGCTCGTTGCGTTTAACACTTTGTTGAAAAACGTGCTGAAGGTTATGCGACGCTGGGAACCTACGATGCGGGAACCGGAGCGCCGGATAGCCGAAAACGTGAAATTGCTCAGGAGGCGAAAATGAAAAGGTATTGTCAGCTGTTCGTAACGCTGATGTGCGCCTTTGCCTGCGGACCGCTTTTGGCGCAGTCCGTACAGCTAGATAAGTAAGGGTATCTCATTGATTTTGCGGCACGGTTGGCAACCCTGAGTTACTGAAAATCACGCTCGGAGCGCTCATGTTGTACCTATCTTGTACTTGTTTTAACCATTTGCAAGGTCACCGCAGGGCTGGAGTTTCGTGAGAAATTTGCACACGCGATTGGGACGACTGCCCAAAGGAACGGAGCAAGCGTAACGATAGATGGTTAAATTACTTTCCGTGAGGATTGGCCTTCTGTGCCTGCCTCCACGGGGGCAAGGGCTCCCGCCTCCAGTCGGGTTGTCTTCCCCATATGGCGATGTTATGGTTCCCTGCAGCCAGTTCGGGTATCACTTCAAACTGGCTTTTTCCTGTCATGAAAGGGATTGACCACACGCACGCCGCGATAGACTTGGCCGTCTGACAGATCCTCTGAATACAATACCTCTGACCCAGACGCTTCCGCTGCCTGAACTACGAGCGCGTCCCAGAAAGAGATGCGATATCGTTCCTCAAGTTCGAGCGCATCGAGGACTGACTCCCCGGTATTCGTCACCACCTCCCAAGCCAGGTAGTCCGTGATGATTTCTCGCGCTATCTTGAGGCTGACCGGTTTCGCTGCCTTCCGCCGCAGGTTCACGCAGAGCTCTTGGAGCACCTGCGTGCTTACCACGCCGGAACGATTGCGCCACAACTCTTCAATAAGCACCTTTGCCCGCTGATGTTTCACCCCGGCCGCCGTATCGTGAGCGTACATCAGGATGTTTGTGTCGACGAAGTATTTATCGCTCATGGAGTTCGTCTCTTGTTCTAGGAGGCGTCCAACGGAGGTCGAGACCCTCGCGGAGCCGAGCGAGTGCCCTCCGACGAGCCTTATCGAATGCCTTACGCTGACGGACCATCTCTTCAATCCTGTCGGTCAACAGGGCGCTGACGGAGCGTCCTTCCTCAGCCGCCAGGACACGCGCCTCGCGAAGCAGCTTTGCGTCGACCTTGAGAGTGATGTTTGCTTTCATAACCAGACCTCTAATGAGT
>DASRCX010000048.1:0-10526 GCA_035652895.1 Terriglobia bacterium
ACTCATTAGAGGTCTGGTTATGAAAGCAAACATCACTCTCAAGGTCGACGCAAAGCTGCTTCGCGAGGCGCGTGTCCTGGCGGCTGAGGAAGGACGCTCCGTCAGCGCCCTGTTGACCGACAGGATTGAAGAGATGGTCCGCCAGCGTAAGGCATTCGATAAGGCTCGTCGGAGGGCACTCGCTCGGCTCCGCGAGGGTCTCGACCTCCGTTGGACGCCTCCTAGAACAAGAGACGAACTCCATGAGCGATAAATACTTCGTCGACACGAACATCCTCATGTACGCGTACGATGCGGCGGCCGGGGTGAAACATCAGCGGGCGAAGGTGCTTATTGAAGAGCTGTGGCGCAATCGTTCCGGCGTAGTAAGCACGCAGGTGCTCCAAGAGCTCTGCGTGAACCTGCGGCGGAAGGCAGCGAAACCGGTCAGCCTCAAGACAGCGCGAGAAATCATCACGGACTACCTGGCTTGGGAGGTGGTGACGAATACCGGGGAGTCAGTCCTCGATGCGCTCGACCTTGAGGAACGCTATCGCATCTCTTTCTGGGACGCGCTCGTAGTCCAGGCAGCGGAAGCGTCGGGATCAGAGGTATTGTATTCAGAGGACCTGTCAGACGGCCAGGTCTATCGCGGCGTGCGTGTGGTCAATCCCTTTCATGACAGGAAAAAGCCAGTTTGAAGTGATACCCGAACTGCCTGCAGGGAACCATAACATCGCCATAGGGGGAAGGCAACCCGACCGGAGGCGGGAGCCCTTGCCCCCGTGGAGGCAGGCACAGAAGGCCAATTCTCACTGAAAGTAATTTTACCATCTATCGTTACGTTTGCTCTGTTCCTTAGGGCAGTCGTCCCAATCGCATGTGCAAATTTCTCGCGAAACTCGAGCCCTGTGGTGACCTTGCAAATGGTTAAAACAAGTACAAGATAGGTACAACATGAGCGCTCCGAGCGTGATTTTCAGTAACTTAGGGTTGCCAACCGTGCCGCAAAATCAATGAGATACCCTTACTTATTTAGCTTCGTAAACCGTAGGTCGGGGGTTCGATTCCCTTCGCCGGCTCCAGTCTTTCCCTTTTGATTTCAGATGGTTATACGAAGTTGCTTTTTCACCAAAAAGGTAACAAAAGGGCCGATTGTCGTAAAAGTGGAGTATGGGATTGAAATTTCTGGTCCTGGCGAAGTCGTCAGTTCGCTCCACTTGCAATTATTCTGACTTAGCCGAAACAGGTCTCCGTGCCTGGGGAAATTTCTCCCGCGCCCTCGCCAGGATGATTTCCACGTCCATTTCCTTTATCGATTCCCTCAGTTCCCAGTGCACCAGATAGCGGCTGTAGCCATCCAGCACGCTGCAGAGGTGATAGAACGTGCCCGCCAGGTTCACGTAGGAAATATCCACGTGCCAGTGCTCGTGCGGGGCGAGCGGCGCCTGGAAGCCCCGGCCCTTCATCGAGGCCTTGCGGTTCCAGTATCCGAGACGCCCCGCCCGATGCAGCACTCGCCAGACGCTCGCCGGGCTCACCGCCACGACGTCTTGATCGAGCATCATGAAGGTCAGCCGCCGACAACCTTCCAGCGGATAGCGGTCGTGAAACTCGATGATCGTTTGCTTCTCCCACGCCTCCAGCCAGAAATCCCGCGGCACCCAGCCATGGTGCTCGCTCACCTTGCCGTAGCGCATCTGCCAACTGTAGAACTTGCTCGTCGCCACCCCCAGCCAGAGCACCAACGTGCGCACCGTGATTCCCGTCTCCGGGCTCCAACGGCGCACGAAATCCATCACCTGATCGCGCGTGTCGTGCAGCGTCCATCGGCCTTCTAGCTCTCCGTGGAAGACGATGGGGCGATATTTCAGTCCCCTCTTCATCGGGGTGATCTCTTCAACAAAAAGGGGCTTGCGCCTGGGAGCATTCTCAAAGCGCGAGAGCGTGGCCTGCAAGGCCAGGTCCTCGCCCTCGATGGGATCACGACCCACCTGGAGTTTGTGCACCGGATCGGAAGCCAGCCGCTCCGCGTCGTTGGCGTCCTCGTAGCCGCAGGCCAGCGCCATCACGCGTTGCGTCAGCAGTTCGCGCAACTCGTGCCGTATCTTACCTGGCTGACGCTGATCGACCAGACACGCGGCCAGCGACGAGGTCAATCGCAGACATCGGTTCGCCGTCCGAAGCAGAATCGCTCCCCCATCGGAACTGCCCTGCCGCCGATCAAACTGCGCCACCACCGGCTTGGGAAAAGTATCGGGGAATAACAAACGCTGTGTTGTGGTATGCTCGGCCAAGTAAAAGCCTCCTCGTGTGCTTTGAACAGCTGTTCCGCAACGTGTTTATAGCACCGGAGGCTTTTCTTGTCTCGAAAAAGGTGAATTATAGGGTCTATTAGCCGTATACATCTCCCAGCCTCACAACCATGCCACGTGTGGTAGAATTAGCATCGCTGATAACCCACCTGTGAAGACGGTGATAAGCAAATGGAGAAGGAATTCTTCATCCATGCTGTCCAGATGGTTGAAATGGAAGGGAATCCGAACATTCCCACTGTGCTGCTTTATCGCTCCGGTAACGAAGTGCTGATCGGATCGGCGGCTATTGAGGAAGCTGGTTCACGCGACGAACTAAATGAAGATTTTAAGGTTGACTTGGGGGAAATTGACCCTGAGTCGGCTAAGCCGAGGAGGCTCTTTATTACTGCACTCGGCACGCCCAAGTCCGCTGCATCATTGACGTCGGACTTCCTGCATAAGGTCCTCAAGCACACGCGAGAATGGATCGCAAACACGGGTGTAACCAAGACAACGAGCATATTGTTGGCAGAGCCCCTGACACTACAGGATGAACATGTCTCTCCTGATTGGCTTTCCAACTATCGCAATAATCTTCGACGCATTTTACTGGGAAAGGGATTTTCCACCATTGATTTCTTACCCGAGCCATTCGCCGTTTTTCAATATTATCGTTATGGTGCCCGGCATCCGATCATTGCTCAGCGCGCCAAGCATAATGCCCTTGTGATTGACTTCGGGGGTGGAACTTGTGATGTGTGCATTATCGAGACGACGAAAGAGGGCGATATTAGTCAGTCGGGCCGAAATTCTAAACCCCTTGGAGCAGCGTCGAAGCCGATCGGTGGCTTTTTCATCAACAGGATTATCGCTGAGGAGCTTCTGAGTTCATTGCTTGGGCAACATCAAAACGCCCGGCTCAAGAAGGGCCTTGAGGCGTACATGGCTTGGCGCAAAGGGCGACTGGAGCTCTCAACGGTTGCTGACGAGTACAGGAATTTCATCCGCAATTTCCATCTTTCTACATTCCGCGTCGAAAACCCTAAATTGACTCTCTGCAGGAGTGTGGTAGATTGGCGGATTGAAGCTCAGCTTACGCTTACTTGCCCCGTCCCATTGCCATCTGACCCATTCTCTAAGGAATCGACTACTTCGAACGTCCCTCTTTCGGCCACGCGCCTTCGTCAGCTTTTCGTGGAAAAGGTCTGGACTCAAAAGCTCAAGCCATTGCTCAAAAGCGCCCTGCTGAGGGCTAAAGAAGAGTTGTCTGGGGCGCCGATTTCTGTCGTGCTGTTGTCCGGGGGCTCGTCCAATATCGGATGGTTGCGCGAACTTATCCAAGACGAATTCGGCCATGATGAACTTTCCAATGCAGAAATCCTCCCCCTACCGGATTATCAGGAGGTCGTCGCAAAGGGTCTAGCACTCGAATGCGCACGACGATTCTATAATGAGACCGGAGATTTCTCTTCTGTTACCTATAATCGTCTCTGTCTCTTGCTCGATCCAGATGGCACGGGCTGCGAAACCAAGCCGTTTACCCCGTGTTCCGATGGTTTGCCCCAGGTTAGGAATACGCCTGGATTACTATTGCCCTCCGCGAGTGCGCTCCAGAATCTCCGCGGCCGGCCATTGCGTTGGAAAGTGCGGCTGAACCGTCCACCCAGGCATTACCTCAACTACTACTTCCTCCGGTCAAGCTTCGACCCCGAGGATGTCAAGAACTTGCATAATGTCCAGGAGCAGAAAGTCCGAACACCTGACAATTGCGCATTCGATGCAGCAATGCAGGTTGAGCTAACAGTGAAACAGGACGGAACGGCGACACCCGCTTTCATCTATAAGACCGGAAGGACCGAAGCAGAAGCCATGCTCGCAAGAGGCAAACCATTCTTCCTGGACATGACCTCCATTTCGGACACTGCGGCCACACCGGAGGCATATGTGGGTTTGGACTTCGGAACCAGTAACACCTCTGTATCGTTCGTGAACCAGCAGGCAGTAAAAATATACAAGAAACGATCTGAAGAAAAGCAGTGGCGTGAGTTGAGCGACTTAGTGGACGTTCTTCCTTATCCCCTTGCCGCGCCACTCGCTCGGTATTTAGGGCAGACCGACTCAAAGCTACTCGTGGATGCTGCATTCGATTTTATAGAGGCTGCACTGAGCCTGGCGGCCTACACTGCATTTATGGAGCTTTGCGGACTCGGAAGGCGAGCCACTCTCAGATTGTTTAAAGGTTTTACTCAGCGTTCAGCAGGACCGCTATGGCATTTCCTTCAGGAGTGTCTCAAACAGATGGCGAATGACGGAGATATTTCCTCGCCGTATAAGATGCTCCTCACTGCTCCCGAGCTTTTTAACCAAGTTGACGGAGCGGTCGTAGCCTGGGCAAACCTCAAACACGGCAAAATACATTTCGGAACAGTGGACCACGGAAGACCGGTTAGATTGCTTGCGAATCTGAGTCACCAGGCCTTTTCACACGCCGTATTCGGATTCTTCGAAAATGTCCAAAAGGAAAGGTTTGGAACCGGTTTTCACGGCACGTTTCGCCACGCGCACGGCAAGCCGCCTTTCCTGAGAACGTCGGCCTACAGAGGCGACACGCCATTCCCCGAAGCGGAGGCGGCACTTGTTTCGATTGACTCGGGGTTGATAATGCCCCTGCAGCCACTCATTTATTGGGAGGCATGCCCAAAACACCCTGACTTGGATTTTCCTGGCCACTGCTTTGTGTACGACTCATCCTCAAAATCAGATCAACAATTTTCATACAAGGCCGTTGGTTTTCCGTGTGCACAAGAAATATCCCTTGCAGGCCCCTATCAGCAGCTTGCAGAACAGATACGTACAATCCGCCAAACCGACCCGGTTGTAAAAACTCTCAAGGGCCAGTTTGATCGGCCATAAGACAAGACCTCCGTTTCCCAAACTATTCAGAACCCACTGCGATGTTAGGCAGTTTGTGGCCTACTTACTCGGCCCGCCGATGATCTTATCATGCGTTCGCTTCACGCTTCGTTGTCTGCCTTGATTTCCCCGGTCACTCTCCATTTCTAACGCCCCTTATTCTCGCGGGCACGGCAGGATGGCAAGAACACCTGCGCCCTGCCGACGCAGGCTCTGCCTTCCTGGCAAGCCGGGACCCTCCGGGTGACGGTCCCCCCGAAAAAATCAACCGATACAGACGAGATTTCTTTCGGCTCCCCCGTCAAGGCAGCGGACGGGAGCAGGCGAGCGACCTGCCCTCGGTTGCCCCGCGAGAAGCAGGGCAGAAAAGGAGATAAAACCATGACCGAGCAAACCAAAATTCGACAGACCGAAAACGAAAGCGCAGGCCCGCAGGGGCACACAGTGAGTGCGCGCGGTGGCGCTGAGAGAAACGCGAGAAAGCCCATGGTTTCATGGGCCGCATTACTGGAGGAAGCCGTTTCAAAGCCCGGCTTCAATCTTCAGGCTTATTCCCGCTTCCATAACTACAGCTTGGGAAATCAACTATTGGCAATGTACCAGTGCGCGGAGCGGGCGCTCCCTCTGGGTCCGCTGGCCTCCTTCAGGAAATGGAAGGAACTTGGCCGACACGTCAAGAAAGGCGAGAAGGCTTTAGTCCGAAGTTCCACTGACAGCAGAGGGTAAAATCGCAGTTAAGCCCTTGGAGGGCTGCGACTTCCGGCGCGGCGTGGGCTTCCTGTTGTTCTCATGTATATGTTAATATTTGTCTTGATAAAGAAGGTATGACGTGATTTAATGGCTCATGTACATCACCGTCGTCCCCAACCGCAACTCCCCGCCCGCTGTCCTGCTCCGCCAAGGCTGGCGCGAAGGCAAGCGAACCCGCCAGCGCACCCTCGCCAATCTCTCGCACTGGCCCCAACAGAAAATTGAGGCCCTGCGCCGTCTGCTGCGCGATGAGACGCTGGTCTCGCCGCACGATCTGCTCTCCACCCAGAAGACGCTCCCCCACGGGCACGTCCAGGCCATTCGGGAGATGATCCATCGGCTCGCGCTGGATTCGCTCATCGCCTCCAAGCGCTCGCGCGAACGCGACCTGGTGGTGGGCATGATCGTCCAGCGACTGATCGCACCCACCTCGAAACTGGGGACGACGCGCGCCTGGCACGCGACGACGCTGGCCGAGGAGTTGGGCGTGGGGGAGGCCAGCGAAGAGGATCTCTACCAGGCGATGGACTGGCTGGGGGCGAGGAAGGAGCGGATCGAGAAGAAGCTGGCGGCGCGGCATCTGAGCGAGGGCGGACTGGCGCTTTACGACGTGTCGAGCAGTTTCTATGAAGGGCGCAAGTGCCCGCTGGCGCAATTCGGTCACGACCGGGATGGGAAGAAGGGCTTACCGATCATCGTCTATGGGGTGATGACGGACGGCGAAGGGCGGCCGGTGGCGGTGGAAGTTTATGCGGGCTCGACCGGCGATCCGACGACGGTCGGCGACCCAGTCGAGAAGTTACGGGAGCGGTTGGGGCTCGAGCGCGTGGTGCTGGTGGGGGATCGCGGCCTGCTGACTCAGCCGCAGATTGCGAAGCTCAAGCGGCGTCCCGGCCTGGGCTGGATCACGGCGCTGACCAGCGGCGCGATTCGCGAATTGGTCGAGAACGGAGCCTTGCAACGGTCGTTGCTGGACGAGAAGAATCTGGCGGAAATCACTTCGCCCGATTATCCGGGGGAGCGATTGATCGTCTGCCACAACCCGCTGCTGGCCGAAGAGCGGGCGCGCAAGCGGGAAGCGTTGCTGGAAGCCACGGAGAAGAGTTTGATGAAGATCGCGCGGGAAGTGGGGCGGCGCAAGCAGAAGCGGCTTCCGGCGGCGGAGATTGGAATGAAAGTCGGCAAGGTGCTGGGACGCTACAAGGTGGGGAAACACTTTGAGTGCCAGATCGCCGACGGCAGCTTCCAGTGGAGTCGTCGGGAAGATTCCATCGCGCAAGAAGCCGCGCTGGACGGGATTTATGTGCTGCGCACCAGGGAACCGGCCGAGCATCTTTCGGCCGAGGAGACGGTGCGCAGCTACAAGCGGCTGGCGGAAGTCGAGCGGGCGTTTCGGTCTCTCAAAGGGATCGATCTGTTGCTGCGGCCGATTCGCCATCGGACGGAGCAGCGCGTGCCGGCGCACATATTTCTGTGCGTGCTGGCCTACTACGTGGAATGGCACTTGCGGCGGGCCTGGGCGCCGCTGCTTTACCAGGATGAGGAGCGGGAGGTCGAACGCCAGCGTCGCGATCCGGTGCGGCCCGCGAAACCTTCGGCCTCGGCGCAGGCCAAGAAGCGTACTCACCGAACCGAGGACGGCTTTCCGGTGCATAGCTTCCGGAGCTTGCTGGCGGAGTTGGGCAGCCGGGCGCGAGTGACCTACCGGCTCAAAGCCGGCAAGGCGAAGGAGAAGACGAACGCGACTTTTCAACAGGTGCCGGAGCCCACGCCGCTCCAGGCTCGGGCCTATGAGTTGATCCGGGCGTTCTCAGTAGCGGGAAACTGACTCCGCCCTTATCCCTCCGCAAATCAGTACCATCCCTCCTCGGCGCTCGTGGAACTTCGGCCTAATGGGGGAATTGATTATTTCCGAGTTGCCGGTCACTCGGCAATATTTTGTAAACGGCCAGGCCACCCGCAGCTCGATACCTTTCTGATCACACTAGGCCAGCAGCCCTTCTCGTCGCAAGTATTCCGCCATCATGCCGTCGCCCACTTCATCTTCACGCGAGTAATTGTCTATGTGGGCTGACGACTTGCCGACTCGCTTTTTCGCCCACTCCAGCTTCGCCTTTTGAAAAGTTCTCCAGTCCCTCTCGTGCCGCTCCCGATCCTTATAATCGGGATCACCATGTTGCCGTCCATACTCATCCACTCCCCATGCCCCGCCGCCTTTGTTGCCCATGATGATTTCAGCGGTGAATGGAACCTTCCATAGGTGGGGGAACAAGAACCAATCGTTATCAAGCTTTGCCCAATCGATTTTCCCCAGGCTCTTCTCTGGGTACAGCCATTCTTTGTCAGAGGAGGCAATGTAACGCGAGGCGCGTCGCTTGAGGATGTAGTTGATCCGTAGCACGTCCTGTTCTTCCAATTCCCGCCCAAACTGTAAATCTGTCAGTTTGGCTACGGCTTGCTGAAACGCGCGGGCATTGATGCGAATATCCAATGGCTTAACGCCGGGATTTCGCACGAGCTGCAAGTGCGTGACGATGGCACAGGTTTCAGGACCCAAAGGAAATATCGTGCGGGAACCGACCTTCGAGAGATCCTCTCCACCCGGATACGGAGCCTCGGCCGGGAAGATATGACGGTTGAAAAATGTGATCGGCTCATCGCTGATGATGAACTTGGTCGTGGACTTTCTTGCTTTCGCAAATTCCCACACTCCTTCCAGCCACATTGTCCCATACAACTCGAACAGGTCGTGCATGGCAATCAGGGCGCTTGTCTGTGACCTGCCCCCTTTTTCTGTACCAATCATAATGTTAGTTTCCGGGTTTGGTATTGGTTTTTCTCCGGGGCGGCTGGGGGGAGAGTCGCCCCGCCGCCTGTGAATTCCTCCGGGGTTCGATTCCCCAACGCGCTGTGGGGCCGGACCTCGTTGTAATCCGTTCTCCACGCTTCGATTTTCTCCCGAGCGTCTTGCAAGCTCACAAACCAATGCTCATTCAAGCATTCATCGCGGAACTTCCCATTGAAGCTTTCGATGAAGGCATTCTGAATGGGTTTACCCGGCTCGATGAAGCGCAGCTTCACCTTTCGCAGGTAAGCCCACGCATCCAGGGTCTGGCCGGTGAACTCCGGCCCGTAGTACCTTCATAGTACCTTCATCTCTGTTAGAGGCCCCTTGGGGTTGAGTCACGGCTGCACAGGAACTTCCATAGAATGGGTTTCTCTCGACTCATTCGAAAGGAGGTCCTGCCAGCCATGACCCAACTATCTTCTACCACGAGGCCCACTATGTGGGTAGCGATCGACATCGCCAAGGTTCATAACCAGGTGCTCGTCGAGTTTCCCGGCGGGCGTCGCCGCCATTTCCGTATGGCGAACACTTTAGCCGAATTCAGCAGATTGGGCGCCTTCCTCGCCAGCAGTGGCTGTGTTTGCCGCATCGCCTTCGAGGCCACAGGTGATTATCACCGCCCCCTGACCTATTTCCTTCAGTCACATGGTTTCTCGCTTTCCCTGGTTTCTTCCATCGCCGTCGCCCGCACCCGCGATGCCCTCTACAACTCCTGGGACAAGAACGACCCCAAAGACGCCCAGGTCATCCTGCATTTGCTGAAGTCAGGGACCACCCAGGTCTATTACGATCCTCTTCAGAATCACTATAACGACTTGCAGGAAATGGCCAACACTTTCCAGCAGATTTCGCTCTGGAAAGTTCGTGCCTATCACAGCATCGTGACCCACTTCCTGCCGCTCTATTTCCCGGAGGCCGAGTCTTACCTGCACAGCAGCCGCGCCGAGTGGGGGACGCAACTCTTGCTGCTCGTCCCCTGTCCAGCGGCGGTGTCGAAATACTCCCTGCAGGAGTTCCTGCAGGCCGCCCGCCGGCTGCCCGGACAAAAAACCGACAAGACGCGCTGGCTGACCGATTTCTACCAGGCGGCGCAGAACAGCATCGGACTTCCTGTCGCGGAAGATTCAGAAGCGATCCGCATGTTCCGGATCATTCTGAACGAATACCTGCATCTGTGTCGGTTACGGCGGGAACTGGAAGAGCAGACCGTGGCTCGCCTCTCCCATCATGCCGATTTCCAGCGGCTGCAGACGATTCCCGGCATCGGCCCCATCCTCGCATTGATCATCCTGGCCGAAGCGGGGGATCTGCGCCGCTTCAATCATTACCAGAAGTTCCTCAAGTACTGCGGCTTGAATCTGTCGACCGAACAGTCCGGGCAGTTTCGCGGGACCACCCGGCTCTCCAAGCGGGGCAATGCCCGCCTCCGTTATGCCTTCTGGATGGCGGGAACCATCGCCGTGCGGGCCCGGCAGAACAGTTTCTGCCAGAAGTTTCAAGACTATATCCGGCGTGATCCGTTGAACCCTGACCTGCGGCGCAAAGCTTATACCGCTGTGGCTGCCAAGATGGCTCGGGTCGTCTACGGGATCATCAAAACCGGAACCGATTATCGTCGCTTCCCCGAAGCGACGAGGCCAGGCGGAAGAATCCCTTCGCCGCGGGCCGTCGAGGCGATTTCGACCTCGTAGATAATGCTCGGATCTTCCACCTGGATTGGACTTTGTTTTAAGGACAGT
>DASRCX010000049.1:0-13751 GCA_035652895.1 Terriglobia bacterium
AGCGTGGCGACAAAATCGTAGCCCGGCGACAGGACGGGCGTGCGGCGGTTGGGATAAAGGAGGGACCAGTTCTTGAGATGCATGTCGGCGTTGCCGATCAGCACGGAGAATACGAGACGGCGGACGAATTCGAGTACGGCGTCTTCGCCAATTTCCGCCCAGAGGACAGCGGCAATGTTCGCGTAGCTGTGGCGTTTATACTTGTCGTTGGGAAATTCCCCAAAGACCTGTGCGAAATCTTCCATGTGAACGGGCTCGCCACCCGGCAGTCGGTCGAACCGCTTCACGGCCAGCGCCCGGCCTTCCACTGTATGCGCTTGTTCGGGCAGTCCTTTGATGCTCGCTATATCTACGAGCTTGTTTTCAGGGACGGAGATGCCGACGCGGCGGGCCAGTTCCATCATGGCAAATTCATTCTCGGGAACCGCCTTGTAGCGGGCTGAAGGCAGCTTGACAATCCACGATCCGCCCATCCCGTCCACAGGAATGGTCAGGCCGCCAGAGGCCTCCATGACGGCCGAGAATTTCAACTGCACTCCCGCGAGAGAAAAGCGCAACGGTTCTTCGCTGTCGCGCTCGCGGTGCTTATCGTCATGGTCATGATGAGCTTCTGACCACTGCGCCTGACCCTCAAGCGGTGCAATGACAAGCGCGCCTGGAAGGTCGGCGCCGAGCACGGCGAGGAGGAAGAATTCGCGATCGGAATTGACGCCCGCGCGCTTGGCGAGATAGTCGCGCAGGGGACCTTCGGGGAGAAGATTAGAGAAGTACGGTGGTACGCGGCGCGCCGTGGGGCGCGTTTGTGTCACGAGCCCGCCAGTGCTGCCCTTGAAGGAGAGGCTCAGAGTCGGACGCTTCTGGTCATCTATATACTCCTGCTCGAATGCAAAAAGCTGGCGGTCGCCCGCGAGGCGGGTGATGACGCCGATGTGCTTTTTGTGCAGGCGCACCGAGAGCGCGTTCAGTGTTTTCGGATCAAACTTCATCGCGCGGCTCCCCCGCCGTGTCTTCGTCGCCGTCGGCGGCGTAAAGGGGGCGTTCCTCGCCTTCACCTGGCTGGTCTTTAAGGTGGTCGCGGACAAGGGACTGCACCACAGGCACAAGAGCGCGGGGCACCATAAGGAGGTCGCTTTCGAGGGCGCGGACCAGCTCGAGGAGCGTGTCATAGCGCGGCACGATCTTGCCGGATTCGATGCCGGATATATGTCTCTGGCCGACGCTGAGACGACTCGCTAAGTCTCTCTGGCTCCAGCCGTGCTCCTCCCGGGCCTGCCTCAGGGCTTGGCGCAGCTCTGCAGGCAGCGCCTTTTGCCGGAGAGGCTTGACATTCTTCTTTTTTGCCTCATTCTTCACGGTTGATACAATATAATACATCAGAACAGGAAAGCGATTGATACCCCAAAATGCGTCAATATGAGTATGTCACACAATAAAGGGTATCAAGAACGGGGATTTGGCCACCACGGCTTAGCGAACAAGACATCGGAACTGGCACAAGCCGTGCTCCCAGCAGAATCCCGCCACCCCCTGCCCGCTCCGTGCCTGCTCGTCGCAGAATACCGTCTCAAGCGGAAGCTTTTCCACGTTCTGCTTGCACAAACGGCGGTGCTAGGGAGTAGTTCGAGGACTTCGTGCAGGAACGGGTAAGCGCGAGACACGTCTGGCCCTTCTCCCACGAACCACAGTGGGGAAGAGGTCTCGGGGTGAATGCGAACCCTAAACCGATATGCTCATGTCCACTTCGTCGTTGTCGGTGAGCCACGCCGGTCGCAGGATTGTGTAATCCAGCGGCGACGCCTCGATTGCATTAGGACGACGCCGCTTATGCTGGGTCCCTCGCTTCCGCCGTCTTCACCCAATCCGCAGTCGTTTGTCGAATCGCCGCTTCGTCCGCCGCTCGCGTATCCGGCGGCGCTTATTCCACCTGTGGCTGCTTTTGGCCTCCGCACGTACTCAGCAGCATCGCAGCAGTGAAAATGCCAAACGAAATCAGCCTCTGAAACTTCGTGTAAGTCCTCCATCCAGTACGAACATTTTGGGGCGAGTTGCGGGCCTTCTTCAGTCCGCCGAACATGCGCCAGGGTTTCTTCGCGGATCCAGCGATCGCTACCCTACGCATTCGCACCTACAAGCATTGCACCAGATACATTCGACAGATGCGTTGCTCGACTTTCTGCCAGTTTCCGTCCGCCAACTCTACTACTACCGTTTCTTGCGAGCCGGTTCGTCAGTCTTCGAAGTACGCCCGCTGGTCACGGCATCCAACGCTGGCTCGACCAAAGGGAGGTGCCAGAATGGGTTCTAGCAGGGCCCTGCTCATTTTGTCCGCGGTGTGTGCTTTCTCGCTCCCGGCACGCGCTCAAACTCAGGATGTACAACAGCTCAAAGACCAGCTCAACAAACTCGAAAACGAGATTGCCCAACTCAAAGTCAAGATCAGTGCTCTCGAATCGGCTAAGGCCCCTGCTCCTCCAACTCCCGCTCAAGCTGTTCCCGAGAAACCGATCACCACCGAAGCCGCCGTGCCAAATAAGACGGACGAGCAAATACCCATAGAACAGCCGGTGCCTGTACCGGAGAACTCTCTCGACTTGTATGGCTTTGCCATGCTCGATTCCGGCTACGACTTCAAGACCAACGATCCGCTCTGGTTCGATGTAGTTCGCCCCACGAAATTGCCAGCTTTCCCTGGCCAGTTTGCCCCGAACGGCAAGGTCTTCGCCGGTGTCCGCCAAACGCGCTTCGGCGTCAAAACCCTCAACTCAACACCATTCGGAAACCTTAAGACGATTTTCGAATTTGAACTTTTCGGTGTAGGAGTCGACGCTGGCCAAACCACGTTCCGTCTGCGTCACGCCTATGGTGAATTGGGACACTTCGGGGCAGGCCAGACTTGGAGCCCCTTCATGGATATCGACGTGTTTCCGAACTCGATCGAATACTGGGGTCCGAACGGCATGGTGTTCTTTCGCAACGTCCAGATTCGCTGGATTCCCGTCGCCAAGGGCAACAGCAATATCGTGATCGCCCTCGAGCGTCCCGGCGCCACCGGCGACGAGGGTATTTATGCTGGCCGTGTCGAACTCGCGGGCATCGTACCTCAGTTCAAATGGCCGGACGTCAGCTTCCACGCTCGCTGGGCGGGAGAGAAGCGTTACGTTCAAGTTGCAGGCATTTGGAGAAAGATTGCCTGGGTCGATACGACTGCTCACGCCTTCAATTTCAGTGGGATCGCTAACGGCTGGGGCGTAAACGTTAGCTCCAACATCGACTTCACGGAAAAGGATATCGGCAAGTTCCAGGTGGTCTACGGCAGGGGCATTGAGAACTACATGAACGACGCGCCGATCGACATCGGTGTGAAGAACAATTTCACCAATCCCGTCAGCCCCGTTCTTGGAACGGCGTTGCCGGTGCTGGGCGTTGTTGCCTTCCTGGACCACACCTGGAATGACAAATTCACGTCCTCAGCCGGCTACTCCCTCGTGAACATCACCAACTCCAACGCGCAGCTGCCTTCCGATTTTCACCAGGGCCACTATGCGCTGGCGAATCTGCTATATCACCCGCTCAAGCGCGTGATGATGGGAGCGGAGTTCCAGTGGGGCAGACGTCTGAATTTCACTGACGGCTTTAACTTCAACGATTATCGCATTCAGATCTCCTTCAAATATGACTGGGACAAGAGCTTTGAATACTGATCGCTTGGGCGTGCTTGAGCCTGACGAGGTCGATGTTTCAATCTTCGGAGAGCAACTATGTTGAAAGCAGGACGTGTACGAACGAGTTTTTTCGTTTTCCTTCTTCTCTTGGTTTCGCCCCCCGGTACCGACCGCTGCGCTAGCCCAAGAGCAGCATCGCAGCCCCGTTGCCCCCGGCCGCGAGCGCGTCGAAGCCGTCGTTCGCGAAGCCTACGAAAAGTCCCGCAACGATAATACCGGCAAGAACGCGGATTACATTCCTTATCTCGCTCAAGTCGATCCCCATCTCTTCGGCATCTCGATTGTCACCACGGACAATCAGGCGCTCAACGTCGGCGACGTCAACTATTCCTTCTCCATTCAATCCATCTCGAAAGTGTTCACACTCGCCCTCGCCATGGAGGAACTCGACCGCGATCACGTGTACCAGAAAATCGGCTCAGAACCGACCGGCCGGCCTTTCAATTCTCCTGTTGCCGTCGTCGATATGCCCACTCACACGGGCAATGCCTACGTGAATGCTGGCGCAATCGCTACCACTAGCTTGGTCTCCGGCGCGAACGAGGACGAAGAGTGGAACAACATCCTCGTCTTTTAGTTGATTGACGAGGTCTACAAGTCCGAAGCCGCCACCAATACCGGCAACAAGGCTCTCTCCATGCTGCTTGCGAAATACGATCGCATCTACTCCGACCCGTTTCAGTCCGTCGACATCTACACGCGACGCAACTAGCGCGCATGGGAGCTACCCTCGCCAATGATGGCATCAATCCCGCGACGGGCGAGCAAGTCATAAAAGCAGAGAACGTTCCTGAAATCCTCTCGGCCATAATGATGGCCGGCCTCTACGATGCTTCCGGCGGCTGGGCTTGGCGCGTCGGCCTTCCGGCCAAGAGCGGCGTTGGCGGCGGAATTGTAGCCGTAGTCCCCGGTAAAGGTGCGATTGCCGTCTTCGCTCCTCCCCTCGATGAGGCGGGCAACAGTGTGAAGGCCCAAAAAGTGATCGAGTACGTCGCGAACGAACTTGCCTACAACCTCTACTCGCCGGCATCCGTCGGCTGGAAGTGAGTTTTTGAAACCGCTTCCTCGTTCCGTCGCGCTTCGCTTCGCTCGGGCGCTGATGTCTTTCGGGCTTCTGCTGGTTTCGTGTGTGTGCTTTGCGCAGACGCAACCGACACAGACTCAGCCCGCCAAGCCCGTAGCGGGGTGGGATCCATTCAATTCATCCAGCATCGGATTCCGCGACGACACTTCCATTCGCTTGTGACAGCCCCTTGCTTTTCCAAACCGGCCCGCTCCCGCCCGTCGTTACTGTTCAAAGCGCAAGGCATCAGCTGCTCTCAGCGAACGGAGGAATTAAGTACAAGGGTTTCTGGCTCCAGAGCGAGGGCTACTATCGCCTGCTGAACCACGCTGTTGCGCATGGGGGCTACCCGTCGGCTTCACTCACGACCAGGGCTTCTACGTCCAGACCGCCTCCATGCTCGAGCCGTAAGACACCATAGTTTCTTTGTGAACTCAGTCGGAGGGTTACCCGCGCCGATCTTGAAATGGTCTTGCGCGCCTCAGACGAGGCGTGCTCTTACTCCGATGGGTCTGTCGCTTGGGCGGAGGAGGGGGAAGATTACGGGTTCTCCGACGGCCAATTGTCGTTGGTGGGCTTCCACGTCTTATCCGGATTGTAGAGCGTCATCTCTTGAAAGATGCTCAAAGTGTTCGGCCCGAGGTCCTTCTGATACACGATGCCTTCGTAGCTGACGATAAACGTTTTTACGCCGGTCACCCGATACTCGGCAGGAGCAGCGGCCAATGCGAAGCCGCCAATCATTGCTCCGTTCACCACAAAGTCAAGCTGACCCAGCGGCGCATCCGGCCCTTGTCCCTTAAGAATTTTGAAGTAGTAGCCGTGATAAGGCTGGCTCCGGTCCGTGTATCCCTGTTGTAAGGCTTTCGCAATCGGCTCCGAAATCGGAGCGGCACCTCCAATGGAGCCGTCCAGGTTGTGCCAGATGAGCCCATCGTGTGTGCCGGGCGTGCTGATAATGCGTTGCGCGTACTGGTTCACCTCAGATCCGTCATGCCGGACCAGTGCGTAGTCGCGTTGTGCCTCGACGTACCCGCGGCAAATTTCGATTGCATCGAGTTCATTCGCGCCAATCCGCCGGTAAAGCACCTCGCGAATTCCGGCGGGCGTATCGAAAAGCCATCTTCCGTCGCGTTCAACGATCGGCACCGGCCACGGCCAGCTGTTATCGCCCACGACCAGATACCCACGCTGCGCGTTGTGCGGGTCGAATACCACGGTGTGTTTCTCCTCGGCCATCCGCGCAAAATGTTCCGCACGATTTTTGTCCTGGACGGGATCTTTCGATTCCACAAGCTTCGTGCCTTCAGGTCCGAGAATTTTCTTCAAACTGGCCACGTCATACTTGTCCACCGCTTCAATGAATGCGCTCGCTGCGTCCTGTGCGCTCGCAAACGTCTCCTGAGCCGGCCCGGAGTGCGGTGGCGGCTGTTGTGCACCGCGTCGCGCAATCGCCGGAACCAGCAAAATCAGGCTGGTCGCGAGCGCAAAGACCATGGTGTTGATATGCACGGATCGCGCAGCACCAAAAGTAAATGTTCGCGGACTCGTTCGTTTCTTCGTCGGACCAAACATCGAACACTACCTCCGCCTGCCACCGCCGCCGCGTGCTCGTCCCCCGCCGCCTCCGAAGCTTGACGCTCCACGGTTGCTGCTTGCCCTCGCGGTGCGGCCACTCGTTCCCCCAGATCCAAACCCACTGCTGCCCTGCGGGCGGCTCGGGGCAGTGCTGCGGTTCGCTATGCGATCTCCTCCGGCTCCCGTGCCGGCAGCGCGATTTGCACCGCCAGTCTGCTGCCGCGTATTCAGCGCCTGGCGAGCATTCGCTTGCCGGTTCGCGGCGGCGCCAGGATCGCCCCGTGCTGTTCCGTTATAGCGATTCGCGGTCGACCGATTCGAATAAGGAGTTCCGCCCCGATGCTGCGGATTGTGCTGCCACGTGCCATTCCGCGCCGCTGTCGTCGTACGGTTTGCGTTCACGTTGCGGTTGATGTTCGCGTTGCGGTTGAAGTTGTTGTAATTGTTGATGGTGACGTTGTTTCCGCCCCAGCCGCAGCCCCATCCCCAACCGCCGCCCCACGCCGCGCCCATCGCAACTCCAACTCCAAAGGAAATGGCCATCCCCGCCGCGTAATAACCCGGCGGCGGGTAATAGATCGGCGGATAGGGGTAAACGGGGGCCCCGTATACGACTGTCGGATTGTAGGAGGGCACGTAGACGACCTGCGGATTCGCCTGCTCGATGACAATGACTTGTTTGCTTTCAACGGTTTTCGTTTCTACCTTCTGCTGCTCCGAGGATTTCAGGTTCCCGGTTTCCTGCGCCTTCTTGCGCATTCGTTGAACAGCATCCATCACCTCGCCCTGCTGCGCTAAGAAGGCGTTGCCCAGATCAGTGGTCCACTGAATGTCGTCGGCCAATCGCTTTACCACGTCCGGAAGCTCCGCCATGGCCTGAACGCTCGGGTCCCACGGCTGCTTCTCTACAGCTTTAGTGAGTTCCTCGCCTTTCAGCTTGGAGTCTCTTTGCAGCCACTGTTGCAACTGCACAATTTCAAGCGGATACGTGGACGCAGCCAGAACCTGCGCCAGCATGGGGTCGGGATAGAGCGCGATAGGAGCGACAAGTGAGTCAAGCTGATCGGCAGAGAGCTTTTCCGCGGGGCTATCTGGTTTGGCTTGCGGCGTTTCGGGTTCTTGCTGATCGGAAGCGGGCGTTTGTTGCTGTTTCGCTTCCCAGCCGGCTGCGGAAAAGCTCCCACCGGTCACCAGGAGCAACGCAGCGAGAATCGCCGCACTGCGTTGCGCCAGGACCCACGGATAACGTCGGACCAATCTCACGCTCAAAGAAGCTCCGTCGGGCTATGCTAGTCGGACAGATAATCCTAGCGACTGGCAAAACTGCTAGAACAAGCACTGATAGCTGACTACAAATATGCAGTAGCTTGCCCCCCTACCGCCGCAAGATGGTTTTGATGTCAGGGGCAAACTCCGCGAGCCAATTGACGCCAATTCCGAATGCCAATTGTATAATCGCCCCCTGATATCCTTTCACGATTAGGTTGGGATTCCCCGGCTCCCAAGACGCTGCGGTTACCGATGCTCCAAATGCGGCAAAATAGGGCATGATTTGCGGGCGCAGATGCTGCTGCCGTCCGCCATAAGTGGGAAAATTTCTTGCGATCGCGTGCCAAGTTCGCCGCTTAACGCCTCGGCAGCGGCAACGGTCATAACGGATTTCCCAACCCAGCGCTGCGTCACCCGAAGCCGCAAGGGAGTTTTGAATCACGAACTGCGCTTGCCGGCTGCTCACTCGTTTAGCAAAACCGGTCGCCGTGCATTCCCATTCCGGAGGCGTATTCTGGATCTGGTCGCTCACGGTGAAAAAACCGGTCTTGACGTAGATGCCAAGTCGTGTAAGTCATTTTGGCATAGAGCTTCCAGCGCTCATGGAGTGTCAACGGAGCGAGTGACACGTCCTTGGGAACAAACTATCCGTACAGCCAATGTACCTTCAGCTCCTCTTGTTCGGACGTTTATCAAAAAGAGAAATTATCGAGCTGAGCGGGTCGCGGTCGACCTCATCGCAAAACTCAGGAGTTGCTTATGGCTGCCCTGAAGACACTTGAGCCAGTCTGACAGGTCAAGGCTGCAAGCACTAGTGGTTTTGCCAGTTTCATCTATTAGTCACCCGCATTAACTTCCAATTTGCCTTTGTCCGGCTTTAGCCCCTGCCGATCAGTTCCTGTTCGCCGAACGAAGGCGACGACTGGCAGCAGCACGGGCAAAAGCTTCTCAGAATTGGACCCAAGCCAGCCGAAAATCAGAGCACGAGGTAAGCCGTGATCCGTTATTTTTGGCATAAAAGCGAGCGGCTGGTACTGAGCGCCCTTTTCGCAGTTTTGACAGCTGTGTCTACACAAATTTGCTACGCGCAGCAGGCTTCGCAAGGACAGCAGGGTTCGCAGGCCACGACGAAAACGCGAACGGAGAGAGACCTGCTAGGGGAAAAGCAGATACCCGCGGACGCCTACTACGGAGTGCAAACCGCGCGGGCGTTAGAGAACTTCCAACTCTCCGGGATTCCGATCAATCACTACCCCGGCTTCGTAGAAGCGTGGGCGATCGTGAAATTGGCTGCTGCGCGCGCCAACGCCGATGTGGGCGCCATGAAGCCCGAACGGCTTCAGGCCATCGAAAAGGCCGCCAACGCAGTGCTGGCCGGGCAATATCACGACCAATTCCGAGTTGACTGGTACCAGGGCGGCGCGGGCACCTCAACGAACATGAATGCCAACGAGGTTCTGGCAAACATCGGCTTGGAAATGACAGGCCACCAGAAGGGCCAATACCAATTTCTCGATCCGCACGACGACTTGAATATGTCGCAGTCCACGAATGACTCATATCCAACGGCGATCAAAATCGCGCTCATTCTTAGAAATGCGAAGCTCCTGCACGAGCTGCAGCAGTTGGCGGATTCCTTTCGAACAAAGGGACAAGCCTATCTAGAAATTCTGAAGATGGGCCGCACCGAAATGCAAGACGCGGTCCCAATGACGGTAGGTCAGGAGTTTTACGCGTTCGCTTCATCGTTGGACGGAGAGATCAAAGCGCTGCGCGAGGCTGAGAAATCCTTGTATGCAGTGAATATGGGAGGAACGGCCATTGGGACTGGCCTCAACGCCCCGAAAGGGTATGCGGAGAAGTGTGCGGCACATTTGGCTGAACTCACGGGAAAGCCGATTGTTCCGGCCCCCGACCTGATCGCAGCGACGTGGGACCAACAGGGATTCGTTCAATATTCCGCAGCTCTCAACAGCCTGGCGGTCAAGCTCTCGAAAATTTCGGGCGACCTCATCCTGCTCACCTCAGGGCCAAGGGCGGGCTTAAACGAGATCAACCTTCCACCGCTGCAACCGGGGTCCTCGATCATGCCGGGGAAAGTGAACCCGGTCGTACCTGAGGTCGTGAACATCGTTGCGTTTCGCGTGATGGGGAACGACTTTGCCACGACCGTGGCGGCTCACAGCGGCCAGCTTCAGCTAAACGCATACGAGCCTATTGAAGGGCTCTCCGCAATCGAATCGCAGCATCTGCTTTATCGCGTTTCGATGCTTTTCCGGACGAAGTGCATTGACGGCGTGACGGTAAACGAGAAAGTACTGGAACATTACATGGAAACAACCGTGGGAATTGTGACGGCTCTGAATCCAATCGTGGGATATGAGAAAGCGACGGAGCTTGCACAGGAAGCGTACAAGAGCGGCAAGGGAATTCTCGAAACTATTCGCGAACAACATGTTTTGACGGAACAGCAGATTCAGGAGCTGCTGGACCCGGTAAAACTGGCTGGTCTGGACAAGAGCAAGTACGCGCCCCAGCACTGAGTGACGGAGAGAAAGGAGTATAGCCATGAAGAGCTCACGCCGAATGTGGATAGTTGTCGCATTGTTTTTTCTGACTGCCGGAGTTCAGAACGCAGTTGGACAAACCAGAAAGCCGAACATTCTGATTCTTGCTACCGGTGGAACCATTGCGGGAGCCGCTCCTACAGGAACCCAGGCGGCGTACACTTCGGGGACGGTCACAATCGACGCCATGTTGAATGCAGTCCCTGGAATCAGGGACCTGGCCAACATCAACGGCGAGCAGATTTCGAACGTCGGGTCACAGGACATGACCTTCGACATCATGCTGAAGCTGGCGAAGCGCATCAATGAAGCGCTGCCCGGGCCAGGCCTGGACGGTGTGGTGATAACTCACGGCACCGACACCATGGAGGAGACTGCATTTTTCTTGAACCTCGTGGTGAAAACAGACAAGCCCGTAGTCATGGTTGGATCAATGAGGCCATCCACGGCGCTTAGCGCCGACGGGCCGCTAAACCTCTACAACGCAGTGGCGGTAGCCGGGAATCCTGAAGCCAAAGGCCGTGGCGTGCTCGTGGTGATGAACGATTGGATTCACGGCGCGCATTCGTTGACGAAAACGAGTACGACAGCGGTCCAGACGTTCATGTCGCCGCTGCGTGGTTTGGTGGGCATTGTGGCGTATGGGAAGGCGGATTTTTACAACAATCCGCCGTGGAAGCATACGACTTCGACCGAGTTCGACATCTCCGACGTGACCACCATTCCGCGCGTGGATATCGTCTTTGCCGATGTCGATATGTCGCCAGAGCCAATCAAGTGCAGCGTGACTACCGGAGCTAAGGGCATCGTTATCGCCGGGGTTGGCAATGGAAATATGAATAAGGCGGCCCTGGACGCGGCAGCGCAAGCGGCGAAGAAAGGGATCGTTGTGGTTCGTAGCAGCCGTGTTGCAACCGGAGTCGTAGGACGTAACGTGGAGGTGAAAGATGACGAATTAGGTTTTGTAGCTTCCGATGAGTTAAATCCGCAGAAAGCACGAATTTTGCTTTCACTGGCGCTGCTGAAGCCACACACCCTGCAGCAGATTCAACAGATGTTCTACACCTATTGAGCAAGAGCCTCGGATGGATGGTGCTGGGATTCCCCGAGTCACAAAATCGAAGTGGTCGTTGCTGATTCTTGCTGGGCTAGTCGCCATTGCGATGCCCTGTCGTGCGCAGGACGCCCAGGCAGTAACCTGCGGGAGCGTTCGGGATGAGTCGGCTGTCTCTGAATCGCCCGCTCCTCAACCGCCTCAGAACCCAGGCCAAACACAGCCCGCCCCTAATATGGTGAATACCGTCGAGGCAGGCGAGTCGGACCAGGAGGAAATACCGCGCAAATTTGTGCACTGGAATGAATACGAGGGGCCGTACTTTACGATCCGGGCCGGCATGGGGATTTTGTATGAGTTCGCTGGCTACGCTCAGGACAACCAGAGCAAAGAACAGTTCGCGCTAAGTCCGGGTTTTAAGCTGCGCGATTTTCGGTTCCTACTTCGCGGGAGCTTTCCCAAGTTCAAACGGCCGGTTACCTGGAGCGCAGGGATCATGTATGACGGTCTTACGCATTCGTGGCTGTTGCGCGAGACCGGAGTGATGATCACACTTCCGAAACCGTGGGGGTACGTGTTCGTCGGACGGACAAAGCTCGGGTTCTCTCTCAACAAGGTGATGGTTGGCTATGCTGGGTGGACGCTCGAAAGATTCACGATGAGCGACGCCACCATCCCCATTCTCGGAGACGGTGTGAAATGGCTTGGCTACAATCAAAAGCTCGGACTCATGTGGAACGTCGGGTTCTACAACGATTTCCTATCGAAGAGCCAGTCGTTCAACCTGTACCACAACCAGGCAGTTGCTCGAGTGGCGTGGCTGCCGATTCATTCCGATGAAAAAGATGAAATCCTTCATCTGGGAGTGAATTTCTTGTACGGATCGTCGGAGGAAAACAAACTTCGGCTTAGATCGAGGCCGGAAGCATTTCCCGCACCCTATTTTCTCGACACGAGCACCTTCACGGCTAGTTTGTCGCGAATGTTGGGATACGAGGCGTACTACCGCCGGAAATCTTTGCTGTTCGGCAGCGAGTATTGGTTCGATAGCGTAACCTCACAGAGCGGGGGAAATCCTGTGTTTCGCGGAGGCGATGTGGTTGCGACATGGATCGTGACAGGTGAGAGTCGCGCGTACAACACGGTTGGCGGGTTTTTTAAGGCGGTCGAGCCACGAAATCCTGTCTTCAATGGCGGGCCTGGCGCGTGGGAGATCGTGTGGCGTTATTCAAATACGAATCTGGACGGTGGGACGATTCAAGGCGGTAAGTTTTGGCGGTTCACCCCGGGAGTGAATTGGTATCTCTCCAAGTACGTGCGCTTTTCGGTTGAGTACGGTTACGGGCGACTTCAACGATTCAACCTCGACGGGGGCACGCAGTTTTTCCAGAGTCGATTGCAGCTTCAACTCTGATCGATTTCCCATGCACGCTGCTGTCCTCGGGAGCACGGCCTGGCGCAAAGAGCCTGCGCGACCAAAGCCCAGACGAAGGTGTACATCGGCGAAGGATGAGGCTTTTCGTCATGGCATTAAGAAAGCGGAGATTGGCCGAATGGCTTCGGCTTTTGAACACGAAGACCTTCGGTCGGCCCTCGGAGGGCGCCGAGCTCCTTCCTTTTCAGATGCGGTACCGATTTTGAAATACGGCATGGTGATCTGTTTCGTTTCGGGAAGCTCCCCAGCCGTTGCGTCCCCTCAAAATGTTCGGACATCCCGCAAATACGGGATGCTCTTCCGACCCTCCTGGCTTTCGCATTGGTGCGGAACGTGCAAGCGGACGCACGGATGTCCAACCGGCCAACGGTTCCTTCTTCGCGAGCGCTTATGTCCTCGCCCGACCTGTCCCTGAGACGTTCTCGAGATTTGCCTCTTGGCGAAGTTCGGCAATTCAGACGCTCATTGACGGCAAGCGCCGTCGTGCAGGCCGCCGCCGTCTCCTTGCTTCTCTCGACGACCTTGCACCCGCGCAGGCCAGAAGCACTTCCTCAATTGACCAAGGCCCGGGACTTTCAGGTAACGCGGATATCGTATGCTCCGAAGGCAGCGACACACTTTTTCTCCGGCCAGGTTAGCGGTCCGACAAGGCCGCGGAGTGTACTCAAGGCCCATCTTTCGCATCCCACGGTGCCTGGCGCGGCGCAGGACCAATCTTTGGAACCTGCGGGATTACTCAATTCGACGGCCTCCGCCGTTTCTTCCCAAACCTTGCCGATCTCGGCTCCGCAGCCCCCTATGCCAACAGGTCCACGCCTGACCACGGTATTCACAAACGATCAGCGGCTCAAGGCGCGCGAGGTCCGACTCGGCAGCTTCAGCGACGCGGTGCTTCCGACAAATCAAGACGGCAGCGGCCTGGAAACCGGGCGGCACCGCGGTGCACGCGCCGCGGAATTCGGCGACGGCTTTGGCAATGGCGGCGGGCCAGTTATCCGGCCCGTGCGAATTGTTTCGAAGCCGGTACCCACATACACCGATGAGGCGCGCTCACACAAGATAC
>DASRCX010000050.1:0-34195 GCA_035652895.1 Terriglobia bacterium
TTCGCCGCCTGCGCCACCCGCGCCGCTGTCGCAAAGGTGAAGAGAGCAACAGCGCATGCGCAGATCACAGCCCGGCAATAGAATTCTGCAACCGTCCGCTCAACCGGTTTTTTCTTCGTTCGCGTTGTGAATAACGACATACTCGAATCAGCCTTTTTGGTTTTTATGTGAAGAAGCAGGCCTGTTAATCTGGGCGCGCGCCGCGTTGAAGCTCAACCCGCGCCTGCCACAGTTCCGGGTCCAGCTCAAGGGCGCGGCGGAAAAAGTCCGCGGCCTGGTTGTTCTGCCGCCGATAATCTTCAACAAGGCCGGCAATGTAATAGCTGTAGGCCGACCGGCGGCCGTTTGGCGGCTCGCTCACAAGACCGTCGAGCATGCCTGAGGCTTCTTCCTTATGCCCCAGGCGATCGAGCGCCAGCGCTGCATAGAAACGCGCGGTGCCGCTTGCGCCACCTTCGGATTCGTTCTCCTCCGCGCGCATTTCGTCCACGGCCTGCTGCCACGCATCGCGTGCCGCAGCTTTTTCGCCCTGCGCATCGAGCGCGCGGCCCAGCCAGTAGAGAGCTTCTTCATCCTGCGGATGTTCCGGCTTCCCTACACCCAAATGAGGTGGATATTCCAGCGCCTCGCGGAAGGAAGCTTCCGCTGCTTTGTAGTCGCCCGCTGCGAACGCCTTGCGTCCTTTTTCAATATTGGCCAGCACAAACAACTGACGGATGATCTGGCCGCCTTCCCACGGTTTGAAGTTGTGTCCCTTGAGCGCATCGAGCGCCTGATCATAACGCTGCATCTCGACGTTCAGCAGGAGCCGACGCGCGCGAACAGTGTCGTGGTCAAGAACTTCCGCCGGAGCGCCGGCAAAGAGTTTTTCGCGCTCGCCGGTTCTGCCAAGTTGCGTGTAGATCTCATCCAGCGACACATAGAGGCGGAAATCGCGCGGCGCTTCCTGAATCGCCCTGGCGTAGTACTCGGCGGCCGCTGCGGGATTATTCTGCACTTTCCACGCGTATACGCCGAGATTGCGGTAGAGCACCGAATAGTGGAAGCCTTCACTCGCAGCCTGCTTCCAAAGATCAGCGGCTTCTGCGTAATGCGAGTGCGCGAACAGCAAGTTTCCCAGAAAGTATTTGGCGTGCGCATCAGAAGGATTATGCGCCAGCACATCGCGCAGCACGACTGCATCTTCCGGGCGGTTGGGAAACACCGCTTCGACATTCGCCTTCATAGCAGCAGCGGCGTCAGAGGCTCCACGCCGCTCGTTGCCTTCATCCCAGGCATTCGCGGCGAGGTAGTAATAGATCAGCGGAGAAACCTCCGATGCCCTAAGGTTTTTCAGTGACGATTGCAGGATGAAATCCGATGAAGCGAGGTCTCGAAGGCTGCGATACCAGGCACCGGCTTCCAGATAGCCCTGCGATCGGAAACCCACTACACTCTTGAAGATCTGCGCCCCATTCTGCGCTGCCGCGCTGTCGCCGGACGCTTCCGCGGCACGCCACCGCTCGGCGAGGGCATATGGCAGGATCGGCATCTTTTTCACCGCATCGGCGGCGGTTTCTGACGCTTCTTTCAGATGGCCTGCAAGCCGCAACGCCGCCGCCAGGTCGCTGAGCGCAACGCCGTTTTGCGGGTCGTAGCGCAAGGCCTGGCGCAGCAGTTCAGTGCCTTTCGCATATTGTTTCTGCGCGATGGCGATTTCCCCAAGTTCGATGAGGGCCGGAGCCTGCGTGCCTCCAAAACGCAGCGATTGCCAGAACGCGTCACGTGCAAGGCTGAACTTCCCCTCCCCTTCGTAAATCACTCCGGCCAGATATTCGACGCGCGGGTCCTTGGCATCACGTTCCCGCGCTCGCGCAAGCAACTCTTCCGCGTCGGCAAAGTCCGCAGCCAGGTACTGTTCCTCCGCCAGCTTCAGCAGCGCCGGAATGTACTCCGAATCCCGCTTGAGCACCTCCTGATAAATCCGGGCCGCTTCAAGCGGTCTTCCTTCCTTTTCTTCATTTACGCCGCGCAGAAAGAGCTCTTCGATTGACAATTCGCTGTCCGGCCTGCGATTGATCTTCTGCAATCCGGGTTTTACAGACTGATGCGGGTTGCCATCAATCGGGTCGCCCGCAAACCAGTGCAGCAGCGTCCTCCCCTCAGCGTCGCGGATAGTCACATCCAGTTGTTTTTTCGCGGCCGCAACATCCTGCACCGCAACCCCAAATTTCCTTGTCACAAGCGGCTCGAAAGATACCGGCCCGAAATTCTTTAGAAGGTTCCCCCCAAGTGCGATTTCGACTTTTGCATTATGGACCGCTTCAGCGGGACTTATTGCGAGTTCGACGGTTGAATCACCCGCCGATTCCGGATAGACGACGTTGATGGCCATCTGCGGCGTGCCTTCAACAAATCCGCCGCCAAGCCCCTGCACGGGATACCAGTATTCGGTCCAGGACTCGACTCTTTGTGGAGGCAGGAACTCCTGGCTCAATTGCGTTTCGAAATGCCCTGATTGAATTTCATTGTAAGGGCCGTCGTTATCGGTCAGGAGGTGCGTCCAGATCAATCCGTCACCGGCCACGCCCCATGTCCAGGTCTTTTTCCCCGGCACCTGATGATAATCGGCCACATGGATGACTCCGTTATCGACCTTGTGGTAGTACGCTCCGAAGAACGATCGGTGAACATCCACGCCAAACAATGAAGTTGGATGGTGAACATTCCGGTACCAACTGTAATCGACACCCTTCCAGACCGGGTACGTCCAGATCTCGGTATGTGAGTGGGGATTCACCAGGCGCATCGGATAGATGAACTGCATGTCTTCAGTCGCCGGGACCGCAGCGTTGGCCCACCACCAGTAGAGCTTTTCCAGCGGCGTGGAATTGAACAGCGTGACGTGCTGCTCCAGGCGTGCTACGGCGGGCCGCAAAGTCAAGGCAACTTCCCAGTGCATGTGGCTGACCTGGTCCATGTCACCCACAATCACGGTAGCGCTGCCGTCGGGATTCTCCTGCAATCGCGAATCCACCGGAGAGACCGTGTCCGTCGTGTGGCCGTTCGGGAAGTTAAACTCGATGCCGCCCGAGATCCACGCACCGCGCAGCCCCACCATCCCGTACTTGATCACGTTGTTACGGTAAAAAACCTCGCGTTTCGCCACTTTGTCATAAAGCGAGTAAACGCGACCGTCCATTTGCGGAAGGATTGTGACCCTCAAATATTCGTTTTCAAGGTAAATTGCCTGATACGTCAACGTCTCGCGCTTATCCGTCAGATCATCAAGCACCGTGTAGGGATAAATGTTGTGGCTGTTCACCAGCGGAAATGGAGGGTTCGGGTCCTCCGGCCCCAGCAGGTAAGTCGGAATGCTGATCGTCCCTTTCCACACCCGAACCTTTGCAGCCAGCGCCGAAGGCATCCACACAAAGCTGAGCGCCATGCTCAGCACAATAACAGATTTTCGAAGCACCATAGGAATCTCCAGCGAAGCAGCTTGACAAACTTTATCTTCCGCCGCGCGTTTTCAGGGCGCGCTCTGCTGGACCTGAATCATCCCGAGATCGTACCAGCCGTCCGGCTGGAGGCCCTCATTGGCGAGCTTAATCGCCGGCTGTTCGGTGCGCGGGTCAAGCAATCCTACCCGGAAATGATATTCGCCCGGTTTGAGTGACATTGGAACAAAGACCGTCCCTTCAGAGACAGCGTCACCCGGAAGCCATTTACGCACATCGGCCGGCGTCTTGATCACGGCCTCGCCATTCGATGAACGAAGATCGATCGCGAGAATGTAGGGCCGGTAAACGGGCGCGACGCCGGCGTTGAGGAACCAGAAATTCACCGGCATCATTTCGCCCGGCCGCACACTCCTGGGATATTCCAGCCGGCGAAGGATAAAGCGGTATCCCATCTTCTTCTCAAATTCCTCGAATTGCTTCTTCCACTGCGGCGGGATCGCGGAAGATTTGATGTTGACCGAACTCACGTGCCAGCGCAGCGCCTGGTCCAGAATGTAGTTCACATCGTATCCGTACTTGAGCCACGTACCCACGACTCCGCAGCTTTCGAGCGAAACCGGGCTGCGCATCCAGGCGTTCTGGATGCCCGTTTCCACAACCTGCTCAGGATAACGGTCGAGCATCAGTGATCGTCCCGACTCCTTTTCACCGCGCAGCATGCCCATGTCGCCCCAGCAGTCCAGCCGCCAGCCGGAGCCATGCGACACTCCATAGGCCAGGGCCTCGGCCTGATCGAAATTCATCAGCAGCGGCGTCCGCTTGAAGGCGTCGAGATAGATGTCGATCAGCGGCTTCTGGTATTTGAATGCCGGCATATAGTCACTCCAGCCCTCGCCCCAGTAACCGATGGATGAAATATCCACCATCTCGAGATACGGATTTCCGTCGTAGCGTTTGCCCGCCGCCGCGACCAGTTCTCCCCAGTATTTCAGATAGAGCGGATCGCTGAAGTCCGGCTGCCAGATGTTCCCGTCGCGGTCAGCAGGCTTGTTGGCGCGGCGCGCGCCGGAGTTGCGGTACCATTCGGGCAGCGGGTGGTTTTCATCATAGGGCATCATGCGGATGGCAAGTGTCTGATGGTGCGCACGTGCTTCTTTCAAGGCAAGATCGATGATGCTCCAGTTGAACCTGCCCTGCTGCGGCTCGAGCACATTCCAGAACCAGCGGCAGTAGGAGATCGAACTTTCCGGAAAATCCGGCTTCTCAGCCGCCGGCTGCAACACCGTTGTCGGCCCTTCCTCGGACCATCGCAGCCCCGGATTCAGCGCATCTCCGTTAAACCGCTGGAACGTCTGGATCCCCATGCCGGGATTGACCAGCACAGTGTCAATCTCTTTGGGCCGCACAACCACCATGTTGTTCTGAGCAGGCAATAAACTCGCGCAGATCATAAGCGCCGCGAGGGCGCCGGTCACACTCAAACGCATTTCCGTCTCCTCCAGCAGGTCTTCAGGAGCAGATTTCCAACCCGCTCCGTGCAATCGATTCGCTAAACCTTGATCTTCAGCAGCCGCGCCGCGTTCTCGTAGTAAACCTTGCGCAGGATCGAATCCGGCAGGCCGATTCCATAGATTTCCCATCGCCCCTGTGGAGGCTTCGGCGCCGGAGCGTAATCGAAATACTCGTCCTCAGTCTCAAAGAACCGGCAGTAGATTTCATAAAGCTTGTCGCCAAAAATCTGCTGAGGAGTTGAATTGCCGTAGGGGGGCGGTACGGCGTCCGTGCCGAACATGATCCGGTCCTGGTACTTATCAAAAAACCTGCGCGCAAAGCGCGGCTGGCGTCCCAACTCATTGATTCGCGCGGCAGTCTCAACGTGCACATTCGGCAGGCGGTCGAGAAGCTCCGCGACGGCCGCAAGATCGCCCGCCTGGCTGCCCACGTGAAGCGCGACAAACTGCGTGCGCGGATGTCGGGCGAAAACGCGGTTACGCGCCTCAAGCAGTTCCCGCTTGCTCGGATAATCCTTGCCGTAGAAAGACCAGTCCGGATGATTGTTCAACTCTTCATAGCGTTCATTGAATCGGTTGGTGGGAAGAAAAAAAGCGTCCGGATCGGCGGTATGGATCAGCACGGGCATCCCGAGACTCCCGCAGACTTCCCACATCGGGTCGAACCGGCGGTCGTCGATCTTGACCAGCGGTCCCGAAGTGATGTTTTCTCGAAGGTAAAGCCCCAGCGTCTTGAGGACTTTCAATCCCCGCGCTCCCGCCTTGTGCGCCTTCTCGATAGCGTCAGCCTGGAACTGTGGGTAGCCGGGCTCATTCGTGCGCGGATACCACGGCTCCGTGAAGACAATGAAACGGTCGGGGTAAGGCACGTGATATTTCTGCACCGTATCCACAAGCCCCTGGCCAAACCCTCCCGTCAGGTCCACCAGCGTGTGGATGTTTCTGCGGTCCATCACCGCCAGCACGTCCGCAGGTTCGGCAAGGTATTTCATCTTTTCGCTGATCGCCACGCCGTTCCGGTTCACTGCAGAAAATGAGAGGTGCGTGTGAACGTCGATCACCGGAAATTTCGCCCGCGTAATGTTCGTCACCGGGACTTTCAGCATGCTCTTGGGCTGAAATTCGCTCAGGTAGATTTCCCGCCGCTTGCCTTGAAGACGCCGCGAACCCTGTTGTTCCGCCGCGACCGTCTGCCTGGCGGAGGGACCGATAAGGGTTGCGCCCATCATTCCGAGCCATTGTCTTCGATCCATAGTGCCTGTGGCCTCTCTTTGGTGTAGAATTTCGCTTCAACAGTATTCTGAAGATTACTCTTGCCCAAGTCGCACGTCAACGAAGTAGTTAGAAAGTTTTCGAAACTCGCTTTGGCGGTATTCGGAACTCCGCACTGGATACATGCGGGGTCCGCCGCTGCATCCAGGAGATGATCCATGCCTCGCCAGAAGATTCTTTTGCTCGTTGCGCTGTTGCTTACGGGTTCTCTGCCCGCACTTACAGTTGCTAAAGCTCAATCCACGAGCGGTACCTTCCAGGCATGGGAAGTCAGCACAGGCATGCGGCTGACTCCTGCAAGCATACCGACGTCACGAAATTCCGTGGTCGACGCGGAAGCATTCCGCAACGAAATCATCTCCCTGCAATTTGCCGTACGGTCGTCGGAGTCGCTTAGTCCGTTTGAGGCGGCGTGCGAATCCACCGAAATCGCGGGCGGCAGCGCGCTTCCCTGCTCCTGGGTGCAGATTCGGTATCCCGGTTACGTTCCGGCCGAAGAGCGCGGCGAATTGATGGCAGACCCGCTGCTTCCAACTCCTCCATCCGAAATCAAGCCCAACTGGACGCAGGGCGTATGGCTCACGATTTCGGTCCCAAAAGACGCCTCCCCGGGCGATTACCATGGCGCGTTACGCGTCCGCGCCGGCAGCGAAAGCAAACGCTTCGAAATTTCTCTGCACGTGCTCGACTTCACACTGCCGGACATTACCAAGGGCAACTTCTATCTGAACATCTGGCAGGATCCCGCCGCCGTTGCACGCATGGCGAAAGTTCCACTATGGTCGCCCGAGCACTGGAAGCTGCTCGAGGCCTACACGCGCAATCTTGCCGAACACGGGCAGAAATCCATCACGACCAGCATCCTTTATGATCCCTGGCGCTCGCAGACCGGCTTTGTCTATCCCTCGATGGTCGAGTGGCGGTTCCCCGGAACTTACCAGACCGGACAGGCGTCAAAATTCCAGTTCGATTTTTCCGTCTTCGACCGCTATGTCGAGATGATGATGAAAGCGGGAATCGATAAGTCGATCCATTGTTTCTCCATGGTGGACGGCCCCGGGCGCACTTCCCTCTGCAACATCGGATACATCGACACGACCACAGGAAAATTGAAGGTGTGCCCCACAAACGTTGGCGATGCAGCCTATCGCGACGTCTGGGGAGCATTCCTTCCCGCCTTCGTTCGTCACCTCAAAGAACGCGGCTGGCTCGATCGGACCTACATCGGGTTCGACGAGAAGCCGCAGCCCATCGTACAGGGAATCCTCAGCGTGCTGAAGGCTGATGCTCCGGAATTAAAGGTGGCGCTGGCCGGAGGCAGTTCCAGCCAGCAATCCGGCACCGTCGGGGACCTGACGATTTATTACAGCGATCTGGCGCGCCCAGCCATTGTCCGCCGTCTGCTGGAAGAGCGGCAAAACGTCGGCCCCACAACTTTCTATACCGCCTGCGGGCCCGCCATGCCCAACACGTTCATATACTCGCCGCAATGGGAATCGCGCCTGCTGCCGTGGATTGCCTTCCGTGCCGGACTCGCCGGATATCTGCGGTGGGCGTATCAATCGTGGCCGGACGATCCCTGGAAGCAGCCTGCAAGCCGCTGGCATTCGGGCGACAGCTTCTTTGTTTATCCCGGAGAAGACGGCCCCATCGACAGCACGCGCTGGGAAATGCTGCGCCAGGGAATCGAAGATTACGAAGCGCTCGAGATGCTGAAGCAGCGGATCGCGCACCTGAAGCAGGACCCGGCCCGCGCCGCTGAAGCCGCTGATTTGGAACGACGGATGCGCCGGGCCGTCTTCGGCGCGACGGGCCTCGACAAATGCCAGGGCGTCCCCAGCCCCGGGCCTTCGCGGCGCGAAATCGATGCTCTACTTGCCGAATCTGAAGGGAGACAAAGCATGAGCTATGCGAGTAATGTCCGTATTGTTTCCAGGCGTGCGGCGGCGGATTTTGTTCCCAATGGAAATCTCGATAAAGACGTGTGGAAATCGGCGGAGTGGGTCCGCATGGACCACGACATGACGGGCCGGAAGCATTATCCACAATCGCAAACGGATGTTGCCACGGTGTGGACGCCGCAATACGTCTATTTCGCCTACCGCGCGAAATACACGGAACTGAACATCTTTGAGAACGCCGATCCGGCCGTCGAAAAATGGGAACTCTGGAACCGGGACGTCGTCGAGCTGTTTATCAATCCGCAGCCCGAGCGCGTGAACCATTACTACGAATTTGAAGTTGCGCCAAACAATCTATGGATCGACCTCGAAATCGACAAGAACCGGGTCCCCTTCAACGATGCCGAATGGGATTCCGGTTTCGACCACGCCACCCGCATCGATCCCGCACACCACATCTGGACATGCGAGATGCGAATTCCGGTGACCTCGATGGGAGTGAAAGAAATCATCGCCGGCTCCGAATGGCGATTGAATCTGTTCCGCGCCGACGGCCCCGGCAACGACAGCCAGCGACGGTTCCTCTCCTGGAGCAGCATCCCCGAAGGCGTTACCTTCCACGTGCCAACGCGGTTCGGGATTATCCAGTTTGTTCAGCAGTGACAGGGTCTTTCACGTTGTCGATGGATCCGTGAGACTCGTCGTCGCGGATGGGCCAGCGCATGGTACCCTGCGGCCCTTGCCTGTCATGCGGGCCTCACTGTCGTCCTGAACGAAGCGAAGGACCTCCCGAGTTCACACCGCATATGCTCCGCGGTTCACGAGGGGCAATCTTCACCAGCCTACGCCCAGCACACGTGCTGATGATCAACATCGAGGTGCCCGACCAGCCTTTTCGTCAGCGGCTCCGTTGAAGGCGCCATTTGCCGGCGGATGCGGTCCATCGCCTCTTCATCGAGCCTCCTGAAGTGGCGCACCAGTGCCGTGTTGTGATCGATGTCGGCCACTTTCGGCATGCCGATTACCCCTGTGGTCACCGGCAGGCTCAGCGAGTATCGCAGGAGTTCGTCGATGCTGGTCTTTCCCGGTCCTTCGCCGAGAAGGAATTCCTGCCCGGTAATCTTCATGGCGATAATGCCCAGGTTTTTCTTCCGCGCTGCGGGCAGGGCGGTGACTTCAAATTTGCCATTGCGGGCCGCGTTCAGCGCCATCTGCACGCAATCAAGCGGGTGGCGCTCAATTGCCTTGGCAAGGGTCGGACCGTCGGTGTGGCTGGTCATCCCGATGAAGCGCGCCATCTTCTGCTCTTTGGCCTCGAGCAGGCCTTTCAGCGCGCCGTCAGGTGCTTCAATTTTCGCCAGATCGTCTTCCAACCGAAGGCTGTGGATGTGCACAAGATCAACGTGGTCCATATCAAGGCGCTTCAGGCTGATTTCGAGATCACGAAGAAAGCCGTCGCGCGTGCGGTTTTCGATTTTGGTGGCCAGAAAAATTCCCTTCCGCCGCGCCTTGAGGACTTTCCCTATGCGCCGCTCGCTTTCGCCCTGCGGGCTTCCGTATGCGTGCGCTGTATCGACATAGGTGATTCCCAGGTCGAGCGCCCGGTTCAGCGCGGCGAGCGCTTCCTCTTCGTCTCTATACATGCCGAAGCGGCTGCCGCCGCCGAAAGCCAGGATTGAAACGCTTTCGCCGGTCTTCCCAAGCGCGCGGTGCGGCAGCGTCTCGGTTGTTGCCGCCTGCGACGTGCCATGAAGGCCCGTCAGGATTCCTACGCCTGCTGCGCCACCGATTGCAAGCTCTCCCAGGAACTTTCTGCGTGAAACATCCTTGCTCATAGCCTTCTCCTTTACCCGGAAAATCTGCCTTCAGGACTTGTGAAGGCCCGTGAGGTCATGCCACTGCCTGGTCTGTGTCCAATGACCGCAGTGTACCGCAACGCCGGTCGCAATTCGACAGGAAATTTTTTGCTGTAGTTGCGATGCGTCATCGTCACAGAACATTCCGGCGATCACGGATCGCCGCTACAGTCGTGCGCCGCGGTTCATGCGGCCTTGTCATAGTGCCGATCAAATAGACGTGGCTTGCAGTTGTCCGCTACATTAAGTGGTGGACCGCAGGAAGGATGGACAGCAGCACTCCGGCGGCTTGCGCCGTTCCTGATCGAAGAAAGATGGTGGGCGATAGAGGACTCGAACCTCTGACTTCTACCGTGTGAAGGTAGCACTCTACCGCTGAGTTAATCGCCCGTGGTTATCAAAATAACAGATTTCGCCATAGGGGTCTAGTGCCCCGGGCGGCATCGAAGAACCAGGGGACCTTCGCGGCATCGTGGACCAGACATCAGCCAACGCGGCATCAACTTCAGAATTGCTTACGCGTGTGCGCGATTCCGTCCAGAGCGTGATTCGCGGCAAGGATGATGTCGTCCAGCTTGCGCTGGTGGCGCTTTTCGCGCGCGGACATCTCCTGATCGAAGACGTTCCGGGCGTCGGGAAGACCACGTTAGCGCATTCGCTGGCGCGCTCATTCGACTGCTCATTTCAGCGGATTCAGTTTACGTCGGACATGCTGCCTTCTGATGTCATCGGCACCAGCATCTACAACCAGCAGACTGAAACCTTTGAATTTCGTCCCGGACCCATCTTTGCCAACATCATTCTCGCCGACGAGATCAACCGCACAACGCCCAGGACGCAGAGCGCGCTGCTCGAGGCCATGAATGAGTTTCAGGTGACGGTGGACAATCGCACCTATCCGCTGCCGCTGCCCTTCATGGTGGTGGCCACGCAGAACCCGGTTGAACATCACGGGACCTATCCTCTGCCCGAATCGCAGCTTGATCGCTTTCTGATGCGCCTGCGGATCGGTTACCCGCCCGTCGAAAGCGAAAAGGAAGTCCTGAAGAATTTCGCGCTGGACGACCCGCTGGCGAATCTGCGGCCCTGCATGACCGCCGGCGAAGTCGTGGAAGTGCAAAAGGCGGTGCGGCACGTCAAGGTTGCCGATGAACTGGTCCATTACCTGCTGGCCATCGTTGAGAAGACACGCAATCACCCCGATCTCGTTCTCGGCGTCAGTCCGCGCGGCTCGATGATGCTCTATCGCGCGGCGCAGGCGATGGCACTCCTCGAAGGCAGGAATTATTGCGTTCCTGACGACGTCAAGCGCCTGGTCCTGCCCGTGTTCGCCCACCGCACGATGGTCCGCTCAAACTATGCGTCCGCGATGAAGAGACCGGACCAGGCCGAAATGATTCTGCGCGAGGTTGTAGAAAGTGTGCCCGTGCCGCTCTAATCGGTTCGGCGGCGAACAAATCTAAGCAGGAGTCCGGATCACCTGCGTGCTGCAGAGGTCCTTTGCTCCGTTCAGAATGACATGCATTGGTCAGGACGACTTGAGGAAGCTCAGGAACGGGGTACGGTTCCCTTGGGTCGAGCGAGAGGCTTTACCCTTCCGCCCGAGGTACGGGCCGAATCGCCGCTTGAACTCGATTGCCATCGCTCTGCGAGTTTTTCCGCAGGAATGCCCGTTTTGGCAGAGACCAGTTCGAGCGAATCCACCTGATCAAGCCTCACCATTCGGGCCAGACGTTCCGTTTCACTTTTCGTATTCATGCATTCGAGATTAATACGCCGCCGGAGAACCTGTCAATCGACTCGATGAATGTTCCTTCAGCGGCAACCTGTGACCGGCGAACATTTTCCTGCAGCGGCGATCTGTGATCGCCGGACCGGCGAACTGAATCCGATCGCGAAGAAATCCTCGTGCTCAAGCGGCCGCAGCGTTTTGCCGTAGAATAAATATCCTGTGCGCTGATGTCCCCCTCCGCCCAATCCGTCCGTTCCATCCGCGGAATTGCGCCGGCTCTAAGACGTCTCTCCGCACGCATTGACTTCCCCGCGTGGCGGCGTTTTTTTCTGGCGCTGCTCGGGCTCTCGCTTGCGCTCTACCTCGCCCTTTACGCCACGGCGCTCAGCCAGTCCGGGCTTTACGTGCCGGCGGCGTCGGTTGCGGCACTTTCGCTCCTGCTGACGGCCTTTGTAGCGGTGCGTGTCGTACCCTATCTTGCCCGGCGCAGCGCGCTTGACCGCTGGCTGATGAAAGTCGAGTATGAGTTCACGCGCGAAGGCGTTGTTTATCTGGCCGCGATTGCAGTGATCGCCCTCGCCGCCCTGAACACGGGGAATAACCTGCTGTTCATCGTTCTCTCCTGCATGATCGCCGCCATTGCGGTCTCGGGCGTATGTTCAAGGATTGTCCTTCAGGGCCTCGAATTTGAACTGACTCTGCCGGAGCACGTCTTCGCCGGCCGGCCCATCGGTGCGCGGCTGCGGCTGAAGAATCGCAAGCGATGGTTCCCGACGTTTTCCGTGACAATTTCCGGTCGCGTTTCCGCCGCCCGCGGCGCAATCCCCGCAATCCTCTCACAGGAGGTATATCTTCCGTATCTTCCCCGCCGATCATCGGTCCGCGAGGAGGTCCGGCTTACGTTTCCGAGGCGCGGCAGATACTTGCAGGACACTCTGCGCATCAGCACGCGCTTCCCCTTCGGCCTCCTTCGCAAGACGCGAAGCATCACCTGCAGCCAGGAAGCGCTGGCGCTCCCCAACATTCAGCCGACTGGGAAATTCCTGAAGTTGCTGTCGTCCATCGGCGCCGAAACAGACAATGACCTCAAGGGCCGCAGCCACGACCTTTACGCCATCCGCGATTATCAGCAGAGTGATTCCGCCCGCCACATCGACTGGAAAGCCACTGCCAGGTCGCGGCAACTGAAGGTGCGGGAATTCACAAGCGAAGATGAGCGCCGCATACGGCTGGTGTTTGACTGCCGGGTCCCCGACGCTCGGCCTGCCACGCTCGACAAATTTGAAAAGGGCGTTGAATTATGCGCATGCCTTGCCTGGCACTTTTTCGAGACCGGCGCGGTGCTGGGCTTCACTGCAAACCGGATTGAAGTGCCGCCGTCTCCCGCCGGCCAGGTCATTTACCCCGTTCTGGAAGCGCTCGCACTGATCGAACCGATCATGAAGGATGATTCCGCATTCAAGCTCCCGATCTCAGACTTCATCCAGCCGCACACTTTTCAAATCATTCTGGCCTTTCAGCCGCCGGAACCCTTCCCCGCACGTTTGCAGCAATCATCTTTTTTTGTGCCTATGGAATCGCTTTAGCCGGCTGCGAACGAGGAAGACGTGAAGCCGGAGCCCGTCACGCCGCGGTCCACCCCACAGTTCACATAAGGCGCTGCCGGGCCAGCATGATGGCACCCAGCGCGCCGGCATCGTCACCCAGCCGGCCCGGCACGATCCGCACGCGGTCGCGGTCGGAGGGCCGCAGAAAATACTCATAGGCCGTCTCGCGGATCGGGCCAACGTAGGTTTCCTTGAGCCTCGCCGCAATCCCGCCGCCCACGACGATGCATTCCGGGTCAAGCAGATTCACGGCGTTTGAAGCGAGGATTCCCAGATGGAATTGTGCGCGTTCCATCACTTCGCGCATGACGGGATCATTCTTTTTCAGGGCCGCCGCGATAATGCTGCTGGTCATGCGCTCTTTGTTTTTCTTCTTCATGATTTTCAGCACGTGGCTCTTGCGGCCCGTCTTGATCGCCGCTCGCACGTCGCGCTCCATCGCCGTACGGCTGGCCAGCGCCTCCGCGCAGCCCCTGCGTCCGCAGCCGCAGAGCGGCCCGCCAACGGCTATCACGGTATGGCCGATTTCGCCTGCACCGCCTCGGCTGCCTTCATAGAGCTGACCATCGAGGATCAACGCGCCGCCAATCCCCGTGCCGACAAAAATCCCGACCACGTTCTTCGCGCCGCGCCCGGCGCCGAGCGCGTGCTCCCCCACCAGGCCGACGTTGACGTCGTTCTCGACGAAAACGGGAACGCGCAGCAACTGGCGAAGCTCCGACCGCAGCGGCACGCGCCTCCATCCGAGGTTCGGAGCTTCCTCCACAATACCGCGCGAGCGGTCGATCGGTCCCGGGGCGCCCACGCTTACTGCGCGGACGCTCGAGCGCTTTACACGGGCGTCCTCCAGCGCCGCCTCCACCACTGCCGCAATCCGATGGATCAGCCGGCCCGGCCCTCCGCTCTGGAGCGTGCGCACCTTGCGCGTCGCAAGGACCCTGTTGTCCTCGTCCGCCACAAGCACGCGCAGGCTCGTTCCTCCCAGGTCCACTCCGACGTAACACTCGCTCGTTTTCGTCATCGTCCCGCCTTCAAAACAGTTTCATGGGCCCTGCGCGGAAAGTGTACCGCACCTGCGGCCAACTGGAAACGCAATGTTCAGGAACCCCGGAATGGCCTCCCGCTTCGGATTACAGGCAGAGTCCCCAATTTCGCGCGGCCTGGTTGAAGGTCCCAGGAGACCGCGCCGAACGCTGTCAGAATAAGCCTGCGGCTGCGCCGCCAGGCTCGCTTCATGCAGATTTCGCTTGACAAGGAGTGGCTACTATGCTAGTCTTTTAGATCGCGGGTGAGAAGCCCTGCAAGGTTACGGCGAAGACCCGCACCGGAGGGGAGCCTGGAAACCATCCTACTCGCACCGCCGCCTGTTCTTGCCTTGCCGCCTCCGAAAAGCAGCAGCGGCTCGTGGCGAAGGACGGTAGCCTCGGCCGACGCAAGAAAAGGGGCTAATGGGACAAAAAACATCAATTTTGCAAAAACGAACCGGAGAAGTTATTGAAAACAAAGGATCGGCCCTTCAAAATGGGACAAAACGAACCGGAGAACGAACCGGAGAAGTGCTTTAGAATCAGCACATGTGGAAAAACGAACCGGAAAACGAATCCCTCTATCCTATTGAAAACAAATGACTGCAAAATTCACGTGCGACAAGAACTCTGGCCGAACATTCTGTCAAATGATCGTTTCCCCCGGCCGGTTCGGCGGCCTTCCCCCAACCGCTTCGAAAGGCCTCCGGCTTCGCTGCGGGGGTCTCTGGAATCCGGTCTATAATTGAATTTCGCGCGGGTCAGTCCGACCCCATCTCGTTCAGCGCGGTGACGCACTCATGCATATCCCCGACGGCTACCTCAGTCCGGCTACCTGTGCCGCTCTTTATGGCGGGGCCGCGCCCTTCTGGTACGCGGCGCTGCGCAAGTCGCGCAAGCTGCTGTTTACGCGCATGGTTCCGATGATTTCGGTGTTCGCCGCCTTCTCCTTCGTCATCATGATGTTCAACATTCCAATTCCGGGCGGCACCACGGCGCACGCGGTCGGCGTAGGAATCGCCAGCATCGTGCTTGGCCCCTGGGCTTCTATCCTGGCGCTTTCGACGGCGCTCTTCATCCAGGCGTTCTTTTTTGGCGACGGGGGCGTCACGACGCTCGGAGCGAACTGTTTCAACATGGCGATTGTCGGCTCGCTGGTCGCCTGGCTTGTTTACCGTGCCGTGGCGGGCCGGTCGGCAATCACTTCTTCGAGGCGCGTCGTGGCGGCGTCTCTTGCCGGCTATCTGGCCATCAACGGAGCGGCCTTGTGTGCCGCCATCGAACTGGGCCTCCAGCCGCATTTCTTCAAGAACGCCTCCGGTGCGCCGCTCTATGCTCCATATCCGCTCAGCATCGCCGTCCCGGCCATCATGATCGGGCATCTCACTTTCGTCGGGCTTGCGGAATTGGTGATTACGGGCGGCGTTGTAAGTTATTTGCAGCGGGCGAATCCGGCCCTGCTCCGGTTCACCGCACCGGGCGTTCCGATGCCACAGTCGAAAGCACAGCCGGCGGCAATGGAAAGCGCCTGGCGCGCCGCTAGGCCGCTCTGGACGGCTGTCGGCCTGCTGCTCGTGCTCGCACCGCTCGGTCTTCTGGCGGCGGGAAAGGCCTGGGGAGAATGGAGTGCTCGCGATTTTCAGGACCCGGCTGCGCGGCAGCAGATTGCGCGGGCTTCGGGAAACGTTGCTCCGCCGGCAGCGGTGCCGACCGGCCTGGCTCGGCTCTCGAGCATCTGGACCGCGCCGTTTCCTGATTACTCGCCGCCATTCGTACACGCACCGGCGTTCGGTTATATTCTCTCGGCCATGTTTGGCATTGGCGTCATTATTCTGGTTGCAGTTGCGGCGGGTTGGCTTGCGGCAAGGGCGCGACCGGCACCCCGCACGTCCGCTCGCACGGAGGAGACCTGAGCGATGCCGCGCGACACGAGAAAAGGCGGACGAGGCTTTCTTGAGCGCACCACAGCAGGCTTTGTGGATGCCATGGAGCATGCCTTCTACGCGGAACAACCAGCCCGCGCTGACGGCCTGTTGCAGCACATGGACGCACGCGTCAAGCTGGTGGGCATTCTGGCATTGATCGTGTCCGCCGCAGCCGCGCAACGGCTTTCCGTAATTGCTGCCCTCTTCGTGGTTACTGTTGCGCTGGCGGCGCTTTCACGAGTGCCCTTCAGCCTGTTGCTGAAAAGAGTGTGGATCGCCGTACTGCTGTTTACGGGTGTGATCGCTTTTCCCGCTCCGTTTGTGACTCCGGGGGAAGTTGTCTTTCAGCTTCCCGGCTTTGGATGGAAAGTGACAGCGCAAGGCCTCGTGAGTGCGGGCTATCTTGTGCTGCGCGTGGAGACGGCAGCCACATTATGCGTGCTGCTGGTGCTGACAACACCGTGGAACCACGTGCTCAAAGCGCTGCGCGTGCTGCGGGTGCCGGCCGTGCTGGTGACGGTGCTGGGCATGACTTACCGCTATCTGTTCCTCCTGCTCCAGAACGCGCACGACATGTTCGAATCCCGCCGCAGCCGCATGGTGGGCGAACTGAACGGCCGCGAGCGGCGCAAGCTGGCGGCAGCAAGCGCCGGCGTGCTGCTGTCGAAGACTTTTGACCTCAGTTCTGATGTTTATCTGGCGATGCAATCGCGCGGCTATCGAGGTGAGGTCCCGCTCCTGGACGATTTCCGCGCTCGAAGTCTTGACTGGGCAATGCTGGCGGGATTCGCCGCCGTCTCCGTCGCGGCATTGTGGTGGGGAAGATGAACAACTCGAACGGCGCAGGGCCGGTCCCGGTTTTCGAAGTCTGTGGCGTCACGTACCGCTACCGTGATGTGACAGCGCTCGACCACCTTGACCTGACGGTGAATGCAGGTCGCCGCGCAGTGCTGCTTGGCGCAAACGGCTCCGGCAAGTCAACGCTGCTGCGGATCCTGAACGGACTCGCCTTCGCCGATGAAGGAACGGTTCGCTTCTGCGGCAAGCTGCTCACCGAAGACGCTTTTGAAAACGACGGGTTCGGAATGGAATTCCGCCGCCGCGTTGGGCTTGTGTTTCAGAATCCGGACGTCCAGCTTTTTTCACCTACCGTTTTTGATGAGGTTGCATTTGGGCCGCTCCAGCTCCGCCTGCGCGTGGATGAGGTACGACGCAGAGTTTCTGAGACGCTCGAGATGATGGAAATCACGCACCTGAAAGACCGCTCGCCGCACCATCTTTCCATGGGCGAAAAAAAGAGGGTGGCGCTTGCGTCGGTACTCGTGCTCGATCCTGAAATTCTGCTGCTCGATGAGCCGACCTCGGCACTTGACCCGAAGAGCGCCAGCCGCATGATTGATTTTCTGGTGCGGGCAAGAGGCGGCGCAAAAACCATCGTCACAACAACGCACGATCTCGACATCGTCGAGGATGTAGCTGACGACTGTTTTGTTTTCCACGAAGGGCGCATCGTGGCCGAAGGTCCGCCCGCGCAAATCCTGGGCGATACGGCCCTGCTGAAAAGCACCGGTCTGCTCCACTCGCACCTGCACGTGCACAAATCAGGCGAAGTGCACGCCCATTCCCATTTGCACAGGCATGAGCATTGAGGGGCGGGCGATCAAATTGGCGAGCGCCGTCCAGACGAGCGGCTGTGTATCGGTATGGGCGTTCTGCGAACGGTATGGATCGGTGGTGAAGTTTACTTTGCGGGAACTTCGGAGGTCCTTCTCTCTGCTGAGGATGACACCATGAACAGAGCTTTGAATGGGATGCCGGGGCATGGGAAATTCCGGCAGGAGCCGCTATTCCTTGAACTTCAGGCTGCGCGTGTCTTCCTCGCGGCCGGTGCGTTCGGTCAGGGTGCGATAAAGCTCCGGACGGCGGGCTTTCAGGAATGCCTGGCCGACGCTCGGAGCAACGAGCGCGCCATCAAGGTCCGCGATCACCATATCGTCGCCCGGTTTCGAAGTCTCAGCCAGGATGCGGCCGTTCGGATCAATGATCATCGCATTGCCCGTGCGAATCTCGTCGTCATCAATGCCTACGCCGTTGCTGAAGATCAGAAAAATGCCGTTGTCGTGCGCGCGGCTGGGAAGCCATCGCATCAGCCAGCCACGGCCTTTTGGGCCGAGGAACTCGCGCTCGATGGCTTCGGGGTTCTGCGCGCGCTCGTCCCACAGGCGGCGGTCGATCAGTCCCATCAGGTGCGGATTATGAGTGCGGCAGCCGCCCGTCTGATGCGGAGCAAGAAGGACTTCGGCCCCGGCAAGCGCGGTGATGCGCACGTTTTCGACCAGGTTGTTGTCATAACAGGTAAGGACGCCCGCCCGGAACCCGTGCGGCGTATCAAAAACGGTGTACTCACTGCCGCTCGAAATGTGTTCGCTGACAAACGCGTGGAGCTTGCGGTGTCGCCGCGCCGACCCGTCGGGCATCGCCACGACATACGTGTTGTACATCGGGCCGCCGTCGGCAATTTCAATCAACCCGGCGCCGATCGTCATTCTGTATTCTTTCGCGAGTCCCATCAATGCCTGCGACGACGGGCCGTCGAAGACCGGCTCGGCAAGCCGGACGAGTTCCTCTCGGGAAAGATGGCGCAGAAACCAGTACCCGGTGATGCAGCACTCGGGAAACGCGATCAGGTCCACGCGCTCGCGAGCTGCACGCATGACAAAATCGCGGACCTTGGAGAGGTTCGCAGCCTTGTCGCCGGCGGCGTGTTCAAACTGGACGGCAGCGGCACGGATTTTCCACATGGAACGCAATCCTTTGATGTGAACTTTTGAAGCAGTGAAGATGCAGTCCCTGATTATATCGCAGAGGGAGCATGCCGAAGATTACCGGGAAAAACCTGCTGCAACAGTGTTCATGCAGTGTAAGGGGGCTTTACGCCGCAATTCTGAACCATCGGAGATAAACTCACCGCCGTAATTCCGCAGTTCATTGACTGGCATTGTTTTGAAATGGCAAGATTACGTCATGACAAAATCCCGGGAAGTCCGCCGCCCATGGCCAATCAACTGACCAGGCGCGACCTGCTGAAGGCAGGCGCGGGGCTTTGCCTTCCCCTGATGGCCGGCCGCCTGGGCTTTGCGGCACAGGCCGCACCGGCGGTCGATCCGATCCAATTCCGCAATGTTGCCGCCGCAGGCGGCGTGAATTTTGCGGTTGAAAATCATCCCACACCTGAAAAACACCTGATTGAAACCATGACGGGCGGCATTGCGGTGTTCGATTACAACAACGACGGCTGGCCCGACATCTTTTTCGCCAACGGCGCGTCGCTTCCGTCGATGAACAAGGATGATCCGAAGTACTTCAACCGTCTATACCGCAACGAGGGCGGAATGAAGTTTACCGACGTGACAAAGCAGGCGGGCCTTGAAGGCGCAGGCTACTCCATGGGCGCGGCCGCAGCAGATTATGACAATGACGGCCATGTGGACCTCTTCGTCGCCGGTGTCTTCCACAATATCCTCTACCGCAACCGCGGCGACGGTACTTTTGAAGACGTCACCCAGCACGCCGGCATCAAGAGCGACAAGTGGGCCGTGGGCGGCGGCTGGTTTGATTATGACAACGACGGCTGGCTCGACCTGTTCGTGGTGAATTACTCGATATTCTCGCTCGAGCATAACCGCTTCTGCGGTGACCGCGCACGCAATCTGCGCACTTATTGCCATCCGAAATATTTCGAGGGGCTGACCTGCACGCTCTATCGCAACCGGCGCGACGGCACGTTTGAGGATGTCACCGTGCAGGCCGGCTTCGGCAAGCACGTCGGGCGCGGCATGGCCGTCGGGTTCGCCGATTACGACAACGACGGCTTCATGGACATCTATGTCACCAACGACAATATGCCCAACTATCTCTATCACAACCTGGGCAACGGGACTTTCGAAGAAGTGGGGCTTTTCGCCGGCGCGGCGCTGCTCAACAACGGCGAACCGGTTTCGAATATGGGCGTCGATTTCCGCGATTACAACAATGACGGGCTGCCGGACATTTTTGTCACCGACCTTTCAAACGAAACTTTTCCGCTCTTCCGCAATATGGGCAAGGGCATGTTTGAGGACGCCACCTACAGCAGCGGCATGAGCGTGCTGTCCGCGCCGCGAAGCGGATGGGGCCTCGGACTTTTTGATTTCAACAATGACGGCTTCAAGGACCTGTTCACGGCGAATTCCCACGTGGACAACAATGTCGAGCTTTTCGAAGCCACAACGTACAAGCAGCCGAACAGCATCTTCGCAAATCTCGGAAACGGCAAGTTCGCCGACGTCTCTCGCGAAGCGGGCACGGATTTCCAGGTCCCGCAGGCGCACCGTGGCGCGGCCTTTGCAGATCTCAACCGCGACGGGAAGATCGACGTGGTGACATCATCGCTTGAAGGGCCGGCGGAAATCTGGGAGAACGTCAGCCCTGTTGAAAATAACTGGCTGATTCTGAACCTGGTCGGGCGCAAGAGCAACCGGGACGGCATCGGGGCGCGCGTGCGCATCGGCAGCCAGTACAACCACATGACCAGCGCCGTAGGCTATGCTTCATCCAGCCACTTCGGCGTTCACTTCGGCCTCGGCAAAACCGCCGTGGTCGATGAAATTGAAATCCGCTGGCCCAGCGGCATCGTCCAGTGGCTGAAGGGAGTGAAGGCCAATCAATTCCTGAAAGTGGAAGAACCGCAGCAATAAGGTATGGACACTGATGCCCACCTCTATCCTGGGCCGGGCGCCGTGATTCGGACCTGCTCCTGGAGCGTCTGCTGCTCGGCCTGCTGAGCACTGTGGATTTTCTGATACTGCTCCAGCATGTCGCGAGCAAGTTCCATCTGGCCGCTTGCCTGATACGCGCGCGCAAGCTGGTAGTGGATGCTGCCATCATGATCAATGGGCAGCGCCGCCTTGAGGTGCGGGATCGCCCGCTTTGACTCGCCCATGGCCAGATATGCCTGCGCCAGCGCGCTGTGCGCGGGCAACGAACCCGGCTCCATCTGAAGAGAAAGCTCCAGATAATGCGCGGCATCTTTGGGCTGCTTCAAGCTCAGAAGAGTAAAGCCGTAGAGGTAATTCAATTCCGCGGACTTTGGCTGTTTCTCGACGAGGCCCTGCAACAACTCGCGCGCCTCCGTGAAATTCTGGACTTGAAAGAGTGCGAGGACAAGCTGCTTGCCGATGTCAATATTGTGGCCGGAAAGTTCGTAGGCCTTCCGCCATTCTTCAACGGCGGCCGGGAACTGTCGCTCGTTCGCGTTGATTGTCGCCAGCAGTTCATGCAATTGCGGCGAAGGCGGAAGCTGGCCCAGGTGCGCCAGAGCATCAACCGCCAGCTTCTGATATGCCTTCGTCTTCCAGTAGTAGATCTCCGGAGTTTTTCCCTGGAGACCAGCCAGTTGCTGGTAATGGCCATCGCGAAAGGCGCACTCGTACTTTTCAATCGCGCAGTTCGGTTTTCCCATCTGCTCTTCGCGCCGCTGTTCGGTCCTCGCCCAATCGGCGTGACCGGACTTCTCATAGACGGCCGCCAGCGCTGCATGGATCCCCCGCAGCTTTGGGTCCTTGGCGAGCGCCTGTCGGTAGAGGTAGAAGGCGCTGCTCAATTCCATTGCCTTGGCCCGCGAGTCGGCCACAAGCGCCAGCCAGTATGCCGAGGCAGGAGCGACCCTCTGCAAATCATCGAAGCTCTGCTGCGAGAGGGCCTGATAGCAAAGGCCGAGCCGATACCACACTTCCGGATTACCCGGATCAAGGTGAGCTAGTTTCTCGAATTGTGCCGCCGCTTCACGAAACCGCTTGAGGGCGAACAATGCTTCTGCAAGGTTTCCCTGCGCGGTTGAGTCCGAAGGGTCGGCCCGGACCGCGACTTCAAGCGGAGCGATCGCTTTCGCCGGCTCGCCGAGACTCAGATACGCATAGCCCAGATAAAGATTCGCCGGAACGCTGCGCGGGTCCAGCTTCAGCGCTTTTCCCAACTCGATGACAGCTTCCTGCTCGTGGCCGGCCATGTGGTACGCTACACCGAGGTTGGTTATCAGGCCCGCGTTGCCGGGAACCGCCGCCACCAGCGAGCGGTAAATTGGAATTGCCTCTTCGTATTTGCCGGAAGCCATCAGATCGCGGGCGCGGTTGGATTCTTCAATGAGCTTTGAGGATTGGCCGTGCAGCAACGGGCACACGAGCACAACCCAGATAAAATAGACCGGGATGCGGCATGTGCTTCTCAATCTTTCTCCTCCCTAGATTCTTAGCACGCAGGGCAAGTGGAAGGCAACGCGAAAGGGGGTTGACGCATGAAACCCATCGGGGTACGTAACAACTGCCTGACGAAGGCCAGAATGTCATGTTGAGCGAAGCGAAGCACGTCTGTACTCTATGGAAAACAAATGCCGGGGTTCTTCGCTGCGCCCGTTCCATACGGTACGGGGCCGCGCGCAGGATGAGGGATGCAGAACCTGCTTTTCGACAACCTCTTCGAGCCGGGAAGCCGGAAAAAAGAACGGGTGGAGATTTCGCAATCTCCACCCGCCACGGTTGGTACATCAGGTTGAACCTGGGCCGCTCAGAGACGGTGCACAGGCCGTCCCTGACGAGACCTTAGAAGTCCACTTCCGCTCCGAGCTGGAAGATCCTCGGTCCAAACGAACTCGTGATCTGCCCAAGACTGCCGCCGCAGACGCCGACGGTTGTAATTGAGCAAAACGCGCTCGGGTTGTACCAGTGCGGAGTGTTGGTTAAGTTCAGAGTTTCAGCCCGGACCTTCAAGCCAAATCGTTCAGTGATTTTGAAGTTCCGGAAGAGGCTGAAATCGAGTTGTGCGAATCCAGGTCCTCGCAGCCAGGAGAGGCCGCGGCCTGCATTACCAATCCGCACGTTTTCCACTGGAACAAGGGCCGTGGTGTTGAACCAAAGTTGTCCAGGTCCTGTTCCCTTGATCATGTCGAGCGTTCCAGAATAGTCGGGAACCTGACCGGTCCACGGAGTGTTCAGGAAGCTGCTGGTCTGGCTCGGGTAGAGAGGAGAACCCGAGATGCCTGTCAGGACGCCGTTCACCTGCCAGCCTCCAAGGACTGCCCTGGCAGCCTTGTCGGTGTTGGCCCACTTCTGGCCGGCCCCGAAAGGCAGGTTGTAGATGAACGCCATGGACAGCACGTGCGTGTGGTCAAAGCTCAGAGTATGACGGTTCAACCCCTGGCAGCCTTGTGGCAGCAGAGAGTTGGCGGGGCAGTTGAAGTACAGGCCGTTTTCCCATCCTTCGTCGTCCATATAGCCGATCACCTTTGAGTACGTGTAGGCACCCTGAAGGAACAGGCCTTTGGTCGCCTGGCGGTTCAACGAAACCTGCAGCGAGTTGTAATGAGAATCGAGATAGCCATTGAAGAGATACGTGTCCGCCGTGCGGCCAAACGCTGCGCGCAGAGGCTGGCCGAGAGTGCCCGATCCGAGCGGAGCAGCCTGAACCTGGCGGCCGTTGAACTGGTGGGCCAGGTGATTGCCAACGTAGCCCACGTTCAACAAAACGTCGCCCGGCAGTTTCCGCTCAACCGTGAAATTCCAGAACTGCACGTAGCCGCGCTTGAATTCGCCCGGCGCGAGCGTACCAATCGTTACGTTACCGGGAGGCGTAAGGACTCCCGACGAAAATCCTGTCGGGGCCTGAATCACCGGAACACCCTCGAACAAACCTGTTGATGTTGCGGGCGAACCGGGAATATTGTTTGCTGCATTGTTTGCCGCATTGAAGGTCGCGTACGGGAGGTACTGAGTGACCGCGCTGCTGACCCCTGAAATGGAAACGAAGTTGTTTGCACCGATCGTGTATGGCCAGAAGCCGCGGAGAGGACGCTCCAGAGGCAGCGTGTCATACGTGATTCCGTACGCAGTGCGCACAACTGTCTTATCGTTGAGCTGGTAGGCGATTCCCAATCGCGGAGCAAACAGCTTCTTGCTGCTGGTGACTCCCAGCGGGGTGTTGTTCAAGTGCGTATCGTGGTTCCCCAGTCCACCAAGAAACAACTGGTTCGTGGCGGCGTCGTAGACTTCGAACTTGCTGGCGCCGTCGCGAGTAATCAGCGGGAAATACTCCCAGCGGAGTCCGGCATCAACGGTGAGTTTGGAAGTGATCCGGTAAGTGTCCCCGATGTAGAGGGCTTCCTGCCAGTCCTTGTTCGTGGCCTTGATAAACTGCTGTCCGTTTTGGACGTCGTTCGCCAATCCGAGATCAAAAGCGGCCACGCTGTTCCAGGGCGCGGGATTGAAGCCGAGCTTGTTTCCATTAGCATCGTACACCGTCGCCGCGCTCCCGTCGCCGTTCAGGTCCAGGAACGTGTTGTACTGGCCGGTAGCAACATAGCCACGCGGGCAGCAGACGATTTCCGGCTGCCAGTGGTTCATGTGGTTGTGGGCCGCGTCGAATCCAAACACAATCGTGTGCTTGTTCTTGATTAACGTCGCGTTTTCATCGAGCGTCAACTGCCAATCGTTCCGCCACACGGGTTCCCACGATTGACTGGTTCCGAGCGTCGTCCAACCGCTCATCGCAATTCCAGGCATACCGCTATACCGCGGGTCGTTGGTTGGGGTGTTGCTACCCACGAGACCAAGCACCGTCTGGCCGTAATTCTTTCCGAAGTCAGCCGTCTGGTTGTGCTCGCCCATACGAGTGAAGCCAAGATGGCCGGTGAGCACCATGTTCGACTTTGCCGTCCAGGTGTGGCCAATGGTCACGGTCTGGGCCGTATCATCGGTAACGCCGGTACCGCTGCCCTGCCCGGCGACGCCGTAATCGTTAGCATCATTCAGCCGCGCTTTCTGGAGCGTGTACTTTCCCCAGAGGGTCTGGCGATCGCTGATGTTGTAGTCAACCTTGCCGGTGTAAATGTTCCGATTCCAGGCCTGGTTGCGCAGACGGACATCGTTGTACGAAGTATTCTCTGTGAACGGCTGCCCGAATGTTGAATTGGGAGTATAGCCGGTCATGAGTTGCCAGAAATTGGATGAACCCTGATAGATCCGATTGGAAGGGATAATGTTGTTTGTGAAAGCACAACGACCTGCCCCTGTATTCGGGTCGCCGGTGGTCGGGTCAAAAATCATTCCTTCACGCAACTGAGTAGTACCGCCATCGGTTGTGCAAACATTGATGGGTTGCGTGTGCGCAGCGTCTGCAAAGAGCGGCGCACCAAGGTAAGATGAAAAATCTCCACCCCGCATGTCCGTGGGCGGAATCAGGTGCTGGCTCGCCGCGTTCTGGCGCTGGAAAAACCCATCCCAGTTGCCGAAGAAGAACACCTTGTTCTTTACGATCGGCCCGCCTACTGCCGCGCCGTCGTTGTTCTGGATGTTCTTGGGAGCTTTGCCGCTGGGAGTGTGCACAAGCGCATTCTGTGCGTCAAGTGCCGCGTCGGTGTGATAACCATAGAGTTGGCCATGGAGTTGGTTTGTTCCTGACTTGGTGATCACGTCCGTGGCCGCGCCGGCCGTCAGACCCTTTTGAACATTGAAGTTCGATGTCTGCACGTTGACTTCCTGCACCGTCGCCGCCGGAGGCACAATCACCATGTGGTCGGGGAGCCACAGGAACACATCTGTGGCGCCATCCACGCGCGAGGTGTTGATGTGCTGCGGCAACCCGTTCGTATTGATGGCAAGGGAGCGGTCCGGTGTGTCAGCGAGAGAATTCGGATAGTTGCTCTGAATAGCCGAGAGAGAAACCACCCCGGGCGTCAGCAATTCAATGCTTTGGAAATTGTGGTAAACGTTCAGCGGCAGGTTCTGCACCGCGTAGTTGCTGATCGTGGTGTGAACATCCGCTTTTTGCGTCTGCAAGACGGCGGCAGAACCGGAAACTGTAACTTCCTGAGTCACGGCGCCCACCGCAAGTTGGACGTTCTGCTGGTTCACGGAACCGACAGTAATCCGGATGCCGGTCTGCTTGACCGGCTTGAATCCCTGGGCGGTTACGGTGAGTGTGTATGTTCCCGCAGGAAGGTCGATGATGGTGTAATCACCCGCCGCTCCCGCGGTAGTGCTGCGAGTCAGCCCCGTATTGTCGTTCACGATTGTGATTGCCGCTCCCGGCACAACCGCGCCGGATTGATCAGTTACCGTTCCTGCGACGGAGCCGTAGAGGACCTGCGCATTCAGCCGCTGAGTAAAACCGAGACCGATAACGGCGATTGCGATGAGCCATATTGCGAATCGAGATACAGCCCGAAATCGCATGTAGTGCACCTCCCTAAAATTGAGCATTTGTGACCTGAGAGGATCCCAAGAAGACGCATGGGCTGGCCTCATTGACTACCGAATAGGCCTGACCCCAGTTAGCAGTGAAACTTTAAGGTGTGACCCTATAACTACCCAACGGGCAGCAATCTAAACACATTAGCGAAAGGTTGTCAACCCTTTTTGTTGGTTTTCGTAATGTGTCGAAGCAAAAAGGGTCACCTGTTGAAGGAGGCAAGAGCAACTTGCAAATGAGAGGGCTATAGAGGGTTCAGCCTGCCTCTGCTCAGTGAACGGCTTGTCAACCGCATCCTCTTCACTGCACCGCCCGCGCAGGGATTTGAGACCAATAAACGCCACAGAACACTCACCCGTCTGTCGCCCTTTCGGCGCAGACAGCACCTGTAGGCCCTTGAGAACAAAAGCGGAAATAATGCGCGGAGAACGCGCAGGGACGTGGCAGGCTCCTCCCTCGGGGACGAACCGACCTCTGGCCCAGATAGATTTACCCTTAGGAGACCATCCGGCCCGAACGCTTCACGTCTGAATGAGCAGGCGGTCAATGCGACCGCTGAGGTCGCGCAGGTAAGCTTCGTCGCCGGTCTTGAGTTCGCAGATCACAGAACCTGAATAACCGGTGGCAATGAGAGCCTGACGGACCGCAGGCCACATCACCTCGCCATCGCCCAGGTCCACCCATTCAAAACAACTGTGGTCAACCTTAAAATCTTTCAGGTGCACTTTGACGATGCGCTTGCCCAGAGTGTGGATCCAATCCTGCGGATAGCCGTAGAGCACGACGTTGCCCACATCAAACCATGCCTTCACCCAGGGGCTGCGGAACTCATCGATGTATCGCGCCATCTCGAGTGGACTCAGCAGGAACTTGTTCCAGACCTCTTCAATCGCGATCACCACCTTCAACTCGGCGGCCAGCGGGATCAGTTCCCGAATCTGCTTCTGGGAGCGCACCCACGCCTCATGATAACTGGTTTGCGGATTGACGACCGCCGGCACCAGCAGCACGGCGTCCGAACCCCACAGTTTCGCGTTGTGCAGCGATGTCCTCATTCCGTCCATGCTTTTCTGCACGACTGCGGGGTCCGACGACGACAGAGGATATTTCCAGTGTGCCATGTTCATGACAGAATCTATCCGGACGCCGGCCGCATCGGCCGCCTTCTTCAGTTCCTCGGCCTCGCGTTGGTCCGGCGTCGTCGGCGCCTGCACAACCTTGAAGCCCGTGTCGCGCGCCAGCTTGAAGCGGTCTGCCACGCTCAGATTTTCCGGCAACATGCTGTACACGAGGCCCTTGTCCAGCGAAAGCTTGCCGCCGCCCTGAGCTGATGGCATCGCCAATCCGGCGGGCAAGCTTCCAAGCGCCGCCGCCCCTGCAACGGTCATCTTCAGAAAATCGCGCCGTGATGTTTCGTTGCTCATCTGTATTTCCTTTCCTGCATCGGCTCATGCAAACTGGCTGAGGTCAATCTCATCGTCCCACTGCTCGCCGGACGTGGCGACCTGCTCGTAGGTGACGACTTCGCCAGTGTATGCCGCCTGGCGCGCCATCATGCAACTCAGGGCCGATTCCACTCCCTGCTCAGCCTGATTGTGGAATTGTTTGTTGAGAATGCTGTTTACAAAGGACATCTTTTTCTCCGGGTCCGCCTGGTCAAGATTGCCGTGGAAAACCCCGGCTGCGGAGAACTCGCCGCCCCCAGCCTGCGATGCGGCCTCGCCATATTTCCAGGCATTCTCCCCGTAGATAGCGACCGGCCCGTTGTAGTGCGCTTCGGAAACACCTTTGGTGCCGAAGAATGTCCATCCCACATCCCACCAGCCCTTGTTGAACTGTGTGGACCCGAATGTCATGCTGACGCCGTTGGGGTAATGGAACACCACGCTGTAATTTGTGTAGCAGTCCCCCTGGTCCGGCCTGTACTTGTTGCTTCCCGATGCGGATGCCTTCACGGGGTGCGCCTGCATGATCCAGTTGCACACGTCAATCACGTGGATGTTCTGTTCGACGATAATATCGCCGGAAAGAATCCGGTAATGGACCCAGTTACGGATCCTTCTCTCGTCCTCCGAGGCGTTCGGCCACTTCGGGCGGTCAATATATCCCGAGAAATAGTGACCCGTCGCGGACACAATATCGCCCAGCGCGCCCTCGTGGATGCGCTTCACCTGCTCGACGTAAGGCGGCGCATTGCGAAGCTGAAACCCGACTTCGAGGCTTAAACGGCCCTGCGCGCGTCGACCTGAATCAAGCACCGAAACACACCCCTGCGGATCCACCGCCACGGGCTTCTCGCAATAGACGTGTTTGCCCGCCGTAACTGCCTCGGCGAGATGCTGCGGGTGGAAGTAAGGCGGCGTAGTAATCACAACGACGTCCACTTCCTTCGAATGACAGATCTCCTGATAGGCGTTCGGGCCGCGGAACATCAGCGAGCGTTCGATCGCTGGAATGCCCTTCGCCTGCTGGAATTTGTCAAAATGCGCCTTTGCTTTATCAAGTTGGTCCTGAAAAAGGTCAGCCAGCGCCACCAGCCGCGCCTTGCCCGTTTCGATTAAATATTCGGCGTCCGCAGTTCCACGCCCGCCGCAGCCAAGCAGCCCGACACGCAGCGCGGAATTCGCCGCCGTCCCGCGTACGAGTTGCGGCGCCACAATCATGAATCCCGCCGCCGCAGCCGTACCCATAAATTCCCTTCGCCCAATTTTCTTTGTGGAATCCTCGTTCACGATGTTTCCCTCCTCTGCATATATGTCATCTGTCGAGGCTCGCAGCGCCTGCCTTCTATACGCGAATCGCGCTGGCAAGCCGACCCTGCGCATTGCCCTGACGCGGGTCGTTCCGCTACGACTCAATCAACTTCTTCAAATAGTCTCTCTCCTTCTTCACATCCTTCAATTGCTGCGGGCCGGAAATCTCACGCTCAATCGTAATCGGCCCCTGATAATTCAATTCCTTCAGCTTCGCAATGATTTTGGGAAAATCAACTTTCCCGTGAGGAATCGCCACTTCCCTGCCCAGATCGCGAGGATTGGTTGGGTATAACCCGTCCTTGGCATGCGTGTTTTTCACGTAAGGCCCAAGAATATCCAGCGCGTCTAGAGGGTTCGCTTTTCCGTAGAGGATCAGGTTCGCTGTATCGAGGTTCACACCCTGGTTGTCCAGGCCGATATCTTTCATCGCCCGCAACAGCGTAATCGGAGTTTCCGTTCCCGTTTCGTACAGAAAATCCTGGCCGTTCTGCTTGCAGTAACTGACGACGTCTTTCAGCGCTTCCACGGATTCCCAGTAAAGCTCAGTGTTGGGGTCCTCGGGAATGAACCCGGCGTGAATGCGAATGGCCGGGACATTCAGTTTCTTGACCTGATCTGAAAACTTTTTCAGCTTCTCGATTCTCTGCCCCCGGTAGGTTCGCGGGATCAGACCCAGTGTTAAAGGTCCGTCATAAAAATTGTAGATGTAGGGCCCGGGTCCGTCCGTTCCCATCGCCGTGACTACAATTTTGTATTTGTCCAGCGCAGCTTGAAGACGCTCGATCGTTTCGTCATCCATGAGGTCGCAATCGATCTGGCAAGTATGCATCTCAAGACTGTGCACTTTCGCCATCGCCGCCTCGGGGTCTTTCCCGATTCCTGTAATAATCCCGAGCGCGAATGGCTCGTAGCCGCGCGGTGGCGCAGGCACCGGGGCAGGCGAGGCAAAAGCACCGCCGGCCGGCACAGCTCCGGCAGCTGCGAAGGCCTTCTCTGTTCCGCTGAATCCGGCAGCAGTCAGGGCCGCTGCCGTTGATAACTTCAGGAAATCTCTCCGATTGTTCTTCATCTCCTCACCCTTTGTTGTTGAAGTCACCGTTCTTTCGAGCGGTGTCGGATCCTTGCGAAACATTCCGCCTGGCTAGGGAAGCGTCTGGATTTCAATGTCCTTGAAGCGGATCTGGAATCCATGCTCGCCGGTATGGATTTGGAGGCCGATATGACCGTCAGTATATTTCGCGGGCGTATATGTGTAATCGACAATCTGGACACCGTTCAGGTGCGTGACGATGTGATTGCCTTCCACTCGCACTTCCATGCTGTTCCATTGGCCGACGGGCTTAATTGCTTTTTCACCCGCCTCGGTCGGCAGGGCTACCCAGCCGCGACCGCCGCTCTCATAGATTCCTCCCGTGTGTCGCGCGGGATCGATCTCTGCCTGCAATCCGACAATGTCCGGCCCCCATTTGGGGTTCTCACCTGTAATGCGCGAATGGAAGAACAGGCCGCTGTTGCCTTCCGAAGTACAATTGAATTTCAGACGAATGTCAAAGTCCTTATATTCTTTTTTGGTCAACAGGTAGCCGTATTTTCCGCTGGTGCTCTCGCCGAAAATCGTGCCATGGTCGGCAACCCACTTTTCCTCCCCGTACGCCTGCCATCCATCCAGATTCTTGCCGTTAAACAATGGAACCCACTTTCCCGAGCGCGGAGGGCCGGCGTAACTGCTTGTATTCCAGGACACCCCAAGCGCGCACACAAGAACCCCTGCCAATGCGACTGCAATTGATCGTTTCATTTCTGATGATGACCTCTAGTTGACGTTTCCTGACGAATGCAACGTGAAAAGCTATCACATTTAGCGTTCAGAAGAAAGGTATTCTTACGTTCCTGGGGCGGCAGGTGGCTGAAAGGAAAGCCTCAGACGTAGTCACATTCGGAAATTCTCCATAGTCCGTTTTGGTGACGCCAAAAGACTTATCGCTCAACTGACCGAGTTTGAAAAATCTGGCATCGGGTAACAAACGACAGGCATTTTAGGCGTTGACGCCGATCCGACTCAAATTTCGACTGAACAAATAGGTTGAGTCAGTTCGACGCGCGGGCCACAGGGTTTGGTATTTATCGTGCTCACTACCTCGGTACCAAGCCTAACGCGACAGTATCGCTCTCTGGATTCACTTGCGGAACTGAGGGCAGGGGTTGGCGAAGCGGCTAATGTGATTGGCGGAATTTCCGAACGTCATCAGCCATCGCCAGGGGGTGCCAAATGAGCCAAGTCGGGCTGCCTGGAAGACGGCTCTCGGAACCCTCAGCGCATTGGTGCGCCTTCCTCCGATGCCGCCGGGCTCAACTCCAGCTCAACGGGCAAAAGATCAAGAGAACAAAGGTTCCGGGAATCGGGAAATATCGCGCAAGTAAGCTCCACGCTTCATTCGTTCGCAGGAATCGGGTGATCTGATGGACAAACGATATTCCGTGATAGCCGATATGTATGGTACGGCACCCACCGATGATATCCCTACGCGCTATGGGCGCGGATGGCTTTTCGTTTTGCTCGTACTGGCAGTCGTCTTCGTAATCTTATCCATACGTCCAATCAAGCGGCTCCGGCCTGACCCTCCGCCATCCGTTTTGGGTACAAGGGCCTACCAGGGCCAGACCGAGAATGAATCGCGGGGGAGAATGGCGCGTGCTTGCTGGGATTACGCCATCGAAACCGTACAAAAAACTTACCCCTTCGGCCAGAATCTGCCAGAGCATCCGCCATCAAGATTTAGCGGGCCCAACGGACAGTCGTCGGCGATCTCACTTTTGTGCTGGCCGAGGCTTCGAGTGGCGTGGACCCAGAAGGATTCATGGGTGCAATCCTACGAGTGGAGCACCGATTGGATCACTGACCCCGACGGCCCCATCCACCGCGCAATCCATACGGTGCTGAATTATCTGGGATTTTAAAGCTAGGGCAGTTTGGAGCGGGGGACGGGGATCGAACCCGCGACGTCCAGCTTGGGAAGCTGGCATTCTACCGCTGAATTACCCCCGCTTTCGATGGCGCTATCGACCAGCGGAATGTGAAATCCCTGCCTGGCCTCTGGCGGCAGGCTCTTCGCCCGCACTTGAAGTGCTGGTCTGCAAGCAGGAATTTTTACACATGCAGGAATATTTTACCCGCACCGAGCAAGTATATCATGAAGGGCCGCCTCTGGCTGGCCCGCATTCACTTCCAATCCGACCTGGGCGTATCCCGGAGCAGCCCAAGCATTTTGTACAAAGTTACCAGGGCATGGTTCACCATGCGTTCCCCGGCACCCACCTGCACCCAGGTCGTTGCGCTGGCTGCACCGTAACCCCCTTCTGTCGCGGCCTGAATCGTGGGGAAGTATCCATAGTACCCGTTCGTGTAGCCCAGAAAAAAACAGTCGCGCAGGGGACTACGCTCGCGCCAACTCATCTGGAATTCCACGAACGGTTCACCGGGGACCCCCATCATCGCGATTTTCCGGTCAATCAATACCGTCGTTACAGGCAGCTGCATCGTCTCCTGGACGGGCGGAGCAAAAATCTTGAAAGCCTCAGGGCTGATTTCGCGCATCACTTCCTGCCGATACTTCGCCGGGTCCCATCTCAAGTGGAGCGGCAAGGGGTCTTCAGCAAAATCGATAGCAGCGTCAGGATCGGCGTGCGTCTGGATTCGCTTCGCCACGTCGGCAGCGGCTTTACCAAGGGTCTCACCGGCCCAGTCCCGCCGGCCAATAACATCCTGTGTCACCGGAGTCCCTGCGTCATACACGTTGATATCGCCCGGTGCACCCTGCATAAAAAATGCAAGCGGCTTTCCGTCAAACGCCTTTTCAACGACCTTGCACATGACGCCGGGAAAGTCCGCCGAGAACCGCAGATTATCCGAGCCGAAAGTCACGGGATGGCAGGCGTAATTGACGAGGATTGCAAGCGGCTGGCCGTCCATATTATCGATTCGCAACACTGCAACCGTCGGATCAACCGGCCATGTGGGCACTCGGGCAGAGTTGTTCCACAGCATTGTGACCGTGCCGTCGGGATTAAGCCTGCGGCGATTATATCCAATATAGGCTTTCCCGTAGCCCGTCCCGATACGCACCGGCACAGCCTGCTCGTGCGCCTCACGAATGGCCTCTTCAATTTTGTTCAGCGCAGCCGTTTCCCACGCGGGCGTTCCTGATGGATAAACATCCATAACGACTGGCCCCGCATGGGTGTGAGTAGCCTGAACGATCAGGTTATTGATGCCGCTCGACTGCTTCGCGGCGGAGCGCAGGTGTTCGAGCGACGCAGGCCCGAACGTCCGACCCAGATCCAGATCAACGTAAGCCAGCCGCTGATCTCCCGCTTCGAGCACCAGTACGCGCGCATAGAGCGGGTCAATCGTCCCTTCGGCGCCTTTCAGACGATTGAAGTACCCCCACATCTGCGTGCCCGCCGGCGGAGTGATATCTACTTTAGCAACGCCGGCCGTCAATTCAGCCGCGCTCGCACGGAAGCAAGGCCGCATCAGGAGAAAAATCGTTCCTAATACAACAAAAAGGCGAAACAGGGATAATCGAAGGTTAGCCATTTTCACCGCACCCCTTCTGTTTAACTTTAAGAAATATGCAGAACCAAAAGAATTTATGTAAGATAAATGCCCAGCTGCAGCCTTTGCCCTTTCGTCTCCCGCTGATTATTCATATCCGGCAAGACCGCCCGAACCCTTCACTTCAAGCGAACCTTTCAGGACGATATCCGCCGACGATTTGCCGATCATGATGTCAAACGTTCCCGGCACGACGACCCAATGCATGTTGCGGTCGAGCAACTGCAAGTCTTCCGGCCCGATCATGAACGTGACCGTCTTTTTCTCCCCAGGC
>DASRCX010000051.1:0-4958 GCA_035652895.1 Terriglobia bacterium
CCCGCACCTACACCGAGCTCCACCGACGTCGCTCGGTCCGACCCAACGGCGCCAGCAGGTCGGCCAGGAATTGTTCCAAACGGATCCGGCATTTCTCGATTTCGCTCGCGGTCATGAACCGCAGCGGAACACCTCCTTCGCGGAAGGTCAAGGATACTTAACGTAGTAGTACTAGAAGACACTGGATATATCGACAGCACCCAGGCGCTCGATCTGAAAGAACTGCCCGAATCGCTGATTATCGTAGGCGGGGGGGCGATTGGCCTCGAGTTTCCCCAGCTTTTCACGCGCTTCGGTGTAAAAGTCATGGTGCTTGAGGGAGGCCCGCACGTGGCCATGGCCGAAGAGCCGGAGATTGGCGACGCGATGGTAAGGTACCTTGAAGGCGAAAAGGTTCGGGTCTGCGCGAACGTAAAGATCAGGAAAGTGGAGCGGGCGAACGGAGAAGTTCGCGTCCATACCGTGATGAACGGCGGGGCAGAAATCTGTACCGCGAAGCAGTTGATGGTTGCAACGGGACGCCGCGCTACCACTTCCGGCTTCGGGCTGGAAGAGGCGGGCGTCAAACTGGGTCCGAAGGGGGAAATCCTGGTAAACGAGTACTTACAGACGGCCAACCCCAACATCTACGCAGCGGGGGACTGCATCGGCGACCCTATGTATGTCTATGTGGCGGCTTATGCCGGAGAAATTGCTGCGGAAAATGCTCTGAACGGCGCAGGCAGGGTCGTCGACCTCTTTGCGCTGCCGCGTGTGACATTCACTGACCCGCAGATTGCAAGCGTCGGACTGACGCAGACCGAAGCGAAGGCAAAAGGATTCCAGGTTGACACTTCGGTCCTTGACCTCAAGAACGTGCCCCGCGCGCTGGCTTCCCGCGACACACGCGGCCTGATCAAACTGGTGGCGGAAAAGGAGACTGGAAGGCTGCTCGGCGCCCATGTGCTGGCCGCTGATGCGGGCGAAGTCATTCAGGAAGCGACGCTGGCCATTCGCTTTGGACTAAACGTGCAAGACCTGGTTGAGACCTTCCATCCTTACCTGACGATGGTCGAAGGAATCAAGCTTGCAGCCCTGACTTTCAAGAAGGACGTCGCCAAGCTCTCGTGCTGCGCGGCATAGGAAACGGTAGTCGGTTAACTGGTCATCGAAGCGGAGCTCAAGGGCATCGCGCATGTTCAGAGAAGTGCGGGCGTGGTCAGGAGCGGCTTTCTTGCGGTGCTGCCCGCTCGGATTTCTTTTGGGGAGCACGACGGGCTCAGTGCACTCAACCGGCTATTCCACTTGCGGAGCGAATCATACAGTATAAGGTTTCAATCATGCAGATCGGATCACTTGCGAAAAAAGCGGGAGTGAGCGTCCAGACCGTTCGCTTCTACGAGCGGTCACGGCTGCTGCCCGCCCCTCCTCGCAAAGAGTCCGGCTACCGGGTTTACAGCGACCAGGATTTGAGGCGGCTGCTCTTCATCCGGCAGGCCAAGGCGCTGGGTTTTTCCCTCGACGAAATCCGGACGGTTCTTAACATGCGCGAACGCGGTCAATGCCCTTGCGCGAGCGTGCTCCACCTGGCCGGACAGCATCTTGCGAGCATCGAGCGTCAGCTTCGCCAGCTCTCCGCGTTTCGTGACGAGCTTCGCGTGTCGATCAAGAGATGGAAGCAATCGGGGCGGCCACAGCTTTCGGCAGACGCCTTCTGCGTTTTGATTGAAAATACCATGAGCGACGGCTTGCCCCACGGCAAGACAAAGGGCAAGCAAGCTCGGTAAGACCCGTCATGGGATGGCTTTAAAACATCATTTCTCACCTTCGGTTATTCCAGCCCGCCATCCCTGCCCAGCACGCCGCATTCCGCGAAAAATGTTGCTTGACTCTATATTCGCGTATAGAGCTTAGGCTGGGACTGAAAGGAGGAAAGCGATGGCTTTCAAACAAGGTGAAGTTTACCGCTGCCCTGATGCTGAATGCGGCTGCGAAATCACTGTGACCCACAGCGCCAACCCAAACTGCAAGGGGAATCAGAACCCGCGCTGCTGCTGCGGCAAGGAAATGGTCAAAAAGTAACGGTTCGGGACGGAAAATCCATATGGCCTCCGCCCCGAGCATGCCTCCGAGAGCGCCATTCGGGGGGACGGACGCGCACATCTGGCATGAGACCCTTCAAGACACATGAAAGCGCAACCCAGCGGCAAGGCGAGCGTGTGATTCGCGTTCTGGCACGGGCGACTTTCCTGCGCTCCGACAACCGTTTGGCACCGGAACGGCTAATAGATGTCTGGGACCTCGAAAGATTTCTTGAACCCTATACTCGGTGCAAGGTTCATCTTATGGCTGTGAAGGGAATATGGGTCTGAAGAGCGAAGCTTGAAGCCCTGGAATTGACAAGGAGGAACGACCATGAGTACTGCGACGCCCCTTGAAGCCGCTCAACATTTCTGGAGCGAAGAGCCTGCATAATTGCCGGGCCGACGGCGGATCCGTGCGCGTATCGGTGGACTGCACTGCTCGCTGTGCACGGGCACCATTGAAAAGGCGCTCCGCAGGCGCCCTGGTGTCGATAAAGTTGCGGTTACCCTGACACACGAACAGGCACTGATCGAGTACGACCCGAGCGTGGTGCGAGCCGAGGACTTGCTCGGGACGCTCAGAGATATCGGCTACACCATCTCCGATCCGCGCAACCTGCACCCTATTGACGAAGAAGAGCGCGCCTTGGTCCGAGAGCGCAAGCGTTTCCTGGTGGCGCTCGCCATGAGCATTGCCGCGATGGGGTTGGCCGCGTACCCGGTCGGGAGCCCTTGGTTCCCGCTGTGCGTGTTTTCGATTGCGAGCATGGTGGCGTTCGCCTTCGTGGTCTTGCTCGGCTATGGCTGGCACTGGGCAACGGCCGGCTCGGAGGACTCGAACACCGTAACGCCTTGTTCGACCGCCTGTTAGCTTACTTCGGTCCCACTTCGCCGAAGTTCAATCTTGAACCGGCAACTTGAAGGGAGGTTCGTCATGCGGAATCCCTCAACTCACATAGATTCCAGACTTCAACTTCGGAATCGGGGTTCAATTACACCCGGTCAATCCCTTCGACTTCCAGGCTGACGTGCTGCTTGAGAATCTCGGCCACGCTGGGTGGTATAGTCATTATCGGCTCCGTCGGTTGGCTGGCCCTTGAGGTCTACCGATCGTTTCGGCGATCTCATCACCGGAGGTTAACATCCCTTCCGTCTTACGCCTTCAAGCGGAGCCCTCACGTTCTTACATGCTCGTCGGGCGGGGGCAATGCCCCGTTAGCTATATGTTTCAAGAGAAGCCTGTTGATGGTGCTTCAAGATGCGCCCTCTCCGCGGGACAAGGCATGAAGTACCTTCTCAAATGCTGCAATTATGTCTTCGATATCATGCTCCGCCAAACAGGAAGGAATCGCCAGAATAATACTTCGTTCGAAGAGGCTGTCAGCCGTCGGACAACTCCCGAAATCATAATTCGGATGAGAGGCCGCGTTTTCAGTCAGATTCCAAGGGAATCCGCCCTTATCAGTGCTGGCGCGTTGCCGGAGGGCAGTATTGTTGCTGTAAAGATGGAGCCCCCAATCAGTCATTACGATATTGGATACTCCCTGGGGGTGCGTCACGATCCCTTCGGCACGAAGAGCAGTGCAGACTCTTTGTGCCGTCACAGCGTTGGGATAGGTTGTGATCAGGAAACCTCCTGTGTCTCCAGCCGGATCCGCGATCCGGCGCAGTTGAACCTGAGGAAACCGTTCCAGGGCTTTTCGGATGCGGTATTTGCTCTTGTGCATGGAATCAATGATTTGCGGAAGCTTCCGCAACTGGACGCGCAGAACGGCTGCCCTAAGTTCGTCCATCCGATAGCCCCATCCCCACAGGCACAGTGAAGGATCGTCTTGAATCAGTCTCCCCTTGCTGTCGCGCGCGTAACCGAGGTCCTGTGCTGCAACAGCGCGCTGATAGAGCTGTTGGTTGTTTGTTACGACACAGCCGCCCTCGCCGGCGGTCATATTCTTGTTGAGCTGAAAGCTGAAAATTCCCATGTCTCCAAAGGTACCCGCTGAGCGACCACGTATGCGACCGCCGCAACACTGTGCGCAGTCTTCCAGTAGAAACAGATTGTGCGCGCGAGCTACCTTGCCGATCGCTTCGACGTCCACCGGTGCCCCACTCATGTGGACGGTGATGATCCCTGCCGTGCGCGCTGTGATTTGCCTCTCAACGGCAGTTGGGTTGAGCCCAAAAGTGTCATCAATATCAGCCACTACAGGAATAGCACCGTGATTGACGACGGCAGCAATGACGGAAACCCACGAGTAGGCTGGAACAATGACTTCCTTTCCCGGACCCACCCCTAAAGCGGAAAGCGCAACCTGTAGCGCCCCGGTACCGCTACTGACTGCCACCGCATACGGAACCCCGACAAACGCAGCAAACTCTCTTTCAAAATTCTCCACCTCTTTCTGAAGCTCCAGCCCGTAATAGCGGTACGGGGAGCGGCTCTTCAACACGCGTACCACAGCGTCTATTTCTTCCTGGCCAATATAATGGGCCCCAGGAAACTCTAAGGGCAGCGGTTCAGTCCGTACCGGCTTTCCCCCTTCAACAGCCAGCTTTATTTCAGTCGCTTTTTCCATATCTTAGTCTCCATGGTCTTTCCGGATATTGCGAGGGATCTACACAGGCTTCTTGGCATGAGAGAAGACACTCTTCGCGTTTTCTCACCGCCTTGACAAGCACGGGTCTGAGTTATTGGCCGCGCACCGGCTCCATTATCGGTATCCTGCCAGATCGGCAGTTCCCTTAACTTCCAGGCTTCCTTTCAGGACGATATCCGCCGACGATTTGCCGATCATGATGTCAAACGTTCCCGGCACGACGACCCAATGCATGTTGCGGTCGAGCAACTGCAAGTCTTCCGGCCCGATCATGAACGTGACCGTCTTTTTCTCCCCAGGC
>DASRCX010000052.1:0-6484 GCA_035652895.1 Terriglobia bacterium
TAATCTCGCGCGCATGCCTCGTCGCCCCGCCGGATCAAAGAGTAGCAAGACCGCAAAGGCTTACGATCACAAGGAAAGCGAAGCTGTTTTACGGCCGGAGATCGGCATACAGGCCCAGTTCAAAAAGAAGAAGGACCCGGCGAAATATCGGTACGATCGCTCGCTCGATCCGCAGCTATCCTGGGACATCAATGCGGATCGGGAGCACGCGGAAGCGCTGATCGAAAAGGTACGCAGCGCCAAATCCCTCGAAGAGGCGCGTGCTGCGGCCGATGAACTGAAGCGGATGTCGTCGCCGTTTCTAAATTGGGCGGGCAAAGCGGAGCGGAATTCATTCAGTGTGCCCACGCTGCCGCTCTTTGTGCACGAGCGCTTGAGCACGGAAGCGATTTTGAAAAGCGTCCAGACCCACAAACAACAGCTCGACCTGTTCGCCGACCCGAAGCTCGACCTGGCCGAGCGCGTCCTGCGCGCCTACGAACACAAGACCGGCTGGGTCAACCGTCTCATCCTCGGCGATTCGCTGGTGGTGATGAACAGCCTGCTCAAATACGAGGGCCTCGGCGGCCAGGTCCAGTGCATCTACGTTGACCCGCCCTACGGCGTCAAATTCGGCTCGAACTTCCAGCCCTTCATCCGCAAACGCGACGTCAAACACAACGACGACGCCGACCTGACCCGCGAACCGGAAATGGTGCAGGCCTACCGCGACACCTGGGAACTGGGCCTGCACAGCTACCTCACCTACCTGCGCGACCGTTTCCTGCTCTGCCGCGAACTGCTCCACCCCTCGGGGAGCATCTTCGTCCAAATCTCCGACGAAAACCTCCACCACGTCCGCGAACTGCTCGATGAGGTCTTCGGCGCGGAGAATTTTTGCAGCTTAATCGTGTTCCGAAAAGCCGGTCACGCTGCGACGAAACTGCTGGGCACGACTCACGATTTCATCTTGTGGTTCGCGAAAGACATCGAGCGCGTGAAGTACCGGCAACTTTATGAATCTCGGAGCGAGGCCGGAGAGATACCGGACTCATTTGATTACGTCGAGTTACCAGACGGCTCATGCCGAAGACTGAGCCAAGAAGAACGCCTCGTGCCGGCATCTATCCAGAAAGGCGCAAAGATTTTTCAGTCCGTCTCGATGGAGTCGCTTGGCTACACGGAAATCGGATCGCAGCCGTTCGAGTTTCAGGGTCGAAAGTTCGAGGTGCGAGCGAACGCGCACTGGAAAACCTCTCGCGAAGGAATGCAGCGCCTCGCCGAGACCGGACGTTTGATGATTCAGGGCGAGTCACTGCGCTACAAGATGTATTTGGCAGACTTCCCGGTATTGCCGCGCACGACTCTTTGGGACGATGTCATGGGCGCGCCCGGTATGATTTACGTTGTTCAGACCAATGACGAGATTACGAAGCGCTGTCTGTTGATGACGACCGATCCCGGCGATTTGGTGCTTGATCCGACGTGTGGGAGCGGGACGACGGCGTATGTGGCGGAGCAGTGGGGGCGGCGCTGGATCAGCATTGACACCAGCCGCGTGCCGTTGGCGCTGGCCCGGCAACGCCTGCTGACCGCCACCTTCCCCTACTACGAGTTGCGCGACGAACAAGCCGGCCCGGCCGGCGGCTTCGTCTATCGCCGCCGGCAGAACGCCAAGGGCGAGGAGGTCGGCGGCATTGTCCCGCACATCACGCTCAAAAGCATCGCCAACAACGAGCCGCCCGAAGAAGAAGTGCTGGTGGACCGGCCGGAAGTGGTCAAAGGCGTCGTGCGCGTCACCGGCCCGTTCGTGGTCGAGGCGACGATTCCCACGCCGGCAAATGCTGTAGCCGGGGGCGATGACCCCGGCAGGCCGGCTGTAGCCGGGGGCGATGACCCCGGCGGGCCGGCCTCAACGCGACCGGCTACAACAACGGCGGAAGAATACAGCGGGCCGGCTGTAGCCGGGGGCGACGACCCCGGCGGGCCGGCCTCAACGCGACCGGCTACAACAACGGCGGAAGAATATGGGAACCACATCGAACGGATGCTGGAGGCGTTGCGCCGCTCACCCGTGTTACGCCTGCCCGGCAACCAGACGGTGACGTTCAAAAACGTGCGCCAGCCGGCGAAGACGTTGAGCCTGAATGCCGAAGCGGAGATAGAGGAAAATCCGAAATCCCAAATCCCAAATCCGAAATTGGTCGCTTTCGTCTTTGGGCCTGAGAATGGCGCGGTGAGCGAGCAGTTGGTCTTTCACGCGGCAAAGGAAGCCTACGCCAAAAGCTACGAACATCTTTACGTAATCGGCTTCGCAATCGAAGACGCGGCGACCAAGCTGATCCAAAATTGCGAGGCGGTGGTGGGCATCCCGGCCACCTATGTGGCCGCCACGATGGACCTGCAAATGGCCGACCTGCTCAAGACCACGCGGGCCAGCCAGATTTTCAGCGTCACCGGCGCGCCTGAAATCAAGCTGACAAAGCTGCCGAAGAAATCGAAGGATGGCGACGAACTCTATCAGGTGGAGTTGCTGGGGCTGGACGTGTTTGACCCGGTGACGATGGAGACGACGCATCGCAAAGGCGACGACGTGCCGGCGTGGTTTTTGGACACCGACTACAACGAACTGGCGTTTTGCGTGGCGCAGGCGTTTTTCCCGCGCACGGCGGCGTGGGACAACTTGAAGCGCGAGTTGCGCGGCGTGTATGCCGACAGCGTGTGGGAGCATCTGGCCGGCACAACCAGCGAAGCGTTCGTGGCTGGCGAGCACAAACAGATTGCCGTAAAGGTCATTGATGATCGAGGTAATGAATTGCTGGTGGTGAAGAAGCTCAGCGAGGCCGAGGAGGAATGAAGAAGCAGAGCCCTTATACGGCCGGAATCGCGGACGGACTAAAATGCGTGGGGATGATACGAGCATCGGATTTGGGCACAAAGAATCGTTTGGCATTCCTGACGCTAGACAGTCTCTTGGAGATTTCTTTGCGAATCTTCCTGAAACATGAAAAGAAGATCACCATCGATCCCAAGACACATCGCCCTAGGCATATTTTGGTGGATATAGCGAAGAAGAATATCAAGGTGGATGACAGCGTGTGGAAACATTTGGGTTATTGCTATGAGGAAATCCGGTGCCCCCTCTATCATGAGGCATCTGACATGACCGTAACAGACGCGATGCTCGACGACTTCAGCGAGACCGTGTATTTTCTTCTCGATCAGATGTTTGGCCTTGCCGCGAAGGACCTCGCTGAGGAGGGACGACGGATACCGCTTGGCGGCAAAGGCGCTCCGCCTGTTGTCGCTGTGAACCCAAACAAGCTTGCCAGGAGAGTGGACGTGGTAATATTGGCAATCGGTCTCAAACCGGCGAAGGATTCGCGTGAGGTCGTTGCACATCTTGGGCAGTTAGGCTATAGCAAGGACTTCCCAGCAAAAGACGTGGCTTCCTATCTCGCGCAAGGAAAATACTTTTACAAAGACCCCTCAGATGAGCTTTGGAAGCTGACGGCAGCAGTAGGCCGTCCTCGGTTTGAAGAACTGACCAGGACACAGGAGCAAAAATGACTGAAGAAACAACATCGACACCCGTTACGGTACAGGTCCGTGGACGCCAAGCTGGCTTTGATGTTGCGATTACAATTCAACTTTCACGAGACAAGTTTAAGGATGCCCTCTCGTCGTTGCTCAACGATCTAAAGGAGGCCGGTCTAGAGACGTCACTAGGGGAAGAGGAACATGGAGATAAGGGGAAAGTCGAACGGAGAGAAGAAGCGGATGGGCCATACGAAAGACTCGCTCGTGAATTAGAGGTTACGATCCAGCAACTGCGGCACATCGTCGGCATCAAAGGCGAGACCATCCAGTTGTATAAGGCGAGCCAGTTTAAGATTGCGGACGCTGTGTGCTTTATCTGCTTCGTTTACGAAAAGGGTTTGGGCCGCGCATCGATGCCTTACGAAACCTTGGTGGCACTAGTGGAGGCCAGCCAGATCAAGATGAAAACGCCGGTTTCCGCTATGTGCTTTAATCTCAGAAAGGAGGGCTACCTTCAAAAGCGACCGTACGACGAAAACAGAACGATTGTGCTTTCGCCAGAAGGAGAAGAAAAAGCTCGAAGGTTCGCTAACGGACTTGTCAAATCGTCGTCCTCAAAATCATGACTCAATTTCCCGAAGTCCCGCGGCCGATGCTGAACTTGCCTTACGCCGAGCCGAAGTACCATTGGTTCGTTGAGAAAGGCAAGTTGCGGGTAGGGAGGAAGCGGAGCGAGGTGGAGAAGGAACAACCATGACCTACGCGGTGGAGTTCAAGCCTCGGGCGCTAAAAGAGCTCCACCGCCTACCGGAGCAGGAGCGCCGCCGGGTGTTTGCGAAGATCGAAGGCTTGCAAAACGATCTGGCCGGTGACGTGAAGAAGCTGACCGGGACGACGCCCGAATATCGGTTGCGGGTGGGCGATTATCGGGTGCTGTTTGAAATCGCGGGCGCAAAGGTGGTAGTCTATCGGGTGCGCCACCGTAGAGAGGCGTATAGATGAAAGGTGAAAGCATGATTACATTGCATCCTGAAATTTTGAAGAAGAACGGCAAGAAGCAGTTCGCCGTGTTGCCCTACGAGGAGTTTGTCGCCCTGCAAGAATGGCTGACGGACATGGAAGACCTCTTGGAGTTGCGGAAAGCCAAGCGCGCGGAGGGCAAGAAACGATCCATCCCGTTGGCTGAAGCAAAACAGCGCTTGGGGTTGGCCTAACGTTCGGCCGTCACACGCAGGAGGCGTTCGTGGCCAGCTACGAAGTCCCGCAACCGATTCTCAATTCGCCTTACGACGAGCCGCAGGCGCACTGGTTCATCGAAGAAGGCAAGCCGTGCGAGAAGCGCGAGGGCCGCCGGCCGTCGCTCTATTACTACCGACCACCGCGGGGGGCAACCGGCGCGGACGCGGGCAGCGAAGTCGGAACGGCGATTCCGATGGCGCTCGTGAATTTGATTCGCGAACGTGTGAAGACGTGGCGCGAAGCAGGTTATCCAGGCGTAACACGCACAACTGAAGAGTTGTTGAACTGGTGGCGCCGAGACGGCCGACAGTTCCCGTTGTTCTTTGCTCAGCGCGAAGCGGCGGAGACGATCATCTTTCTTAGGGAAGCACGCGCTGATTTTCGCCAGGGGATCGACGTGCCGCGCGATGACCCCAGCGACGAGAAAAAGGCGCAGGGTTATCTCGGCTTCACCCGGTACGCCTGCAAGATGGCCACCGGCAGCGGCAAAACGACCGTGATGGGGATGTTGGCGGCGTGGAGCATCCTCAACAAAGTCCACAACCGCAGCGACGGGCGCTTCTCCGATGTGGTGTTCATCGTCTGCCCAAACATCACCATCCGCGATCGGTTGCAGGAACTCGACCCGAAACGCGGCGAAGCGAGCCTGTACCGGACGCGCGACCTTGTGCCGCCGCATCTGATGTCGAAACTCAACGAGGGCTTTGTCGTCGTCGCCAACTGGCACGTGCTGGAACCGCAACAGGGCAATCAGGTCGGCGGCGTCGGCGCGGCGGTGGTCAAACGCGGCGAGGAAAGCGACACGGCATTGGTGGCACGTGTGCTGGGACGCGAAGTCGGCGGCAAGCAGAACATTCTCGTGATGAACGACGAGGCGCATCATTGTTACCGGCTCAAACAGGAGCGACCCGATGCGTGGGACGACATGACCGCCGAGGAGCGCGAGGATTGGCTGGAGGAAAACAAGGAGGCGACCGTCTGGATTGATGGGCTCGACAAGATTCAAAAATTACGCGGGATCAATTTCTGCGTGGATTTGTCGGCCACGCCATACTACCTCAACCGCACCGGCAACGAGGCCAACCGGCCGTTCCCATGGGTGGTGAGCGATTTCAGTCTGGTGGACGCCATCGAGAGTGGGCTGGTGAAGATCCCGCAACTGGCGATTCGCGATACGACGGGACGCGAGATTCCCGCCTATTTCAACATCTGGCGCTGGATCATGGAGCCGGGCCGGCTTACCTCGGCGGAGCGAGGCGGCAGCAAGGCGCAACCGAAACCGGAAGCGGTGTTGAAGTGGGTGCACACGCCCATTGCGCAACTGGCCGGGCTGTGGCGGGAGCTATTCGAGGAATGGCAGCAACGTCCGGAGGAGCATCCGACACCGCCGGTGTTCATCATCGTCTGCCGCAACACCAGGCTGGCAAAGGTCATCTACGAGTGGATTGCCGACAACAACTGCCCGACCGGCATCCCGGCGCTGGGCATCGAAGAATTCCGCAATCGCGACGGGCAAATCAACGCGATCCGCGTGGACTCCAAAGTCGTTCACGAAACCGATACCGAAGGCGCAAAGAACGACGAACATCGCTGGATGCGTTTCACGCTCGACACCGTGGGCAAGACGCGCTGGCCGGTGGATTCACAAGGCCGCCCGATCTATCCAAAGGACTTCGTCGAGCTGGCCACCAAGCTGAACCGCCCGATGCATCCGCCGGGCCGCGAT
>DASRCX010000053.1:0-188920 GCA_035652895.1 Terriglobia bacterium
AAAGTTCGGCAGCGTCACCACCACCCCCTCGATCTCCTCCCGGTGCCGCTTGAATAACTCCGCACACTTCCGCGCTTCCTCCAGCGTCTCCACCGCCCCGTGCTTCGTCTCCTCCGGCCCCAGACAGACCACCCCATACCCTTCCGCCTCCAGCACCCGCAGCACTTCCTCCCGCCCCTCCCGCACCAACGCGTCCGGGAAAAATCCCCGATTCCCTACGATCACTCCCAACGTCGTCTTTCCCATCCCTCGTCCTCCTCAACTTGAACACACCGTCACGAATATAATTTCAGACTGCATCCAAAGCCGATTTTATCTGTCGCTAGTCAACGATGAAGCACAATGACAAAGAAAATCTTCCCCGTTCAAGCAAAATCCACTATCAACGAGACGAAGCAGCACACTACCGCGGCAGGGACTGTTCGCCGGTAATCCGGAAATTGGCGCTCACGCCTTGTGCTCCCTCGATCGGCTGGCTGCCGCCCACAAAAAGCGTATATCTGCCGGGTAAGATTTTCCGTTCACCGTTCTCGGTAACCAAGCTCAAATCGCGCGGGCTCAGGGTAAATCGGACACGGCGCGTCTGGCCCGCATCGATATGGATCCGGTCGAATCCCTTAAGGGCGCGAATCGGAACATCGGGCCCGGGTGCATATTCGATATAGAGTTCAGCTACTTCGTCGCCGGGAATCTGGGATGTATTTTTCACGTCCGCTTCAACCTCCAGGGATTGGCCGGCCTTCACTTCAGTCGACAACAGGCGAAGATTGCTGAACGCAAAGGTCGAGTAGCTGAGGCCGTAACCGAAAGTGTAGAGCGGCTCGCCGTGGAAATAGCGGTAGGTCCGACCCTTCATTGAGTAATCCGTAAATGGGGGAAGCTGGTCAACGGATTTATAGAAAGTCACGGGCAGCCTGCCCGCAGGATTGTTCGCGCCTGCGAGAGTTTCCGCGATGGCTGTGCCGCCCACTTCACCGGGGTACCAGGCTTCAAGAATTGCCGCCGCGTTCTGTTGTGCCCAATTGACGGCGACGGCACTGCCGCTCAGAAGCACAACGACAAGTGGCTTACCGGTTGCTGCCAGGGCGTGCAGCAGGACCTGCTGCACTTGCGGCAAATCCAGGGTCGTGCGGTCGCCGCCGTCAAATCCTGCGACGTGAACCGGCATCTCCTCGCCCTCGAGGTTTGGAGACAGGCCGACAAAGGCTACGACCACGTCCGCCTCCTGAGCAAGTCGCACGGCTTCGTCGCGCAGCACGTTCACCGGCGGCTGCCACTCCAGAGTCAGGCCGGCGCCAAAAAGCGGGGACTGGTGAGAATACTCCACCCGCAGTTCGTGGGGTTTTGTGTCCGTGAAAGACACGTTGAACGAAGGCTCGTACGGTCGGCGAGTGTATCCGCTGCTGCTGATGACGCCGCGCACCTCCTGAGGATTGCGCTGCGTACTGTCAAGGACCAGTTTCCCATCCAGGTAAACTTTGACCCTTTCGTTGACGTCACACCGATAACAGTGGGGCTTGCGGACTTGGAACGTATATTCGCCCGCCCCTGGCGGAGTCAGGGTGCCAGTCCAGCGAACCGAAAACGCTTTCATCGGAACTCCGGGCGCCGGCGAAGCAGCGTTCCAGTCAAACTGCACCTGAGGGTCCGTGCGTACCAACGTCGGCTTGCCGGAAAAATCAGTGTTCGAAAAGTACTCGGCCTTCAGCCCGAAGACTGTTGAACCTTTCTCCGGATGAAAAATTGTGCGAGGCACGGGCGCAGGGAATCCTGAGTCGTAAGGAGCGCCCTGTGCGTAAAGAATCCTGGCTTTGCCCGCAAACTGCTTCAGCATTCCGTCAATCGGTAACACCGGCTGGGGCGGCGTACCGTTGTAATTACCTTCAATTGCTGGAAGCGATTCCGCGTTCGGGCCGATCACTGCGATCGTCTTCATGGATGATTTCAGCGGCAATATTCCATCCTGATTTTTCAGGAGCACCATGGATTCTCGCGCGGCACGAAGCGCGAGCGCACGGTGGGCGGGCGAATTGACCTGCGACATCGGAATTTTGTCGAACGGAACATCCGCTGGAGGGTCAAACATCCCCAGACGCATGCGTGCTGTAAAAAGCCGCTTGACTGCCCGGTCGATGTCGCTTTCAGGCAGCAGGCCGTCCTTCACGGCCTTGACCAGCGTGACGTATTCATTACCGCAGGTTGTATCTGTCCCGGCCTCCACAGCGAGCGCGGCGGCATGTTCGAGATCTGGCGCATAGTGGTGCCCGGTGAAGATATCTTCAACCGCGCCGCAGTCGGAAGTCACGTAACCGTGAAATCCCCAATCTTCCCGCAAGGTCTTCTGCAGCAAAAAGGGGTCCGCGCAGGCAGGGAGACCATTGATTGCGTTATAGGAACACATCGTGGAATCTGCGTGAGCATCTACAAGGGTCGCGCGGAAAGCCGGCAAATACGTGTCCTCGAGGTCGTACATCGAGACCTTCGCATTGAACCCATGCCGGAGGGGCTCGGGGCCGCTGTGGACAGCAAAATGTTTCGGCGTGGCAACAACCTCGAGGTATTTCGGATCGTTGCCCTGCATACCGGTTACAAACGCAATACCCAGTTTTGAAGTCAGGAACGGGTCCTCGCCGTAAGTTTCCTGCCCTCGACCCCAGCGCGGATCGCGCACGATGTTGATGTTCGGCGACCAGAACGTGAGTCCATAGTAAATGCTGTGGTTCCCCTCGCGTTGGGCCTCATTGTATTTGGCGCGCGCTTCTGTGGCGATCACGCGGCCCTCCTCGTAGATAAGGCCGGAGTCCCACGTGGCCGCCATGCCTATCGCTTGAGGAAACACCGTGGCATAGCCGGAACGCGCTACGCCGTGCAGGGCCTCGTTCCACCAGTCATAGGAAGGGACCCCAAGCCTAGGAATCGCAGGAGCGGTGTGCTGCATCTGAAGCACCTTCTCCTGGAGCGTCATCCGGGAAACAAGGTCGTTCACCCTTTCGGAAATCGGCAGCGACGGATTCAAGTAAGGAGGGGTCGCCTTACGGGCAGGCGGCCCGCCGGCCGCGAAAGCGGTTTCGCATAACAACAGCAGCGAAAGTGCAATTCCAGAACTGAAGAACTTAGAAAATGGGACCATGCGTGCCTCCATCACTGAATGGTTGAAAGCATAAGTCACAGATGAGCCGCGTGGCAAGCCGGAAAACTTTCCGAAGCGGAGACTCGCGATAAGTTTGGTCACCCGGCGGATGAGCCAAGGAGGCGCTTCGAGAAGGCGTAATTATAATCGAAGGGCACGCGGATGCTGCGCGCAGGGCTAGGGATTTTCAGCGTGCGGAGGCGATGAAGAGCCTGATATTTTCTGCATCAAATCCTTGTCGCTCTTCTCGCGGAGGCGGTTAACAACGTCGATCTCGGCCTTGGCCTCAGCCGGGTTTCCTGCGGCATAATAGGCCATCGCAAGGCGATAATGGCTGTCGCTCTCTGAAGGGTCGAGGCGGACGGCGGTCTTCAGGGCATCGATGGCTTTTTGAAATTCCCTTTTCTGCGTGTAAATGATGCCAAGGTTCAGGTACGCAATGCGGATTTGGTTGTCCTGTCGGATTGCAGCCTGCAAAAAAGGCAGCGCTTTCTCGAATTCACGCCGACGAACGTAGATGTCTCCCAGATAGGCCTGCGCCTTGGGGTTGTTCGGGTTATCTTCCAGTTCGGCTTCGAACTCCTTTTCAGCTTCGTCGAACCGCTTGGTCTTCCAGTAAAGGTAGCCGATTGCGAAATGGACCTGGGGCGGAACAGGGTTCGCTTTGGAGGCGATCTCAAATTCGCGGATGGCTTCCTGAGTTCCTCCTGTAGCATCCAGTGCCTCGCCCAGAAGCATATGAGCAGCCGCCGACTGGGGAGCGTCCTTCTCCAGCTTCTTGAAAATCGCGAGTGCCTTCTCGCGCTGGCTGAGTTCCTTGCTGGCCAGATAGCATTGCGCAAGCGTAAACAGCAACTGGCTGTTATCGGGCTGTTGCCGGGCGACAATTTCGAGGTTCTCAGCCGCCTCCTGAAATTGCCGCGTCCCATAGAGGGACATTCCCAGGAGTGTTCTCGCCTGGAGATTATCAGGCTGCGCGGCAAGGACATGGCGGAGAGGCCCTTTAGCAGACTCAAAATCGCCAGCCTTGAAATAAGCCAGGCCAAGGTTCAATTCGATGGCGGATACACCGGGCCTGATTGCGAGGGCCTTCTTGTAGGCTTCGATGCCCTCACGGTAACGCTTGAGATTGACCAGAGCCGACCCAAGGCCATTGAGCGCAGGAACATCTTTTGCATTCTGCTCCAGCAGCCTGTTGTAAATCTGCACGGCTTCCTGAAATTTGCCTTCTCTTTGCAGCTTCTGGGCCATGAGGTACGCTTCGCGGCCCTCAACCGGCTGCGCAGACACTTCTGAAGCTGGTAAGAGCAGACCACTCAATGTTGCGAGAATTATTATTTGCCGAATGTGTCTCATCTCGCCTCGCTCACCGGCGGGCGTCCTACGCGCCGATTGAAGTGATTCTCTTTGGCTGGATTGTTGTCGATATCGGGGACGGCTCTCCGCAGAGGGAAATCTTGCCAGCCTTGCGAAAGCTTCCCGGCGACATCCCCGCAATTTCAAAGAAAGTGCGGTTGAAAGCTTTCAAGCTTCCGAAGCCTGCTGCCGCTGCAACGCGATGATGAGGAAGTTCCGTCTCAAGCAGAAGCCGTTTGGCCCTGTCAACACGGCAGCGTGCGATCTCTTTGAGAGGCGACCTGCCGAGAGCTCGGTAAAATCTCCGCTCAAGCGTCCGTCGGCACACGCCAACCCCTTCAGCTACTTCAGGAACGCCGATGGGCTTTCCCGAATGGTTGCGAATGAACCGGAGGGCGTTTGCAACGACAGGGTCTTGCAGCGCGATCACGTCGGTGGACTGGCGCGCAACCACGTGGGTCGGCTGAACGCGTACCAGGCGTTCCTCGCACTCTTTGCCCGACATCAGGTCATCCAGCAGCTTCGCAGCCAAGTAACCTGCCCTTTCCAGGTCCAGCGCGACGCTGGACAATTGCGGACTTGAAACTTCACACATCATTTCATCGTTATCCACGCCAACGACGGCCACGTCGTCCGGCACGCGCAACTGCGCCCGTGCGCAGGCCTGGAGCACTTCGCATCCACAGGAGTCGTTGCACGCCATCACACCGACCGGCTTTTGCAACGACTTAAGCCACTCCATCAGAACCGGCTGTTCCTGCTCCCACGTCTTCATCCGGCTTGGAGACTGCAGCCAGTTCGACATTCGGACGCGGTAGGTATAACAGGGAAATCCCGCTGACTCGATCGTCTCGCGGAAAACGTTTTCGCGGCGCTGTGACCAGGGACACCCAATGAACCCGCAAAAAGCGAACTGGCGAAGACCCTGCTCGAGGAGATGCTCAGCGGCCATTACTGCGATGGCCTCCGAATCCGTGCGGATTTCGCCGAAGCGGTCTCCGTGCACCAACTGCCCCGATTCCACCAGTGAAGAAGCCACGAAGGGTACACCTGTCTGGCGGATCAGGTTTGCCACTTCGGGAGAGCGAACACGCGCAATGATTCCATGCCCTTTCCAGGCACTGGGATTGGGCAGGACATGTTCGAAGTGCCCCGGGGCCACCCAATATTCCCATGGCCCGTGCAAGCGCACGTACTTGACAATGCCGCGCAGCAGCCCACGACCGTATTCGGTGGAAGTTTCGAGCAGCAACGCTACGCGTGGCAGCCTGCATTCAGCGGCCTTTCGCAAACCCTTTCCCGTCGTCGTTCGCGTTGCAGGCACAAGCCGCATCCCAGTCGCCTCCGGAGCGGAGAGGAATTAGAACTGTTCTTAATACTACTACAAAAACCTGTGGCAGGTACTGTGCGATCTGTCGCAAAATGGCCCATCGCAGCCGCAAATTAGCGTCTAGACAAATCTCCTAGGGGCGAATACGATTTTTCTGGGTTTAATCACATCTCGTTCCCGGGCGTAAGGAAAAGTCCCGGCTGAATTAACGTCAAGGGTCTTCGGGTCAACAACGGGGTAAAAGCTCGCGGACTTCGTCTCCAAAGGGGTAAATTGAAATTTTTGTTGACAATTGCAGACGCGCCGATGTATTAAAGCGGGAGCGTTTGCATAGTGTGGGGTCGTCGGGATCAATCGTAAACGTAAATCACTGGTAGTCTATAGCTTCAATTCTGTCGGGATCTAATCGGTCTGATCAATGGAAACGTTTGCAGACTTGTAAGTCTGCCCGGAGGATTAGAATGGGAAATCGAAGGTTAGTTTCCTTACTGGGGATTTGCCTGCTCCTGTTGGGAATTGGCTTGTGTGCCCCGCTATATGGCCAGCAAGGGACGGCTACTCTTACAGGGCAAGTAACCGACCCGACCGGCGCCGCGGTGCCCGGCGCCAAGGTAGATGTAGTGGACACCGCCACGGGGACCGTTCAAACTACAAGCACGGATAGTGCGGGGTATTACCGGGTAACAGCTTTGAATGCCGGGACACCTTACACTCTCCATGTTACGGCACAAGGATTTAAGGCTTACACGACCACCGGGATCGTGCTCCACGTGGGCCAGACGGTGGCCATCAATCCGAAGTTGGAACTGGGCGCGGTGACGCAGACAGTGGAAGTCTCCGCTTCCGCATTGCATCTTCAGACGCAATCAGCCGACGTAAGCCACTCCGTCACAGGGACAGAAGTTGCGAACATCCCCGTGAACGGATCAAATTTCACTACGCTGCTGACCCTTGTGCCGGGCGCTTCGGGCAATCTGCCGGATTTCAATGCCCCGGTTCCTGTCAACTCTTCACAAGTCGTGTCATTCAGCGGAACGCGGCAGCAGCACAACAGGTTCCTGATTGACGGCATGGAGAACAATGACCGCGGCTGCGGCGGTTGCATCACGGTGCTGCCGAACAAGGAGACCTTCCAGGAATTCACGATCATTACACCCAGTTCGAGCGGTGACATCGGGCAAGGCTCGGGAGGCAATGTCAGCATCGCCCTCAAGCGTGGCGGAAGCACGTACCACGGCGAGCTTTATGAGTTCTTCCGCAACGACGCTCTGGATGCTACAAATTTCTTCGCCAATCGCGCCCACCTCACAAAGCCGGAATTGCGCTTCAACAACTGGGGATGGCAACTCGGCGGCTTCGTTCCAGGCTCTCATTGGCTCCGGACCCACGCTTACTTCTTCTTCGATCAGGACTGGAACAGGCTGCGGCAGGGCACAACAATCGTTGCCAACGCCGTGACCCCTGCGATGGCTGGCGGCGACTTTTCATCGCTGCTGACGGGGAAAACGGATGCCAACGGCAATGACACAGGAGCGATTTTCGTTCCACAACCCATCAATTCAACTCAGGCGCAAAAGTTTGCCAATGCTGGACTCACACCGGGTCAGCCGTTTCCTGGCAACATCATTCCCAATTCGGTGATTGACCCGAATGCGCTGTTGCTCGGTGCTACCTCAAACGGGCCCATACCTTTCGCCAACACTCCGGGAAATCGATACACTGCCTCATTCGCCAACCCGACGAATACGCGGACGGACACGTTCCGCGGGGACCTGGACCTCAGTGACAGCGTCCGGCTGATGGGCCACTTCATCAATGAATCCGTTGACCAGGTAACACCCACCAGCCTGTGGACAAACTCCTCCTATCCGACGATTGGCACGGATTTCCTGAACCCCGCCAAGAGTGCCATCATCAAGGCGACATGGACAATGAATCCAACGACCGTGATGGAAACGTCTCTGGGGTGGGATGGCAACAGAATCCACCTGACGCCCACAGGGAATTATCAGATGCCATCCGGTGTGACCGGCGTGGGCAACATCTTCCCCGGTAATGCCTTGAACAGAAGGCCAGGACTGCAATTCCAAGGGAGGCTGAGCGCAGCTCTGAACGTTGGAAGCTGGCCCTGGACCAACTCGAATGACAATTACCAACTCCAGTGGCAATTAACGAAAGTGAAGGGCAGCCATACTTTCACGTTTGGTCAACTGGGTATGCTGAGCAATAAGAACCAGGTGATTTTCGGCAACACTCAGGGGCTTTTCAGTTTCAACGGCAGCGCCACTGCGGCCCCCGGTTCGCCCAGCGGAGGATCCAAAGGCAGCGACTACGCGGACTTTCTGCTCGGCAATGCGCGCTCCTATGAGGAATTGGCCCTGCAGGACAAAGGGCATGCGCGGTGGTGGGCCTACTCCTTCTGGTTCCAGGACAACTGGCATGTCACAAACCGCTTGAGCATCCAATACGGGATGAGGTGGGAGTACATCCCGCACGTCTATGACCAGCACAACCGCCAGTCAAACTTTATCCCGAGCGCTTTCAACCCCGCGGATGCGCAAACACCCAATCCTACTACTAACCAACTGGATCCAAATGGTCCCGGTTTCACACTCCCACCGCCGCAGTCCGGCATGTCGATCGTTCTTCCGGGTTTCAAGATGTACACAAATGGCATACTCGTGGCTGGATCCGGAATTAAAGCCGGGCTCGTGAAAAATTACTACGACACGCTGGCGCCCCGCCTGGGCTTCGCCTATAAGGTTACAGACAACCTGGTCGTGCGGGCCGGCTACGGAACTTTCTTCGAGAGGACGCAGGGGAATGACGTTTACAACGGTTGGCCAAATCCACCCTTCTCTTTTGACACCACATTGTTCACCGTTCCCCTCACTGGCCTGGCCGGAAGTGGGACAGCAATCCCGGTATTTCCGGCAAACGTGACCGCTCTCGACTACAACTACCTCATTCCTTACACCACCACGACAAACGCGATGGTGGAATATCAGATTTCCCCAAAGATCATTTTCCAGACTGGATATGTCGGTACATTTGGACGGGACCTGCGCATCCAGCGGAACATTAACCAGCCGTTTGACAACAATCCTCTCCGCGGCAAGGTAAGCCCCAACCAAATTCGTCCTTTCCCGGGGTACGCCAGTATTAATTACGGGGAGAATTCAGTCTCATCGAGTTACCACTCTCTCCAGACATCCCTGCGGACAACAGCCTGGCACGGGTTGACAACTTCGGTTGCATACACCTATTCACACGCGATCGATTTCGGCACTGGTGGCGGGCAAAGCGATTTCACAACCATCGCTGATGCCTACAACATCGGTGCGGAGCGCGGCAACTCAGCCCTGAACAGAACGCACGTGCTTTCGGTGAGTTACGTGTACGACCTTCCGTTCTTCAGGAACAGCACGTCGGCCCTCCAGAGGCACCTGCTGGGCGGATGGCAGATCTCGGGCATCGTCATCGGTGAAACAGGACTGCCCGTTACCATCGGGAACCCCGGCGATCCTGCAGGCATCGGAAGCGGGGTTCGCGCCAACTGTCTGGCAGTCTCAAGCAATGGGCCAAAGTCTATTGACGAATGGTTCAACACGGCGGCGTTTGCTCCGGTCGATCCGGTCGGCGTCAACGGTTCCACGGGTTTCGGGAACTGTGGCGTCAACACTGTATACGGACCGGGACGAATCAACTTCGACACGTCATTCGGAAAGAGCTTCACGGGAATTCCGCTACCAGGATCGAAGGAGGGCGGATCGCTCGACTTCAAAGCGGAATTGTTCAACGCCTTTAACCATACGCAGCCGCAGGGCGTGAGCACAACGGTGGGCACAAATTCCTTTGGCCAGGTCACGAGTGTTCACGATCCTCGGGTGATTCAGTTCTCCATGAGGTTCAGGTTCTAACACGATTCGCAACCCAAGCTGGCAAAAGGGCGGCCCTGGACAGGCCGCCCTTTTCGTTTCACTCGCAAGGCTGCCGTGGGGCAGGCTGGCCGATAGAACACTCAATTAGTTTTCAGCGCCTGTTATCATAGAAACTTCCTGCATGAATCGAAGATCGTTCATGGCGTCAGTGGGTGGGATTGTGCTTCCGGGGTTGATTACCGGTGCAGTCGAAGCACAGGGGCCCTCGACGGGCGCAAGCGTTCGTTTTGTGGACATCACGGAACAGGCCGGGATCCACTTCCGGCACAATTCAGCGCCTGAACAGAAATACATTGTTGAATCGATGAGCGGCGGCGTTGCGCTCTTCGACTACGATAACGACGGCTGGCTGGACATTTACTTTACGAACGCCCTCACCGTGGCTACAGCGAATGATCCCAAGTCCGCGCGCAGCGCTCTTTACCACAACAACCGCGACGGCACATTCACGGACGTCACGGAAAAATCTGGCTTGGCCTATCCCGGCTGGGCAATGGGAGTAACGGCTGCAGACTATGACGGCGACGGTTTCCAGGACCTGTACGTCACTTGCCTGGGCTCCAACCATCTATATCACAACAACGGCGACGGGACCTTCACCGATGTAACGCAGAAAGCAGGCGTAGATGATCGACGCTGGTCCACCGGCGCTGCCTTCGGAGACTACGACCGCGACGGAGCGCTCGATCTCTTTGTCACCAACTATGTCGATTTCGATTTCTCAAACCTGCCCGAATTCGGCAAGGGGAAGTTTTGCCAGTACCTTGGTGTTCCCGTTCAGTGCGGACCGGCAGGTCTGCCGGGAACAGGGAATTCGCTGTTTCGCAACAACGGCGACGGGACCTTCACAAACGTAACAATGAAAGCCGGCGTCTCTGACCCGCAGAAGCGTTATGGGCTCGGCGTCGTCTGGACCGATGTTGACCATGACGGTTGGCCGGACATTTTTCTGGCGCATGATGTAGGCCCCAACTACCTCTATCGTAATAATCGCGACGGAACTTTCACCGAGATCGGCGTGTTCAGCGGTGTCGCAGTAAGCGCAGAGGGTCGCGAGCAATCGAATATGGGCGTCGCCCTCGGCGATTACATGCATACGGGGAGATTCGGCATCTTTATCAGCCACTTCTCGGATGATTACGACACTCTCTACCGGCAGGATTCCGTCTCGCCGCCATTATTCACCGATGTCACTTACGGCTCAGGAATCGGCAGAGTGATGGGGCCGTACCTCGGCTGGGGCGATGCCTTTTTCGACTACGACAACGACGGGTGGCTGGACCTGATGGTCGTCAACGGCCATGTTTATCCCCAAGTGGACAATGCCGATGTGGGAACGCGCTACCGGCAACGCCTTCTCCTGTTCCACAATGATGGCGGAGGGATGTTCTCAGAAGTTGCAGCCCGGCACGGCGAAGCCTTGATGGTCCCGCGCGTCAGTCGTGGAGCAGCCTTCGGCGATATTGATAACGACGGCGACATCGACGTCGTCATTGAAAACCTTGGAGGTAAGCCAACTATCCTCCGCAACGACGGCGGGAACCAGAACAACTGGATCACCATCAAGACCGTTGGGAAAGGATTGAATCGCGATGCGATCGGCGCAAGGGTGAAAGTCGTCTCCGGCGACCTGACGCAATGGGATGAAGTCCGCGCCGGTGGCAGTTATCTTTCATCGAATGACTTGCGGCTCCATTACGGCCTGGCGAAAAGGACCCGTGTTGACCTCATCGAACTGCATTGGCCTGATGGACAGGTTGAAACGGTCCGAAACGCGCCCATCAATCATTTCGTGACGATCGAGGAAGGCAAAGGCATCGTCCGCGTTACACCGCCCGGCAAGTGAACATCACTCCGCCATTGTACCGGCGGGCAGAGCGGAGGTGCACCACCCGGAACGCCCTCGTACAATTTGACCAGCCGATTATTGCGGATCTTTCCCAATCACACCCGCGCTCTTCATTTCCTCAATGCTTTTTCGCACGGCTGGCGCAAGATCACCCTTGGGCGCAGCTTTCAGATAGGCTTCCATCTCCTGGTATGCATCAGAGTACTTGTCCTGCTCCAGGAAAACGTTGGCAAGCTCGGCGTGAATGCGCGGCGGAGGGTCTTTGGTCAGCGAAAGGATTTCTCGATATTCCTTTTCTGCGTTCGCATAATTCCCCAGGCCAGCCTGAGCGACGGCCAGTTCATGATGCAATTCCCAGGATTCTGGAGCGCGGCCCAGGGCCTGGTTCAGCAGATCGACGCTCTCGTTATATCTCTTTTCCGCGTTGAGCAGGTACGCAAGACGGAAATATGCGGGAAGGTATTCAGGCGAGCACCTTACGATCGTCCGCAGGGCGGATTCAGTCTTTTCATATTCATGGCGCATCCCGGCGACAATGCTTAACTCTACCTGCGCATCGGGGTAGCATGCGTGCTCTTTTACAGCTTCTTCGTAATACTCCTCGGCCCGCGGGAGGTCACCGGATTTATACGCCTTTTTCCCTTTCTCGAAGGCTTTCCTGGCCGTTTTCGGGATAATGTTGTCAGCCTGGAGTACCATGCCCGGCTTCGTCTCCCGGACGCGGAATTGCCCCTGGGTCAACGTAAGCCTGACAAATACATCGCTGATCCAGAACCGCTGGTCTATCTCTTTTTCAGCGGGGTTGTAACCCTTGGCGCTCGCAGTCAAGCGATACGTTCCCTTGGCCAGCGAGTCGAAGACGAATCCCCCGTCCGTATCTACCGGCCTTTCGGCAACCAGGGCCCCTTGCTGATTCTCCAACCGGACAACGGTTCCACTGGGCGCCGGAAGCCCATCCTCGGTTTGAACACGTCCGGAAATTTCGAAAGTATTTCCGTCCGCAAGCCCATTGCGTGTTGTGAAAACCAGACCGAGGAGGCAAACGAGAAGACTTTGTTTGGGCACAAAGAACCGAGACTTATTCGCTTGAAACATAAGCGCCCCCGGCCCAGATCGTTTTCCCCGCCCTTTTCGAGGAAGTAACTCCACCCTACCACATCCGTGGCCGTGCTTCAACGCGAACTGCTTTGGTTATCAAAGCACAATGCGCATTGAGTTCCAGACCGCTGCTTGCTACCATGACTTCACCTGAATGTTTCGGGAGGAATTCCATGACGTTGCAGTCGCGCGCGGTTTTCCTTACAGTCGTTGCAGCCGCCTTATCGCTCTCCGCTTGCGGTCCAGGAACTGGCTCCCGCGGCCTGAAAGCCTGGTTCGTTGACTCGCTGGTCAAAGTATTTCCAGACGATCAAGTGGGAACCGGCAAGGCCGCCTCTTCCGAATTTACAGCGGCCCGCAATCAGCACGTCAACATCCAGGTATCGATACGCTCAAAGAGGCCCTTCTCTGCCGTTACGGCCCGGCTCGAACCGCTCAAGGATACGAGCCGGCAGGAAATCCCGGCCTCTGCTGTAAGCATCCGGCAGGTCGGCTACGTGGTGGTCGGCTCGCATACGCCCGGTTCCCCTGCCGATGAACTCATCGGCACAGCCCCCGGATGGTATCCCGACCCTCTTCTATCCCTCCCGCTCGACTTGGAAGCACACCGCACGCACTCAATCTGGATTGAGATTCATGTACCCGCTGAAACCTCACCCGGCGTTTACCGTAGCGCGGTGGATATCGATGCCGGCGGACAAACCCTGGCGCGTCTTCCCTTCCGCCTGTCCATCGTTGCGGCAACGGTTCCTGAGCAGCGTTCACTCGATGTCACGAACTGGTTCACGCTGGGAGATCAGCAGTCACAGCAGTTTTTCGGTGTGCCCGCGTTTTCGGAGGGTTGGTGGAAGCTCGTTGGTAATGTCGCCCGCGTGTTTGCGGAGCACCGGCAGAATGTCATTTTTACTCCGCTGATGCAGCTTGTGCAGCCTGAGGTTAAGGGCGGCGCACTCCGTTACAATTTCAGCAACTTTGACCGCTGGGTGGAAACGTTCCAGGGGGCCGGGGCGATAGGATACATCGAAGGAAGCCATCTGTTGACGCGACCGTATTACACGGCCCCGCTGGGAGTGGAAGTCTTTCAGGTCGAGGGAGGCAAAGCGGTCACGAAGACTCTGCCGCCTGACTCGCCGGAAGTACGCCGTTTTCTCGTCGGGTTTCTCACGGCGCTCGACAGGCATCTGGCAATCAAGGGCTGGAAATCAATTTATCTTCAGCACGTCCTGGACGAAGCCCACGGAAATGAGATTCCCTATTACGGCAAGATAGCAGAGCTCGTTCGGCGCTACATGCCTGGCGTTAAAACTATCGATGCCATCGATGCCCAGCAAATCCCGGATGTCATCAGGAACGATTGCGACATCTGGGTGCCCCAGTTGGGGCGGTTTGACGACGCCGTGGACCTGTTGGAACAGAGAATCAGGACTGGACATCCGGTATGGTACTACACTTGCCTCTATCCACAAGGACGATATATCAACCGTTTGATGGATTTTCCGCTGATCAAAACGCGCTTGCTTCCCTGGCTTGCCTTCCGATACAACTTCACAGGGTTTTTGCACTGGGGAGGCAACTACTGGACTCCGAAGCCGATGCTCGACACTCAGCCAGTGATCGATAACAATACAGAATTGCTCCCTTCCGGAGATGCGTTCATCTATTATCCCAACCGGCAGGCCATGACGTTTGACAGCTCAATTCGCATGGAAACGTTTCTTGCCGGGATCGAGGATTACGAACTGCTGCACCAGCTTCAAGCCAAAAACCCTGACGAAGCCGTCCGACTGGCAAACAAGGTCATTACCTCCTTTACCGAATATATTCGCGATCCGATGGCCTTCCGGCAAATCGAATCGGAACTCCTGGCCTCCTCCTCAAGACCCTGATAGACCACGGGAGGGAAGAGAAAGCGTAGCCCGCGCGGAACTCGTGCTGAGAATGCGCTAAGATAGTCACAAGAATGCGAATTCTCCCATGCGAATCCCGATGACATCCGGCGCGGTCATTCATACCCGGGCGAGTTGGCTACGCTTCATCCCACACGCGAAGACCAGGAACACCAGGACATTCTTTGTTGTTCTGTGCGCTGTGGCTTTCTTTTTCGTGGTCGCATCAGAGGCGCGATGCTGTCCGCAGGACTTGGCTCGAGATCTCACGTTGCCCTCCTCCTGCAAAGAAGCTGAGGACATGCTGAAGCTCGGACGGGAGATGCAGCGGGCAAAGAATTATGCGAAAGCAATCGACCAGCTCCAATTGGCGCACCAGACATGTCCGCAGGACCAAAGCATTTCTCTTGAACTGATCCGTACGTACCTCGATGCCCGCTGGTTTCCTGCGGCTGAGTCAGAGGCCAAATCATTTCTTGCTCAGCATCCGCGCTCCGAGCCGGGCCAGTTTTTCCTGGCGTACAGTTATTTTATGCAGCAGAAATTCCAGTATGCGGGCCAGACGCTTCAAAAGCTGCTGGCCCAGGATGGCAAGAACCCCGACGCACTCAAACTGATGGGGCTGACGCTTTTCTTTTACAAGGAGTATGTTCTGGCGGAGAAGGCACTGAACGCCGCGCTGGAACTTCGTCCGCAGGACGACGAGGCTCTCTATTACCTTGGCCGTGTTTATTACACACAGAACAACTTCCCGCCGGCTATCAAAGCGTTTAATGATCTGATTTCCAGGAACTCCAGAAATTACCGCGCGTATAACAATCTCGCGCTGTGCTATCAGGCCGTCGGGAAAATTGATGAAGCCGACAAAGCATTCACCAAAGCGGAACAGATCGCCTCACAGGTTAATCCCAGCGATGATTGGCCTTATGCAAACCATGCCGACATGCTTGCCGCGCAGGGACGGCCGGATGAAGCGCTGCGCTGCATCCAAAAAGCATTGCAAATCAATCCACGCTCAGCACGCAATCAGTACATTCTGGCAAAGGTTTTGATAGACAAGAAAGACATTTCCGGCGCCGCAGAACATCTCAAACTCTCAATCCAGCTTGATCCCAGTTTCGCGAAATCCCACTATCTGCTCGGCAGAGTTTACGAGCAGATGCACGAAAGAGATAAAGCTGAAAAGGAATTCGCTCAGTTTAAGGAACTCAGCGAAAAGGCCCAGAGCCCCGGCGGACTCGCAGACCGAGGCAGTGACGAATAAAGCCGTGCGACTGGGTTTGTTCCAATTGAAAGTAAGAACGAATATTCCAAATCGGACGTTTCCGCCGCATGCCTGTCAAGCCCCGCCCTGCAATTCCTGAATGGCCTCCTGCACTTTGGGAATCAGATTACGGTACTGGCCGCCCGGCGCCTTTTCAAGAAACAACTGAAAGTAATGGACGGCCTGCTCCCTGTGTCCGGTTTTCTGATAAAGCAAGCCGAGGTTCAAGAGCGGTTCCGCCTCTGACGGATCAACCTCGACGGCCCTCTGGAAATTGCGCAGGGCCGAGTCGGCGTCTCCCTGTGCGATGGCGACCAACCCCAGCCCGTTGAAGGCCGGCCCGTAGTTCTCATTCTGGACGGTGATGGATTCAAACGCCTTGCGCGCCTCTTGCAACCGGCCGAGCTGAAGTTCGGCCGTGCCCAGATTGCGAAGGTTGTCGAGGTCCGTGGGATTCAGCTCACTCGCGCGCCGCATGGCCTGAACGGCTTTCTCCAGTTGGTGGGTCCGCAGGTAGTCTCTTCCCAATCTGGAGAAGATCTGGTCCGTCTCCATCTTCATGTTTACAGCTTTCTCATACACCTGAATTGCGCGTGTGTAGTTCCCCATGCCTTCGAAGGAAGCGGCCAGATAAATCATTCCAAGCGGGTTTGTGGGGTCCTGCTTCAGCGCCTGTTCCATCAACTGCGCTGAACGAGCAAATTGCTTCTGGTTCATCAGCTGTTCGACTTCACCAAGGGTCTTCAGGACCTTTATCTCATCCTTAGGATCGGGCGCCTGCGTCCCCAGTTGAACGGCGCGAGGTGTGCCACCACTGACATATCCAAGTGAAGCCAGGTCCTCGCGCGTTTGTTCGCTCATCGGACTCGAAACCAGCTTCTCGTGGAGCCTTCCTTTGCCGATGATTGACCACATGCTGTCGTTCAAGCGCGAAGCGATGACCGGTTCGTGCGCATCCACATTGTTCGTTTCCTGCGGGTCGTTCTTAAGGTTGTAGAGCTCCGGGTGTGGGGCAAGGATAAATTTCCACTGGTTCGTGCGAATACCACGGAGTTCGGACCATCCCATATAGGTACGGGGATAGAGCGTTTCAAGGTACGCAGTATCCGTCGCCACAGGCTGTCCTTTTTCAATGAGCGGAAGAAGGTTCACTCCCTGGGCCTCCTGCCCAGGCGCGAGATTGAGAAAACCTAGAATCGTGGGCATGATGTCGATTGAACGGACCTGCTGAGATATCACTTTGCCCGCAGGAATTCCAGGGCCGGCCATGATCAGCGGCACGTGCAGCGTCGCGTCGTAAAGGAAAACACCGTGGGTCGCCTCGCCGTGTTCGCCCAGACTCTCCCCATGGTCCGCCGTAACAACAATCAGCGTCCGTTCCAGAAGATTTTCTCCCTTGAGATAATCAAACAACCGCCCAAGCTGGCTGTCGGTGTAAGCAATTTCGCCCGAGTAGGGATCGCGAGCGTATAGTCGTCGGTAAGGTTCCGGAGGCTCATAAGGGGCGTGAGGGTCGTAATAATGGCACCAGAGAAAGAAATTCCTCTTGCCGTTCGACTTCAGCCATTCGATCGCACGGGTGGTCACGACGCTTGCCCGGCGTTCTGGAAACACGCCGGGCAGGTTTGCCTCCACGATCCCCTTGCCCATGTCATCGTCGTAGGTTTGAAAACCATTGGCCAGGCCAAACCGCCGGTTCAGAACGCTTGCGCCAACAAAGGCAGCGGTTGCGTAACCCGCTGCTTCCGAAACCTGGGCAATCGTAGGGTGAGATTTTGCAAGGACGAACCCTCCCATATCCCGCAAGCCATTAACCTCAGGGTAGGAACCCGTCATAATGCAGGCATGGGAGGGAAGCGTGAGCGGTACCTGGGCTGTGGCATGTTCAAAACGAACTCCGCGGGCGGCAAGTGCATCGAGATTCGGAGTCTTTGCACCGCCTGGAGCGTAACAACTCAAGTGGTCCGCGCGCGTCGTGTCAAGCGTAATTAGAACGACGTTGGCATTGCGCGCTCTGGGAGTAGTCGTCTCAGCTTTCCTGCCACTGCACGCCGAGAACACGGACAAGATAAAAACCGACACCAGTATAAGGCGAAGGTGCGGTTTCCGCTTCTGTTCGCTCATGGTCCCTCCTCAAAGGCGCTCCGGTGATGCTTTTCAGGCTACATCAGCGCGGGGACCCATCGCAATTCCTCAGAAGACAATGGGGCCCGCGATGCGGGCCCCGGAAGGAAAGCCTCAGGCTGCTTTAGACCCAAGGCTAGAAGTTGATACGTGCGGAAAATTGGACCACTCGTCCACCGTGCTGCGGACCGAAAATCAATCCGAAGGTGCCTGAGTCGGTATCCGTGTCCGGGTCCCCAAGCCCGACGCGGTTAAAGACATTGAAGAAGTCCGCACGGATTTCGAAATCCGAAGATTCCGTAATGTTCGTTTTCTTCAGAATGCCGAAGTCCTCGCTCGCGTGAGCAGGCCCGCGGATGGAAGGAAGCAGTCGGGGTGCTGTGCCGAATGAGAGCGCGTAGCCGTTATCTGGAGAAACGGCTGGGTCCGCGAATGCCGCCGGGTTCAGATACGATGTGCCGTTCTGCGCATCCAGTCCACTATGCGGCAAAGTGGCGTTGACTCCTGTGATCACGTTGGGCCGAACACCGCAGCCGTCACCATAAGGTCCGCTGTAGAGGCCGGTGCAAAGTTCTGACGTGATGGCAAGGGGGTCTCCTGAAGTGTAGCTCTGAATCGCTGTGATCGTCCACCCGCCTACCAGCTTGCCGAGCACTCCGGAAGTTCCACCCAGAAACCTCTGGCCGGGACCAAAAGGCAGATCGTAGATCCAAGTGAGCTTGAGGACGTGAGTGTAATCGAACGAGGCCAGGGATTTTTCGGCCGCCCGATTGTAGAAATCCTGGCCGAAATTGTAAACACCGAAACCACCCGTGGGGTAGTAAAGGGCCGTGTCCGAATTTGTCAGGGTCTTCGAATACGTGTAGGCAGCAATAAAGTTCAACCCCTTCGCTGCACGCTTCCGCGCTGTGACCTGAAGCGAATGATACGTTGAACTGCCCATGGTCGGGAAGTTGTTTGTTACGACATCATATTGAGGAAACGGCCTCAGAGCTTGCGCCACCGTGGGATTAAAGTCGTTATTGAAAGTCGGATAGGGCAAGCCCGTAATCCCATACTGCGCCAATACAGCCGCCTTGGCAGGATCAGCCAGGTCATCCGATAGGTTGTCTCCAAGCATATCGCCCAGGCCCATATACCGGGTCGGGACCTGGTTAAACATGTTGGAGAACATGCTCTGGAGGAGACGAGTGCCCTTCGATCCAACGTAGTCAACTTCCAGGAGAGTCTCCTTGGGCAGCATGTATTGGAACCCTGCGTTCCAATTCTGGACATAAGGTTGTGCCAAGGAGTTCCTGGGCAAAAAGTCTATGCTGTTGCCGTTCGCCAATGAGGGATTGCGGTCAGGCAAAACCCCGGAAAAGGGCGGAACACCAATCTGAGCGCCCGAAGGAATACTAGCACCCTTTAAAGTCGACCAATATGTTACAGGATCCAGAGTGAATCCCGTCGGTGAAGTCCCACGCACAAGGGGGACGGAACCGTTAAACCCAAAAATGTTCTGGCTTCCGAAGTTGTTCAGAATCGGGGGGCTGTAAGAGATGCCGTAGCCGCCACGGAACACCAGTTTATCGGTTATTTGATAGGCAAGCCCGAAACGAGGTGCAACCTCTTTCCAGTACATGTCCTGGAAGGAGTGGCGGCCGTTGCAACCAGCGCAATTTCCCAGGAAGACGAGAGCTCCCGGAATTCCTCCCGCCGCCGGATTCGGCACAGTCGGGTCAAGGCCTGACATCCGGTCAAACGCCTCTTTTTTGGGCAGCGGGATGTCATACCGGAGGCCCAGGTTCAAGGTCAGTTTCCGAGTGACCTTCCAATCGTCCGTGACAAACATGCCCAGCACTCCGGCACGATAGCCGGGTTCGGTTGTATAGATCGAGCGGCCTCCACTTTCGACGGCCCCAAGGATGAAGCTGGCGAATGGATTCCCTGTTGACGACGTGAAGCCGGGCAATGCCGTGGCATCAGGCCCGAATGTGAAAGTCCCACCCAGACTTCCGGGTTCAAATGTGTTATAGCGGTATCTGCGGAATTCGGCCCCGAATTTGAAGCTATGCTTCCCACGCAAGTACGCCAAAGTATCTGTGAAAATATAGCTCTCTGATGGGTCGTTATTCTCACAACCCACTCCATAACTACCCAACTGACCTGTGCGGAATCTGATTGGGGGGAAGCAAGCCGGATCAACTCCGGGAATGCCAAGGTCCTTTGCAAATTGTGCGTTGGGGGTGACGTTGTTGTCGTTAAAAAACCGGTTGTACCCCATTGCGAAGTTGTTAATCGTGTGATCGTTGATTGTCCAGTTGTGGGAGAAGCGGGCCATGGGTCCGCCCACAATTTGCTGTTTGACAGGGTTTAAAGGATACCCTGGATACGGAGGAAACGTTCGGGAGTTCCGGTTGAAGCGGACGCGGCGGATATAGTTGAATGACCCCGAAATCTTCTGCTTGCTGTTAATCACCTGGTCCATTTTCAGGCTCCAGTGGTTCACGTTCAGAACCGGACAGCAACCACTGAACGCAGGCTGGTTTCTGATCAAGCTGCTGAACTGAGGGTTCGGAAAGAGGCCAATCAACGAGGAGGAAGCGGTGCTGAAATCCGCAGAGGGGATGATGTTGTTCGGGAAGGGGTCGCGGATCGTCGCGTCACTCCCGCTGTTATTTGTGAGGCCCGTCACGGGATCGACACCGCCTGCCGGGACTGTCCGCGTTGTCAGCGGGTTATAGATTTCACCACTATAGACCGGCCGGCCGAGCGCATCGGTTCCAACTTGCGCCCCGAGCCAGGCGCTGAAATCGCCCTGCTTCATGGGGACTGTCGGAAGCGTCGTCAAGCCGCTCAGGTTAAAGCTCCTGTAACGGTCGCCTTCATAGGTAAAGAAGAAGAACGTGCGGTCCTTTTTGATGGGGCCGCCGATGGCGCCACCGAAATCGTTGTCCTTGTGCGAAGGCTTTGCCTTGCCAAAAGCATTGTTCGTAAAGCCGGCCGCGTTAAGCGCCTCGTTTTGCAGATATTCATAAATCGTACCGTGGAACTCGTTCGTTCCGGATTTCATCACAAAGTTCTGGACGCCACCACCTGTATTGTCGTATTCAGCGGAATAACTTGACATCTGGACCTTGAATTCACCGATCGCGTCCGTCGACGGAGTGAACTCGTTCAGGCTCCCGCCATTCAGGTCATAACGGCCGATGGAGATTCCATCAATCATGATTTCCGAACTGAACAGTTGACCGCCGTTGATAGATCCTGCGAAAGAGTCCCCCGTGGCCCCAGGCAGGCTCGTAAAAATAAACGTTTGCAACTGGCGGCCGCCATCATCCAGTGCAATGGGAAGCGTGGCAAATTCTTTGGGGCTCATCGAGGCACCGACTTCAGCAGTGTCCGGCGTCAGAAGCGGCGGGGCCGACGTCACTGTAACCGATTGGATGGCCGCACCCACCTGCAAGGTGATGTCTTCCGTCACCACCTGCGCTACAGGCACGATAATGTTGTCAATGATGACGGTCTTGAAGCCCTCCTTCTTGGCCTCAATGCGATACGTTCCGGGCGGAACGGAGACGCGGTAGTAGCCAGCGCTGGAACTGTTAACGCTTTGCGTGATTCCTCTGTTGACTTCCGTAATGGTGATCGCCGTATCCGGCACCACCGCGCCGCTTGTGTCTGTTACGGTTCCTGTGATGGTTCCCAACGCGCCTTGCCCCAATGCGCCCGCCGGAACAAGAAGACACACCAACGCCGCCACCAATGCTATCTGCCGTTTCAGCATCGCCCTCTCCTTTCAGATTTTGCCTGTACTAGTTCCGACCCGACGAAAGCTTGCAGAAAATCAAACGGTCGCGAGAAGAAATTTTCAGCCTTTGAAAATCTATTTATGCTCGGCGAAGCTTCAGCTCAACCCGCGACTAAAGGAAAATGACTACCATCAACTGGAAAACTCCATCGATTAAAGAGTCTGGAATCATCAACTACCTGTATGGATGCGAATATGCTATATCGAAAGCAAATTGTCAACACTTTTTTATTTCCCGAAACAAACCGACAGCGGAGTGAAAGGTTCCGTGCATCATCGCGAAAAAATTCGAAGTTCCCGCAGCAAGAGAGCAAGTTTGCCGTCCTAAAAGAATTAGATTCAGGCAGAAGAAAGAGGCGACTCGTGGGCCATCATCGAGCAGAGAATCACCGCCATCATAGTCCAGGACTTTTCCACGGGATTATGGGCATCAACACTGCTTGTCCCTAATGAATGATGGAAAGGATTTTGTGCGGACGCGCGACCCCAAAAAGATGCGTGCCTTAATCGCACCGCTTCACCTGTGCGGAAATCATCAAGTCGGAGTCGTTATTTTCGGGCGGAAGCCGCGCCGGGAATTTCAATCGCAACACGGTTTCTGCGACACTTGGGCCGAACCTTTTATGTCACGTCGAGTTCGCCGAGGCTCGGAACCAGGAAAGCGTGGATCCCCTTGTCGTGCCATGAAATTGCTTACGAAATATGGAGGGCGAGTGTAGCTCGCATTGGGACTTCCATAGCAACAAGACTGTCTCGTCAAATGGCAGCGTAAATCCGTCGGTACGAATCATGGAAGACACGGTCGATTTCTGAGAACAGGTCCTGGTAGAGGCGGTCTTTCAAGACGAAGCCATCAGCACCCCCATTTCGGCACTCCTGTCGGAGTTCATCGCCGTGCATAAAGGTGACAACGACGATGCGGGTGTCCGGCAGATAACCTCGGATCAGCCGGGTTGCGCTGAGGCCGTCGAGCTTCGGCATTTGCAGGTCCATCAGGACAAGGTCTGGATGCATTCGGCGGGCGTACGCGACCCCTTCTTCTCCGTCGCTCGCCGTGCCTACGAGCTCGAACTCGCGCCGGCGTTCAAGCAGCAAGCGAATGGCCCCGGTTGCAATCGGCGAATCGTCCACGACCAGTGTGCGAATGTTTTTCCGGGGTCGTAGATTACCTGCGAAATCCGCTCCTGACGAATTCATCGTGTTGCTCCTTCCTTGTATCTGGAGCGGCGGAGTTCGCATCAGGTTTACAGCCAGCGGGGCGTACTGGGGATATTGCGGGCGGGGTTTGTTATCGAACGCTTCACCGCCCGCACGGCCTGACCACCGGGGCCTTCTTCGCCGCTCTACTGCGAAATCACCATCTGCGATGCGTCACTCAAGGTCACCTGGTATTCTTCGAGAAAAGGCGTCATGAACCTGAAATTGTCGCTGACCGCGACACGGACGCTGCTTCCCGGCGCGTTATTGGGACTCCAGCTTGTGGACACGGTGAGCGCCGATGGATCAATACCCTGAGGCGTAATCGACTTCACATAGTTTTGAATGTCTGTGGCCGTTACCGGGTCTGTGCTGGTGGCCCCGCGCACCATCGCGTACCGCGTCGCCTCACAGGCGGCGTTGCTCACAAAATGATAGGTGTAAATCGCGCGACCGAAGTCCATTACGCCAAATACAAACATGAAAAACACCACGATCACCAGACTGCATTCGAGCAGGGCAGCCCCTCGCTCGTTCCTTCTGGATGCACTGCCTTTCTGAACCATGTTCTTCTTCATAGCGTCCCCCTCTTCAATTGTTGATTTGCCGTCATTGCCTGAAGATTTCAGCAAGCAGGCCGTTCCCTGGGAACCGCCCGCCCATTGTCAGTGTTGCTACTGGCTAACTCGCATGATCTTCTCTGCCTCGGCTGTGAATGTCTTCGGAAAGCCGGGGTAGCCAAACATGCTCTCCAACTGGACCTGTGTATCGACCTTCACATACTCGATGATCCTGCTGCCGGAACAGTCCGTGGGCTGGCAAGTTGAGCTTGACCCGTCGGCGCAGGTGCAATAGTGGCTCGGCGTAACAGTCATATCCGGAAAGCCCGGAGCATCCGCTTTGGCAGCCTGGATGATCAGGCTGTTTTCCGACGCTGTCACCCTGTTCTGTGCGCCAAACTGGACGCCCGCGTTGGCGGCGTGACTGACCACAAGGCAGGCGTTGGCGTAGCGCCCGATCTCCGCGACACCAATCAGAAGCCCGAGCGCAACAGGCAGCAGCACCGCCATTTCGACGAGCGCTTGTCCTGAATCGGACGCCATCCGTCGCCGTCCGGACGTGAATTTTTCAAGCCTAGAATTGATTTTTGAAGATGTACTCATTTTAGCTTTCCCTCCCCTTCTTTATTCAGCCAGGATCGCACTGTGGACTGGCGAAGAGCCGTTCGGCAGGGCCTGGTATGTGTCATTAATAACGGTCGTATTCGAAATGGTAACTGTATTGGCAATCAGAATTGTGTAAAGCGAGTCCGTGCTGCTTCCCGCGTAAGTCAGATTAGTTGTCGGGAAATACAGCGTCCCCTGGATGTCCGTTCCGCTGCCCCCGGCGATGTTGCTGTTCGCGCTAGAAGAGCTGGACGAAAAGGAACGATCCTGAAAGAAGAGAATAGAGGCGTAGGTCCCCGAAGAGGGAGCGATCAACTGGCTGTTGGTCCCGCCAGTGATCGAAACGCCCTGGAACGAACTAGGGGTACCTGTGATGTAAAAAGTCACACCGTTGCCGTGGACGTTGGCGCCGCCGCTGATGTTCATTCCGCCGCCGTTGATGATGTACATTCCGGGGCTGAACGTGACATCCGTCGAACCGCCTTTAATGCTGATGCCGCCGCAATAGACGCCCGGATAGAGCGTTTGTGTGCCGCCGCTGATTGAAACGCCGCTCGGATAAGTGCACGGCCCGACCGTGGGCGGTTGCAGATAAGCCAGGGGGTCGCTGAACCCGGCGATGCCGCTGACCGGCATGGGCGAGGGCACGCAACTCGAATTGTTCTTGAATTGGCCCACGACCCCGATGAACTTGGCCGAAAGACAGCCGCTGCCGTTTTGGACGAGCGCGGCAGTGGAATCATTCGAATTGTCGAGAATTCCGCACTGGGCTGTAAGGTTGGAGTTCCCATTCACCACAAAAGCGCTGGACTGCGTGGGATTTAGCGCATAAATACAGGCACCGGATACCCCGGAATAAGCTACCGCGCGTGTGCTGACCGTGCGGGAATTCACCCCGAGCAATTTCATGAAAAACGTCGGCTCTTCCTGTGAGATCAGCACTTCAACGTAGCTGTTGTTACCCTGATGCGGACCGCTGAGGGGCGGATTGTTGACGGTGATCGTCGTTCCATTTTCCCCGTCAGTGAACCCGTTGGTTGCAGCGTCGGCTTCTGCCGCTGAGGCAACGTCGCCGTAGCCGAGTTCCGCGGCCCCGGCCAGCGCAGCGCTGTCCGTTGCAGCCTGCATCTGCCGCCGCATGTAGCGGAGATACCCCACGTCAATGCCGAGACCGACGAAGCCGCAGAGGACGACCATCGAAAGGGCCATGAGCAGCAGCGCCTGTCCCGCATCGTTTCTGTGACGTTTCATTTTTCCCTCCCCACTTTCCTGCTTTGTTCCGAGCGCTGAGCATCTGTCTCCGCAGATGTCTCTTGGCTTCGGGACAACTCAAATCTACGTCAAACGGGAAACCGCGAAAATCCGCTGGACTATGCAGTTTTGCGGGAAATGTTGCGGAGTCGGAAAAGCGAGCCTTATGTATGTCCTATGGCAAATGGCAGTAGATCAACTTGCAGGAATCCTGTATTTTTCAGGGGAAATCACTTGATGACGTCCGCGACAGGGCTGCGGCGAACTGCGATCGGCGAAAGAGCAGCGCCTCAGGGAAGCAGACGGACCTCGTTCGCCGCTGCAATGGCGGCTTTGACCAAGGCCCATCAGGGTTCGATGATCTTGTTGCGGATGGCATAGCGGACGACGTCGGCAAGCGAATGCAGATCGAGCTTGCGCATCAGATTGGCACGATGAGTGTCCGCGGTTTTGACGCTGATTTTTAGCGCGGTGGCTATGTCCTTGCTGGTCTTGCCCTCGGCCAGCATCTGAAGGATCTGGCGTTCGCGGGCCGTGAGCCTGTCGCCGGGGGAGACCTCCGCACGCGCAGCCTGGTTCTGGTGCCGGAACCCTTCGAGCATCATTTCCGCCACTTTCGATGTGAAAAACGGGCGGCCTTCGCTGAGGGAGTGGATCGCATCGACGAGATCGCGCTTGGCGTCTGTTTTGAGGACGTAACCGCGTGCCCCGGCCATTAGTAGCTGGCGCACGAGTTCATCGCTCTCATACATCGTCAGGATCAGGACCTGCGCCTCGGGAAGCTGCTTCAGGATTTTCTTCGCCGCTTCGAGGCCGTTCAATCGCGGCATACTGATATCGAGCAGAACGACGTCCGGCCTGGTCTGGAGCGCGCGGTCCACGGCCTCGAGTCCGTCCTTCGCTTCTGCGACGATGCTCCAACCGGCCTGCGATTCCACAATCGTGCGCACGCCCTGCCGGACCACCTCATGATCATCTGCAATCAGGACTTTTAATGGTTTTGCCATCTTTCTTAACTCTCGATCGGAAGAGTAGCCGTCACAGAGGTTCCCTGGTTGCCCGATGATATGTCCAGTCGGCCTCCGAGTTGCTGCAGACGTTGTTTCATTCCTGCAATCCCCACGCCCAGCACCGCTCCTTCACGCTTTACTTTTTCAAGTGTCTTGGGGTCCATTCCATGGCCGTCGTCGGCGATCGTGAGCACCAAATTTCGCCCGCTATTCTGCATGGAGATGGTCGCGTGACGGCCGCCCGAGTGCCGATGAATATTCGTGAGTGCCTCCTGGACAATCCGGAACAAAGTCAGTTCGACCTCGTTCGGCAGGCGTTCCGAATTAGCCGGCAGATTAAGTTCGACCTTCACTCCGGACCGTTTGCTGTAGCCTTCCACGTACCACCGCAGCGCGGAATTAAGTCCCATGGCGTCCAGCAGCGGCGGATGAAGCAGATAAGTAAACGTCCTGATCTCGCGAACGGCATCCTCGGTGATCCTCAGCGTCTCTTCGACCGTCTTGCGCGCCTCTGGCAAAAGACCGGCGGTATCCATCAACATGGACAGATTGATGACGGCGGCCGCCAGGGACTGGATGACGCTGTCGTGCAACTCGCGGGCCATGTTGCGCCTCTCCTCGTCCTGCACTTTCAGGAGCCGCGCGGAGAGCTTCCGCAATTCCATTTCCACCTGCTTTCGGTCACTCAGGTCATGCGCAATCGCCGAAATGCTCACGATGTGGCCGGCCGCATCCTTCACCGGCGAAAGGGTCATGGACACGTCAATCAGGCTTCCGTCCTTGCACTGCCGAACCGTCTCATAGCTCTTGACGGTCTCACCTCGCTTGAGCCGCTCCAGCACGATGTCAGGTTCGTTCTTTCGGGATGCCGGAGCTGTGATGGAGATGTGCTGGCCAATGACCTCCTGGGCTGAATAGCCGTACATCTGCTCTGCGGCGCGGTTCCAGCTTGTGATATAGCCGCTGGGGGTCACGCTGATGATGGCATCCTGCGAAGACTCGACGATGGCGGCAAGCTTCGCTACGGAGGCCAGTGCCCTCTTGTTCCCTGTGACATCAAACGCCACGCCTACGACGCCGGTAATTTCGCCGTTCAGACCGCGGAGTGGGCGGACTCTAAGCGAGAAGATACAACCAGCCAGATTATGCTCGCAGGTGGCTTCCTCGCCCTGGAGCGCGGCAAAATGAGCGGCCAAAGAAGGCGACTTTTCACCCGGATCGCCCAGAAATTCCCGGACCGGCCTGCCGATCAGGTCTTCAGCGCCAAGGTTCGCCAGCGCCAGCGCCGCGCCTGAAGCCGATATAATGCGCAGTTTCCTGTCCGTCGTCCACACCACCGCGGGAACCTGGTCGAATATCTCGCGCAGGAGCTTTTCACTCGCAATCAGGAATTCTTCCTGCCCCCGTGACGACGTTTTGGACTTGCCTGACCCCAACTCTCACCGCCTTTAAGGGACGTGCCCCGTGCGATCGTGCCGCTCCCCGAGGTTGACCGGCAGCGTTCGGGTCGAGACGCGCAGCTAAGGAGGATTTCACATCTCGCCACGTGCCTGTACAAGCAATATTATCCTATTCTAATCTTTCGACCCAGCTATTCTTTTGCAGAGTGGCTTGCAGCGTACGCAGAAACCAGATGGATCAGTGCAGGGCGGCGAGGAAGGATCAACGCGGAGCGAAAATGGCCGAAGTGGCGAAGGCGGGTGTCGGAATTCAGAAGGAAGGAACGGTAGGAGAAACTTCTTTGCTGGAGTCCGCGGTGGCAATGGCAGCAATGGCAGTTGCCGCCCCGCCAGCTACGAGTGCTCCGATCACCAGCTTCTGGTGATCAAGAATGTATTTGATTTGCTTCTCTGCCGAGGATCGACGGGATTGCGCCGTCTGAATCGGGACGGTGATGGTACCGCCTTCGGCGACCTGGCGAACAACTCCGGATTGCTCAACATCGATCTCGCCCTCTTTTGGCGTGATCATCAAAAGTCCGTCCACCATGGTGATTTCTCCCAATGTTCTTGACCCGACGGACGGCTGGATGGCGACGTCGAAAGCGACAATCTTGAAATCGCTGCCCGCCTGCGGATGCAGGAACCATATGCCCCCGCGCACAAGCGAGACCGTTACCGAACCACCATCACTCAGGAAAGATACCTCACTGCGCGCGGCAAGCACGATGCGGTTTCCGCGCCCGAGGCTCACGATCGCAAGCCCGTCATTCACTTTCAGGCGATCGCCGCTCAGGATTGTCGTGTGCGCGAGCGGCGGCCGGCCGTCAAGCACAGCGTCCTTGCAGCCCACCAATGAACCGACGGGTGCGGGACCCGCCGCAACCAGCCAGGAGGCAAGCATTGTTGCTGGCAGCAACCCGAACATCCTGCCCAGTGGAAATCTCGTGGTCAATTCCAGCCTCCTTTCATCGTGGCGGCATAGTCCTTGTACGCCGTCGTCGCAACATCGGACCGAGCGCTCAACATCTGCCTTTCGGGTTCGAAATGCCCGAGTAAAACCCTGACAATACGCTCCGCCGCACGCCCGTCCCACAGGCTTGGAACACGGGCCTGCCTGGTGTCCCCCGATAGAAGCCGCCGCACTTCGCGGCAGATATTCTCTGGGTCAAGCCCGGTAACAGTGTTGGTTCCTTCGATCACAGTGATCGGACGCTCGGTGTTTTCGCGAAGCGTGAGGCACGGCACGCCCAGCGCAGTTGTCTCTTCCTGCACGCCGCCTGAATCCGTCATCACGAAAGCAGCGCGATTCTCCAGGCTGAGAAATTCGAGATAACCCAGAGGCGGTACCATGTGAATACCGGTGGCGGATTGACAGCTGTTGCCTCCGGCCTGTTCAATTCCCATCTCTCGCAGGCGGAACTGTGTCCGCGGGTGCACAGGAAAAATGATGGGGATCTTGCGTCCGACCCACTGAAGGACGCTCCAGACTCTTCCGAACAGCGCACGGTCATCCACCAGCCCCTGCCGGTGCAACGTAAGAACGGCGTAGCGGTCCGGCAAACCCCGCGGGCCAGAGAGGCTTTCAAGCGTTGGGAGCGGAATGTCGCGCATCCGTTTCAGCGCGCGCTTGAGAGTGTCGATCATGACGTTGCCGACCAGAAAAATGCTCTCCGGCGGCCGCCCTTCCCGCAGAAGGTTTTCAACTCCGCTCGGTTCGCTCGCAAATAGCATGTTGGAAACACCGTCGGTGATCACACGGTTGATTTCCTCGGGCATCCTGCGGTCAAAGCTGCGCAAGCCCGCTTCAACGTGGGCCACAGGGATGCCCAGCCCCTTCGCCGCCAGCGCACCCGCCAGCGTGGAATTCACATCGCCCACGACAAGCACAACATCAGGCCGCTCCCGGAACATGACGTCCGCCAGCCCCTGGATGATTTCGGTGATTTGCATCCTTACGCCGTCCGGCCGCACGCCAAGGTCGTAATCCGGGCATGGGATGTCCAACTCGCTGAAAAATGCGCCCGACATTTCGTTGCTGCAATGCTGGCCCGTGTGAACGAGAACAGGATGAATCTCCGGATGCTTCCGCATTTCGCCGATCAGCGCCGCGATCTTCACGAAGTTGGGCCGCGCGCCGGCGACCATCAGGATTTTCATCCGTTTGCCCCCCTTTGACTTATGTCTGTAACCGGCACATGAACATTCCCTTCTCCAGAAAAAGGAGTTGCAATGCGCGGAAATCTGAAGCGCGCAACAGACTCGTGCGTGGGACGCATAACAAGTTCGATCAGTTCTTCGTAGCGGGCCATCATGAGGTCGCACGGGAAAGTCTCACGCGCGCAGCGTTTTCCACGCTCGCCCATCTCGCGGCACAAGGCAGGGTCTGCGCGCAACTTGCGGATGGCCCCAGCCAGCGCCGTCCCGTCGGAAGGCAGCACTGAAATCCCACAATGAAACTTCTCAACCAGCGTTGCGGCTTCGCCACCCACAGAACAGATGACGGGCTTGCCGGCAGCCATATATTCATAAAGTTTGGAGGGGACCGTAATTTCGAAAAGCGGATCGTTGCGAAGCATCAGCAGCAGAGAATCACACGCGGCCAGGACTGCCGGCACACGCTTGCGCGGAACGCCTTCAAGAAATTTCACGTTTGTTATGCCGCGAATACGGACCATTGTCTGAAGACGTGTTTTGTCTGTTCCTTCGCCAACCATAAGAAATTTGACCGGCTCGTCCTGCAACAGTTCGGCGGCGTCGAGCAACGTATCAAGCCCCTGTGCAAGCCCGATGTTTCCGGCGTATCCGACGACAAACTTTCCATCGGAATAATGCGATTGCCTGAAATCCTGGTCGGCCGCGGCATCGGCGAACACCTTCCAGTCAACGCCGTTATGAATCACCGCCAGTCTGTCCGGTGCAACGCCAAGCCCGAGAAGATAGCGCCGGAAGCCTTGCGTGATGCAGACGATCAGAGCACATCGCCGGTAGAAAAACCGCTCGGCTTGACGAAGCACCCGCAGCACTAAACTGGATTGCACAACGCCTACTGCAAGAGCCGAATCCGGCCAGATGTCCTGCAAATCGAAAATCAGCGGTTTACGATGCCGCCAGTGAACAAGCATCGCTGCGAGACCTGTAGGGAGAGGCGAAATTGCAACAATCGCGTCCGGCGCTTCCTGCCTGACACCGGCCCGGGCGGAGGCGAGGACAAAAGTTGCATAAGTAAAGATGCGGTTGCGCGTTCTTGGGTCCTCAGACCGAAATACAGGAACACGCAAGACGCGATAGCCTGCCTGGGCCATTTCTTCGATCGGCGGGCTTTCGCAAAACGGTCGGTTCAAACTCGAAGGGTGGTTGGGAACTCCTGTTATAACGGTTACCTGGTGGCCGCGAGATGCGAGAGCCTCGGCAAGGTCGAGCGCACGCCTTCCGGTTGCGACGGTTTCCGGAGGGAAATGCTGGGAGAAGATCAGGAGTTTCATGGCGGGTGCGCAGGAATTACCTTTGTCTCGCAAGCACCGGAACATCCATCGCGGCGGGCGATTCGACCCCATACCAACGCTTCATCCATTCGAGGGTAAGTTGCAGCCCTTCGGCCAGCGTGACTCTCGGGCGATAACCCAGGTCGCGCACGGCTTTTGAAATATCCACTTTCTTGTCCCGCGTCGTGAAGGGTTCGGATTCTTTATAGGTCACCAGGCTGTCATCCTTGCCGAGGATTTGCAGGATGATGTCGGAAACAGTTTTGATGTCGTGATATTCGTCGGATCCGATGTTGTAAACCTCGCCCGGGATAAAATTCTCCAGGACATTCGCCAGCATGTGCGTCGCATCCGTCACGTAAGTCGAGCTGCGGCGGTGGTTCAGATAAACCGTGTAAGGAATGTCGTGCAGGGCGCGGTAACAGAACAGGCAGTTGACGCTGCGATAGTCATGGTATCGTTCGCCGGGCCCATAAAGATTGAAGAGGCGCACCCGCACGCTTTCCGTTCCATACATCTCCGCCGAATTCATCACCTGCATTTCTCCCACCCACTTCGTGATTGCGTAGTCATTCAGCTGCCGGACCTCATAACGATCCATCACGTCTTCAGTCATAACTCCCGGCCAGTCGCCGTAAACTTCGGAACTGGAGAAAAAAACGAGGCGGAAAAAGTGCTTCTCCTGCATGCGGAGAATGTTCTTCGTCCCAATGGCGTTGGTTCGCCAGAGGTCTTCATAAAAATCCTCACCATTCCACCGGCCGAATTCCGCCGCGAGATGATAGACATAATCAAAATGGTTGCCGTCAAAGATGCGTTCCAGTTGGCGGTATTCGGCCACGTCGCAGCGCACATACTGAGGGTCATGGTTGTGAGGGAGATCGCACATCCAGACCTCATGCCCCCGGCGGCGCAATTCATCCACCAGAAAACTCCCCACTGTTCCCAGTCCACCAGTAACAAGAACTTTCATGCTGGCCTCCTTGCTTCGTCTGTTGGAGCCACGTTTTCAAACTAACGCTGTTTAAGACAATTGAAATTGGGATTGGGTTGCCGGCGCGTCCCGGTTCTGCTCTCAATGCAGACCCGGTCAGTTCTGTCGCATGCGATGGATGCAATCCCGTCGGCCGCATGGAGCGCTGCTTCTCCACGATCATCGCACCGATCAGAAAGGGGTACCAGAAGCTCCAGAGTACGTGGTAGATCAGACCTGCGCCCCCGTCTAGAAAACCGAACTTCAGAAAATAATTGCGGAAGAAAAGGAAGAAAGGCCGCGCGAGGAGAGGCAATCGGTTCCATACCCTCAATTTGATCCATCGTTTCCGTTCCGCCTGGCTTCCAAACAATCGCGGCTCGATGGATGAGCGATATCCGCCAGCGAATCGTTCCCGCAGGAATTCTTCGGCTTCAAGTTCTGCATAGCGATTGTGCTTTGCGATCCAAGCCGAGAGAGGCTTCCGGTCTCGGTGCTCAAACGGCTCAGTCAAATAGCCCGCCGCGCCGTCTAAGATCGCGTGCTCGTTCATCGGACGCTCTTCGAAACGTACGCACCCGCGCCTGAAGAGACGCAGCACCCACGTCGGATAAAGCCCTCCGTGCTTCAGCCAGCGGCCAAAGAAGATGTGGCGGAATTTCAAATAAAAACCTGTCCGGCCGTTGCCGCCTCTCGAAATCACGCCCGCGATTTCCCGCGCAAGATTGCCGGGCACGTGCTCATCGGCGTCGAGCATCAGGACCCAGTCATTTGAGAATGGCAGGTTTGCAAGCGCCCAGTTGCGCTGGGCGGCATAGCCCTCGAAAACGTGGAACAACACCTTGGCACCCATGCTCTTGCAGATTTCAACCGTGCCGTCCGTGCTGTATGAATCTACAACAAGGACCTCATCCGCCCAGAGAACGCTTTCCAGGCATGCTGCGATGTTGACTTCTTCGTTCCGGGTGAGAACCAGAACGCTGACCGGTACTTTCCGTTTCTCAACACTCATTCAACATGCACTACAACGTCGCGGCTGAGGACGGTTTTCCGACTGAGGGAGCATGCGGTTTCAATCAGACGTGCGGCATGTGCGTTCCACGAAAATCTGCGGGTGGCTTCCCGCTGACCTCTTTCCCCAAGCCGGCTGAGAAGCGGGCCCGTGGCCGCGAGCGCAAGCAATTGACTCGCCAGATGCTCAGGGTCCAGCGGCCTGAAATAGAAAGCTGCATCACCGCACACTTCTCGGTTCACCGGCGTGTCAGCGGCAAGGATCGGCAATCCATATGACATCGCCTCGGCCATGGGGAATCCAAAGGATTCGGCGAGCGAAGGAAATACAAAAATGTCTGCATCACGGTAGAGCCGGCCGAGTTCAACGTGGCGCAAGGGGCCAAGGAAATCGATGTACTCTGCAATGCCGGGCTGCCGCGCCAGTTCGAGGTCTTCGGCGTGTGTCACGGTCCACTTCGCTCCCGGCCAGGCGGGATTGGCCGTCGTCGTCAGTTTGAATATCGGGCCGCCGTCGTGGTTCAGAATCGCCAATGCCTTGAGCAGCGTGCCGAGGTTCTTGTGCTCACTATAAAGTGAAATGTAAAGCAAGCGGATCGTGCGGCTTTCCGCTCTCGCTGAGGGTCGAGGCATGTCTGAGGAAACCCGTATGCACTTTTCCACCGGTGCCACGCCGAAGGGATTCACATTGGACTGTTGGACTTTGACTGAACGACGCAGATCGTTGAGTAAGGCCCTTGTTGGCGTCATCACTACGTCGGCGGCCTTCACGCTCCAACAGGCCAGCCGCCGCCGCATGGCGAACGCGAGCCGGAAGCGCAGTGAATGCCTGGCCAGAAACATCTCCCGATATATCCTCGAAAAGTAGAGCGCGTTACTGATGAGGAGCACTTGCCTCACCGGGCAGAACAACATCGCAAAGTTGCCTGTGGAGAAAAGAACATCGGCCTTTTGCTTTTTCAGAATTCTTCGCAGAGCAGTCTGCTCCCACCAGATTCGTTTCATCGCGCCTTTGTGGCCGATAACCGTTGGGACCACCCGAATATTTCCCGGAAGAATGGTCAAGCCCGCGGCGGTTTCAGGAGGCAGAAACACGACAAATTGAAAATCAGCGCCAAGAATTGCAAAACATCCCAACAGGCTGGTGATGTAATTCGCGGCTCCGCCCATTTTGGCTGAGACTGCATTAATAACGATCTTCATGAGATGCCGGGACCCGTGGAGAGATCGAAATCTGTTTCAGTTGTTAGTATGAATTGCATAGTCTCTGGAGATGTGGGCGGTTCAGAACTGAGCAAAAAACCATAGTCGCGCAGCAGTTCCTCTAACGGCCGTCGCAGCGCCCTTGACGTGAAGTTCGCCGAGGCCCAGCGCCGTGCTTCCCGCCCCATCCTCGCGGCGGCTTCCGGATTTTCGAGAATATAAATTAACGCTCTCGAAACATCAGATATCGATTCCGGATCAACAAGCAGCCCGGTTCTCTGATGCAGCACCGATTCAGCCGCGCCCCCGGCCGTGCTGCCAACGACTGGCTTACCGGCGAGAGCAGCTTCAACATACACGCGGCCAAAACCTTCGCCTTTGCATGGCGGGGACATCTTTGCCCGGCTTGGTAATATAAAGACATCGCAGGTGCGATAGCATTCGGCGAGCCCAGTGTCAGAAAGGGTACCCCTGAATACAACATGATCGAGCACGCCGGTTTCCCTCGCAAACTGCTTCAACCTGCTGACGTCGTCTCCGCCGCCTGCGATCACGTAACGGGCGTCCGGCACTCGATCCAGTACTCTGGGTAGCGCAGCAATGACCGTGTCGAACCCTTTGTAGGAAAGCTCGCGCGAAACCATTCCCACAGAGAGGATGGTCCTTACTTTGTCAGCGGCCCGCGGCCCATGCTCGCTCGAGCCGCACGGATCCATCAGCATGCGCGCAAAGCTGTCCGGAATGGCGTTATGGAGCACACGCACTTTCGTGGATGGCAAGCCGTTCATTTTTGCAACCGTGTCCGCTGTAAAGCGGCTGACTGGAAGGATCCAGTCGGCGTTTCGCAGCGCCCAGCGCACGTCTGCGGGAAATTTCTGCCACGACTCCGAGCCATGGCACACGACCCAGAATGGCGTTCCAAAAACATGGCGGATTATTGCGGCCACTGGCGCAAGGCCAACGTGGGTTGAAATCACGAGACTGTATCTCTTCACGGCGAGAGCAAGTGCCTTGCAGACAAATTTGATTTTGCTTTGGATGCCGACTTTTTCCGCAACGGGGTTAAAAACCCGGCATTGGTACGAACCCTCGCACGGCTCATCTGTGCCAAGAAGTGGCTGCACATGAACGTTCTCCGCTCCGATAAGATCGCCTAGCGTCGAAGCCAGCGCAGAGGTGTAGCGCGCGATGCCGCCCCGAGTGTAGATATCCGGTGTAAGAATCAGGATTCTCATCGGCGTCGCGTGGATTTGTTCATCACGACGGGTGCTGTTAGCATTCGCGGGATCGGGCCGTAAATCCAGAGCACGGCAATGCTGAGGATGACAAAACTTTTTATCAGCCCCGTCCAGTAACTGAAGGCGTCCGTTTCGAGGGGCCAGATGGAAATAAACATTGCGGCATAGATGAAAAGCCACCGTTTGTCGAGCGCTCCACTGATCGTGTGGGCCAGCCATTGGCTCATGATTCCGAGCAAAAACATCCCTACCAGCACTCCCGGCAACCCATAGGTCGCATAGAGATCGCCGGGGTAAGTGATCGCGCGCGAAGACGTGGGAGTTGAACCCGTGGCGACGCTGAACCTCGCCCCCTTATTAAGGACGGGCTTTGAATGCCAGATAAAGCGCGGAATGAAGGGATAATACGGGGCCATCCACCAGCGCTCGCTGCCTTCGAGCGCAGCCGCCCGGGGGCCCAGCCAAAGCACCAGCCCGAAATTCGAAAGCAAGTCCAGCCGACTGACCGTCATGCGCCAGCCGTTTTCGAGCCACTCATGCCTTCCTGCCTCGTTCTGCCGGGTTTCAGAGAGCGCCCTGACCGCCGTGGATGAGACTTCTGATACGCTACTCAGACCGCCCTCTTTCAGGACGAACTGTCGGTACTGGTTTGTAAAGGGATAGACAATGACCAGCATTATCAACGCCGCAGCGGCCCATTCCTTGTTGAACTTCTGCCGGGTGATCGAGGAGATCAACGCCACTAAGATGAAAGGCCCGAGCATCCCTTCCTTCATTCCGGAAGCCATCCCCCAGGCGCATTCGGCCGCAAAGATTAACCAGAAAAGCCAGCGGCAAGACAAATCATGAGGATGACACTGCTTTTCGATCGTCACAAGAATCAGCGCAGCTGCTCCGCCAAGAGTCGAAACGGTCTGAAGTATCTGAAGGGACGCCAGGTGCGCGTAATAGGCCTGCCACGTACCGACATAGGAATACAAATGTGCATGAAGAAGATAAAGTTGAATTGCAAACACGATCGAATACGTTGCCCCGGCCCAGGCGAGCACGGAGCGCTTCGCATGATCGGTTTGCGGAAGGATGGCAATGGGTTGCGGCTCCTTTGCCGTGGCCAAACTTGACGTAACCACGCATCCCGCCCAGAAGGCAACCATGCCTGCGATCACGTATTCGAGCGCCCGAAGAAGAAAATCGTACCGGCCGGCAAAATTGGGATCGAGGTTTTTTGCGTCCAGGAAACAGGCGAGCGGAGACAATCCGAAGCGAACAAAAACAATGATCGTGAGGAACACGGGCAAATGGAACACGCCGATGTGGTTGCCCTTGATGCGCGTGAAGATGAAGACAGCGGAACCGAACCCCAACAAGCCGAGCAGGAGAAGATATTGCTCGAACTCGCCGCCGCGCGTACCAACGATGAACGCACCGCCCCACAGAACTGCAGCAATCGAAGCGAACACCAGCACGAAGAGGTGCGCCGTCGTGACCGGTGGATCAACGGTGCGCGAAACCGAAAATCGTAGAGAACGATGTGGCATCGCTTCAGTGAACGGATCGAACCGCGGCTACGGCCTCTCGCGCGCCGCTTTCCGGCACGAGGCCAAGGATTTCAAACATCTTCTGCAACCTTTTCTCGTAGGTGTGGTCGCGGTGGGCGCGGATGTAAGCACGGTCGGCGATTTCGCGACGTTCCTCCGGCCTTGCAAGGTAGTAATCCGTCTTTTCCTTCAGTTCGTGCAGCGTGCGGAACGTGACGATTTCGCGCTCTGGTTCGAACAGGTCCGCGAGCGCCGGTTTCCAGTCAGCGATCTGGAACGCCCCGCAGCCGGCGGCTTCAAAAAGGCGGCAATTGACGCCTTCGATTTCGCCGTAGTGCATCGTATTGATCACGATTTTCGCAGCATTGAACGCACGGGCTTTTTCTTCCTCGGCAACGTAGATTCCCGGGTAACTGGCGCGCATCGGTGATTGCAGCCATCGAGGATAGCTGTTTCCCCAGACCTTGAGATCGTAACCCCTGAAGACTTCGAGCATCTTTGCGCGGTAGTAGTACATGTTGCCCGCCGTAACAAGATCACAGCCGTATCTTCTCATCACATCTTCACTCGGCTCGTGGCGGCGGTGCCATTCGGAGTGGCAGGCCTCGGGCAGATAGTGCGCAATCAATCCCAGCTTTGTACGGAAGATGTCTGCCATGTATGGGTCTTTGAAAAACCACGCATCATATTCTGCGGCGAGCATGTACTGTCGGCCGAGGTTTACCAGGTGATCCGGATACCAGATCGCCAGCTTTGCGCTGGTCACGCGCCTGAGTTCGCTGATAATTTCCGGGCAAAAGCCTTCGTTCGGGAACAGGATGAGATCCGGACCAAACTCCTTAACAGCTTTGCAAACATGGCTCTGTCGTTCCCGTTCAATTTTGGGAAATGCAGTTTCAAGAAGCGCCCAGGAAGCTTTCCAGATTCTATTCCGGCGCCAGCTTACGCGTTCCGTTTCAAACGCCCGCACGGTGTGGCCCATCAGTTCGGCCGAGGTGGCAATGCACCGTGCAAAGGAGTCGGGATAAAACTTTCCGGCAATTAATATCCGCATTTTTCCTGATTCAGCGCGACGTCATGCTGATTAGAAATTGATTCTGCGAAGCGCCAGGCGCGGAAGTTCCGCAGCAAATTCGACTGGTCGAATGCCCGCCCGGAAATACAGGAGCACGAGAGAAGAAGCAAGGCCCCCGATATAGGCCGCCGTCGAAGCGACGGCGGCACCGAGGAACCCGTACCTCGGCAACAGTAATAAAAGCGCAACGAAGGTAATGCCCATGGCAATTCCTTCCGCGTACGAAGGCAGCGCCGGAAAACCAAGCGAGCGCGCACCGCTGGAAAGCACCTGATTCAGCCCTAAAGCCACCGAGCCGGGCAGAAGAATCCGGCATGCCGTGATCGCTGGGGCAAAGGAATCGCCGAATGCAAACGGAATCAGCCACGGGCATATGAAGTACAAAATCGTGCAGAGAGAACCAAGCGCAACGAAAGTGCCCCCAACCGATCTCGCAATGATGCTCTTTGCCTCGTTGGAGTCCGCATTTGAGCCCGCAGCTAGTGTGACCATCTCCGCTGCCTGAGGAAGAAAGCTCGGCGCCATCGCGACCGTCACCGCTACCACGTACAGCCCCAGTTCCTGCGGCGGAACTAAAATTGTGAGCAGTAACTGGTCAAGACGTTGATTCACGAAAGAGGCCAGGTTGCCCATCTGGGTTCTCCAGCCGAAATCCACCAGGCTCCTCAACGTGCGCGAATTCCACGTCCATCGCGGTCTGAATTTGCTGACGACCAGCAAGATGCCCAAAGCATCCATCGCCGCAAAGCCGAGTGCCTGGATCGCCGCTGCATCCGCGAGGCTCGATCGCCCCATCACGTCAAGCGCCAGCAGTCCGGCAGCGTAGATGACCGGGCAGATGAGTCTCAACAAATTGAAATATTCCATTTCAAGCCGCCCCTGTATTAGGCTCGCGGGAACACCTGTAAACCAGATGAGCGGTACGCATATAAGAAAGAGCAGAGACAGATGACGGGCTTCAGGCGGATAATGCTTCAGCGCGAATGGAATGATCCGGAACCCGGCCGTCACAGCACAGGTTGAAAGGAGAGCGCTCATGACGAGCGCAGACGTCCAGATTTCAGAAATATCGAAAGTGCGCTTCCCGGCGTGGTACACAATCGATTGCGTATTCCCCAGGGAAAACATAAGCGTCAGAAGCGTTGGCCACAGAACAATTGCAGCGAGTTCGCCGCGCCCTTGCGGCCCCAGCAGACGCGCCGCAAGAACGCTTGAAGCAATGCCCAACACGAAGACACCGGCCTGAGCAGAAACGGTCAGCGTAAAATATCTCTTGTATCCTGACACTGAAAAGAGTGGACTCATTTTCCGGACGGTCGCCGGTAATTCAATTGACCAGCCTGCATTGTCTGATTCGCATTATGCGCATGCGGTTCCGTGCGCCGGCCTTGGCGCAGGCCGTGGTCCCCAGGGCTGCACATACACCGAACCAGGCGGCATTGGCCGGAATGTGAAGATTAAAATCCACGAAACTGTGGACCAGCAGGCCGCAACATCCGATCGCCGCGCCAAGCCGCACCCAGCCGGTCTCGCTGTGAAGCTTCCGATCCAGACCGCTGAATGCAAGCCGGAAGAAAATGACTAGCGCAAAAATGATCAGCATCGCTCCCGCAGCACCGGTGTCCGCCAGCGCTTCGGCGTAATCGTTATGTGCGTGCGCCCAATAGAGGTCGGTTGGAAATGTGCGGTATTGCGGAAACACGGTTTCAAAACTTCCAAGACCTGCCCCCACGAACGGATGGTCCCGGAAAATCCGCAAAGTATCGCGAGTTGCCAGTTTGCGCTGTACAAGTGTCACCTCCGTGGCGCGCTTCAGGTCTGCCAATCCCGAAAGCCGCGTGACAGCAGATTTCGGCGCCATCCAGAGAAAAAGAACCGTGGCAGCAAGCACCACAGAGAGCATGACAGAGTAACTCCCGCCATTGCCGCCGGAGCGCCTCCAAAGAATCCAACCCAGAGTCAACACTTCAATCAGGACAGAGACAACCCCGCCGCGCGAGCCGGAAAGCAGCACGGACGTCAGAGGAACGCAGAGGCTGGAGGCGACAAACAGACGGCGCGGGTCCGAGCGCGGCCGGGAAAGAACGTACAATGCCGAAATGGGCAGCAGCATCTCCATCAGGCCGGCGTAATCGTTGTGATTCACGTAGGGGCCAAAAATCCAGCCATCACTCTTTACGCGCCAGTAAATCAGGTTGTGGCTGGAGAACAATTGGAGGATCGCAAATATCCCGAGCGCAAAAGCGTAAAGCGTTACGGTCAATCCCAATTCCCGCCAGGCTGTCATTTCTGCTTCCGCAAAAATCTGTCCGGCAAGGAAGAAATAGATAAGGACCATCACGAGCTTGAGGAGCGCCTCCCGTGTGGCGTACATGTCCAAAGTGACACGCCCATAGAGTTGCGCAATGCCGAGCGCAAGGAGCATAGTCGGGGGTAAATAAAGCGGCGACCAATGGATTGTGAGCGCGCCCTGCCACGCCCCGCTGATTGTCCAGAGCAGCAACAGCACGAAAGCCGCAATCAGCATCCCTGTCCACGCCCACGGCTGGACGGCACCGAAGGCCAGCGGCGCAACCAGCAACGCGGCCAGCAAGCCCCATCGCATAGCGGACGGTGCACGAGACCGCTCCACAGCACAGGATTCGCCGGAATCCGCCGAAGGCGTCAGGGTTTCTGTTGCAGCCGCCGGAGTAATCATGATCATTGTGCCGAAGTCGCTTCCCGGGCCTGCGAACCGACCGCCGTAATCGAAACGTCGCTGAGCCAGAAGCTGCCGCTGATCTCCATCGGAAATGTCCGGCTTCGGGCGCGCCAGATGGAAAGCCGGACGACGCGTGTGTGCTGGGCTGTGGTGAAATCGACCGTCAATGGGTGCCAGGATGTTGTGCCCACTGTCGTGGCGGAGGAAATATCAAGGCACCCAGGGCATTGAGGATCAACGATGCGCAGACGCGGGCCGCTGTCGGATGTGATGTTCTCGGATCGAACATAAGCTTGAAGCGTGTATTTTTGGCCTCGGGTGACGGGCACAAATTCATAGACAGGCTCCGATTCAAGGTTCTTCCCAGCGGCGTAATCCACCCGCAGGCAGTGCAGACCATGAGGGCCTGAAGGATCATTAAAGTCCGTTTCAACATAGGGAGATGTGGGTGTGCGCCAGTCGAACCCCGCATTCAAAGGCTCGTGGATGAAATCACCGTTGTAAACCTGGTTCCGTTTGTCGCCGGCATTCTTGGGGACCACCCCGAACTGTTCAAGTTGCTGCCACACCACTGCCGCCTGGGAAATTTCGCCTGCGGCGAGAAGGCCGTCAACGTAAGACTTCACGTCCGAAACTTCGCACGAAATCCGGTTGGAAACGATCTGATTCCACACTTCGTTGGCAACATCCAGGTTGCCCTGCTCAGTGGCGAAATCAAGCAGAGCCAGACGGGTCCGAGGTGGTGCGCCCGGCGGTATTACTTCACGAAGGACCGCCGCCGGGCTGCCCATTATCCGCAGGGAAATTTGAAACACCGGCTGAGCATATGCGGGATCGAGTTCGAGCAAGTGACGGAATTGCTGGAGCGCCTCCTTTATGCGGCCCGTCCGCAGGTAGTGATTGGCGGCTTTCCACTCAAACTGCGGAGTCGTCGGGCTTAAGCGGAGCGCTGCCTTGGTCGCCGCATCGGAGCAGACCGCGTCATCAGCGGTGTCGCAGACATCGGCAAGATCAGACCAGTACAATGCCTTGCGAGGGTTCATCTCCGTTGCCTTTTTCAGATATTTGATCGCCCGGCGAAGATCGCCCTGATCCAGCGAATAACCATAAACCAGCCCCAGTCGGTAATCGTATGTGGCATTGCCAGGGTCGAGCACGATGGCGCGCTGCAAATCAGCTGCGTCAAGATGACTTCCCAATCTCGCAGCCAGTGCAATTCTCACAGCGCAAATCGACATCGAGGCCGCCGGAATTCCAACCAGTAGAACCACTGCTATTCTTCCGGCCAGCGAACAGAGTGGAATGTTAATAACACGCACCTGAGCAAACAGGGACATAATATTTGTTAGTTGTGTATGGACTAATATATCTATTCTCTAGATATGTAATTTCGCAGTACAGGCTGATCAGGGCCGGGGGCCAACATGCCCGCAACTCAGGCTTGGGCCCCGTTGCCTGGGCGGACAGGGCGAGTGCGCAGGCGCGTTGCGGAAAGCCGCCGCCCATTCGAGTTTGGCTCGTAATAGCGCGCGTAATATCGGTAGCTTGCCCCATAATAGCCGTCGTGCCTCAGATCGTGCTTGTTCAGCACACAGCCGAGGATCTTTGCGCCGGCGTCTTCCAGGATGCGGTGGGTCCGGGCAAGTGCAGCCCTTGACGTCGCGTGGCTTTCCGCTACCAGGATGACGCCGTCCACAAAGGAAGAAAGCACCGTTGCGTCAGTCACCATCAGCACAGGCGGCGTATCAATCACCACGTGGTCAAAGTGTTTGCGCATAGTTGTAATGAGTTCCCTCATTGCACTCGAAGCGAGCAAGTTTGCGGGGTTGGGCGGTTGCTGTCCCGCAGGAAGAAACCGGAGGTTCGGCAGATCTTTCACCTGACACGGCGCTTCTTCAGGGTCCGCAGTCCCGGTAAGGATGTTGCTGAGCCCCGGCCGCCCGTTCGTGTTGATCATCCGGCTCAGGCTCGACTGGCGCAAGTCGGCGTCAATAAAGAGAACGCGTTTTCCGATCTGTGCCAGTCCCATGGCCAGATTGATGGATGTGGATGTTTTTCCTTCAAAGGGCTGGGTGCTTGTCACAAGCATCGCGCGCGGCGGAGACGGGGCTGATGACAGCAGCACTGCGGTCCTCAGCGTGTGATATGACTCGGCCAGCGCGGAAGTGGGTTGGTTCATCACCGCCCATTCTACGGCTCCGTTGCCGGCGGCATCGTTCCTTCCGCCCATTAACCAGAAGCCTAATCCGCCTGTAACCCCTGCCGACGGAATCACGCTCAGCACGGGCTCCGCGATACTGCGCTCGATGTCTTCAGCGGTTTTAATCGAGGTATCAAGGACCTCGCGCAGAAAAGCCATGGTCGTGCCAAGCACTAATCCCACCATCAGGCCAATGGCAAGGTTTCGCGCTTTTTGGGGCCGAATGGGCTCCGGAGGTGCGAACGCCTCATCAACAAGGCGCACGTTGCTGGCCCGCAATCCGGATGAGACGGCGGCATCTTTCACCTTGGTCAGCAGGTTGTCATAGAGGGCCTGGTTTGTCTCAAACTCGTGCTTGAGAAGGTTGTGCTGAATCATCAATTGATTCAACCTGCCGACCTGTGTCTTTTCCCTTGCGACCGACGCAGACAGCAGCTTCACCCGGCCCAGTGCGGCTTGATAATCGTGCACAATCCGTTCCGCTGTCCGCACGCGATATTGCTGGATCAGCGATTGGAGTTCGTTGATTTGATCGCCAAGCCTTATGACTTCCGGGAATTTGGGCCCGTAACGGGCGAGTGCATCCGCATTGGCCGCTTTCAGGTCGGCGTACTTCTCCTCCAAGTTCTGGAGAACCCTGTCCTGTGCCAGCATACCCACTTTCTCAGGGTTTGCCTTCACAAGCTGGTAGAGAGACTCCTCTTGCGCAAGATCGCTTTCCGCGGCAGTGAGGTCCTGACTCAGTTCTGCGAGCCGCTGCTCTTCGACGGTTTCCCTGCCCGTGGCATCGACAATCGAATTCGCCCGTTCGTAGTTCACTAGTGCCTGCTGCGACTGTTCAACTTTGCCTTTCAGTTCGTCAAGCTGTTCCCTCATGTAGCCGGCGGCTTCCCGCGTGGCATCATACCTGGAAAGGAAGTTGTATTCCCTGTAGTTGCTCACGAGCGCGTTTGCGACCCGCGCTGCCAGGTTCGGATCGGTACTCTCAAAGCTCACCTGGATCATGCGGCTGCCGGGCGCGAGATCAATGTGCAGGGACTTTTTGAACGCAGCGATCAGGCGCGCCCGGCGCGTGGACGATGGACCCTCGTCGCCCGCTCCGCGCCCTGGCAAAACACGTGTGAAGGAGGGTTCACGGTCGAGTTTCAACTGCTGGATTGTCTGCCAGGCAAGGTTTCCGCTGTTGAGTATGTCCACCTGGGTCTGGAGGAATGTCGGGTCGGTTTGCTCCGGCTGAAAGAGGTTGTTAACAGACTGGAATTCGGGCAACTCCGAGTCCACTTCAACTTTGGCGGTTGCGCGGTAAACCGGCCTCTCCTTGAATGAATAGATGGCCGTAAACGTCATGACCACGAATGCTACGGTCAGGATGGTCCACCGGCGCTTCGAGAGGATTTTGCTGTAGCTGCGGAGATGAACAAAGGAATCCGTCCAGTCGCGCTGCAATTCAAGGACAGTGCGGGGGTGTGATTCTGCTATTTGAGGACGAGGTGATGGAGAAGCAGACCCGTTGGCTTCTTCTAACATATTTTCGGCAGAATTTGGATAAGAATAGCAGTTCCGGCGATTACAGACCGACGCTTCAGCAGGCGGTCGGAGCTAGTAACGGTTCCAGATCACAATGCCTGTAGCAATCTGTACGGCGGCCTCTGCGCCGCGGCGCAGCGCACGCTTTGAAGCGCTGTCGGGGATGAACAGGATGTCATTGGCCTCAAGGCTTGGGTCGGGAGCACGCCCTTCCAGAATCGCTTTGAGGTTGACCGGAATTTCCTCGCGGCCGTTTACAAAATGCGGCCCGCGGCGGATGATTATGGCTTTCTTCCGGACCGCTGTCGTCTTCAGGCCCTCGCCCAGCGCCACAGCCTGGAGGACGGTCATGCGGTCGCGGCCGTTGCTCAGACGAAACCCTCCCGGGCGCCCGACCGCCCCCACAACATAGACTATTCCCGCCTGCTGCACTGTAATCTTGTCGCCCGGGTAAATTGTGACGTTCAGGCTGGGATCGCCGCTTGCGAGAAGCTTTTGAAGATCAACTTTGATGGTCCCATCGGCAGGCGTTCTTCTATTTCCCAGCCAGGACGCTGCTGGTGGTCGACCGGAGCGTGTGATGATGGCGGTGGATCCGGCATCTGGCGCAAGCCCGCCGGCCTGTGAAAGGACATCCAGCAATGTCGTAGGAGCAAAGGTCGGGTAAATCTGCGGGTGCTCCACCGCTCCCGTGATAGCCACAGTGTGCGCGGATGAAGACTTCACGCTGATCGCGACGTGCGGATGGCTGACGAGTTCCGCAGCGCGTAATTCACCTGAAATGACTGCGGAGAGTTGATCGAGCGTCAACCCTTCGGCCCTGACAGGAAACGGAAGCAGCGGGATTGTGATGTTGCCGTCCGGCCCGACTCGATAGTCACGACTGAACTGCGGAACATCCACCACGTACACGCTCAGCACATCGTCCACATCAATGACGTATTCAGAATGCGCGGCCGGGCCGGGGCCAATGGAACGTCCATCAAGCGCCTGGGCGTTGTTCATTCTTCCGGCCGACGCGCTCGGCATCTGACAAGTCAATCTCGCCGGAAAGCATTCGAAGGCAAGCATCAGGAGCAGTCCGACCAGAATTACCGGGCGACATCCTCTTACACAAACGGCGGGACCGGCAACTCTTTGTTTGCCCACGGGCGTGCTTTCACACATAAATCGATACACCAACTACCGCACCTCCAGAGGAAGACTATCGGGCTTGCGTGAAAACACTTCGCTCATCTCTTACCACCCGGCACATGTGAAACTTGTCCCAGACGCGCGCTTTTTCCACAAGCGAAGCATCCACCTCTACAGCCGCGGATCTGCCGAGCATCTCGACACTCAGGATGAGCCGCGTGAGGTTTTTCTTCCTGATCAGGATGCCTTCAACTCCCTCCAGAGGGCCGGCCTTCACCCTGACTCGATCTCCACACTGGATAAACGGGTGCGGCTCGATTTTGATGTTTTGATCGACTACCCGGCGGATGGAATTGATTTCGTCACAAGGGATGCTGGCGGGCGTTCCGGCAAAACTGACAAAACCATGGATGCCAGCCGTGCTGATGACGTCAAGCCGGCGATTGAGACCACCCTGAAGAAAGACATAACAGGGAAACAGCGGCAGCATAACGATCCTCGTCCGGTCTTTCCATCGGCTGAGAGCGGAATAAAGCGGTAAGAAAACTTCAAACCCCTTCGCTTTGAGAGTGACAGCCACCGCCTTCTCGTGGTGATGACGTGTATAAAGCGCGTGCCAGCCGCGATCAGAAGCTTCGTGGTCCGTTGCAATATGACCTGGATCGAAAAGCATAAAGCTCCGCCCCGTTACTTACAGAAGTCAGACCTCTGAAAGTAAATCCGCATAGATTGATTTTCGGTGGGACCCGGGGAGGAGAGGATACGCCAACTGTGGCGTCCTTAATGGATCCATCGATAGCTTTCTATAGGCCTTACGAGGCTGCAGCCTTCCTGAAATTCGGCGACCTTTCCGCGAATGAAGCCGCCCTTCCCTAGAAAGCTGAGGGCCATTTCGTAGGGAGGCCCATAACGAACTCCAGTCACTCTGGCCTGGAACCGGATCGTCGTAATCTTGCTGTCCGGATTAGGAAGATGGACATCCAACGTAAACCTGCCTTCTACGGGCAATGGCTCGTTCAGAAAAATGCGAGCGCCACTTTCACCAATGTCGTGGAGCCAGCCGCGAGCAATCGTCCGTTTTCTCCCCCTTCCCGGCGATAAGACGCTGATCGGGCAATCAATACTGTAGCGAAAGCGCATGCGTCTGCCGGGCGTCCTCCAAACAGGTTAACTTATTACAAGCTTCTCTATGCTTAGACGTGTCATAACCTAGCGGACAGTTCACCAAAAAGCAATCCCCCGATGGGGGAGAGGCAATCAGTTTTTAGGGGGATTTTTGGGGGAGTCCGTGCAGTGGCGGGATTCAGGTGTAATCGCCCTTCGCGGAAGTTCATTCGCCTCTATCATCACTCCGGGAGGAAATGATTCGCAGGGCGTGTGCGAACATTCAGCTCAGGTGGAAATAACTTCAGCGCAGCCTCCTTCTCAGTCCTTGTGCGAGTTCATAGGACCAGGATGTTTCGGCACGCCAGGGGGCTTAATGGCTGCTTCTTCCAAAGGGCTGTTAAGATGTCCAAAATACCGGAAAATCGCATCGCGCCGCCCTTTAATATTCAGCTTTTTGTAAATGGATTTGATGTGCGTTTTTGCCGTCTCCTCGCTGATGGAGAGTCGGGTGGAAATTTCCTTATTGCGGAAGCCATTGGCCAGCAGACCCAGCACCTCCCACTCGCGCGGCGTCAGATCTTCGGAGGTTTTGGGAAGCCGGCTTCCCGCGCCGATCGCGCCCTCGGTCTCGACGCCTGCTTCTGGCGACATCCAGCGCTCGCCGTGCGCCATCGAATTCAACGCCTTTTGAAAAACTGCTGGGGTCTGCTTCGTCGAAAGGCATCCCCAGATGCCAAGTTCGAAGGCGCGGGCAGCGGCTGTGTTGTCAACGTCGTCCATGAGCAGCACGACCTTGCGATCATGCCCCAGCTTGCTCAAGTCAGGAAACGTCTCCGGTCCGCTCCCGCAGACATCAATAATGAGAGTGTCGGCTTGCGATCGTTTTATTTCCTCGAGGCAGTCCTGGAGATCGCTTCCCTCCATTACGACGAGAGCCACCCCTGTACTTGCGAGGAAGGTAGAAAGCGCTCTCCGTATGAGGATTCGTGGGCTGATAATGCCTACCTTCATTGGCGCGTCCCCCTCCGGCATACGCTAAACAGCAGAATAACAAAGTCAAGCAAATAACCCGGGCCAGTCCGCGCAACGTGGATGAGCAATTGTCCAGGCTGATAAGACCATCTTTGAAAGTGCGCGCTGGTCGGGCGACTATTAATCTTCTAGCCATAGTTACTGGCAAGTAATCTGGGTCAATATATATGAGTCTTCTAATACAAGTCAAAGCATTTCTCTTAGCTCTAGCGTCGTATTTCGAAAAACCCAGGGCTGGCCACGACCCAATATCCGCGTTGTATGGACGAAGGCAGATTGATTTACTTCAAAAATATGACTACCGCAGCGCTTGCCGCAGGCAGATGAAGGGAAAACCCACGGTCCTGACGCTCGATCTTTTCCGCAGACGAGGGTGCCCACGCGCCGGTCGGTTCAACAGGATTTCCGCCGAAAGTGATTCCGGTTTCAGAACTGAGCGACGGGGCAACAAGCCGCAAGACGCGCGCATTCGAATAAGAGTCGGCTCCGGAAATTTCGACACTCACAGATCGGCGTGCGTCCTTGTTAATCAGGACCAAATGGAGTACACCATCACCAGCAAGAACGCCGTAGGCCGAAACATTGACCTTCGTCCGAACTCGCACCGGCACAAGCCGCCCCGGTGTCGCCGCGTGAAAAAGCAGCATTCCGTAGTAGAGCGGCTGCGCTGCATAAGTTCCGCGCGAGATGCAAAGCGGCGTATAGCCGCCGCACCGGAAGCCTCCATGAAAGTTAAGTCCGACGGCACCCTGTTCGGCCAGGGTAAATGCGTAATCGGCTCCCCACAACGCGGCAGCGAAGACATTGCTGACTCCGTTCTTGCCGCCGCTCGACGCGGAATTCACTTCAGCCATTCGGAGTGGAAGATGATGCGCATGTGCCTCGCCTGCCAGTTGGCGCATCTCCTTTGCGACGCCACTCATCAATTCAGGGCTTAGCATGCGCTCGATAGTAGGATACCGTGGAGAGCTTGGCGAAAGCGTTTGCGAAGCCGACATTGGATAATTGTGAAAATTCGCCATCACGAGTTGGGTTCCTTCATCGTCGAGAAATTGTGGAAACCATTCCAGGCCCGCCTTGCAGCACGCTGTAGGGCCTGAGATGGGCGCATCAGGAGAGCGCGATCGAATCGCCTGAACGTACGCTTCAAATTCCCGCCGGAAATCGTTGTAGCCCCAAGTGGAAGGCCGTTGGCCGTTGTGCATGAAAAGGTCAGGCTCATTGCCGATCTCGAGCGCCATCAGATTGCTTCCGCCCCGCTCGACCGCGTACGCAGCCTCATCAGCAGCCATCTGAGGATCATAGTGACCCAGGTTCAAACCCAGAATCACGCGCCATTTGGTCTGCCTGGAAAAAGCAAAAAGGCGGTCGAGGTCTTGCGGCGTGAGGACCGCCCGCGCTTTTGGCATTTCGACTTTGCCCTCGCGCGACCAGTACGTGAACTCGACAGAATTTCCACCGAACCGCAACACGCCTGCTCCCAGATTTGCGAGCAGATTTGCAAGCGTCGCGTTCCGTACGTCGAAATAATCGCCCGCAAGCACCGGAGCTTCATAACTGAAGCCGAGAAAGTCCGGCGGAACCGCAAATCCCGGCCTGCCGGGGCGTATGTCCACGTTCGCAGTGGCTTCAACTTCCGCCTTCGCGGAACCGGCGGCGGACTTAGCACCGGCGGCGACGCAAAGCCCGTAAATCAGAGCAGTGACACAAGCGGCTGAGAAGGCCCGGCTTTTCATAAGTTCAGTGTTCCTAGAAACTTGGGCTATTACGAATTAAGACATCCGGCAGCACCCGGCAAAACTCGATTTGACTATAATGATGAAAGGGTCGCGAAGCAAGTCGCCAGGGCGGCCGCCCTTTGACAGCTGTCACGCGGAGACGTAAAAACCTGGAACATCAGCCAAATGTAACCTGACAGCTGCCTTCCCTCTTCCGCGCAGCAACGCTGCGGTGTGATAGACTGACGGCGCGGCGAGTTGTGTGTGGTTATCTCTATGACCGATGCCACTGATCATAAACAAAAACTCCGCGAAATCTGCCGGGTTGCAGCGCGCGTTTTCTATGAAAAGGGGTATGACGGCGCTTCCATGCAAGACATCGCTGAGGCCGTCAACCTGACTAAGGCGGGACTCTATCACCACGTCGGGAGCAAGGATCGGCTTCTGTACGAGATCATGAATTATGGCATGGACATCCTCGACGAGACGGTGCTGGAAAGGGTGAAATCGATCGAGGACCCGCAGGAAAAGCTTCGCCAGACGATCATTGGGCACATCGATCTGGTGGTCCGCGCCCGTGATCTGGAAATTACAGTTATCCTGCACGAAAACCGCTCCCTCAAAGGGCCGCTGCGAAAAAAAATCAATGCCCGAAAAAAAACCTACATTCACTATCTCGAGGACCTGATCGCCCAGGTTCAGGACAAGTCCGGCCACGAGCGTCTGATTTCACCCACGCTCGCCGCCTTCAATCTTCTTGGGATTATCAACTGGCTTTACCAATGGTACAACCCCGAAGGCCCCATTTCGCAGGAAGAGCTGACCCAGGCGTGTGTGGACTTCTTTTTCAGGGGATTGCTGGGTTCTCCACCTCCTCCTCCCACGCGACCGGAAGACAAGAATCCTTTTGTTTAGCAATAGATTTGCAAAGCTCCGGTTTGAGACAGACCAAGGCGCGTGCCGTTGTCCACCCGTGCTTGAAATGATAGCATCACAAACTTACCGGATGGGTCGAGGAGAAGCGCATCAGCATGAAAAGAGAGATCATTGCCTTCCAGGGTGAACGGGGAGCTTTCAGCGAAGAAGCAGCTTACAAACTGTTGGGCCGCAACATTCAGGTGCTGCCGTGCCCAACCTTTGAAGCGGTCTTTGAGAGCGTGGCCAAAGGCAAGGCGTCGCGCTGTCTCGCGCCCATTGAAAACACTCTTGCCGGCTCGGTTTACGAAAATTACGACCTGCTGCTCAAGAATGACCTCCACATCGTTGGGGAAGTTAACCTGCGAATTGTCCACAACCTCATCGCCTTTCCCGGAACTACTTTGCGAAACCTCAAGCGCGTTTACTCGCATCCGGTGGCGTTGGCGCAGTGCAACAGGTTCTTTTCCGCGCATCCGAAAATCGAAAAAGTTCCTTTCTACGATACGGCCGGCAGCGTCAAGATGCTGGCGGAGGAGCGTCCCGTGGGGGCCGCCGCAATTGCCAGCCGCGTGGCTGCGTCTTACTATCACGCGCGCATTCTGAAAACGCACCTTGAAGATCATCGTGAAAACTTCACCCGCTTTCTGCTGCTCTCGCCCAAAGCAGTCGTCTCACCACGGGCCAGCAAGGTGTCCATCGTCTTCTCGACGCGCAACGTTCCGGGAGCCCTTTACAAATGTCTGAGCGTCTTCGCACTGCGCGATATCGACCTGACCAAAATGGAATCCAGGCCCTTAAGCGGCCGCCCCTGGGAGTATTTTTTTTATCTCGATTTCGTCGGCAATATCCGGGATGAGCGTTGCCGGAGGGCCCTCGATCATCTGCAAGAGGTCACGAACTTTCTTCGCGTGCTCGGCTGCTATGAGAGCGCAAAGCGGTGACTCCCCATTGGTGTGGCCCTCATCCACAGCACTGAAGTATAATCTCCTCACGGACAGCCACAGAGTCCCGCACAGGTCGCGTGGAGGAGAGAGTCAATGCGTCAATTTTCCCGCTTTCGGCCCATACTGCCTTTTGCCCTGGCAACCTCGCTCCTGATCTCGGGTTGCCGGAGTACTTCGCCGCCAAGCGCAAGCGAAGCTGATTCCAGGATCGTGGTGACAACAAATCCCGGCGGACCCATCTCGATCAGGACGGCAACGGCTGAGTTCCAGATTCTGCCTTCAGGCTACGTTGAAGCATTCCTGTTGAAAAACGGAAAAAGACTTACCCTTGACCAGCCTTCCGGCGCGCCAGCGGGCACGGCCAACTTTATAACGGTCGCGGGAAAAGAGATCCGCGATTTTGCACTCGACCTCGATCACGTGAAGGTTGTGCCCGCCCGCGGCAAAATCGGCCAACAAGGCAAGCGGATCGAAATTACCGGACGATGCGAACAGGACGATGGCACCTTGATCGAGGAAACCCTCGCATTCGAGGTCTATAACGATTTTCCAAACCTGCTGATCACCACGGCCTCTTATAGAAATCTTGGCAACAAGCCGGTAAAACTCGACAAGGTGGTTGCAAACCGTCACCAGTTAAATGCTTCGCTGGTTGATCCGGGTGTGCCGCCGTACGAACTTTGGTCGTTTCAGGGTTCCAGCGAAAAATGGGGCAAGGACGACGTCGTCGAAATCTCAGATCGGTTCTCCCGCCAGAACCTCATGGGTGCGATTCAACCCGGCGGCGAAGGCGGCGGTATCCCGGTAGTAGCCTTCTGGACAGATAAAGTCGGCGAAGCCATCGGCCACATTGAGACAATTCCGTGGGTACTCTCTCTCCCGGTTCAGGTTGAGAGCGATGGCCGGATTTCCGCTTCGATGACCCTGGAGCCAGATTCTACCTTGCAACCCGGGGAGACGTATTCAACTCCGAGAGGATTCATTGCTGTTTTTTCAGGCGACTTTTATGAACCCCTCCACCTTTATTCCCAGGTGCTTCAACGTGAGGGGTGGACGCTTCCCAAGCCGAACACCAGCGACTATCAGATCAGTTGGTGCGGTTGGGGCTATGAGGCGGATGTGACGCCGAAGCAAATGCTCGGAACTATTCCGAAGCTCAAGGAATTCCATATTCGCTGGGCCACTCTGGACGACCGCTGGTTTGACACGTACGGGGACTGGAACCCGCGTCCGGACACTTTCCCCGGCGACTCGATCCGGAAAATGGTGGACGCGTTCCACCAGCAGGGGATTCTGGTCCAACTCTGGTGGCTGCCTATCGGCGTCGAGGACGGGTCCGGACGATACGAGTCGCACCGGTACAAAGTGGCGCAGATCGTCAAAGAACATCCGGACTGGCTGATCCTCGATAAGGACGGCAAGCCGGCCCGCATGGTCCGTCACCTTGCAGCACTGTGTCCCGCCCTCCCCGAAGTCCAGGAATATTACAAGAAGCTGACGGAAAAATTCATTCGTGATTGGGGATTCGACGGCAGCAAGCTGGACAACATCTACACAGTTCCGGCTTGCTACAACCCGAAACACCATCACAAATCGCCGCAGGATTCGATCCGCGCCATGGCCAATATCTACAAGGGAATTTTCGAGACCACGCGCGCCCTCAAGCCTGACAGCATCACGCAGAGTTGCCCCTGCGGCACGCCACCCAATTTCGCCTGGCTGCCTTACATGGACCAGGCCGTGACGGCTGACCCGGTAGGATCAGTCCAGGTGCGGCGGCGAATCAAAATGTACAAGGCGCTGCTGGGGCCGCAGGCGGCCGTTTACGGGGACCATGTCGAGCTGACGAGCATTGAATTTCAAGGCGAAAACGAAATCGACAAAGGGTCGGATTTTGCCTCAACCGTGGGGACCGGAGGGGTGGTTGGAACAAAATTCGTCTGGCCCGACCCCGGCCCTCACTTCAAAGAGGTTTACCTGACGCCGCAGAAAGAAGCCATCTGGAAGAAGTGGACCTCGATCTATAACGAGAAGATGCTTTCAAGCGGAACCTTTCTGGATCTGTACACGTACGGATACGATGTTCCGGAAGGCTACGCGATCAGAAAAGATGGGAGAATGTACTACGCCTTTTTTGCGCCTGATCCCGCGACCCCGTGGCATGGCAAGGTCGAATTGCGCGGTCTTGAAAAGACCGGCCGATACAAAGTCTTCGATTACGAGAACGATAAAGACCTCGGGATTGTGACCGGCCGGGACCCCACCATCACAACAACATTTACAGCTCATTTGCTGCTCGAAGTCAGCAAGCTATAGCCGACGCGGGCCACGGCATGTTTCATTCTGGATAGTTCGCGTTTCCTGTCCGGACAGGGTATTGCCGGAGGCGGTTTCCTTCGCCTAACCGCCGGACGATCGCTGCCAGAGCACCTTCAGATGGGAAAGCTGCAAGATGCCTGTGAGGCTCAGAATAAGAAGGTAAACCCCGCTTCCCGCGCCGCAGGTGATACAGAGGTAAGCAAAATTGCCAAGACCGGTTTGGGGCGGCGCGATCCGCAGAATCAGCACCCAAATAGCCAGCGCCGCCAGGCCGCTTGAAATGCCCACTTTAAGCGCGAACACGCCGAACGGACGATCAATTACATCGCGCAGCCTGCCAAGGTCACGCGCGTAGGCAAGTCCGCAGGCCAGAACGACGGATGTGAGCATCCCCAGCGGAATTCCTTTCGCCCCCAAATGAAGCACGCCGACGTAAAACAGATCGAAGGCAATATTCAGCGAGTATTGAAACAACGCCAGCCGGAAAAACGGGGCGGCTTCATTGCGGGCGAAGAGATAGAAATTCATAAGGCGAATGGCGGCGTACGGAATGAGGCTGAGGCAGTAATAGAAAAAGACGAGAGCCATCAGCGACGCAGCTTCGCGGGTAAACTGGCCCCTCTCAAAGGCAAGCCGAATGATGTTATGGCTGAGCATCAGACAGAAAACCATGAATGGGGCAACCAGCGCCAGGCTGATTTCAAGCGTGTCCCGCAGAGCGCTTCGCACCTCCTCTGCCGCTTTGAGCGCTACGGCTTTGGAAATACGCGGCAAGGCCGCCGTTCCGGCGCTGCCCGCAAGGACCTCGGCAATTGTGCTCATGATCTTGATGCCGTAGGAAAGGGCGGTCAGCGTGCCGGGCGGCAGGAAAGATGCGATGATCCTTTCCACAATCACAACACACTGCCAGGAGAGTGCTGTGGCCATCTGCGCCAGCCCCGCTCCGTGAAGATTGCGAAAGGCATCTCCCGAGCCGCGAAAGCTGACTGAATAATGAACCGGAAACAAACTCAATAACTGCCCGCCAAGCACCGCTAGCTGCACAAGGTAGCCTGCCAAATAGCCGAAGATGATGCTGTAATAGTGGAAACGGCGGAACCCGAACAAAATGCTGAAAACGACGGCAACGTTGCGGAAGAAATTTGCTGAGGAAGCGATGGCAAAGCGATGGCGGCTGAAGAGAAAAGAACGAATGATCTCTGCCACGCCCGCGGGAATGATGATAATAAAGAGCCACCGTGCCAACTGGGCGGCGACTTGCGCCTGGCCCGGTGCAAACCCCGGCGCAATTGCATGCACGATTCGGTAAGCTGCGAGACTTCCCAGCAAAGCCAACACGCTCAGACCGAGAAAGACGATGTTGGCAACGTAGCTGAAGCCGCGCCACGCATCTTCCTCAGATTGCTGCGCTTCGAGTGAAGAGAAAAAAGGCACCAGCGAGAATTGGCCCGTGGCGGAGATCAGGTTTGTGATGATATACGGGACTGTGAAGGCAACGTAGAACGTGTCCGAGGCCTTCGACAGTCCCAGATTGGCCGCAATGCTGACTTCAACCAGAATTCCGGTCAGACTGCCCAGGAAGGAAAAAACACCCACCACCATCGAACTCCGGAACAATTGACGTTTGGCAGTCATGCACTATCCGGGTTGAAAAGCTCGTTCACTTAAAGGCGCCAGGGCGCAAAACACCACGCCGGATCCCGCAGCCAGCATCATTGCGTAGGTGGCTGCTCCGGCTGCCGAATTTCAATCCGCTCCACAATAAAAGGGACTGAAATAACAAACAGAAAAAGCATCAGAACCGGCGACGTTCCGAAATTGAATTCGAAAAGTCCTTCAATCACAAACGCCAGCCAGCCGGCAATGGCGCCGTCAACCAACCACCGCCCGGGACCCGCGTGCCTGCGGACTTTCCAGGCATTCCACACCAGCGCGCCCATCAGCCAGAGCCATGCCGCCAGACACGGCAGGCCGCGTTCCGCCGCAATCTGAATGAAATTGTTGTGCAAGTGCTCGTGGTAACCGGCAATCGGTGCGTGCCCCTTGGGGAGATAGAGATCATATACTTCAGGAATATTATTCGGCCCCACACCAACCCACGGGTGTGCCTCCACCATGCGCAGCCCGGCATGCCACATCTCAAACCGGATGGCGAGCGCCGGATCGCGCTGAGGATGAAGGGCCAGCCAAACCCGATGATGGACGACCGGGGGCGCAAAAAGATATGCCAAAACCACAATGATCGGAAGGGCCACGATCCATCTGGGCTTCCATCGCCATAGCATGTAGAGAGCCGCAAAGAAGCAGCCCAGCCAGACTCCCCGCGTCAGGTTGAGAATAATAGAAAGGGCCACCACAGCCATCACCACCCACCAGGCGCGCCGAACCCGCAAAGCGAACAGCAGGAAAGCGGCAAGAAAGACGAACACAAGCATCTGCTGGCCGCCGAAGTTCATCCAGTCCCCCATCAGACCGGTGATGCGCGTCGTGATCATGAGGGCATAGATCTGATGGGGATGCTCGGCCCGGACTGTAAGGTATTGCCTGATAAATTGCACTGCTGCGATGACGCCTGCGATGGCCGCTTCCAGAAAGAGCCCTTTCCACAGATAAATCAGGTGCGTGCTGCTCGCAATCAGGTTGACTGCAACCAAAATGATCAGAAACAGGACGAGCTTGCGGACGGCGAGCCATCCTGCACCCGGATTCGTTGCCCAAAATACGGAGATAACTGTAAAGAGGCAGAAGAGCAACAAAGGCAATTTGATGGGCGGAAAAGCAATCGGTGGATGATTGATCAGAAGGTGTATGGCGAAAAGCAGCCCGGCAAGCGCCAGAAACGCCTGAGTGGCAGCGATCGAAACAAGATAGGTCAGAACAGAAAGGCTGAAGAAGATCGACGCCCAGCGGGCTAGGTCCGCTTGGGGAAGCTCCGCTCGAACAGCCCCGGCAAGCTTGCTAATGGTTTTCACTCAAGTTTTGAGACTGTATTCAACTCTGCCGATAATTTCAAGAGGGAAGGCGTCTCAGGGAATGCAACGTCAGCGGATGAGAATCACGCCGAGCCGCTGCAATCACCTGATACAGGGTGGTTTACCGACCGGTTAGAAGGCAGAAAGTAAGTGCTTGTTTTGCCAGCGTTTCTTGACAGGGAACGCCCGCAGGCTATAATTATAAATTTGGATACGTGAGGACGAAGTGTTTATCACGCTCCAGGAACTGGAGCTTCACAGAGTAACAATTTCGGAAACTTTCCTGCCCGGGGCTCTGGATTATCAAGAAGTTAAGTTCCGCCAAGTGGGACCCATGAGAGTAAATGGAGAGGCGGAACTGGCAGGGGACGAAATCCGAATTCGTGGGCACATTTCTGGTGCTTTGGAAGCGGCCTGCGACCGCTGCCTGGAGCCAATGAACATGCCCGTCGAACTGGATTTTGATTTACCCTATCGGCCCGTGGAAGAAATCGCGCAGGAAGAGGAAATCGAAGTCGCAGAAGACGAACTCAAGATTGGGTTCTTTTCGGGTGAAGGCGTGAATCTGGCCGATGTTGTGACGGAGCAGGTCATTCTTTCCGTCCCGATGAAGCTGGTTTGCGCGGCGGAGTGTCAGGGTCTGTGCCCCGTGTGCGGTGCAAACCGAAACATCGAACGTTGTAAATGTTCATCGCTGGACGAAGATTCGCCCTTCGCTTTCTTGAAGAAAATCTGAGCCGGATGTAATGAAGGTCAGGCTCGACACATTGGCGTCGGTCGCCAATTGCGCGGTAGCAGATGTATATGAAAAATCCACCCTCGCTTGATTCAGGAGCAGCGAGGCAGCACGACTCAAAGGAAATTGAAAGATGCCAAATCCGAAACGACGACATTCAAGAGCACGCCGCAACCGGCGCCGTGCCCATGACCACCTGAAACGGCAATCGCTTTCTGAGTGCCCCAACTGCCACGAATCGAAGTTGCCTCATCAGGCTTGTCCCCATTGCGGCATGTACAATGGCCGGGAGGCAATCCTGGTAAAAGAGGCGGCCTGAGGACCCCGAGATCTGTACCTGATCTCACTCGTAGTGATGTCCCTCGGGTAGTTTATTGAGAACATGCGCGCGATAGCTGTTGACGCAATGGGATCGGACGCAGCTCCTCTGCCTGAAATCGAGGGCGCTATTCTGGCAGCGCAAGCGCAGCATGCGGAAGTGATCCTGGTAGGTCCGCAGGACAGGCTCCTCCGCGAGTTGGAGCGCCGCAGCGCAAAGGGCCTCAAAATTGAAATTGTCCATGCGTCCGAAGCCGTCACCATGGAAGATGAAGCGGCAAAAGCTTTTCGCCGCAAGCGGGACTCTTCCATTCGCGTGGCCGCACGGCTGGTGCGCGACGGCAAGGTAGACGGATTGATCAGCGCCGGCAACACCGGCGCCGTAATGACCACAGCAAAAATCCTGCTGGGCACACTTGAGGGAGTAGATCGTCCGGCTCTTGCGCAGGTCTTTCCCTCTTCGGTGCACGGAAAGGCATCGGTCCTTCTCGATGTGGGTGCCAATGTGGACTGCAAGCCCCTGCACCTGGAGCAGTTCGCGGTGATGGGGGAAATCTATTACCGGGTGATCTTTGGGGCGGAAAAACCCCGAGTTGGGCTGCTTTCAAATGGTACCGAAACGCATAAAGGCACGGAAGCCACCCGCGAAGCGCTTGCGCGCCTGAATGAATTGAACCTCAACTTCGCGGGCTATGTTGAGGGCCGCGATCTGTTCAACGGCCGCGTGGACGTGATTGTAGCCGACGGTTTCATCGGCAATGTTGCACTGAAAATCAGTGAAGGAATGGTGGACACGTTTTCGAGCCTGCTGAGGGAGGCCCTTTCAAGCAGCCTGCCCTCGAAGGTGGGCTACCTGCTCTCCCGTCGAGCTTTTGAAAGGATGAAGAAGCGGCTGGATTACTCCGAATACGGGGGCGCTCCGTTGCTTGGGGTCAAGGGCGTTTGCATCATCTGCCACGGCGGATCAAACGCCAACGCGATCAAGAATGCCATTCGCGTTGCGGCGGAGTTTTCCGAGGGCCGGGTCAACGAGAAGATCGAGCGGGAGTTGGCCCTTGCTTCGCTCAGCAAAAATTAGGAGGTCATTTCAGGAGCCACAATGGTTGCTACCGGTATTTTAGGCACGGGCTCAGCGCTGCCTGAAAAAGTGATTACGAACTTCGACCTGGAAAAAATGGTTGATACCTCCGATAAATGGATTACGGAGCGCACCGGAATCAAAGAAAGGCGTCAGGCCGGGCCGCATGAAACGACCTCAACATTGTCCGTCCAAGCCGCGCGAAAAGCGCTGGAAATGGCCGGTATCTCCCCCGAACAGCTTGATCTGATCATTTGCTCAACCATCTCGCCGGATATGCCGCTGCCGGCCACGGCTTCCATCATCCAGCGCGAACTTGGAGCTGGAACGTGCTGCGCATTTGACCTTGCCGCCGCATGCTCAGGCTTTCTTTTTGGAATCACCGTGGTGGACCAGTTCATCAAGACAGGAAAATCAAAATATGCGCTGGTGATCGGCGCCGAACTGCTCTCGCGATATCTTGACTATCAGGACCGCTCAACCTGTGTGATCTTCGGCGATGGCGTTGCGGCGGGCGTTCTGGGGCCGGTGAACTCGTCCTCTGGCATCCTGGCGTCTGAAATCCACACGAACGGGGTTTACGCCGACCATCTCTACATCCCCGCCGGGGGAACTGCGCGGCCAGCCAGTTGTGAGACCGTCCAGTCCCGCGAACATTACATCAAGATGCGGGGGAATGAGTTGTTCAAGGTGGCCGTCCGCAGCCTGGAGGAAGTCTCCCGCCGTGTGATGGAACAGGCAAAAGTTGAACCCAGCCAGATTGACCTGTTTATTCCGCACCAGGCCAACTTGCGCATTACGGAGGCCGTCCGGGAAAGACTTGGAGTGCCCGCTGACAAGGTCTATTCCAACATCAGCCGTGTAGGCAATACTTCATCAGCTTCGATCCCAATTTGCCTTGATGAATGTGTGCGCAGCGGCCGAATTAAGAAGGGTGATCTCATTTTGATGTCGGCTTTTGGAGCGGGCGTCACATGGGGGTCGGTTTTGATGCGCTGGTAGGGCGATGCAGAAGCCTTCCCGTGAGAGAACCGCGGATCCGACCATCCAGCCGTACCAGAAGCAGAGTGGAGATTGGTTTTTGTCAGCGATAGCATTTCTTTTTCCAGGACAAGGCTCGCAAGTGCCTGGAATGGGCCTCGAACTGGCCCGAAATTTCTCCTGCGCCCGCGATGTGTTCGAGGAGGCAGACGCCGCGCTGGGATTCCAGCTTTCAAAACTTTGCTTCGAGGGGCCAGCGGAGGAATTACAGTTAACGGCCAACACCCAGCCGGCGATCCTCACCGTTTCGGTTGCGGCGGCCCGCGTACTTGAAGAAAAGGGCATTCGCCCGGACTTTGTGGCGGGACACAGCCTCGGAGAATATTCAGCCCTGGTCGTTGCGGGATCCATTAGTCTAAAGGACGCCGTGCGGCTGGTGCGCAAGCGCGGCGAGTATATGCAGGAAGCTGTCCCCGTCGGCGAGGGGGCAATGGCGGCGTTGCTGGGCCTGGACGCCGCAGTAGTTGAAGAGGTCTGCCGCGAGGCGGCGGGCGAAAAGGTCGTCTCCCCGGCCAATTTAAATTCGCGCGGGCAAATCGTTATAGCCGGGCATCGAGTGGCGGTTGAAAGGGCTATTGAACTTGCGAAGGGCCGCGGCGCAAAGCGGGCTATTATGTTGAACGTCAGCGCGCCCTTCCATTGCAGCCTGATGAGGCCCGCCGCAGAACGGCTGGCAATCGACCTGGATGCCGTGACAATCTGTGACCCGCGGGTACTGCTTGTGAACAATGCAGATGCAGCCGTGGTGCGTACGGCCGATGCAATCCGAGATGGCTTGAAGCGCCAGGTAACATCCCCGGTACGATGGACGGATTCGATGCTCGTTTTGCGCCGGGAAGGTGCGGACTTATTCATTGAGGTCGGCCCGGGAAAAGTGCTCTCAGGACTCATGCGGCAGATCGATCGCAGCACGCAGGTTTGGAGCGTCGGTGACGTGGCTTCGGCGAATGAAGTGGCTGGTGCCGTGCAACCTATGCTACGCCGCCAATAAGTAGTTTGCGGCGAGCGGTTCGCAACTCAGTTTTACCGGCGACGCAGGACTCACCCGCCATCACGGGCAACAAACCGAAGGGGTTCCTTTTGTTTGGGTCATATCTATGGACTTAAAAGGACGAATTGCAGTCATAACAGGAGCCTCGCAAGGAATTGGGCGAGCGTGTGCGCTCGTTCTTTCAGAAGCCGGGGCTGATGTCGCCCTGGCCAGCCGAAACGTGGAAAAGCTGGAATCGGTGGCAAAAGAAATCGAGGGCACGGGGCGGAAAGCCATAGTTCTGAACGTTGACGTTTCAAACTCTGAATCCGTTAAAGCCGGAATCGGCAAAGTTTTGGAAACCTGGAAGAAGATTGATATTCTGGTGAACAACGCGGGTGTCGTGCGGGACAATCTTCTTTTGCGGATGAAAGCCGAAGATTGGGACGCGGTCTTGCGAACGAACCTGGATGGCGCCTACCATTGTATCAAGGAGGTTCTGCCGGGCATGGTGCGGCAGCGGTATGGTCGCATCATCAACATCACCTCCGTGGTGGCCCAGGCGGGAAATCCGGGGCAAGCCAATTACATTGCGTCGAAGGCAGGGCTGATCGGGCTGACCAAGGCTGTGGCGGCGGAGGTCGCCCGAAGGAATATCACGGTAAATGCCGTCGCACCGGGGTTCATCGCAACCCCTATGACGGAAAGGTTGCCTGAGGACATGCGCGAAAAGCTTTTGGCAATTATTCCGGCAGGCAGAATGGGAACAGACCGTGAGGTCGCATACGGGGTCCGTTTTCTTGCCTCCGATGAGGCGGGATACATCACAGGCCATGTCTTGAACATCAACGGCGGTATGTACATGGCCTGATCCTTGCCAGGACTGAACCGGGCCAAAACTTTCGGTGAAGATGGATGAAAACCATCGCTGTTTGCCTCAATGCGCTGCAACATGGTACGTTCAGGGAATCGGAACTTGACGCTGCCGTAGCGCAAAGTTAGAATAGCCAACCCCATGAAGGGTCAGGAGGATATGTCAATGGCTTCACCTGAAGAAAAGGTTAAGCAGATCATCATTGAGCAGCTTGGAGTTGATGAAGCGGAGGTCACCCCCACGGCGCATTTTGTCGATGACCTTGGTGCCGATTCGCTGGATATCGTGGAGTTGGTGATGGCATTCGAGGAGGCATTCGAGATCGAGATCCCGGATGAAGACGCCGAAAAGATCCAGACCGTCAAAGACGCCGTCGATTACATCCAGGCCCACGCCAAGCCGGCGAAGAACTGACGGCACAGGCCCGCAGGAGGAAAAAACTTGGCGCGAAGAGTCGTCGTAACAGGGGTTGGCCTGGTTAGCGCGCTGGGTGTGGGGACCGAAGAGACGTGGCAGAACCTGCTCGCTGGGAAGAGCGGCGCAGCCCCGATAACTCACTTCGATGCCACAGGCTTCCCCGTCACCTTCGCAGCGGAGGTTAAGGGGTTCGACCCTCTCCGTTTCGTTGAAAAACGGGAAGTCAAAAAAATGGGACTGTTCATTCAGTTCGCCATGGCTGCGGCGGAATTCGCTATGCAGCAGGCAGGGCTGAAAATCACTCCCGAAATCGCGGAGCGGACCGGCGTCTATATTGGCTCTGGCATTGGAGGGTTCGACGTCATTGAGCGCGAACACACGGCGCTGATGCAGGGCGGCCCGCGAAGGATATCTCCTTTCTTCATCCCAGCGTCCATCGTCAACCTTGCCTCGGGATTTGTTTCCATACGCTGGGGTGCTAAAGGACCAAACTCAGCAACCTGCACTGCCTGTTCTTCCAGCGCGCATGCAGTGGGCGATTCGTATAAGCTGATCCAGCGCTGCGACGCTGACGTAATGATCTGCGGAGGCGCGGAAGCGGCCATCACCCCGATGGGTGTGGGCGGGTTCGCCTCCATGCGCGCGCTTTCCACGCGGAACGACGAGCCGGAAAAAGCCAGCCGACCTTTTGACCGCGACCGCGACGGCTTTGTCATCGGCGAAGGGGCGGGCATCCTGATCCTCGAGGAACTGGGATTCGCCATCAAGCGCGGCGCCACAATTTTGGGCGAGGTTGTTGGCTATGGGATGTCCGGCGACGCCTATCACATCACTCAGCCCTCCGAAGACGCCGACGGCGCCGTTCGCGTGATGAGAAACACTCTGAACGACGCGAAAGTGTTGCCAGATGAGGTGGATTATATCAACGCCCACGGGACCTCGACCCCTTACAACGACAAGCTCGAAACCATGGCGATCAAGAAGGTCTTTGGAGATCATGCCGCGAAAATTCCGGTCAGTTCCACCAAATCCATGACCGGCCATCTGCTCGGAGGGGCAGGTGGGCTTGAAGCAGGCATCGTAACCCTCGCTTTGCGAGACCAGATCATTCCTCCGACTATCAACTACGATAACCCGGACCCCGATTGCGATCTTGACTATGTTCCGAACAAAGCGCGACAGACGAGCGTCAATTACGCGCTATCCAACTCGTTTGGTTTTGGGGGCACGAACGCGGCGCTGCTCTTTAAACGCTATTCTGAATAACGGGTCCCAGCGTGCGCACCGATGAGGGCCCTTTCTTAGAGGATACAATCCCAGGTGAAAATCATCGTTTGCCTCAAGCAGGTCCCCTCACGAGACTCCATTCTCCGATTAAATGCAACCTCGACGTGGATCGACGAAACGGGCGTCAGCTTTGAAATCAACGAGCCTGACGTTTACGCGCTCGAGGAAGCTTTGCGGCTGAAGGAAAGCCAGAGCGGCGAAGTCATCGTATGCACGCTTGGCCCGGCCCGAGCCACCCAGGCCATCAAGGAAGCTCTCGCTAAAGGCGCCGACCGCGCTCTGCACCTTGATGATGCAATCTTCCAGAATCTCGATGCACATGGCACCGCCAAAGCGCTGGCAGCAGCCCTTCGCAGGGAAAATCCCGACCTGGTGCTGACCGGCCTTCAATCCGATGATTTCGGATTTGCCCAGACCGGAGTCATCCTCGCGGAATTGCTGGGTCTTCCGCACTCAACGATCATCATGGAAATCCAGGCACAAGGGGACCGTCTGAAGGTAAAGCGGGAACTCGAAGGCGGGTGGTTCCAGTGGGTTAAAATGCCTCTGCCGGCCGTGTTGACAATACAATCAGGCATCAACAAGCCGCGCTACGCCACGCTGAAAGGCATCATGGCTGCGAAAAACAAGCCCATCCACAAACTGACCGCACAGGACCTTGGCCTTGACGCGAGTGCGCTCACGCCTCGGCAGACTATTTCACGCGTTTATGTCCCGAAAAAGGCTGGCCAAACCGAATTTATCGAGGGCGATCCTAAAGAGATTGCCGTACGGCTGGTTGATAAATTGAAAAACGAAGCAAGGGTCCTGTAGCAGGACATAGAACCGGATAGTCCTTCAGGACAGGAGTGGCATCAGACCGTGGCTGACGAAATTCTCGTTTACACCGAACTGCAGGAAGGCCGGCTGGCACGTCCCGCGTGGGAGGCCGTCGTGGCAGCACAGCACCTTGCCCGCGACTTCGGAGCGGTCTGCACGGCCGTTGTCATGGGCGGAAACGTCGGCCCTCAGGCATTAGAACTTGCTCGCGCCGACCTTGGCGATGTCCTTACGGTCGAATCTCCGCAACTTGCTGAATACACAGCGGACGGCTATTGCTTCGCCCTGCGCCGGGTAATCGAAAAAAGGCAACCTGGCTTTGTTGTTTTCAGCCACACATACCAGGTCCGCGACTTTGTCCCTAAGCTCGCGGCTTCCCTTGACCGCGCATTGATCGGCGACTCGCTGGGCTACCGCCTCGAAGATGGGCGCGCGGTTTTTGTCCGGCAGGTTTTCCAAGGCAGATTTTCAGCAGATGTCGAATTTTCTGGCGATCCGCCCTGGTTTGTCTCGTTCCAGGCGGGTGCTTTTCGGGAAGATTCCGTGCAGCGAGGCCAAGCACCGGCAAAGGTCACCCCGCTGGAAATAACAATTTCACCGGAGATTATCCGCACCCGTCCGCAGCCGAAATTCCGGGAGGCACGGCAGGCAGTCGATTTGACTCATGCGGAAGTCATCGTTGCAGTGGGACGCGGGATCAAGAAGCCGGAAAACCTGGAACTGGCAAGAAAGCTTGCGGAGGCGCTTGGCGCGGAACTCGGTGCCTCGCGGCCCATCTGCGACAGCGGTTGGCTGCCCATGGACCGCCAGATTGGCAGCTCAGGGCAAACGGTCGCCCCCCGGCTATACGTGGCTCTCGGAATATCCGGTGCAATCCAGCATCAGGTCGGGATGAAAGCCTCGCGGGTTGTCGTCGCAATCAACAAGGACCGCGAAGCACCGATCTTCGAGATCGCGACATACGGAATCCCAAGCGACCTTTTTGAGATCGTTCCTCCGCTGATTGAGGAGATCAGAAAAGCAAAAGCGGGATGACTTTCGATCAACTTGCGGGGACCCACTCGAAATCCTTCCACCCAGTTTCAATCACCTGACAGGCATTGCAATCGAATTTCTTAAGCGTCTGCCCGCGTCCCTTGATTTGGTCATTATTCACCGAGTAGAACTCGATTTGCAGCTTCAAGTGGCAAACGTTGGCAATCTTCTCGTCATTGCCTTCACCGGTCGTACACGGCATGTAAATATCTGAGGCCCCGGTCCATTTGGATCCCGTCAGCGTACATGCCGTGTGAATATAAGCTCCGTGCTTTGCTGCTTCCGGCGGCAGGTTGACCCACTGTGCATACAAATGGTCCTTGTCCTTCCTGACGTAATATTGTTTCCCAGTGGTTACGGACTGCCAAACGTCCGGGAAATTCCTTGAACAAGCTTCCGCCGTCAGAGCAAGCCCGAACACAAGCATAACGATTTGAAATCTCCGGTTTCGCAGCATTGTTTTCATTCCCGAATATTCTATCGTCTGCTGACGCGCGACACTCTAAATTTAATCTGGGGGAGATGCACGGGCAAAGAAGGATTTGTTCGCACAGGATGGATCAGGTCCGCTGCACAAGGGGCACCCCTGCTAAGCCTTCCAGTATTCCAACAGGCGCCTGTTCTGGATGCACCATGAGCCGCCGGGGAACAATCATTGTCTGCTCCATGGCCATTTGGCCGGAGAGAACAGCATGGCTTACCATGTCCGTAAAAACAATCCAGCTTGACCTCGGGGGAAACTCCCAGCGCTGCTTGACACAAGTCTTTTGAAACTCCTGATTTTCCTTCAAGTAATTGTGGAACCGATGCATGATCGAATCGTAAGGCGAGCGGCGGGCCTGCGGCAAATGAGCCAACCGGCCTAGCCTGGCAAGCCCCCGACCCAACGGTGAGGCGGCGCGGCGGCCTATCCGGAGCAAACCTGCCTCACCTGCGAAACGCGCGGCCAGCGCCTCGAATCCATCGGTCGTAATCCAAACGCGCGGGCGGCTGGGATGGAGGTTGATGAAAAAACGCATGATGCGGTCACCGTACGTTGGGCGCGTCGGGAATGCGTCGAAATGGAGCAGGTCATTGCGAGCGTGGAGTGACAGGTCACGGCCTTCTTCCTCAAACGGGCGCAGACTGGCGTAATCCACCCTCCATCCTGCCGCATAACGGGCCAACAGCCGCGACAGCAGTTCGACCGCCTGGCGTGAGAAGTCTCTCATCACCCGACGCAATCTTTCCTCGTCGCTTCCTCGCGCGGCTCCCGTCAGAATATCCTGCCCTGGCCGGTAAGCAATGTTCTTGCGATAGCCCGCCTCCGTCTGCCGCTGGTTCATCAGGAATTGATAATCATCTTCCGAGAAATCAATCGGGATGTGGTCGATAAAAAGAACGTTACCCGCCTCCAATTTCTCGTAATGTTCGAAGGTTACTTCAGAGCCGGGATCTTGAATTGAAATAATTTCCATATCTTACGTTCCTTTCGAAACCCACTCACGCCTAATCTTCTACACTACCTTACTTCATACAGCAAACTGGTTCGGTGCTCAACATACACGTGCAGTTCTTGCCCCAAATTCCGCTGTTCTTCGCGTTTACAACGTCCCTATGTTACGATGAGAAACTGATCCTCGCACAGGACGATAGGCACTCATCTGTCTCTTTTGCGGGTGAAGTACTGAATTTGACGTATGTTACAGCCGGAAATCAAGCGGCCGCGGGTACTGAGCGGAATGCGGCCCACAGGGAAATTGCACTTGGGCAACTTGGTGGGCGCGCTCCAGAACTGGATCAAGCTCCAGGACCGTTACGATAGTTATCACTTCGTCGCGGACTGGCACATGCTGACAACGGAGTACGCCAACACTTCGGACCTGCAATCAAACATCCAGGAAATGGTCATGGACTGGCTGGCCGTGGGACTTGATCCGCAAAAGGCGACTCTTTTTGTGCAGTCCCGGCTGCCGGAACATGCGGAACTCCATCTTCTGTTTTCGATGGTCACACCGCTTGGCTGGCTGGAGCGAGTGCCGACCTATAAGGAGCAACTCGAAAATCTGCAGGGGCGGGACCTTCACACATACGGTTTTCTGGGGTATCCGGTTCTGCAAGCTGCCGATATTCTGATGTACAAGGCTGGCTATGTTCCCGTTGGCGAAGACCAGGTGCCGCATGTGGAACTGACCCGGGAGATCGCGCGGCGATTCAACCAATTTTATGGAGAGATTTTCCCCGAGCCCCAAACGCTCTTGACACCCAGCCCGCGCCTGCGCGGCACCGACGGCCGGAAAATGTCCAAGAGTTACGGCAACGCCATTTACCTTTCCGATCCACCCGAAGTAGTCGATAAAAAGGTTCGCGGCATGATGACTGATCCGGCTCGCAAGCGGCGCTACGATCCCGGCGACCCGGAAAAATGTCCCGTATTTGATCACCACAAAGTTTTTTCGCCGCCTGACGTGGTTGAGCAGGTTGACCGTGGGTGCAGGACGGCGGAAATGGGTTGTGTGGAATGCAAGCAATTGATGGCGCATTACCTCAATGAGTACCTGGCGCCAATCCAGGAGCGACGCAAAGTTTACGAACGCGAACCGCAAAAGGTCTGGAACATTTTGGCCGAAGGCACGGAAAAGGCACGTTGCGTTGCGCGGGCAACCATGGCTGAAGTAAGGACTGCAACAAAATTGGCGTGAATGATGGATGACAACCGCCAACCCATTCCCGAATCACCCGAGCAACCGGCCAATGAAGCCGCCGCTGAGCCTTCCAAGCGGACCACCCGCGCCGAAATACCCGCGCCTGCTGTCAAACTTGAAACTTACGAGGGCCCCCTGGACCTGCTTCTTGATTTGATCCGCAAGCAGCAAATTAACATCTATGACATTCCTATCGCGAAGATAACGAAGCAATATCTTGACTATCTCCGATTGATGGAAGAATTAAATATCGATGTGGCAGGGGAGTTTATCCTGATGGCGGCAACCCTGATCTACATCAAGTCACGCATGCTGCTGCCGCCGGACCCCACGGCTCCCGAGGAAGAACAGCAAGAGGACCCGCGCGCAGAATTGGTGCAGCGGTTGCTGGAGCACGAACAGTTCAAGAACGCAGCAGAGATGCTGAAATCCAAACGTACAGTGGAAGAAGCAACCTGGTCGAACCCTGGGATCAGCGAATTCACAGAAGCGGAGGACGAGCCAGGCCTTGCTGTCTCAGCGTTTGATCTGATCTCGGCCTTCAGAGAGATACTGGAGCGGGCCAAGAAGCGTCCGCAGGTTCAGATTCGGCGGGAGCAGGTCACTGTCCAGGAGATGCTGGAACACGTAAAGCAGGTGATGCGCGAGAGGTCCGGGCCGGTTACCATTGAAGAGCTTGTTGCCGGATACGTCTGGCGGCAGGCGCTCATCGCGCTGTTGCTCGCCTTGCTGGAGCTGGTGCGGCTGCGCGCCATCCACTTGCGCCAGGAGGATTTGTTTGCGCCGATAACGGTGGTGAAGAGCAAGAGATTTGACGAAATCGTCGATTCCATCAATGCCGCGGACTTGGAAGAGAGTCTGGGCGAAATATAAATCTGGCAAATCATGCTGACGGATGAAACACTCAAAGCTGTGATTGAGGCGATTATCTACGTTGCGCCGGAGCCCGTCTCTCTGGACGCCATCCTCAAGGCGCTGGAGGGCGAAGAGCGCGACAGGGTGAAGGCGCAGATCGAAAACCTGATTCAGGAATATTCGCAGCCTGGCCATGGAATCGAGGTGCGGCAGATTGCCGGCGGATACAGGTTTTCATCCAAGCCCGAACATCATGAAGTGCTCAGAAAATTCGTCAAAAGCCTGAAACCCCCGATTCGGCTTTCCAGGCCTGCGCTCGAAACGTTGGCCGTCATCGCCTATCGACAGCCTGTGACTCTGCCCGAAATTGAAGAAATCCGCGGGGTCGATTGCGGCGGAGTCATTCACACGCTGCTGGAAAAGAAACTGGTGGTCACAGCCGGACGGAAGGACGTAGTCGGTCGACCGATCCTCTATCGGACTTCCAAAGAATTTCTTGTGCACTTCGGCCTGAAAGACATCAACGAATTGCCCAGTCTGAAGGAATTTGAAGAACTCGCACGGCAGGCCCTGGGACCGGAGCTTCCATCAGAACAGGAGCAGCAGTCAACGCTGGCCGAAAGGGGTTCGCCGGTCGCCAGCAGCGAAAAAAGGGCTGAAATACCGGACGATCTTCTGGAAGTACCCGGAATGGCTGATCCAGTGCCGAATCAGGAAACCTTCAAGGCCATTGAATCGACATTCGGCGAATCCCCCGAACCAAGTATCAAAAACCTCGAGGCGGACGAAGAAACCATTCCGCCTGACGAATCCCAGGCATAGCCCCCATCCGAACATGCAAGAGCGGCTGCAAAAAATCATTGCCGCGGCGGGCGTCACGTCACGGCGAAAAGCCGAAGAACTGATCGTCCAAGGGCGAGTCAGCGTCAACGGACACGTGGTTCGGGAGCTTGGATCAAAGGCCGATCCTGATCGAGACAAAATCTATGTTGACGGAAAGCCGCTGCCGCGAAGGCGCGGGCACATCGTCATTCTTCTGAACAAACCGACGGGTGTCGTTTCAACTTTAAGAGATCCTCAGGGCCGCCCTACAGTGGTTTCGCTGCTGTCGGGCGTTAAGCAGCGCGTGTATCCGGTCGGCCGACTTGACTACAATTCCTCCGGACTTCTGCTATTGACGAATGACGGCGGACTTGCCAACTTTCTTACCTCTCGAGCCTCAAAGATCCCGCGCACTTATCACGTCAAACTGGAGGGCAAACTCTCGCCCGAAAATCTGGCGCGACTCGAGCGCGGAATCGTGCTGGATGGCCGCCTGACGGAGCCCTGCAGGATCCGCCTGGTTTCTGAGCGCGAAAAGCCGTGGTATGAAATCACTCTGGTCGAGGGGCGTTACCATCAGGTGCGAAGAATGTTTGAGCGTGCCGGCCAACGGGTTCTCAAGCTCAAGAGGGTTCGGATCGCCTTCCTGACAGATCATGGCCTTGCTCCCGGCCAATTTCGGTATTTGAGCGCCGGAGAAGTTGAGCGCTTGAAGCACCTAAAGCCGGGGGTTCCCTGACCTCCACCATCGTCTATAATGGCTCTTCGCTCATCGGACTGCCTATGGCACACCGATTTTCGATCAACGAACTTCTTCCACCGTGGGTGGCTCGCATTCGGCCTTACCCTCCCGGCAAACCGATCGAAGAGGTCGAACGCGAACTCGGCCATACGGCCGTCAAGCTCGCCTCGAATGAGAATCCCCTCGGTCCTTCCCCCAAGGCCATGGAAGCGGTCCGCGATTCCCTCGATCGCTCCCACTTTTATCCGGATGGCAGCGGCTATTATCTGCGCAGAAAGCTCGCGGAATTCCATCAACTCGACATGTCGCAGGTCATCCTCGGCGCGGGATCAACCGACCTTATCGAACTCGTTGCCAGGACCTTCCTGACATCCGGCGATCAGGGTATCACGTCACAGTCCGCGTTTTATATCTACCGCCTGGCCATCGAAGAAATGGGCGCAGAACTTCTACAAACTCCGCTGCGCGAAAATGCCTTCGACCTCGCGGCCATCGCCCATGCGGTCACGCATCGGACGAAAGTTATCTACATTGCCAACCCGAATAATCCCACCGGGCGGATGGTTACTGCCGATGACATGGACCGTTTTCTCGACGCCTTACCGCCGCGCGTGCTGGTGGTCATTGATGAGGCCTATTACGAATACGTCCGCGAACCCGATTATTCCCATTCTCTCGATTACGTCCGAAGCGGGAGGAACGTTCTGGTGCTGCGCACGTTCTCCAAAGTTTACGGGCTGGCTGGATTGCGGCTTGGCTACGGCCTGGGGAACCCCGAATTGATTCAAGCGCTCAACCGGGTGAGGTCTCCTTTCAACGCTAACAGCCTGGCCCAGGCCGCCGGCATTGCTGCCCTGGACGACCGCGAGCACGTCGCGCGGTCAGTTGAATTGAACGCCCGCGAAATGAAATTTGTGACAGAAGAGCTGACGCTTGCCGGCGTTCGCTACACGCCGTCGGTGGCCAATTTTCTCCTGGTCGATACGGGCCGCGATTGTGAAGAAGATTTTATTCGCTTGATGCACGAAGGGGTGATCGTCCGCCCCATGAAACTTTACGGCTTTCCGACCTCACTGCGGGTAACGGTCGGGAAACATGAGGACAATGAGAAATTTCTCGAGGGCCTGGCGCGCATCGCGAAAGTCCCATCCCGTGGGATAAGGGACTGAAATTGTGGTATAAGAGATGCAATAGGGACAATGAAGCTCCCGCCCATTTGCGGTTTGAGAGTCGGATATGTCAGACCCAATTCAAACTATTCTTGAAGGCAGCAAAACGCTGGCCGTCGTAGGACTATCGTCAAAGCCAACTCGGCCCAGCTATGGAGTCAGTTCTTATCTGAAGTCGCATGGCTACCGCATCATCCCCGTCAATCCCAACGAGGTTTCAGTCCTTGGCGAAAGGGCTTATGCCTCCCTTGAGGATGTACCGGAGTATTTCGACGCTGTGGTGATCTTCCGGCGATCGGAGTTTGTTCCCGAAATCGTGGAAAGCGCTATCCGGAAAGGTGTCAAAGTTGTCTGGATGCAGGAAGGCGTTCATCACGAGGAAGCGGCCCGCCGCGCCCGCGACGCAGGGATCGAGGTCGTGCAGGACCGCTGCATCCTGAAGGAGCATGCCAAGCACTTCGTGTGCGAGGGGATTTAGGACTCGACTCGATTTAGCTTCCTGCCTTCGCAATAAGCCGAAGGAAGAGATGGCAGTTCCGCAGAACTGAGCAAGGTCTGCCGCATGCTTCTCAAGGGTGTCTTCGTCAGGGATCCGACGCCTTGGTTCGCTTCCGCTTCCACTCTTCAATTGCCGCCATTTTTTCTTTCAGTCGTTTCTCGAAACCCTCATCCGTTGGATGGTAATAACGACGTCCTCGGAGGTTTCCCGGCAGGCATTCCATGTCAGTCAACTTCTCTTCAGTATCGTGGGCATACTGATAACCTTTACCGTAGCCGAAGTCGGCCATCATGCTGGTGACAGGGTTCCGCAGGTGCAGGGGAACAGGTTCTGCGACCGTCTTCTGGGCGTCAGCCTTGACTTCGCCGTAACCGACGTAGAGCGCGTTTGACTTTGGTGCGAGTGCAAGATACACGGCCGCCTGTGCCAGAGCCAGGTCGCCCTCCGGCAGGCCGACAAAATGCACCGCCTGCATGGCGGCCACGGCCACTTCCAAAGCCTTGGGATCAGCCAGACCAACATCTTCAGATGCCATCCGAATCAGCCGCCGCGCAATATAGAGCGGATCTTCCCCCGCTTCGAGCATCCGCCCCAGCCAGTAGAGCGCGGCGTCGGCGTCGGAATTGCGAACGGATTTGTGCAGCGCGGAAATCAGGTTGAAGTGTTCTTCGCCGGCTTTGTCATACAGCAGGACCTTACGCTGGATGGCGTCTTCGATAAGTTTCTCGTTGATCACCGCATTCCCCTGCGCGTCGCGGGGGGCCGCGGCCACAGCGGTCTCGAGAGTGTTATAAGCCGTGCGCGCGTCACCGTTCGAAAACACCGCGATCTGGCGCAGCAATTCGTCAGAAATCACAACCTTCTGGCCGCCCAGGCCGCGCTTTTCATCCTGCAAAGCACGCCTAAGAAGCGTCACAATCTCGTCCGTCGAGAGTGCGGAAAGCATGTAAACCTTGGTGCGCGAGAGCAACGCAGCATTCACCTCAAAGGAAGGATTTTCTGTCGTGGCCCCGATCAGGATAATGTCGCCGCGTTCAACGTAAGGGAGGAAAGCGTCCTGTTGCGCCTTGTTGAAGCGATGGATTTCATCGACAAAAAGAATAGTCCGCCGACCGAAATGTCGTGCCTTTTCGGCCTCTGCCATCACTTCCTTGATCTCTTTGATGCCTGAAAGAACTGCGCTGAAGCGGATAAAGTCGCTCCTGGTCTTGCGCGCCACAATCATCGCCAGCGTTGTCTTCCCTGAGCCCGGAGGACCCCACAGAATCATGGACGACAACTCGTCGCGCTCGATTTGCTGTCGAAGCGGTTTACCGGGCCCGAGAATGTGAACCTGCCCCACAAACTCTTCCAGAGTCTCCGGCCGCATCCGGTCTGCCAGCGGCCTTCGGCCCGGTTCGTTTGACACAGCGGGCTGGGCCTCAAACAGGCTCATAAAAGATATTGGAAATTCCGCCGCCGCGCGATCTCGTAAAGGAAAATCCCCGCGGCTATAGCGGCATTCAGTGATTCGGCTTCTGAACGAATGGGAATGCTGACGAGTTCGTCGGCTTGCCGGGATATTTCCGGAGGCAATCCCGCTGCTTCCTGCCCGATGAGGACTGCAACCGGGCCATGAATATCTGCCTGGGATATCGCAATAGAGCTATGCCGGTCTGCTCCCAAAATGCGTATGCCTGATTCCCTCATCATTTTGAAAACGGTTTCGCAGGCCTGATTCGCAAAAACAGGCATCCGGAAGATGGACCCCACACAGGCGCGCACAGCTTTTGGATTGAAGGGGCTTACCGTGCCCGCCAGCGTAACAACCGCAGAAGCTCCCAGCGCGTCGGCGCTCCGGATAATTGTGCCCATGTTGCCAGGATCCTGAAGGCCGCACGCGACCACAAGCAGCGCATTTTCGGATGCAACAAGTTTTTTAAAGTCATGCGCAGGCAACTCAGCCAAGGCTGCAATACCCTGGGGCGTCCGCGTAGAAGCGATCTGATCAAACAGCCTTGCGGGAACTCGCGCCAACTCTGCTTCTGCAGGAAGCTGGTCCAGCAGTGCCCTGTGCTTTTCGACGGCGTCAGCCGCCACGAGCACGCTGTGAACGATTGCGCATGAGCCGGGCTTTAGCGCCTCCTCAAGGAAATGCGACCCCTCTCCGCAAAGCCAGCCGTCGCGTGTAACTCCCTCAATCAGTCCGCGACGAAATACCCTGACCAACGAATTTGTAGCGCTTGTCAGTTCGCGTACTCTTGCGCGTACCGGAGGTCCTTTGGGCATAGTCTTAGGAGCTTTATACGGGTTCCATGCGGGATACACATTCCAGGGCGATTTGTCCCGCGCTCTCCTGATTTGAGTATAAACCAGCCGCTCAGTGAAAACAGGGGCAGTGGCGGCCTTTCCAGCCATTCCTGTGATAGAATCGCCGGTCACTCAGTTTGCTGAATTCCAGCATGCCTGGAGGAACCGATGCGGAAGGCAATCCCCCTGATTCTGATGTTCACGTTTGCGACGACGGGCGTCGCCCAGAACTTCAGCGACTGGCTGGGACAACTCCCAAAACCACACGATTACGTCCTGAAGCGGGTCTCAAGTTACGACCGGACAGGCGGCAACGCCGATTACCGCGAGATCGCCCCCGGGCAGACGTTTACCGTCCTCGATGAACCCGGCCCCGGTGTCATCACCCACATCTGGTTCACCATTGCTGACCCGGAACTCTATCACCTCAAGAAAATCGTCCTGCGCATGTACTGGGACGGCGAAACCAATCCCAGCGTCGAAGCGCCGATTGGGGACTTCTTCGGCCTTGGCCTGGGAGATTATTTTACGTATCAATCGGTCCCCCTGGCCGTGGGAGAATCGAAAGCTCTCAATTGTTTCTTCCCGATGCCGTTCAAGAAGCATGCCCGCATCACGGTTACCAATGAGGGCCGGGACGCTATTCGCGCACTGTATTTCAACATTGATTACCGGGCCTATTCAAAGCCATTATCTGAAGACACGCTCTATTTTCACGCGGAATACAACCAGTGCGCGCCGTGCAAGGCCATCGTCAGCAACGGGAAGAATCTCGACGGAAAGAACAATTATGTGTGGCTCGACGCCAAAGGACGCGGGCAATTCGTTGGCGTGACCATGTCCGTGCTCGAAAACCAGGACGGCTGGTGGGGCGAAGGCGATGACATGTTCTTTGTCGATGGCGAAAAGCTGCCTTCGATCAACGGTACAGGAACCGAAGATTATTTCCTGGGCGCCTGGGACTTCGGCGGCCAGCCGTTCTCCTATGGGCTGTTCGGCGCCCCGGTCGTGGGCCCGGAACGGCAGGGATCGCGCTGGTCTGTATACAGGTTCAATCTGGATTCACCGATCACGTTTACGAAGTCGCTCCTTGCGACCATCGAGCATGGCACAGCCAACAATCGCGCCGACAACTACTATTCTGTGGCGTACTGGTATCAAATCGAGCCTCATGCACCCTTACCTCCTTTACCGCCAGTCGAGGAACGATTGCCGCGAGTCCATCCGCCGAATCCGTGATCCATTTCAGCACGAACAAAAGTACCCGTTCTACAAATCCCCATCGAAGATAGTGATCAGGCATTGACTCGGGTTGGAGCGCCCTGCTTTCGCAGCCGGCACTGGGGCAAGTCTTTCACCTCGGGGTTGACGATGTTCATCGGGAATTCCCCGCGCAGGATCTGCGCCGCCTGCTCAGATACGCTTCGTCGCAATTCGGCGTATGCCTCAAAGCTGCATGAGGCATAGTGGCATGTCACAACGACATTATCGAAATTGAGCAATGGATGAGGGATATGGGGAGGCTCCTGCTCCAGGACGTCCAAGCCGGCCCCGCCAAGACGGCCTTCCGCCAACGCCGCTTCAAGCGCGACTTCATCCACCACCGGCCCTCGCGCCGTGTTAATCAGAATAGCCCCGCGCTTCATGAGCGCAAAGGCCTCCGAGTTCATCAAGTGGCGCGTTTCAGAGGTGAGTGGAACATGAAGAGACACTATATCCGCCTGCCGCAACACATCGGTAAGAGGCAAAAGATCCACGCCGGCACCTTCGGCAATTTTCCGGTCAACATACGGATCTGCGGCAATGACGCGAAGCCCCAGCGCTCTGGCCATGCCAGCCAATCTCTGGGCGATTCTCCCAAATCCCACCAGTCCCAGCGTCTGCCCGCTCAGGCGGCGCATCGGAAGCATGCGCTCCTGGATGCCCACAATCCATTTACCCTGTCGAGTCATTCGGTCCGCCAGCGGGATTTTGCGCGCCACAGACAGCAGGAGGCCGAGCGCATGTTCAGCCACCTCCTGCTGACAAAACTCCGGCACATTGGCGACGACAATTCCGAGATCAGTTGCGGCCTGGAGATCAATTGAATCAACACCGATGCCCAATCGCACAATCCCTTTCAGTTGCGGAAGCTCTTGCAGGAATTCGCGCGTCATTGGCGAAGTGCTTGCAATCAGGACTTCTGCTGATCGCGCAAGGGCGACGCGCTCGGCCAGATTTCTTGCTGAACCAAATTTCACGGCGCCTCCTGCGCCCTGGATTACTCTTTCGTTAAGGCCGCAGACCGGACCTTCTTCTTGCTCGGTAAAAACAACCAGACGCTTGGATTCTGCGTTCACGAACACTCCTTTTAATGAATGGGAGTCCGACGGAGGCGCTAGCCGGGAGCTCGCTTGGTCCCTGCGATCTGCTCTTCAAGATCAGCCATGTTCAGGACGATCACCTTCCGCCGCTCCATCTTGATGATTTTTCGATCGACAAATCGCCGCAGGTTCCGCGAGACCAGGTCGCGAACAGTCCCGATTTCTGCGGCGATCTGTTGATTGGTCTCTTCTAGCGGAAACTCGATGCCGCGACGGGTACGGACGCCGACGGACAGCGCCCTGTCGCGAAGAAACCTTGCCAGCCGATGGCTGACTTCCTTCAGCGAAAGCTCTTCCACGAGCGAAGTCATATACCGGAACCGCCACGCGAGCGAGCGGATTACGGCAAATGCCACCTCAGAATTCTGACGGCACAAGCTGAGAAACTCGCGTTTTGGAAGAAATAGAAGGGTGGAATGCTCAAGCGCCGCGGCCGAGGCCGGCAAGTTGCCCCCATCAAAAACAGGCAACTCGCCCACGGTAGAACCGGCACGCTCAATCACAAGCACCTGCTCTCGGCCGGTCTCCGCCATTTTGAAAACCTTGATGGCGCCCGATTGGACAACATACATACCTTCGCAGGGATCGCCTTCTGCAAAAAGGAGTTCATCCTTTTCCAGGTGGCGGACGATACAATGGGCGGCAAGGCCGTTGAGCTCATCATCACTGAGCACGGCAAAGAATGGGACACGCCGAAGCGCAGCGACTGCATCAAGAGAAGTCATGGCGACTCTCACATCCTAAACTTTCGATGGAAAGGCGGCAAGAACCGGTCCCAATCCTGTATAATGGCGGGTCAGCCTGGAGAGGGAGCATCCCCTCTTTCGGGACCCCGACTTAAGTCGTCGCATTATTCATGCGCGTCAATTAATTTAGATTCACACGAGGTAGGATACAACACCTCGGAGATAATTTCGGAGGAACTTAGAATGGCCTATGTTATCGCTGAGCCTTGCATCGGTACGAAGGACACCGCCTGCGTGGATGTCTGCCCTGTAGATTGCATCCATCCCCGCAAAGATGAACCGAACTTTGCGGATGAAGAAATGCTTTATATTGACCCAGTCGAGTGTATCGATTGCGGGGCCTGCGTCCCAGTTTGTCCCGTTTCAGCTATCTTCCCTCAGGACGACCTGCCGGAAAAATGGAAGGGTTTTATTGAGCGCAACGCCCAGTACTATAAGAAGTAACAAGCTCGAGGCAAAGCAGCATTGTGGGGCGCCACGCCTTGTGGCGCCACTTTGCCATCAATTGCAAATTCCCGAACGGCTCTGAGCAAAGTCTCCAGGCGTTCCGAAGCGGGCTACTCACCTGGTTTCGATAGCGATTCTCTGCGTTTCAAACTATAATTGGCACTGGCTGGAGTGAAGGCCTTTGCTTCCTACTCTGCGCTTGTCCGCGGATGTACCGGATATATAGCATCCTATTCACGCTTGGTCTGGCCCTGATGGCGCCTTACTATCTTTGGCGCCACCGAGGAAGAAAAGAGCTTGCAGGCTGGCGTGAAAGACTGGGAATACTGCCAGCGTCTCTCCGGCAGAATACCTCGGGCGCGATCTGGGTCCACGCGGTTTCGGTCGGAGAGACATTAGCCGTAGCCGGGCTGGTGAGGGAACTTCAGCGTCAATACCCGGACCGGAAAATCTTTCTGAGCAGCGTAACTGCAGCCGGCCGAGAAGCCGCAACCTCGAAGCTGCCCGGGGTCGCCGGCTGGTTCTATCTGCCGTTGGATTGGAAGTGGGCCGTGAGGCGCGTGCTTGAACAGGTGCAGCCATCCACCCTCTTGATCGTTGAAACCGAGTTGTGGCCCAACTTGTTGAAAACCGCGAGAGAATTTGGATGCCACGTCATCCTTGTTAATGCACGGGTCTCGGACAGATCATTCCCCGGTTACAAAATCGTCCGCCCTTTCATACGCCGCGTCCTCGGAAATATCTCACGCATCTGCACGCAGACCGCAACAGACGCCGAACGTTTCCTGGATTTGGGCGCGCATCCTGACCGCGTGATCGTTACGGGCAATCTCAAGTTTGACGGCCGCCCTCCAGAATTTGGAGCTCTTGGGACGCAGATGAAAAAAGTCCTTGCAGAAGCAAACCTTGGCCCTGTGTTTGTGGCCGGAAGCACAATGCGCGGCGAAGAGCCATTCGTCTTGCAGGCCTGGTCGGAAATCCGCTGGAGGCATCCGCGCGCGATCATGGTCCTTGCGCCACGCCATCCTGCCCGATTTGAGGAGGTTGCCAGCTTGTTGCAGGGCTGTCAACTCAACTACGTCCGCCGTACGGATTTCCGGCCGGACGATGAAGAATTCCTGCGCAGGCTGGCCTCATCCGAAATTCTGCTGCTTGACACCATTGGGGAACTTGCCGAAATCTTCAGCCTGGCGGATGTCGTTTTTATCGGTGGAAGCCTTGTCCCAACCGGGGGCCACAATATTGTTGAACCGGCATTCTGGGCGAAGCCGATTGTCTTTGGGCCGCACATGAGCAACTTTCGCGATGTGGCAAAGATGTTCCTGAAGGCAGGCGCCGCCGTTCAGGTGAAAGATGCCAGAGGTCTGGCCGACGAAGCGTTGCGCTTGATCGAGCATCCAGCAGAGGCTCGCCTGATGGGAGAGAGAGCCCAAAACGTCGTGAATGCGCAGGCGGGTGCAACGCAGCGGACCTTGAAACTGATGGAGGAATGGCTCGGTGTGCCGCAGGCGGCCATCTCGCCGGCACCCTGAAATCCCGGATGAACAGGTTACTCATGCCGGTTGCCAGCCTTTATGGATTCGGGGCACGGGTACGCAGGCATGCGTACGACCGTGGCTGGTTCGAATCCAGGAGGCTCTCCAGGCCCGTCATCAGCGTCGGCAACCTGACCCTGGGCGGAAGCGGCAAGACACCGCTTGTGGGTCATATTGCTCGTCTGCTTGTTCGCAACCGATACAAGCCGTCGATCCTGACACGGGGTTACGGCCGGGTCCGTGGGAAAGATATTATCGCACTCGACCCACAGCCGAATCGGGCACCTGACCCGCGCTCAGTCGGCGATGAACCCGCTCTTCTGGCGCGTGCGCTGCCTGAGGTTCCCATCGTTATTTGTTCAGATCGCTACCGCGCCGGCCGCCTGGCTGAAGAGCGTTATGGAGTGGACGTGCACATCCTCGATGACGGTTTTCAGCACCTTTCGTTGGCACGGGAAGTCGACCTCGTTGCGGTGGATCTGACTCGAAATGTGTTCCATGAGGCATTATTCCCCGCGGGTCGAATGCGCGAACCCGCTTCAGCTTTAGCAAGAGCAAACCTGATCGTGCTTACTCGATCGGAAATCGGCGACGCTGCATCGATGGAAAAACAAATCAGACGGATCAATCCAGAAGCCCCGATCTTCCGCTGCGAGACGTCTCTGCTCGCACTGGCTGAATTGGGCGGCAGACGAGAAGTTGACGCTGCCCAATATCACGGGAAACCTGCCTGTGCTTTTTGCGCGATTGGCAACCCTTCTGCCTTTTTCGCGGATCTCCGCCGGTGGGGATTCCATCTGGTTGCAGAACTCGCCTTTCGCGACCATCATGTCTATCACGAATCGGACCTTCTTCGCATCAGCAGGACAGCGTCTGAGACGGGCGCCGCTTTTTTGATAACGACAGAAAAAGATGTCATGAACCTTCCTCCGCAAGTACAAATTGTTCTCCCTGTTCTTGCGTGCGAAATCCAGGCAAAGATTCTGGACGTTGGGCAATTTGAAAAAGTACTGCTGGCGAGGTTGTCGTCAAACCAGTTACCATCAAGAGTTGTTCTTCAAACTTGAGTGCCCGTTGTAGTGATGATACGTTTATGCCGAAAAGCAGGGTCATAGATCCAGAAAAGATCCTGGTTCGTGCAACCAACTGGGTTGGCGATGGCGTGATGTCGCTCCCCGCGCTGGAAGCCCTGCGCTCCCGCTACCCATCCGCCGAAATCGTGCTGCTTGTTAAGCCATGGGTGTCGGAACTGTATGACCATCACCCGGCAGTCGACCGCACGATCGTGTATGATCCCGCAGAAGAGCACCGCGGGCCGCGGGGTTTCACGAGGCTGGTGGACCAGGTCCACTCCGAGAATTTCGATATGGCGGTTCTTTTCCAGAACGCGTTTCATGCGGCGTGGATGGCCTGGCGGGCGCGCATCCCCATTCGCATCGGTTACAGACTTGAAGGTCGCGGCCCGCTGCTGACCGATTCCGTTCCTGTTCCCTCTTCTGCACATTACGGCCACCAGAGCAATTATTATCTGCAATTGTTGTTCCGTGCGGGCCTGATGGACCGCATCGCCCCGGTCGATAGAATCCGTCTTAACATTCAGGAGAGCGAGAGAACTTGGGCAATCAAACAGCTTAAGGCGATCGGACTCGGGGGCCCGCGCTTTCTGGTCGGTCTCACGCCCGGCGCGGCCTTCGGCCCTGCAAAGCGATGGCACCCAGAGCGCTATGCCGATCTCGCCGACCGCTTGATTGGAGCGCTCAACGCGGACGTGCTCATCTTCGGTTCCCGGGCGGAAAGGTCCCTGGCGGAAAATATTGCGCATAGGATGGACCATACACCGACGATTGTAGCGGGCGAGACCACACTACGTCAGTTGATGGCGTTGATGGCGCAGTGCCGCCTGATCGTCACGAACGATTCGGGGCCGATGCATCTGGCGGCTGCCCTGGGATTGCCGGTTGTGGCCATCTTCGGCTCCACGGACGAACGTGCCACGGGGCCGCTAAGTCCGATGGCAAGAATCGTAAAACACTCGGTTGCTTGCAGCCCCTGCGGGTTGCGCGAGTGCCCCATTGACTTCCGTTGCATGAAGGGCGTCACGGTGGATGAGGTCTACCGGACATCCTTAGCCTTGATCAAGGAACTCAGAGTAACGCATGATCGGTCGGCAGCAGGATAATCCAGTGCGAAACAAACTATCAGAAGATCTCGGGACTGCCAACTCACGGCTGCGCCCGGCGATCTTCCTCGACCGCGACGGTACGGTCACGGAGGAGGTCGGTTACATCAATCACATCGACCGGGCACAGATGTATGCATGGGCGCCTGAAGCGGTCCGCATGTTGAAGTCCACGGGATTTCCCGTGATCATCGTAACCAACCAGTCGGGTGTCGGGCGGGGATATTTCACCGAGGAACTCGTTGCCCGGGTCCATCGCAAAATTCAGGAAGAGCTTGCGATGGAGGGCACGAAGCTCGACGCTTTCTACTACTGTCCGCATCATCCGAACGCCGTGATTGAAGCCTACCGGCAAAATTGTGACTGCCGAAAGCCTTCCACAGGGATGGCCGATGAAGCAGCGGAACGGTTTGGCATCGATCTCAAAGCCTCCTACATGGTAGGCGATACTTACAGGGACATGCAGATGGGATTTAATATGGGGGCTCGCACCGTCCTGCTGATGACAGGCTATGGCCGTGGCGAGTACGAACACCACAGGGAGACCTGGGCCCGTATGCCGGACCTGATTGCCGAAAACCTGCTTGACGCTGCTGTGCAAATACTCAAGGAATTGAATATTCCTTCGGACGCCGAAAGGGTACCTGGTCCACAGGTTTCATGAAGCTCACTCGACAAATCCGGTCGCTGTTGCTTTCCACCATCGCGCGGTTTTCACGCCAGCAGGTCCTTGTTCTGGGCGATATGGTGGCCGACGAATTTATTTACGGTGAAATCGCACGCGTGTCGCGTGAGGCGCCGGTTTTGATCCTGAAGGAGCGCGAGAGCCGGATCGTGCCCGGCGGGGGCGCAAACGCCGCCAACAACCTGGCGGACCTGGGCGCTCGCGTTGTGCCCGTGGGTCTGATCGGCGATGACCGGGCCGGAGAGGCACTCCTCAGGTATTTCAGGGAGAAAGGCGTCACAACGCGCGGGCTGCTGCGTGTACCAGGCTATACGACGCCGACGAAGTCGCGCATTCTTGGCGGACTGACGCACTGGCAGCAGCAGCAAATCGTGCGCATCGACCGGGAACCAGCAGAAGACAGCCGCGGCCAATTACGAACGCGGGTAAGCAGGCTCGCGGCTTCATGGCTTAACGGTGCACACGCGCTTCTGGTGGCTGATTATGGTTACGGAACGACGGACGCCTCTGAAGTTGCGCAGATCAGGCGCCGCCTCGGGAAAAATCAGGTCCCGGTTGTTGTAGATTCCCGATACGACCTGGCAAGCTACACGCAGGTTACGGCCGCTACTCCAAACGAACCGGAAGTGGAAGCGGTCTTCGGCAAATCGATCGGCAACGATCTCAACCGACTCATTGAACTCGGCCGCACGATGCTCGAACGACAGTCTTTGAAAGCACTGCTGATCACTCGCGGCCGCGATGGGATGGCCCTTTTTGAGCCAGGCCGGAAACCGCAACTGATCCCGGTTTTCGGGTCAGACCAGGCCGTGGATGTCACCGGCGCCGGCGACACCGTTGTGGCAGCTTTCACACTGGCGCTGGCGGCCGGCGCCAGTTTTCCCATCGCGGCGCTTCTGGCCAATTGTGCGGGAGGCCTTGTCGTGATGAAACGTGGCACAGCCACAGTTACAGCCCGCGAGTTGAGGGAGGCCATCCGGAACGCATGAGCGGCAAGATCGTCTCACGCGCTGATGTCCCTGCTCTTGGCGACCGGCTGCGCAAGGCGGGCCAGCGGATCGTATTTGCCAACGGATGCTTTGATCTGCTGCATGTCGGCCATATCCGCTATCTGGAAGGAGCCCGCGAACACGGAGACGTACTGGTTGTTGGACTCAACAGCGACCGTTCTGTTCGCCAATTAAAAGGCGAAGGACGGCCCCTATTACCTGAAGACGCCCGAGCGGAATTGCTTGCAGCGATGGAGTGCGTTGACTATGTCGTCATCTTTGACGAACCAACAGCCGAGAACGTGCTCCGCGACCTGAAGCCCGAGGTCCACTGCAAAGGGACCGACTACACGGAAGACACTGTGCCGGAACGCGAAGTTGTCAAAAGCTGGGGAGGGCGTGTCGTGATTACTGGCGACGCGAAAGACCATTCAACCCGCGATGTGCTCGCCCGGATCGCGGGCCTCAAGAGCGTGGAGAAATAATGCGCCGATTGGAGCGCCCACCAACTTATTCCAATCGGATTGACGAAGGGCCGATCGAACGGTAAGACCATGTCAGGATCCCGTCAGCGATTCCTTGTTATACGCCTCAGCTCGATCGGAGACATTGTGCACACTTTGCCGGCGGTGGCGGCGCTTGGCCGCGCGCATCCGCAGGCAGAAATCCACTGGGCAATTGAAAACCGGTTTGCGCCGCTGATCGAAAGCAATCCTTTTGTCAGCCGGATGATCAGGCTGGATACTCTGACCTGGAGGAAGAACGCAACTTCCGGCCAAACGATGGCGGAAATCATGAAGGCCATTGAAGCTATACGCGAGTACCCCTATGATGCCGTCATTGATTTCCAGGGGCTGATGAAGTCCGCTATATTTGCCCGATTGAGCCACTCGCAGCAACGCATCGGGCTGGACTCGAAGTGGCTGCGCGAGCCGCTGGCAGCCATGCTCTACACGCACCGCGTTTCTCCCCGTGATTCCGCGCACATCATCGAAATTAACCTCTCTCTGGTCGGGCCGCTTGATGCGCGTTCATCAAAGTGGGAGTTTCCACTGCCCGAAAACCCCGAAGACAAGGAAGCTGTTCAACAGCGATTGCAAAGCCTCGGCATACGAGACTTCATTATCATCAATCCCGGCGGAGGGTGGAAATCCAAGCGATGGCCTCCCGCAAGTTATGCAGAACTGGCCGCCGAACTAGCCGCTCGAACGCCTGTTGATATTCTGGTGACAGGGTCACAAGAAGAAAAAGTTCTGGCGGAGGAAATCATCACTCGAGCGGGAACACCACGGACGAAGTGGTTTCCATCCACGCTCCTTCAGTTCATTGCGCTGGCGCGGCAGGCCAAACTGTTGATTGGCGGAGACACAGGGCCGCTCCATCTGGCGGCTGCAGTCGGCACGCCGATCGTGGCAATCTTCAATTCCAATGACTCCCGCAATACGCCCGAGAGGAACGGGCCTTTCAATCCCGCGGACCTCGTGCTCGCCTCCCCCCGCAAGCCGGACCGTACCGCACATTCGAAGCACACCGAGTATCTCGAGGGAGTAAGCGTTGGTGCGGTTCTTGACGCGGCGCTTCAACGCTTGGAAGCAGCGCATGGAGAGTGATTTTTCAGCCACGGCGGCGCGATGGCGAGTCCCGCTGGGATTCGTGCTTGGCATCGCCTACATGGTTTTCGCAAAGCCAACCGTTCCGCTGCTGATCGCCGGCTCATTGGTAGCGCTCGCCGGCCTTGGACTGCGCGCATATGCCGCCGGCCACCTGGATAAAGATCAGCGCCTGGCCACAGGCGGTCCGTATGCTTATACCCGCAATCCGCTGTATCTGGGAAGCCTGCTCATCGGCTTTGGACTCGTGCTTGCCGGCGCACAATGGGTGCTGGGCGCGGCATTCGCCTTCTTTTTTCTGATTGTGTATTTGCCCGTAATGCGGCGGGAGGAAAGAAACCTGCGCCGGCGATTCGGCCGCGAATATGAAGAATACGCTGCTGCTGTTCCGCTTTTCTTCCCTTCCCGCATGCCATACAGGCGCTCACAGAATGAATTTGAATGGAAACGCTATTGCCGGAATCATGAATATGAGGCGGCGCTCGGCTACCTTGCCGGGGTGGTTTTCCTGATTGCAAAGTTTCTGCTACGTTAAAGACAGGCGCAGGTTGCCTTTCCGCAAGGATGTGCGTCTAACGCGAGTATGAGACTTTCCCGGTCCCTGTTAGCGTCTGGCTTGGTGGTCTGTACACTCCTCTGGATAGACCACGGCGCGGACGCCATTGAAAAAAAGTCGTTACCCTTCATCCCCGGCGAAACGCTTACTTACAATGTCACCTGGTCCGTGTTCCCCGCAGGTAAGGTGACTGCAACTCTCAGTAGATTTAACGGGGACCTCGAGGGCCCTTACGTCATTACTACGACGGCCCGTTCGCAAGGGCTGGCTTCCCTGCTATATAAAGTGCAGGATGAATTTCGTTCAGTTTTTAATCCTGAAACGCTTTGTTCCATTCAAATCTCAAAACAGATCAACGAGGGTGGCCGTCACAGGAGCACAACGATCACATTTGACAGTCATAGAAGAGTAGCTGTTCTCGAAGAGCGTGATCTGGGCGGCGACAACAAGCCGCCGAAATACGTTGAGCACGAGATTCCTCCTTGCGTCCAGGACATTGTCACGGCTTTCTACTACGTACGCAGCCAGCCCTTGCAAGTCGGAGGCACAATTAAGCTCGCAATGAATGACGGATCAAAGACGACAATGGTCGTGGTTCCTGTGACAACGAAAAAGAAGCTCCAGACCCCGGTAGGCGAACACGAGGCCCTGCGGGCCGAGCCCACCGTGTTCGGAAATTTATATGAAAAGAGAAAAGGGAAGCTGATCGTCTGGTTCAGCGACGACGAACATCATTACCCCTTGCGGATTAAGGCGGAGCTCAAGTTCGGCACCATTACAGGTACTCTGGTCTCCATTTCGCCCGCGCCGCCCGGATATTCAACTTCCGCCTCGGCAACTGCTGCAGAGGGAATGCATAACGCCGGGTTGGGCCTCAAATAATGTTATATTTCTCGGACAAAATCCGTTGCAGCCTCGGGCGGTAAAGAAGGTCAAAGGTGTGCCCCTTGTCGGGGAACAGCGTGAGCGCGAATTGGCGGGTTGCTGCGACCAGTTCCGAAGCTTCTTCTACGGGCATGTCCGTCTGTTGCAGCGTACTGATCACCAGGTCCATGACGATTTGCAGCCTTCGGACTTTCCTGGCTTCTTCCTGGATTTCCGCCTCGGTTGCCACAATTACCCTGCCTTATTGACGAGAATTCAAACTTATATTATAGGCCAGAAGAGCCAGATCGATGGGAGCCTTGTCGCCGCCGCTCAAAAAGCCTGGAAGAGGCGAAACAGCGGACGGAAATGGATGAATCGCTGATATCGATTGTAATCGCGCCGTCGCGGGCGGTGGTAAAAACCGGCACATCGGCGGATGCAGCAGTCTGAATGTGCTGCGTGGCACCTGGGTTCCGGCTGTTGCGGGTATCGCTGCTTTCAAGCACAATCCGTGGATTAACCAAAGCAAGAAAATCTTTTTGAGAAACAATTTTAGAAACAGGGCGTGCGGACACCAGAACGGTGCTGGAAAGCTGCCCGCCTGACTTCGCGAGAGCGCGTTCGACTTCCTCATCGATATTACCGCGCAAGAGGATGCTTCCGTCTTTATCCGTAATACGCAATACGGGATACCGATCGCTGAAAGGAAGAAGAGAAATTGGGGGCGATAAGGGTGGCCAGAGGACTTCGATGTTTGTTCCGCCGTAACCTTTGCCATCACCTGCCGCTATTTCTCGAATCCTTATATGGTGCTCGAGGGCGAACCCCAGGAGAGCAACTTCAGCCGGGCTTGACAGTTCCGGGCTTCTCCACAACTCGCCAACCTCAAAGTTGTGCAAGACGGCGTTCACAGCATTAATATTCTCATCGCTCCCTTCCTCAAGCACTACAACATCGATCCGTTTGATGCCGCGTGACCAGAGGTAAGGCGAGATGATTTCTTCGCCTGGGTTCCAACGACCGATGTCTGATCGAAACTGCTCCCGTCCCCCGGCATCTATCAATATCCTGGTCCCATCAGGAAGCACGCTGAATATGGCTTCGCCGCGGCCGCAATCGAGAGCGGTGACTTCAAGAGTTCCTTTGGGAATATTCGGCGCGAACGGATACGTCACTACGAGGATCGTAAACAATATGAACACACCTGTGAAAGTCCAACAAGCTCGGCGGTGGCGCCCCAAGGTCAGGGCAATTGCGACAATCGCGAGAGCAAAGCCTAATGCAACCCAGAAAGGCGGCTCTGGAATTCGGTAAGACATCCATAAGGGCTCGCTTCGAATTCCGGTCAACGCCAGGAGGGCGTTCGTGATCAGATACAATAGCCTGCCCGGCCACACAGCAAGGATTGGCAAAGTCGCGGCCAGAATCACCGTAGGAATGGCCACCGCAATAAGCAAAGTCATCAGAGGAAAGGCAACCGTGTTCAATCCGATCCCCACAATTGTGACTCTATGAAAAGTCTCCGCCATGGGCATTAATAGCCCAACCTGAAGAATTGCGGAAAATAGTACTAAATCCGCAACCCATAAAAGAATCCGGGCAGGGATCGTGATCAGCCCTTCACAAAGGGCAGGTCTCCGGCCCATGAACGGAGACCTTCTCTCCAACCAGCGCACAATCGAGCGAAGATCGAGGCGCAACTGCGCGAGGCGTGGAGCAAGACTCGAATCCCGTTCAACATCTCCCAGCCGCATCAGGGCGCTTCGATACGGCACCGTCGTAAGCTGAAGAATTGGCAAAGCCAGCCCGGCGATCAGCAAAGCCGCCGAAAAGGAAAGTTCAAAACCCGCTTCAAAGAGCCACGCAGGCCGGTGGAAAAGCAATATGAGCGCTGCAAGTCCTACTGCGTTCAGGGCTGACCGGTCGCGATAAAGATAGCGGGCCAGCAAATAAGCAGCGATCATCAGGGTAGCACGCAGGGTCGGCGCCCGCTGCTCTACCAGCAGCGAATAAGCTCCCAGCAGTGTCAGCAGCCATAGGGCCCTCCAGGTTTCGCCCACCCGAAAGAGATAGAGAAAAAACAAAATAACGGAAGCCAGAAGACCTACGTGAAGGCCGGAAATCACCAGGAGATGATACAAACCTGACTGGCGGAAATTCTCAATCGTGTCTGAATCAAGCGATGAACGGTCGCCAAGCAGGACTGCCTTCAAAACCGCCCCAACGCGCCCTTCAGACGACCATGACGGATACAAACGGTCGATCCCATGAAGCAGACGTACCCTGAGGCCTTCGACGGCCATCGAAAAATGTGAGAGTTGTGTTCCCGAGAGTTTTTGGACCGCTGCCGGATTCCTGATGCTGCCTTCCCAGGAAATGTCATTAATCGCTTCCAGCCACCAGCGGAAATCAAAGCTCCCTGGGTTCCGATAAACCCGCGGCCGTTCAAATCGGACCGGCGCTCGGATCAGGTTGCCGTACCGAAGATCCAGAGCGTCCGCGGCCGCCCAGCTTTTCGCATTCGCAGGCGTAAACAGCCGCATCTGAACTTTTCCCTGGATCCTTCGCCACTTGCCACCAGCCTCAATTTTGCGACATTCGAAATCAAACCTTAAACTGCTGTGCCCCCGGACGGGGTTGCTGACGACGATACCTTCAACCTCGATGTCCTTCTCCAGATCGAGACCCCACGCCGCAAGGTTATGTATGTCGCGTGGTGGAAAGCGATATTGAAAGCTTGTCATGAGAGCCATGCCCGCCAAAACAAAACCCGCGAGCGCAAGGCAGCCCGAAAATCGGTTCCAGTCCTTGCGGAGTAAAATGAGGCCCAGCAACAGGCAGCCGGACGCAGCGGCAATGAGGAGCGGAAGCGCAACAAAGCCGGACGCAAGCAGCCGCCCCATAAGAATTCCCAGGGCAAGGCAGGCTGCCAAGACCAGCAAAGGACTTTTCATCAGACGGAAAGGTCCGGCCGGACAAGCCGCGCCAGACATTCGATGTGGTAGGTGTGTGGGAAGCAGTCGAACATCTCTACATCTTCCAGACGATAACCCCCGGCCAGCAGGCAGGCCAGATCGCGCGCCCAGGTCGGCGGATGACACGCAACATAATGAACATGTCGAGGCCGCAAATCAAGCAGATGTTTTAGAGTGGGCACGCCCACCCCGCAACGAGGCGGGTCGAGAACCACAAGGTCAGGATCTTTCTGCGCAAAGCGCCGAAGGAAATCGGAGGTCGTCTGATGAATGGGGCGAACGTTCCTTAACCCGTGAACTTCTGCATTGGCCTGAAGATCGCTCACCGCCGCAGGATGCGACTCCACACCGATTACCTGCCCGAAACGCTGAGCAAGCGGAAGGGTGAACAATCCCACGCCGGCGTAAAAGTCAAGCGCCAGACGGCCGGGCCTGGCATCCGTCACGGATTTTACAAGCTCCGGAAGAAGATAACGGGAAGACTGAAAAAACGCCCCGGCGCTGAGCCGATATTTGAACTCTCCCACCTGGTAAGTAAATCCAGCCTCCCCGAACACTCGTACGCCACGACCTTCCTGAAACACGACCGAAGCGGTACCCTCGATTTGCCGTAAGAGTTCGTCTGCCAGCGTCTCTGAATCGCCCGTTTCGAGATTTCCATATAGTGTGATCCGCACGCGGTCGTCCTGATCATTCGCCAGTAATTCAACTTCAGTACAACCACGCAGTCTCTCAAGCCACTGCGGCTGACGAAGCTGCCCAAGGACACCGTTCAGCCGCGGAGAAAGAATCAGGCATTCTTCAATGGGGACAAGCTGATGAGATTCCGCCGCAAAGAAACCCAGCGCGACCTCCCCGGATTCAACCGTCATCATCTTCAGTTGCGCCTGATTGCGATAATTCCATGGATTCGCCTGGTGGATTCGAATTTCGCGGTCCCAGGTAATTTTGCCGATCCGTTGCAGAGTTTCGCGAACGATCTCCGCCTTCCAGCGCAGTTGCCGCTCGACACCAAGATGCTGATAATGACACCCGCCGCATTGTCCGAAATAACGGCATGGCGGAGTGATGCGCTCCGGCGCTGCTTCGAGAATCCGCAACGGTCGCGCGTGAACCACGCCCTTTGCAATACGCACAGTCTCGACTTCAACGCGCTCTCCGGGCAGTACGCGCGGAACCAAAACCGTGCGGCCCTGCGCGTACCCGAGTGATTCGCCGCCGTAAACGAGTTTTTGCGGTGTAAATTCAAACCGCACGGGCCACCGTTAAGTTGCCTTCAGGGACATAAAGCGCTTCTCAAGACAGGATGTTCATCCGCCTGGCCACATATAAAACAGGCTCAGCCGTGGAATATTGAAGTGCTCAAAGAGACCCTTCTTGATGAACTGCCGCTCCAGCGATTCGATCTCGGTGCTTGCAAGATTTCTGCGGTATGGAGCCATTGCTCGGTCGATCTCCGAGCGAAATCCCGCCAGCAACTCAACGGACGCAGCCCGCGTCAAAGACGCTGTGAGCTTATCTTCTAACGCCGTCAGCCGCTGCTCAAGCCCTTCGGGATTGGCGCTCCAGTCCGTGTTCTCGGCGACGATAGCTGCCAGCGATTCCGCGACTTCGCTCAAGTCCTGAGCAAGCACGCCCTGCCCGCTGGCTTCCTGAGACCTGGAGGCGGTTCTCAGGGCATCCACGTTCCGCTTGAGATAAACGGCGAAGTCGTCCTTTTCTAAGGGCGGCTCCGGCTTGTCCCGCTGCACGCTGCCGGCCTCACCCCCGGCGATTTGTTGGGCGGCGCGAAGAACTTCCTGCGAGCAATACGCGAGGCTGTTCACCTTTTGGAACCGTTTCGGCCTTCTGTGGTATTTCTCAAAAGTCCGCTCGATGCCAGTAAGGACAGCTTCAAGTGGAATCCCGGCGTCTTTCCAAGATTCGATGAGCGCCCAGTCCAGAGTTGAGAGCAGCGTCGGCGAACCCCGCGCCCGCTGGAAGCATTCTTCAATTTCAGTGAAGTAGTTGAAGTAGTTTTCCAAAACTATTTGCGATGGGCCGATGAAAGATTCCGCTCGTAGATAATCCGCAGCCCTTCGAGCGTAAGGAAAGCATCCACGGGCGGCTTCTGCTTCAGCGCCGATGCGAGAAGTCCTGCCTGGCCGCCGGTGGCGACCACGCGGGTTTTAGGCCCCAGCACGGCGCACATACGGTCGAGGACACCGTCGACCAGACCCACAGAGCCATAAAAAAGCCCTGCCTGCATGCTCGCCACGGTATTCGTTCCGATGATCTTTTCCGGCTCGCGGATTTCAACTCTGTGCAGCCGGGCCGCGCGCGCAAACAGTGCTTCGGCCGAAATGCCGATTCCCGGCGCAATCACGCCTCCCAAGTACTCGCCATTTTCGGACACCGCATCAAACGTGATGGCGGTTCCGAAATCCACGACGATGCACGGGCCGCCGTATTTTTCAAATGCTGCCACGCTGTCGGCAATCCGGTCCGCACCCACTTCCAGCGGATTGTCATAGTGAATGGCCATTCCGGTCCGTGTGCCGGGCCCAAGAAAATGCGGCTTAAGATGAAAGTAACGTTCGGCCATTTCCTGAATCACGGGATTGAGTGTGGGTACCACGCTTGAAATCATCATGGCGTCAATCTGGCTGGGCTGGATTCCCTCCAGCGTGAAGAGGTTCCGGCTGAGGATGCCGTATTCGTCCGCCGTCTGCTCCCGATTGGTGGACAGGCGCCACTGCGCGAGCAGTTTGCGGCCTTTGAAAACTCCCAGACTCGTATTCGTGTTGCCCACATCAATAACTAGAAGCATGTTCGCCTGCGCTCTGAACACCGGCCGAGAGAGTGTGCCAGCCGGGATTTATCTCAGCTCAGTGATTTCCCCCGCCACCAACAATTCTTGCCTGCCATCGTCACGAATAATCTTCAAGGCCCCGCTTGGATCCAATCCTGCGGTGACGCCCGAATACTGAAGCCCGCCGGATTTTACCGTGATCCGCTTACCTTCGGCATAGGTCGATGCGCCTGACCATTCCCGCACGATCGCGGAATTGCCTTCTTCGAGAAGCATATGATAGTAACGTTCCACATTGCGAAGCAACTCGACAAGGATTTGCAGCCGGGAATACTTCCGCCCACCCTCAATAGCCAGAGACGTCGCAATGTCGCGGAGTTCATCCGGCATCGAGCTGTGGTTGACATTGATGCCAATGCCCAGCACGATCAGGTGAATGCGATCCATTTCCGCTTTCATTTCGGTCAGAATGCCGCAGACTTTCTTGCCGTTCACAAGCAGGTCGTTGGGCCAGCGGATGTCCGCCCTCAACCCCGTGACCGCCTCAACCGCGTGATGTGCTGCGACGCCGGCCAGAAGCGTCAAAATGGGCGTAACCGCCGGCGACAATCGCGGCCGCAGAACAATCGAACAATAGATTCCGCTCGATTTTTCGGAATACCAAGTCCTCCCAAGCCGCCCGCGGCCTGCCGTCTGCTCCTCTGCGATGACCACCGTGCCGTGCGGTCCGCTTTGCGCGTCCAGCTGCAACGCCACGGTGTTGGTCGATTCTGTGCGGAACAGATGAATGATCTTGTGCCCGATTTCACCGTGCGGCAACTCAGAGCGGATCAGGCTGGGGGCCAGGATGTCTGGAAGGCGCTCAAGCTGGTAGCCGTATCTTGGATGCCCCTTGATGGCGACGCCAAGCGCCCGCAGCTTTTCAATCCACTCCCATACAGTGGTCCGTGAAACTCCAATCTCTTCGGCTATTTTAGGCCCGGGAACAACTACCGTGGCGTTCCTGACCAGCAGATGGACCAGGCGGTCGATCTTGTGATCCGTGACTCCAGCGATCATGCGTCCCTGCTCTTCTGCGAATCTGAGCCTTTGCGGGCGTTGCTGGAAATAAGGCTCTCACGCAAGAAACGCAAAGGCGTCACATCTCTACAAAGGCTCGATAAGAAAATGGATGTCAACGGCAGAAGCGGAGTGGGTCAAAGCACCCACGGAAATCCTGTCCACCCCTGTTCTGGCGTATTCACGGATATTCTCCAGGCTGATTCCGCCCGAAACCTCAAGCTCTATTCGTCTTTCACCCAAATGGACGCACTCCGCTACCTGGCGTGGTGTCATGTTATCGAGCAGGGCGACGTCCGCTCCGGCCGCGATCGCTTCTTGAAGTTCCTCGAGGCTTCGGACCTCCACCTCAATCGGCATGTCCTGGGGCCGCTCCTTCCTCGCGCGCTCAACCGCGGTGCGAATGCTGCCGACAATTGAAATGTGATTGTTCTTGATCAGGATGCCGTCGTCCAGACCCATCCGGTGATTTGATCCGCCGCCCATGCGGACAGCGTATTTTTCAAGAATCCGCAAGCCGGGCGTGGTTTTGCGCGTGTCGAGCAACCTCGTTTTCAACCCGTCAAGCCGGTCTTTGAACTTCCGTGTAAGAGTCGCAATGCCGCTCATTCGTTGGAGGAAATTCAAAGCGACGCGCTCACCGGAAAGAAGCGTGGCGGCCTTTCCCTCAATGATGGCAAGCGATTGGCCGGCGGCAACATTCGCTCCGTCCGCTTCCAGACTCTCCCATTTGCAGTCCGGCTCCAGCGCGCGAAAGACCTCCGCCGCAACCGGGAGCCCTGCCACTATAAGGGGCTGCTTTGCGTAGATCGTTCCCCGCGCCCTGCTGGCTTCAGGAACTGTCAGACGCGTCGTCAAATCGCCGTCGCCAAGGTCCTCGACCAGAGCGCGAGTAACAATTTTGCGCACCATTTGGACCGGAAGACCTGCAACGATCTCGTCCAGCGAAAGCGCGTCGACTTTGTTCTCGATTCCCATGCCCTCACCCCAGCCTCTCAAGCGACTCAACCACCTTTTGGAACTGAACTTCAAGCTCGGTGCGGCGTTCCTCAGCAGCACGGACAACGTCCTGCGGTGCACGGGCCAGGAAATTCCTGTTCTCCAATTGCTTTCTCACCCGTTCTAAAGCTTCTTCCAACCTGGCGCGCTCTTTGGCAAGGCGCAAACGCTCGGCCTCGAGATCAACCTGCTTTTCATGAACCAATTGGAGGTCGAACACCGAGGTCACATAGGCCCCGGTCCCTATGCGCCCCGAAACCGTCTCAAGCGATTCAAGCCCCGCAAGCAGCAGGACGGTCTCTTTATGAATACTGACCAGTTGCAAGAGCGCCGCATCCTCGCTCGCAACTCGTGCGCCAACTTTTTCCTTTTGTAATCCTGCTTCTGCTTTTGCGTTGCGCGCGGCCACTACCAGACTTTGGATGCTCGCAAAGTCCTTTTCCGCTTCAGGATCTGTCGCCTGCAATCCTGCCAGCGCAAAGGGCCTTAATGATATCGAAATCTCCTGTACGCGGTTTGGCAGCCGGTGCCAGAGCTCTTCCGTAATGAATGGCATGAAGGGGTGCAGAAGATGCAACGATGCTTCAAAAACCCTCAGCAGGTTTGCCCAGGCGTTGCACGAATCTTCCGGGCCCAGCGGCCTCGCGATTTCAGGCTTGACCCACTCGAGGTACCAGTCGCAGAATTCATGCCAGAAGAAGTGATAAATCTTGTAGGCCGCTTCGTGGAATCGGTAATCCGCAAGAGCTCTCTCAATTTCTCCAGTAATTGTCGCCAGGCGGGAAAAAACCCAGCGGTTCGCCAGCTCAAGAGTCTGGCCCGTCGGCAAGGATCCGAACCCGCTCTCTGAATCAACGCCAACAAGCGAAGCCACACGGCTGCGCGCATCTTCATCAAGCTTATGAAGGTTCATCAGGATAAAACGCCCCGCGTTCCAGATTTTATTGGCAAAGGCGCGGTACGATTCAATCTTTTCATTGCTGAAGGCGATGTCCGTGCCCGGAGCGGCGCTTATGGCCAGCGCGAAGCGCACGGCGTCCGTGCCGTACTTCTCCGTCACCTCGAGCGGATCGATCACGTTGCCTTTGGTCTTTGACATCTTCTGGCGTTCGGCGTCTCGCACCAGCGCATGGATGTAAAGCTCCCGGAAAGGAACTTCATTCATGAATTTCAGGCCCATCATGATCATGCGCGCACCCCAGAAAAACAGGATGTCAAAACCCATGATCATCAGGTCCGTTGGATAGTACCGACGCAGGTCATCCGTATCGGCCGGCCATCCCAGCGTCGCAAAAGGCCACAGCGCCGAACTGAACCATGTATCGAGAACATCCGTTTCAGGCCGCAGATCGTCGGCAGCGCACTTCGAACAGGAACCGGGAGGTCCTTCCGAAATGATCACCTCGCCACATTGCCCGCAGGTCCATACAGGAATCCGATGGCCCCACCAAAGTTGGCGCGAAATGCACCAGTCGTGAATGCTGTACATCCAATCGAGATAGATCTTGCGGTAGTTTTCGGGAACGATGCGGATGTGTCCCTCCTCAACCGCGCGGATTGCGGGCTCTGCCAGCGGCTGCATCCTCATAAACCATTGTTCGGACAAAATCGGTTCGACCACGGTCTTGCAGCGGCTGCAAACACCGATGCTGAGAGCGTATTCTTCCTCTTTTTCCAAAAGGCCTCCGGCGCGAAGGTCGTCGAGGACCTGTTCGCGAGCTTTGTAACGGTCCATGCCTTTGTAAGGGCCGCCATTCTCCGTGACGCGCGCCTCTTCATCCAGAACCCTCAGTTTCGTCAGGTTGTGGCGCTGAGCTATGCCGTAGTCATTCGGATCGTGCGCGGGGGTTACTTTCACAGCGCCGGTGCCAAAGTTCGGATCGACAAATTCATCGGCGATGACCGGGATCACGCGTTTGAGCAACGGGAGCACAAGCCGGCGGCCAACGGCCCCGCGATATCGCTCATCCGAGGGATTTACGGCGACGGCTGTATCGCCGAGCATCGTTTCGGGACGCGTTGTGGCAACGGTGATATAACCGCCGTCCTCAAATGGATAACGAATGTACCAGAGTTTGCCGGCGCGCTCTTCATGGCCAACTTCCAGATCGCTCACCGCGGTGCGGCAACGGGGACACCAATTGACGATGTAGGTACCGCGGTAAATCAGGCCTTCTTTGTAAAGCCGCGCAAAAACTTCGAACACCGCGCGGGAGTATTCGGGGTCCATCGTGAAGCGCTCGCGCGTCCAGTCAACGGAAGCGCCAAGGCGCTCCATCTGCTGACGAATCCTGCCGCCGCTCTGCTCCTTCCACTGCCAGCAGCGTTCGAGGAATTTTTCCCGCCCCATTTCGAGCCGCCGGCGTTGGCCCTCTCGTCTCCACGCAGCCAGTGCAGCAGAACGGCCTTCAAGTTCGGGAAGCGCCTCGCGCCCGATCTCCTGCTCCACAATCATCTGCGTAGCGATTGAGGCGTGGTCGGTTCCCGGAAGCCACAGCACGTCTTCGCCGCGCATACGGTGCCATCGCATCAGAATGTCAATCTCCGTATGTTCGAGCATGTGCCCGATGTGGAGAGAACCAGTGACGTTCGGTGGTGGAATTACGAGGCTGAAACGCGGCCGGGTTGGGTCGCCGGACGGCCGGTAGAGTTTCTGCTCAACCCACACCCGCGCCCAGTAGGGTTCAATGGATTCGGGCGAATATACTTTGGGAATTTCTGTTTGAACGCTCACTCACAACCTCAATACGTGCAGTTTGCAGCAGAGACGCGATAAGAGGTCCGGCGCCCACAGCGCCCCGCACACAAGCCGCTCGGCCAAGCTTCAGGTTAATTTACTATATCGTTGAGCAATTAAGGGGTCAACGCGCCACAGTTGGAATTCCTCTCTCGGAGTTCGAACCCGGCAGGTCAAGGAAAGATGATTATTCCAAGCGCAGCCTGTTGCTAAAAGGGCATGAAGACTTTCTTGAACATGTGAAGTGGTCCGGATTTCTTCTTCGGCGCAGCCGCGGTCTTTGTTTCTTGGCTGGAATTTCCATCGGCCTTCCCTTTAGAGCCATTGGTGGTCTTGTTATCCGCCGAACTGACGGACGATCCGGCGGGGTCAACAGCCTTGCCACTCTTCAGTTCAGAATCAGCCACGGGCTTTACCGCAATTGAATTCTCCGAAATTTCGCGGGATTGAGGGTTCTTCGCCATCATTATGGGGTTATTCGACTCGTTGCTGAGAATAACGGGGCCGTGCCGGGTCGTGCTGAAGTTCGGCCCGCTCGAAAAAGTTCCCATGATTCTTTGCATCAGACTCAGCCGTGTTTCGTGCAAAGCGTCAGCCTGGGCCCGCGCCAGCGTAGCTCTGGTCGGCTCTGGAATCGGCTGATGCAACGCAGCAAGCTCCTGCTTGGCTTTGGGAGCGAGAGGGCTCAGTGGATAATCAGTCAGAATCCTGGCGTAATAGGGCGCGGCCATATTCTGCTTTTTCAGCCGGTCATAGGTCTGCGCCAGATACCAGCACGCCCTGTCGGCCTTGCTGAATGACGGGTACTTATTAACGATCTCGAGGAAGCGCGACTCCGCCGCCGGGTTCGCATGCTTATCAAAATAGAAGCGGGCAACCTCATACTCTCCCTGGGCCAAAACCTCCTGGACTTCCCGCAGGCGGGCCTTCGCACGCGGCATCAACGGGCTGTCAGGATATTTGAGCAGGAACTCTTTAAACTCTGCTTCGGCAAGTCGCGTCTGTGTAAGGTCACGGTCCGCCTTGCCCATCAGGCGGAAGTGCGACATCGCAACGCGATACTGGGCCATCGGCGCTTCTGGAGCAGTTGGGAAGAAGGTTATGAAATCTTTGTATTCCGCTTCGGCTTCCGTAAGGCCGGCTGTTCCTCCCTGCTCGTAATAGGAGTCTGCGATGGCCAGCTTGGCCTTGGCCAGATATTCGCTGTCGGGGTAAGTATTGAGGAGCGTCTGAAGGGTCAACCGCCCGATGTCGTAGCGACCGTGGGCAATCGCATCGATCGATTTCTGATAGAGAACCTTGTCCGGCTGCTGGCCGGCAGGAAGCAAATCATCAGCAGCCCTCCTGTGATGGAAAAACAGGCACCCGGGGAACATCGTTAGTGCGATTGTAAGGAGACACAACCCAATGCCGCGATGACGCCACGCCAGGATCTCCGGGGGACCCTCACCGCCGACTGATCTCCGCTCCCTGCCTTCTGAACCCTTTTGGCGCGTAAGTGCTGTCACGATCTCCCTGTAAAAGTCCGTCACTTTTCTTCGTCTGTCCTGCGCATCCATACGTCGGAAGGGAAACCTGCTGTAAGCGCAGCTTAATGGACCCGCAGCTTTAATTCCTGTCCTGTAATCGAGGAGTCGCCGCTCTGCGCACGCGCGAAGGCACGCAAGGCTTCTCCCCGCTCATTTCTTTCAAAGATGGCAGAACCAACCACGAGGATGTCTGCTCCCCCAGAAAGCAGTCCCTCGGCCTCGCCAGCGCCAAAGTCTCCTTCGGCCGCAATGGACAAGTTCAACCCGCGATTATTCCGCTCACTCGCGAGGCCCGCAACTCTCCGCAGGCATCGCTCCATGTGCGATGCCCCCCCCGCCTGCACGAGGACGAAATCCACATCGTCCAGCAGTTCGCGACAGGCTTCCAGTGGCGTAGCGGGATCCATGGCCAGACCCGCTTGCGTTCCCAACCGTCGGGTTATGCTGAGTGCGAGAAGGGCGTTCCGGGTCGCCTCAATGTGGAACGCCAGGGAGTCTGCACCAGCATTCACAAAGCTTTCAATGAAGCGTTCGGGGCGCTCAATCATGAGATGGACGTCCAGCTTCAATCGTGTTGCCTTGCGGATGCTCTCGACCACCGGCTGACCTACGGAGATTTCTGGCCTAAAATGGCCATCCATTACGTCGATGTGAATGGCCGAGACTCCCAGCGCTTGAACCTCCTCCAGGGACTCCCCGAGCCGGGCAAAATCCCACCCCAGTATCGAAGGTACAATTGAGGCCATAACCCACAGAGCGGGAGGGCCAATAAAGCCTCCACAACCCAGCTTTCAGGCTAGCACACTTCTGCACAGCATGAAAGGGCCACCGGCTATTTGACCGGGACCAATAGCTGGCGCGGCCAATCTCAACGGAGACCGCAAGCAGAAAATCATCCAGCCCGGAAACTAGTAATGGGGGTCTGCAAGATGGAAAGCTTGGGCCTGACAGCCATCGGGGACCGGTGTTTTCGCTAAAACCTGTAAATGCTTGAACGGCAACCGCATACGCAGCCCCCGGACAAACCAGAAAAAAGCAAAGACCACACCCCCGGAACGTTTGCAAATCAGAACAGGAAGGCCTGTTTTTTTACCGATTTGCCACGGTCCCGTTCGTCCCCCGCTGTTTGTTCAGTGGAGACAGGGCGTGGTCCCTACGGGAGACCGTCCTACGCACCAGATATTTCGAGTTGGCTTTCAAGCCCCCTGAGCCGGTCCGAAGCTTTTGCGTAATCCAGGAACGCAGTGACCGAACTTTTAATTTCCTCGGCGTGGTCCGTCACTGCTCTGATCCGGTCAACATAAGCCGACATCCAGAGCCTCTCCTGCTGTTCATTCAGGAACGCGATGGCCGCCTCAGTGTGTGCTGCCAACTCCTGTGCATTTGGGACAACCCGGTCCACGGCCTTCTGCTGCCAGGGCGCGAGCATCCCGCGGACCTCCTGAAGCCGTTCCAGCTTTTCGCCCATCGCATTGATGTGGTCACGAATCTGATTAAGCTGAAAAGCGTGGCTCCTCCAGTGAAGCTGGTTTCGACTTGCATACATCGCCAGTTCATGAGCGTCGTCAGCCAATTGAGCTGAAAGGGACCGAACCTCTTTCAAAAGTTCGGAGGCCTCTTCCGTGTAGGCCCAGTTGGAAGTCGCCGTATCGCCCCAGCGAACTTCCGCTTTCAGCGTGGAAACGAAGAGCGGAGCGATGAGAAGCCATGCTCCGATGGTTCCGCAAACGGTCTTTCTAAGTGTCAGCCGCATACGTCTTTCCTCCATGTTGAAATTCCCCCATGGGGCGCAGCGCGCTGCCTGCTATTATTCTCCCAAACAGCCTTTTGTTAGAAAAGTAGAAAGTTTCGAAATCATCGATAGATTTTCCCTAATCTTCTATAATAGTTATATGGAGTGGATCAATTACCACCATCTGCTTTACTTCTGGACGGTTGCACGAACTGGAAGCATTGCCAAAGCCTCGCAGGAACTTCTGCTTTCCCCTCCAACGATCAGCTCGCAGATTTCGCGCCTGGAGGACGAGATTGGGGAAAAGCTTTTCGTTCGATCCGGCCGCCGCCTGGTGCTGACCGAGGCCGGCGATATTGCCTTCCGGTACGCTGAAGAAATCTTTTCGCTCGGACGCGAACTGATAGACAGCCTGCGCGGCCGGCCCGCGGGGCATCCCCTGCGCCTGCGCGTAGGTGTGGCGGACCCGTTGCCGAAATGGATCGCTTATGTTCTTATCAGCCCTGCCTTACAGATTCCCGGCCCTGTGCGGCTCGTGTGTCACGAACAGCGTGCGGACCGGCTCATGGCGGAGCTTGCGTTGAACGAACTGGACGTCGTCCTTTCCGATGCGCCCGTCGGTCCCCAGGTGAAAGTGCGCGCGTTCAACCATCTTCTCGGCGAGTGCGACGTCGCTTTCTACGCAAAGCGCAAGACCGCACTAAAGCTGCGGCGGCGCTTCCCGCACAGCCTCGACGGCTTTCCGTTTCTCCTTCCTACAGAAGGCAGTTCCATGCGATTGAGCCTCGATCAGTGGTTCAGCCAGCAGCAGGTCCGCCCGCTGATCGTCGGTGAGTTCGATGACTTCTCGCTGCTCCGCACTTTTGCGGAGGCCGGGCACGGGGGTTTTGCTGCGCCCTCAGTCCTGGATTCCGAAATGCGCCATCGCGGTTTCGGGTCGATTGGGCGCACCAGCAGCATCCGCTGGAGGTTCTATGCCATTTCGGTGGAGAGAAAGATCAAGAACCCTGCCGTAATCGCTATCTCAGAAGCAGCGCGGCAGAGGATTTTCGGATAAAGCGACCGTGCCGGAGCGCACACTGAGAACACGCCAGCCTCGTCCCGCGGACGGATGACGACTCCTTTTCGCAGCCTTTACTTCTTGAACAGGTTTTCAAACGCGGCGCGCGCGTCGAGAGGTTTGGACGTGGAGGTTTCGCGCTCGATTGTCGTTCGAGGCGTGAAGAATGAGCATTCGTTTCGGGCGTCCTTCTTCGGGATCCGTGCTGTTATCGGCTTGGTGCATTCAAACCGGCTGGCCGTGTCAAAGAACGTGCATTGCCGGCAACTGTGCAGTTCAGCGCCGCAACTTGGGCATTTTCCCTGTTCGTCGATGCCGGCCGGCAGGACTGTTGCGCAGGAGGCGCACCGCCACACCGAACGCTGCCCCGGCATTGTTGGTGTCCTGGGGCCGAAAATCTCAGGCTTTCGCTCCGGCCTCCGTTCGCGGGCCTCGGAATCAGAGTCCATGTAGCCCCGCTGTTTATACTTCCTGCTCATTGCGAAACCTCGGTCTTTCTAAATACGGGAATCTTTTTAAGCCTGCCCCTGATTTCATCATAGGCCCGTTGCGTGGCCACCGCTACAAGATTGTTGCGCAGGCGCACCAAACCGGTTCTTCAAGTGACAGAATCATTCCCTAAAGGGAATCAACACATCGAGCTTGCAAACCCGCAGGAGGGAAGGGCGAAGGCGTCGTCACCTGTGTCGCAGGAAAGCGAAACCAATCTATTTCTTCTTGGGTGCGCCCAGCGAGCGGATGTACTTGAGCACCGCGACCATTTCCTGCTGATCGAGCTTCCCCTTGAAAGCGACCATCGCCGTGCCCTGCACGCCGTTTTCAATGGCGTTCATCAGTTCCTTATCGGGATGGGCCACCTGCCACTTGGGATCAGTGAAATCAGGAGTCTTGATCGCCGCGTAGCCCTTTCCATCAAGCCCGTGGCACATCGAGCATTTCTCCCGGAAGATGCCTGCGCCATCCGGCTTCTTCGCAGCGGCGAACGACACTGAAATGGCATAGGCGATTGTCCCCGCTGCGACCAGCATCAGGGCCAGACTTCGAAAGCGTCTCATAAGGTTGGTCTCCAAACTCAAAAATGAAATTCGGCGCGGTGATCTTCGCCGACTGAAACAGCAGGTACCCGCATTTCAGAAACTATCGCGGGGCCTAATCAGCAGTAAATTTCATGCTATGAACAGAAGCAGGAAAAATCAAGAGCGATCGTCATCCTTCCCTAAATGAAATCAACGCACCCTGCTGAAAACGCCGGTTAGTCAGGCGAATTGAAGCGAAGCATTTCTGTACTTCGTCATATCAATACTTCGATCGTTCTCTGCGCACACGATGACATGCGTAAGACCTGTTCCTGGCAACCCGCTCCGAAAATCACCTTCTTTCTCATTGTGCCCTCAGGCGGTGCGGCCGCGCACCGATAGTCTCCGTGCGAAGCGGCGGCTCGGTACGCTGCACGACGACGTTGAACTTCACCCTCCCGATTGCCTGCCCGCCGAGCGTTTCGATATCCACCCGCCAAAGACCCGTCGTAATATCCGGCTCCACGGAAAACGTCCGGTAACCACCGTCGCTTCCTCCTACAACGGAGAGAGGAATTCGCCCGCGTGTGATCCATTCGCCCTTTGTCCGGTCATAATACTGCCATTCGTGAACGATCCTCGTCCGCATGTCCGTGGGGGAAAAGACGGCGGTATAGAGGGTGAGCGAGTCCCCCGGCCGGATGTGCAAAGTCTGGCGAACGCCCAGAACCCGCTTGAGGAGATCGATCGACTCATGCCACCCGGCCTTTTCCTGCTCGCTTGTCACTGTATAGCTGCCCGGGCCATTCACAACGAGCGAATGATAAATGCCGGCATCTTTCAATGAGAGCGGAAGCGGCGGAATGAGGTTCAGAAAGTACAAACCGTTTACCACGGCAAGGGTCCCGCCGATGACTCCGAACACGGCCTTCCAGTTTCTCCTGTTGAGCCGACGCGGAGAGAACATCGCAAGCACAACCAGGACGGCGCCGATCGCCACGACACTGACCGCGCCGCTGATCAGGAAAATCAACGTGCCGATCCGGTGCAGAAGCATCGGCACCACATAAATGGCAAACAGGTAAATGGCCAAGAACAGCAGCGCGATCTGGAAAGAGAGGCGCGCATAATGCCGCTTCAACGACTCGTTGGCGATAAACGCTGCGGCGAGGATCAGAAGAAAAGGCCAGCTTGTGGCAAGGGTGCCGCTGCGGAAATAAAAAATGAGATAAACCGAGAGAAGCCCGCCAAAAAAGAATTGCATCACGTTCACGAGCCAGAAATGGAGCCGGTGCGGATCAGACTCAAGAGGAGTTGTATTCCCGTGGGACGCGTCTGGCAGCAGGTTGATCCAGATCGCACAAAGAGCGACGATGGCAAGGTGCACCCCAACCCAGAAGTTGTCCCAAAAAAGGTCCACGCGACGCAGCGTGAGGGCTTCAAACACAAACCCGCCGATAAGCGAAAGCGAAGAGACCGGACGCTCAAAACGTCCATAAAGATTCCGCACATGTGCCAGGACTGATTTCGCCGCCATCGTCATGAGATTATATTGGGTTTTGCGGCGGCTTGTTGCGTCTGTGGCAGGAACTCAAACGGTCGGGGACACGGCAAAGCGAGGCCGGAGGCTTAGCGTTTTCCCGGTCGGCGCGATATCTCCGGAGAACGTCACTGGGAGGAAGAATGGCTAGAACTAATGGTACCCCAGGCTCAAACCCATACAGGCAGTTGTCTGATGTCACAACCGTTTTGTCGATTTTCTCGTTTCGCCCCAATTCCGATAGTCTGTCCAGTTTCGATTAGAAGCGGCATCGGTAACGGAATTTTCGGTCCCGGAATTTTGTCCTCTATTCGCCTGCTACAATTGGCTGCGGGGAAAAATCTTCTATACACGGGGGGTTTCGATGGAAATCAGCGAATTGCTTCTATCTGAGTTTGAACAAGAGACAGCAAAGACACGCGCACTGCTCGAGCGGGTACCGGCTGGCAAAGGCGAGTATGTGCCGCATCCGAAATCGATGCCACTCGGCAAGCTGGCAGCCCACATAGTCGAGCTTACCGGCTTTGGTCTCACGGTGCTGACCACTCCGGAACTCAATTTCTCCGCAGGGAGCTTTAAGCCGTTGCCGTTCGAGTCCGGTGAGCAGCTTGTGAAGGTGCTCGAGGAGGATGCGGCCAAAGTGCGTGGGGCGCTGAGCAAAGTCACGGACCACGGTTGGCAGCAGACCTGGAAATTGCTGTTTGACAGCAAGCTAATATTCGAGGGATCGCGGTTCCTGGCCTATCGCGAGATGTTTGTGAACCACGTCGTCCATCATCGCGCGCAACTTGGCGTCTATCTGCGGCTCAACGAGATTCCCATCCCCGGCACGTACGGGCCCTCAGCCGATGAGCCATGGAAAGGCTGAAGCCGCTGAACAATTACGAATTGCGCAACTTCAAGGCGCAAAGCTGTTACGCAGGAAGCGTGCTCACTGGCTCTTTTTCTCAGCCGCGCGCTTGAGTGTAACGTCGGACTCACCCCAAGGCCCTTCGATTTTGAGGTCGATAGTGTCGCCGGAGACCGTCCCTTCGTGATTAATGTCGCTGTCGTTGAAATGTGTCTTGAAAGAAATGTGGTCGCCGTCCACCTTGCCGTCGCTGATGGGATTGTCGCCGTTGGGGGTCTCCACCGTGCCCGTCAGTTTGTTGCCGTCCGCATGGAAGTTGAAAACCAGTTGAAAATCGCCATTAGGACCGCTGATGGTGCCTTCCCAGCGCCCGTTGACATTGGCTGCCAGGCAAACCGTGGCGAAAAGCACAATCAGGGTTCCCGCTGCCACCACATACCGAATCATGGTCTGTCTCCTTGTTGAGTTTTTCCCGGAAAGGTCTGACGGGTTCGGAGAATACATCAGCCGCAGGTCGGAGTCAACACGATGCGCGGTCGCGATTTTACTGTGTCAAAGTTCGCGTGGTGACCTTCGCGGATGTGCGCAATGCTTGCGGTTAAACTCTCCCGCAACCTGAGCGGCGAAAAGGCCATCTAAGCAAAACGGGGAGGTTGGCAACTTGTTGGATAGCCGGGCCGATTTGCCCTGAGCGAATTCAAGATGAAACACTCGCCAGTCCTTCCCGCTATTCTGTCGCTTGCACTCGCAATTCCCGCGCGAGCGGCTTCAAACCATCCGGACGGCGCCCGAGTTTTTCAGGAAAAGTGCGCCGTTTGTCATCGCAACAGTCAGGCTACGGGCGCACCGCAGCAAGCGGTGCTCAGCCAACTGTCGCAGACGTATATTCTCCGCGCACTGGAATCGGGCAACATGAAGTCCGTGGGTAATCAGCTCACGAAAAGCCAGCGGCTCGCTGTCGCGCAATTCCTTTCAGCAACTGAACCGTCTACTCAAATCCCGCACGGGGGATATTGCCTGGTGCACGCGAAGCCTATTCTGGACGACCCCGGCTGGACCTCCTGGGGCGCAGACGTGGTCAACAGCCGCTTTGCACCCGGCAGCATTTCGGGACTTTACCGCGCCGACGTGCCGCGCCTGAAACTGAAGTGGGCGTTCGGATTTCCCGGCGCGTCTGCGACGTTCGGCCAGCCCACCGTTTTCGGCGGAAGACTCTACGTCGGCAGCGAGGACGGGACAGTCTATTCGCTGGATGCGAAGACGGGATGCATCTACTGGACATTCAAAGCGCCGACCACAGTCAAGACGGCGATCTCGCCGGGATATGGCGGGCGCGTCGCATATTTCGGCGATGTTGCCGGAGACGTTTATGCCATTGACACCGCAACGGGTAAACTGATCTGGAAGGTGCATGTGGATACTCATCCGGCGGCGCGCATCACAGGCTCGCCTGTGTTTTTCAACGGACGGCTCTACGTCCCGGTCTCTTCCGGCGAAGAAGGTGCCGCGATCGACCCCAAATATCCCTGCTGCACTTTCCGCGGCAGCGTCGTGGCGCTGGATGCCCGCACAGGGAAACAGGTCTGGAAGGCTTACACGATTCCCGAGCCCGCGCATCCGACCGGACAAAGAAACTCCGCCGGGACGCCGCTATGGGGGCCATCCGGTGCCGCCGTTTGGTCGCCTCCTACCATCGACGAGAAGAAACACGCCATTTACGTGGCGACGGGCAACAGCTATTCCGATCCGGCCAGCGCTTATACCGATGCGGTGATCGCCTTTCGCATGAGCGATGGGAAGATGCTGTGGCATCGCCAGCTTACTCCCGATGACCGCTGGAACATTGCCTGCGTCGCGCCGGACAGAATCAACTGCCCGCAAAATCCCGGCCACGATTTCGATTTCGGCTCGCCGCCCATGCTGCGAATTCTTCCGGACGGCAGGCGGGCGCTCATCATCGGACAGAAATCAGGCGTGGTTTACGCCCTGAACCCTGACCAAAAGGGCCAAATCATTTGGGAAACGCGAATCGGAAAGGGCGGGCCGCTCGGGGGGATCCAGTGGGGAGGCGCGGCAGAAGGGAATACGGTTTTCTTCCCGCTTTCTGATTGGGAGGTGGACAATCCCAACACGGGCGGCGGGATGTTCGCATTGCAGGCATCCGACGGCCAGAAAATGTGGTATGCCCCGCCTGCTCCTCCTGCGTGTGCAAAACTCTTCGGATGCAGCGCCGCACAGAGCGCCCCACCCACGGCGGTCCCCGGAGTAATCTTTTCGGGTTCCGAAGACGGCCACCTGCGGGCCTATGATGCGGCCACCGGCAAGGTCATCTGGGACTTTGATGCCCTTCAAAAGTTTCAGACCGTCAACGGCATTGTGGCCGACGGTGGCTCGATGAATGCCACGGGCCCGGCCGTCGTCAACGGCATGCTCTACGTCCAGGCCGGGTACACAAACAACGTCGCGGGAAATGTGCTGCTGGCGTTTTCAGTGGATGGAAAATGATGGCGGAGAGGGTGGGATTCGAACCCACGTGCCCGCTTTTGGCAGGCAAGACGCTTTCGAGGCGCCCCCGTTATGACCGCTTCGGTACCTCTCCGCAAGGGCATGGCCGCAGCCGTTGCGGCTTTAACTATTTTATTATGGCGCGATGAGGACCCCTGCGATCAAGGGCCGGGGCAGGTTGTCTTGCGGCGCTCGCGGAAGAAATCGCGCATGATTTCCGCGCACTCCGCCTGAAGAACTCCGCTTTCAAACTCAACCCGATGGTTCAGCTTTGGATGATTCAGCACTGCAAGAGCTGAGCCGCAAGCGCCCGCTTTGGGGTCCAGGGCGCCCACCACCAGCCTTCGAATGCGCGCCTGGACAATGGCTCCCACACACATCGCGCAAGGCTCGATTGTAACATACAGGGTGCACGCGGGCAGGCGGTAGTTGCCAAGCCTCCGACCCGCTCGACGCATCGCCAGTATCTCCGCGTGTGCGGAAGGATCGTTCAAATGAATCGGCCGGTTGTGTGCACGAGCAACGATTTTCCCTTCATGTACGATGACCGCTCCCACCGGCACTTCACCTTCGCGGAAGCCGCGCCGCGCCTGCCGCAGAGCCTCGAGCATGAATTCCCCATCGAATTCGTTATCCTTGCGCGTGTTACTTCGGCGCACCCTGCTATCGTAGCATCTCATCCCCGATAATGAGCCAACATGTGCCGGATACCGCCGGGCAGCGTGCTCCTTCCACCCGCCGAACCTGCTGTGCCTTTTCCGCTCATTGTTCAGTCGGGTATGGTACTCTTGCATCTCGCAGCCGATTGATCATCAAAGGAGGAATTCATTTTATGGGTCATACCAGCCGAAGAGATTTCCTGCGAACGGGCCTGGCAGCCTCCGCATCAATGCTGGCGACAGGCGGCGGAATGGATTTGCTCGCGAACCCCTACGAGCTGCCCGTCGGCTTGCAGCTTTACACCGTGCGGCAGCAACTCCAGAGGGATTTCCCTGAGACGTTGCACAAAGTGGCAGAGATTGGCTACAAGGAAGTCGAGTTCGCCGGCTTTTACCACGAGACGGTGCCGCAGCTTAAGGAACTGCTCAGAACTGACGGCCTTACAGCCCCGAGCGGCCATTTCGGCTACGAGCAATTCGATTCAAGCTTGCCGAAGCTTCTCGAGGATTCGCACGCGTTGGGCATGGAGTATGTGGTACTGCCTTCGCTCCCAGACTTTCTGCGCCACTCGGTTGACGCTTATAAGCGCGCGGCCGAATTCCTGAACAAGACCGGCGAGCGGTGCAAAAAGTCCGGCATCCGTCTCGCCTATCACAATCACAACCGGGACTTTGAAAAATTCGGGGACGTGATTGCGCTCGATTACCTGGTTGAGCATACCGATCCCGCCTTTGTGAATTTTGAAATGGATTGCTTCTGGGTCACGCGGGCCGGATACGACCCCGTCGCTTACATGAACAAATACCCCGGGCGGTTTCCCCTTCTGCACATTAAGGATGAAAGGAAACATTATCCGCCGACGGCCGCCGGTCCAACGCCGCGCGAGGCTTTTGCACCCGTAGGCCAGGGAATCATCGACTGGAAGCGGATTTTTGAAGCGGCGCGCAAAGGCGGTCTGAAGCATTATTTCGTTGAGCAGGACCAGACGGAACTGCCGGCGCTCGAGGCCATTCGGATCAGTTATGATTATCTCCATCAACTGACGGTCTGATCAGGGACCGATGGAGGCGGGGCATGGGGTGAAGATCAAGCGCGCTTATGACAAACCGGATGCAGATGACGGTGTGCGAATCCTCGTGGACGGACTGTGGCCGCGCGGCCTGAGCAAGGCCGAACTGAAAATCGAAAAATGGGAGAAGGAAATCGCGCCATCAAAGGAACTGCGCAACTGGTATGGCCACGAACCTGAAAAGTGGCCGGAGTTTCGCAAGCGATTCCGCACGGAGTTGGCAAAATCGCCGCGCAAGGAAGCTCTCGAACGCCTGACGGAGATCGCCGAAAAGGGTGACCTCACGCTTGTCTTCGGCACACGCGACGCCGAGCATTCGAACGCCGCCGTCATCGCGGAAATGATCGAGGAAAAGCTGAAAGTCGTCGCGCAGAAGCAGGCAAAATCATCGGACCGCAGCGGCAGGTCCGGGCGGTGATCCTTCTCGCCCGGGAGTAGTACCTCCCACGGCACATCATGATTGTGCGCGCGATCCACGATCGCCGACCTATGCTTTAACCGCTTTGCCGATCATAGATCGCGACCACAGCCGAGAACAGCGGTTTTAACAGAGAACTAATGAGCAGCAACCCCACCGCCGCGCGTTTTAGGCCGGCGCATCAGAAGGATCGCGGGGATGACCAGAACAAACAGGATGGCCAGGAACAAATAAGTATGGTTGAACGACAGCATCGCCGCCTGCCGCTGCACCATGCCGAAGAGCGCAGCATACGCGCGCTGGCTCGCTGTGACGGCATCCGCGCCGGAGGCCATAAAGAAGTTCCGCAGGTTCTCAAACATGGTCTGTGTCTGCAGGCTGTAAGGCGTAACGTTGCGCCCCAGAAAGTTTGTGTAGGCTTGTTCGCTTCTCGCCACGATGGTTGTGGAAAGGGCGATGCCCATGCTGCCGCCGATGTTGCGCATCAGATTGAAAATGCTGGTGGCGTTACCCATTTTCTCATTGGGAATGGGATCCATCGTCACCGTCGTGAGCGGCACAAACAGAAACCCCAATGACAGTCCCTGAAGGAACTGCGCGGAGGCAATCTCCCAATAGCCGACGTTAAGATTCAGGCTGCCCAGCATCACCAGCGAAATCGAGCAGGCGGTGAGGCCGAACACGAGCAGCTTTCGCGGATCAAAGCGCGACATGATGGCGCCAACAAACGGCATGGCGATAAACGAACCAAGCCCTCTTGGAAACATGGCGACGCCCGCCTGGAGGGCTGGATAACCCAGGATGGTCTGAAGGAAAATCGGAAGAATCACCAGGCTGCCGTAGAGAACAAAACCCAGTGTCGTCATAAGAAACACGCCGGCGCTGTAAGTGCGTTCCTTGAACACCCGCAGATCGACCACAGGATGCGCGACGACGAGTTCGTAGATAATGAAGGCGATCAGGGCGACGGCGGAGATCACGGACAGCCTGGTAATCAGGTTGGACGAAAACCAGTCCTTTTCCTGTCCCTTATCGAGGATGATCTGGAGCGCCCCGATCCCGACGGCCAGCATTCCGATGCCCCAGTAGTCAACGCGGCTGGTGGTCCGTCGGATATAGTGCGGATCGAACACGAAGAGTTGCGTCATGATCAACGCAAGCACACCCACCGGAATATTAATGTAGAAGACCCAGCGCCAACTGTAGCTGTCCGTCAGCCACCCGCCCAGCACAGGACCCAGCATGGGCGCAACGACGATTCCGAGCCCCCAGAAGCCCATCGCCTTGCCGCGATCTTCGGGAGGAAAGGACTCCAGCAGGACGGCCTGCGAGATCGGCTGGAGCCCGCCGCCGCAAGCTCCCTGCACAATGCGAAAGAAGACCAGCGCGGGAAGGTTTGGCGCCAGTCCGCACAAAAACGAGGCGACCGTAAATCCCGTGACCGATATCATCAGAATTCGCTTGCGGCCAAAGTGGTTGGAAAGCCAGCCGGTAATGGGCAGAATGATGGCATTGGCCACGAGATACGAAGTCAGCGTCCAGGTCGCTTCGTCCACCGACGCGGACATGCTTCCCGCGATGTGCGGTAGAGAGACATTCACGACGGTCGTGTCGAGCACTTCCATAAAAGTGCTCAGCATCACCGCGATCGCAATGATCCAGGGGTTCACCTGCGGCCGGACAAGTTCTTTTTCGTTCGCCATATTCAGGAAGCCTTCGGTACAAGTCCCGCAGCGCAGATAATGGTGTTCGCAACGGTTTCAACACCGACCGTCGAAGAAATGATCATATGGTAGAGGCGATAGTTATACACATCAGCGCCGAAGAAGCGGCTGATGTAGGCTGCGCGGCGCCGTTCCATCTCATCCATTACCCGCTCGACATCCGCATTCGGCCCCGTGCGCTCGCGCAGGCGCTGGATTCTTTCACGGCGAGGCGCGAACACGCGAACTCGAAATACGTTATTGTGATCGCGAAGAATGCACTGGCTGCCCCGCCCCACGATCACGCATTCACCGAGCGAAGCGGCCTCGCGGATGATCTCCGCACCGACCTTCGCCATGGCCTCAGAGTCAATAATGGTGGTATCGACAGCCGTGGCGACGCCTTCGTATCCCCCCTGCCACAATCCCTTGACCAGTCGGTGAAACCAGGGGTCGACCGACTCGTCAAAGCGGGCGGCCGTCTCGGCGTCGATCTGCAAACGGCGTGCAACTTCAGAAACCAGAGCTTTGTCAACGAGCTTCCAGCCCAGCCGGTTCGCCAGAATCTCTGCAATCAGGCCGCCGCCGCTGCCGTATTCGCGGCTGACGGTAACAACGTTGAACATGGCCGCCTCCCTAATTTTTCGTGACCACCGTGGGTTCGACGGACATCCCGATGCGCAAAAGATGTTCGCTGTCCTGACCTGGGTCAAAGACGATTTTGACGGGAATCCGCTGCACCACTTTGACGTAATTCCCCGTCGCATTTTCAGGAGGCAGCAGGCTGAAGCGCTCGCCGGTGGCGCCCGCAATATTCAGCACATGCCCTTTATAATCGCGGTCATAGGCGTCCACGTGGATTGTGGCCGGATCGCCCGGGCGCATGTCCTTCAGGTCGGTCTCCTTGTAATTCGCAGTGACGTACAGACCTTCAACCGGCACAATGGCCATCAGGGCCTGGCCGATGCCGACGTTCTGGCCCACCTCGACGGACTTCTTGCCGACAATCCCGTCCGCCGGCGCGCGGATAACGGTGTAATCCAGGTTCAGTTTCGCCTGATCCAGTGCAGCCTTGGCGGTTTTGACAGCCGCCACGGCGGCAGCCGCTTCCGCACGGCTCACCTTCACACGCTGAGGTCCCGCGTGGGACGCGCGGAGATCGGCCTGGGCCTGCGCAAGCTGGGCCTGTGCCAGTGCGACCTGCTGCTCAGCCGCCGCGGCAGCCGATTGGGCAGCCGTCACTACCGCCGCATCGGCTTCTACGGTCTGGACGGCATGGTCGTACACCTGCTGTGAAATTTCGTCCTTCTTGATGAGTTGCGCATATCGGTCGAGGTCCGATTTCGCCTTGGCGTAGTCTGCCTGGGCCTGCTTTACGCGCGCCTCGGCGGCGAGCGACTGCTTCTTCGCCGCAACGATGGCCGCCTGCGCCTGTTCAACCCGCGCCTCAGCGGACGAGATGCCGGTGGCTGAATTGATGGAAGTAATCGGCACGCCGACCTGCGATGCCTGGGCGCGCGCCAGCGCCATTTCATAGGCCGCCTGTGCGTGCTCGACCGCTACCTGATAGTCCGTGGGATCGATCCTCACGAGGACGGTTCCTTTCTTGACAAATTCGTTGTTCTCGACTTCCACGGCAATCACGTGGCCGTTGATTCGCGAACTGATGGGGTACATATCGCCGTCAATCTGGGCATCGTCCGTGGTCTCGTGCGTCGAGTAGTAGCGCCAGACGAATATTCCGCCGACGACGGCAACCAGCGCAACAAGCAGCAAAACCCATTTAGCCCTGGGATGGGCCTGGAAAAACGACTGCCGACGTTCGGCTTCCGGCGCGTTGCCGGCGTTTTCCCCGTTCTGTTCCATAACTCTTGAGGGTTCCGCCATTACTTGCTTCCTCCCGTCATTTGCTTGAATGCCTGTTCCGCAAGGCCCATGGCGCGAGCGAGCGATGCTTTGGCAACGTTGTACCGGTACAGGCTCGAGATGTAATTTTCGTCAGCCGTTGCGACCGCCTGCTGCGCCTGCACGACTTCAAGGCTGTCAACCACTCCGGCGGCAAACCGGTCGCGCGATTCCTGCAGTTGCTCGTGGGCAAGGGCCTGCGTGCTCCTGGCCACATTCACCTGCTCTTCTGAGGATTTCAAATCCAGAAGCGCAGTTCGGACCTGATACTCGATCTTGTTCTGCAAATCCTTCAACTGCGCCTCCCGTTGCTTCAGGACCGCGTTCGCCTGCATCACGTCGCCCTTGACCTTGCCTCCCTGAAAGAGGGGAATCTTCAGTGTGCCGGCCACCGTGAAAGTTCCATGGGAATCGCCCGGATTTGGGCCGATGTCCCCGTAATCCGCGTGGAAATTGAGCGTCGGCAGGCCTTCGCTTCGGGCCGCCTTCTTCAGCGATTGGGCGGCCTGCACCTGGGCGAGCAGGCCCTTGTAATCAGCGCGATTCGCCAGCGCCCGGGCAATGGCCTGATCAAGCGTGACCGCCGGCGGAGGAGAATAGGGCACCTGGTCCGTCAACTGGAACTGCTGCGCCACCGGAAGCCCGATCGCGCGCGCCAGCGTCAGCTTCTCCGTCTGAAACTGGTTCGCCAGAAAGATCAGCCGCTGCTGTTCCGCCTGGAGTTCCACCTGGCTGCGCACCACATCAATTCCGGGCACCAGACCCGCCTTGTGCATATCGACGGCGCGATCGTAAACCGCCTGCGAAGTTTTGACCTGAGCGCGTGCGGCGTCAACGCGGCTGGAGCCGGCCACGGCTTCAAGGTAAAGATTTGCGGCCACCAGAACCACCAGATCGCGCGCGTCCTGGTAGCTGTATTGAGCCGCCTTAATGTTATGGGACTCCGCCTTCTCCCTCTGCAGGTCCTCGAGGTCGAGAACAGGCTGGTCCAGGTATCCGCGAACATCAAAGACGCCGAACGGCCCGATGATGGGCGGCACTCCCGGGAATGATGGGAAGCCCAGAGCCTTCAGGTTGATCTGCTCGGCCGATTCCGAGGTCCCCGCAGAAATCTGGGGCAGCAGCTTGCTGAGTGCATAAATCCTGGCGCCGCGCGCCTGTTCCGTCGCGTGCTCGCTCAGAAGGATTCCCAGGTTGTACTTCAGAGCACGGTTGATGGCGTCGCTCAAAGAAAGAGGCAGCACTCTCGGCTGCACGGGACCCGGCGGAGCGCTGCCCATGAACGGGCTTTCGGTTGCACCTTGCTGAAGAATGCTCTGCGAGGTGCTCATGCTCTGTGCCGTTCCGGTGCTTTGATCCGAGTTGCCGCCCGCAGCCGGACTCATCTGCCCGGCCGCGGGAACCCATGCGCACAGGAGGAAGGCGAGCAGAAGAATTTTCGTCCATGCGTTGGTTTTCACGCTGAGATTCCTCTCCAAACGAGATCGAAGACGAAGCTGATGTCGGATTCAACGTCCTTTTTAGACCATCCAAGAAGCCGCTGCACGATAATGCCCCGGACCAGGTCGCTGATGGCCAGGGCCGCCGTGTCCGTACGGACCTCGCGGATTTGCTTCCGTCGGATGCCCTGCTGAAGGGTGGCTTCGAGCAGTCGCGCTTGCTGGAGGTACATTGCTTCAAAACGCCTGGGTAATTGCACTGGATGCTTAAAGCCGCTGCCAACTTCAGAAAAATAAATCCTGAAGAAGTCCCGGTTCCTTTCAAAGTATCGGATCTTGACGGCGATGAAGGCCCGGATCTTGTCTTCAGGCGCCGCATCCGCGGCCATCGTCGCCCGGATTTCATCAAGCAGTTCCGTGATGCCGTGCTCGAGCGCCGCCCAGTAAACCTCCTGTTTGGACCGGTAATAAAGATAGACCGTGCCCTTTGCCACGCCCGCCGCCGCGGCAATATCTTCAACTGTGGCGGCGTGGAAGCCCCTTTTCGCAAAGACCTTTCGCGCAGCTTCCAGGAGTTCGGCGGTGCGGAACTCCCTGATAACGTCCTTCCGGGTTTTGCCGAGAACAGGCATGACTGACCTGATGAGCAACAAAATGACTGAGCAGTCATTTTACTGTACTCTGCTTCTTCCGTCCAGCAGAATTTCTCAACCGCCTGGCTTCAGCTTGCAGGACAAAAATGCGTTAGCGAAAGAATCCCAGCCGCCGACATCACCGGGTTCGGCCCCCGCAAAGCGCCTCTTGGTCTATAGATGACGCGACCCAAGGCCTCGATTCATCGCCGAGTCATGCCTGATTATTTCGACGCGGGAAATATGCTATGCGTCGCATCCTGATAAGTCCCTGCAAAAGCAGACCTCGAGTCGTGCGGGCTGGTTTTCAAAACCTGCATCCTTGACCCTCTTCCTGCGGGCGTGTTACTTTCCATCTTTCGGTTTCATGAATAGTCCCGGATAAGGAGGTTGACGTTTGGCGCCGGAAGCAGGGCCAAAGCGGACGGCCCTTTACGCCGTCCATAAGGCTGCGGGTGCGCGGATGACGGAGTTCGGGGGCTGGGAAATGCCCATCGAGTATGCGGGCATTACTCAGGAGCACCTGGCCGTGCGCACTCGGGCAGGGCTGTTTGACGTCAGCCACATGGGCGAAATCACGGTGCGCGGCCCGAAAGCGCTCGCCCTCCTCCAGTATGTCACCTGCAACGACGTCGCCCGCTTGAGCGACCGCCAGGCCCAGTACAGCGCGTTGATGTACCCGCAAGGCAGCGCCGTGGATGATTGCGTGATTCATCGGCTGGGCGAGAACGACTATTTCATCTGCGTCAACGCCGCCAACACCGACAACGATTACAAGTGGCTGGTGGAACACAACTCCGTGGGCGCGGAAGTTGAAAATGTTTCATCGCAGTATTCACAGCTTGCCCTGCAAGGCCCGCGGGCCGCGGAAATCCTCAGCAAAGTGACGCGCATTGATCTGACATCGATTCGGTATTACTGGTTTTCGCCCGCCGAGTGTTGCGGTGTGAAGGGTCTCCTCGCAAGGACCGGCTACACCGGCGAAGACGGATTCGAATTTTATTTTGCACCGGAGCATTCCGTGCACGTCTGGAACGCCCTGCTCGAGGCCGGAAAAAATGAGGGCTTGCAACCCGCCGGACTCGGCGCGCGAAACACTCTCCGCCTTGAAGCGGGATACCCGCTTTATGGACACGAACTGGATGAAGACACGACTCTGCTGGAAGCCGGGCTTGGCTGGATATGCAAACTCGACAAGGGCGAATTCCTTGGCCGGGATGTGTTGGTCAGGCAGCGCACGGAAGGCCTTCGCAAAAAGCTTGTGGGATTTGAAATGGTGGATCCTGGGATTGCGCGCGATGGCTATCCTGTCTGGATCGGCGAGGAAGAGGTCGGCCGCGTCACCAGCGGTTCACCCGCTCCATTCCTGAAGAAGAACATCGGCCTTGCGTATGTTCCACCGGCGACGGCGCAGCCAGGCAGGGAAATCCTGATCCAAATTCGACAGAGAAAAGCGCGCGCAGTGCAAGTTCCACTACCTTTTTACAAGCGGCCAAAGTAGGATGGAAGGTCAGACCCAGAACAATTTCTTGACTTGAAAGCAAATCCGCCGGGAGCGACATTTTCATGTACCCTGAAGAATTCCATTACACGAAAGACCATGAATGGGTCCGCGTGGACGGTGAGACCGGGACAATCGGGATCACGGACCATGCCCAGAAGGAACTGGGAGATATCGTCTATGTTGAATTGCCCAAGGCAGGCGATGCTCTTCGGGCCGCTGAAGTTTTCGGCACGGTCGAATCCGTGAAGGCTGTATCGGAGATATATGCTCCGGTCAGCGGCGAAGTGACGGAAGTCAACACGAGGCTCAATGAACACCCTGAGCTCTTGAATTCCGACCCGCATGGGGCGGCATGGCTGATTCGAGTGCGCCTGTCTGACCCCAAAGAAGTCCAGAAACTGATGTCCGCCGCGGAATATGAGGCTTACATCGGTGAGGCAGGTTCCCACTGATGCGTTATCTTCCGAACTCCCCGCGCGACCGGGAGGAAATGCTCCGCGCGCTCGGTCGCAGTTCGATTGAGGAACTTTTCTCTCAAATCCCTGAAGAAGTCCGGTTTCGCGGCCGGATGAATCTGCCCGGACCGCTTTCAGAACAGCAAATTCTGGAATTCTTCAAAGAGGCCGCCAGCCAGAGTACGCGCGAGTATGTTTCGATGCTGGGCGCAGGTGCCTACTCGCATTTTCGTCCCGCCGCCGTGGATGCCCTGCTCTCTCGCGGGGAATTCTTTACCGCCTACACACCCTACCAGGCGGAACTCGCCCAGGGCACGCTCCAGGCGATGTTCGAATTTCAGACGCTGATGGCTCAACTTACAGGAATGGAGGTTTCGAACGCATCCCTCTACGACGGCTCGACAGCCACGACGGAAGCCGTCCTGATGGCGCTTCGCCTGACGCGCCGCAATCGCGTCATCGTAGCAAAAACACTGCATCCCGAATACCGTGAGGTCATGGCGACCTACGTGCGCCATATGGGAACGGAAATTGTTGAAGTTCCATACACGGCTTCGGGGCAACTCGAGATTCGTGCGCTTGAATCGGCACTCAACAATGAAACGGCCGCAGTGGTCGTGCAGTCGCCGAACTTCTTTGGAACAATTGAGCGGTTCAGCGAAATCGCCGAACTCACTCATCGCAGCGGAGCGCTGCTGGTGGCAACAGTCACGGAACCGCTGTCGCTGGCGATCATCAAGCCGCCCGAGCAGGCCGACATCGTGTGCGGCGAGGCGCAGTCTTTCGGGGTTCCTGTCGCTTACGGAGGGCCGTACGTCGGCTTCCTCGCAACGCGAGAAAAATACGTCCGGCAGATGCCCGGCCGCCTGGTGGGTCAGACCGTGGACACCGAAGGCCGTCGCGGGTTTGTGCTGACGCTGGTCACGCGCGAGCAGCATATCCGCCGCGAGAAAGCCACTTCGAATATCTGCACCAATCAGTCTCTGTGTGCGCTCGCCGCAACGATCTATCTTTGCCTGCTTGGCAAGCAGGGACTGAAGGCTTTGGCTGAGCATAACCTCGCCATGGCGCATTATGCGGCGCAGAGGCTCGTGGCCGCGGGCGCTTCGATTCCCTTTTCCGCGCCCTGTTTCAATGAATTCGTTGTCAGGACGCCCGGAAGCGCTGAAGAGGTCCTGCTGGAACTGCGCGGGGAAAAAATCCTGGGCGGCGTGAATCTTGCGCGGTTTTATCCGGAACTCAAGGACCATCTTCTGGTCTGCATCACGGAAACAGTCAGCAAAGAAGCTGTTGACCGCATGGTCCGCGTGTATGAAGGCTTTGCCAACCGGAAGAAAGCCGGCGTTGCCGCACCGCATCCCGTAGGTCAGGAGAAAGCATGAAGGAACATCCTCGCCACGCCCGGCCGCACATCACCCGCGACGAGAACCTCATCTTCGAGAGGAGCTCGCCCGGCAAATGCGGTGTCGATCTGCCCACCCCGGATGTTCCAACAGCCTCGGCCGCAGATTTGCTCGGCAGCGAGTTTTATCGAGATGAGATTGCGGGATTTCCGGAGGTATCGGAACTCGAGGTCATCCGCCACTTCACACGCCTTTCGACATGGAATTACAGCGTCGATACAGGTCTCTACCCTCTCGGCTCCTGTACGATGAAGTACAACCCGCGCATCAATGAAGTCGTAGCCCGTCTGGAGGGTCTGGCGACCGACCACCCTTATGCACCCACTGAACTCACCCAGGGCTGCCTGAGGGTGCTGCATGATACGGCGCGCTGCCTTGCGGAAATTACCGGCATGGACGCCGTTTCGTTGCAGCCGGCGGCCGGCGCGCAAGGGGAGCTTTCAGGCATTCTGATGATCCAGGCGTGTCTCGCCGATCGGGGCAATCCGCGGAAATACATTCTGGTCCCCGACTCCGCCCATGGCACGAACCCCGCCAGCGTTACGACTTCGGGCTATCAGGTGCGAAATCTGAAATCCGACTCGCACGGGTGCGTGGACCTTGGCGAACTCGAACTGGCGATGACGGACGAAGTGGCGGGATTGATGCTTACCAATCCCAACACGCTCGGGATTTTTGAAGTTCGCATCCGCGAAATCTGTGAACTCGTCCATCGCAAAGGCGGCCTCGTCTATATGGACGGCGCCAACATGAATGCGCTTGTTGGCATCGCCAGGCCAGCGGATTTCGGTGCAGATGTGATGCACCTGAACCTGCACAAAACTTTCACGACCCCCCACGGCGGCGGTGGGCCGGGCTCGGGACCCGTGGCGGTCAGGAAATTCCTGGAACCTTACCTCCCTTCTCCTATCGTCGTCAAGAAAGAGGATGGCAGTTATTCTCTCGATTACAACCGCCCTAAGAGCATCGGCCGGGTCCGCGCTTTTTATGGGAATTTCGGGATGGCGGTTCGCGCGCTGGCGTACATTGCCGCGAACGGCAGCGAGGGTCTTCTGCAAACAACCCAGGATGCTGTGCTCAATGCGAATTACGTGATGCGCCGGTTGCAGGACGTTTACGACCTTCCCTACAACGAGCCCTGCATGCATGAGTGCGTGCTTTCCGACCGGCGGCAGGCTGCACGGGGTGTCCGCACAATGGACATTGCCAAACGGCTGATCGATTACGGCTTCCATCCTTATACGACCGCTTTCCCGCTGATCGTTCCCGGCGCAATGATGATCGAGCCGACAGAAAGCGCGAGTAAGGAGGAACTCGATGAGTTCATCGAAGCGATGAGGGCCATTGCCGAAGAAGTCGAGGAAGACGCGGAATTTGTCCTGAAAGCACCCTATACCACGCGCGTGAGCCGCCTGGATGAGGCCGCGGCTGCCCGCAAACCGGTCCTGCGCTGGAAGCCATAGCCGTGCAGGAGTGCCACAGGGTCCGGCCACCACAATATCTAGAATATCCGGAAATTTCACCCCACGATCTTGCGTTTTTTTCTTTACAGGCTCGGTCTTTCGTGATAGCTTGGGCGAAGGATTCGGGGTTGCTCGCAGTTCCCTTTTGTTGCGCGCCAAAGGGTTGATGGGTGAAGCGAGCGCGTTGGTTGGCAGAACGGCCTTTCCAAGCATAGATGGCCGTGATTACCTACTTGTCTGCGTGGCGCGCTTCCTCCTAAATTTGAAGTGCTTGCCCGTGGTGTACTCAGTGTGTGATTTCACGGCCTGACCGAGACTTTCAACGGAGGCGATTATCTTGCTGAGACTAAAAAGACTAGAGCTATTAGGCTTCAAATCTTTTGCCGATCGGACACGCCTGGAGTTCCAGCAGGGAACGGTCGGTATCGTGGGGCCAAATGGCTGCGGCAAGTCGAATCTTTCGGATGCCATGAACTGGGTCCTGGGCGAGCAAAGCGCGAAGCTGCTGCGCGGAGAGCGCATGACGGACGTCATCTTCAACGGCACGGGCAATCGGCCTCCGACCAGCATGGCGGAAGTCAGCCTGACGCTCGAAGACCCCGAATACGACGGCAGCGACGAGGACACTGAAACCACAATAACTCCGGAGGCGCAGGCAGGAGCAGCGGAAGGCAGAGAACAAACCGCTGTACAGGCTGCTCCGTCATACAAATCCTATCTGAAAGAAGGCGACGGCCAGATCACAGTAACACGGCGGCTGTTTCGTTCCGGCGAGAGTGAATACCTGATTAATGGCCGCGCGAGCCGATTGCGCGACATTCAGGACATTTTCATGGGCACGGGACTCGGCCCGGAATCCTACGCCATCATCGAGCAGGGGCGCATCGGCCAGATTTTGAGCTCGAAGCCCTCGGACCGGCGTTTGATTCTGGAAGAAGCCGCAGGCATCTCGAAATTCAAGGCGCGCAAACGCGCGGCGGAATTGAAGCTGGAATCCTCCCGGGCCAATCTCTCGCGCATCACCGACATCCTGGAAGAAGTCATCAAGCAGGTGAATTCTCTGAAGCGCCAGGCCTCGAAGGCCCGCCGCTTCCGGGAGCTTCAGGAGGAATTGCAGGGCCGCCAGAGAGTCACACTGGCTTCGCGGCTGCGAATTCTTGAAAGCCAGTGCCAGGAGCTTCGCACTCAATCCGAAAACCTTCACAAACTCGCGGCCGAGGAAGGCCGTGGCCTTGAGCTGCTGACAAATGAGCAACGGTCCGCCGCCGCGCACTGCGAGGAGCTTGAAGGAAGGCTGGTTTCCATTCGTGGCGCGCTTTCCGAAAACGAACTCGAGCAGCAACGCCTGCAATCGCGTCTGGAGCAGATCCAGCAGCAGGCGGCCACGCTCGACTCCCGCACGGCGGAGGCAAAGCAGGAAAGCGAGCAGGTTCGCGCACGCATAGAAGTGCTCGAGCAGAATGCAGACAGGCTGGCGCGGGAACACGATCAACTCTTGCAGGAGCAATCGACGGCTGAGGCTGAAGGCGCGCGATTGCTCGAGGCTCAGGAAGACCTTGGCCGCAGGATCCGCGAGGCCGAACGCGCCGTGGAGCAGTCGCGGCAGGCGCTTCTGGCTTCGATCGGCCGCGCTGCGGACCTTCGCAACCAGCTTGTGCAGGCTGAAGAAATGGCTCTCGCTCTCGACCGGCAGCGGGCCAGGATCGCCGACGAATGCGGGCAGGTCGAGGCCGAACGCCGACAGCAAGCCGCAGAACTCGACTTGCTGGCGCAGGAAAATGAACGCCTCCAAAGCGAACTTGCGCGCCTTGCGGAGTCGGTTTCTCAGACGGCGACAGCGCTGGATGTTGCCCAGAAAGATGAGGTTGCGGAAAGGCGCAATCTCGAAAACCTTCGGCGCGAACTTTCCGGGATGCAGGCCCGCAAGCAGGCGCTGGAAGAGTCCCTGGCTCAGCACGCCTATTCCACGGAGAGCGTCCGCCGGCTCCTGAACGGCGAGTTCCCCGCAAACGGCCACCATTTCCGGCCGCTGGGTGTTCTGGCGGATTTTCTGGAAGTCTCTCCCGGATACGAAGAAGTCGTTGAGGAATTCCTCAAAGCGGAACTCGATTGCGTGGTCGTGGAAGAGCATGCGGAAGCGCGCTCAGGAATTGCGATCTTACAGGCGGAGGGCAGCGGGCGATCAACGTTTTTTGTGACCCGCGCGCCGGCGGCCGGTCATGTCAGCAGCAACGGCCATCAACAGATCCAACAGGAACCCGGCGTGGTGGCGCCGCTGCGGGAACTGGTACGTCTCGAACCTCGCCTCGGTCTCAACGGCGATGCACCGTTGCCTTCGCTCAGCAAAGCTTATCTGGTAGAAGACGCAGCGGCGGCCGAACGCCTGGCCATGGCATATCCGGAGTGCCATTTCGTCACGCGTACCGGCGAGCACTATCATCACAGGCTGGTCTCCGGCGGGCGCGGGTCGAGTGCCGGCCCCCTGGCGATCCGACGCGACTTCCGCGACCTGGAACGGCGGACCGTCGAGATTGAGTCAGACGTTCAGGCGCGGGAAGCGAAGCTGGCGGAGATCGAAGGGCGGGTAATAGTCCTGAAGGAAACCCTGAACGGGTTGATCGCAGCGCGGCAGGAATCCGAGAAAAATTCCATAGTCGGATCCGAGCGGCTGCGGCAGGTGCAGCAGATACTAACCCGCGCGAATGAGCGGTTGCGCGTTTTTGAAGAAGAAGGCCGCCGGCTCGAAGCGGAACGTGAGTCACTGCTGTCGAGGCAGGCGGCCATCCGCGCGCAGATTGAAGCCGCGGAAACCGGGAAAGCGCAGCTTGAATCCGAGATCGCCGCCAGCGCCGGACAGGTCAGCGAGCAGCGCCGGCAGCTTGATCAGGGCGCGCAAACTTTAGCCCAGGCACAGGCGCGGCTCGGCACCCTTCAGGAACGCACGCGTGCGCTCGGGGCGGAGCGCGCTCGGCTCGACGATCAGATGCGGGAAATGGCCGGACGTCTGGAGCATCTGGCGCGACAGATCGGAGCATGGGCGGAAAATCAGCGCCAACTCGCCGCGGAGGCCGAGACGGCCCGGACGCGCCTTTCCGAACTCGAAACGCGGCACAGGCAACTGAAGGAGGAATTGGAAAAATTCGGTGAGGAATTGCAGGTGGTGCGCGCACGGCGGGACGAACTTCGCCCGCAGGTCGAAGAAGCCCGCACGCGGTATGAAGCTGCGCGCGAAAAACGCTCAGAGGTTGAAGTGGCGTTGGCGCGCGCGGAGTCTGACCGCGACCACCACGCACAGCAATGCCGAGAAGCGCTCCAGCAGGAGCCAGACTTTTTGCTGACTCAGGTGGCGGAAGAAGCTTTCCTCAGCGGCGAGGCGCTCGAATCCGCCGAAGAAGAAGTGCGCCAACTCAGGAAGCGGATTGAAAGCCTCGGCCCGCTTAACATGATGGCGCTCGAAGAACTGAAAGAAGCGGAGGAGCGCTACGAATTTCTGGAAAGCCAGCGGCAGGACCTGCTCTCGTCTATTGAAGACACGACTCAGGCCATCCGAGAAATCGACCGACTCTCGCGCCAGCAGTTCATGGAAGCGTTCAGGGCCATCAATGTTCATTTCGCGGAATCTTTTCGGACGCTTTTTGGCGGGGGTACCGGCGAATTGCGCCTGACCGACGAAGAAGACCCGGACAGCGGGCTCGACATCGTGGCGCAACCCCCGGGCAAGCGCCTGCAAAACGTGCTGCTGCTTTCGGGCGGCGAAAAGGCCCTGGCGGCCCTGGCCCTGCTGATCGCAATTTTCCGGTATGCACCGAGCCCCTTCTGTGTGCTGGATGAAGTCGATGCGCCGCTCGACGACACCAACGTCAGCCGGTTCACGAGATTAATCCGTAGGATGAGCGCCAACACACAGTTCATATTGATTACGCACAACAAAACAACGATGGAAATCGCCCAGGCCATTTACGGCGTGACGATGGAAGAGCCGGGTGTTTCGAAACTGGTCTCCGTAAGGCTTGAAGAAGTTGAAGAAGCAGAAGCAGTGCCGGCGTGACCAGACTTGGAAACAAGCCTCTTGTCCATCTGCTGACAGTGCGCGCAGCGGACAACTCGATCAGAAGAGAGTCGCGGGTCGCGCGCAAGGCAGTGGCCGCTTTCGCGGAAATTGATTCTAAACCGCGTAGCGCCCTAAGCCACATCGAAACGCAGATTGACGGGCTCTCCCGCGTGTGATAGCTTAAAAATTTGTGTGATCCGTGCCGGAAGTCACTGTTACCAGCCACACGCAGCGGCGTTGTCGCGGCCCTCTTCGCCCTGGTTGTCGCGGGGTGGGGTTGTGCCGTAAAACGGACGATTCGCATCACTCCGCCGAAGGTAACCAGCCCCCCGAAGCAAGCTTCCGTCGGCGAACTGGTCAAAGACCTTGACGCATGGAGCCAGGACATTGATACGCTGACTGCGACCGTTGATTTCAAACCAACAACAGGAACAGTCTATACTGGAGTTATTAAGGAATATCAGGACGTCGGCGGTTTTATCCTTCTGAAGAAGCCGGACACCATTCGAATTATCGGGCAGGCCCCCGTCGTCAAAACGCAGATTTTTGACATGGTCTCCGACGGCCGCGAATTTAAGGTTTTCATCCCGCCGAAAAACCGGTTCATCGTGGGGAAAAACAACTACCAGGGGCCAAGCAGCAAGCCGCTGGAGAACCTCCGTCCGGCGCACATTCTGGACGCGCTGCTGATTCCTCCTGTCGATCCTGCAAAAGAGAAATACTTCAGCGAGGAGGCACAGTCTTCCGCGGGCGGGTATTATTACGTGCTGAATATCGTTGAGTTGGGCAGTTCAGGCGAACTCACTCTGAAGCGGAAAGTATGGTTCGACCGCACCAACCTGAACATCACCAGCCTTCAGCTATACGGGCCGGGAGGCGTAAATCTCGAGAACGTCGATTATGCCGATTACCACGACTACCATGGAATCCGCTACCCTTCTCAGATTACTTTAAGCCGCCCCCAGGAGGGCTATACGCTGACGATAACTATCAGGAAGGCGACTTTCAACCAGCCGATTCCGCCGGAGAAATTTGTGCTCAACAGGCCGCCGGGTACGACACTGGTCGAACTGAACGGAGATAAGTAACCGGGGGAGAGCATTGATCAACAGGATGATCGTTGAGAACATACTCCACCGGCCGATCCGGACGCTGGTGAGCGTGCTTGCCGTCGCCATCGAGGTGGGGATGGTGATGCTCGTCGTCGGGATGACCCATGGCATGCTACACGAAACGGCCAAGCGCGTCCAGGGAGTGGGTGCAGACATCATGGTGCAGCCTCCTGGGGCTTCGCTGTTTTTCGGGCTGACGCAAGCCCCCATGCCGGTCCAGATTGGCGACCGGATCGAGCAAATCCCTCACGTTCTGGCGGTTACGCCGGTATTGTTTCAGTTTATTACGCAGAACGGGATCAATCTCATCTACGGAATTGATTTGCCGAGTTTCGATCGAGTCAGCGGGGGATTTGTATATCTCAAGGGGGGGCCTTTCGAACACCCGGATGACATCCTCGTAGACGACTGGTACGCCCGTGCAAATAACGTCAAGGTGGGCGAAACGCTCCATTTCCTGAATCACGAGTTCCATGTAACCGGCATCGTCGAGCATGGAAAGGGCTCGCGCCTTTTTATCCCGATCTCCACAGCCCAGGACCTGAGCGGTGCGCGCGACAAAGCCTCCATTTTTTATGTGAAATGTACAGACCCGGGTTACACCCACGCGGTGATGAGTTCCATCCGCGAACTTCTTCCCAGTTACCAGGTCCACTCCATCCAGGAGTACATGTCGCTGATGACTTCGAATGATCTGCCCGCCCTGAATGCTTTTATCACCGCCATGATTGCGGTTGCCGTTGGCATCGGTTTTCTTGTGATCTTCCTGTCCATGTACACGACCATTACCGAAAGAACGCGCGAGATCGGCATATTAAAATCACTAGGGGCGGGCAAAGGGTATATCATAGACGTGATATTACGCGAGGCCGGCCTGCTCAGCATCCTCGGCATCTTTGCAGGATACGGCGGAACATGGCTGGCAAAGAGAGCCATCGTAGCTGCCTTTCCTACGCTGACCGTTGAACTAACGATTCACTGGGCGATCTGGGCAGGGTTGCTGGCCCTGGGAGGTTCGTTGCTTGGCGCCTTCTACCCGGCAATACGCGCGGCCCGCCTGGACCCGGTGGATTCGCTGGCATACGAATAAAGGGAACTTCGGACGCTGATGGGACAACTGTTTTTGGCAACGACCGCAGAGGAAGCCGGCGGAACACACCGAATTGGCGGTATGGAACCGATCATCGCAACAGAAAATCTGAAAAAGATCTATCGCGTCGGCAAGGTAGATGTCCCAGCATTGCGCGGGGTGGATTTTGTCGTCCAGGAAGGGGAGTTTGTCGCCGTGGTGGGGCCTTCGGGCTGCGGCAAGTCAACCCTTTTGCATGTTCTTGGAGGGCTGACGCGGCCCACCAGCGGCGTGGTTCTGGTGGACGGGAACGATTTCATGCGCATGAATGACGCGGAGCGCACGAAATTCCGGCGCCACAAGATAGGGTTCGTTTTCCAGCGATACAATCTTCTGCCGACGCTGACCGCAAGGCACAACATCGCCCTAGCTCAGCATATTCAGGGCGATGGGTTCAACCCGCATCGGTTTGACGCCGTCGTGGAGATGCTTGGGATCAGAGAGATGCTGGACCGCAAACCCTATGCGCTTTCCGGCGGCGAGCAACAGCGTGTGGCCATCGCGCGCGCTGTGATCTGTGAACCCAAAATCCTTCTTGCCGATGAGCCGACGGGTAATCTGGACACTGAAAATTCACAACTTGTGCTGAACATGATGCGGAGCTTGAACCGCGACTTCCGCCAGACCATCCTGATGATCACGCACAATCCGGAAGCTGCCGCCGTAGCTGACCGGATCGTCCGCATGCGCGATGGTCGGATTGTTTCTGATTGATTCCCCCGGCTTTTCCCGTTATTTTACTCAATTAATCGTTCTATGGCACAAGGCGCCAAGTTTCATGAACAGCCCATTTCGCGCCCCGAGCAGCGGGCGGCGGACGACGCGGAGCCGTCGTTCGGTTCAAAAGTGAAGCTGGTCATCCGCCGCGCGGTTTTCTGGTCTTATGAACGTGGAAGCTGGCAGTATGACATCATCGTCCTGCTGATCCTTGCCTTTATCTTCCTCACGCCCAGAAGCTGGTTTCATGATCGTCCAGTGCTTCAGTTGAGCGACTTGAGGCACATTCAGGGGATCATCGAGGTCAGCCATACAGACCGGGTGTGGACCTATCAACTGGACGCACGCCTTGTGGAGTCCCTCGGTGGAGTACCGCTCCGGGATGCTGTCCGACAATTGCTTGTTCCGAGGATTAAAACCCCTTTTGAGATCGTATCGGTCAAACCAATCCTCGGGAATGGCGGCGTCGTGCTCGGATATACGGTCGAGGTGAAACGCTGATCAAGCATCCTCTGGAGCAGGCGAAGAATCGTACGAGTGGGTAGTTCACCATGCACATGCGCAATTTCATTTTGAGGTCACTGGCTGCAGTTCTGTTGCTGGCGGCAGGGCAGGTCTCATCCGGAGCGACAGTGCGGAAGGATCGGCTCGACCTCGCCCAGGTATTTTCCCATATGGATGAAAGCGCCAGGCGACTCAAGACCCTTTCCGCCGATCTTGAGTACACCAAAGTGACCGTCCTTGTGAATGATTTTTCGACGGACACGGGGCAGATGTATTTTCGAAATGCCAAATCACCGGATATTTTGATCGACTTCAAGGCCCCGGCTCGTAAAATCATCCTGTTCAAGAAGGACAAGGTGGAAATCTATCAGCCGAAGATCAATCAGATTCAGGAGTTCGATCTCAGCAAGCGATCTTCGCTTATACAGCAATTTCTCACACTGGGGTTTGGGAGCAACTCCAGTGAATTGCAGGAGGTCTATGAGGTGAAGTTCCTCGGCGAGGAACAACTGGGCGGAGCGCCGACCGTCCTGCTGGAATTGACTCCCCGCGATCAGAAGCTTGCTGCGCAGCTTTCGAAAGTCCAGCTTTGGATCAGCGAACAATCTTGGCTGCCCGTGCAACAGAAATTTTTTGAGGTGGGCGGCGACTATTCGATTGCCCGCTATAGCGCTGTAAAAGTCAATCTCAATCTGCCGTCATCCACTTTTCAGATAAAGCCGCCAAAAGATGTAAAGCGAATCAAGATGTGATCCCTGCCACCAGACCCCATTCCACGGGATAATCCTTTGCCAATAAAGGGCCGGATTTTGCGGTTCGACCAGCCCATATCACATTTCAGGATGAAATAGTTGCAGATCAGACCCTATTGTCGTATATGTATAATTCAACAGGGGATAATGGTTTGGTGATTACGGAGGGAAAGCTCGGCGAGGCCCTCTGACGACCCCCTGTCACGTCGATTGCGGGTCAGGGACTGAAAATCCGTCACCATGAACAGAGTTGCTCTGAAGCGCAAAGCCCGGTTTATTCGCACTCGGTCACGCGAATTGCGCATGATCGCGAAGGCGCTGCTTTCGACCCGCCATCCCGTGCTGGCGCATATTATTCCGATCCGCCGCTGCAATCTGTCTTGCGCGTATTGCAACGAGTATGACAATTTCTCGAAGCCGCTGCCGCTCGAAACCATGTTCCGCCGGCTTGATCTGCTGGCAGACCTGGGAACCAGCATCATCACCATCAGCGGTGGCGAACCTCTGCTGCATCCACAACTCGAGGAAATCATTCGCCATATTCGTCGCCGAGGCATGATTGCGGGCATGATCACGAACGGCTATCTGCTCACGCGCGCCCGAATCGAATCATTGAATGACGCAGGGCTGGAACATCTCCAGATCAGCATCGACAATGTCATGCCCGATGAAGTCTCAAAGAAAAGCCTGAAGGTGCTGGACCAGAAGCTTAAACTTCTAGCACAGCATGCGATTTTTCAGGTGAATATTAATTCTGTTCTGGGCAGCGGTGTGCGAAACCCTGAAGACGCATTGACCGTCGCCCGGCGTGCGCTCGAACTGGGATTTACCTCCACAGTCGGCGTCCTCCATGATCACGAAGGACAGCTTCGCCCTCTCAGCCCACGGCAGCAGGCGATTTTCAGTACGATTATGAGTTGGGGCAAGCGCTCGTATTCGCGGTTTAACCGGTATCAGAAGTACATTGCGCGGGGCATCCCGAGAGACTGGCGATGCCGGGCCGGCAGCCGCTATCTCTACGTCTGCGAAGACGGCCTGGTCCATTACTGCTCCCAGCAGCGAGGCTACCCCGCCATTCCGCTGGAGAAGTACACGCCCCAGCATCTTCGGCACGAATATTCCACGCTCAAGACCTGCGCTCCGCGCTGCACCATTCAGTGTGTGCAACACGTCGCGTTGCTCGACAACTGGCGAGACCCGCAGACCCGCCCGGCTTTTGAGCGCCCTCTCGAACCCGTCGCAGAACTCCAGACGACCGCCCCGGAAAACTGAGACGCACCTTCCCGTTGACCGGGCGCTCAATCGGAAAGCGGCGCAGATTTCATTTTCCACTCGAGTTGGGCCAGGACACCTCCCAGCACCCGCACGTCGTTGTTCGTCAGTTCGAGGTCGAACAACAGACGGCGCAGCTTCAGGAGTTGTGCGCGCCTTCCTTTCGGCTTGAAGTAGCCGGAATGGTCGAGCAGCCTTGCGGCGCGATCGAGGATGTGCTCAAGCGACTGGATAGCGGCTGGCTCGGATAGGTGTACCCGCCCGGTAGGGGCGGCATGGGGAAAGCCGGCGGAGCGGGCAACTTCATAGCAGAAAACGGCCACCGACTGCCCGAGGTTCATCGAGGGGCATTCGACCGTCGTCGGGATGCGCACGAGGAGGTGGCAAAAGCTCATGTGCTCATTCAGAAGGCCGGTCTTTTCAGACCCGAACAGCACCGCCGCCTGCGCCTGCGAAGGCAGCCTCTGGAGCGCCAGAGTCAACTCGGTAAGAGGGACCGGGTCGCGATCAAGGTTCCTGCGGGAGCCTGTCGTCGTTCCTGCAACGAAATGGCAATCGCCAATGGCATCCGAAAGGTCGTCCACAGCGCGGGCCTTCTGGAGCACTTCGCCTGCACCCACGGCGGACCGCGCCTCCCGCCAGACAGGATCGTACGGCGCAACCACAACGAGATCATCGAACCCGAAGTTCGCCATGGCGCGCGCCGCAGCGCCGATGTTGAGAGGGTTGCGCGGGCGCACCAGAACCACGCGCCATTTTATTCCGGACTTTTTCATGCAAAAGATTTTATCAGCAGAAGGGCCTCTGCCCGCGGGTGGAACTACTTCTTAGGAGGGGCGTTGGAAGGCGGCGAAGAATTTTTAGGCGTCTGGCTGGGATTGTTCGGGTCAATCGCCTGGACAGCCTTGATGACCACAGACGACTTGAACTGCTTATAGTCTGTATATCGAATGATCTCTCGGATGTGAACAGGGCCTGAGGAAAAGTAGAGCGTGTCGTCCGCCAGCGTGTACGTGGGAAACCAGAACTTGCCGTCAATCTGCTGGCGCCAAGTGGTAAACGACGGGAAAAGGTTTTCCCCGTTTTTCGTGTGATAAAGCTGCGGGACCTGGCGGCCCTGCGCTTTGACAATTTGCAGGTCGCGGTCATCCACCCATACAATGCCCTGAAAATACTGGTGGTGCTTTTTGATCTCCTTCGGGCGGACGGAAAAAACATACGCGGTTATATAATCCACCTTCACATGCCCGAGATATTTGACTTCATAGTTGGGCAGGTCTTCCGTGGTGAGCACGAAGGGCTGGATGTTGCGCATGGCGTCAATGTCTTGTTCAGTGATCATGACATCTTTCAGAGAACCCACCGGCGCGTAAGTGACCTTCTCAATGCGCTTGCCGCTGTCGTCAAAGAGGATGTCCCAGTCCTGTTGCCAATAACCCGTGACTTTGCCATCTGCATCCAGCGTTTCCACTTTATTGATCTGATGGTACGTATAATTGTCCCGCGCTTCCTTGAAGAGCTCCTCCTTGGCGGCGAACGTCTGGATAATCCGCTGTATTTCCACAGGGCTTGGGTCGGTCAGTTTTGCAGTGGGAGCTTCCTGGGCCTCCACAGTATGCCCGGCAGTTTGCGTCCCGTTCTGTGGCGTTTGGCCTGAGGGCTGCGGGGGAGGTAAAGCCGGCGGATTGGAGATATTGGTCACTTGGGGTCCGGGCCCGGGCAATTGCGGGCTGATGCCCGAAACAGAACTTGAAGTGGTGCCGGGCGACTCGGTCGCAGTCGCCGTCCTCGACGCCGCCTTTTTGCGGTTGCTTTCAACAATGGCGTCAATCAGCGCCTGGGTAGCCCCTTGCTTGCGAAACGTCTCGATCAACTCCGGCGTCAACTGGAAGTCAACGCCCCGCTCCTCGATAAGCGAAACCATCTTCGCTTCGGACGCTCCTCCAATCAGGAGCAGTGAGATATCGTCTTTGCTCAGCGGCTGGGCGCTCCAGGCCGGAAGCGCGAAGGCAAACCCCAGCGCCAGGATGATTGCAATCCACTTGATTGAGAATTTCGGCTGGAGAGCCTTATCTTTATCCATGCTTCGCGCCGGTCCCGAGTCGCCTTCCTGATTGCTTATTAGTGTAGAGGACGAATTCATACAAAAAGTTGCTCGGAGGCGCCACCGGCGTCGGGGCCTCGTTGGTCGGATTTGCCCTTCCTCGAGTTTTCCCGCTCGAACCTTTTCGGCCCGCGTATTTCTTTGAATTATACAACAGCATCCTGCTGGACTTATGCCAATACGAGGCCCCGTGCAGAGTAAAATCCTGTGTGCACGCATTTCCCCTGTGAAATTCCAGGCAGAAGCTTCCGGTCACTTCAGTTCAACCCAGGTCCTTCCCAGGTAAAGCCGTGCCGTCTTGCCGCTCGTGACCACTTGCAATGGTCTTGGGGTCTTGATTTTTGCGTCCCATTCCGCCGGGCATTCTGCAACTCTAGCACCGGCCTGGTTATAAAGCATGAATCTCGAACCCTGCCCTTCGGCAGCGCCATGGGACTTGGCCAGTCCGAAACCGTAGCTGCCGATAGCGACCGGATTGCCGCAAACATTCAGTTTCCCTTCCACAATCAGCATACCAAGATATTTCTCCTGGACCTGAGAGCTGTAACCGCTGGTATCGAGCAATCCTGCAATTACGCGCGCACCGGAGGGGGTAAGCACGAGGGCGGAATTACGCTTTTCGGTGGGAATCGCGTTTTCTTCGAGTACAAAATCTCTCGGTATGACTTTGTTGAACGCCTGTCCAGTCTCAACCTTGAAAACTCCCTGAGCACTGGCGGGTTGGACGGATATGGCTCCCAGCAGCAACGCAAAGATCACAATCATGCAGGTTTTCATAATTTCCTCCGCATTGGCTTGTCTCGGACGGTAAATATGCTACACTACCGAGTCGCACGGGCAAAGGGGACCGCTAAGAGCCGGGTTAGATTCCGCCGGTGAGGCCGGATTTCCTGCGCAACCTCTTGCTGCAAACTCCGTCGTGTTTTTTGATGCAAAATCGTGCTGGTCAGGCCGAGGTGATATATGGTCAAACGTCTGTTATTCTGCTTAGCTCTAATCGGACTTATCGCAATGCCTGGAAGCGCCCAAAACAACGGGTGGAAACAACTCTTCAATGGCAAAAACATGGACGGGTGGGAACACGTCGGTCCGGGCGGATTTAAGGTGGTCGATGGGCTGCTCGAATCTTACGGCGGCATGGGACTTCTGTGGTACACCCGCCAGAAATTCGGCAATTGCCAGATCCGCGTCGTCTATAAAATGCGTGACAAGAATGATAATTCCGGGGTCTTCATTCGCATCCCCATCGAGCCGCGCGAACCCTGGATGCCCGTCAATTATGGTTACGAGGTGCAGATCGATAACGACCCGGCCGGCGAGACCAAAGAATACCATTCAACCGGATGTCTTTACTCTATCTCGAAGGCCCTGGCGTATCCCGGCAAAGGATCCGGCCAGTGGAATACCATGCTGATTACGCTGGATGGGCCGCGGACGATCGTTTATGTGAACGGCGTGAAGGTGACGGATTACACTGAAGGACAGCCGGCGCCGCCGCGCAAGTTCGACTTTGAACCTACACGCGGCCCCAGACCCAACGAGGGTTATATTGGTCTTCAAAACCACAGCAACAAAGATGTTGTGTTTTTTAAGGAAGTTGCCGTTCGCCCATTGAAATAAACTTCAACTTCGGAGGCAACAATGGAAGATAAATTTTCACGGAGACGCTTCCTTCAATCGGCTGGAACAGCCGCCATAGGGGTCGGACTTTCTTTGCCTTCGCAGGCGCATGCAGGCAGCGGGGGCGACGATGCCACCGACCCTAAATCCATGGCCAGGATGTTTCCGGGGTGCTGCGCGTACTCCTTTTTGAGGTATTTGAAGAGCGGTCGAATGACGATGCAGGGCTTCATTGATGAAATCGTCAAAATGGGCTCCGTGGGAGCGGACATGACCGTTTACTGGTTTAAATCCACGGACCCTGCCTATCTGCTGGAACTCCGCCATCTGGCCTTCAAAAACGGTGTGCCGTTTTCGGGCGTGGCTTGCGGATCAAGCATGGTCCAGGCCAGCGCCGACAAACGCCGCGAAGTGCTCGAAGACATCAAGAAGTGGGTGGACGTTACCGACCAGTTGGGGGCTTCCCATCTTCGCGTTTTCGGCGGCAAGCTTCCGAAGGGCGCCACGGTAAAACAAGGGACCGACTGGGTGGTTGAGGTTATGAAGCCCGCTTGCGATTATGCGGGTAAGAAAGGAATCACACTGGGGATCGAGGACCATAGCGGCGTCACACAGAACGCCGATGTATGCCTGGAAATCATGCGCCGCGTGGATTCTCCCTACGCAGGGATCAACCTGGACATCACGCATTTTATACCCACTGGCAATGAGGACCCCTACGCCCAGATCAAGGCCTGCATCCCTTACGCAACACACACGCACATTCGCGACCACTTCGATGACGGCACGCCTATCGATATGGACCGAGTGTGGCAGATGTTCCGCGACGGCGGTTACAAAGGCTTTATGTCCGCCGAATACGAAGGCAAAGAAGATCCGATGACCGGCGTCCCCAAGCTCGTGAATAAAATCAAGGCACTCTGCGAAAAGTATTCCACCGCTTACGCATAGTTACCTTCGACGCATATCCTGAAGACGTGCAGAGGCATCATTCTGAGTCTCCCCTGCACATTGAAGATCGGAAGCCGTTCCTGCAAGGGACGGGAAGACCAACCCTGCCGCCAATTGAAAACGTTGTGCGCCTTGGCTATATTCATTTGAGGAGGGTCACCATGCCGATCTTTGAGTACCGATGCCGGGATTGCGGCACGAAATTCGAGAACATTTCCTATTCGTCGAATTCAGAGATTGTGTGCAAGAACTGTTCGAGCACTCAGGTTGAAAAGCTCCTCTCGGTTTTTGCCGTCGCCGGCACACCTCACCAGGGATTGTCATCGGAGCCCGGCCCTTGTCCCTGCGGAGCGCCGCGCCGCGGCATGTGCGGTGAATAACCGCGCGCTGAAGACTCAGCAAGTCTCCCGATTCCATTCCAGCCCTGCTGCCCTTGCGCTGATCAGGAAACAACAGCAAATCCGGTAAGGTCCGGATTGCCATTGTGCTTCCGTGCCGCCACTTCTCACAGCCAAAGACTGATGATGTATTATCGTGAATCAGATGTTGAAACCCAGCATGAGACTCCTCGAAACCCATAGGGAATTCAGGGAATGCGAAGCCGCGCAGAAGTCTATCTGGGGAGGGTTGGCCGCCTCCGCCGAAGTCATGCTCGTGGCGCAGAAGACGGGCGGAGCGGTACTGGGTGCATTTGTTAATGGAAAACTCGCCGGCTTCCTTTTTGCTCTTCTGGCCCGCCGCAATGGCAAGATCATTCACTGGTCGCACATGATGGGGGTCCTGCCTGAATACCGCGACCGCGGGTTAGGGTTTCAACTGAAGCTCGCGCACCGCAGAATTGCACTGTCGCAGGGCATCAAGTCCATCTGCTGGACCTACGATCCTCTCCAGAGCCGGAACGCCAGCCTGAACATCAGCAGGTTGGGCGCTCTCGTCGAGGAGTATGTTGTTGACTATTACGGGCGGTTTCCCAGCATGATTGAAAAAGGCCTTCCGAGCGACCGGTTTGTCGTGAACTGGCAGATTGCTTCCAGGCACGTCGAGCGCTGCCTTGCCGAGAGAAACCGCGAGCGCAATGTTCCGAACGCGCCAGTCATCAATTCGACCAGTAGGACCGATCGTGGATTACTTCTGAACCGGAAGATCGACCTCTCCCACCAGGAGGCGCGGCTGCTGGTCGAGATTCCATCCAACACGGACGACATGCGAACAAAGGCCTTGCGACTCGCCAGGAGTTGGCGGCTTCAAACTCGGAAGATATTTCTCGCGTATCTTTCGAATGGATATCGCGTCGCCAATTTCTTCACGCGCAGCGAGGGTTCCTGCGGACCGCGCTGTTTTTATCTACTCCAGCGAAATTGAGGTCCAAATTCCGCATCCGATTGTCCATTTTCCATCCTGCATAGCGGCAAGGCAGTTTCCCTGAATCCGGCGACAGAGGTAGAATAAATAACTTCGAGGAAACAAGAACCGTAGCTCTTATCCCAAGGGTGGCAGGTGAAGGGGTGTCACACGTCTGACAAGGTTGCGGGAAGAACCGATCTAAGCCGACCCCGGAAATCCATCACAGAGCGAAAGAGGAGTAATGCGACGCCCGAGTGACGTCTCCGAAGACAAGGGAAATCAGGGCTTTCATTTGTATGTGATGCGCCACGGCATCGCCGTCGCGAGGGGCGACCCGAACTTCACGGACGACGACAAACGCCCCCTGACGCCCGAAGGCAAAAAGAAACTTCGGGAAATCGCGAAGGGCCTGCTCCGTCTTGGTCTCAACGTGGACTCGGTGATCAGCAGTCCCCTCATGCGCGCTTCCGACACAGCCGCTATCGTAGCCGAAATCCTTTGCCCCCGCGTCAAAGTCGAGTTTTCAGATTATCTGCGGCCGGGTGGTTCGTTGCAGACTCTGGTCACGTCTCTCGGCAAGCGAGACGAACACCGCAGCGTGCTCGTAGTGGGTCACGAGCCTGACCTGAGCGAAGGCGTGGCAAAACTGATCGGCAATTCTCGCGCAAATTTCCAGTTTAAGAAAGGTGGATGCTGCCGGATCGATTTTGACAACTTCCCGCCGCGTCCGCCCGGAACGCTTGTCTGGTGGCTCACGCCGCGCGTGATGCGAAAAATCAGCTAGCGAATGTGCTGCGCCGGCGCAGTCTGCACTATCCTGCACACACACCGCCCGTACCCGCCTGCGGCGAAGGATTACCTTTCGAGAATCGTCATGTTCGGCGTTTCCGGCAAGCGCGGCAGTGTGAATACTGGAAACTCGCCCGTCAAGCTGTCAAGGAACGCCACGATGTCCTGGACATCCCTGCCATCGAGCGTCTTGTTCAACTGTGTTTTCGCCATCACCCGGACCGCCTCGTCCAGCGTTTTCACCGATCCGTTGTGAAAATACGGCGCGGTTACCTGCACATTGCGAAGCGAGGGCACGACAAACATGTGTCGGTCAGATTCCCGGCGCGTCACTTTCTGGCGGCCCATGTCTTCGTCCAGCTTGTATTGCTTCACGAAGGCATTGTCGGTGAAAAGAGGAAATTTCATATAGAAGCCCTTTCCCACCGGCTGTGCGGGGCCACTGAACATCGGACCGCTGTGGCAACTCGTGCACCCCGTCGATTCCATCAGCTTGAGCCCGCGCTGAGCTGCCGGGCTGAGCGCAGTCTTATCGCCTTCCATATACTTATCGTAGGGGCTGCCTGGAGTAATCAAAGTCCGCTCAAAACTCGCGATGGCTTTGGCGATGTTGTCGAACGTTATCGGCTGGCTGCCGCCAAAAACCTCAGCGAATTGCCGGCGATACCCCGGGATTGACTGAATTCGCTCGACAATCGCCTTTTCGGATGGCATCGCCATTTCAACGGGGTTCATCGGCGGTCCCTTTGCCTGGTCTTCCAGGCTTGCGGCGCGGCCGTCCCAGAACTGGACGCTCCGGAAGGCGGCGTTGAATACCGTTGGTGCGTTGCGGTCGCCAGGCTTTCCATGTGCTCCCAGAGAAACGGGCCGGTTGTCCGTCCCGTTTGACATGACGTTGTGGCAGGAATTGCAGGAAACCGTCCCCGTGATTGAAATTCGCGGGTCAAAGAAAAGTTGTTTTCCCAGTTCAACCTTCGCGGCCGTCTGTGGGTTGTCTTTGGGAATGGGAACATGAGAGGGCATCTGCGCCCACAACATGGCCGAAGTTGCAATCATCGGAATGCAACAAAGGCCAAGCTTCTTCCATGACGAAAAGCTGCCCATTTCTGAACCTCCATCACAACTGTATTCCTGATACCGGGTCCACCCCCCTGCAAGCAAGGCGGCGGAACGGCTGGTTCATTAGCGATAACAGTCCGTTAAACATGAGGTTCTGAAAACGATCTATTGGGGTGCGGCGGCAGCTTCCGCACCAGAGGCTTTGGCAGGTTTCTTTCCTTCGAGAGTCCGTAAAAAATTAACAAGGTCCCAGGTTTGATTTTCCTTCAGTCGTTTCGCCTCCCCAGGCATGGTAGCCGATCCGGTGTTAATAATGGCGAACAACTCCCCATCGGTACGCTTGGAGAAGGTCTCCGGCTTGGTAAAATCGGGCGGGCTGATGTGCATGATTTCGACCAGATCGCCTTTGCCGTCCCCGTTCTTCCCGTGGCACATGGCGCATTGCGTGGCAAACAGTTTCTTGCCCCGTTCAACGGATTCCTCCGTGAACGCCACAGGGTTTTTCCGGGCCTTCTCCTCCGGCGAGATAACAAACTGGTGCGGCACCTGTGCGGGGGCCTCCCCCGTGGATGGTGTTGTGGTTTGTGTGGATTGTCCACCCTTTTGAGGCTGGTTTTGCTGCCCCCGGGAAACTCCGATCATCAGCAGAAACAGGCAAACAGCTAACGCATATGGAGCACGCATGACCGGCACCTCTCTTTCAACAGGTTGCTGAGAAACACTTCAGACCGCACGTGACGGCGGGTTCATCCCGCCATAAGCTCAACGATTTCAATCTTGGTTGGCGGCATGAAGGCGCCACCACCCCTTCCTTCAACAACCTGTTAAATCCCTTTCTTCCACCTCCCGTCTCAAACCCGCCGCGTGCCTCCGCAAACGCTCTGGGCCATGCGGAGTGCGTTTTATTCCCCGTTTGTCATTCCCATCCGCCAGGAACCCAAAGAACGCAATCTGTAGGAGCCCAACACGCGCATGTAGTTGGCGCGTTCGAAAGCGGACGGGTCAGGGACCGACCGCAAAGCCAGGCTGCCCTGCATTTCACGGATCGACTCGTACTCGTGTTCCTCCATCCACCGGACCAGGTCCGTGCGGACCTGCGCCAGGTGTCCGATTCCGTTCCGGAGGAGCGCGGATGTCATCATGGCCACTCGTGCGCCCGCCATCATGGCCTTGAGCACGTCTTCCGCTCTGTGCACTCCGCCGGTAATCGCCAGGTCCGATCTCACATGCCCATAAAGGATGGCGACCCAGTGCAACCTCAGCAGCAACTCCTGAGAGGTGCTTAGGACCACCGTGGGCACGACCTCAAGGTTTTCAATATCGAAGTCAGGCTGGTAAAAACGGTTGAAGAGCACCAGAGCGTTCGCGCCGGCCTTGTCCAACTGCTGCGCGAAATTGGCCATGGCGCTGAAGTATGGTCCGAGCTTCACGGCAACGGGAATGCGAACGGTGTTCTTGATCTGCGTGACCAACTCGCAATAGGTCTTTTCGATTTCGACGCTGGTGAGGTCCGGCTTGGTTGGGACAAGATAAATGTTGAGTTCAAGCGCCGAAGCGCCGGCTTCCTCGATTTTTTTGGCGTATTTGACCCAACCGCCTGCGGAAGTGGCGTTCAGGCTGGCGATCACAGGGATATTGACGGTCTCCGTGGCCCGGCGGATGTGCTCCAGATAGCCTTCCGGGCCTCGATTGTAGCCCGTCATATCCGGCGGGGTGCCGGTAATGCCAAAGTTTGGCACGTGCTTGTAACGGCTCACCTCCGGCAGATAGCTCAGGGATTCGGGGTAACTCTCGGTCCCCGCAGAAAGGCCGCGATGCAGCGCTTCGCTTTCCCCGATGATCTGCTCTTCGAACAGCGAATGAAGGACCACGGCTCCAGCGCCCGCGTCTTCGATCTGGCGGATGTTATCGAGCACTTCAGACAGTGGTGAAGCGGAGGCCACAAGGGGACTTCGGAGTTCGAAGCCGAGGTAAGTTGTGCTCAGGTCCGTCATTTCTTCATTTCCTTCACGAATTCAGCAGCGTGCGAGTTAGCCAGTTTTGTGTACAGTTCCCACCGGGCCTTGATATCTTCCTCGGCGAGCTTCAGCGCCTGGTTCGCGACTTCCGGCCGGGACTGAACAAGCATCGTGTAACGGGTTTCGTTGTAAATGTATTTTTCAAGCGGCAGCGACGGCGGCCTGGAATCGATTTGCAGGGGGTTTTTACCCGCGCGGGCCAGAGCGGGGTTGTACCGGAAGAGCGGCCAGTAGCCGGACTGCACTGCGGCCTTTTGCTGTTCCAATCCGAACGCCAGATCATAACCGTGTGCGATGCAGTGGCTGTAAGCGATGATCAGTGAAGGCCCGTCGTAGGCTTCCGCCTCCAGGAACGCTTTGACCGTATGCGTATCGTTTCCGCCCATTGCCACGCACGCCACATAGACGTTGCCGTAGGTCATGGCCATCAAGGCCAGGTCTTTCTTGCGCGTCTCCTTGCCGCCCGCGGCGAACTTGGCGACGGCGGCGCGCGGCGTCGCCTTGGACATCTGTCCGCCGGTATTCGAGTAGACTTCGGTGTCCAGGACCAGGATGTTGACGTTCTTTCCGGACGCGAGCACATGGTCGAGGCCGCCGTAGCCAATATCATAGGCCCAGCCGTCTCCACCAATGATCCAAACGTCTTTCTTGACCAGAAAATCCGAAACGCCCAGCAGGTCCCGAGCGTCAAGCGAACCCGCACCGCGAAGCTTTTCCTTGAGGATTCGCACCCGCTCGCGCTGCCTCCTGATTCCGTCCTCCGTTCCCTGATCATCAGAGAGAATCTGGGCGGCCAGTTCCTCGCCGATCTGCCCGGCGAGCTTTTCAACAAGATATCGGGCATATTCGGCCTGCTTGTCCACGGCCAGGCGCATCCCGAGGCCGAATTCTGCATTGTCTTCGAACAGCGAGTTCGACCATGCCGGCCCCAGACCCTCGCGGTTGAAAGTGTACGGCGTGGTGGGAAGGTTCCCGCCGTATATCGACGAGCATCCGGTAGCGTTGGCGATCAGACAACGGTCGCCGAACAACTGCGTCATCAGCTTGATATAAGGTGTCTCTCCGCAACCTGCGCAGGCGCCGGAAAACTCAAACAGCGGCTCCAGCAGTTGCACGTCCTTCACCTGGCCCAGGCTCAGAGGACTGCGGTCCATTTCCGGCAATTGCAGGAAGAAATTCCAGTTCTCGCGTTCCTTCTCACGCAACGGCGCCTGCGGTTCCATGTTGATCGCCTTGTGGCGCGCCTCGCTCTTGCTTTTTGCCGGGCAGACCTGGACACACAGCGAGCAGCCCGTGCAGTCCTCCGGCGCGACCGCAAGCGTATAGCGAAGGTCCTTGAAGTCCTTCCATCGCGCAGGGGATGATTTGAAGCCGGCGGGCGCATTTTCGAGCAGCTTCGGATGATAAACCTTCGCCCGGATCACCGAGTGCGGGCAAACCAAAACACATTTGCCGCACTGGATGCACAGGTCACTGTCCCAGACAGGAATTTCAAGGGCGATATTTCTCTTCTCCCACTGCGCCGTGCCCGACGGAAACGTGCCGTCCGGACTGAAGGCGCTGACCGGGAGCAGATCGCCCTCGCCCGCAATAATCCGCGCCGTAACATTCCGGATAAATTCCGGCGCCTGTGGCGGAACGGGCGGCTGGATATCAAATCTGCCGGAGACCTGCTGCGGGACGGCAACTTCATGCAGATTATCCAGCGCACGGTCAACGGCGGCGAAGTTTTTCTGGACAATCGTCTCCCCGCGCTTGCCGTACGTTTTCTCGATCGATTGCTTGATCGCCCGGACGGCTTCATCGCGGGGCAGCACTCCACTCAGGGCGAAAAAGCAGGTCTGCATGACGGTATTGATCCGTCCGCCCATACCGGCTTCCCGGGCCACCTTGACGCCGTCAATCACGTAGAACCGAAGCTTCTTGTTGACGATGTGTTCCTGCGTTGTCCTCGGAAGATGGTCCCAGACCTCGTCCGGCCCGTAGGGAGAATTCAACAGGAACGTTGCTCCCGGCTCCGCGGCCTTCAGCACGTCGAACCGTTCGAGGAAGCCGAACTGGTGGCAGGCCACAAAATTCGCCCTGCTGATCAGGTAGGTGGAGTGAATCGGCTTCTTCCCGAACCGCAAATGCGAAACCGTGATTGACCCCGATTTCTTCGAGTCATAGACAAAGTAGCCCTGGGCATAGTTGTCCGTTTCTTCCCCGATGATTTTGATGGAGTTCTTGTTGGCGCTCACGGTGCCGTCGGAACCGAGGCCATAAAAGATCGCACGCACGGCATCGGCGTCTTCCGTGGAGAAATCCTGATCATAGGCAAGGCTGGTGTGCGAGACATCATCGACAATGCCGACGGTGAAATGGTTCCTCGGTTTCTCGCTCGATATTTCGTCCAGAACGGCTTTCACCATCGCCGGCGTAAATTCCTTGGAGGAAAGCCCGTACCGTCCTCCCACAACCCTTGGGATTGATTGGAATTTCGATTCCGGCGCCCCGTGGGTCTCATTCAGCGCCGCCACCACATCCATATAAAGCGGTTCGCCGATTGCCCCGGGTTCCTTGGTGCGGTCGAGCACTGCGATCGATTTCACCGTGGGCGGCAAGGCTGCAACAAATTGCTCTGCAGCAAACGGCCGGTAGAGCCGGACTTTAAGGAGGCCGACTTTCTCACCTTTCCCAATAAGGTGTTCAATGGTTTCCTGGGCCGCCTCCGCGCCCGAACCCATGATTACGATCACGCGTTCAGCGTCAGGCGCACCGGCATAATCGAACAAGTGATAGGACCGGCCGGTAATCCGTGCAAAACGGTCCATCACATTCTGGACGATCGTCGGGCAGGCCAGATAGTAGGGATTCGCGGCCTCGCGCGCCTGGAAAAAGACATCGGGGTTCTGCGCCGTGCCGCGGATAAAGGGATGGTCCGGGGAAAGCGCGCGCTCACGGTGGGCCCGCACTGATTCCGGATCGATCAGGGCACGGATCTCATCTTCTGCGATTTCTTCAACCTTGGCGATCTCATGCGAGGTGCGAAAACCGTCGAAGAAATGGAGGAACGGCACGCGCGATTCGAGCGCGGCGGCATGCGCAATCAGTCCTAGGTCCATCGATTCCTGGACGGTGTTGGAGGCCAGCAGGGCAAATCCCGTGGCGCGCGTGGCCATCACGTCGCTGTGGTCGCCAAAGATCGAGAGTGCATGCGTGGCCAGGGTCCGTGCCGCGACGTGAAGGACCACGGGCGTCAGTTCGCCCGCCATCTTGTACATGTTCGGAATCATCAGGAGCAGCCCCTGGGACGATGTGAAAGTAGTCCCCAGCGCGCCCGTCTGGACCGCTCCGTGCAAAGCGCCGGCGGCGCCGCCTTCGCTCTGCATCTCTATGACCCTGGGCACAGCCCCCCAGAGGTTCGGGCGGCCTTCCACGGCCCACTGGTCGGCCAGTTCACCCATGGGAGACGAAGGCGTGATCGGGTAGATGGCGATCACCTCGCTTACGGCATAGGCTACAGAGGCGGTGGCCTCGTTCCCGTCAATTGTTCGCCTTGCTCCGGGCATTGGGTTCCTCCGTGGTACGAAAGCTTTGTTACACCCTAAGGCTAGGCCACCGGCGGGGACCCCGCAGTGATCAGCGTCACAATTTTGGAGATCTCACGGCAGGCGGTAATGGCGTGTAAATTCAATCGGTTGGAGAAAGGGAGCGGCGCGGAAACGGTAGCGTCGCCTGAGCGCAGCCAGCCGGGTTGTATCTGGCCATGATTGTCTGTAGACTGTTCTTATCAGACCAAGTGGTTTCAGGACCCTGCCCGACGGCAGTGGCCGGGATCTACGGCTGTCTGCCACCGTTCGGGGAAAATACCGCGCCGCTTCAGGACCCCGGCATGGGCCGCTCAAAGAGACACCCGGCGTTTGACGTTATCAATTCCGCTTCTTCACCCGATCTGTTGCGGAACAGTCCGGAAGAAGATGGCTTAACAGCCGAGCACATCAACAAGATGTCCACCCCAGGGAACGGAGCGGATCGGCATGACGACACCCTGCCCGAAGAATGGGCCCGCGTCTCAGCGCTGGCACTGAAACACCTGGACCGCTGCATCTCAATTGAGCCCAAGGTCCTGCAAGGCGACGACCCCGACGCCATCCATGACCTGCGTGTAGCCTCCCGGCGCGCTCAGCAGGTGTTTCAACTCATCTACCCTTCACCGCAACCCGGAGAGGTTCGCAAGCTGTTGCGCGGACTTAAGCGTTCGCGGCGGGCGCTCTCAGAAATCAGGAATTACGACGTCCTGATTGAGCGAGTTGACGCTGCTCTTGCCCGCAAGCGCACCGCTCGGCGCGAGGTCTGGGAGGCCATTCGTGAACATTTGAAGCAGAGACGCTCGGCAAGGCTGGAAAGAGCCCTGCGCAAGCTGACCAAGGCCAATCTTTCAGCGATCTACGTCCACCTGAAAGAGTCTCTGCCCGGCGGCGGAGACCATTCTTCATCGGTCGGGGATTCGAAGCCGCGCGGCGAGGAACAGGACTTTACGGCTGACCGATTTTACGCGCGTATCAGCGATTCCCTGAATCGGGTCTGGACGGCCCTTGAACAGCAAATCGTCCTCTCGCACGACGAGCACACTTCGGCGGCCCTGCACCGCACGCGGATTGCCGCCAAGCGCGCCCGTTACCTGATCGAAGTCATCCATGCCTTTGGCGTTCCCGGCAGCAGGGAGGCATTGGTCCGGCTCAGAAGCCTTCAGACGCAGCTCGGCCACTGGCATGACCTTGTTGTGTTCGAAGAAGCTGTGCTCGAAATGATTGCCGACGCTCGATTCCTTCGCGACCACCTGGAGTTGGCCATCGAAATCGAGCGATTGATCCTGCGAAACCGGGCATTAAAGTCCAGGTTCGAGCAGAAGTATTTTGAAATGACGGGTGATAAGGCGGAGTTCGACAAAATCAGAGAATGGGTGCGAGGTGTGGCGGACTCGCCGGCCGCGCATTTCGCCCGGACCTAGCGCGGTGGTTCAGCACCCGGCCGTCTTGTCCTCCGCCAAAGGCGGTCCGCCGGGAACCGTGCTCTCGATCGGGGGCTCCAGCGCGGCCGGCGAAGGCGCGTGCGCGTGGTCAGCAAGAACTTCGCTGATTCCCTTTCGGAGATCTTCAAAGACGGCCGGAATGTCCCGGCTGGCATCAATCACCTTGAAGTGGTATTCCTCGACAAGATTTTCGAATTGCCCCAGCAGTGCCGTCTGGTACTTGTGGAAGCTGTCATACATGTCCTCGCTCGGGTGGAGGTCCATGCCGGATTCCCAGTAATCAAAGCCTGTTGAGAAAACGACACGGGGAATCAGGTCTTCCACGCCGATCCGCAAGTAGAATACGGCGTCGGGAACCAGGGCAAAGCTGTAAACGTTCCGGACCCACGCGGGCTCGATGCCGCGGACAACAGCGCGGGCGATCAGCGAATAGATGTAGCGGTCCGTCAGCACAACAAATCCTGCGCGCAGCGCCGGAACAATTTCGTTCTCCAGGCGGTCAGCGAAATCCGTGGCATAAAACAGGCTGAGCGTGACTCTGCCCAGCGTGTGTCCCTGCTTGGCCTGCTTGATGCCTTTTCCCGCCAGCTTCGAGCGCGTCATGCCGGTGTCCACAACGGCGTGTCCCTGCTGCTCGAGCCACGGCTTCAGCAGGCCGATCTGCGTGGAGCGCCCGACGCCGTCGGTGCCTTCGATAACAATCAGCTTGCCGGGAAGGTTTTCAAGGTCCATGCCCGGCAGGACCACGCCGTAGGTCGATCTCATGGCGCCACCCTCAGCCGCTTCGCCTGGGCCAGCTTGGCCTTCACAAGCTGCCGCATCCGGGACTGCTGCACTTCGATCGGCAGTGTGGCGTCCACTACCGTCAGTTCGAACTCGCTGATCATCTTTTCGTACTCTTTGAGGATCTGCCCCTGAAAAACCTCAAAGCTTTCGACCGGGTCGCCGCTCAGGCCGAGATCCATTCCGGCCTCGTAGAACTTGAAACCGCTGCGCCCGTTCATCAGCCGCTTCATAGCCACACCCAGCGGGACCCTGAAATAAAACGCCAGTGTGGGCTTGACAGCAAAGGCGTACAGTTCGCGGACCCAGGCGGGGTCCATGCCGCGGGCGACGTCGCGCGCGAAGGCCGTATAGATGTAGCGGTCGCAGAGGACCACGGCACCCGCCTTGAGCAGAGGGAGGATATTGTGCTCCATCCGGTCGGCAAAGTCCGTGGCATGGATCAGGCAGAAGCTTGCCGGGGTCAGCATTTTCTTCTTCTTGCCCCGCCGCGTGATGTCGCGCACCAGCGGAGAGGAGTTCCATTCGCTGAAGACCGTCCCGTAACCCTCGGCCCTCAGCCATTGGTGAAGAAGGGTCAACTGCGTGGATTTCCCGGAACCATCAATGCCCTCAACGACAAAAAGTTTCCCGGGAAAGCGATGTTCACCATACCGTTTCAAGTGAATGCCCCGCGATGCGGAAAATATTCCGGCTTCTCAACAACTATAGCATACCGGTCGGCCGCCTTGAAGTTGTAGCATAGGAAGAGGACAAGGTTTCTTGCAGCTCGCTGTAGGCTATCACTGTTTCTTTGGAGGTGCCCATCAATGCTCCATCCTTTAGCTGACTGGAAAGAATGGACGTCGTCCGGCGCAGTGCTTGCCGCCGCCCTCATAGCAGCCCACATCACTTACAGGATGCTCTTCTCTGCCGCTGAACGGCTTGCCCGGCGGACCGGAAGCGTCATCGACAGTTCCCTGGTCCGGCACGGGCGCCGGCCTGCCAGGCTCATCCTGCCGCTGCTGGCCCTCTTTTTCGCTCTCCCGGCCACTTCGCTGCCGGCCGGGCCCCTGGGTGTCATCCGGCATGCCATCGCCCTCGGGATGATTGCCTCGGTGGCCTGGCTGGTGATCATCCTGGTGGACGTGTTCGAAGACGTTGCCGCCGAAAAATACAAGATCGGGGTTGCGGATGATCTGCGCGCCCGCAAGATCCAGACGCAAATCCACGTGCTTCGCCGGACAGTCGCGGTCGTGGCCTGCATTGTTGCATTTTCCGTGATGCTGATGACCTTCCCCAGCATCCGCCAGTTCGGCGTGAGCCTTTTCGCCAGCGCCGGCATCGCCGGAATTATCATCGGCATGGCCGCGCGCCCGACGATTTCCAGCCTGCTTGCCGGGCTCCAGATTGCCCTCACGGAACCCATCCGTCTGGAGGACGTGGTCATCGTTGAAGGTGAATGGGGCTGGATTGAAGAAATCACCACAACCTACGTTGTTGTCCGCATCTGGGACCTGCGCCGGCTTGTAGTGCCGATTTCCTACTTCATTGAGCATCCCTTTCAGAACTGGACGCGCGTCACCGCTGACCTCCTCGGCACCGTCTTCCTTTACACCGATTACACCGTGCCCGTGGAAGAAATCCGGCAGGAGCTTCGCCGGGTCCTGAAAAGCACCGACCTGTGGGACGGGAAAGCCTGGGGACTTCAGGTTACTGATGCGCGTGAAACCACGATGGAATTGCGGGCCCTGATGAGCGCGGCGGACTCTTCCAAGGCCTAGGACCTGCGATGCCTGGTCCGCGAAAAACTGATTGCGTTTCTCCAGCAGAAATACCCGGAAAGCCTGCCGAGGACCCGCGTGGAGGTTGAACCGAAAGGCCCCATGCCTGTTATGCCCACACCGAGAGCGGCGCAGTCCGAAGGAAACTGCTGAACCCGTGGTTTATTTCAGCGCGCTGCGCAGAGATTCGATAATGGCGTTCGTGTCGGCGGGCGCGAGCGTCGAGGAGACAAAGTTGTAAGTCTTTCCGGAATTCAGAATGATGTGGAAGGTGCCGGTGCTCAGGCCAAAGAAAACATTGGGAGCAATCTCCTGGATATCGACCGGCTTCGCTCTGAAAACGACCTTCCCGTCCTGCTCATACCGAAGTTGGCCATTCTCCACAATCAACTGCCCTTTGGCTTTGTCCGGGTTCTGGAAAATGCTGGTTGCGTCGCCGAGGTTATAGACGCTGAACTGCTTTGCAGGCGCGCTGACCTGTGATTTCGAGGGACTGGATTTCGTCTGGCTTGCTTCAGTCACTTCAAAACCTGTCTCGACTTCGCTGTCGTCGGGATTGATGACAAAGAGGCTTGTCTTGCCGGCGGGGGCGTTGGGTGCAACCTCGATCTGCGCAACAAGCTGCGTCGATTTCTTGTAATCCGTCCCAAGGACGCGAATACCGGGATTTGAAAAGGCGACTTTGGCGCCCTCTTTGAAATTCTTTCCCGTCACTTTGACGCTTTCCTTGCTGCCCGGGGCGACTCCAGCCGGCTCCACTCTGGTAACCACAGGAGAATCGGCCTGCGAGGGCCGGCTCGCCTGCCGGGTATTGTTTGTTGCCGAACTGATTGTGAACGCAGCACGAGCCGACACGCCGGAGGGATTTGAAACATAGATTTGCGCCGTCCCGGCCTGCGCGAGTACGCCGACGGCAATGTCCGCGTCCAATTCCGTTTCGCTAATCCGCCGGGTTGCAATCACGTGGATAGCGGGGTCGGAGAAGGTCACATAAGCTCCAGGCAAGAAGTTTTCGCCCTCGATCTTCACCGTAGTTTTTCCACCCGGCTGGGCTTCTGAAGGCTGTACGCTCGCAATCTTCGGGGCGACATCCGGCGTCGCAACTTCGCGCACGACTGCGCTGGCACTGACGGCCGGCCCGGAGACCGCAAGCACAGCAGCCGTAATGACGCATGCCACGGCTGTCTGGACCGGCCCCAGGAACCGGTACCGTCCGCGCATCGATCTGCTGTCAGCCGCCAAAACGATAAAACCCGCTTCTGTCGGCGATTTCCTTCCATTCATCAGTTGTGCACGCGGCCACACTCGGGCCGCAATCGCCCGGAAGCCCGGTTTGGGGATTATTCCCCAGGCTTCGTTTTTTTGATGATTCCCTGCCCCTCGCGGATGGTCAGGATCTGGTTGACATCCACGTTCTCGAACTTTTCGACCTTCTGAGTCGTCGGCCATTTCACTTCGATCAGGTCGATCCTGGCGGCCTTTCCGACGCCGAAATGCAGGCGCAGATCGCTTTGCGACATCACGCTAGTTCCGCTGTGGACCTCATCCATCTGCCGGTGCTTGCCGGTGGTCACATAGACGCGAGCTCCGATGGCTGTGCGGTTGCAATGTGTGCCAATCAATTTGATTTTGATCCAGTTGTTTTTGTTGCCTCCGTCGTTGCGCAGAAGCGACGGCGGGTCGTTCATGTTGCAGATCACGATGTCAATGTCGCCGTCATTGTCGTAATCGCCGAATGCGCAACCGCGGCTCGAAAAGCGCTCGCTGACCCCCGGCCCCAACTGGTCCGAAACGTTCTTGAACCGCCCATTGCCGAGGTTCCGGTAAACAATGCGCGGCTCCTTGAACGTCTGGCTCAGGTGATACTTATCGATTTCAGGATAAACGTGGCCGTTCACCTGAAAGATGTCCGGCCAGCCGTCGTTGTCGTAATCCACAAAGCCGCAGCCCCATTTCACGTCCTGCGTGTCCTGCCCCACGCCGGCCATGAAAGTAACATCTGTAAACGTTCCGTCGCCGTTGTTGCGGTAAAGGTCGGAGGTGTCATCGGAAAAATTGGTCTTGAAGATGTCGAACCAGCCGTCGCAGTCATAATCAGCGACGCCCACGCCCATGCCGGCCTGCTCCTGTCCGTCCTCGTTATAGGCGACGCCCGCCATCACCCCGATATCTTCAAACGTGCCGTCGTGCTTGTTGTGGAACAGGATGCTTGGCTCAGAATCGACCGCAACATAAATGTCCGGCCAGCCGTCATTGTCAAAATCGTAAGACACAGCCGTAATCGAATACCTCGGGCCGGGCTTCAGAATTCCCGCCTTTTCCGACACGTCGGTGAACGTCCCATTGCCATTGTTGTGGTAAAGAATGTTCATCCCGCCGGGAAGTCCCCGCGGCCCGCACATCACCGGAATGCCCTTCCACTGGCAGTAGCCCGTCTGCCCCGGAACAGGAACCTTGGCAAGGTCCAGCACGATGTAATTCGCAACAAAAAGGTCCAGATAGCCGTCGCGGTCGTAATCAATCCAGGTGCAGCCGGAGCCCCAACGGACCTCTTCCTGATAGAGGCCCGCTTTCCTGGTGACATCGGTAAAAGTGCCGTCGCCGTTGTTGTGAAACAGGACGTTGTGCCCCCAGAAGGTCAGGAAAAGATCGTCCCAACCGTCGTTGTCGTAGTCGCCCACGCAAACGCCCGTCTGCCATCCCGTGCGTGCAAGTCCGGACTTCTCCGTCACGTCGGTGAACGTCCCGTCGCGGTTGTTCTTGTAAAGATGCGTCGTGGGCTGCTGGCCTGGCGGCCATTGCGTATCGAGGCGGGTCCCGTTGGTCAGATAGATGTCAATCCAACCGTCGTTGTCGTAATCAAAAAAGGCAATGCCGTTTCCCTTGGCTTCGATAATATATTTTTTGTGCTCGACGCCGCCCCACACGTTCACCGTGTTCAGCCCCGCCTCTTTTGCCACGTCAACGTAGGTAACCGGGATGGAATCGTCCGGATGGGGTACTTGTGCGGCCTGAAGGACAGGTATTCCCGACCATCTCCATATGGGCGTGGTCACGACTTCCATCAGTTTGGAACCCAGGAGAGCCGCTCCCGAGCCCAGGATATGGCGCCGCGAGAATTTCATGCCGAACTTAAGGTGCCGTCCGCTCCATGAGGGAGCCGTAAGTGTAAAGGCCGCTTTGTGCCGCCATGTTTGTGCAACGGCGGCTCCGCACCGCTGCGCGCCTGGATTTGTCGCGGGTGGGCGAGGCAGACTCCCTGCCCCCAGAGCCGCAAAACAAAGTCGTCGCTATGGACCAGGCGGCAATAAAAAAGCAATTATACTACACCCATCGCCCGTTCTGGACTGCTCACCAGACACCCCGCGCGGGTGATTTACGATCGCCGCGTTCTTCTCCGGCGATAACACATCATCGCAGCAACGGAGCGAACCACCCGCCCTGCTGTGCCGGTGAAGTGTGTTCGCGGACCTTATGTTTTGCGAAGGAGGGGTTTGGATTACGTCTTTCGGTAGAGCAAAGCCTTCTTGACTTCGCCGATGGCGCGGGTGACGTTGATGCCGCGCGGGCAGGCTTCAACACAGTTGAAAATCGTACGGCAGCGCCAGACGCCCTCCGTCGAGTTCAGGACGGCGAGGCGTTCTTCCTTGCCCTCGTCGCGGCTGTCAAAAATAAACCGGTGCGCGTTGACGATGGCGGCCGGCCCGACATATTCCGCGTTGACCCAGTACGACGGGCAGGAACTCGTGCACGCGCCACAAAGGATGCACTTTGTGGTGTCATCGAATTTCTCGCGATCTTCAACCGACTGATACCTCTCCTTCTCGGGTTGCGGGGAATGAGTGATGAAGTAGGGCTTGACCGCCCGGTATCCCGCGAAGAATGCATCCATATCCACCAGAAGGTCCTTAATCACGCGAAAGCCCGGCAACGGCTCTACCGTGATTTTTTCGCCAAGGTTCTTCAGCACCATCTTGCAGGCCAGGCCGTTGCGGCCGTTGATCTGCATCGCGTCGGACCCGCAGACGCCGTGCGCGCAGGAGCGGCGGTAGGTCAGCGTGCCGTCCACATACCACTTCACGTGGTTCAGGGCATCGAGCAGGCGGTCGGTCGGCTCGGCCTCGAACTTGTACTCCCCCCACCACGGCTGTGAGTCTTTTTCCGGATTGAAGCGCCGGATCCTCAGCGTCACCTGCATCGATCAGTACTTCCTTTCCATGGGCTGGAACTTTGTGATCTTCACCGGCTTATAGGATATCTCAATCCCATTCGGCCCAAGGTACGCCAGACTGTGCTTCAGGAAATTGGCGTCGTCACGTTTCGGGAAATCCTCGCGGAAGTGTGCTCCGCGGCTCTCCTTGCGGGCCAGCGCGCATTCCACCAGAACTTCCGAAAGGTCGATCAGGACCCCAAGTTCGAAAACTTCCATCAGTTCTGTGTTGTATTTCTTCCCGCGGTCTTCGATTCTGATGCGGCCGTAACGGTCGCGAATCTCTTTGAGTTTTTCGCGCATGGCGGTCAATGTCCCGGCGTCGCGAAAAACGGAGGCTTTGTCCATCATCTCCGTCTGGAGCGTCTCGCGGATGTCTGCGGCGCGCTCTGCACCTTTGCCGCTCATCAGCTTATCGATCATTTCGCGGGCGCGCTCTTCCGGCTTTTCGCTGAGCGGCGGCAGATCGTTCTCCTTGATGAAGCGTGCAGCATGCCGCCCGCTCCGCCGCCCGAAGACCAGAATATCCACCAGAGAGTTTGTCCCCAGGCGGTTCGCTCCGTGCACAGAAACGCAGGCCGTCTCGCCCGCGGCATACAGCCCGGGCAGCGGCGTGTTCTTATCATCAATCACGACGCGGCCGTCATTGTCGGTCGGAATGCCACCCATGGCGTAGTGCGCCGTGGGCTGCACGGGAACCAGTTCCCTGGCAGGCTCGATGCCAAGATAAGTCCTTACAAAGCCGGTAATATCGGGCAGCTTCAGGTCCAGCACTTCGCGGCCAAGGTGTGTCATATCAAGGTGCAGATAATTCTTGCCCTCGATGCCGCGGCCTTCGCGGATTTCACGGTACATGGCGCGTGAAACCATATCGCGCGGGGCGAGATCGAGCAACGTCGGTGCATAGCGCTCCATGAAGCGCTCGCCGTTTCTGTTTCTCAGAATCGCCCCCTCGCCGCGCGCGGCCTCGCTCAGCAGGATGCCCATCTTGTAAATCCCCGTGGGATGGAACTGGAAGAACTCCATGTCCTCGAGAGGGACCCCTCGCCTGTAAACGACCCCCATTCCATCGCCCGTCAGGGCGTGCGCATTCGACGTGACTTTATAGACCCTGCCGAAACCACCGGTAGCGAAAACAACGGCCTTGGCGTGGAAAGTATGCAACTCACCCGTGGCCAGGCAGAAAGCCACGACGCCGGCGCACCGGCCGTGTTCGATCAGAAGGTCCAGCACGTGATACTCGTCGAAGAAGTGCACCTGATTCTTCAGGCACTGCTGGTACATGGTCTGGAGGATCATGTGGCCCGTGCGGTCCGCCGCGTAGCAGGAACGCCGCACCGGCGCCTTGCCGAACTCGCGCGTATGGCCGCCGAAGGGCCGCTGGGCGATCTTGCCTTCCGGCGTGCGGCTGAATGGCAGACCCCAGTGTTCGAGGTCATAAACGGTTTCGATGGCTTCGCGGCAGAGGATTTCCACCGCGTCCTGATCGGCAAGGTAGTCGCTCCCCTTGACCGTATCGAACATGTGCCATTCCCAGTGGTCCTCCTCGTGGTTGCCAAGCGCCGCGCCGATGCCGCCCTGCGCCGCGCCGGTGTGCGAGCGCGTCGGATAAAGCTTGCTGATCACGGCCACCTGACCGTGCGGGTAGAGTTGCATCGCGGCCATCAGACCCGCGCCGCCTGCCCCGATAATCAATGCATCATAGCGATGGACCATCCGTTAAACCTCGATTCGTTGCTTCCTGCAACTGCCTCGTATCAGAGGACCCAAAGTTCCAAACTGTCATCCTGAGGAGTTGCGGCTTCCGGGGACGACGAGGGACCTCGGCAAAGGCCTGAAATTCCATCATGCGGGACGCCTCGCCTGGCTCAGCATGACTTACCCACAGCTTCTGTTCCTGCCCTCTAAAACGGCTTCGCAGGATTGAACGTCAGAATCACCAGCGAACCCAGCACCAGGAAGATGAATCCCAGCACATAAAGCGAGGCGAGCGAAAAAACCCGCCAGCCGCGCGCTCCGACGTAGTCGTCGATCATCACCCGCACGCCGTTCACCCCGTGGATCAGCGCCAGCCAGAGCATCACCACGTCATACGTTCGCCAGAACGGAGTGGCATAGCGCTGGACCACGAAGTTATAATTAATCACTTCCACATTGTTAATAATATGCATGATGACCAGATGCCACAGGACCATCACCAGCAAGACAACTCCGGACACTCGCATGAAAATCCATCCCGCCAGTTCCAGTCCGCCTTCCGGCCTGGGCCGTCCCGCTCCGTTCATCACCGCCCTCCTACTTCACAATCCACGCCAGCATGTAAATCGCGGCGGGCACAAAGATCACGATAAAAGCCGCCACGACGGCGTAAAAAAGCTTCTTCTGCGCCGACATCGTTTCCGGCCGGAAATCCATGATGATAATCCGTACGCCGTTCAGCGCGTGGTACAGCACGGCGCCGGCCAGGACCGCCTCACCCACGCGAAACACCGGGTGCCGGTAGAGGGCCATGGCCTCGTTATAGTAAGCCGGTCCCCAGCCGATCATCGCGGTGTCAATAATGTGCGCCAGCAGGAATACAAAGACGCCGATTCCCGTGAGGCGGTGCAGCAGCCATGCCAACTGGCCCATACCTCCACGGTATGTCACATACTTTGAGATTTTGCCCATGACAAAGAGGCTCTCCCTGAAGACAACTGAAGGTCTTTCTTCTTGAATCGTCATTGTATGGCAAAGGTTACACGGTTGGCAATGGCTTGCAGTCCCTGCCGCCCCCATGCGCCCGCGACTACAACATCCCGTGATTCCGGTTTAGACTGTTCCCTCCGGGGAACCGATCGTCCAGTTCGCGGCGAAGAACCGTGCGTTTGCTCAGGCGACGGCGGCGAAAGCGCCCGAGAATCAGTTCAGGAGATAAACCGATGCGAGACTTCAACAGCCTTTCTGAAAAAGAAATCCTGGCGCTTGCCATTTCGCTCGAAGAAGAGGACGAGCGCATCTATGCCGATTTTGCGGAGGGTCTGCGGCAGAACTTCCCGGCGTCGGCCGCAGTCTTCGACGGCATGCGTGAGGAGGAGTCCGACCACCGCCGCCGCCTGCTGGAACTCTACCGGCAGAAATTCGGAGAGCACATTCCACTCATCCGCCGCCAGGACGTCCGGGGGTTTGTCCAGCGCCAGCCCGTCTGGCTGATTCAGCCGCTCAACATCCAGAAAATCCGCAACCAGGTGAGCGCCATGGAGGTCGAGACACGCCGCTTCTACGAACGGGCCGCCTCACGCGCCACCGATGCCGGCATACGGCAACTGCTCGACGATCTTGCCCAGGTCGAGCGCACGCATTCGAGCCGCGCCGAGGCGCTCGAGCGTGAAAAGCTCGGCGCGGGCGCCAGAGAACAGGAGGCGGAGTCCCAGCGTCGGCTCTTCGTGCTGCAGATCGTCCAGCCGGGACTCGCCGGGCTGATGGATGGCTCCGTCTCAACGCTCGCACCAATCTTTGCCGCGGCTTTTGCCACGATGAGCACCCACGATGCCTTTGCCGTTGGACTGGCGGCCTCGGTCGGGGCGGGCATCAGCATGGGTTTTGCCGAAGCCCTCTCCGATGACGGCAACCTCACCGGCCGCGGGCATCCGTGGCTGCGCGGGGCCGTTTGCGGCCTGATGACCACGCTGGGGGGCATCGGCCATACCCTGCCCTTCCTCATCGGGCGGTTTGAGATCGCCACAACGATTGCCGTGATCGTGGTCCTGCTGGAACTGAGCACGATCTCGTGGGTGCGCCATCGCTATATGGACACTCCGGCGCTCTCCGCCGCCGTTCAGGTCCTGCTCGGCGGCGTGCTCGTCTTCCTCGCCGGCATCCTCATAGGAAAATCTTAGGCTACTTGACCTGCACGGGAACAACGCCCGTCTTCGGCGGCGCGTACCACCACAACTTTCCCGCATTGTCGTAAAACTGGAGAACAGGCATTCCATCAACAATCGCCATGCGCCCCATCACGCGGCCGTTCAGGCCCGTCAGGTCGAATTCCCGGGCGGCGACCCTGTTGCGGATATATGATGGCGTTGTTCGCTGAGCATAGGCATCGAAGCCGGTCAGCAGAGCGGCCCCTGTGAGAATGACCAACAGCAGCAGAACGCCGACCTTCCAGCGGCGGTTTGCTCTTTCGAGCGCGCTGATGCGCCGGCTGAGATATTCAAGATCATGGCCCTGTTCCGTCATGGGAACTCCTCCAACCAGGTTTATCAGGACCTTCGCCGCCCGCTGCGTGCTTTCACCCTCCCGTCTTTCAACGCACCCGTCGAACCTCCCGCCTTCTTCACGGAGAGAAGAATAGGGCGATGAGACAGCTTCTCAGTTCCGGTGCACAGGGACCGTGGGTTCTTTTATCCTCGAATGAGCGGAACCTCCAGTGTTCGGCCCACGCGCTGATGCCGCTTCGGAACTTGCTGAGCCGGCATCGAGAGCCTTACAAGGCGGCGACTCGGTCCATTCGCGTTGGATGCCGTCTTGTTGCGCACGTTGCCTGGCCGTACGCCCTGCGGAGAGAAAAACGGACTTGACAAAACGTACGCTACTATGCTAGTCTTTTGAGCAGCCTGTGGCCGGATGCAGGCGCCGGCACGAATGGCGGAAAGGAACAGCATGGTTGCGTACCGGATGACTCGTGCAGAGCGGACGGGCCGAAGCCCGGGTAGGGCTGAGCTTGCTAGCCCGTTGCGCTCCCCGGGAAGGAATCCGCGTGGGACAGAAAATTCCATTTTTGCAAAAACGAACCGGAGAAGTTATTGAAAACAAAGGATCGGCATTCCAAAATGGGACAAAACGAACCTGAAAACGAAGCGGAGAACTTGTTGAAAGCAAATGCCTGTGGAAAAAACGAACCGAAGCGGGACAAAAAGCGAATCCTGCTAACTCTTTGAGAATAAAGGGAGAGTGAAATCGGCATGGAGCCGGTCGCGGGGCTACATGAACTGTTTGCCCTAGCCTCAGGGGATGCCGCCTGGCGCAACCCATCGATCACGTGTCCGCAGCCCGTGAAGAAAGACCGCTTGCCATCGCCTTGCGGTGCGCGAGAAACTTCTCAAACCGGCGCGGCAATCCCTCGCGGCGTGTCAAATGACCCCGCTCGTATTTGAACTCTGCGGCGCGCGCTCCCTCCAGGCCGATCGTTACCAGTGCCGCTACGTCAAGGCCCTGCTCGGCGCGGTCAAGTTGCTCGGGGCTGGAGAAGATCGCCGGTGAGCGGGGCATGAAGCGCGGACAGCAGTCTTCAAAAGGCTCGCATGAAATCTCATAGGTCCCAATACGTCGTGCCAGGCGGAGTATCTCTTCCTTGTCATCACCGGCCAGCGGGCGATAAACCGGCACATCGATGCCACGGTCGATAGAAGCCAGATTGTGGAGGGTCTGTGAAGCCACCTGCGAAACACTGTCGCCGGTTACAATTCCTAGTGCGCGCTCGACGCGGCAGATTTCTCGGCTGATGCGCGCCATCAGGCGGCGGTAGAGCAGCACGCGCAGGTTTTCGGGGGCCCCGGCCACGATCTGGCGCTGAATGGAATCGAAGGGAACGAGGTAAAGACGGGAGGTAAATTGATAGGGCGTCAGCACGCGCACCATGCGCTCGGCAATGGCAGTCGAAGGCCCGCTGGCGGGCGACGCGCTGCCGTAAAAGTGCACAAAGATCAGGTGTACTCCGCGCCGCATCATCTTGTACGCGGCGACGCCGGAATCGAAACCTCCCGACAGCAGCATCACCAGGCGTCCGCCCGTCGCCGCGGGAAGTCCGCCGGGCCCTTCGGCGCGTTCAGCATAGACCAGCACTTTTCCGGGAACCACTTCCACCTGGCAGGTCACTTCCGGTTCCGTGAGGTCCACTCGGACGTCGTTCCTGATGGGGCGCAAGGTCGCGAGGATTTCGCGCCCGACTTCGCGTTCGATTTCCATCGAGCCGGCGCCGATCGAGCGGTCAGAGATCTTCGCTCGCACGGCGAAGCTGCGGGGGTTGATCCGCTCCATCAGGCGGCAGGCGCAGCGGGTGAGTTCCGGAATTCCTCCGGCAACTTCCCACGCGATGCCGATATAGGCGAGACCAAAAACTTTCTGAAGGCGCTCCACCATCACAGGCAGCAGGCTCTCATGCGGCACGGGAACCAGCAGGCGGTCGGCGATGATTTCGAGCGGACAGGGAAGAATGTCTTCCAGGCTGCGCTTGATGGCCGCAACCAGCCGGCTGCGGAAGAAACGCTTGTTCCCTCCCTTCAGCCAGATCTCATGGTAATGCAGGACCAGCACGCGCTTTGCGGCCTCGGGCAATGCCTGAGTGATCTGTTGGAGCGACGCCTGTTCAGCCAAAAATCAAACCCTCCGCCTGAAGATCATCACACGGGACCTCGCCCTGTTTCAACTTGTGATGAACTTCAGCCTGTGCGAGTGGACCTCGTGGATAGCCTGACTAACCTTAGGATATCGGCAATCCCCAGCGCGGGCAAGAAATCAGTTACGAAGATTGAAAATCGCCCGCGACCTCCAGACCCATGGGAGCCTGCCGAGGGGGCTTCGTCCCGGCACGAAGCGGCCTTCGCATCGGCCGATTGTCGCTATGTGCCCAAGAGTTGCCGTGATATGCTTCCCTGGACTGGTTGGTCGGCCTCAGGATCGGCCACCGGACGAAACTTTCGGCGGTCATCGCGAAAATCGAAGGCGGATTCATCGGCATGACGCGAATTCATGCTCTGGCAATTGCAACCCTCAGCCTGTGGACCGGGTGGACCCTGTTCATGTGGTTCGCGGCGACGCGCAGCTTCAGGACCGCGGACCGCGTGCTGAAGTCGCCCCCTCCGCAATTCACAAACGCTGTCCAGGGAATGAACCCCGAGCAAACGCGCGAGGTCTTGCGTTATCTCGCTTCGGAAATCAACCGCACTTATTTCCGCGCCTACGGCCTGGGACAGATCGTGTTGGGCGCCGTTCTCCTGGTTCTGGTGGCGTCAAGGCCGTCGCGCAATACGGTGGATACATCGATCGCCGCTTTAATGCTCTTTATCGCAATTGTTCTGACGCTCGGTGTGATGCCGCAGATCATTTCGCTCGGGAGAACCATTGACTTCCTGCCGCGCACGCCGCCGCCGCCCGGCTACCAGCGCTTCTGGAAGCTGCACGCCATGTTTACAGGGCTTGATGGCGTAAAACTCGCAGGTGGGGTCATTCTTCTGGTCCGACTGATTCTGTTTCAGTGACCTCGGTCCCCGCAGCTGATCCTGTCTCTGTGAATGCGGCTGGCAGACGGGCACTCGACCGGTTGATTTTGCAACCCAATTAGAACCGGTTCGAGACGGAGGTTTTACGAAGTGCAGCGTGCCTCATGCAGCTTGCGTGTCTTGACACGATTTGTGCCCGATGGCAACATGAATCGTGCCGCTAAATCAGGGCCGGCTTTCTGTCGGTGCGCCGGCCGGTGGCGGCCCCCGCAACAGTTTGTGCCGAAGTGGCGGAATTGGCAGACGCGCTACATTCAGGGTGTAGTGCCCGTCAGGGCGTGGAGGTTCGAGTCCTCTCTTCGGCACCATGATCCATCGGCCTGTCATTTCCACATTAAAGCTGAACCAGGGAAGATTGCCGCAGATCCCATGACGTCCGCATCACACGATTTTCACAACCGCGGTCGAGTGGACGGAATGCAGAAAGTTGTGAAGGCCCAGTCGGAGGTGCACGGCTATGGATCGAGGTGAAACAGGCAGGGAACGCCGTCCGCGGTTGCAGCGAATCGGCGCCGCGGTTGTTGCTGGCGCCTGTCTTGCCGTGCTCGGGTATTGGAATTCAGGATGCGCACACGCAGCCCTCCGCGAATTGAACTACCGATGCAACTTCAGCCCAAAGGAAATGAGCGGCTGGACGTTTCCGCACGCTGAGGACTGGGTAAGCAAGACGGAAGACGGCATGTCATATTTGCAAATGCTGCGGCCCCGCGACCCTGGCGTGCCGCGCCGCCCGCTCCAGTTTGCACGCCTTACAAACGTAAACGTGGGCAGTTTCGACCTGAGCGTCAAAACACGGCGCAAAGGCCGCTCGATGATCATTGTCTTCAACTACATCGACACGCTTCATTTCTACTACACGCACGTCTCGGGTGATCGCGGCACAGTCCAGCCGGTCCACAACGGCATATTCCTTGTCGATAGCGCTCCACGCCGCAGAATCGCCGGGCTTGAAGCGCAGCCTGCGTTGCCCGACACAAACTGGCACACTATTCGAGTCGTGCGAAACGCTGAGACCGGTTTGATTCAGGTCTATTCAGACGTCCAAAAAAAGCCGTTGTTCTCAGTGGTCGATTGCCACTTCACGTGCGGGGAGGTGGGGTTGGGATCGTTTGATGAGACGGGAGACTTTACCGATTTTCAGCTTCGCTCAAGCGACGCAGGCTGCACAACGAAGGCAACGTCTTCAGCACAGGCGCTGCTTCAGAAGCCATCCTTCCTGCCTTAGCAAGCGTCGGCTGGGCCGATCATAGCTCCAGGAGGCACGTGGCTACAATGCACAATCTTCCGTTCCAAACAGCCATTCGGCGTAAGAAGCAGCCGGTTGCCGCCCTCACTCCGAATGGCCCGAAGGGGAAATGCCATAAACTTCTACAGTCTGACAATTGGCGAAGGCTCGCCGGCAGCCACGCCATTGAGCCTTGCCAACCTGCCAATCATTACGGTGCCGTGCAGCCGGTGAATGCGAAGTTCAGCGTCGGCTCGTTGCTGGCGTTCACCGTGCTTCCCGAACTTACGGTCACCGACTTACTGGTCATCGAGGTCGGAGAGCACGTCATCAGACCGTTCGAGCCGTCCGCAAGTGCATTGACCGTATAACTCGCCTGGCTCGTCGAAGCGGGTGCTGTAAAGGAGAACGACGACGTGCTGTAAGTCCCGATGGCCGGCGAGCTTGCCGGTACGCTCAACGAATAAGCCGTGCAATCGGCGGAGGAGGTAGCACAACCGGCTGTCGGAGTCGTTGAATTTGTTGTGAAGTCAGGAGGTTGAGATGTCGCCATAAAGACCGGAATGGTAACCTTGATTGTCGAACTTCCATTCGTCACTGACTGCAAAGCGGAAATCTCTACGCTGCCGGCAACCGGCGTGCCATTGTTCGTGGAAGTAATCTGGCCGGAGATTGTACCGGGGCAAGTGGATCCGACAGGGCAATTCAAACTGGTCGTAGCGGTTTCAGCATAGAGTGGAACATTGCCCACGTTGGCCCCAATCGGCACCGCAAACAGAATGGTGGGGTTATAAGTCGTAGTAGTAGTAGTCACGGTCCCTGATTGCGTCGTCTGGCCGGCAATGACAATGTCGAAATTGGTATTGCTGGCAGGCAGCGGGCAGAATGAGAAGCTTCCGTCCGACCCCGTCATGCCCGACATCACAACGCGGTCTGTTGTGGCGTCGTTCGGATCCGGTTGTTCGAGCAGCACAAGAGCGTTCGGAATCGCGGCACCGCTCGAAGAGTCAACCGCCTTGCCGCTGATAACGCTGTTGTTGAGACTCACTTCTCCGGCGTGCAGCACAGGCTTCAGGCGATACTGGCCGTTGCCTTCCTGAACGATGGAAGCGCAACTGTCGAAGTCGATATTAAAGTCCGTGTTCTGTCCCGCCGTGACCATAAGTCCGCCATTGGCGATCTGCGAGGCCGGAATCTTGATGCCGGTCTGGGCTTCGCTGGACAAATCCAGTTCATAGCTCGTGGAACTGCCGTGCGGGACTACACAGTTGAAACCGGTGGAGCAAGCGTTGCTGGATGGTCCCGACGAGGCATTATTGGCCAGAAGGATCAGCCGGATCTGCTGATATTTTCCCGGCGGCAACTGCTGCTGAGCGAGGAGGTACAGCGTTCCGCAAAAGTTAGGCGTCGCACTGGGGTTCAGCGTCATCAGGTCCACCTGCTTGGGCGCGCTGGTCAGATCAACCAGTGTTTGCCATCCGCTGTCATTAGGTCCGGCGTTGGAATTAATATTGGCCTCTACTTTCGTGATCGTTACATAAACGTGGTCATACAGTGCCGAGCAAGTTGGAGGGTCACTAACATAGGTCTTGACCGTCCCGGTTGTTGGGGTGTTCGAAGATGAGTTGCTGCTCCCGCAACTGATCATGACAGCAACCACTGCTGATAAAGCTAATGAAAGCCCTAAAATCGTGCTCGTGTTCAAGCGTGTCTTTTTCATAGGTTCCATTCTCCCGTTTGACCAACGTGATCATTCGTTCTTGTGATTCAGTTCGAGATCGAGTGTGACCTGAGCGATACATGCCGTACCGCACAGGTTCGAAACTTTTAAAGTCTGTGCGCTCAAAAGACAAGTCGAGCCTTAGGATGCCTGGCTCACGTTGCTAGGTTGCTTGCGATCGCAACCGAAGCCGCCTGTTCGCCTTCGCACTTCTTTCGCGAGCCCGGCGGCACATCCAAATGAGCTTTTACCTTCCGTCTTATTTATCATCATCATAAGTCGATGGTCAATAGTTTGCTAATCAGTAACCAACTAGTAATCCACGCGCCCTCCTCTTAGCCTCATAATTACGAATCCTCCATCCTGCAAGACAGACAAGGGCACGCCACAAAGGGGTCCTCGAATCAACCATCCCGTCGTTTCCTGAGCCCTTGTCTGTCCTTGCAGTGACCCGACGGCCATTTCAGTTCGAGGGTCGATGTTGCAGATCGGCGACGGCCGGCTGTGCCGCCGTCCCGCTGGCATTATTCGATGTAGCCGTGCTAATCGTTCCATTGTTGCCGCCTGTGCTCGAGGCAGACATTTGGCTGCCCTGGTATTTCGGAGCGCTGACGTAACCGTGCATGTGGTTTTTGGTAATGCTGTTGATGACAAGCTGAACCGGCTGACCTTCCTGTTCGGTATAAAACACCACGGGCTCGTAAATATTAACGTGCTTTTTCGCCATTTGGCGGTCGTTCACAATCACCTGAAGATCGCAGAACTCGTGCTTGGCGTTCGTTTTTCGCAGCGACACTTCAATCGGGCCAACGCGCTGGAATTGCTTCGATTTGTAAATGTCGAATTCGTAATAGTTGCGCTCACCTTTCTTTTCCAGTTCGACGAGTTCGGCATGCGTCTTGGCAATGGAGCCGCTCAACTCGTTTCGTGTGGAATCCAGATTACTTTGGAGCTCTGAACGGGTATTCTGGAGGTCCTGCTGGGTCGATTCGATCGCTTTTTGGTGAGCAGCAAGTTCCGCCTGCACCTGCTTCCATCGCGGGTCATCTTTATTCACCACTTTTCTCGCAGCGGCGTGCTGGTACATACGCTGACGCCTGAGCGCCGCTTCTTTCTCCGCCCTTTCGCGCTCAGCCTGCTGCGCCTGAAGGGTGTTCAATTCAGACGTAAGATTTTGAAGTTGCCCTTGCGTTTGTGTCAGCGATGCCGTCAGTTCCTCGTTGCGCGCGGACAACTGCTGGGCGACTTTTCGTTGCTGCACGATGAAGCCTACCGCAACCGCAGCGATGCACAGGACAACGACTGCGGCCACCCACAGGGAGTTCGTTGACCGCTGTGGGGCCCCAGAGATATCGCGGGGTTCATTCTGGTCCTGGTTCCTGAACGAATTCGAATTCTGGTTTTCTTCCATGGTTCACTCTCCCCGTCGGACTATTGAACTACTGGCACAAGATCGGGATCCACCAATGAAATTGAGTTCGGATCCAGCTTGATCGGGGCCGCGCCTTGAAAAGACATGCCAAGGGTTTGGCGTGCCTCATGGTGAATCCCCCATACACCGCCAGTAACCATGCGAATGTGGAATCGCTTATGCCGCACGCGGAATAAGCGCCGCAAAGTAGTAGAGCAAGCGTCGTGCCATTAGGAATGAACGCTAACCCGTTATGGTTCAGAGGATTAAGGCTTCAGGCCGGGGTTTCATGGCCTGGTAAATGAGTATAGACTTCTTAAAAGAGGGAAAAATCTCCATAGCTCGCAGGCGGAATTCTGCTCCTGATTACTACGGCCTTGAGACCTCCAAGCGGCAGTTCACGCTTCCAGGTGTGAGCTGCCGGCCCTCGTTTTCATCTTTCGGTCTCAGGATGCGCCGTCCGAAGCGCCGTGGCGGAATGTTCATCAACTTGTCATACACTATCCGGAATATCGATGGAAACCCACCGCCCTTCCCGGGCCGCCTGATAAATCGCTTGCATTACCGCAACGTCGCGAAGCCCCTGGATGCCGTCAGGCTCCGGGTCCCGACCGCGACGGATATTGTCAGCGAAAGCATCCAGTTCGAGAGCAAACTCATCGATCACCTTGAAACGCTTCTCAAACCAGCGGGCGCCGATCTTCCCGAACAGCCGCCTCTCTTCTTCGTACGCGAACGCCGGATCAAGGGATGCCCAGCCTTTTTCCCCAAATACTTTCAGGAAATTGGCTTGGGCCGCCCCAAAACTGGCGCTTGCCTGCAGGACAAGATCTTCAGGGAATTTCAGTTGAAAGCTGATGTTCTCTTCAACGCTGGTGTAGTGCACAGGATCAGTTGACCAGGCGAAAGCGTTGGCTTCAACCGGTTCCTTGCCCGTCAGCCAGCGAACCGTGTTGATGCAGTAAACACCAACGTCCACCAGTGATCCGCCGCCGGATACGCGGCTGTCAAGGTGCCAGTTTCCCGCCCTCCTATCGGGGGGAATGAAAATAGTGAAGGCTGAGTGGATGATCTTCAACCGGCCCAGGCTCCCGTCCGCAACGAGCTTCTTTAAAGCGAGGCTGGCCGGTTCAAAGTATTTGCGATAAGCAATCATCAGCCGGACTTTATTCTCCCGGCAGGCTTGAATCATCTGCCGGCACTCCTCGACCGTCGTAGCCATGGGCTTCTCACAAAGAACATGGCGACCGGCGTTAGCAGCCTGAACGGAAAATCGCGCGTGGCTTCCGTTGTCTGTCGCAATGAAAACCGCGTTGACGTCGGGATTCGTCAGGCAGCGATCAAATTCATCATAGGTATAGGCGGAGCTTGCGCCAAAGCTCGCTGCCAGGCGCTTCCCTTTTTTCGGATCGCCGCTCACCACAGCCGCCAGTTTTGCTCTTTTGCTGTGGCGAAACGCTGGAAGGATGGCGCGCTGAGAAATCCTCCCGAGCCCTACTACGGCGAACCCAATTCGTTTACTCTCCGGCATTCAACACTCCTTATCGGGAATGCAGTCAGTTTACACCCGAACGAACAATTCTTTGCGAATCAATATATTCCAGACACCAAGTGGCTGGAAAGAGAAAGTAAAGCGAAGAAACCGGAATGACGGTCAACCGGAGTTCGTATTCGGCTTGACTTCTGCATTGGAAGGTCTAAATTATTAGCAGGAGGCACAGAGGTTGCTCTGCGATCCGCCGGTTCGAAAACGAATTTCCGGTGTGAAGCGACAACAGCTCAAGCTGCTAATTATCTTTCAAGCTGAACCACAAGGACAGGGTTGAACTCTCAGAGGTTGATGTCTCCGTCTTCTGGATCCGACGTTAAACAGGAGGGTCCCATGTTTCAGATGATCAATGAAGAAAAGCCCAGCGCTGAAGACCGGAAGATGCTGTGGGTGAAGGTTGGGCTGTTCATTGTTCTTTGTGGCGCCCTGGGCGGAGTTGTTTATTTCTTTGCCACGACTCCTTTCGGAAAGTGATTCAGGAATGAGGCAGAGGAAAGCGTTGGCGCACGAGGCTAAGTGCGTCCTCGGGCGTGCGAATCTCGCCCTCTAGCTGTGCGTCTTCGACGGCTTGCAGGATCTGCTTAAAGAGCGGTCCTGGCCTGTACCCGTGAGCAATGAGGTCATTTCCGCTGATGAGCCGGGCAGGCTTGATCTCCTGTTCTGATATCTTATTGAGCATTTCCCGCGCGAGAAGGTAGTTGTCCAGATTTCCGTGGCTTGCGATGCAATCCAGGCGGTGCAGTTCAAGGTGTTCCCTGAATCCGTCCATCCGCAGAAAGCGAATTTGTGTTGATCGCTTCATCCGCGGGAAGTCCTTAAAGCGCAGATGGTGGCGCACGAGTTCGACCACGCGCTCAGTGTCGCGCGTTGAAAGGCGGAGCCGCCGGCAGATTTCTTCCGCCATCTTCGCACCCACTTCCACGTGATTGTCAAAGCGTATGCGCTCGCGTACGCTGAAGGTCCGTGGCTTGCCGACATCGTGCAGAAGCACTCCAAGCGCGAGCGTGGGGGTTGGCTCATGGAGCTGTTCCAGCATCATCATCGTGTGCGTCCATACGTCGCCTTCGGGGTGAAACTCGGGAGGTTGTTGGACGCCGTGCATAGCCTTGACCTCGGGCAATACCTGGTCGAGGAGACCCGTATTATCCAGTAGCTCAAACCCACGCCGAGCCTGACCTTCCGTCAGTATTTTCAGGATCTCATCTCGAATTCTTTCGGCACTGACCAGCCGAATCTCCTGGGCGAATTCCCGAATGGCCGAGGCAACAGCAGGGTCCAGATCAAAATTGAAACGTGCGGCAAAACGCACCGCGCGGAGCATGCGAAGCCGGTCTTCACTGAAACGCTGGTAAGGATCACCGATGGTGCGGATCTTCCGGTTTCGGATATCCGCCTGCCCGCCGACAAAATCAAGCACTTTCTCCTCGATCGGATCGTACAAAAGGCCGTTGATCGTGAAGTCCCGGCGACAGACGTCTTCCTCAGCAGACTTTGCGTACTCCACATGCACGGGATGCCGCCCGTTGGCGTACCGTCCATCGCTTCTGAACGTCGCGACTTCCACGTTCCCCTCTTCACGCGGAACGATGACGACCCCGAACTGTGCGCCCACGGTCAGGCTGTCCGGGAACATTTCGACCACCTGGGCGGGAGTCGCCGAAGTAGCGATATCGTAGTCCTTCGGCTCGCGGCCCATGCAAATGTCGCGCACACACCCGCCCACAAAATACGCGTCAAATCCCGCTTCGCGAAGCCGCTTCACAATTTCGGTTGCAGCCCGGCGTTTTGGTTCCATGACTCCCTTTGACCCGAAATGAAATGCAGACCTGGCAGGCTTATCCGCCGCGAGTCCCGCTCCGCGACAGCGTAGCCGATTATTTCTTCTCACGTTCCAGCGACCGCGCGAATTGGACCGCGTCGAAACCGTATCGTCCTCGAACCTGGTCAGCGGCCTGGAGGACCCGGCCCAGCTTGTCGCGTTTCGTTGCGTTAAACAAATCGAGCTGAAAGGTCGAACGCTCCAGGTTCGACGCCCGCACGCCCACGAGGCGGATTTTCTCGCGGCCGTCCCAGGCGATATTCAGCATTCGCAGAACATGCTCAAATATAACGGAATCCAGGTGTGTCGGTTCGTCCAGGGTCGTGTCGCGCGTAATTGTTTTGAACCGATAATTGCGGAGCTTCAGCCCGACGGTCCGCGCGAAGAGCCGGTGTTCTCTTAACCGCCTTGCAACAAGTTGAGAAAGGTAGGAAAGCGTCCGCTCCAGTTCTTCGCCGTCTGCGATGTCTTCGGGAAATGTAGTTTCGTGGCTGATCGATTTCGGGTCTTCTTTGTAAGAATAAGCTTCAATGTCTTTGCCCAGTGACTTCGCATAGAGCCACTCGCCATATTTGCCGAACTTCTCCTTAAGCCGATCAGCGCCGTACGACTGCAAGTCCCCGATGGTTGAAATTCCCAGCGAAAGAAGCTCGGGTTCGGTCACCTTCCCGATCCCCGGCATTCTGCGCACAGGCAACGGTGCAAGGAAAGCCTTTTCGCAACCCGGCAGCACGTAAAGCAGGCCATGAGGTTTGGCTTGATCGGAAGCGATCTTCGACACCAGGTGCGATGTGGATGCACCCACCGAGCAGTTCAGTCCTGTCCGCTCCTTCACGCTGTGAATCAGTCGGTCGGCGGCACGAAGCATGCCGCCGTGCAGACGCTCGCAACCCGTCAGGTCAAGATAGGCCTCGTCGATCGAGACCATCTCAATCACAGGACTGAATTCCTGAAAGATCGTGTAAACCTTATCGGAATACTCGCGATATTTCTCGTGGTGCCCTCGAAGAAAGATCGCGTGCGGACACAGCTTCTTCGCTGTGCGGATCGGCATGGCGGAATGTACGCCGAATTTGCGCGCCGCGTAGCTGGCGGCCGCCACCACGCCGCGTCCGTCCGGGTCTGCGCCGACGATAACGGGTTTTCCCCTCAGCGATGGATCGGCTAATTCTTCTACCGAAACGAAGAACGCGTCCATGTCAACATGGAGGATCTGCGGAACCATGAGGCATCAGCCCTTCTTGCATGCGCTGATCACACGCGGAATACCGGCCAGGTCCGGACGTACTTCATGTTGTTCCCAGCCTCGCGCGAGCAGCCGGAGGACGGCGTCTTTCTTATTGTAGCCAATCTCCACAACGACGCAGCCACCGGGTTTGAGGACCTGCTGCGCTTGAGGAAACAACCGCTCATAGATTTCTTCGCCGCGCGCCAAATCGCCCCAGGCCAGTCGCGGTTCGAACTCGCGCACTTCGCGCTGCACGTCTGAAATTTCATCATGGCCGACGTAGGGAGGATTTGAAACGACAAAATCGAAGGTGGCGAGGAATTCCGCCTTCAGCAGACCAGCCAGCAAATCGCTCTCAAGGAACACGATCCGATCCCCAACTCCCAGCCGCTGCGCATTTCTGACTGCCACTTCCAGCGCATCCGGGGAGATGTCCGTGGCGAAGAGTTCCGCGCGAGCTAACTCTCTGGCCAGCGCAATTGCAATGCATCCCGAACCGGTTCCCGCGTCAACGATCCGGAACTTCTCCTGCACCGAGAGCCCCTTTCGGCCAATGAGATCGAGGACCGTTTCAATGATGTGTTCCGTTTCAGGCCGGGGGATCAGCACAGCCGGTGTTACTTCAAAGTCCAGCCCCCAGAATTCCTGATGCCGGGTGATGTACTGCGTGGGCTTGCCTGAGCAGCGCTCGCAAATCAAATCCATGTAACGATCCAACTTCTCTATAGGAAGCTCCTCATCAGGATGCATGTAAATGTAAGATCGGTCCTGCCCGAGGACGTGCATCAACAGGAGCTCCGCTGCCAGATTTGCAGAGGGCACGTTGTGTTCCAGAAGGCGTTCAAGGGCCGCCTGCATCGCGGCACGAAGTTGCATTGCGGAAATGGCTCTCGCGCAGGCAGGCGTCAGGCAGCGACGGTTGCCTGCTTGAGCTTTTCGGTCTGGTAATGCGTGATCAGGGCGTCGATGATTTCATCCAGCTTGCCATCCATGATGCGGTCAAGCTGGTGGAGCGTGAGGCCGATCCGGTGGTCCGTCACGCGGTTCTGAGGGAAATTGTATGTTCGGATTTTTTCACTGCGGTCGCCGGTGCCCACCATCGAGCGGCGCTCCTCGGAAATCTGCTTCTGTTGCTCTTCGAGCCGCTGTTCGTAAAGTCTGGACCGCAGCACGCGCATGGCCTTGGCCCGGTTCTTGATCTGCGACTTCTCATCCTGGCATGAAACAACCATGCCCGTAGGCAAATGCGTAATTCGCACGGCGGAATACGTCGTATTGACGGACTGGCCGCCTGGTCCTGAAGAACAGAAGGTGTCGATGCGGATGTCCTTGGGATCGATCTCGACCTCAACCTCATCCGCCTCCGGCAGGACCGCAACCGTCACCGCCGAGGTGTGAATCCGACCCTGCTGCTCCGTCGCCGGTACACGCTGGACACGGTGTACGCCACTCTCGTATTTCAGTCGGCTGTAAACGTTTTTCCCTTCGATCACGGCGATCACTTCCTTCAGGCCGCCCACGCCCGAAAGGGAGGATGAGAGTACGTCCACTTTCCAATTCTGTTGTTCGGCGTACCGGCCGTACATGCGAAAGATTTCCTGAGCAAACAGGGTGGCCTCGTCGCCACCGGTGCCGGCGCGGATTTCGAGGACAACGTTCTTCTCATCATTCGGGTCTTTCGGCAGGAGCAACACCTTCAGCTTGCTCTCGACCTCCTCTTGCCGCCTCTCAAGTTCAGCAAGCTCCTGCTGTGCCAGCGCGCGCATTTCAGAATCGGAGGACGATTCTTCCAGCAGCGATTTCGTTTCCACCAGCGCCTTCTGGATGCCCTTCCATTCCCGGTAACGTTCCACAATTTCCTGCAATTCGGCGTGGGCTTTGGCGGTCTTTTGATAGACAGACGGGTCCGCCAGCACCTGCGGATCGCTCAGCGCTGCCGTCAGGTCTTCATACCGCTTTTCGATTTCTTCAAGCCTTGTAAGAAAATGCATCCCAAAAACTCAATTAGCCTGGCTCGCGGGTCACCGAAGCATACATCAACGCCCCGGATCGGAAGCTAAAAAAGGACGGCGCGATTTCGCGCCGACCGGACGTCTCTAAGCCCCTTCCTCTCTTAATCTTACTCGATTTCGCCAAATTAGTGGCGCGAATTGGCGTACGATGGATGACTCTTTGCCGGAATTTCCAGCCGAGCCATCGGCTTGCGACAACCTATTGTAACAAATTCAATATCAGCAGGATCCTTAAGTTGCACCGGAAGTCGTCGCGCACAAAATTCACCCGCCATTCGCGCAACCTCTACCGAAAGCAATGTGACCTCTGTTGACGATGTGACTGCCTTATGCACAGCACCAGTGTGAGATTCGTCGGCGTTTTAACAGATTTCTAAATCATCATGACTGGCATTGCGAGCGGAGGCGGCGTGAACTTTAATCCCACCAGTTCGACGTTCGGCGAAGTCACAACCAAGGGCAGCGAGCGCAACATCCAGCTCTCATTGCGCTTCTACTTCTAACCGGCACGACGGGAATGCACTTCGCGCTTTCACAAACGAGACTCGACAACAATCGCAGGGACGGGTCATGCACCCGTCCCTGCATGCTCTTATGGCGACACGCTCAGGCGCGTACCCCCGCAAAAAGAGACTCACACCTTCATACATAAGAAATCGGCCGGGCCGGTGCGTCTGTGCGGGTTTGGTTAGCGGCTTTCGGAAGCGGCCTTCTGCTCAAATCGCACCCGTTGTTCCTTTAATTTGGAATCTGCTTTGCGCGCCTGGTCAAATGCGGCGAGCACAGCTCGATAAGCAGGCTTTGGTTTGTAACTGGCGTCAAAAAGCAGCGCGGCGCCACGTTTTCCATGGGTGTAAGCAGGAATCCATGAATAGCGGTCTGTAAATCCCCACGTTTGAAATGCAGTGCAGCCGGGATTCCTCGCACACGCGGATGCAACAGTCCTGTAAACCTTTGCTTGCCATTCCAGTTGCGTTGCAGACGCCTGACCTCGGGCGTCCAGAGGCAGGGCGACATCCATTTCCGTGATGTGGACTTCCAAGCCGAGCTTTGTAAATCGGGCAATGTTTTCGGCCACACGGGTGGGCACATCTTTCGGCGTGAAGATGTGCATTTGCAATCCCACGCCGTTGACCGGAACGCCCTCGCGTTTGAAATCTTTCAGCATTTCATAAATAGCGTCTGACTTGGCGTTGACGCCGTCAGCGGCATAATCGTTGTAGAAGAGCAACGCGTGAGGGTCGGCCTCATGCGCCCATCGAAATGCCTGCGCGATGTAGGCCGTGCCTTTGCCGGCCAGTCCGATTCCAGGCTGATCGTACCAGAGGGTATGGCGCACATGGCCCTGACTGTCGATGGCTTCATTCACCACGTCCCACGCGAACACCTGGCCCCGATAGTGGCGGACAACCATCTGAATGTGATTTTTCATGATGTTTCGCAACTCGTTCGGCGTGAAATGTCCGTCGGTCAGCCATTGCGGGTTGTACTTCCCCCACAACAAATTGTGCCCTCGGACCTTCATGCCGTGTGCCTGGGCAAAAGCGACAATGCGGTCGCCTGCTCGAAAGTCGAAGACGCCCCGTGAGGGCTCCGTGGCTCTCCATTTCATTTCATTTTCAGCTTCAACCATGTTGAATTGTCTTGCGAGCGTCGCAGCGTAATCTGGGTTGGACAGCAAAACAGATCTTACGGCCGCGCCCACCAAGAGGCCGATTTGGTCCGCCGCCTCCCGAAGCGTTTGTGCCTGGCCGGTGTTCCCAAACGAAATTACCGAGAGAACGAGAAGAAACACGGGATGCCATCTGAATCGCATGCGGCTTGCTCCTGAATTGACGCTGTCGAACCATCGAGCATAGCTCAGCGCCGGGAAAATGCAAGCAAGTTAGGAGGCCGGCACAGGCTCAGTTCGCCGCGTTTCCGATGCGTAATTTGATATACTTTCGATCTGCTGTTTGCTTCGCGAGGTAAGCCCGACACTTGCAAGCGCCGCTGCCTTGCTGAACACGAGGTTCCGGGCGAGGACCTCGCAGTAAAACAAGCCCTAATTCACCGGCATTGTATGCAGATCAAGCTAGAGAGCCCGCGCAGCCAGAATATAGTCCTCATCTCACTTCTTGCAGGATTCGCTCTGGCTGCGGCCTGGATTGTCAAGACGTACATCGCTGACAAAGCCGGTCACACACTGACAATCCCAAGCCTTCGTCTGGCAATCCGCCTGGATCCAGGAAACTCGACTTACCACGTTCAACTGGGTCGCCTGTACCAATACAGCATTAACAACCCGGAGCCGGACATGGCCATTCGGCAATTCCAAGACGCCATCAAGGCCAACCCATACGATCCCCAAGCCTGGATCAACCTCGCGGCAGCTTATGAGTTTCAGGGAAGCACGGCCAAAGCAGAAGAATATCTGCAGCACGCGTCGGCCCTTGCGCCAAACCTGCCCCTTTACCAATGGACCATTGGAAACTACTTTTTGTTGCACGAGAACATCGAGGAAGCTTTTCGCCACCTGAAAGTTGTTCTTGCCGGTTCGCGGGAGTATGACAGCACTGTGTTCAGCGTGGCGTGGAAGGCTTCGGGCAATGGAACGCAAATCCTCAGTGAGCTTATTCCGAATAGCCTGCCGGCGGAATTCAGTTACTTAAATTACCTGACGGCTGAACAGCGTTTCCGGGACGCTGAGGCCGTCTGGCAGCGCATCCAGGCAAGCCCTGCGTCTTTCAATCCGCATGAGGCCGCCGGTTACATCGACACGCTGATCAGAACCGGCCATGCCGATGCCGCCTGGCAGGCGTGGACCGACCTGCAAGCCAAGGGGCTGATTCCTACGCCGCCTGGCGGACCCGACCAGAATCTTGTAACAAACGGTGATTTCGAAGACCCGCTCCTGAATATGGGCTTCGGGTGGAGAATACAGGACGTTCCAGGGGTGTACGCAGGTCTAGATACTGCGACGTTTCATTCGCCGGGGCATTCACTGACGGTTCAGTTTTCCGGCAAGCAAAACCTCGACTATCACCACGTATTCCAGTTTGTGAAAGTGTTGCCGAACCACGAATACCAGCTTGATGCTTTTATGAAAACCCAAAACATCACGAGCGACAGCGGGCCGCGCCTCGAAGTAACAGACGCGTATGACACGCGTGCACTCGACAAATCTACTCCCGGCATGACGGGCACGAGCGGCGGCTGGACTCCCCTGAATCTGGATTTCAAAACGGGGCCGAAAACGCAAATCATTGTCCTGATGCTTGTCCGCCCTGCGAGTGCGGCCTACGATGATACGGCCATCACCGGAACGGTATGGCTCGACGATGTCAAAATCACCTCGGGAACAGATTAATTCGCAAGTGAATTCCGCATGAAAGTTGCGGCGAATTGTTGAAACTCCTTGAAACCCTCGTCCCACTTCAGGAAGCCGCTACAAGTGAGGGAAATTCGTCTGGCAATCGTTGCCGAATGTGAAGGAATTGATGGTCAGGCCGGGGCTTGTAGGGAACAGTTCCACCTTGTGGCTGCCGAAGCTCGGGTTCGCCACAAGGTAGTACATGCGCGGCTCGCGAACCTCGATGTATGAGTGTCCATTTTGATCGAACTGAACGTCAACGCCTTTATTCTGCGGCGTAAGGTCCTTGCCGTCCTGCCGGACGTAAACCCGTTCGGGATGCCCATGCTCGACGTTCATAACAGAATATAGTTCCCGTGCGTGATAGCGCATTTCAAGTTCGTCCTGCGAAGGAGCGTTGCCCTTCTTCTTCCCTCGGTAGATCATGCCGTTGCTCCGGTTGCGATTTGGGCCTTCATCCGTTTCCCAGCGACCGGAGACGGCGGCTCGACCGTCCGCCACGCTGGACGGCAGCGTGTAATTGATCGTCTTTCCCTTGTGATAGCCCTGCTGGTTTGAAAGGACCCCTCGGCCGCCCCAGTCGCCAACATACATCTCGGGCGTCGTTACGCCGCATGATGGCGCAAAAGCATTCTTATCCGGCGGGATCGTATAGCTTGCCGGGAACTTCAAACCAGGATGTGCTTCCTGCAAGAGTTGTTGGATGGCGTGCTCGAGCGCGCCGTCCGCCCCTTCACCGGAACGATCATAGCGAATGTAGCCCTTGGCGTCGATGAGAAACCGATTCGGCCAGGTTGAGTTGTGGTAGGCGTTCCAGATCGCGAAGTCGTCATCTATGACCACGGGATAAGGCAGCCCGAACCGCTTCACCGCCGCCCGGACATTTCTGACGCGGTAAGCGATATCGAACTCTGGGCAATGAACGCCGATAATCTCAAACCCATATTTGTGATACCGCTCGTACCACTTCTTGTTTTCAGCGAATGTGCGAATGCAGTTGATGCAGGTGTATTCCCAGAAGTCGATCATGACGACTTTTCCACGCAACCTCGCCATCGTCAGCGGCTGGGAATTGATCCATTCCACCGCCGGCGATGAAAAGTCCTGCCCGGGTTGCGGCGGAGGGCCAGGTTGCGGCGGAGGAACCCCCGTGGTCCCGCCTTCCACAGTGGGCGAAGGAAGCGACGGGGAAGAAACGAATAAACTATTCATCGGTTGCGGGAATTCCGGTGCAGGAACATGCATTTTGATCAGGCCCGAAGTATCGAACTCCTGCGCCCGCAGCGCAATCGACTTAGTTGTTAGAATGAGGAAGCAGAACGCAACCGCAATCACATCGCATCTGAGTTTGCACAGACTTTCGAGGGCAAGGTGCTGCAAACGCTCGGCTGCGGATTCAGCCGTGCGCGTTCCGGTTGAATTTACTGAAGGTGTGCCCGCAGTCAATATCTGCTTCCCAAAGGCTGTCACACGCCAGCCAAATTACTCCTGAAATCTCAATGCCCCACTATGCAGGTTCATTTTATCGAATTCCAGTTAAAAATCCACGCCGCCGCACGGCGGACAAAGAGCACAGCAGGTGCGGCGGTCTGCACACGAGTTTGCAAGCTGGTTCCGGCAAACGCAATGCAGTAGAAGGCGGGGAATTTGGCGGCGGAGGACTTGTATGTCCCTATCTTCTTCTTGACCCACCAGCAAGGAGCAATATAAGACTGACGTGGGAAATGGATATGAACAGGCGCGAGTTGCAGGTGACTGCTGCTGCGGTGGGTCTCGCCCGCGGGGTTGCCGCGAGTACTGATGGCGGCCGTATTGACCGCGCTGCGCTGGTAAAACGGCACTCGCTGGAATTGACCGAAGCAAATATCCATTCCCCGTTGCAGGGGGAAATGGCGACTTTGCTATCACTGTGGACTTTACCAGCCTCCGGACTTTCCCGGAAGAATACCTGAACGGCATGCCTCTCGGTACCTTCTCGAACTGGGGGTGGCATTCATTTTCGAACCCCGATCATTACGAACTCCACGACATGATCTGGCCGTATGATTCACATGGACGTGTCGTTCCTTATGCGAACGGATAGGGCGTTCCGGGCCATTCCTTGGCGGCGAGCCGCATTCAAGAGGCAGTTACCTGGCTTCGGAAGAACCCACATCGAATCGATTTGGGCCGAATCGGTTTCATCCTTCGCAAAAGCAGCAGCAAAAACGCTTCTCTTGCGGACAGAACTGATATCCATCAGCAACTGGATTTGCTCAGAGGCCGCATCGAGAGCCGTTTTGTTCAGAAGGTCTCCCTGTCCAGGTCACAGCGCTCCGACGTCCCAGCCGCAGTATGATTGCCGTAGGGGTCGGGTCGCCGTTGATCTCAACGAAGCGGGCTGGCGTATCGTTTGCATTCGCTTATGCCTTGGGCGGCCGGCAAGATGCTGCGGATTGGAAGTCGCAGGGCAGATTCCAGACAAGGATCGTTCAATCCAGGAGCAGCGCGATTTTTGAATGCGTCCTCGATGCGACCGGCTATTGCTTGCAGGCACGAAGGATTGCAGCCGGCTCTTTAGCGGGATGGACCTCGTCCCGCCGGCGCCTCGAATCCATGCGAAATCATTTTCAAAGACTCAGGGCACGGAGCAGAAAAAAGAAAGTAGCAATCTTGAAGACGAGGCGGACACGGTCCAAAACGAGAAACTGCCGGGTCATGCGGATTACCGCTTCGGGAGACATGCCGCTGCCTGCTTTGGCAAACAACGCCACTTTCTTGCGGAAGATGTAGCGAATGGTCAGAAAATAAGTCGCGGCTGTTGTGCCTAATGCCAGAATCAGCCAGGGTCTGCGCGCCGGTATGTGCCAGGCCAAAACGACGGCGGCAATAAGGAAGAAAAGGCTGTATTTCGCCAGCTTGCTCAGCCAGAATTTCTGCATTGCTTTTGCGAACCCGGTCCCTTCGAAGAACTTTCGGACTGACTCGGGCGGTGAAGAACTCCAAAGGGGATCGAGAACAAGAATTTCGTACACATTGCCCCCCACGCTGATCCCAATCAGAAGAATCGTGATGTAAAGAATAACCTGAGCAAGTATTTCATGGGTCGTCATCGTATTGTCACCTGCCTGCGCAAAGGAAGCGGACGCCGGACACTGCTTATACGATAAGACATAGAACGACGTCAATCGCATTCTTGAGACGTGGGCTTTTGATGCGGGCGCAACCCCTCCAAGGAATTTTTCCTGGAGCTTGATTCCGCCTTGATGGCGGAGATACGGCAAGTTAGAATCTGTGGATTAAGGGTCTGGCTGACTGCCCGCATTTCCGGGGGCAAAAGACCTCATCGGGAAGAAGCGTAACCGCCAACTGGCTCGTGCATCTAGTCATAGGAATGCGGGAATTTTTGAAAGCAGATGTCTGGAATGAACAAGAAAGACCTGGGGGAGCCATGCTACAACAGCAAAGCGAACGCAGATTAGCATATACAGACGTTCCGTTTGGCGTTTACAAGCGCGAGCAGGCGCGCATTTCCCGGCACCGCCTGTACCCGATGACCGTCTTTTATACAGCCTATGCCATGACCGTGCTGTTTTTCGCGCTTCGCTCTGGGCATCCACTCATCGCTCTGTTTTTTTACACTGCCGGTCTCCCGGTTTGGACCCTTGTCGAGTATCTGTTCCACCGCTTTGTCCTGCACGGGCGCTTTGCTCCTGGCAAGGGTATTATCCGGAAGTTCCTGCACGAACGTCTGGACCCGCTCCATTGGGAACATCACGCCCGGCCCTTTGATGGACACCACATCAACGGCGAACTGCGGGACCTTCTTCCTCTGTTCTTCGTTGCGGCTCCGATAAGCTTTATCGCGCCTATCTACACGCTCCCGATTCTTTTGGCGGGGGTTGTACAATGTTATGTGCTCGAGGAGTGGATCCATCACTCTGTGCATTTCTACAACTTTCGAAGCCCGTATTTCCGCTACATCAAGCGCCACCACTTTTATCACCACAGCCCGAAAGGGATGGAAAAGGGCTACGGCCTCACCAACGGTTTCTGGGATATTGTCTTTAAGACGCGCTACCCGGCGGATGTTCGCGAGTCGCTCTATCACCGGAAGCGTTCCTCGTCATTGACCACCACAATAAGAAACTCGCAAAACGCGCCAGCCGGACATCAGGCATGAGCCCTCCGCTCTATTCGCTGATTACCGGAGCCTCGAGTGGCATTGGCGAATGCTTTGCACGGGAACTGGCCGCTCGTGGGAAAAACGTTCTCCTCGTCGCGCGCTCAGGCGGCAAGTTGGAAGCATTGGCTGCCGACCTCAAATCGCGGCACAGCGTGCTCGCCGAGTCCTTGGGCATGGACCTGAGCGAGCCGGGTGCAGGTGGGCGGCTTGCGGGCCTGCTCACCGAACGCGGCATAGAAATTGATCTCCTAATCAATAACGCTGGTTTCGGCGCCCGAGGCAACTTCTGGCTCCTTCCTCTGGAAGCCCAATCGGCCATGATGCGCCTGCAAATCGAGACGCTTATTGAATTGACATTTCACCTTTTGCCGGAGATGATCAAGCGGCGGCAGGGCGGAATCATTAACGTTTCTTCGATGACAGCCTTTCAACCGATTCCGTATGCCACGGTCTATGCAGCCACGAAGGCTTTTATGAACAGTTTTTCCATGGCGCTTCGGGAGGAGTTGAGGTCCTATGGCGTGAAAGTTGTGACGCTTTGCCCCGGAGGCACACGGACGAATTTTGTGAATATCGGCGCGCGTCAGGGACGGCACAGGTTCCCGGCAAACCCGCAACCGCCGGAGGAAGTGGTGGATGCGGCGCTCAGACAACTCGAGCGTGGAGGCGGCCTTGTCGTGCCGCGTCTTATCAACAAAGCAAGCGTCTTTTCACAACGATTTCTGCCGAGGGAAACTATCGCAAGACTCGTGGGAAAGATGAGCCGCCCCTGATCGTGGCGTCTCACGATTAGTGGAATCCGAGATTCAACTCGGCAAGCGGCTTTGTGAGAATCGTGGAGTAAGTTCTTGCCGTTGCCCAAGAAGACCAAGTACGAAGAAGGCCAAGCAATCATGAGAGGCACAGAGAGCACCGTTTCCTGGTTGCACCGCTTAGGAAGTCTCGTCGCTGTCATGACGTTTCTCATGCTCATGACCGGAGCGCTCGCCGCGAATGCAGACTCGAGCGCTGGCATCTCTCCATGGGCGGGGCTTGCGAGCAGTGACAGCCAGGCCGCAAAGTACGTACGTATTCTTGGCGGATTCGAACTGGCCGTGGCAACATTGACCGTTGTTTTCGTCTTGTGGCTCCTGAAGAGCACTTCTCCCCGGTATATAAAAACCCTGGGCAACATAAGCATCGTTGTTCTTTTTGCAACAATCCTGGCGAACCTGAGCACAGTGCGCAGAGTTATGCCGACGGCCGCGTTTGCCGCTTCCGCGGTGGGCATTCAGATTTTCTTCTGTCTCACTGTGTGCCTGGCTTTGTTTACGCGAACAGATTGGCGGTGGGACGAACCCAAGACTCCGGACCTCGCATCGCCTTCCGTGCGGCAGGTCCTTATCTTTACAACCGCCGCCATCTTTGTGCAGCCGTTTTTGGGAGAAGGTTTTCGGAGAAAGGGGACGGGGATCGCTCCGCACCTGGTACTGGGGATTGCTGTGACCGTGTGCTCGTTATGGGTTATGGAGATGGCGCTGACGAAATTCTCCCAACTTAGGGAATTTAAGATTTCTGCTATCTTCCTGGGTGAGACCGTCGGTTTACAACTCTTTCTCGGACTGATAGATTACAGCATGATCCTGAACGCCCGCGCCGTTCCGGGCGTCCAGCCGGGTCTCACGGTGATGAATGTTACACATGCGGCTGTTGGTACGCTTGTGCTTGCCACGAGCCTTTTTGTGACTTTCCAGGCATTCAAGTATCTTGCGCCTGCGGGAAGCAGGGTTCCCGCCACTCTATTCCCCGAATATCAGGAAAGAAAACCGCTCGAAGACTGACGGGCTTTCCGGCAATGTGATTGCGAAAGATCCTGCCGGGCGGTTCTTCTCCAGCTACATTTTCCGTTATTGTTTCAGGAACTTGCATTGGCCGACTGCAGTGTATGATAAGAGCAGACAAGATTGAATGGGGCTGCGAGAAAATGGTCTGCCGGATATGTCTCGGCCCAGTGGGAAGGAAAGTTGCCCGGAAGAATTTTGGCAATTGACTTCGGACTCAGACGCATCGGCCTGGCTGTTTCCGATCCGCTGGGCATCACCGCGCAAGGACTCCCCACCCTGCAACGGACCGCCATTCGCAAAGACATTGAACACATTCAGGCAATAGTCGAAGAATATTCCATTCAAAAGGTAATCGTGGGAAATCCCATCGGCCATGCGGGAAAAGCGACGGCGATGTCGAAGCATGCCGAAGAATTTGCGAGAAAGTTGCGGGAAAGATTATGCTGCCCCGTCGAACTTTGGGACGAGCGGCTCACCAGCGTGGAAGCAAACCGGATGCTGAGAGATGCCGGCCTCAGTACCAACAAGCGGCGGCAAGCCGTTGACCGCGTGGCCGCGGTGCTGCTGCTTCAAAACTACCTCGATCACCTTGCCAGCCTGGCACACCGAGTTGATTCCGGCGGAGAAAACGTGTGAAGAAAACTCTTGTCGTGCTCGCACTCCTGGCAACCATCGCGGGGATTGCCGTGATCGGCACTGAGATTCTGCGCCCTTATCAGGGTTACTCAGGGCGGACGATCGTCGATATTCCCCCGGGGATGCAGGCCCCGGAAGTTGCTGACCAGCTTGTATCAAAAGGCGTTCTGGCACACCGGTTGCCGTTTCTTTTGATCTATGCCGCCGGCAGATGGCGCCGTCACGATCATCTAAAGGCTGGAGAATACCTCTTTGATCAGCCAATGCGGCCGCTGGATGTTTACCGCAAGATTGTCCGAGGAGAAGTTTATTTCCGAACAGTTGTGATTCCCGAAGGCTCAAACCGCTTTGACATCGCTCGCATCCTTCAAAGGACGCTTGGAATAGCTCCTGAAGACTTCCTGAAGGTGACGCAACAGACATCTCTAATCCATGATCTGGACCCTAAGGCCCCATCACTCGAAGGCTATTTGTTCCCGGACACCTATCGGTTCGAATACCACTCGACGCCGGCCAGTATTGTCATGACCATGCTGGCGAGGTTCCGGCAGGTCCTGCATCAGAATTTTGGGCAGGAACTCAGCAATCGTGATGAAAGTCTCCATAAAGTCATGACGCTGGCCTCGCTGGTCGAGAAAGAAACACCAGACCCCGGCGAGCGTACCATCATTGCACAAGTCTTCGAACTGCGTTTGCGGAAAGGAATGCTCTTGCAGTGTGACCCTACTGTAGCCTACGCCGCAGAAATCGCTCAACGGCCTGCGAGCCCCATCACCGAAAGCGGCTTGAACTTGAAGTCCCCTTATAATACGTACCTCCACCCCGGGCTTCCGCCAGGCCCGATCTGCAATCCGGGGAAGGCATCCATCAGCGCCGCTATTCATCCGGCTTCTACGGATTATCTCTATTTTGTCAGTAACAATCATGGCGGCCATCGTTTTGCCAAAACGCTTGCCGAGCATCGGCGCAACGTGGCACGATATCGTAAACAAGAAGTCGCGCTTCAGCATCTTGCGCCTGAGGGAGCGAGAACTACGCGGCGCGGGCAAAAGAAGTGATTAAATACACAAGGGCCGCCGAATACTGCTGATGGAAAAGGCCGGGAATGGCTGTTTGTCGGCGGCCGGGTCGTGTCAGGCTGAGGGTGCTGCAACAGATTTCATCGGGCATCTGGACATGTGCCGTCATCAGACAGGAACCGGGAGAATAAATAGTGCAGGTTCGAGACAGGCTGATTGTTGCGCTTGATTTCAACACGGCCGAAGCCGCCGCTCAAATGACGGACAAACTGCGAGGCCACGTGGGGATGTTCAAGGTTGGAATGGAGGCCTTTACCGCCGAAGGACCGAAAATGGTTCGGCAATTGATTGATTCAGGCGAAAAAGTCTTTCTCGACCTCAAATTCCATGATATTCCGAACACCGTGCACGGTGCGTGCAGAGTCGCAGCCGCGATGGGCGTTACAATGCTGAACGTCCATGCACTCGGCGGGAACAAAATGATGCGGGCCGCCATCGAAGGCGCAACAGAAGGCGCAGCGAAACGCGGCGTGCGGCCGATTGTGCTGGCGGTGACAATTCTGACCAGCCTGACGGGCGACGACCTGGATGGGTTGGGCATTGAGGGCCCCCCGGAGAGCGCAGTCCTGCGTCTGGCTCGCATGGCGCAGTCGGAAGGCCTTGACGGAGTGGTCGCATCCGCAAAGGAAGTCTCGATTCTGCGCAGGGAATGCGGACCTGATTTCTTGATTGTCACGCCAGGCATTCGGCCCGCGGGCGTCGCGGCGAACGATCAGTCTCGTATTGCAACTCCGCAGGCTGCCCTCGATGACGGCGCGGACTATCTTGTCGTTGGCCGCCCGATCACCGCGGCCCCGGATCCTGCTGCTGCGGCCGAGGCCATACTCGAGGAAATGAAGACTTCCTCTCGGTTCATCTCACCAACTGCATAGGACGATTCATGACTGAAGAAGAAGTTCTCGATATATTCCGCAAGCATTCAGCCCTGCTGGAGGGTCACTTTATTCTTTCTTCAGGCTTGCACAGCGACCGCTATATTCAATGCGCGCTCGTGCTGCAACATCCGCGCGTTGCGGAGCAGTTGTGCAGCGAGCTTGGCCCCAGACTGGGCGCTCTTGGAGCCAAAACCGTTGTAGCCCCGGCACTGGGCGGGGTGATCGTAGCCCATGAAGTTGCGCGTGCGCTTGGGCTGAGGGCGCTTTTCACCGAGAGGCAGGACAGCATGATGGCCCTGCGCAGAGGCTTCCGTCTGGACCAGGGCGAGCCTGTGCTGGTCGTTGAGGATGTCATAACGACCGGCAAATCCACTCGCGAGACCATCAACTGCGTTGAACAGGCGGGCGGAAAGGTCGTCGGAATAGGTGCGCTTATTGACCGCAGCGGCGGCAGGGTTACGTTTGACGTCCCCAGGACCGCGCTGGCCACATTGAATGTGGCGACCTATGAACCTGATAACTGTCCGCTTTGCAAGGCCGGTAAGCCTGCCGTAAAGCCGGGCAGCCGCCCCGGAGCATCCACATCTGCACCGTGAAATCGGCGAGCGTGCGAGACTGCAGCTCCGAGTAAGACCAGCCTGGACGATCGGGTTCTGCCTTATCCCGCAAGGGAACTTGGAATGGAATGCGAAAACATGGAAGGAAAAGGGTCAGCGTTGAACGAATCGTTTGGCGGAGCTGTGCGCCTTATTTGCGGCGTCAATGAGAGTTAACCGAACGAGCGCTTTCCACACACACTTTGCCTGACAGCTTTTGGACCTTCCGGCCAGTCAGCATTTCTCCATCTGACGGAGACCCATGAAATCGACGTGCAAACAGCCAAGAAGCGGGAAACTGCCCGAATCAGGAGAATGAAAAACCAGTCGCAGTAATAAATTCGTTTCAGCGGCGGAAGACAATTCGGCCGCGGACGATGGTTGCAGTAACGGCGCCACGAAACTTCCATCCATCAAACGGAGAGTTCCGGCTCTTGGAAAAACCCTGGCTCGCCTGATAGGTCCACTCAAGGTTTGGATCAAAAACCGTTAAGTCCGCAACGCCACGTGCGCGGATGCGTCCGAGGGGCTTGTTGATAATACGTGCCGGGTTTGTACTCATCAAGGCAATCATTCGTCCGATCGAGATTCTTCCCGGATGTACCAACCGGGTCATGGCAAGACCCAGAGCCGTCTCAAGACCTGTAATGCCAAATGGCGCCTCGGCCATCGGCTTTGACTTCAATTCGGCCGCATGGGGCGCGTGGTCCGTAGCAACGGCATCTACCGTGCCGTCGCAAATTCCTTCGACGACGGCTTCCACGTCGGCGGCTGCGCGCAATGGAGGATTCATCTTGGCGTTTGTACCGTAGCGCGCAACAGCTTCGTCCGTAAGAGTGAAATGGTGCGGAGTTACCTCGCACGTCACGCGCAGTCCCTGATTCTTGGCTTTACGGACCATCTGCACTCCGCCTTGCGTTGAGAGGTGCGCCACGTGCAGATGCCCGCCGGTCGTTTCGGCGATCTGGATGTCTCGAGCGATGCAGTCATCTTCGGCGCTGTTGGGAATTCCACGCAGACCCAGACCTCGCGCAGTATCTCCTTCATTCATGACCCCGCCAGCGCTCAATTCCGGCACCTCGCAGTGTTCGATAATGGGAACACCAAGTGCCCTTGCCGCCTCAAGGGCTTCTTTCATCAGTACGGCTGTTCTTACAGGCTTGCCGTCGTCGGAAAAGCCCACGGCGCCGGCTTCAATGAGAGCTTTGAAGTCTGTCAAGCGTTCACCCTGGCTTCCCACGGTGACGGCGGCAATCGGGAAAACCCGCGCGAGGTTTAATTCCTCCCCGCGCTCGACCAAATGGCGCGTTAATTCAGGATTGTCATTAACAGGTCGGGTGTTAGGCATGCAGCAAACGGATGTGAACCCGCCCGCGACAGCGGCACGAAGACCGGTTTCGAGCGTCTCTGAAATTTCACTCCCCGGCTCCCGCAGGTGAACGTGAATATCGACGAATCCCGGCGCAACAATCTGGCCGCGGGCCTCAATCACTTCATCGGCATGAACGGGCAATTTAGGGCCGATCTCACGAATCTGGCCGCCTTCCACCAGCACGTCCAGTTCATCATCCAGACTGTCCTGCGGGGAGACAACACGTCCATTTCGAATGAGCAGTAAGGGCAATAGGATCACCTCAACGTTTTAACCTTGGTCAGGAAGTATAGCATTGGAAAAGTTTGAGCATATAGACCGAGGCGATTCAAGCCGGGCCAAATGGCAGGCGGGGGGAAAGAAAATCTTTTACGGGCTGGTAGGTGCGGCGATGTTCGGGGCAGGGACCGAAGCGCGCCAGAGCTTCAAGGTGTTCGCGCGTTCCATACCCCTTGTTTCGTGCGAGGCAATACTGCGGGTACTTCCGATCCAGCCGATCGAGATGCGCATCGCGGGCTACCTTGGCAAGGATTGAAGCGGCGGCAATGGATACGGATCGTGCGTCGCCATGGATAATGGACCAGTAAGGAATCGAAAATCCGGGCTTGCGGCCGCTGGCGAGAGGCATCGCATCAGCCAGGACAAACTCGGGCAGCGGATCAAGAGCAAGGAGGGCGCGAACCATCGCCTGACGTGTCGCCTCAAAGACATTCAGCTTGTCAACCTCCTGCGCGGATACGGCGATGACTTTGTAAGCTAAAGCTTTTTCCTGGATCTCTGCAGCAAAACAGGCACGCGCCTGGGGGGAGAGCTTCTTGGAGTCGTTCAACCCTGCGATAGGCCGCGCCGTATCAAGAATCACGGCCGCGGCATAAAGCGGTCCAAGCAGCGAGCCTCGCCCGGCCTCATCGGTTCCCGCAATCAGCTTGACACCCCGGCGCAGCAGAGACAATTCCAGCCGGGAAGTACATTCCAAGTCTCTTGGTTCAAGCGATCGCGGCATCGGACGACTTCCGCAGGATTGACTTCACCACTTCGGCGGGGAAAACCTGCCGCTACTTTCCGGACTTATGATACTGCTTGTTAACCTTCACGCTCAGAACTGGATTCACGAATGCGTGCGGCCTTACCGCGACGTGCCCGGAGGTAATTCAGCTTGGCGCGACGCACGCGGCCGGTACGAACCCGCTCAATCTTATCAATGACGGGCGAGTGGAGGGGGAAAATTCGCTCGACACCGTGGCCGAAAGAAATCTTGCGGACCGTAAAGGTGGAGTGATTACGGGCGCGCCGTTGCCCTACGACGGTCCCCTCAAAAACCTGGATCCGTTCCTTATCACCTTCCTTGATCTTTACGTGCACTCGCACGGTATCGCCCGCGTGAAAATGCGGAATATCTTTCTTCATTTGTTCCTGTTCGATCTTTTCAAGAACACTCATTGTGACAATACTCCGTTTCGTTATTTATCCTGACTGGTTTTTGAAAAACGCTTTCAGTCGATGTCATTCCGAGCGAAGCCCTGTCCCGGACAGGACAGGGCGAAGCGAGGAATCTGCTTCTTTCACTTTACAAAACCAACGGACCCAAAGCAGGTTCCTCGAGCCCATCATAAACATCGGCCCTGAGAATGACGTGTACTGCCGTTTTTTTATCAACCTTCTAATCTGGCCCACCCCGGCCCCAACTTGAGTTTCCACGCGCCGATCATCAGTGAGGCTGCGGCAGAGCGGGCTGTAATGATGCCTGCTTCAACTCTTCCAGTACCTGCCGGTCTTCCTCGTTCAGCGGCATGCTGGCAAGCAAGTCCGGCCTCCTGCGCAAAGTCTTTTCCAGCGCGCGCCGACGCCGCCAGCGGCGAATTTCCTCGTGGTCGCCCGAAAGCAGGACCTCCGGCACGCGCATTCCCCTGAACTCCGCGGGGCGGGTGTAATGCGGCCAATCAAGTAACCGTCGGCCAGTTTGCCCGCCGGCCACGTCTTCATCGGCAAAAGAATCCTGCATAGCGGATTCTTCGTTCCCAAGCACGCCCGGAATTAATCGCGTCACACACTCCATTACGACGGCGGCAGCGATTTCCCCGCCGCTCAGCACATAGTCGCCAATGGAGAGTTCATCGGTCGCAAGAAAATCCGCGACGCGCTCGTCCATCCCTTCGTATCGCCCACAAATCAAAATAACCCGCGGATGGCGAGAGAACTCTTCCACAATCGATTGCCTCAAAAGCCGGCCCTGCGGCGACAGAAGAACTATGGGAGTATCATCGGCGACGCCATTTGACCTGATCGACTCCACAGCCAGAAAAACCGGCTCGGGCTTGAGGACCATTCCGGGTCCGCCACCGAACGGCCGGTCATCAACCGTACGGTGCCTGTCGCTCGTAAAATCGCGAAGATCGTGAATGCGGACCGTCACCTGCCCGCCAGAAAGCGCGCGCTTCAGAACGCCGTGGGAAAGGATGCTCCCAAAGAATTCCGGGAAAATGGTAACGATATCAAATTGCATTGCTTTTGGGGACTTCCCGAATCTGCTGTGTCCGGGGAATTCCTTTCCCATGCTAACGATTCAGATCCAGCAGATCCTCGGGCGGTTCAATAACTATAAGCCTGGCCTCCGTGTCGATAACTTTGCAAATGTCCTGCGCCAGCGGTACCAGAATATCCTCTGCACCGTCAAAGACGTGGAGCAGGTCGGCCCCGCCCGTGGGTTCAACATCGGTCACGACGCCCAGTCGGTGCCTGGTGCCTTCGCGGAGGATATCAACCTGGCAGCCCTTGAGCTCAAACCAGTAATACTGATGAGCTGCGAGCACAACTTTCTCTTGCTCGGGAACCAGAACGTATCGGCCTCTCAACTCTTCGGCGCCATCAATTGAATCAACGCCGGCGAACTTCAGGACAACTTTTCCTTTATGCAGCCAGGTGCGCTCAACCTTTACTTCCCAGGGAATATTCCCGGGATCATTCAGAAATGCATGCTGGAGGCCTGTGAATCGGGAGGGGAAATCGGTCAGAATTTCCGCCAACACCTCCCCTTTGCGTCCCTGCGGACGCACAATGCACGCTATGGCCACGAAGCCGCGCAGTTCGCTTTCCGCAAGGGCAAGCCTGGCTCCGCCTTGCGCTTGATTCTGCGAAGCCATACTACAATCCATATCCTGCGGTTTGCCAGAGGCGCTGGAAGCCACCCTACTCCAGTATCTCAAGGGTGAAACGCTTCTTGAGCTTCATCCCGGCAGCCCCGAGAATGGTTCGGATCGATCGGGCGGTTCTTCCCTGCTTGCCGATGACCTTTCCAAGGTCTGAGGGATGGACGCGAAGCTCGAGAACTGTGATCTGCTCTCCTTCCACCGGCCGGACAGACACCTGGTCGGGATTATCTACAAGCGCTTTAGCGATCGCCTCAATGAGATTCTTCATTTCCACTTGGTCCCTCCTGCCGAACTGCGATTTTTGCTTAGCTCTAGAAGAAAGAGTACGCGAGAAACTCAAATGGTGGACCCTGCGCCACAGTGAGGCGACACGGACGAACCCTCTGCCCCTCTTACCCAGCCTTCTTGAGCAGGCTCCGTACTGTCTCGGACGGCTGTGCGCCCTTACCCAGCCAGTAGTCCACACGGTCCCGTTTCAGGACCAACTCCACAGGATTTCGTCGGGGATTATAATGGCCGACGATTTCCACAAAGCCACCGTCACGTGCCCGGTCTCGTTCAATCACAACGACCCTATAACTCGGTTTCTTGTTAGCTCCTGTCCGAGCCAGCCTTATTCTTAACAATCGTCCTCCCTGAAATTCAAGTTTGACAAGGAGCCCGGCGACCTTGTCATCGCCAAGCCACCCATGTCACTTCCTGTAACAAAATCTTTTTGCTCACCGCCATTCCTGCCAGCGATGGCAGATTTATGCCTCGGGATTCGATCCGCCCACTCCCGCGGGCATTTTCAGGCGGCTCATCTGCTTCCCCAGCAGGCTCGTGCTCATGGACTTCATCATCTTCCGCATCTGGACATACTGTTTCAGCACCTGATTCACCTGCTGAACGGTCGTCCCGCTGCCTCGTGCAATCCGTTTCCGACGTTTTCCATTGATAATGTCGTGCCGCCGGCGCTCCTTCTCGGTCATCGAGTTAATAATCGCCTCAATCCGGATCAGCTCTTTCTCATCCACTTTCACTTTGCCAATGTTCTTCAGGACACCTACCCTCGGCAGCATCCCCAGCATCTGATCGAGCGGCCCGAGCGAACGCATCTGGACAAGCTGGTCGCGAAAATCTGCCAGCGTGAACGAGTCCGTCTGGAGTTTCTCGTGGACTTCCAGGGCCTTCTTCCGGTCAATCGCCTGTTCAGCCTTCTCGATCAGCGACAGGATATCGCCCATCCCGAGAATGCGCGAGACGATGCGGTCGGGGTAGAAAACTTCCAGAGCATCGTACTTTTCGCCGACGCCAATGAACTTGATCGGCTGGCCTGTTACATGGCGGATACTCAAGGCAGCGCCGCCACGCGCGTCGCCATCGAGTTTCGTCAGAATAACGCCCGTTGCGCCGAGCCGCTCGTGGAATTCCTGGGCGCTTTTCACTGCGTCCTGGCCGACCATTGCGTCGGCCACCAGCAAGACTTCGGTGGGGCGCAAGGCTGCGCGTAATTCCGAGACTTCCTTCATCAACGGCTCATCGATGTGCAAACGGCCCGCAGTATCAACGATCAGCACATCGTGTCCGCGGTCGGCGGCGTCCTTCCTGGCTGCCAAAGCCAGTTCAATAGGCGAGTTGATTCCATCGCCCGTGAAGCATGGAATGCCGACAGCCTGCGCGATAACCGCCAGTTGCTCCCGTGCCGCCGGACGATAAACGTCTGTGGAGACCAGCATCGGTCGCTTCTTGCGCCTGCTTAACCACAGGGCCAGCTTTCCGGAGGTCGTAGTCTTTCCGGAGCCCTGAAGCCCAACCATCAGCAAAACTGATGGATATTCTTTCGAAAAGGTCAGCAATGAAGCGTCACGACCCAGAATTTCAATAAGTTCGTCCCGCACGATTCGCACGACTTCCTGCGCAGGCGTGAACGTGGCCCCAATTTCTTCTCCCAGCGCGCGAACGCGGACCCTTTCAAGCAAGGCCTTTACCACGTTGAAATTGACGTCTGCTTCCAACAATGCCATCCGCACGTCGCGCAGCGTCTCATCAACCGCCTCCGGAGTGAGTGTTGCCCTTCCCCGGAGGTTTTTGAAAGCCTGCTGAAACTTGTCTTGAAGTGCCTCAAACATTTGTTTTGTTGCCCGTCACTGCCTCGCTAGCAGTCCCTCTCGTTCTTCGCACCTCCCCACAGCCAAGGGACACTGCAACGCACAAAATCACTTATCTTATTTTACGCTACCAGCAAGGTCAAGGAAAGCTCTAGAAATAATTTCCAGCCGTTTCGGAATCTGCATGAAGGGATGAGGTTGAGGGCCGCGGGGGAAGGTTTCAGGCAGGTCGCGTGGTGGGGGGGCGGTAGCGCCGGTCTATTTTGCAGCGGGATTTTTTCTTGGTGCGCCGACATGAGCGCGAGAGCGGCGCGAGGGCAAAGCGAGGGCGGGTGGGCCGCCTTGGAACAGCGAGAAGAGTTTTTCAGCTGGAGTTGGCA